>NZ_CP080574.1:4800000-6519048 GCF_023277505.1 Sphingobacterium siyangense | reverse complement strand
TCTAAAATTGTTAATAAGTTGATTTACAATACGCGACAAAAAATATGTTGATAACTTTCTCTGAGAACGAAGATGACAAAAAAATATCAGCTAAAAAACTAAAATATAAAATAATTAATAAACCATTATATATCAGATATTTACTATGTAAAATTGTGGAAAACTAGCGCTAAAATTGATCTCTAAAAATAATTATTAACATTCCAAATTTATTTGAAAAAAAAGAACAAAAAAAGTAGCAAACTAACTACGTCTCAGTCCTTAAGGTCTAAATCTAAATTAACCAAAATAATAGCTAATTACAATCTTTAGTTCATATATTTTTAATATTAAATTTATAAGAATTTAAAGCCAACTTAACATCATTGCTAATGGACGATTCAACTTATTTATGTCCAACTGTAAAACAAAAATCTTTATAATTTATCCGAAAGAAAAAAACATATTGTAACATATGAGATTAATTGTGAGCTCCAAAAAAAGCTATACTATAGAAACAAAAAAGGAGGTCCATATGGATCTCCTTTTTTGTTTCTATAGTATATAACTTTTATCCGACCATTGAACTGGTCAATTTTCCATTACAAAGTTTTTTAGCTTCTGCTATGATCGCATTCGCATCGTAGTGGGCATTCTTCCACTGTGCATTTTGTTCAGCATGCTCAATGATCTTATCCGGAATACCTAAACGAACCACTTGGCTATGATATCCGTGATCTGCCATAAACTCCAATACAGCGGAACCTATTCCCCCTTGTAAACTTCCATCTTCAACCGTGATAATTTTATCAAACTTTTTAAAGACCTGATGGAGTAAGACTTCATCTAATGGTTTAGCAAATCGAAGATCATAATGTGCTGGGTGTATCCCTAATTCATTCAACTGCTGTACCGCTTTAACGGCTTCATTTCCTATAGCGCCAAAGCTCAATATAGCAAGCTCTTCCCCATCTGTTATAAGACGTCCTTTTCCAATTTCAATTTCCGTAAACGGGCGACGCCAGTCTGGCATAACACCATTTCCTCTAGGATATCTAATAACAAATGGACCTTTATTGGGTAACTGAGCTGTATACATTAAATTTCGTAACTCTTCCTCATTCATCGGCGCAGAAACCGTCATATTTGGAACACAGCGCATAAATGCGATATCATAAGCTCCATGGTGTGTCGCACCATCCGCTCCTACCACGCCCGCACGGTCTAAACAGAAAACGACGTTCAGATTTTGCAATGCAACATCATGGATTACCTGATCATAGGCCCGTTGCATAAACGATGAATAAATATTACAAAATGGCAATAGTCCCTGAGTTGCAAGTCCAGCACTGAAAGTAACAGCATGTTGTTCAGCAATACCGACATCAAATGCACGCTCAGGCATAGCTTTCATCATAATATTCATGGAAGAACCGGATGGCATTGCAGGTGTTATACCCACAATCTTATCATTCGCTTCTGCAAGCTCCACCAAGGTATGTCCAAAGACATCCTGAAATTTGGGAGCCACCGGTTTATCATTCGAAGACTTCTTGATCTCACCGGTAATTTTATCAAATAAACCTGGAGCGTGCCACTTCGTCTGGTCTTTCTCCGCCAACGCAAAGCCCTTTCCTTTGATAGTGACAGCATGTAATAATTTGGGACCTGGTATGTGTTTAAGATCTTCTAGCGTTTTAGCCAATTTTTTAACATCGTGCCCGTCAACTGGCCCAAAGTATCTAAAATTTAAAGATTCAAATAGATTAGCATTTTTCAGCAAAGTTCCCTTTATGCTTTTTTCAAGCTTTTTGGCAATGCCAAGTGCATTGGGACCAACTTCTGAAATCTTTGTCAATACTGCTGCTATATCGTCTCTAAATCTGTTGTATCGCTTAGAGGTGGTAATGCTTGTCAAATACTCCTTTAATGCACCAACATTCGGATCTATCGACATGCAGTTATCATTTAAGATCACCAAAAGATTTGATTTAGAAATTCCAGCATGATTCAATGCTTCAAATGCCATTCCTCCCGTCAAGGCACCATCACCGATTACAGCAATATGCTGACGGTCTTTCTCGCCTTTTATCTGAGAGGCAACAGCCATACCCAGCGCAGCAGAAATAGATGTTGATGAGTGACCAACACCAAATGCATCGTATTTAGATTCAAAACGGTTCGGAAAGCCCGAAATCCCGTTCTCAATTCTATTTGTATGAAATATATCCCGGCGACCTGTTAGGATTTTATGTCCATAAGCCTGATGACCTACATCCCAGATCAATTGATCGTATGGGGTATTCATTACGTAATGTAACGCCACCGTTAACTCGACGACTCCCAAACTTGCTGCAAAGTGACCACCATTAACCGAAACCTGATCAATAATAAATTGACGTAATTCCTGACTTAACTGTTCTAATTGGTCTTCCTTTAGCTTTTTAAGATCAGAGGGATCGTTTATTTTACTTAATAGTTCTCCAGCCTCAAACTGCATAGTACTGCTATTTACATGATATGTTCGTACAAAGTAACGACAATTTTATTTAATCTTTAAAATTAAATCGCATTTACATATTGAGGTACAACAAATAAAATAATGAATAGTTTGTATCGAAGTTATTCCAAAAGATTTTATATGTAAATTTGTATAAGATATGCAAGTAGAAGAAGGCTACGAAATCAAGCTTCCTCAATTTGAGGGACCTTTTGATTTATTATTATTTTTTATCGAACGGGATGAATTAAATATCCACGATATACCGATTTCAAAGATTACAGATGACTTTTTATCGTATGTGAGCCAAATGCAAGCGCTCAATATGGAAATGGCAAGCGAGTTTATCTTTGTTGCTTCGACATTGATGCGTATTAAAGCTAAAATGCTCTTGCCTCGTCTAGATCTAGATGAAAATGAGAATGAAATCGATCTTAGAGAAGATCTTGTTCAAAAACTTATTCTCTATAAGCAATTTAAAGAGACCTGTGAAGATTTGAGAGTCTTGGAGGAGGATCGTCTCAAACTATACAATCGAGGCAACATACGCTATGATATCCAACAAAGACTAAAATTAGATTCTACCGGAGAAAATTTGGATAGCTTCGACCTTTATAGTCTAATGATGATTTACGAGCAAATGATGTATCAATTCCGTAATCGTCCCCCAGAAGTAACACATACAGTTGTCAAATATCCATACACCATTGAACAACAGAAGAAAGCAATAGCCGAACTAATTGAAATCAATAAAAAATTAGATTTTCAAGAAATTCTTAAAAACTCAGAAAATAAAATACAGTTTGTCTATAACTTTTTAGCAATTCTTGAAATGCTGCAACAGAGATTATTACAGATCGAAGTGGGCTTAGGCTATAACAATTTCAATGTAGGGCAAAGAGATCCAAATGAGGTAGAGGAACTCCGGCTTGAGGAGCAAGAAGCATAAAAAAAGACCTGTTTTGAACAGGTCTTTTTCGTATTAATCTTTTTTCTTAAAAGCATTCCAACCCTGGGCTGTTATCGGATAAAGATTCCCTGATTTGGAAATCATTTCACAGCCTTCAGTACTTGGGGTCATATAACCAATAATGCTAATATCCGGTAAGTTTTTGATTTTATCATGATCAGCCTGAGCTATTGTGAACAGTAGTTCATAATCTTCGCCACCATTAAGTGCAGCTACGGTTGGATCAATACCAAATTCCCGCCCCGTATCATAAGTCATCTGATCCAATGGAATCTTTTCCTCATATAATCTGCAACCTTTGTCAGATTGCCTGCAAATATGTAGAATTTCCGATGCAAGCCCGTCTGAAATATCCATCATCGCTGTTGGCTTGATCCCTAGCTTGGCAAATAATTCAACAATGTCTTTCCGGGCTTCAGGTTTCAATTGACGTTCAACGATATAATCCTTTCCCTCTAAATCTGGCTGTACATTGGGATTTTCTAAATAGATATCCTTTTCACGCTCCAAGAGCTGTAAGCCCATATAAGCTGCCCCTAGATCACCAGACACACACAAGAGATCACCTTCCTGCGCACCACTACGATAAACGATCTGATCTGCATCAGCATAACCTATGCTTGTCACAGAAATAACCAAGCCTTGGGCTGAAGCCGAGGTGTCGCCGCCAATTAAGTCGACATTATATTTCTTACAGGCAATCAATGCTCCCTGATAAATCTCTTCTACAGCTTCCAATGGAAATTTTGAGGACAGACCTATTGAAAAGGTAATTTGCGAAGCTATTCCATTCATCGCGTAAATATCGCTCAAATTGACCTGAACAGCTTTGTAACCTAGATGTTTTAACGGAACATATCTAAGATCAAAATGAATCCCTTCCAAAAGTAGATCAGTAGATATCAAGGTTTTTTTACCTCCAAAATCTAGAACAGCAGCATCATCGCCAATCCCTTTAATTGTGGATTTTTCTGTTAATTCTACAGCTTTTTTTATATAATCAATCAAACCGAACTCACCCATTTCTTCCAAATTGGTTCGCTCGGTGTTATCAAAATCAAACATGTTAAAAAGTTTAAAAGTTTAATATGGATAATGCCAGCTGATAATCATCTCCCAGAGATATATCCGGATGGCATTACAAAATAAGTTTTACTATAAGACCAATGGCTCCCCTGCTTATACATTAGACTCTTTTCATTGCAGCACATATAAGCGGCTTAATGAAGCTGTTGATGATCATTGAAAACCAATCAGTTATTATCTTGGTTATGATCAAAAATTATGCAAATTTCTATAAGCCTAAACTTGCCGATATTTCCAACATACGTTCAATAGGACGCTGGGCTCTGAGAATAACATCCTCTGGAAGGAGGATTTCGGGCGATTCATACTTCAGACAGTTGAATAGCTTCTCAAGCGTATTAAGCTTCATATGCGGGCAGTCATTACATGCACAGGCATTATTAGGAGGCGCAGGAATAAAAGTCTTATGTGGACTTGCTTTTTGCATTTGGTAGAGAATACCTGATTCTGTAGCAACAATATAAGCTTGGGCCGAATCGGTCTGGGTAAATTTAAGCATGCCCGCAGTCGATCCTACATAATCGGCTATCGCCAGTATATGATCTTCACACTCCGGATGGGCAATAAACTTAGCCTCCGGGTGCTCGCTTTTCAAACGATCAATTTTATCTTGAGAAAAAATTTCATGGACCATACATGCACCATTCCAAAGCACAAGATCTCGTCCTGTTTTCTTTTTAACGTATGCTCCGAGATTACGATCGGGGCCAAAAATGATCTTCTGATCCGCTGGCAGGCTCTCTACGATCTGAACAGCGTTACTAGAGGTACATACGATATCGGAAAGCGCTTTCAATTCCGCCGTACAGTTTACATAAGTGATGACCAAATGATCAGGATATTGTTCCTTAAATTTAGCGAAAAGATGCGGTGGGCAAGAATCTGATAGCGAACAACCCGCTTTGGCATCTGGCAGAAGAACCTTTTTCGTTGGTGAAAGTATTTTAGCCGTCTCAGCCATGAAATGTACTCCAGCAAAAACAATTACATCTGCATCAGTTTTCGCAGCTTCCTGGGATAAACCAAGGCTATCTCCTATATAATCCGCTATATCTTGAATTTCAGACTCTTGATAATAGTGAGCCAAGATGACAGCGTTCTTTTCTTTCTTTAACCGTTGGATCTCTTTAATCAAATCCAGTGAGGGATCAATCGGAGCATCGATATAACCTTTTGCTTGAAGCTCATAATTTACAATTTCCATGCGAGTAGTTTCAACTTTTATGAACAGCAAAAATAAGCATTGTTAGATATATAAAAGTCAATTAAAAGCAAATTAATCAGGTCGTGGTAATATACCGCTTGCCTGGATGTGATTCATTATTAGATAATAACAGATAAAATACTGATATAAAGCCTCTTATTAATCAATAATAGATTACAGCGGATCTTCCAAGCTCAGCTTACTGGATAATGTCAGTTTTGAAATTTGATCGAACAACTGCAACTGTTGCCCAATTAAATGATCTTGCAGCACTGACAGCGAAATACCTATTAAAAAATACAAAACAAACGTTTATAAGTATTAATAGTTAAATTAATTTATATAAAGTTTAATTACACAATATTACGCCCATATAAACTCTTTTAGACTTGAATATTTAGGAAACTATTCAAACTCTTCATTTATAGCAAAAGCTGAAGGGGTTTATTTCACATTATTTCGATCTTCGAAAATCAGTTTCATCCAGATCCAACCTTCATAGCCTAAGGAACGTTTTTAGGCATATTACAAAACAATGAAAAATATAGCACAAAAGGAAGCTTTATTTATTAACATTTCTGCTTAAAAAACGTTTTTAAGCTCATATAGGAGAGATTAATGGATTCTGGATTGATCTAAAATTTTATATTAAATTCTCAGCGGGTTTATTTTGTAAAATTGGAGCAAACTGTAGGTGCCTGCAGCATTGAACGCCTACAAAATATCTTCGAAAACAAAATAAACGCTCTGAGAATCGTCTATAGCATATTGTATCATTACCTTCCCTAAATATGCCATTCTAATCGCAAATATTTGAAGTTTATATATTTTCTGTTTACCAACCACAAACAGCAACGAAGGCCAGAATTGGGCGAAAATCTAATTTCAGCAATAAAAATACGTCAGAGACAATCAATACAAAACAATAATCTGGAATAAGCGCTGTTACATTTTCGTATAAAAATACTAGCAGCTTGTAGAAATGAATATAGGAATGTAGCGAGGTAAATTTACGCTAATTCAGGGTCAATAGCGTTGAATCAAATAGTTCAAATAAACCCTATAAGAATTGAATATTTATAAGAAAATCTAAAAGAGTCGAGTAGAAGCGAATCTAAAAGAGACTAATTCGCGGAAATTGAAATAAACAACTAAATGACACGTACAACATCCAAAATAAAGTGGATGAGAATTAAATATTGGCCACCATAAGCTAAGATTGTGCATTTATCTAATTCTAAGAGGGTTTGATAAAATTTTTACAATTTAATTTTACAAAATTTAAGAATCAATGATGAATTCTGCCAAAATAAAATCAATTATACCTAGTATCCGGATAAAAATCCAGTAAATAGCCCCCTCAAAGCTCAATATAACAAAATCGGAACGTATATCCGGCTAGACAGAGCATTTAGCGATAATTATCGCATAAATTACAAAAAAACAGTAAATACAACTTAAAAGTAATTAATTAATATAAGAAAGAAATATAAATTCTTAAAAAAATATAAATTCTCAAATTTATATTAAATTTGGTGAACTAAACCGCTTCATACTTAAATAGATAAATAATATTAAAAGATAACACTGAATATGGGATTGACAAAACAATTTCAATGCAAGTTAGTCGCTTAGAATTAAATATTCAAAACAAACAGCGAAAGAAGTCAATATATTCAATCTATAAGAGCTTTATTTTAGAAAAATACGCCCTGAGAATGATATAAAAAGATTCTTTATAACAATGATCCAGAATATTCGAATCTCACAGATCCAAATTTGGACAATTACTCCATCTAATGGATGTTGGGCTGCAAATATAGTAAGATTGTTTGTTCTACAATAAATTATTTGAAGAAATTATTTGCAATCCAACATTATAAACAAGCTAATCTTAAAATTTCACTTAGATCGCAAGCAGTCCACCATTTAAACGCATAGAATGCAATAAAAAGCACTGAAAACAAATTTTGTAAAAATATCCAATTTTGAGCGGGTTTATTTTCAAACAATAACCTTGAGACTCTGTTTAAAATTCAATTACGCCAAAACCAAACGGATATTATAGCCAATCCGAATACAATAACCCGATCAGGAATAAAAAATTCCAATAAGCATTACCGTTCATTTTGAAAAATTTGCTGATAAAGTTATAAAAATTCCGTACTCAAATTTTAACTCGTTGACAAGACCATATTCAAATATTTTTTTAAAAAAAAAGCAAATAAGCAAACCTAAAGCGACTTAAAATCCAAATAGTAAAATCAACTAAATTGCCTTTTTCAAAGAAATTTTTAAAGCATAGATTAGTAGCTATTAGAATTCAATAAAAGAATTTATCTCGTTGAAAGCCAGAAATATTGATATCTCATAGCACGAAAATGAAAGTCAAACCTTTTCTTTATCGATTTCCATCAGTTACAATCCGATAAAATTGAAATAAGATCCCATAAGGGAAAATATCCAAGTATAAAACGGCTTAAATGAATTTTTTCTTAAAAAAATTATAAATAACGCGCTGAAATTACTTTAAATCCATATGTAAAAAAAAATAAAATAAATATCCGATCCTAAAGCGCTTTAAAAGTCAATAGGAAATTAAAAAAATAATATAAACTCAATTAGAATTAAATATTTCAATAGGGGACTCCACAATTCCCGGATATCGAAACCTAACGGGCTCTAATCGAACTTGACAAAACTAAACAAAGATTTTCGAACGTATTCCACAATCTTTTTTTTCAATAAATACTAATTATTTAAAATAGAAAATCTCTTATTGTTTATTATGGTGTGGAAAAGTGGTATAAATTAGGTTATTTCAATTTTGATTTTAGGTTTTTAAAGAGTTTTCAACAATTTTTCAACAGGATTTATCTATTAAAGAGCTGATTTCTAAAATTCTAATTTATCGTATTTTTTATTTTCCATATATTTTTGTTGAATAGTTTTTGTTTAGAAAATG
The DNA here is from genome assembly GCF_023277505.1 of Sphingobacterium siyangense. Classification (NCBI taxonomy): domain Bacteria; kingdom Pseudomonadati; phylum Bacteroidota; class Sphingobacteriia; order Sphingobacteriales; family Sphingobacteriaceae; genus Sphingobacterium; species Sphingobacterium siyangense. The sequence goes on along the minus strand of NZ_CP080574.1, from coordinate 6,510,344 downwards.
TGGAAATCTATGGATTTTTGTGCGGAAAAATTTTAGAAATAAGGTTTCAAAATAGGGGATTTGTGAATTGTTAAATACTTTTCATTTTTATTTAACCTTTTATTTACACGTTTTCCACATTTTTCGTTAATTTGAATCGTCACTTTTGGGGATAGTTTGTGAATTTTAATTTATATGGCAGATAGAAAGGTAGATTTTTTGGTCATTGGATCAGGTATTGCTGGATTGAGCTTTGCTTTAAAGGCATCGAAATTCGGTAAAGTATTGATAGTCACTAAGTCCAATGAGGATGAGTCTAATACAAAATATGCGCAAGGGGGAGTGGCTGCCGTTGTGGATAAGTCAGATAGCTTTGAAAAGCATATCATTGATACTCAGATTGCTGGGGATGGTTTATGCGATGTTGAAATTGTGGAAAACGTAGTAAGAGAAGCACCGGAACGGATAGCAGAACTTATTTCATATGGGACATCATTTGACAAGGAGGAATCGGGCTTGTATGACCTGGCAAAAGAGGGGGGACATTCAGCTCATCGTATTTTACATTATAAAGATATAACTGGTTACGAAATAGAGCGTGCATTATTGGCTCAAGCACATAGTGATCCCAATATTGAAATTGTAACACATTACTTTGCCATTGATTTGATTACACAGCATCATCTGGGTGAGTACGTGGATAAAAATAGGGAAGACATTACCTGTTATGGAATTTACGCTTTTAATACCTCATCACATTTAGTAGATCAGATTTTGAGTAAGGTCACCGTGATGGCCTCTGGCGGAGCCGGTCATGTTTATTCAAGTACAACAAATCCAACTATCGCGACTGGAGATGGTATAGCGATGGTGTATCGGGCAAAAGGTAAGGTACGTAATATGGAGTTTATGCAATTTCACCCTACTTCTTTATATAATCCAAAGGATTCGCCTGCATTTTTGGTATCCGAAGCTGTACGTGGATTTGGGGGAATTTTAAGGAGGATCAATGGTGAATCTTTTATGGAGGAGTACGATGAACGTGCTTCCTTGGCACCAAGAGACATCGTTGCTAGAGCTATTGATGCCGAGATGAAGAAATCAGGTATAGATTATGTTTACCTCGATATTACGCATCGGGATAAACAGGATATCATCAAGCATTTTCCAAATATTTATGAAAAGTGCCTTTCGATCGGACTGGATATGGCGAAGGATTTTATACCAGTTACGCCGGCGGCGCATTACCTCTGTGGCGGTATCTATGTAGATGATTTTGGACGCAGTAGCCTTGTTAATTTATATGCTTGCGGTGAGTGTTCTTCTACTGGACTACATGGTGCAAATAGATTGGCTTCTAATTCACTTCTTGAAGCACTTGTTTATGCACATCGTATTTTCTTAGACGCCACAAAGTCGATAGGATTGATTAACCATATTGTTGACGTTCCGGAATGGGATGACTCTAAAACCTCACTTTCAAATGAGGATATTTTAGTAAGTCATAATTTGCGCGAATGCCAAAAGATTATGAGTGACTATGTTGGTATTGTGCGTTCCGATTTTAGGCTGGAAAGAGCCCTAAAGCGTTTACATTTATTGTATGAGGAGACAGAAGAATTCTATCGAAATACCAGGCTTTCTGTTAAATTGTGTGAATTGCGTAATGTTATTCAAGTAGCTTATATTGTGACAAAATCAGCTATGTTGAGGAAAGAAAGTAGGGGATTGCATTATACAACGGACTACCCGAAACATTCGGAAGTACTACAGGATACAATTTTTTAAGGAATATGGCACTTATTTTACCTGTTTTAGATATATCTCCGGTGATAGCCGAAGAATGCTTCTTAGCACCTAATTCAACGATTGTGGGCGATGTAAAGATTGGACATCACTGTTCTGTATGGTTTAACGCTGTAATACGTGGAGATGTCAATTATATTCGTATTGGTAATTATACGAATATTCAAGATGGTGCTGTTATACATTGTACCTATAAGAAATGCGGTACAACGATTGGCAATTATGTGAGTATAGGCCACCAGGCTATGGTACATGGATGTATTTTGGAAGACCATGTGCTCATTGGTATGGGAGCTATCGTTATGGATAATGCTATTGTTGAATCTAATGTTATTGTAGCAGCTGGGGCAGTAGTTTTGGAAAATACACGTTGTGAATCGGGATTTTTATATGCTGGAGTACCTGCGAAAAAGATAAAGGCACTTACTGAAGAGCAGAAAGGTCTATTGCAGCAGCTACCACATAATTATGTTCTGTACAGCTCCTGGTTTTAGCTTAATCGAATTAGCAGTGTTTTAAATTATTATTTTAGAATGGCCTCAGTTATTCTTTTTTGAGGCCATTCAATGAAAAACTATCTTTTTGTTCCCAATTAGCACGTATCGTAAATACTTTATTTAGATATATTACAGGTTCCGGAAAGGTTTTCTTTTCGACATCTCCGGTATCCCAGATTCCATTATCATTGTCGTCGCGAATTACACGTATGCTATACTTTCCTCCTGGATACTGTTTGTATACGACGGTCGGATTGTTCATGTTTATTTTGTCGACGCGATAGACTTTATCTTTTTTCTCATTGATTAGCTCTACCAGATATGTGGTATTGCTATCTAGATCTGTAAAATCAAATGTCAGATCCCCATAGTTTTCACTATCGTCATAAGTCAAATCCAGCTTTTTCTCTTTATTTTGCTCGCCAAAATAGCCTGTTATGGCGCCTTCTGTAAACTCAATTTGGTACTTTTTATCTTTTCTCCAATTATATCGAATATGGTAGATATTGGTATTCGCTGTATCAACGGCAAGTTGGTAATTGGTTCGGACCAATGAGTCCTCTTTGAATTTCAACTTGGTTTTATCGATATTCTTGATCGGTGTAAATGCAGATACCTGAAGGTGTGTAATCCGATCGACTCGCCCATTATTTGGGGTAAAAATTGGCTCAATTGTCTGCTCTATTTTTACATTCCCTTTTCTGATTAGAATGGTGTCCAATGGTTTTTCATTTTCTGTCAGAACTAACTTTAGGGAGTCTATTTTTAAATTTGGAATAAACAAAGTAGCGGAGTCTGATGTATTTGAAAAGCGTACTATTTTATCCTTGTTGTTTACTTCATCATTTAGGATATTGAGTTTGGGTTTGTCCACTCGCCTGTTAAAAATAAGTAGTATACTTCCATTTTTTTCAAATTTCTTCTCTTGCGTTCTAAACTTTTTTGGGGTTCCTTTGAATATCTCCAAATTGATATTGTTTAAGTCCCGCGTTAGCACGATAGAGTCTTTTAGGAAACCTATTTCTTCATCAGCGCCATTATAGATCCTATCATTGTTCTTTTCTTGAAGTGCGTAAATGCGATAGGTTCCTTCTCTTAAATTGTTTAGTTTGTAATTGCCTGCAGTATCCGTTGTCGTAAATATATTCGCTTTCTTCTTCCCGAAAATGGAGTCTTGGCTAATTGGGATCAATAAGACTTTAACATCTTTTTGGACCTCTTTGGTCACAGCGCTTTTTACATTACCGGATATACTGAGTGAATCTATTTTGTCTCCTGTTGCGAATACATAAGCATAATTGACCAGTGCATTTCCTGCATTATAGTCGACTAGTCCTTTACCGAAATATATGCTGTAAGTTGTATTTTTTTCTAGGGAATCAGGTAAGGTAATTTCTAGATTTTTTTTCTTGACCTTGAATTCTGGGTTACTCCCCATGTCTGGTGTGATACTAAATTCTTTTTGTTGATTTGCCAGTTTGATATATTCGTCGAAAGTGATAACTATTTTTTTTGCTGTAAAATTCTTCGAAAAATTCGTAGGGCTTTCCAGTAGTATTTTCGGCGGAATGGAATCTTTTGGTCCTCCCGTAGGTTGCTGTATGCTTGCACATTGTATAGACAAGCCAATAAGCATAATAAACATGCTTAAAATAAGTAATCTTGTTTTTAAGCTACTTTTTAGCCTTTTTGAACCACTTTTATTTTCTCTTAAAGAAGTTGTCATAAAAAATAGAATATTGTCTTAAATCGCTTATTTTAAGCTATGTAATGTTTATTATGTAAATATTTGTATATCAGTTATTTAGCTCATATGTACCATCAATACTGTGATATCAGAGGGTGAGACACCCGAGATTCTTGAAGCTTGCCCCAATGTACGTGGTTTAACCTTTGACAGCTTTTGTCTTGCCTCAATGGATAATGACGTTAGCAAGCTGTAGTCGAAGTCAGGGTTTATTTCTCTATCTTCCATCTTCTTCATACGATTAACTATTTCCATTTCTTTATCGAAATAGCTTTCATATTTGAGATTGATCTCTGCTTGTTCGACGGTGTCGTTATCAAATTGGGATACATAGTGTGCAAAGCCTTCATCTCCTTTCAGAATATCTTGGATACCAACTTGTGGTCTCGCAAGTACATTACTCAACCTTGTTTTCTGAGGAAGAGCGCTCGAGCCAACTTCTGCTAACACTGCATTCATCTTTTCGACATTGGTTGAATTTTGTTTTAGATACTCAATTATTTTAGTTGAGTTATCAATTTTGTCTTGCACTTTTTTGAGCCTTTCTTCTCCTACTAATCCCAATTTGTAAGCTAATGGGGTTAGGCGAATATCAGCATTGTCCTGGCGCAAAAGTAGACGATGTTCTGCTCTTGATGTAAACATACGGTACGGCTCTTCAGTTCCTTTTGTTACGAGATCATCGACCAATACACCTATATAAGATTCGGATCGTTTTAGAATAAGTTCCTTATCATCGTTGATGCGTTGATGCGCATTTATCCCGGCTAGGAAACCTTGAGCGGCGGCCTCTTCATAACCAGTAGTCCCATTGATTTGTCCTGCAAAAAATAGATGTTTCACCAATTGGGTTTCTAGGGTTAGATCCAATTGCATTGGTGGAAAGTAGTCGTATTCTATGGCATAACCTGGTCGGTACATCTTTGCATTTTCAAAACCAGGGATTAATTGCAGAGCTTTTAATTGTACATCTTCCGGCAATGAAGTCGAGAATCCATTGACATAGATTTCTACTGTTTTAAAACCTTCGGGCTCAACGAATATCTGATGTCTTTCACGCTCGGCAAAACGATTTATTTTATCTTCTATAGAAGGGCAATAACGGGGACCCAATCCTTTGATACGTCCCGTAAACATAGGTGATTTTTCAAACCCAGTACGAAGCATTTCGTGAACTTTATCGTTTGTGTAGGTAATCCAACAACAGCGTTGTTCTATAGGTATTTCTACATCTGTATAAGAAAACCGCCCTCTTTTTACGTCGCCCCACTGTTCTTCCATTAATGCATAGTTGAGGCTTCTCCCATCTATGCGTGGTGGAGTCCCTGTCTTCATTCTTCCTGATTCGAAACCGAGGGAAACAAGTTGTTCGGTTAAACCTGTGGCTGCCTTCTCTCCTGTTCTACCACCTCCAAATTTTTTATCGCCAATGTGAATTACACCATTTAGAAAAGTTCCATTGGTCAGTACCACAGCGTCCGATTCTATTTCTATTCCCATCGAAGTGATGACACCGCAAGCTTTTCCATTTTTGACGATAACTTCTTTTACGGTATCTTGCCACATATCTAAATTTGGAAGAGACTCCAATTGTAATCTCCATTCTTCAGCAAAACGCATTCGGTCATTTTGCGTGCGTGGGCTCCACATAGCAGGACCTTTCGAAAGATTGAGCATTCGGAATTGAATGGTTGATTTATCTGCTATGATACCCGTATACCCGCCCATAGCGTCAATTTCTCTTACAATTTGTCCTTTTGCTACACCACCGATAGCGGGGTTGCAACTCATTTGGGCTATTACTCCCATATTCATTGTGATGAGTAAAGTGGACGAGCCTAAGTTAGCTGCCGCCGCCGCTGCCTCACATCCGGCATGCCCCGCACCAACGACAATTACATTATATTTTTTAAACATTGTTCTATTCTTGTTCCACGTGAAACGTGGTGTTTTTATTTCTTTGTAAATTTACGTTTTCTTTGTGTTCCACGTGAAACCTCTGGTGAAATTTTACATAAAATCAGCAAGATATAACCATCTTTCGGATTTGTCGTCTATCTGTTTTTGGATAGATTGAATTTCTTCCGCTAAGGAAGAAAGTTTTAGATGATCTGTTACCTGGTTTAGTTCCTCCGTTTTTAACGCTACTTGTGTTTCCAGTTTCTCGATTTCTTCTTCTAGTTTGTTATATTCCAATTGTTCCTTGTACGAGAGTTTTTTCTTTTCCTCTTTTACAATTGGCTTTACCTGTTCTTGGCTTATCCTTTTTTGTTTTTCCTTTTCTAATTTTTGAATTTCTTCCTGTTCAAGTTTAAAGTCGGCATAATTTCCATTGTATATCTGCACGATCCCCTTTCCTTCAAAAATGAAAAGTTGATCCGTCAATTTATCTAATAGATACCTGTCGTGTGATACTAATATGAGTACTCCTTTGTAGTTGTCAAGAAAATCTTCCAGTACGTTTAATGTATCAATGTCCAAATCATTGGATGGTTCATCCAGGATTAGAAAATTTGGATTCTTCATTAAAACACGCATTAATTGAAGTCTTTTTTTCTCCCCTCCACTTAATTTGTTAACGAAACCAAATTGTTTTTCAGGAGGAAATAAAAAGTGGGTTAGCAGCTGTGAAGCCGTGATTACTTCCCCATTTGCCATTTCAATATAGTCTGCTATATTTTTTACAACATCTAGTACTCGATCGTTTTCATTTACTTCCAATCCTCCCTGTTTATAGTAGCCATATACTGTGGTTTCCCCTACCGCTATAGACCCTGTGTCAGGTTTTTCTTCTCCCGTGATTAAATTAAGAAAGGTTGATTTTCCAGTACCATTTTTTCCAGCTAGACCAATACGATCACCTTTTTTAAAGGTGTATGAAAAATCATGTATGATATCCTTTGCTCCATAACATTTGGCAACATGTTCTAGTTCGAGTATTTTTGAACCCTGTCTGCTTACTTTTACACTGAGTTGTACCGAGTCGTTTCCTTTAATTGCTTTAGATTTTTCTTCCAAGTCATAGTATGCTTCAATACGTGATTTGGATTTGGTACCACGTGCCTGTGGTTGACGACGCATCCACTCCAATTCACGGCGAAGTAGATTTCTGCTTTTCTCAACCATAACCGCATCAATAGTTTCGCGTTCGGACTTCTTTTCTAGAAAATAAGAATAGTTACCTTTATAGGTAAAGAGATTGCCCCTATCCAGCTCTCGAATCTCAGTACAGATATTATCCAAGAAGTAGCGATCGTGCGTTACTAAAAGAACGGTTTTGCTACCTGTTGTTAGTAGTTTTTCAAGCCATTCAATAGTCTCTATATCCAAATGGTTGGTGGGTTCATCTAATATATAAATATCCGGCTCGTCTATCAAAAGCTTGGCTAGCGCAAGGCGTTTTCGTTGGCCTCCTGATAGACTTTTGATGTCTTGATGGAAATCCATAATATTTAAACGATTTAGAATCGTCTTAATATTATGCTCATACTCCCAGGCATTCAATGAACTTATTTTTTCTGTAAGATCTTCTAATTTTTTCTGATCGATATCAGTCTCCAATAGCAGCTCCTCGTACTCTCGAATAAGACGTTGTTGATCGTTGTCTGTACTATAAATAAAATCATTGATTGATTTTAATCCTGTGAAATCAGGATCCTGTTCTAAGAAACCAATTTTTATACCTTTTTCTTTTACAACTTTTCCTGAGGTTGGTAAGATTCGCTCTGCTAAAATGGCGAGTAAGGTTGATTTACCTGTGCCATTGATTCCGACCAAGGCCACACGGTCACCCTTTTGGAGACCAAAATGTAAATCTTTAAAAAGCCATCGATCATGGAAGGAATGGCTTACTTGTTCTGTAGCTAAAATACTCACGTTATATCACCCTAAATTATATTCAGTCAATTTACACGTCAAAACACGACCAAGAGGTTTCTACCCTTGGTTGCGCATACTGTGTTGATAATCAGTGTTTTAATAATTTATTGCTGATTATCATTTATTTATATATTGAATCAATAATCGTTTTGATTGCTGACTAATTTAATCTATCGGGTGGCATACGATCAAATGCTAGCATTTGCCATCGGGTAAAATAATAATACCCCGAGGTTAGCTTGTTCATTTGGAATGCTCGCAAAAATAAAGAAATAGTTTCTTATTCGATGCGAAAAAAGCTTCGTTATTTGATTAATTGGCAATAATGATACTGCCTTGATAAAATTAATTCAATGCGTAATCAGCTATCAGATTGAAACGTGGTATTTCAACTTGAAAGCTGCCGTTGTCCAGTGTTCGGATCATATTGTAATATCCTTCCATGAATCCGAATTCGCTATTGAGATTGCAACCTGAGGTATACTGATGAGTCTGGCCAGGTTCTATAATAGGTTGTTCGCCTACTACCCCTTCTCCAGATACCTCCCTATAGTCTCCTTTTGCGTCAAAGATTTTCCAATAGCGACTTATCAATTGAACCGTGTAATCGCTGAGATTTTCTATGCTGATATGATAAGCAAACATGAAATGTTCACGGTCCGGATTCGAATACTCTGATTGATAGATGGTTTCAACCGAGATTTTTACGCCTTCTGTAATTTGTGTGATCATTTGAATGATGTTTATTGTTGCAATGAATATTTACGCTAAAATACTAATAATGAGTTTAAAAATCGAAATTATAATCATTTTAAAAGGTTAAATAATGCTAAGTTTAAAATTAGTATAGCCAAATGGACCTTAATTAGTAGGTTTGTATTATGGCAAATGGTATCTTATATTTAATTCCTGTTCCATTGAGTGATGACGCAGCTTTCCAATCGTTTACTGCATATTTAGTGGAAACAATCAATTCATTGGACGAGTATATTGTAGAAAATGAAAAAACGGCTCGTAAGTTTTTAAAACTTGCAGGTTTAAAGATTCCGCAGAGCGAACTAAAAATTCATGATTATGGAAAACATGCGCGGGATAAGGGAAATATAAACGACTTTTTTGGCGGCTTGAAACAGGGCAAAAATGTTGGTTTAATGTCTGAAGCAGGATGTCCTGGTGTTGCTGACCCCGGAGCTTCTATTGTAGCACGGGCACATCAATTGGGTATTAAAGTAGTTCCTCTTGTTGGACCAAGCTCTATTTTACTAGCGCTTATGGCTTCTGGATTTAGCGGTCAGAAATTTGCTTTTCATGGGTATTTACCTATCGATAAAATTGATCGAGCTAAGGAAATTAAAAATCTCGAACAACAATCAGCACGCGAAAAGCAGACTCAGATTTTTATCGAAACTCCATTTAGAAATAATCAGCTTTTGGCTGATCTACTAAAAATATGTAAACCTTCCAGCTTACTCTGTGTTGCGTCAAATGTAACTGCGGCCGATGAAAATATCCAAAGTTTGACGGTTGCTGAGTGGAGAAAACGATCGTATGATTATCATAAAAAGCCTACTATTTTTTTACTTTATGCATGATGTTTTTATAGCTCCCCCCCTACCCTATCTTCATTGATGAGGCTTAGTTGAGCAGCTAAAAGCTGTTTTTAGCAGATTGAATTATGTTTTAACAAAGTAAGTGAGTGGTCACATTTAGTTTTAAATAAAATGTAAACTGGCTTATCAATACAGTTTCTGAATAGTTTCTGAATAGTTTTTGTTAAGTTTCGAGAATGATTAAATATATAAAACCATGAATCACTGTAGATTACTATTTATTATATTTTTCTTTTCATTAGTTGGATTCGGTAAAGATGTTTCTGCGCAGTCTTCTACGTATGTGATCGTCCATGGAGCTTGGGGTGGAGCTTGGCAGTTTAAAAATACTGCTGTTGAGTTAGCGAAGAAGGGAAATGAGGTTTACCGCCCTACACTAACAGGCTTGGGTGAGCGTTATCATTTAGCAGATACTTCTATTCGATTGCAAACTCACGTTAATGATGTTGTAAATACGATTCTGTTTGAAGATCTTCATGATATTATACTGGTGGGACATAGTTATGGTGGTATGGTAATTACGGCTGTGGCCGATAGTCTTCCGGATAGAATACGTAAATTGGTTTACTTGGATGCTATACTTCCGGAGGATCAACAATCGGTAATAAACTTAATGGGGAAATCTACTGCAGCAAATGGACTGCTAAGATTAGAAAAGGATGGTTATATTTTTCCTTTCTGGGTGAAGGACGTTAAGAAGCTTCCTAGAGATGTCCCCCACCCGCTAAAAACAATGACAGATAAGATTATCTTAAAAAATCCGAAACGACTTAAGATCCCAGGTACATACATTTTGACTTATATGGATGGTACAGCAATTGAGGAGGACGATTTTTACCCATTTTATAAGAAAGCTAAAACCATGGGTTTTAAAACAATCGAATTTGTTGGAGATCATAATCCACAAATAAAAAGGTTGAAAGAATTAGTAGATTTGTTGGAACAGGAATAATAAATAAGCAATAAATAGTTCAATGACGCAAGAGGAATTAATAAAAGAGTTAAGTAAGCCTGAAGTAATTTATACCGCTATGGGTATTGTGGCTATACGTATTATTGTATGGCTTTTATTTGCAAATACAATTCGAAAGACCTTAAAATTGGTCGCCAAAGAAAATAGATTAATGACGCCTAACCAATCCTGGTTAGCTGCCATTCCGCTGGTTAATATTTATTGGAATTTTCAGGTTGCATCGCGTCTAAGGGATTCTTTGATCAATGAATTTTATGATCGGAAAATAGCTGTGGAAGAAAACCCTACGTTTAGGAAAGGATCGCTATATGCATGGATTTACTTGGCCACAAATATTCCACTCCCACTTTCCATTTCCGGTGTACTGATCATTATGCATTTTGTGACCTTGGCTAATTATTGGTTTGAAATTAACGCGAATAGAAGAATTTTGGAAGAACATAATAAATTTAGAGAAAAGGAGGTAATTGTAGACCATGAAAATTAAAGAAGTCATTGATTATTTGGAGCAATTGGCTCCTTTAGATTTGCAGGAGTCTTATGATAATGCTGGGCTTATTGTGGGCGACGCCAATAGAGAGATTACAAAAGTGCTCATTTCTTTGGACTGCACAGAAGCTGTTGTAAAAGAGGCCATTGATAAAGGATGTAATTTAATTATTTCGCATCATCCTATTGTTTTTAAGGGCCTAAAAAAATTTAATGGAAAAAATTATGTGGAGCGTACGGTTATTAAAGCAATTGAACATAAAGTTGCATTATATGCCATTCATACAAATCTCGACAATGTTACCGGTGGAGTGAACACGAAAATTGCCGATAAATTGGGATTAGAAAATCAGGCTATACTGGAATCTAAAACAGATGTATTGCGAAAAATGGTCGTTTTTGTACCAAGGAGTCATGTTGAAGATGTCCGACAGGCATTGTTTGATGCGGGTGCAGGTAAAATCGGAAAACACTATGATCAATGTAGTTTTAATACGGCAGGTTATGGTAGTTTTAGACCTTTAAAAGGGGCCGATCCTACCATTGGGGAGATTGATGTTCAAGAGCGTGTAGAGGAAACACGAATTGAGGTTATCTACCTGAAATCTAATGAAAGGAAGTTACTTTTAGCACTCTATGAAGCTCATCCCTATGAGGAAGTAGCTTATGATTTGTTTGATATTCAAAATACGGCCACTGAAATTGGTGCTGGAATGATTGGAAATTTGGCTGAACCAATGGCTGAATTGGAATTTTTAGCTTATCTTAAGGACAAACTGAGGTTGAATGTCATTCGTCATACAGCCTTATTAGATAAAAAAGTTAGTCGTGTAGCTGTCTGTGGTGGCTCGGGTGGATTTTTACTTGGTGCAGCCAAACGTTCTGGCGCTGATTTTTTTGTTACAGCAGACTATAAATATCATGAATTTTTTGATGCTGAAGGTGAAATAGTGATTGCAGATACGGGACATTTTGAGAGCGAACAATTTACGCAAGAATTATTGTACGACATTATTACGAAAAAATTTCCTAACTTTGCAACCTTAACAACAGAAATAGATACAAATCCTATAAAATACTACAGTTGATGGAACAAACCGTAGAACAAAAATTGAAAGCATTATGGCTTTTACAAGCCATACATACTAAAATAGACAAGATTCGCCAAGTTCGTGGTGAATTGCCTATGGAAGTTGCAGATCTTGAAGATGAGATTGCGGGTTTAGAAACTCGTATTGAGAAGATCAGAATAGACTTAGACGATTTAGAAGATTCGATCGTTAAGCGTAAAAACATGATTAAGGATGCCCAAGCTGCTATCAAAAAATATGAGTCGCAGTTAAATGAGGTAAAAAATAATCGTGAATACGACGCTATTTCGAAAGAAATCGAAATTCAAGGTCTTGAGATTCAGGTTTGTGAAAAAAGAATTAAAGAAGCAGAATTCGAAATTCGCAACAAGACAGAAAACTACGATACTACTGTAGGTAATCTTGAGTATAGCAAAAACGAGCTTGAGGGAAAAAAGAAAGAATTGGAAACAATTACTTCTGAAACTCAAAAGGAAGAAGATGCATTATTGGCTAAAGCTGCTGAGGCTGAAGCTAATATCGAAGAACGTTTGGTAAAGGTATATTACCGTTTACGTAACTCGTTCAAAAACGGACTTGCTGTTGTGTCGATTGATCGCGATAGCTGTTCAGGATGTCATAATAAGATTCCTGCTCAAATGCAATCAGAAATACGTCAACGTAAGAAAATCATCATTTGTGAGCACTGTGGTCGCGTTTTGGTCGATGAAGGAATTGTGTTAGAAATCGAACAAGAGTACGGTTTCTAATCTTCAAAAGATAAAGGAAAGTCCTGCTGGAAAGCAGGACTTTTTTTTTATCATATTTTTTATGCAACTTTGTTGATATACTAACTAGGTCCACTTTACAAAAGTGTAGTTTTGTGTGTGGTAAATTTAACCTTTAAACGTTTATGAATAAAACTCATTTCAAGTTATTTGCTGCCTTTTTGCTCGGGACATCCTTTCTGCAAACAAAAGCGCAAGAAACCTTATTGCTTCGAAATCCAAGTATCAGCGCCAATAATATCGCTTTTGTCTATGGTGGAGACATTTGGATTGCCGACAAAAACGGAGCAAATCCGAGACGCCTTACAACAAATCCAGGGGTGGAACAGAATCCAATGTTTTCTCCAGACGGCAAGAAAGTAGCATTCACAGGCAATTATGACGGAAATACAGACGTATATGTAATCCCTGTAACGGGTGGAGAGCCAAAACGTATCACTTATCATCCCTCGTCCGATGTATTGCGCGGATGGCTCAATAATGATGAAGTATATTATACTACATCTCGTGATTTCACCTATGCTTTAAGTCCACGATTATACAGTTCCAATATTCAAATGTCGGGAATGGACAAGGCGCTCATTATGCCTGAGGCTACTCAAGGAAGCCCTTCTGCCGATGGTCGTTATTGGGCTTACATCAAGAATACTGATCCTACTGAAAGAGATCGAGTAGCCTTTAAGCGTTACCGGGGTGGTGGTATGCCAACCATTTGGATCTTTGACACCAAAACAAAAGAAATCGAGACTATTCCGAATGTTAAAAGTAATGATGTTAAGCCATTATGGTTGGGAACAAAGGTTTATTTCCTATCTGACCGCGATAAAATTGTCAATATTTTTAGCTACGATACCAAAACTAAAAAGGTTGAAAAACTAACAGATTTCAAAGATTATGATGTACGTTCCTTGAATGGGAATGGTAACGACTTGATTTTTGAATATGCTGGAGTATTGAATACACTGAATCTAAACGGAAATAAAATTACTCCTTTGCACATCACTGTGAATACAGATGTTATGTACAAAAGACCTTATTATAAAGATATCAAGGACGATATACGTTATGCTACATTATCTCCTACAGGTCAGCGAGCGTTATTTGAAGCACGTGGGGAGATCTTTACTGTACCAAAGGAAAAAGGAGAAGCTCGAAATTTATCTAATTCACCAGGTTCACATGAACGTTTTCCAGATTGGTCTCCCAACGGTAAATGGGTTTCATATATCTCAGATAAAAATGGATCCTATCAGTTGGTACTGATGGATCAGTTCGGAAAAGATCAGCCATTGTACTTTAATTTAGGGGAAACCAATTTCTATTTTGAACCTACTTGGTCACCAGATTCAAAGAAGCTTTTTTACAATGATGCGCATCTTAATCTGTACTATATTGATATTGCTTCCAAGGCTGTTGTCAAAGTCGCCGATGACAAATTAAGTGGTCAGACCGGGCGTGTATCCAATCATTTCCAACCAAGTTGGTCTCCAGATTCAAAATGGATATCCTTTATACGTACACTGGAAAACGGTGCACCTGCTGTGTTCATGTATAACTTAGATACAAAGAAAACTCAGCAAATTACGGATGGTATGAGCTCTGCCCGCAGTACTGCATTTTCGCAAGATGGTAAATATTTATTTTTTACGGCGAGTACAAATACAGGTTTAACAAATTCTGGTTTACATATGTCCGCTGTACAGCGTAACGTAGATTATGCAGTCTATGCTTTTATCCTGTCGAGCAAAACACCATCATTCTTTAAAAACGATAGTGATGATGAGCAAATCCGTGAAGATAAAGCTGATAAAAAGGAAGAGGGAGAGAATAATAAAAAAGAACGTGTAAAAGAGAATGATAAAAAAGCCCCTAAAAAGGATAAGAAGGAAGAGTCAGTTGCAAGCAAGCCGGTTGATAAATCTATTCAGGTAGACTTTGATCGTATAGAGAATCGAATTGTTGCCCTCCCTTTGCCAGCCGGTCCTTACTGGAATTTAAATGGTTTGGTTCCGAATCAATTGACTTATCAACGTGGTGGAACAATCGGTGCATATGATTTTAAGGATCTTGAAAATAAAACCTTGGTGGAGAATGCACGTAGTTTTGTTATTAGTGCCGATGGTAAAAAGATGTTATATCAAACTGGAAATGGGTTCAATATTGTAACAGCTGGGCAAAAAGTAGCCTCTCCTACTGCTGGCGAGGTTAAGCTAGGTGGAATTCAGCAATTGGTGGATCCCGCAGCCGAATGGAAACAGGTATTCAATGAAGTTTGGTCAATGCAAAAAGACTATTTCTATGTAGAAAATATGCATGGTGCTGACTGGAAAGCGATGAAAACCAAATATGAAAAATTCTTACCTTTTGTAAACCATCGGTCTGATCTTGGTTATTTATTGAACGAAATGATGGGAGAAATGGTCGTGGGACACAATTATATCTATCCAGGAGATCAACCTTCCACGCCATCAGTTTCAGTTGGTGTGTTGGGAGCAGATTATACGCTAAAGAATGGTTATTATCAGATCGCCAAATTGTTTACGCGTCTTGAATGGAATCCATCATTCAAAGCCCCATTGGCTGAACCGGGATTAAACATAAAAGAAGGAGATTATATTGTTGCAGTTAATGGTACTGAATTGACTGAAGATAAGGATATTTATAGTCTATTCGACAACACTGTTGGTAAACAAGTTACGTTGAAGGTCAATTCAAAACCTTCTTTGGTAGGCGCACGAGAAGTAATCGTTAAACCGATCTCGTTTAGTGATGAAATGAACTTGCGTAACATGGAATGGGTCGAAAGGAACCGTAAAAAAGTAAATGAATTGAGCAATGGGCAAATAGCTTATGTGTATATGCCGAATACCGGAGCTGAAGGGTATACCTATTTCAATCGGTATTATTTCGCTCAGATGGATAAAAAGGCTCTTCTAATGGACGAAAGGAACAACGGTGGTGGTTGGGTTGCCGATTACGTGATTGATCTCTTATCTCGCGAGTTAATCGCTGGCTGGGGAATTCGTGATGGAAAAGGATTTACGACTCCAGGAAATGGCATTTATGGACCAAAAGCCATGATTATTAATGAAAATGCAGGCTCAGGTGGGGATATGATGCCTTATATGTTCCGTTTTAAAGGACTTGGCAAATTGGTGGGTCGTACAACAATGGGGATTTTGGTTGGCATAAGCGGTTACCCTCCTTTGTTGGATGGAGGCCGTATTACTTCACCAAACTTCGGTGTTTATGACCTAAAAGGAAATTGGATTATCGAAAATGAAGGGGTCGCTCCTGATGTATTTATCGAACAATTACCAAAAGATCTTTTGGAAGGCCGAGATCCACAGCTTGAAAGAACGGTGAAAATATTGTTGGAAGAAATGAAAACATATCCGTATAAAAATCTGCAGAAACCTGCAGACCCAATTCGAGTGAATTAGGATAATCTATATTAAAAAAAGGCTTTGGATTTTTCCAAAGCCTTTTTTTTGATCATATATGCTGTGTCAAATGTATTCATATTCGGGATGATCGAATACCTCTGTTGGAGTTTTTACTGTATTTGGATGATATCGCGCGTTGCCATTCGGCTAGTACAAACTAGACGGCAGAATTTGAATGAACGCGACAATTTTAATAAATCTTGCTTTTATTGCTATCTTTAACTGATATTTAATAGCTATGTTTCCTGAACAAACACCCCATCCGTTTCAATCTTTGTTACGATTAATCTTAATGGTTATCGGTTTTGGCATTCTTTCGCAGATTATTGCTATTCTGATTATTGCAAGTTATTATACATACACAAGGCAGGTATTCTCGTTGGAGTCCTTAATGAATGGATCGGCCAATGAGATGCGCTTTATGTTGTTAATGAGTAGTTTAGGGACTTTTGTTGTGCCATCTTATCTGATGAATACACGCGAAGGATATGGCATTACGTATTTTAAACTGAAGAAATGGCCTAGTGGAATGCAATTTGGCTATATATTTTTGGCAATGCTTTCGTTTATGCCTTTGATGAGTCTGATCGGTCACTGGAATGAATCCTTGCAATTACCCGACAATATGCAATCGTTGCAGCGTTGGATGGAGCGTAGCGAAAAGGAATCGGGTGATTTAATTAAGGGCATCATTATGGAGTCGAGTATATCCGGCTTTTTGTACAATATTGTTGTACTGGCCTTAATTCCGGCCATAGGTGAAGAATTGCTGTTTCGTGGTATTTTGCAAAAAATAATAGGAAAATGGTTGAGCAATCAGCATGTGGTTATATGGCTCGTTGCTATTATCTTCAGTGCGATACACCTGCAATTTTTTGGTTTTGTTCCCCGCATGTTATTGGGCGCTTTTTTTGGCTATCTTTATGTATGGAGCAAGAACATCATATTGCCCATCTTTGGGCACTTTGTCAATAATGCCGGAGCCACAATTGGAGCATTTTATTACGTAAGACAGGGAAAGAGTTATGATGAACTCAATGCATTTGAGTTACAATCTTGGTGGATATATCTTGTAGCCTTCATTTTTACTCTTATTTTTGTATTCTTATTTTATCGATCAACGCAAAAAGAAAACAATGGAGAACGATTGGAAAAAAATTAAAACATATACAAATGCTATTCAAGCCGAGATAGTCAAGCAAATGTTGGAAGAGAATGGTATTCCGGCTGTCGCGTTGAATAAACAAGATTCTTCTTATCTGTTTGGGAAAATTGAACTTTATGTCAGCGAAGGATCTATCGAAGCAGCCGAAAGGTTAATTGAGGAATCGGAAGGGGATTTTAGTTTATGAAAACAAGGGCAATAACCGGAGTAATCTTTGTGGCTGTTATGATAGCGGCTACTCTTTTGGGAGCTTATGTTTATTCCATCTTTTTTACCCTGCTAAGTACATGGTGTCTTTATGAATTCTATGGAATAGTTTCATCCGAAGAACGTGCCCCAAATAAAGTGATTGGTATCGCTCTGGCCTTGGTACTGTTTGTTTTGGGATCCTTAATTTCGATGGATCTGCTTGCGGTAAAATTTTTAGCACTGATTATTCCGTTTATAAGTGCGACTTATATTATTTCACTTTTTCAGAAGAGAGCTTTTCCTTTTAATGATATTGCCTATACTTTTTTGGGAATAGCTTATGTTACATTACCTTTTTTCCTATTTTCCAAATTAGGGTTTATGCAAAGTGCTTTTAACTATGTGCTGCCCTTAGGTTTTTTGATCTTATTGTGGACAAACGATACAGGGGCATATCTCGCTGGACGAAGCTTCGGGAAACGTAAATTATTCGAACGTATTTCGCCAAAGAAAACATGGGAGGGTTTTTTCGGTGGATTGATTTTGGCAATTGTTGCTGCAGTGAATCTAGAGAAGTATTTTGGTTATCTACCGCTCTGGCAATGGGTAAGTATAGCGGCAATTATTAGTATTGTTGGAACATTGGGCGATTTGGTGGAGTCGATGTTAAAGCGTAGTTTGCACGTGAAAGATTCCGGAAATATATTGCCCGGACATGGTGGTTTTTTAGATAGATTTGACGGATTGTTACTAGCGGCACCTATGGTCTATGTTTTCTTAATTTTAATCAATTGATTGTATTATGAGTTACATTCAAAAATCTACATTTGATTTTTTAACGGAATTGAAAGCCAATAATTCTCGGGAATGGTTTGCCGATAACAGAGCTAAATATGAAGCTGCATTGGTCGATGTGAGAAATTTTTTGACAGATTTAATTGCCGCTTTGAGCGAGTTTGACCCTAAAATCAATACTTCCATACAAGCAAGTAAATGTTTGTTTCGGATTTACCGTGATACACGCTTTTCAAATGATAAAACACCTTATAAAAGTTGGTTTGGGGCAGGAATTTCAGTTGATGGAAGAAAGTTGCAGGGACCAGAGTACTATATTCATATTGGAGCAGAAAATTCATTTATTGCCTGTGGGTATTGGCGTCCAGAAAAGCAACATTTAGAGGCAATAAGACAAGAAATTGATTACAGCGGTAATAAATTGGATGAAATTTTAAAAACAGTATTGACAGGCGGTAATATTGCACTTTTCAAAGAAGATTTACTGAAGCGTGCCCCTGCGGGCTATAGTGAGGATAATCCTTTTATTGACTTTATCAAATTGAAAAGTTTTGTGTTGGATAGATCTTTAACTATTAAGGATTTATCTGCAAAAAATGCGTTAGATAATATCGTGGCTTCCTATAAAAGTATGCTTCCTTTTAAAGAGTTTTTACAAGAAGCCATCGATACGGACTAATTATTCCGGTAAGCTGATTTTGCCCATGCAGACAGCGGGCGAATCTTTAATTTGCGCTACATTGGATTTGTTGCCTACCAAAGTTTCATTTGCTAACAAAGCAAATAGGACGGCCTCTTTTGCATCTGGATTGATACCTAATGTTGCAAAGCTTTCAACTTTACAGGTAGGTAAGCTCCTTTTGATGTAATCAAACAGCAATGGATTGTGCAGTCCACCACCACTTATATATACAGCCACATCAGATAGTCCTTCTGACTGCTTTCGGATGCCGTTGACCATCGCAAGAGCCGCAAAGCGATTGAGGGTCGCCATGACGTTTTCATGTGGAATATGAGTTGTTTTCGAACGCTCTTGCGCCTTTTCGAGATAAGCGAGATTAAATAGTTCGGGCCCGGTGGTTTTTGGAAAGGGCAGTGTTAGAAATTCTTCTGTTAATAATTGATTTAATAGCGCATCATTTACTTCTCCCTTTTTGGCCATATAGGCATCTCTATCCATCTCCTGATTAAAATTAGCCTTCATGTATTGGTTCATCATTGTATTGCCTGGACCGAGATCTGTTGCATAGGCTTTCAATTTTGTTTGATGGCTTGGGATAAATGTGAAATTAGAAATACCGCCAATATTCAGTAAGAATCGATTCTCTGTCGCATGCGAGAAAAGTAGATAGTCGCCATACGCCGCCAAAGGTGCCCCTTCCCCTCCCGCAGCAACATGTTTCTGTCTAAAGTCAGACAGGGTTATGATGCCGGTATTTACGGCAATATGATCTCCATCGCCGATCTGTAAGGTACTATTGGGCCAGTTGCGGTCTTTGGTCAATGATTGGGGAGCATGGTATACGGTTTGCCCATGGCTGGCTATACAATCAATCTCGCAGCTTGGTATATTCCATTGTTGTAATGCTGTATTGATTAATTTGGCATGTGTGACTCCAATATAAGCATTGAGTCCCGAAAATAACTGTTGGTCGATATTTCGTTTTGCAAAGACTTCACGTACTCGTGCTCTAAAATCATCCTCATAATCCATTGTGGTAAAATTCTCTAGCTGTATTTTCGTTGTTTTACCTGCATTTTCTATGCGGCATACTGCGATATCAAGACCATCCAGAGAAGTTCCGGACATCAGGCCAATAATACGACGTTCTTTCTTTTGTGAAATTTGGTAAAGTCTTTCGATTTGAGGATTCATAGCTTAAAAATAAACACAAAAATGTTATGATGAATATCATTTTTGACAATTAAAGATATTTTGTAACTTCACGGCATTAAAAATCAAAAAATTAAATACAATGAATTTTCCAGCAGAATTGAAATACACCAAAGATCACGAATGGATTCGTGTTGAAGGTGATGAAGCAGTTGTAGGGATTACCGATTTCGCTCAACGTGAATTGGGTGACATCGTTTTTGTTGACATAAACACTGTAGGTGAGGAAGTTGCCGCTAATGAAGTTTTCGGTACAATTGAAGCTGTAAAAACAGTTTCTGATCTATTTTTACCTGTATCAGCTACGATTTTATCGGTTAATGAAGCTATTGATGCATCTCCTGAATTGGTCAATTCTGATCCTTATGGTGAAGGTTGGATTGTTCGTATTAAATTGAACAATGTTGCTGATGTAGATGCTTTGTTATCTGCTGATCAATACAAAGAAGAGATCAACGCATAAATTTGATATATAACAAAAAAATAGGGGCCTATTGGCCCCTATTTTTTTGTTATAGTCATTTATTGACTTTTTAATGTGGTCTTTATTTTTGCTTCAGGCATATCCACGGCACTTGTCATTTCTGTTATCTTGGTAAGGCAGGTTTTTTTATCCAAGACATAGAACCCCTGTACGTTGCCTACCTGATTTGCATCCGGGCCGAACATTTTTCCTTCAACATTTACTTTATAGCCTAGCTCATTTGCTTCTATTAAAGTCATTGTGCTCTCCACCGAAATGCCTGAATCATCAGATTCCGTTTTGGATGTCCATGAGTCACCGATTTTAACAGGCTGTTCAGGTAATACTGTACTTATATTTTCGAACATACTTTTATCAAACGGCATGTTAATACCCTCAGGTAACTTGATGTCAGAAGATTTGCCAAGTTGATCAACATTAAAGCTAATGCTATTTTCTAGCAATTTGCCTAAAGTAGCATGCATCTGTTTGGAAAACTCATTGGCTTCGGGGTTTTTCGAGTCGTAGGACATGTCCATTCCCGCCATATTCATTTTCATGTTTATTCCGGTATATTTAAGGTCAAACGCGAAGATATTGTCTTTTTTCGTTGTATTGGTGATATCAAAGCCCATATTAAGGTCTGTAACCATTTTTTGGCCAGCAGCGTCAATATCCATTGTCATCACAAGGTTTTGCGATATTTTTTTCCCTGAATCGGGATTTACACGTAGTGTGTATTTCTTTTGTGCGGAAGCAGATATCACTAGAAATACAAATACGGCCATCAAAGAGGCAATTCTTAATTTTTTCATATATGGAATTTTAATTTTTTTAATAAGCAACAATCGGCCAGCTTAAATATAAAAAAAATCCCTTTTACAGGGTAAAAGGGATTTTAATTTTTTTAAGAATGTAATTCGTATTACTTCTTGATATAAGATACTTCTTTCACAGCTTTAACAACTTTCTCAACGCTAGGTAAAGCAGCTTCGATCAATGTTGGAGCATAAGGAAGAGGTACGTCTGCACAATTTACGCGGATAACAGGGGCATCTAAATAATCAAATGCGTTACGTTGTACATTGAATGCTAAATCCGTAGAAATAGACGCCAATGGCCATGCTTCTTCCACGATTACCAAACGGTTTGTTTTCTTAACAGACGCGATGATTGTAGGGTAATCGATAGGACGTACCGAACGCAAGTCAATTAATTCAACGCTGATACCTTCTTTTTTCAATTCTTCAACTGCAGGAATGACAACGCGAGGAAGCATTTTACCAAAAGATACAACAGTTACATCTGTACCTTCTTGGATAATATTAGCTTTTCCGATTTCTAAGTAATACTCTTCTTCAGGAACTTGTCCTTTATCACCATACATTACCTCAGATTCCATGAAGATAACAGGATCTGGATCGATAATAGCTGATTTCAATAAACCTTTAGCTTCATATGGGTTCGAAGGAACCACAACTTTTAAACCTGGTGTATTTGCAAACCAGTTCTCAAAGTTTTGAGAGTGTTGTGCTGCAAGCTGACCCGCATTTCCTGTAGGACCACGGAAGACCATCGGAATAGAGAACTGTCCACCACTCATCGAGTGAATTTTAGCTGCAGCATTGATTACTTGGTCAATTGCAACAAGTGAGAAGTTGAATGTCATGAATTCAACAATTGGCTTCAAACCATTCATTGCAGCACCAACAGCAATACCAGCAAAACCAAGTTCCGCAATAGGTGTATCAATGATACGCTTTGCACCGAATTCATCAAGCATACCCTGACTTACTTTGTAAGCTCCGTTATACTCAGCAACTTCTTCTCCTAATAAAAATATTTTGTCGTCTTTACGCATTTCTTCGTTCATTGCTTCACGAAGTGCTTCTCTGAATTGTATTTCTCTCATCAGTTGTAAAATAGTGTCAATTTTTAGATTACAAATCTACTATTTAAAATTGATATTTTGAAGATTTGAACCCGCTAATTCTATAGTTTTATGTCATTTTTTAATAAGTAAATGACTTTTGTATTAAATTTTTGAATATAAGTTGTTCAGATATTCCAATGTTTTTATAAGTGCCTTATTACTATTCATTATCGCTAACGGAATGTTCCACGTGGCACGGTTCCTTCTTTCCACGTAATTTGAAATACCGCGAATCTCAATCACGGGAATTGTCATTTTATCGGCTGCATAGAAAACCGCAGCTCCTTCCATACTTTCAACAAGGCTATTGGGATGCAGTTTTTTAATTTTTTCGATACTTTCTGTGCTACCATGGACTTTGTTTACGGTAATTCCTTCCCCCTGTTTTAGAAAAGGAAGCCTAAGCTCCTTGTCATTCAGTAAACACGAGGTAAATGTAGACCTCCCATAGCCCAATTGATCTATTGGAATAAAATTATGACCGTCTTCCGCACCTAGTTCAACAAACGACTCTGAAACGACCTGAATAACCGAGCCTATTTCAATCGTACGATCCAAACATCCTCCTATCCCGACATTAATAAGGAGATCATATTTTTTTTCGTGAAGCATTCTTCCCAGCTCAAATGCTGTGGCAACCATGCCTACACCAGTTACTAGGGTATCGCATTGATCGTAATTTGATACCACTTCCAGAAAAGGCTGCAATTCAAATGAAGTAGCCGCAATAATTAATATTTGCATGACGAGCTCGTTTTGGATTGAAAATTACAAATTATCTTGCAAGCGCATCTCTTTTTAACATAAAAATATCATGCTTGCAATGAGTCCTGCTTAGAAACCCGAGCTTGATGTTAATAGGGCTAACTGTTTTTTTGATATGATCTCCTCTTTTATAATCCTGTACGAACTGTTTAGTTTTTGTCCTGATGTTATTGGAAACAATGCTAATCGATCGATATAATCGCTTGAATTAGTTTAGATTTTATATACTCTTAGTTTAGGGTTTAGTTAGGGGTACTTTAGGTAAAAGCTATATAAAACCTAAACTAACCCTAACTAAACCCTAAGTAAACCCTAACTAAAAGTAGAAGAAAATTGGCCTTAAAAATCAGCATTCGTTGTCGTTCTTTTTAAACAGGGAGTATTTACACTCTGCTACAAAATTTTATATCAAATCATTCTTGAAAGCGGGTTATGAATAAGGATAAAGTGCTTAGATTTTTGTCTGTTTGTTCAACAAAAGAGAAAGCACTTCATTATATTACTATATTCTGACGGCATTCCTTAAATTGAGATGTTTTAATTGCACTTAAAGCCTTATCTTTGTATTATTATGGTATTTATAACTCGTCGTGAACGTTTCTGTGCTGCGCACAAGCTCTATCGTGAAGACTGGAGTAAGGAGCAGAATGAACAGGTATTTGGTCTTTGCTCCAATCCAAATTGGCATGGACATAATTATGATCTTTATGTAACAGTTAAAGGAAAAGTCAATCCGGAAACTGGTTTTTTAATAGATTTAAAGATCATGAAAGAAATAATCAATCGTAGTATCATTGACAAAGTCGATCACCGTAATTTCAATTTAGATGTTGATTTTATGAAAGGAGTCATGGCTTCTACGGAGAATATCGCAATCGAAATATTTAAGATCTTAAAACCGTTATTTGATGAACAGGGTGTGATCTTGCATAGTGTCCGTTTGCATGAAACAGAAAATAATTACGTCGAATATTTTGGCGATTAATCTTTAATACATTTAAATAGTAGAAACTATGAGTCAACACTCATTTGACAACGAAGAGTTGGATGGATATATTAAGATCGACAAATACAATACTGAAAAGGTAGATCGCATCGCTGCTCATTATACAGATATATTGGAATGTCTGGGGGAAAATCCAAAACGCGAAGGTTTAGTGAAAACACCAGAACGTGTTGCAAAGGCATTGCAATTTTTGACACATGGCTATGATATCGATGCTGCGGAGGTATTACGTGGTGCTATGTTTGAGGAAGACTATAGTCAAATGGTCGTCGTTAAGGATATTGAAGTATATTCTCTTTGTGAGCACCATATGTTACCTTTCTTTGGCAAAGCCCATATCGCGTATATTCCAAATGGCCATATTGTAGGTTTAAGCAAGATACCACGTGTCGTTGATATTTTTGCGCGTCGTCTGCAGGTTCAGGAACGTCTCACCAATGAGATCAGAGATTGTATTCAAGAAACTTTAGGCGCTCGTGGAGTAGCTGTGGTTATGGAATGCAAGCACATGTGTATGGCGATGCGTGGAGTTCAGAAACAGAATTCTGTAACGACTACTTCTGCATTTACTGGAGCATTCCAAAATGATGTCACAAGATCCGAATTTTTACGCTTGATCACTGCTGATCTTGCTTAATATATTTGTTGTTTAATAATAAAAAAAGTCCCCCTAAAAGATCATCTTTTAGGGGGACTTTTTTTTGATGAAATTTGGAAACAAAATAGAAAATCAAAAAATGGCAATATGGCTTTTTTATGCATCTGACGCGATTTCCGAAAAATGCTCTTTACAAAAGGATAATTGTATTTAGCTGGTATTCAGCTTTTTGTAAAAAAAAGTTTTTATCATAAAAATGTTTTTTGGTACCTTTGTGGTTATGGAAATTGTTGCCGACGATTTAGAGTCCTATTTGGAACATACTACAGACGAGGAAAATTCGTTACTGAAAAGGGTAAATCGGGAGACATATTTGAAGGAAACAATGCCCCATATGTTATCTGGACACTACCAGGGAAGAGTTCTTTCTTTATTGAGTAAATTGGTTGCTCCGAAACGTATCTTGGAGATAGGAACGTTTACGGGATACGCAACGTTGTGTCTCGCAGAAGGGCTGCAGGAAGATGGGATATTACATACTATCGATATCAATGCAGAGCAACAAGAACGCGTCCAAGGTTATTTTGATGAATCGGCATTTGCTGATAAAATCAACTATCATATTGGAGATGCAGCGGTAATACTACCTACATTAGATGAAACATTTGATTTGGTATTTATCGACGCGGACAAAAAGAGAAATTTATATTATTTCGAAACGATAATAAATCAAGTTCCGTCTGGGGGACTTATTTTGATTGACAATGTCTTATGGAAAGGTAAGGTGTTAGATTCAAAACCAGACAACCAAACAAAGCAGATCATTGATTTGAATGCACGTTTAGCTCAGGACAAGCGCGTAGAAAAGGTAATATTACCGATTCGAGACGGACTTTTTGCCTTACGCAAGAAGTAATTTGTGAACTAAAACATTCTTCATGAATTTAAAACAATTAAAAAGCTTTGTACTGTTACTAGCTTTGGGAACTTTTGGATTAACAAAAGTTTCAGCTCAAAGTAATGCGGCATATGTCGATAAGTACAGTCCAATAGCAAAAGAAATGATGGAGGAACACGGTGTTCCAGCATCGGTTATCTTAGCCATCGCTATGCATGAAAGCGGAAATGGTGGTAGCAGGGTAGCAAAAAATTTGAATAACCATTTTGGTGTCAAAGGAAAAAACAACAGTACCGTTATTCGGTCAGCTTACAAAGGTTATCGGTCTGTAATGGACTCGTATGATGATTTTGTAGGAATAGTAAAAAGAAAAAAGACTACTCAGAGTCTTTTTGAAAAACATCCTGGTGAAAAATACGAAGCTTGGGTAAAAGCGATTGCTCGTTCGGGTTACTCCACGAGTAAAGGTTGGACAGCAAAAGTACTCGCTACTATTAGACAATATCATTTGGATATGTTTGATAATGATGCTAAGCAAAATAGATTCTCGTCAACAAAAAAATAAGCGCGACATTATTGCATGAAGAAGTTTTTTTATGGCATGTTTGTATTCATGATGTTGATTACATCATGTTCAAGCCGGAGAGGCACAATATCCTCCTCTAAATCTGGCTCCAATTCAAAAACTTCTTCATCCTCTTCTGTGGGACGACCGACCATGGCTGGCAACGACTATATTGCTCATTACAAAGATGTGGCCGTTGCAGAAATGAATAAATATGGTATTCCTGCGAGTATTAAACTTGCTCAGGCTTTACTGGAATCCGGTAATGGTAACAGTTATCTTGCGCGTGAGGCTAATAATCATTTCGGTATTAAATGTGGCGGAGTTTGGAAAGGAAAATCCGTGACTCGTCCCGATGATAATATCAATGACTGCTTTCGTGTTTATGAAAATCCCGAACAATCTTTTCGGGATCACTCAGAGTTTCTGTTACGACCGCGATATGCGGCACTCTTTAAGTTGGATAAGAACGACTATAAAGGCTGGGCCAAAGGCTTGAAAGCGGCTGGATACGCCACCAATCCGCGTTATCCTGAATTGCTGATCGAAATGATCGAAAGATATCATCTTGATCAATACGATCGCGGTGAATCGCCACGTGAAAAGGTTGTACGTGAAGAGACTGTTCAGGTCGAGATCGTGCAGAATGTACAAGAAACACCTCCTACCGTCGTAAAGACAGAAGAAATCAAGAGCCCGATAGCTATGCGTATTCATGAGGTTAAAGCTCAGGATACGTTATATTCGCTCAGTAAGCTGTACAATGTATCCGTTGATCAGATCAAATCCCTAAACGGTCTTACCGATGATGCGCTATCTTTAGGGCAGCTATTGGTTATATCTAAATAGTTACGCTTTAAAAGATGTTAAATATTTCGCTTTTGTACAGCGATATAGTAGTTTTACGAAAGTGATACTATTGCGATATATTTTTCTACTTATTGCCCTTGTGGGCTTTACTTCTCCACTTTTTTGCCAAGATAAAAAAGTAGAGGGTATCGTTTTTGATAAAAATACCAAACAACGTATTGGAAATGTAAAGCTGGCCAACTTACGTACTGGGGAGGTCAATTATAATACTATCAAAGGAGAATTTGTCTTTAATGCACAACTAGGAGATCATATTGTTGCGATATGTAAAGGCTATTTTTCAGATACTCTTCAGGTGGATAACCGTGGATTGTTGCTGTTTCATTTGGTACGTGAATCGTTTTATATTGATGAGGTTCAAGTTTTTGCACGCAAGACGCCAGAAGAAATTCTGAAAAAAGCAAAAGAGGATTATGAGAAAGCGTATCGTCTTGCGGGTTATGGAGACGTATTTTCTGTTGGCCCAAATGGGGCTGGATTAAGCATCAATTCAATTTATAGTTTATTTAGCAAGGAGGCTAAAAGAGCACGTCGACTAACTAAAACCATTGAAAACGATTATAAGGAAAATGTGATCGATTACAAATTTACGAAAGAGCTTATCAGTAAGATTACAGGATTAAATAGTGAAGAAGCTGAACGATTTAGAAGGATATTTAGACCTTCCTATTTCTTTATTCTCTCAGCGAGTGATTATGAATTGGTGAATTATATCAAAGATTGTTATTCACGGTATCAATTGAACCCTTCGCAATATTTTATTGAGCCTTTTCCAACAATTAATTATAAATTAGTACCGTAAACAAAAAATAGACGTTTTCAGAATGAAGTTATTCAATTTTGTCGGCATGGCTCTGCTTTGCCTTTCTATTACCAGCTTAAAAGCACAGGATCTGAAAGATCTTCGAGCAAAACCAGATACCGTAATTTCTGTACAGAAAGAGCAACCATTAAATATTAAAACGATTCGTCCTATAGTTCCAAAACTAAACTTGGAGGTAGACTATTGGAAACATTGGACAAAATTCGGGATCAATTTAAACCAGGCGTCATTTAATGATAATTGGAAAGGTGGTGGTGTTGGTTCTATTGCTGTAGGATTGAATGCTAATCATAAATCGGATTATACGAAGGACAATTTCAATTTTGTGACCGAAGTTGATTTACGTTATGGAAAGATAAAGAATACCAATAATATTGCGAAGAAGAATAATGACCGTATATTTTGGGATAATAAGCTTTCTTATAAATTGTCTGCCAATTGGGCATTGTTTACGTCGGTGACATTTGAGTCGCAATTTGATGCGGGTTATAAGTATAAAACGGTTAACGGCAGAGATACAATAGACTATATTGAGAATGCTTTTATGGCTCCAGCTTATCTGACAGAATCTTTCGGTCTTGAGTATAAGCCTAGTAACGAATTTTCCTTGCGTTTTGGTACGGGTACTGCTCGTCAAACTTTTATTTTGGATGAGCGTGTTAAGCCTCGTTCTGGAGAAGGTTTCTTTGAGAAATATGGCTATTATAGAGATCCTAACAATCCAAGTGCGGGTACTGGTGAACGATTTGGTGTAAAGGAAGATCGGGCTTTTGCCAATGCACTGGCATTTCAGCTAACGGGTAACCTAGACAAAAACTTCACAGATAAACTGAATGTAAAGGCTCGTTATAACCTTTTTGCTGACTACGAGAAACTTTCCGACCCTACACACCGTTTGGATGTAACTGTAACAGCAAAAGTCACGAGAGTCATCAATGTGAACTTAAATGGTATTATGATCTATGATCCAGATGTCATTTCAAGAGTACAGTTAAGCCAGTCGTTGGCGATGGGTATAGTCTATAGTTTACCAAAATAATGTTAAGGCCTGTGTCAATAGGGATATTGCTTTGTTCATTGCTGTCTTTGGCAAGCTGCAAGTCGAAGATACAGCCAGTGGTTGCAAAACCGCTAGTTGCGTCATTTGCTTCTGCATTGGTTGTGGAAGAAAAGGTCGAAGCTAAGCCAGATACCAATTTATTGACACCGGAGGAAAGAAAGGTTGTTTTTTTACAGAAGTCTGGAAACCATCCTTATTGGCGCCAAGAGGAAGCCATACATTATGATGTTCGTAAACCTAACTATGTCATTATTCATCATACAGCACAAGATAGTATTGGGCAGACAATCAAAACCTTTCAGATTCCAAGAACTAAAGTGAGTTCACATTATGTCATTGGCCGGAATGGGGAGATTATACAAATGTTGAACGATTATGTTCGGTCTTGGCATGCAGGGGTGGCAAAATGGGGTTCTATTGTCGACATGAACTCCTGTTCTATTGGTATAGAATTGGATAATAATGGTAGGGAGCCTTTTCCTGAGGCACAAATTAATTCATTGATGACTGTGCTTGATACCTTGAAATCGCGTTATTTAATTCCAGCAAATAATTTTATTGGCCATGCTGATATCGCTCCATCACGCAAGAATGATCCAAGCGTTTTTTTCCCGTGGAAAAAGCTTGCAGAACGGGGTTTTGGAATATGGTATGATGAAGGACAGCTTGTGGCCCCTCCTGATAGCTTTAATGCGATAGACGCGCTAAAAATTATTGGTTATGATACGTCCAATCTAAAAGCCGCTATCGTTGCCTTTAAGCGAAAATTTGTCGTTCGGGATACAACCCCCGAATTGACCATATATGATAAGAGTGTATTGTACAATATCTATAAAAAATACTGAGCCTGATCAATCAGGCTTTTTTTATTCAAGATCCCTTTTGTCCTCTATAGGACGAGGTGCTTTCACCCCCAGTTGTACGATATAGGCGATTAACATGACAGCTAGGCAGCCAATAAGATTTAGCCAAAGAAAAGGAATCTTATTCATCGTCCATACTGCTATCACTATAATTTCGGAAAGAATGGCTGCAAGAAAAACAGCTTTGCCTTGAATTTTCTTCATGTAGAAGGCGACGATAAAAATCCCTAGGATAGTACCATAGAATAGTGAGCCCAAGATATTGACCGCTTCGAGGAGATTACCCAATCTGTTCGCATACAAAGCAACAATAACAGTAAATGTACCCCAGATCAACGTAAATAAACGCGACCACAAAAGATCTTGTTTTTCAGATGAGTTAGGGTTAATAAATCTTTTGTAGATATCAATGGTCGTTGTTGAGGCCAATGAGTTAATAGCACTTGCCGTAGACCCCATGGATGCGAGAAAAATGACCGCTATGAGTAGCCCAATTAGGCCCTTTGGAAAGACGCTTGTCACAAAAGAAAGAAAGACATAATTATTGTCATTCGTTTCCGCTGTTGGGTTGTTTTTTTTGATTAAGTCCAATGTCCCTTCTTTTACGACCTGCATTTTTGCATTAAGTTGACCGAGTGAGGATCGATAATCAGCAATTCTTTTTTCATCGTCGTGATCCAATGCTGTATTAAGCTGCTGAACAACAGATTCACGTGTTTTAAATAGCTCACTATGCTTTTGTTCGAGAAGCTGGTAGTCAGGAGCATATTTGCTTTCTTTGAGCTTCTTGATCTCGACTTGGTTGAAAAAAATGGGCGGCTGATGGAATTGATAATAGGCAAATACCAGAACTCCAATCAACAGGATAGCAAATTGCATAGGGATTTTCAATAGACCATTCATAATTAATCCCATGCGACTTTCTTTGATCGAAGCCCCTGTCAAATAACGACCTACTTGACTTTGGTCGGTCCCGAAGTAGGAAAGCTGTAGGAAAAAACCACCGATTAGTCCTGTCCAAAGTGTATAGTTATTATTGAGGTCAAAAGTAAAATCCAATGCATTGGTTTTTCCTGATTTTCCTGCAATATGAAGCGCTTTTGATAATCCAATGGACTCTGGCAGCAGATGGATAACTAATATACCTGCTACGAGTAATGATCCAAAGATAATGCTCATTTGAAGCAACTGTGTATGAGACACGGCTTTGGTTCCTCCATAGGTCGTATAGATAACAACAAAACTTCCTATGGCCAATGTGGTCCATGTTAGATCAATATGAAGGAGGGTCGATATAATTAAAGCCGGTGCAAAGATGGTAATACCCGTTGATATTCCCCGCTGTATCAAAAAAAGAATGGCGGTGAGCCCTCTGGTTTTGACATCAAACCGTTTTTCTAGAAATTCGTAAGCTGTAAATACTTTTAGCTTATGAAAAATAGGAACAAATGTAATGCAGAGCACAATCATGGCCAACGGAAGACCAAAGTAGAATTGGACAAAACTCATTCCTGAGGAATAAGCTAAGCCGGGGGCAGATAAGAAAGTAATGGCGCTCGCTTGCGTCGCCATTACCGATAATCCGACGTGATACCAGGGTAAAGAACGATTACCTAGAAGATATCCATCAATATTTTTTATACCTCTACTCTTATAAACGCCATAAATGACAATAACTAAGAGTGTCAGAAATAACACGATCCAATCTGCTGTACTCATGAATAGTGGTTCGTGAAAATGTACAGAAAAAGGATGAATACGAATAGCCAGATAACGACCAACCAGTAGAAACGCTTCCAGCTATTCATCTTTCTTATCTATCTGAAGGCTTTTGAGGATAGATAACGCTATTAAAAATAGCAGCGATAATCAATCCGACAGCGGCACCTCCAAAGATGCTTAAAAATGTCTCGTTTGCAGTGAATCCAATTAATGCACCAAATACTACAGCAACTAAAAGAATGATTCCTTTTGCTTTGCCAGCATCAATTGTCGTGCAGCTGTTGTCAATCTGATTTTCCATTATTATATTATTTTGATTTTGATAGCAAATTTACGAATAATCTGTAAGCTCCGGGAATTCCGGCAGGCAATTGTCTGAAAAAAGACAAAGATGTATAAACAAATTTACCTTTTCCATATTGAGCAATGAGTAATGAGCCATTATGTAACGGTTCGCCGGGATCTTGCATGGTGATCGGGGTGCGATATTTTTTATCAATATCTTCCGCAAAGTAGAGTCCCCGCTCCTGCACCCAGTGTTCGAAGTCGGCGTCGCTGATCTTGTTCGGGTAATTAAAAATCGGGTCATTTTTATCGAAATGTACCGTTGCAAGTTCGTCTGTTACACGGCTTCTGCCGATGCTAAAAGGAAAAGGACCAAAGTTTTTTGAGAACAGTCCATTGTTTACATTGTACTGTTCCAGGACCGTTCCACCCATGTTCACATACGCAAGTAGTCTGTTTTGGAGCTGCGCAATTTGCTTGTTAACGTTGAAAATTCGTACACCCAAGATTACAGCATCGTAGCTAGAAAGGTCTGCTTTTAATGCCTGTTCGTTACTTAATACATCGACTTTAATACCAATGGCAGTCAACGATTCAGGAATTAGATCCCCTGCCCCATGGATGTATGCCACTTTTTTTACCGCGTTGATCAGGTTGATATTGCTCATTTTTATAGCTACATCGGGGAAATAAACAATATTAGGTATATGATTGTAATCGATGGCTTTTATCTCTTTTAAACGTTCTTTGTTTGCCAAGAGGAACCCAAGGGTATCAATGGAAGATTTAGAAGCATCTGATGGTTTTATGCTGATCTCTCTGGAAATTGTACGTTCGCCTTTGTCAAAAGATAGGTCAAAAGATGCCGGTGAAACTTCCCAGCCTTTAGGTACATTCGGTCTGACGTTAAACGTGGTTGTGTTTGCTTGTCCGTTTTTCTGAAAAGTCAGATTCACTTTGACCGTGTGGGAATTTTGTGTAAGTGCCAAAGGGCTGGAACTTTTTGCAGTCAACTGTGGGATGATCACAATGGGGTCGTAGATTTCGCCACGAACAGGATCAGTATACTTATATTTTATGGGCTGATTGAGTGTGATATTTTCACCATTGATCCGGAGTTGAAATGATACCTCTGGAGCATAGGGGTTTTTTGGATAGCCTGTCAGGTTAAAATCACTGACATTAAATTTGCCTTTTCCATGTGGTTCAATCAACCAATATGGTTGTGTCGTCCTGTCGGCATGTATAAGAACAGAGTCTCTTTGTAGTTTGTTTATTTTTAGTGTTTCATGAATGCTATTTCCATTTATTTGGGTCAGCTCAACGGTTACATTTGGACGCCGAACAATAATGGAATGTTCCACTTTGATCTGATCTTCCAAGGCATAGGATGGATTTTTAGCGATACTTTCGAACCAAATTCCACCACAGGCAAGGATTAGTTTTTCAACCTCTTTTTTCTTTTCAGTTTTCCAGTATTCATCATCAATTTGATCCAGTTCTCTGTACAGTTGGATCAATTCAGCAATGATCAATTCGGGCTTATCAATTTGATATGTTTGATTGATGTGATCAATCAGGGACTGAACTTTACTGCCGTTTTGAATTCTTTTCCATGAGGTTTCAACACCATCCAAGAGTGTATTTTTTGCAGGTGCACCGTCTACATACTCAAAGTATTCGATTGATGAGCCACGTTGGCTTGCCGAACCAAAGCCTTGGCTTTTGTGTGATGAACGGCTGTGTGCGGCAATTTCTCCATAAGAGGCTCCTAGAAGAGAATTGTAATCCCCGATATCTATTTTTAATTGATCCTCACGTGTATTGTTTTGACCTCCGAAATTAGCTGTATTCCAAAGCAAGCGTTTAGCTTTCCAGGGGCGTACAAATTGAAGCTGCTCTGGAAATTGATTCGGATCAGCAGCAGCTTTAAAGGCTTCATGTGCTAGAATGGCAGAGGCTTGATGATGACCATGTCCGCCTCTTGGATCTGGAGGAAAACGTGTGATAATGACATCGGGCCTAAATTTGCGGATGATCCATACGGCTTCGCGAAGAACACGCTGTTTATCCCAGAATTCGAAAGTTTCTTCTGGAGTCTTTGAGAATCCAAAATCATATGCTGAGGAAAAAAATTGCTCACCCTTATCGGTTTTTCGAGCAGCCAGTAATTCCTGCGTTCGAATCAATCCAAGTTCAATACCTTGTTCTGTTCCGATGAGGTTTTGTCCGCCGTCACCTCGAGTTAGGGATAAATAACCTGTTTTATATTTTTTTTCCTGAGCTAGCCAAGCGATTAGCCGAGTATTTTCATCATCCGGATGTGCCGCAAAATAAAGGACTGAGCCCAACACGTTCAGTTTTTCTAGATTAACTTTAATTTCAGCAGCATTCCACTGTGGATTCTGTGCTTTAACGATTGAAGTTGACAAGATACCAGCCAAAATAATAATAACAGATAGAAAAGGTCTTCGCATGTTTAAAGATAAAAATTTTGATGAACAACGGATTGTTGGAGATTGTAATTTTATTGACAGTCTTCAAGTAGTGCGTTTATGACGTTGGTTTATTGCTTTAACTTACGGATATTAACCATTAACCTGATTCAACTTAGGTCAATATTTAACGAAGAGGTAAAGGGATCGATCGTTGAAAGGTAAAATATGGGCATAAATAAAAAACGGAAATCCCAATCAAGTTGGAATTTCCGTTTAACAATTAAAATATTTTTTCCTGAAACGAATTTTTAGAGAATAGTTATTTTGTCGCTTCGCTCCAAGTGGCAACCTTTAACATAGTAAATATATGTAGAAAATATTTAGTTCTGTCAGATTACTTTAATTAGTTTTCCACATTGCTAAATTTTGTCAACATTTTAGCTTTTGGAAAACATGTAATATATAGGTGTAATACGTTTAAGATGCTGCAATACAACGATATTTAGGATAAGATAGATTCTCCGCTACCTTTAAAAAAATCTGGATTGGTCTAAATCCAATTGCATATTTGTTTGACAAATTTCAATTGATGTTAGTTTCTATGCTTCAAATGCTCAAAAACGACAGGAACAACCTTTAAAGAAAGTTTCACACGAATGCTTTTTTTTGCAAAGACTATTTATCAATAGCACCTAGAACACGCTTCATAAACATATTTAACGCGTCTTTTTTTGAGTTACCTTCTTTAATTAATTTATCAACCTCTACAGCTCCGTATAGGTTTGAAATCAATTCACCAAGAACGTCAAGTTCTTCATCTTTCAAAGGAGCTTCGGTTAATGCTTCCAGTGTCTCGATTGTTTCCAAGACATAATCTACATCATTCTGCTCGATGAACTCTGTCAAATGCTTAATTACTGGTAGTTTCATTGAATAATTCTACTAATGCGTCTAACTTATTTGTTTGTACCTGATTGACTAATTTACCGTTTTTAAAAGCGGCAAAAGTGGGTAGGTTATTGACATTTGCCAGTTTGCGGGATTCAGGAAATTTTTCTGCATCAGCAATAACAAAAGGTACACTATCATTTTCGCCAGCCAATTTTTTGAATTTTGGTTTCATGATTTTGCAGTTACCACACCAAGTGGCGGAGTACTGAACCATAACAATATCGTTATTGTTTACAATTTCTTGTAAATTATCGTTTTCTAATTCTTGTAACATGATTTTATTATTAAGGTGATTGTTGGAGAAATCAACAGGAGCCGGGAAAAGCCCCCGTTGATAAGACGCTGTGGTCTTGTATTGTTAGTGTTTCGCTAAATAATCAGCTACACCTTTTCTATCTGCGTTCATGGCATCTTTACCTTCTTCCCAGTTTGCAGGACACACTTCGCCAAATTTCTGTACGTGAGCGTAAGCGTCGATCAAGCGTAAGTATTCTTTAACGTTACGGCCCAAAGGCATGTCGTTTACTGATTCATGGAATACACGGCCAGTTTCATCGATCAAGTAAGTTGCTCTATAAGTAACCGCAGAACCTTGTGCCAATGTTCCGTATTCAGGGTGTTCGATTTCTTGAACATCTAAGATTCCCAATATACTTGATAAGTTGCGGTTAGTGTCTGCCAAAAGAGGATATTCAACACCTTCAATTCCACCGTTATCTTTTGCTGTGTTTAACCAGGCAAAGTGTACTTCATTTGTATCGCAAGAAGCGCCGATTAAGATTGTATTGCGTTTTTCAAACTCAGCAGCAGCTTCTTGGAAAGCGTGTAATTCAGTAGGACATACGAAAGTGAAATCTTTTGGATACCAAAATAAAAGCACTTTTTTACCTTCTTTGACTGCTTTTTCAAAAATGTTGATTTGTAAATTGTCGCCTAAATAATCAATTGCATCTACTGTAATGCTTGGAAAACTTTTACCTGTGAAACTCATAATATATCTTTCTTTTTTTTTGTTGAGACAAATATACAGCAACTCGATGCAAAAAGCGAATTGATTTTACCAATACACTATCGTCAAAATCTATTATGACTAGATTATAACAATAAGTTTTTATTATAATATTGATAACTTGATCTCATGATGAACAGATCATTTGAATGTTTCTTGAAAATAAATGAATTAATACTGCGGTAGTTACAAATTTATGGCCTAAAATAATTGCAGTTTTGCAAATCAAAAGCTACTTTTGCGACGTTCGATTCTAGAACAACACAATGCTGGAGGGGTTCCAGAGCGGTCAAATGGGACGGACTGTAAATCCGTTGCTTCGGCTTCGAAGGTTCGAATCCTTCTCCCTCCACCATTTTTCATTTTCTAAATCCAGTTTATCTTTCAGGTTCTAAATTTGCGTTTGTTCGTGACTATTCCATCGTACATGAAACGGCTTTAAAATAGATTTTCGCTATTGTGGATGTTAATCGCTTTAGTATAACCAGTCTATACAGGGGTTACCTCTCTTTTTGAAAAAAATATAACAGGATTTTAGACTAGCTATTGACTTATATATAAAATAAACCTAAGTTTGGCTTCTGAAAAGGCCCCGTAGTTCAACGGATAGAATAGATGTTTCCTAAACATTTGATAGCAGTTCGATTCTGCTCGGGGCTACTGAGAAAAGCGATGGATTTCCATCGCTTTTTTTGTTAAGTGATTAATAGTTTTTCTTTTCTTATCAAAATAAATGCGTAATAGAATTGTAAATTTTTAATAGAATGTTTATTTTGGGATCATTATTTACACATACAGCAATTTTACTTTTGGCCTGTAATTCTGTAACATAGATTGAATGGGAAAATTTTTATTATACCAATTTAGAAAGGTATATGCGGCTAATCCTGCTTTTTTTGTTTGCTTTGCCATTTGGATGGCCTTAATGACAGCTGTAGTTGTATTTATACCGAAGGGAGATTCATTCCATTTTGTGAATACACGTCATGCATTTTGGGCCGATATTCTTTTTACAATACAGACCTATTTTGGAGATGGTTTTTTTGTTATAGGTGTTTTTATTGCTTACTGCTGTACACAGCAGTGGAATTTTGCTCGAGCTATCCTCGGGACTTATATCTTTTCAGGGCTGACCTGTTGTGTATTGAAAAACCTTTTCGATGCCGATAGACCGGCAACGGTATTTCATGGAGACCCAACATTCCATGTTGTTTCTTGGTTGCGTGTAGCGCACTTTAACTCTTTCCCTTCTGGACATACAACGTCGGCCTTTGCAATGGCTGCTACGTTAGCCATTATCTCAAAAAATAGAGCTTTTGGTATAATTTTATTTGTTCTTGCTGTATTAACAGGCTACTCTCGGGTGTATTTGGGCCAGCATTTTGTTGAAGATGTATGGTTTGGATCGATTTTAGGAACCAGTACGGCTTGTTTTTATTTACTTGCAATGCCTTATGTTTTAAGACGTAAACGCATGTCATTTGGACTGAGATTTCTTCAGGTCAAAATCTAAAGTGCAAATTCGGTAAACATGTGCTTTGATAGATTAGGCTGCGCGTGTTTCTTTAAATAGAGATAATCGCCCAACCATCACAAACATCAATAGGCCGAAACAGGCAAAAACACCGTAGGAATAGCGTAGGCTAAAAGCTTCAGCAATATATCCAATTAAAGGCGGTCCCATTAAAAAACCCAGGTAACTGATGCTTGAAACCATGGCTAAGGCTACTCCAGATGGTACATTTTTGTTCTGCCCAGCAATGCTATAGATAGATGGGACGTTGCAGGCCACACCTATACCTACTAACATAAAAGCGAGGGTGCAGATGATAAATTCAGGAAAAATAACCGATGTCATCATTCCGACAAACATCAGCAGGCCACTGTATTGCAGGGTTCTTTTTCTCCCTAATTTGCGAATGACAGCATCACCAACAAAGCGCCCAGTGGCCATCATAATCATAAAAGATGCGTAGCCAACGACAACAAATTTTTCGGGAGCTTGAACGATCTCTTTGAAATATACCCCACTCCAGTCAAACATTGCCCCTTCTGTTGCCATGCTGAAAAAGCCGATAATGCCGAGTTGCAGTAAGCCACCTTCTGGTTTAGAGAAAAAACTACGCTTTTCCTTTTGAGGAGATTTGCCCGGAACCAAATACTTTTGGTTGATGAGTGTATTCGCTGTGACAATGACTAATATGATTAAAAAATGATAAAAGGTGTTCAGACCCAAATTCATCGTTAACAAGCCGACTAGTGCACCTGTGAAGCCAGCGATGCTCCAGGCCCCATGAAAAGAAGTCATTATTGATTTTTTGAAAATCTGCTCAGTTGCAACGCCTTGCGTGTTAACGGAAATATTACACATATTGCCAGTGACACCAAACAGAAATAATATGCCCCCCAACTGCCAGGCATTCTGTGCAAAGGGGATGGAGCACAGGACCAAGGTGTAAGCGATAGGTACAATACGCAAAACACTTGCACTGCCATATTTTGTGACCAGCTTTCCTGAGAGAGCCATTGTTGCAAGCTGACCAACAGGAAGCATCAGTAAAATTGTACCCAATTGCCCCTCACTTAAATGGAGATGAGCTTTAATAACGGGAATTCGACTTGCCCAAGATGCAAACGCGATCCCTTGGCAAAAAAAGAAAAGTGATACCGCGATTCTTATGCGATTTCGTTTGTTATAAAGATCTTCGTCTGAGTGAGTTAACGTTGCTTCCATAGTTTCTGATTTGAGGGTGCAAAGTTAAGGATAAGTATCCCATTAAAAAATATAATGATTCAAAAAATACTTCAGCTTTTAGGTTGCAATAGGAATACAGAAATATGCCTATATTTAAATTGCTCATCGGATTGTTGATAATTATATGCGATTAATTCGATAATTATCTTCTGTTTCAGTCTTTCAGTAAGAAAATAATACGATGTCCTTTTTGAATTTTGCTAAAACATATGTATTCAAAATGATATGTTTGCATAACCATTCCTTGTATAAGAACAGGAAAGACACACATTTGTTTCAGTCTATTTTCAAGCATGGTTCAATTTAAAAAGATATTAGATGTGGAAGTCAAAAATAGGTCGAGTGGGAGCTTCTACTTCTTTAGAAAATAAACACCTATGAATAAGTGGAATAGGTCTACGATAAATGCTGAAGAAATAAAAATATAAAATTCTTCACTATTTCATATTGGTATTGTTCAATACCTATTCTACCTTTGTATTGGCAAACAATTATTAGCCTCCTAGATAAAATGATAAAAAAACTAATCTTAAGCACAGTACTAGCTTATGCTGGAACTACCTGTGTTATTGCGCAGCAACCCACATTTTTGTCCCATCCGGCGTTGAGTCCCGATGGTAAGGAAATGGTTTTTAGCTACGAAGGCGACCTTTGGAAAGTAGGGAGCCAGGGCGGTGTTGCAGTTCGGCTGACAGGAATGGAAGGAAATGAGATCAATCCACGAATTTCCCCCGATGGAAAATGGCTAGCGTTTTCGGCCAATCAAAATGGTAACATGGACGTCTATGTGATGCCTTTGGCTGGTGGAGATATACGACAGCTGACATCGCACGATGCTTCGGATGAAGTAGACAGCTGGAGCTGGGATAGTAAGACGCTTTATTTTACGTCATCGCGTTATAATAGAATGAGTGCTTATCAAGTCGCTTTGGATGGCGGAACGGCAACAAGGTTGTTTCCTCATGTCTTTAATTATATCAGTAATGTGGTGCCAACACCTTCAGGAGAATTATTATTCAATGATAGCTGGGAAGGCTACAGCTCGGCCAACCGCAAGCGATATAAAGGTGCTTTCAATCCGGATATAAAGTCCTATAATCCCAAAACAAAAGCTTTTCAACAGTATACAGATTATATAGGTAAGGATTTTTGGCCGACAGTAGACCAAAAAGGAAACATATTCTATGTGTCCGACGAAAGCAATGGTGAATACAATCTTTATCAAATTGCGGGAAAAGCGAAAACCCAATTGACTTCTTTTCCGGAATCAATCAAACGTCCGTTTGTCGCGGCAGATGGTAGTAAGATCGCATTTGAAAAAGGGTACCAGCTTTATATCTACGATGTTAATGGAAAGAAAACCGTGCAGCCCAACATCGCACTTAACCGTAATCAGGTCCTAGGAAAGCTGAAGGAGTTCAACATTTCAGGTAACATCAGTAATTTCGACGTTTCACCGGACGGGAAAAAGATGGCATTTGTATCCCGTGGGGAATTGTTCGTTTCGGATATCGAAGGAAAGTTTGTTCGTCAGATGCCAAGTCAAGGGGAGCGCATCATGGAAGTTAAATGGCTTAAAAACAGTAAAACATTGCTCTATAGTCAAACGTATCAAGGGTATCAGAACTGGTTTTCACGCACAGCAGACGGTAAAGGAGAGGTAAAACAATTGACACAAGATCTGCGTAACAATCGGGATATTACATTCAACGCGGATAAAACAAAAGCGGTATATCTCAGTGGACGTGATGAAGTTCGTCTATTGGATTTGACAAGTTTGAAGAGCCAAACAGTAGTTAGAGATGAAATCTGGGCATTTCAAAATTCTTCGCCCTCATTTTCTCCCGATGGAAATTATCTTTTATTCACGGCTATACGCAATTTTGAACAGGATATCTTTGTGTATAACCTGAAAAATGAGCAAACGACAAATTTGACAAATACAGGTGTTACAGAGGCAGCACCATATTGGTCTCCTGATGGTAAATACATTTATTTTGCGAGTAATAGGACTAAGCCTTCTTATCCTACTGGTATGCAAAACTCAAGCATTTTCCGAATGGCATTGACCAACTTTGACCAACCTTATCGTAGCGCAAAGTTTGATGAATTATTTGTAACACCTGAAAAGAAAGATACGACAGTAAATAAAACTGGTGCAACTAAGAAGGAAGATGCTGCTAAGGATAAGAAGAAAAATGATGCCGACAAGGTAAAGTCAACCGCAACACCAGTAGCCGAATCCAAGAAAGCTGTTTTGGTCCAATTGGATTTAGAAGGATTGCGTGACCGAATTGAGCAAGTCAGTCCAGCATTTGGAACACAATCTGATCCTTTGGTGATACAAAAAGGGGATAAATCCTATTTGTTCTATGCTTCCAATCATGAAGGAAAATATAGTACATATCGTACCGCATATGAGTTATTTACACCAGCCAAAACCGAAAAAGTCACTGATGGAGGCATGGGGCAATTTGTAGAGTCTGCAGGCAAGTACTTTGTGTTGAGTCGAGGAACAATTCAGAAATATAATCTTGATTTGAATAAGCTTGATGCGGTCACAATGAGTTTTAAATTCAATCGGGATCTTGAGAAAGAGTTCAATCAGATGTTTTATGAGACATGGGCCAATCTGGAGGAGAATTTCTACGATAGCAATTTCCATGGTGTAGATTGGACCGCTGTTAAAAAGAAATATGAGAAATATCTTCCAGGTATCAACGATAGGACAGATTTGCGCATCCTCTTAAATGATATGTTGGGCGAACTCAATTCGTCACATTTGGGTTTCAGTTCTATGGGACAGGAAGAACGTAAGCCGTTTGGTTTTGTAACGAATGAAATCGGTGTGATCTATGATACAAGCAACCCTTATCAGATTAGCTATATTGTTCCGAATGGCCCCGCAGCAAAGAAAGAGGCTGATATTCACGCGGGTGATATTCTCATGGCGATTAATGGAACAAAATTGAATACGCAGGCAGACCGCGATAGTTATTTTACTTGGCCTTCACTGGAAGAAGAAATCCAATTGACCTTGAATCGTAATGGCAAGGAAATTCAGACAAACATTCGTCCGGTATCAAGCGCTGTGTTTAGAGACCTCCTCTACGACCAATGGATTAGAGATAGCCGAAGCCGAGTTGATCAGTTGAGTAGCAATAAGATAGCGTATTCACACATGAAAAATATGTCGGATACTGAGTTACAGCGGTTCTTGATCGACATGGCTGAACAGGAGAATAACAAACAAGGGATTATTTTAGATTTACGGTATAATACAGGCGGAAATGTGCACGACGAAGTTTTACGATTCCTGTCACAACGCCCTTACTTACAATGGCAATACCGAGGTGGTAAACTTGCTCCACAAAGTAATTTTGCACCATCTGCCAAACCTATTGTTTTATTGATTAATGAGCAATCGCTGAGCGATGCTGAAATGACCGCTGCGGGCTTTAAAGCCCTTAAAT
This sequence comes from Sphingobacterium siyangense, assembly GCF_023277505.1. NCBI lineage: Bacteria > Pseudomonadati > Bacteroidota > Sphingobacteriia > Sphingobacteriales > Sphingobacteriaceae > Sphingobacterium > Sphingobacterium siyangense. Next base: position 6,467,540 of record NZ_CP080574.1, on the reverse strand, counting down.
TGGGGAAAATCATCGGTAATGAGACCTATCGTTGGATTATTTTTACTTCTGCTAAAGGCTTAGTCGACGGATCAAACTATCGACTTCCGTCTTGGGGATGTTATACGCTTGATGGTCAGGATCTCGAGCAAACCGGAGTTGCCCCCGATATTCTTGTAAAAAATACAGTACAAGATCGGATGGAAAATAAAGATCCGCAATTGGAAAGAGCAATAAAGGAAATTCTTGACAATATCAAATAGGGAAGTAACAGTTAGAATTACTTACTGAAAATAGGCTGTCCAACTTTTGTTGGACAGCCTATTTTTTTAACGTCTCATGTTTTTATGAATACGATCTTCTAATTTTTGCTATTTATTACCCTTCAGCGTATGATTTACCTCATTCGGTTCATTTACTTCATTTGGTCCCACCCTTTGCTCTGTGGAAGTTAATAGACGGTTTTAAATGGTTTCATTTTTTTTAATCTCCTGTTTATCAGTATTTAATGGTTTTGTGCACTGTTTCGTTATGAAATTGGCGATTTTCCTGCATCCCTTCTGAAAATATAAGGCAATATGGAAAAGATTGTATTACAGGTAAAAGAATCTTGCTCTGCAGATTGGGGTAAGATGACGCCACAAGAACAAGGCCGTTTCTGTGGTCAATGTGAGAAGATGGTTGTTGATTTTTCACAGATGAATGATCAGGAAATTGTGGATCAAATAAAAAAAGCCAGTAGGGGGTTATGTGGTCGATTTTATGAAGATCAGTTGATGCGCGAATTGGATGCCACTATTTCTTTTTCTAAAAACCCCATTTGGCAAGGTAGATGGACAGGCATTGCTGCGGGCCTCCTATTGGTTGGATCCTTGAGTTTTCATGCTGCTCAAGCACAAAACAAACTGACTGGAGAAGTTGTCGTTGTCCAAACAAAAACGAAAAATGATCAGATAAAGAAGCAAGATTGGGGCAACTCATCAACAAATGATAATTCAGCGTTAAAGGGAAGCCGTGATAGTACTAAAGTAAGTATAAAAGGTAAAGTTGTTTGTGCTGGAAGCGATGTAAGCATGGTGGGCACAGAGGTATCCTTAGGAAATTATCGTACGAAAGTGGATGAAAATGGAAATTTTCAGCTTTGGGTACCGCAATCTTTGTTTCGGGTAAACCAAGAGCTCCGTGCACAGATGTTTGGCTATAAAACTGTTGTGATTCCATTCAAAAAAGGGAGTAAAATGCAACTGGATAAACCAATAGAAATGGAAGTTAAGCCAATGATTATGGGAAAGATCGCTGTGGTGGGAACCCAAGGCAATATAGGGCGAAAGAATAAATAGTTTGATGGTCTTATTTTGCTCAGTTTTTTTATCGATCAACTGCCAAAAATCTCGCTTGAATGTCATAAAAGTCAAAAAAATATTCTTTTCCACTTGACTTTTTCTACGGTGAACCTTACATTTGGATTATCGAATGACTTCGTAGCTCAGTTGGTAGAGCAACAGACTCTTAATCTGTGGGTCCTGAGTTCGAGCCTCAGCGGGGTCACCTTAGAAAAAAGCCGTTTTTACTTGCGTAAATCGGCTTTTTTTTCGTTTATTAGGGTAGTTTAGGGACTTCTACCCCATGCGTTTTGAATCCTTCAAAACGGCGTGTTTTGCATAGTTTTTTGTTGAACTTCACGTAAAAATGTAACAAATATGTAACGGGATTTTTTACGTGCTAAAGAAAAAGATTATGGCAACCGTAAGCGCGAAAGTTTATGAACACCACAAGAAATCAGATGGCACTTTTAACGTTAAGATCTGCGTCTATCACAAAGGAGAAAGAAAATTTATTGACACAAATCATTATGTCGTCAATAAGCAGCTGACAAAGGATTATAGAATTAAAGATCCTTTCATCAATGAGTTAGTTGAAAAGCAATTAAAAGATTACCGAAAGACGATCGGTGAACTTGAAGGAAAGCTGGATTTTTTTACAGCCGAATCACTACGAGATTACCTGAAAAACAAAGATGAAGAAATCGATTTCATCAAATTTTGTAACAATTATATCCAACAGGAAAAAGATGATGGGCGAGACGGTTCGGCTGCCAATCATCGAGCAGTTCGTAATCACCTAATTGATTTTTTCAAAAGGGAAAGTGTTTCAATAAGGCTGCTGGTTTAAAAGAAGGACAATATGTAAAACCTACTGTTCCAGATGTGCGGTATGGAACGATTCCGGTCGTTGAAGAAGAAAATAGTAAAGGAAGGTTGAGGTAGATTCCGTTCTATATAACATGTACTTTTTTTAGGTTATCGGGAATAAGAATGTCAGATTGTCTTTAGATTGGCAACGTTCCAGGGGCCATTGTCAAAGCTGGCCACTGGAAAGTAAAATTTCTTAGCGTAAACTTTAAACCGATTTATTATTTTTTTTTGTTTGGCTTATTTACATATAATGGAACATCCGTTATTTATAAGGATGGACCAATTTTTTATAAGGGAGATAGAACTCTCCTTCGGTAACTACCATTCTATCGCTTGGATTTCTCATGTGTGTTAGTGTCCCCTTAAATGTACCCTTTATCCCCCCTGTTTTACTGAGTTCAAGGATCTGTATTGTCAAATCTTCCAGATCGCCAGTATCGTATTGAACCGTACCATTGGATGTTTGAATAAGGTATTCCATGTCAATACTGTAGCTTTCAGGTCTACTGTCATCGAGACCATTCCCTGCGCCTCCTTTTTGCGTGTACGTCCCTTGGCGAAAAGTACCCCCTTCGTTCTGGAAATCGAATCCTATTACATGCGGATCCTGTTCTATGGGTTTAGAGGGATCGTAAGGGGAAATGTAGCCTGAAATATAGATGAGTTCCCACCTGTCGTCGTTCCCGCCGCCATCAAAAAGGGCAGTATGAGCAAAATTGACAGCTTTACCGTTTATCTTTGCCCTGAAATAATACATATCATCCTCGCCGATGGGGTCTTGGCTCTTGCCGCATCCTATAATTGAAAATAATATACCCAGAAATAATAAGGCCTTCATAAGACAGCTGTATAATTTATACGTTTTCATATCCTTTAGTTTTACTTGACATTCGTTGCAGTACAGATTACCAATTGGCAAATTTTACGTCCAGCACCTCGTTTTCCTTTTTTATCTCCACCGTTTTATTCATAAAATATCCTTTTGTCCCTACATCGACACCGTCATAGGTATGTGTCATGTAGTATTTGGTCTGCAATAGATATTTGCCCGGTTTTAAGTTCTTGAATTCGAAATTGCCATATTCATCAGTAGTGGTTGAAAGATGATATTGGAGGCATTCATCAGAGAGCACATATTTTTTATTCCTGCTCTTAAACACTTTCGAATTTTGGGCATCCCACTCGGCCAGATGTTTGGTAAAGGGAAGTAGATATACTGTTTCCCTAGTGATAGAAGTCTTGGTGCCAGTTATACCAAAGCCGTTCTTTGTTCGGGTATAGGCTATGCCTTTAATAGAACTGCTTCCGGGGGCAAGTAATTCTTTCGCCTCTAAAGGGTCGAAAGCAGCTTTTGGCGGAACACTCAACTGTGCGCTCAAAGAGAATGCGGAAAATAGAAATATACAAGCCAATGTAATTTTTATTGCATTACCAACTTGTATTGCAAATGCAAGCGGCTTCCTGTAATTGCTCACTATGAACAATTTCTTGGAATAGTATAATTCAATGCGTTTCATTTATAAGTCATTTATCGTTTTAGGATGGAATACAGTGTCCGAGCTATGTTCTATTTCATTGACAGAGTAAACTCACCTTTGGTAACTTTCCTGAAAGTTTTCAGATCCCCTGCACTAGTTACGCGCAATTGCCCCGAGAAAGTGCCTCTCGCAACATCATTTTTCAAAGACGAGAACGTTACCGTTAGCTCATCGCCAGAAAGGGCCGATGCCGTAGTTGCCGACCAATGGTAGGTATCCGGTTTTTCGTTTAGATACTCGGTGAAAGTGGCCATTATATCCGCGCTTCCATCATCCAGTTTGTAGGTTTTTTCTTTAAGTACACCGTCCTTGTCGCGGATATTGATCGTCATACTCGTTCTTCCTGTTAATGAGCTGCCCCCGCCGCCGGATAGTGCGTTCAGATTCCAGGTCTTGTTCTCCTTTTCGGCCATAACGGCCAGATGCGTCATCATAATCTCTTCACCGTCGATGGTCAGCTTGATATAATTCCCTTCCGGATTTCCTGTATCCTTATCCTCTCTCTTGCTACAGCTTGAAATGAGGGCAAACGTTATAAAAATTAGGGAAAAAAGTGTTAGAATTTTCAATGTTCTCATAATCAAAAATTTATCGGTCTATGCTCGCGCTACATACAGATGAGGACTATAATTTTGAAACATACACCCCATTTACCATAACATGCAGGGAGCTAAAGTACAGGCATAAAAGTCAGACTATATCATCAATCACGAAAAAATATTCAATGGATTGCAGAAAATATTCAATACGAAAAGGCTTTTGTTCAATACTGAATACCGTATGTATACGCAAACAGTCTTAAAACTGTTTGCGCGATAAATTCCTACTGAAAATTAGACATAGATAAATCTGACGCCATGGGCCAAATATCGAGCGGAAATTGATTACAGGGTGTTCTTCTCGATCAGGTTTAAGAATCGTTCTCTATAACTGCTACTGATGGGCAACTTAACTTGTCCGAACACTGCATGGTTGTCGACCACACGGTCCAGATTACTGATATTGACGATAAAGGAGTTGTGGATACGAATAAAATTGGGCGGAAGCTGTGCCTCCAGTTGCTTCATTCGCTTATAGACCAAGGTTTGCATATTGGCACCGACAACAATAACATATTCCTTGCTGGCCTCAAAATATAAGATTTCATTGTACTGTAACTTAACGTATTGTTTACCGGACTTGACAAAGATGCAGTTTCCCGGAACATTCTCCTTTGGCCGAGGAGCAATAGCCGGATCGGTAGTGAGGTAACGATTACGGAATTTGTCGATCGACTGGATAAACCGTTTAAACGTGATTGGTTTGAGCAGATAGTCTACCGCGTTGTATTCGTATCCTTCCAAGGCATAGGAAGAATAAGCCGTGGTAAAAATGATCGACTGATCCTTCGGCAGTTGTGCCGCTAAATCGAGCCCGGACATCTGCGGCATGTTGATATCCATAAAAATAAGGTCTACTGATCCCTGTTTCAGATTGGCAATGGCTTCAAAGGCATCATAGCATTTTTGTTCTAGAACCAAAAACGGCATTTTCTGAATATAATTTTCCAGCAGCTTTACGGCATTTGGCTCATCATCCACAATCATACAGCTTATGGTATTTCTATCTATCGTATTCATAAGGGTATAGTCAGGTTTATCAGGAAATCGTTGTTTTGTTCGATTCTGTCGAATCTATATTTTACGCCGTAAAGAAAGGTGAGCCGCGATGTCAGATTTTCTAAGCCGCCCCGCCTTGAAGGAGGCAAATGTGTGTCGGCAATTCGGTTGGATACCTCAACACGGAGCTGATCGTCCTGCACCTTCAGGCATAGGTATAAAAAATTGTTTGCACATCGTTTATCAATACCGTGCTTAAAGACATTCTCCACTAGTGGTATGATAAGCATCGGCGGCATCCTCACGGATTCAATATTCCCATCGATCCGGATATCGATATCCATCGGATAACGTAAGCGCATCTGTTCCAGATCAATGTAATCCCGTATAAATTGGATTTCAGTCGACAGTTGGATCTCTTTTTGGGGAGCCTCATCTACGAAATAGCGCATGATGTTGGACAACTTTGCCACTAGCTGAGCCGTTTCGGGGGACTGGATCTGCGCAACATAATAAATGTTGTTGAGCGTGTTGAACAGAAAATGTGGCTGCACCTGGGATTTCAACAGGTCGAGCTCAATTTCCGCCGTGTGTTGTTTCAACAGTTCCTGTTCCTTTCGAACCATAAAATAATCCAGGGCCAATTTGAGCAAAAAACTTAGAAAAAAAGTCATTATACATGAAATGGCTATGACCGTATAAACTTGGGTGACAGAGCTCTGGTCGACTACATTTGGAAAAAAAACATGCATCATATAGGTCCTGAACTTCACCCTGTAGAAACAGATTAATGACAAAAAGACCACCACGACCACAACATAGGCTTTGATCTTATTCAGCCGGTAGAATCTCGGCATCAGAACCAACATATTTCCATAAATAATCACTGCGCTGCACAGGACATTATTTATGGTCGAATATATTGCCCTTGCCGTTAAGGGATAGTCCGTAATCAAATAGGACGTAAACGTAAGAAAAACAACAAAAACCCAGCTGACCCATTGAATCTGGATCAACGAGAAATCTCGATGCCCTAATTTTATCATTGTATAAATTTAAACTTTACACAATTAAAATTCAATATTTTTCAATGGACCCAATACTCCAATCAATGTAAGATCCCTTTCTTTAAATATTTTGAAAATTGGTTATTATGACCACATTCGATCGCTTGGCACCGATGGAATCCTTCACACATCTTAATACTCGGAATATATTACACATGATATTCTTCATTTCTTGCTCCGAACCATCAGTTTAATTGCCAAAACGCAATGTTGAATAACGATTAAAAAACATTTAAAATAACTGATATTGCATTGAATTAATTTTGCATCTATTCCCACGAAGGTCAACTTTGTACTATTCATATTCCAATAGGTAGGTATATGATACAGATATGTCGAAAACTGATGCCAGAGTAGACAAAATAAAAATTATTTATTATGAAGACAATAAAATGGTTATTAGCGGCGGGCTTGAGCCTGAGCCTTCCGATGGTCAAAGCACAAGGTCTATTGGACAAAGTGGACAAAATTCTTAACAAAACAGAAAGGGCTTCAAATCAAACCGAACGTGCGGGAAAAACCGCAGGAAAAATAGGCAAGCTATTGAATAAAGAAAACAAATCAGGACAAAAAACCGTAATTCGTATTTCTGGAATTGATTATGCATATCTTCAGGAACTACAGGATGATATAGAAACCTTCAAGGGCATTACGTCCGTGTCCGGAAAATTTGAAAAAGGTGTGTCAAAGATTACAGTGCTGCACACCACAACCTCGGAAGATCTGTTAGATCAAATCTTGAAAAATAGCAAAATAATCCCCAAAGAGGCAATTGAAGAAGTTTCAGAAAATGTCATTGGTATTAAACTAAAATAAGATTAGTATAAAAGTTCATCGGCGAGCGAAATTTAATTCTATTTCCGAAAAGGATTATGAGCACCCATAATCCTTTTATTTTTCCACTATTCAACAGTTCGCTGCTAACGAAATTGTTTTCCCACGTAACATGTCGTCTTTTAATTTTCTTGATCTTTTTTTCTATATCAAAACAGAATACACTGTAAAAGAATAAATAAATGAGAACCATCTTGCCTAGATATCTCTTTTGGAAAACCTTAATCCTTCCTGAACAATGAGATATCCTGATCAATGACAGCTTTATTGTCGGCACGCGCTTTATCAAGATCTGGCCCAATTTTATGAGATCGGAGGTACAATTGATCTCGGTTCCTGATTCTCCCTACCAACGTAAAATTAAAACCATGCATACCTTACTAACCGACCAAAACAGGGGGGCTGATCTACCCGATCTGTTAAAAATAATTCTTGTTTTATTTCTTTTCCAGCTCACATAATCGTGCTCCATGATTTCATAGCATCAAGATCCTTAATTTTGTAGTAGTTATTATTCTGAATCAACAATCCTCGTGTTTTTCCGCTAGATAGTTCCTCTCCGTGCTCCACATCAATTTTTATCACTTTATTGTTGTATCCGGTAGAAATATCATGTACGATGGAGTGTCCTATAATAATTTTCTCCGCGCCATAAAAATCCAGAATTTGGTCAAGGTCTTTTTCTGTAGTCTCTAGAACCTTGATTCCGTTGAGCTTGTACGTCCATTTAATTTTCCAATCCAGATTGAGCCTCCTGTCCCAGTAAGGGCTGTTTATGGTATTGGTTATTATTTCGTCCCGCTTGTTCATGCCTGCAAGGGCGGAAGTATTTTTTCCCATGTATTTTCTGGCAATCATGTTCATTTCCTCAAGGGAGAAACGCTCCCGTAAATGCAGCCTGTTCAATCCTCCGTGTACAAAAACATGACTACCGATCTTTTCACAGATATTTTTTGATCGAAGCCATTTCCCCATTTCCGATTTTTCACTATATAGATATCTTATCGCTTTGTCCCATTGCTTTTCCCCGCTGATTCTTTTTGCAATTTCAATATATTTAAAAGAACCGTCGGAGGCATCTCCGCTCAAATTTTTAATTTCATGGTTTCCCAGTATAAAATGAACCTTGCCACCACTTTGCGGCGCCTGATTGTCGAGGTGATAGATAAACCAAAGCAGAGGGGTAACCTGGGTGCCGCGATCAAAGAAATCTCCGTTTAGAACCAAAGCCCCTCTTCCAAAAATCCAATCGCCCTTCTTGTCGATCACGTTGTTGGCGAGCAGAAAACTGTAAAATCCTGTGAGATTCCCCTCCATATCGGAAATAGCAATTAGTTTTTCGGGCATCTTATAATCATACGTTTCCGTGGCATAACTGCTTCGCAGATTTACGGAAAAGCTCGGAAACTCCTCTATACCTGTATTAACTATGATCAAACCGGAACTATCTACATTTCCTTCTACTATTTCGTTATCAGCCGTCACGACATAATATTTGTCAACAAAAACATAAGGGCCGTCGGTGCCATCCAGAAAGGTCGGATACTGTTCATTGACCAAAAGCCCCGAAGCCTTATCCGCTCTTCGCAGATCATCCAAGCCTGACCAATAGAAGGTACTGAATCCCGTCCTTTCATCAAATGAACCTTCGCCATAGTAAAGTGAAGTAGCTATGAAGTAAGCCAAGAAAATGATTAAGGTCCATTTCAGTATTCGCTTTACTTTCTTATTGATTTTTGCTTTCATACTATCCGGTTTTGTCTTTTCTGAATTCCAACAGGTCTGCCGACTGGCAGTCTAGAGCTTCACACAAGGATTCCAGTGTGGCAATTTTTAATGCTTTAGCTTTGCCCGTCTTCAATATAGACAGATTGGCAGGAGTTAAACCTATCTTTTCAATGACAAATACTGATGTTAATCTAAGATTTTTCATATGTGTTGACAGTTGTAATATTCATAATCATTTGGCTGATTCATATTAATCTACCATATGATCGAAGATCGAATCCTATTGCATATGGAGTTTGCACTTTGGGTTTAGAGGGGGTGTAAGGGGAAATGTGGTCTGTAATCGAGATGTACTCTTATCTGTTGTCATTTCCTTTGCCCTGAAATAAAATAATAGGTGTCAGACTCTCCTACGATGGGATCTTGGCTCTTGCCAAATACCATAACGGAAAATAATATACCCAGAAATAATAAGGATCTTATGAAACCTATGGTTATCCTATACGTTTTCATATCCTTTAGTATTAATCAACATTATTTTCTTATTTAACCTCTCCATAAGTAAGGCTACGGGTACGGGATATGGTTCCGTTCGTATTGATCGTATTGAAAGTAATGAGCAATAATGTGGTACCCCCATGGTCCGGTGAGCGCCAGGTATAGGATACGGATTCTACCACCAATGGTGTTCCCGCGGCAGTCCTCGTGGTGAATTTTAGTTCACCCTTTGTACGCAGCGTATTGTTAAATGTTCCCATTGGAGTTTTGAGCGTACTGTAGGCATCCACGGTAGATTTGAAGGTTCCTTTTTCCGCCAGTATGCCTGTACTCTGTGCCTCAAAGCTATCCTCAAACGACAGCCCATAGCTAATTGGATATTTTACGACGGTCATCGGATTGGAGTAGACCGTCTTGCTTTGCGTACTTCCCGATATCCCTTTGACCCCGATCCGCTGCATTTCACTGTTGGTATAAATGCTATATGCAAAACTCTGGTCCACATTGCCCTTTGCGGTAAGGGTTAACCTGTTGGCTGCTGTAAAATCGGAACAATTGCTGTTTCCCGGACATCCATAAACGGTGACGGTAGTTGTTGTTGCTGACTTAAATTGGGAGAAATCCCAGCTTACATCTTCTCCGTCCGGTCCGGGCTCAAGGGTAGATAGCGTATTTTCTGCTGAATGATGATAGGTAACAGTTCCTGTCCGGTTGTCTACCTCAGCCGTGATGACCGGTGGGCCAACCGGATCGCTGCCTTCGTCGCTTTTGCTACAGCTTACCGCAAGGGTCGTGCCTATGACAATAAATAATAATGCTGACAGAACCGGTTTGATTTCTTTAAATTTCTTAGTTTTCATAACTCCTGTTTTAAAAGTTTATAATTAGTATGCTCTATTAATAAGGTCTGAGCGTTGCACTTAAAGCGCGATTTAGGGAATAATAGCTCCCTTCAAATTTCGCTATGCTAATGAAGTGCCAAAAAAAACAGCAGTTATAATTTTGATAATATAAATTATGATTTTGTAAGCTAATGTTACATAGTATGTTATACAGATCTAGAAAAGCTATGACAAAGAATCTCTAAACAATCCGATTTCAATATTTCATGAGATGATAAAATAATAGAGAAGATAGTAGGAAACTTTGGTGCAAAACATATTATTTAAATAATTATTTGAGCATTGTTCAGTAGAGAACAACCATGTACTGAACTTGAAGAAATCAGGTTGCTTACAATTAGGTTTTTTAATAATATCTGTAATTTTATTAATGATTACCGATAATTATTTTAGCCCTTAGGTTTATAGCGGTATATGTTTTTTTGCTAAATTGTTATCGAGAGCATTAATATGGTCTTGGGCAAATTATACTTTACAATAACTTCCGCCATTTTTCTTCTTACCAACAAATACCTTAATGATTGACCAAATTAATGTTCTTTTTCCGGGCTTCGGCCATCCGGCTTCTTAGATCAGAAAGTACGTCCGAATCAGCAGGAGAGATTGTGGGGCGACCGAGCTTAAAAAGATTAGCGGTCAACATTTTTCCTGTTTAACGAAACGACATCTTTGTTGTAAAACGATAAACGCCCGTCTTCGGATGGACGTCCAGTAAAGGCAATATTAAAAGGTAATCCCATTATTCAAAGAGAATCTGCAAGGGTTATTTAAAGATAGTAATTTTTCAATTTGAGAAGTTCAAAACGACAAACTGTTGAGGCCTCAACACCATTACTAGATTATTTGGGGGACCGTAACATCGAGTGTGTCAATAGAAATTTTATAGCCGTAACAAATACGTAACAGCCGTTAATTTTGAATCTCAGAAAATTGTAAATTGCCTTTAGCATTCGCTAATCGAAGATTTTTATCCTTGTTGACGATTAAAGACCTGTAGACTCTTATTCTGTGGGTCCTGAGTTCGAGCCTCAGCGGGGTCACTATCTAAAAAAGCCGTTTTACAAATGTAGGATGGCTTTTTTTCGCTAATCTAAGTTAGGGATTGTCTTCGGGCAGTTATTAACCTTAAATCGTTTTTCCGGCGTCGGCTGCTATAATTTTCGGATAACTAATCCATTATTTTATCAGAGATCAGGTATTATTTCTGCTAGGAAAACATAAAACTCTTTAATCTGTTATTAATTCAGCGAATTTATTACGTAAATTTGTATTTCAGACGATAAGCTTATGGAAGACAAGAAGATTTCGATATTGTACGTTGACGACGAAGAAAACAATCTGTTTTCTTTTAAAGCGACATTTCGACTAAAGTATAAAGTGTTCACGGCAATTAGTGGTGCCGATGCAATCGATATTGTCAAAAACAACCAAATACATATTATCATTACTGATCAACGGATGCCGGAAATGACCGGTGTAGAGTTTTTGGAAGAGATTATTAAGATCAATGCAGCCCCAATGCGTATCCTTTTGACAGGGTATACAGATATGGCAGCTGTCGTTGATGCTGTCAATAAAGGAAAGATCTTTCATTACCTCAATAAGCCGTGGAGTGAAGAGGAGCTCGATCAAACGATTCAACGCGCTTATGATGTCTATGCTGAGCGTCAAAAGATTGTGGAGACTAATTCTCAACTTGAGACTTCAAATGATCAGTTGGAGTTTCTGCTGCGGCAAAAGCTACTTTCCTAAAAGATTATAATTTTAGGAAAGTCGACTTTTATTTAAAATGTCTGTTTGCTTTGTAATACTCTTCGCTGCAATCGCATAGGATTGCCGAAAGTGAGAGGTCTTATTTGCTCGGTATGATGACTGTAAAGGTTGTGCCCTGATTTGGCTGTGATTGCACTTCAATTTTTCCCTGTAGTTTTAAGAGTGCGTTCTGAACATTATAGAGCCCAAATCCCATGCCCTTAGCTTGATCACTTGCTCTAAAGAATAATTTAAAGATATCTTCAACATACTCTGGCGATATGCCTATTCCGTTGTCACTCACAATAATTTTAGCTTTACGTTCTGATACGAATACGGAGAGTTTGACGTACTGGTTTTCCTGCCCTTTACGTTGGTATTTAAACGCATTAGAAAGAAGATTATGCAAAATTAGTTCTAGAAGTGCTTTATCGCCGCTAAAGATCTCTTTTTGATCCACTGAGATTTCAAAGGCAACATCTTTATTTTGCGTGTACATACTGTAAAACTGACGGATATTATCAAAGAGCTCTTCGAAATTTATGGCTGACAACATAAGTTCGCCTCTTCGTAAGAGATAATAGTCTCGCAGACTGTCAATATAAGCATCTAAGCTGACCAATGAACTATCCATTAGTGATAACAACTCATGAATACGGTCTATGCTGTCAAATTCTAACCCAAGTTTCACCGCAGAAAGAACCCCTGTCAATGGATCACGAAGATCATGACTAACACTATATGCGAATTTATCTAATTCATCATAAGCTTTTTGCAGCTCTTGATTCTTAACTTCTAGCATAGAGTTTGCAACATAAAATTTATTTGCTTCTTCTATAGCGGAAACGATTTCTTCATTCATCCAGGGTTTTCGGACAAACCTAAAAATATGACCCTTGTTAACTGCATCAATTACAGTTTCCATATTGGCATAAGCCGTTAAAAGAATACGGATTGGTTTTGGAAAATCTTTTTTAATGCGGTGCAAAAAATCGATGCCCATCTCATCCGGCATACGTTGGTCACAGAAGATAATACGGATATCAGGATGAGCATGAAGGATCGTTTCGGCCTCACTCGTATTGGATGCTGTATGGATAGCGTAATCGTATCTAAAGTTCGCTTTAAAGCTAACCAAATTGTTTACTTCGTCATCGATATATAATATTTCAAGCTCCCTCTGCATAATTTTATTATATGGTTTTATTCCCTTACAAAAGATATGAAAAAATAATAGTTAATTGAACTATTTTCAGTTTATAGCGGTATTAATTGTTTTGTTGAATTGGAATGAGGAGTGTAAAACTTGTGCCCTGTCCCACTTCTGAATCTACAATAATCTTCCCATGATGTTTCGCAATGGTATTATAGGCAATGGACATTCCCAAACCAGTACCTTCGCCAACGTCTTTCGTTGTAAAAAATGGTTCAAATATCCGTTCATGGATTTCTTTTGGAATACCGATGCCATTGTCTGCGATTTTGATAAACACAGCTGTATTATCCTCCTTAACTCCGGTCTCAATACATATTTTACCACCAACATCGTGATTAAACTTTTTATTTACGGCGTAAATAGCATTTGTCACAATATTCAAAAAGACTTGATTAAGTTTGCCTGCATGACATTCTACCTTTGGCATATCGCCATAGATCTTATCAACTTCAATCGTGTTATTTAATAAACTATTGAGGATAACCATTGTTGACTCCAGCCCCTCATTTAAATCGGCAAATTTTAATGTATCCTCGTCTACGCGCGAGAAGATCCGCAAACTCTTTACTATTTCGGCAGTCCGATGGGCCCCATCATGCATCCCCTTTAATAGAAAATCTACCTCTGTTTTCAGATAATCGATATCCTGGTCATCTTTGAATTTTTTGATCTGAGATTGCTTTTCAGTATCGGATAGCCCCTCTTTAAAAGCGATACGCTCTACTTCCTCCAACGTTTCCCAAATCATCTTAATATCACGTTTTAACGGGGCGACATTAGACGTAACAAAGTTGATTGGGTTGTTGATCTCATGCGCAACACCAGCAGTCAATTGACCAAGAGAGGCCATCTTCTCGGCTTCGACAAGTTGAGATTGCGTTTCCTTTAAGTGAGTAAGAGTGGTTTGTAGAGACTCATTAGATTCTGTTAATTCACGTGTCCGCTCATCTACTTTTTGTTCCAATACAATATTTTGTTCACGTATTAACTTCTCGTTTTCTAATGAGATTGCTAATTCTCTGACTTGTGATGCTTCTTTTTCTTCTTTTAAAATATTGATACTGTAAGCTAGACCGAAGGACAGTAAGGCCATCTCCACAACAGATGCAATTTGTACAGCATTGCTCGTAAAATCGTTATATTTTAAGATGCCATAGTCTTTCAATAAAAACACGACAGAACCTAATAATAAAATTGTCCAACCGTAAACAAAATATTTAGCCGGTTTATAACCATTTATCATCACACGATAGGATAAGTAAAGGACAAATAAAGACCCCGCTCCTGTTGTTAGCTGCATAACCATGAACGCTGGTTGTGTCAGGTTGAGCAGTGTAAGAAGGCTGCCAATGACAAAAAGAATGATAAAAACAGTAATCACACGTCTTGACCGAGGAGCATTTTTCGGTAATTGAAGAAATGAATCTGCAAAAAGCAGGGCGCATAAGCCTGATAAACAACCAAAAATAATAGGACCCTTTGTTGCAAAATAAGTCCAATTTGGCCACAAATATTGAAAACTGTAACCTTTAATACCCATTTGTGTTATTCCTGCACAAAGAACATAAAGGACATAATACAGATAGCCTCTTTCACGGACAGAAAAAAACAGGAATAAATTGTATATCGCCATAATGCCGACAATACCAATATAGATGCCGCTTAACAAACTGTCATCATTCATCTCTTTTAAGAAACTGCGCTCGTTACTTAAATAGATCGGGAGAATAATCTGTTCTGTACTTTTTATGCGAAGAAAAAAGATGGTTTTCTCATTTCCAGGTAATTGAATGTCGAATGCATAATTAGGGACCTTATATTTTCTCGCCGAAAAAGATTGATGTTCGCCCAGCTTGATCGAGTTATAATGCCCGTTTGATGACGGTACAAAAAGTTCGACCTCATCCAAGAGGGGATAGGCGATTTCGAGCAAGAGTTCAAGCTTTTCTTTGCCCTTGTTTGTTACGGGCAATCGAAACCAGATGTCAGCGGGTGATATGCCCAAATTGGGGACCTTGCTTTCTAACGATTGAAAGGAGGAGGCCGAAGTATCTGCAAAGTTAGGCTCTCCTTTCCCGGTATAACGCTCCAGGCCGTATCCGATCAAGACACGTTGTGTCGGTTTATCGATAATAACCTCTCCAAAACAAGTTGAACTGCACGTAAAAATAAATAAGAAGATCAAGTTAAGCCAGCATTTCATCACTATATGCTATTTTTTTGCTTCGGCAATAACTAAATTCATAGAAACAAGGAAACAACCCGCTTCATCAGCTTGATCCAATGTATTTTGAAATTCCTCCATTTCAGCTATACTTAACTTCTCTTTTTCGACCATCTCCAAAAGAATTTTATCTAAGAAAAGATAGCGGTTGGCCTCTTCTTTCGAACGGGCTACCATACAGAATGTTTGCAATTGAACTTGTTTAAAGCCTTGAGTCAATAGGTCTGAAGTTAATTTATTCCCAGCCCAGCCATTGTTGACTTTTTCTTCGGTCAAATAATGACATATCTTAGCCTCAATGTCAACATGCTTGCTGTAAAATGTCAGGCTATTCCAAATGGTCTCAACGATCACTAAGGGTTGACCTTCACGCAAAACACGGTGAACCTCAGCAAACATTTTTGGCGCTTCCAGCAGATGTTGTACAACGCGCTCCATTCTAATGCCAGAAATGGAATTATCTGTAAAGCTAAGTTGATAAACTTCACCCTGAACAAAGTCGACGTTCTTTACCTCTAAACTGCTTGTTTTGGCATGCTCGATTAAGGCCTTATCATGATCCAATCCAACGACAAGTACATTATGGCCCAGTATATTAGCCAAATTGATGGCATCCATTCCAGTTCCACAGCCAAGATCGACGACAACCCCCTCTTTAATCGTATTAAAAGGAGTATATGAATGTATTTTTAATTGTTTAAGAAAATCACCGGTATCCATTAAATAGCCGGCACCATAATGTTTAGTGTCCATTATAAGATATTTAAATTACGATCATCTGATTTATGATCTAATGATGTATGTTTCAGATTTTTAATAATTTCATTTAAATCCCATTGATTGAGATTCGGAATATCGATTTGATAATGAATTTCAATCTCCTTATTCCGTAAAGTTTCTATGCGGACAATATTGGAATTATTACGAAGCGACAAAATTGCATCTTTGTTTTCCTGATCGGCTTCGGTCAAGGTGTCTAGATTGCGCATAATCATTACGGTAGCCAGTAGATCCAGCTTCGGATAATAGAATGTGCCATTATTTCCAACACTTGTATCAATGCGGTAGCCAACACTTTCTGCTAATTTCACGGTGTAAGGAGCACATAAAGCAAAGAGTGATTTAATGCCAACCTGTGTACTGATGGCGGCACCAGCTCTCGTCAAAAATATGCTGCCAATGCCATATCCAGCAATCTCCCTAGAGTTCCAAAGGCCACAACCTTCACCTGTCCCCTGTTGCGCATAATCATAAACAAGGTCTAAGATTTTAGCATCCATCGCTCCCGTGGCCTGTTCAATGGGAAGTGGTTCGCTCCCTCCAGATACGTGTATACGTACTCCACCATAGACTTTATCGCCATCAAGGGATTCTACGATCAATACGAATGATGCGGGATTGTACATCCAGTCATTTTTGGAAGAAGTTACTTTCTTTACGCCTATAGCAGTTAACACGTGTGCGTGTCCTTCTATGAAACGTTCACAGGTTTGGGGATCGTCGATAGCCCGAAATGCTCTGAGTCTTACTACTGGACGCCCGTCGTTGAATAATAATGCCACCGAATGCTTTGATTTATCGTTTAAACGCAAAACTAATCAATTAAATGCAAAGGTGTTTACTCTTCAAATAAATTATACCGTAATGCAACCGCCTGCACCTAGTGATGGTAAAAATTGTTTGATTCCTTTTTCACCTTTAAGGGCCCAAATAGCCCCTTTTAACTGATGTCATCGAAAATACATTTTATCAATTTAATATGCTGTATTTTCGATTTACAATAAATTTGACCTTGGAAATATTAACGTTTCTGGAGGCTATTTTTATGAATCTGACCATCTTTCATGATTAACAGAAAGTTTTTTTCAGGATCTGCCAATAGTTTTAAATTCTTAAGAGGATCTCCGTCTACAAGGATTAGATCTGCCAACGCTCCTTCTTCTACTGTTCCCAGCTTGCCAGGATAAGGACTTCTTAAACCCGAAAGCTGCAGAAGCTCGCCATTGTCTTGGGTAATCATTTTAATGATTTCGGCATTTGTAAACCACTTTTGAAGGCGCAAAATAAAAGTATTCTGCAATTTATTCAGGTCCGGCTCAAAAAGGAAATCTGTACCCCAAGCTAGTTTTACCCCATATTTCTTAGCCATAGGCCATACTTTTTCCTGACCTTCAATGACAGGCTTACGCTTGATTCTTCGTTGTGGATCCATATCGGGTGTATCTTCCACAAGATTCTGTAAACTAAGCCAGATATTTTTTTCTGCAATTAGCTGTAAAGTTTCTTCATCGAGCAATTGTCCATGCTCTATACATTTTACGCCAGCTTCGATCGCTCTTCGAATTGCTCTTGGCGTATACGCATGTACGGTGACATAGGTTCCCCAGTCTTCGGCTGCATCTACTGCTGCTTTCATTTCGTCTAGTGTATATTGGGTGACATCCACAGGATCATATGCTGAAGAAGTTCCTCCGCCTGCCATGAGTTTAATTTGACTTGCCCCGAATCTTAGATTCTCTCTTACTGCAGTCAAGACCTCATCACGACCATCGGCGATGAAGGTTGCTCCATATCGCTCCGCACGAGAGACAACGCCGAAAAAACGACGCGATTTTTCCTCCGGTGTCCGAAAATCTCCGTGGCCTGCAGTTTGGCTTACAACGGCACCAGAAGGCCAGATTCTAGGCCCTAAAAGCTTGCCCTTGTCGATCGCTGCTTTTAATGGAAATATGGGGCCACCGACATCACGTACACTTGTAAAACCCCGCATTAACATCTGTTGAGCCGATAGCCCCACCGTCTTGATCAAGAATTCCTCGGATAGGTCATTTGTCATCATTTGAGGCATTGTCAAAGCTCCAAATACCAAATGGACATGTACATCAATCAATCCAGGTATCAGTGTTTTGCCTTTAGCGTCAATTCTGACGATATTCTTTCCTTGTGCGTCAATAGGGGATGTACTGATGGTCTGAATTGTATTTCCGTTTATTAAAACATGTTTTGGTGGAGTTAAGGTTTGAGTTGTATAGTCGAGCAGTTTGACATTTTCTATTAAAACTTGGCTTTCCTGTGCTTGGATAACATGTACAAAAGCCGAACAAAGAAATAAAGTAAGTAGTTGACCTAAACGCATAGCTTTGAGAATTACGTTAAAATATAATATGACAAATCAATTTTAATTCAAGCTAACTAATGTGCTTGAAAAAATATCTTCTAAGTTAAATTATAAATTCAATATATTTCAATTTCTTCACTATAAATTTTTGCTCTGCCAGCCTTTTTTGAAGAAGTCTTTGTGTAATGTACGCTGTTAATCACAAGAAAAATGCTAAATTTATCCAATCATGATATGTAAAAAATCTATTCTAAATTATTTAAATATCGTTATCCCCAAAATTGTCTCCATAAGAGAGTTGCTCACTTATGCCTTCTTACTTGGCTTATCAGCTTATGTATTCCTACTGGTTTTTCAGCCATTTGGAACGTATAATTTTGAGAATGCCTATAAATTTAGCTTGTTATCCGGATACGGGGCCATTTTATCCATTGCATATGCCTTAATTTCTATCGTCTTGCGTAAAAAAAGAGGAACAGTTGCGATAGAACTATTTCGTATTTTTCTTGTGTTCCTATTATCAAGTTTTTTAAATTTCGTCTATCATGGTTGGTTCATCAATCAGGCCCCGTTGCAGTGGAATAACCTGCCCTATATCGGATGTTACACGCTTTCACTTTATAGCCCTATTGCAGCGATTTATTTTTTGCTTCGAGTTGATAGGCGTCATTCGAATCATGAAAAGGATAACTCGTCGATGGAAAGTCTTTCAATAAAGCCGGCTATGATATTGAGCCAAGCGAATGACTGCCATTTGGCCCTGGTCGATATTCCCAATGGTAATCAACCGTTAAAGTTGCTGCCAAGCGATTTTATTTTTGCAAAATCGATGGATAATTATTGCATGATCTACTTTAGGAAGGATGGTATGGTAAAGAAGCAGATGGTACGAATTACGTTGAGCCGCTTATCTGAACTGTTGAATACAATGTCTATTCACCGATGTCATCGGTCCTTTCTTGTCAATTTTGAAAAAATCCTTGTAAAGGAAGGGAATGCTCAAGGTTTTTTGTTACGTTTTGCAGATACTGAAGATTGTGCTGTTATTTCGAGGTCTGCTATAGAATCAGTTAGACCCTATTTGTCGGACTGACCACCCACGTTTTGGTCAATCGTCCCTAAATCTTGCCATACGCCACATAACTTTGTATACCCGTCTTGGGTAGCATAATTTTGTTCAAAAAAAAGATGAACACAAAAAGTTTAAACCTGCTGGTATTATTTCTCTTCTTCGGAATATATTTTATCCTCGATTATTTGTTTTTTGCGCCCCTTCAATCCATGATAATCAACTATGTCCAAAGTAGATTTTTGGGGCATGTACTGACCTATTCAATTAGCCTTGTACCGTTGCTTTTTGGGGCAATGCTGCTTAAACCGAAAGGGCAGAATGAATTCTTGGAAAAATTTGGGTTGAAAGGCAATTTTTTACAGGGGCTTTCTTTTGGAATAATAGCTACTTTACCGATGTTCTTGGGTTATGCCTTTGTTTTTACCTTAAATCGGAAAATAGATCCAAACACACTATTAATAAATAGTGTGTCATCAGGATTCTTTGAAGAAATGATCTTTCGTGCCTATTTTTTTGGTTTAGTTTTTCGCTATACCCGACTAGGTTTTATTCCATCCATTTTAGCTACATCACTCCTGTTTGCTTTACTACATCTTTATCAGAGTCAGGATTTGGGAGAATTGGTCCTGATTTTCGGTATGACTTTCTTCGGCTCTATCCTATTTTCGTGGTTGTATGCTGAGTGGAAGTTTAACCTTTGGATACCGGTAACACTTCATGTTTTGATGAATTCGGCTTGGATGATTTTTGATGTTTCGGACAATGCTGCGGGAAATGGATGGAGCAATTTTTTTCGCTTCTTGACCATCATTGTAGCAATCATAATGACCATTGTCCATTCAAGGAAGTCAAATGGCGGTCTACAAATTGAAAGGAAAAATTTGTGGCTAAAAGATTAGAAATCCGGCGTTTTTTTAATGAATCTTCATAGCTGTAGATATGTGTTCTTCAAATGATCTCGTCCACATTTGGAATGAGCGTTAGATCTTAGGTTGCTAAAACTATGAACCTTATTGATAATAGTATTGGTTCTCGAAGAACCCCTGAAAACCAGTATTTTTTTTTGGCATGGGAATCGCTACCTTGACCTTTATGAATAGACCGCTATTTTCACCCCTATCTTTATTCCTAGGAGCGACATTATCCATGGGAATCTTGAGCTGTGGACACAATACAAAAGTCAACGGTTCGGATTTAAAGGATTCTGCTGAACTTAAAACAGTCGCTGTGAAGGATACGATGGCTGCTGCTAAATTTCCTCCTTTGCCAATTGACTTTGACAAGACGAAGGTTTTAAAAAATACCTATGTTGTTGATCGAGCTGGAGCCGAGCTTAGACAAGGCGCGGATAAGGCTGCCCCGCTATTAGGAAGATATCCCTATGGTACCAAGCTCGATGTGATCGGTGAAGAAGGAGAATGGATTGCCGTTATGGATCGTATCCAGCGCGATTATAGCGGGAACAATGGCGAAAAAGGTGATGTAACGCGATGGGAAAAGGTCTATGTAGCGAAGTCCAAGCTGGGGAAACAAGATAAAATTACAATCTCACCCAAAGATTTAAATTCAATCGTTTCATTGACGATAAATGGTAAAGAAATGCATTACGAAAATGGGCATTCTTTAGATAAGTATCTCCAGCTAGAATTGATTGATGAGCAAACGTTCTTAGCCGCTCGGAATACGGCTAAAAACTACTTGATCAAGGATACCCTGTCTTATCCGAAAAATGGAAAGATTTTGGAATTGCCGTTGACAAATGGGAAAAAGCTAACATTTAAGGATAAGGATATCGATAATGAATTAGAAGCCAGCTATTCTTATAAAGGGCATTACGATTTTTTAAATGCTTTTGCTGTTGATGGGAATTATTGGGAAAGTGCTGATGTGCGGCTTTTTGATAAACAGGATGGTCATCTTATTGTGGAATGTGGGGATTATCCATTCTTCTCTGCCGATAAAAAATACCTAATGACCTTGCACGCCGACCCCTATGAATCGACGGGCGACCTGCAGCTCTTCCACGTGAAACAGGGAAAGGTGACTCCTTTCGTTTTTATCAGTTTTAAAGAGTGGATGCCAACCTGGAAAGAAGAGTTAATGTTCTGGGGCAAGGACGGTTGTATCTATACTGCTGCCAACCATGTAGACGGTTACTGGGGTGAAGAAGGATCGCTGAACGAAAGATCACAATTTATCAGAATCAAGATATTATCCCATTAAACAGGCACAAACCATACTTTTATTGGTTTACTGCGGGCGTATATATTTATTGTTTTTCTGTTTTAAGTAAAACTATTCTGGCATGCACCTGTTGTATTCCATAAAATAGATTATAGTTTGTAATTTAGCTGGATGAAACTAAGAATATTATCGTTATTTACTATCCTTCTTCTCTTTTCCACGTTGTCTATGGCACAAGATAAGCCATGGAAACAGCATAATAAATGGATTTGGGGTCCGTCAGTAGGGTATCAGTATCAAAGTGGTAATTTCCTGAAAGTTTCGGGCTGGGGGTTATTTGCACCTAATGATTTTCAATATATGAAAATTGATGCCGGAGCCAATTTCAGCTGGATGCAAGGTAAAACGACTGTTATTCCAGAGCTGGGGTTTACCTATTATCTAAATGATTTTGTTGTTTTTCCTTTTGTAAAAGCAGAGTTAACACCTTATACCATAACGCCAAAAGTTGGTGCCAGTCTATTCTCTATTGTGGATCTGGGAATAGGTTATGGATTTGATTACAATACTAAGAAAAATTTTAAGCCGATTGACGGAATTACCGTTTCAGTAGGGGTAAATATTCCGCTCAATTTTCATATTTATTAATTGAAAAATGCGCAGTAAGACGATTTATAAACTCCTGGGGTCACTTGTTGTGTTGTTAGCTATAGTTAGCAACCTGAAAGCGCAAGACCACTTAATCGGTCCGACGTTAAGCTACCAGTTTCAAAAAGGGAATATAATAAAAACGGGTGCTTATTTCGCATTCCCTTTTATAGAAGATCATATTCTCCGAGCAGATGCCACAGCCAACTTTACTTGGACACAAAAGAAGTTTGCCGTGATACCTGAGGCTGCAGTAACGTATTATCCTCAAACATATGTCTTAACTCCCTTTGTTCGTGCGGAGCTTACTCCGTATACCTTTACGCCCAAAGTTGGAGTGAGTTTGGCCACATTGGTGGATATCGACTTTGGTTATGGATTTTCCATCAATGAAAAAAAAGATTACAATCCGATAAAGGGGTTCGCGGTGTCTCTTCGATTTAGTATTCCGCTAAATTATCGAATCAATATGTAGCTTAGATTCATGAATCACCCTTCGCTTGATTTACCTTCCAAAAGCTAAACTTGACAGGACCATTTTTTATGATAGTCTATTTCGCTTGTAAAGTAATTGTGCTAAAGTACTTTTAAGGAACGACTAGACTAATTGTCAAGCCAATTTTTGAAAGCCGTGACTTTCTCCCGTGAAACAATAAGCTCATCCGATTCATAATGCTTAAGGTATATTTTTAACCGGGCGTTAGAGTGTACAGCAATATTCTTGATGGCATCAAATTGAACTATAGTGCTTCGGTTGATCCTAAAGAAATCCTTAGGAGATAGTTGTGGCATCAGCGCATCCAATGTTTGGTCCAAAAGATAGTTTCCCTTTTCATTGGTATAAAGGTAAGTGCCCTTGTTTTCGCTGTAAATACATTCGATTTGCTGGGTGGTCACTACTTTTAGGTTTTGGCCTATTTTGATGGTAAAGCGTTCCTTATATGTTTGGACGGTGTTTCTAAATAAAGCTTCAAAAGATGCCAGATCGAGCTGTGGCTTTGGGTGTCTTAATTGACGGAATTTTTCAATAGCATTTTTCAGCTCTTCATCTTCAATCGGCTTAAGGAGGTAATCGATGCTATTTTGTTTAAATGCCCGCAACATATATTCATCGTATGCGGTGGTAAAAATAATGGCCGAATTAGGCTTCACCTGCTCAAGGATGTCAAATGAAATCCCATCGGCAAGCTGAATATCCAAGAACAGTAGATCAGGTTCAGTATTTGACATAAACCATTCGATAGATTCTTCCACAGTCTGCAGTACAGCAGATACTGTATAACCAAGATCCTCAAGTTTTCTTCGGAGCAATCTCGCCGATGGGAGTTCGTCTTCTATAATTACTATTTTCATTGCTTTTTTTGCATGCTTATCGATCATCAGACCGTTGTATTGTTAATTTATTGAGCATCGTTGCGCCTTAGCTATTGTTTTTTGCTGCTATTAGGCCTCGCATGTTTATTTAAGAACAGGTTGCTTTTAAGAGACTATTTCATTGATAATGGGCAGTCCAACAGAAAATAAAATATCAGTTTCCTGAAGATGCACAGATAGATTGGACAGTATAGCATAACGTTCCTGAATATTTTTCAGACCGATTCCCGAATGATCATGGAGCACTTTCTTCTTTTGAAGAGTGTTTTCAACATAGAGGTAATTATTTTTTCTATAAATCTTCAATAAAAGAGGCTTCTTAACCGAAATAATATTGTGTTTGATTGCATTTTCGATCAGTAATTGAAGGGAAAGGGGTAATATAAAACCAGTATGTTGTTCCGCATTGATCTGTAAATCGATCTGTATACCGGTTTCGAAGCGTAGACTCAAGAGGTTTAAATAGGCCTTTGAAAAAGTAAGCTCATCCTGTAAAGAGACGAGGCTTTTGTCTTTTTGCTCCAATACATAGCGATATATCTTAGAAAGATCCGTGGTAAACATACTGGCCTTTTTGGGGCTTTCTTCAATTAATCCATTCAATACATTCAGGCTGTTGAACAAAAAATGTGGATCGAGTTGATTTTTGAGCGACTCAAATTGTGCTGTTATTTGCTGTTTTTCCTGATGAGATTCTTTGATTTGATAATCTTTGAATCTTTTATAGAAATAGAATCCAAAAAAAATCATCGAAATGCACCAAGATATCATCGCAGTTTGAAAATAATATGCAATACGTTGTTGGTGAATAAACTGGTGGAAACGTTGTGGGAAATTTTGGGTAATACCGGGGTTAAACAGTCCGGAAAAAAATGCATTGACAATAAAAACGACCAGTATGGTCAAGAAGAAACTGACACTGTAAAAAACAATCATCTTTTTCCCAAAATCTTTACTGCTTGGGTATTTGCTCCCGACCCATTTCGATAGATAGCTATGACCTAGAAAGAGAAAAAATCCGTATAGTAAACCTCTGACCATATTAGGATGAAAGATGATGGATATCCAAGGGACATCATTGTGGTCAAGTTTGGCCACAACCACAAAATAGATGGTTATGACCAAGCTTGCAAGTAATGCTTGTATAATAGCTTTAAATGGTGCTTTCTTCACAAAATGTTATTTGCATTCTTTTATCAACTGTTCTGCCCGATCTTTGCCCCATGAGGGTGCGAATGGTGTAGTAGTTTTCTCTTCACCGAATAAAGATAGTGCTTTCTTGACATCCTCACATTCTTTGCTGGTATCCTGATTGAAATATTTTTTTGCGTTTATTTGGAATTCCGCTAATCCCAATACCGCTCGTGGATTATTTGGCGCAAGGGTGATGGCTTTTTTATATAGACCTATAATCTTAGGTGAAAGCTCTTTGGCTTTTGTCATCGGATCTGTAATCATCAATGCCGTTTGGTTCATCGCTCTCAGCACAAGCCATTCTGAATTATTGTCCTGGGCGCTATTGTTTAGTATTTCTTCTGCAGACTGTATATATTTTGTCTGTGTCTCTTTATTTTTCTCCCTGAAGGATGCTGTTGTCAGTACCATGGCCTGATAATAGGCAGGAATCCAATTGTCCTTTTCTGCCTGTGAAATACGTTCTAAAAGAGCGGCCGCTTTCTGCGTCTCACCCGATTGCCATAGGCTCATGGCTTGTCCCATACTTTTTTCAAAATTGCTTTGTGCAAATGTGCTGCCGCTTATAAGGCAGATGAGGGCGATAATAAATGATTTCATGATCTTTCGTTTTTAGTAGTAAATATTTTTCTAAGTTATTGTTGTTGTGTTTGATGTATCTGATATTGAATGATATTGAAGTTGGTAATACTTCTCTACAAACAGAAATAATTTTGGATGGACCGACGTATTTCGATGATGAGTTGATGTTTATTATAGATTGTCCAATTGATTATCTTTTTCATTTTTACTGATTGTCCAAAAATAGCCTAGAAATACAAAGCGTTTGGCAGTAGGGACAATCGGTCTACGGTCGTAGATTCCTTGTGAATTTGGCCGGTCTGCATATTGATACCCATAAATTGGACTAGCGCCAAGAACATTACTGACGGAGAAATGGATAATTTTTTGCTGGCTGTAAAGAAACGACCAACTCATAGACAGACTATTGTAACCTTTTGTATGGCCATTCATGAATACTGTTTGGTTGGGATCATTGTAATTTCTGCCGGATACAAACGAATTTGTCAAACTGAGCTGTGAACGTAGGCTTGATAGCCAGTATTTTCCAACGATATAGAAACTGTGTTTGTAAACATAAGGGGGAGTGACTGTCGTCGGATAATTCGCTTCATTTCTCTTACTGTCCGTATAGGAATATGAAATCCAGTATTGGAGGTTTTTGATGCTGCTGCTGTTTTTATAAAATAAGTCAAAGCCTTTGACCTTACCGCTTCCGTTATTGTCATATTGGCTGTCATATTTTGGAGTTATACTGTTGTATTTTGCCAACTTGTTATATTCTTTGTGATAGGCTTCTAAGCGAAGTAAGTGCCCGCCACGCGAATAGAAATAATTTGCGATATAATGATTGGCCTCCATCCAGTCAAGTTGTGGAGCATATTTTAACAGCGGTGTTGGCGTCTGCTGATGGAAGTTCCCATAAGCAAGTGATAGCTGCGTATATTTATTTAATGCATAGCCCAGCGAAGCCCTCGGTTCTAACGTGCTCTTCGCCTGCAAATTGGAGGAAGTTTCTCGTAAGCCGATCTTCCCTATTAAGTTCGGGAGGATGCCGAAGGTAGTTTCCGTAAATACAGCGGTCATCTTGCTATGATAACCATAGCTATAGCCAAGGGTTTGTCGGTGATATTCTTCTTGATAATTCGTGTCGAAATATTCTATTCCTCCGATACTTTTAATCTTATTGTTCCAGATCTTACTTAGCGTTCCTTTTAAGTGAAGACTCTTTTCTTCATTAAGGAGGTAAACGTCATCGTAATGCAGCTTATCGGTCAGGTAACCTAGGCCAATACCAGACTGGAGTGTCCATCGGTTCCCCAAATTCTGACTGTAGCTGATGTTGGCGTAGGCATTGTTGGATTTCTTTTTCAATGTTACGGGTTGCTCATAATTGATGTCCGCTTGGTAAAGTCCCATATTTTCAAAATTGTAAGCCCCATAAATATTTAGAAAACCTTCTTTAAACTGATGGCGATAGATCATTTCTCCAGAAGCGTTTTCATAGGGTTTCGTCCATTTTATATCTGGTGTAATAATTTTGGAATAGGGTTTTAAGTTTGTATAGCTGCTGTTGAAGGTAAGAGAGTTTTTGCCCCATTGTAAGGTATGTCCTAGCCCTAATCCAACAGAAGATAGCGAAAGCTCTGTTTTGGACTGCTCTATGGTATTTTCGGTGTTTAGCGCTAGAATGCTGGACAGCGCATTACCAAATTCTGCAGAATAGCCGCCTGTAGAGAAATTCACGCCTTTAAAGAGCATGGGCGAAAACCTGCCCCTTACAGGAACTTCGTTTGGTGTTGCGGTGTAAGGTTGGGCTACTCTGATTCCATTGATGTAGGTCTGTGTTTCGGAAGCATCTCCACCGTGAACCATAAGACGTCCGTTCTCGCCCCCAACCTGTGCTCCGGGCAATGTTGCCAGTGCGCTGATGATGTTTCCCATGCTGCCTGCTGTAGTGACAATATCCAATGGACTCATTACCGTGTTTTTTCCGGAGCTATTGGCTTGTAGAACCCCTGCCTGAATCGTGACTTCCTGTAAGCGATTCTCGCTTTCTTGCATTTGAATAATCAGCAATTCTTTTTGAGGTAGCTGGATAGGCCTGTTATATGTTGGGAGGCCCACGACAGACGCTTTAATGATTTTAGTACCTTGTTCACTGGTCTCAAACACGAAATTTCCAAGGGAATCGGTGGTGCCACCATCATAGGTGCCTTCAATATAAACATTGGCTAAATATATAGGTTTGCCGTTTTTGCCCAGCACTTTCCCTCTCAAGATGGACTGCGCAGATACGATGGTAATACTTAAAAATAGTAAGGTTAATAACAGCTTCATTTTTCTTTAATTTTATTCAAATATCAGCGGCTGTAAGTGGTCCTGTGAAAAAGAGTGGATGGAATGTCAAAATATCATGACGAATTGCAGGATTCCAACTTTATGCTGTAAATTGATATCGAAAAACAAAATTTCCTCCATAATTAAGTTCCGCAATGGAAAGTGGAGAATGCGAAAAATTGCTTTTATATGCGACGTACTTATAGCGGATATAAAAGTCATTTTACTCTCGTTTGATATTGAAAATAAGAGTTTAAAATTAAGTCAGGAAAAATGCGAATAACCATTTTAGATGACTATCAAGACGCTGTCCGAAAGTTGGACTGTTTCAAAATTCTTGATGGTCACGATGTCCAAATATTGAAACAGTCCTATTCAGATCCGGCTTTACTGGCCGAAAAATTGAGCGATACGGAAGCGCTAGTGCTCATCAGAGAACGGACGCGGATTACAGAAGACCTGTTGTCTCAGCTTCCCAAGCTAAAGCTAATTAGCCAGACGGGCAAAATTTCAAACCATTTGGATTTGGCTGTTTGTAGCCGTTTCCATGTGGCTGTTGCTGAAAGTATGGGCTCTCCTGTTGCTCCGGCTGAATTGACCTGGCTTTTGATCATGAATGCCCTCCGTGGTTTACCTAAGGCTCTTTCAGATATGGACAAAGGCCTATGGCAAACGAATATAGGAGATTGTGTCGCCGGGAAAACAATAGGGGTATGGAGCTATGGAAAAATAGGGAAGCGAATAGCGCAATATGCACGTGCTTTTGGTGCCCAAGTAATTGTTTGGGGAAGCGAAAATTCCCGAGAAGAAGCTGTAAGAGATGGTTTTTTAGCTGCTGCCAATAAATCCGATTTTTTTCATTTTTCAGATGTTGTTACTCTACATCTTAGGTTAGTGCCTGAGACGCGAGGTATCGTAAAGCTCGAAGATCTCCGGTCTATGAAGCCGACAGCGCTTTTTGTCAACACCTCTCGTGCTGAGTTGGTTGAAGAGGGGGCACTATTGACCGCGCTCGAGACAGGTGTTCCAGGGATGGCTGCGGTAGATGTCTATGAGTCCGAACCAATCTTTGACCCGAACTATCCATTATTGCAGCTGCCAAATGTACTTTGTACGCCACATATTGGTTATGTGGAGAAAAATGGTTACGAACAATTATTTAGACTTGCTTTTGAGAATATTGTAGCCTTTTCCGGGGGCGATCCACAGCATATCGCTAACCCTGAAGTATTGACCCACTAATTAAATGAATCGGCTATACATAGATGAATAATTTTACGCATTTAGAACAACCAACAGGTCGCGTTATTGTGGTCGGCGGTAAGGAATATCTTTTTTTTGGTGGAACTTCCTATCTAGGGCTGGCAACAGATAAAGCATATGCTTCTATTTTCATAGAAGGTATACAGCGGTATGGTATCAACAACGGCACTTCCCGAAATAATAATGTGCAACAGGCCATATTTGATCAAGCCGAAGAATATGCAGCAAAGCGTTTTGGTTTTGAAGCAAGCCTGTTGCTCTCAAGTGGTTATCTGGCAACACAATTTCTTGTAAGAACCTTGGCGACCGAAGGAGAAGTATTGTATGCTCCCGCTTGTCACCCTTCTTTATGGCTAGATAAGAAGCCCGTCGCAACTGGGCATTTTGTTGAGTGGGCCAATGCAACGATCGAGTATATCAATCATTCAGCCCAAACATCATTTATCATCGTTAGCAACAGCTTGGACAATATGCGGCCAGAATTGTACGATTTCACTGTTTTCAATCGTATTGATCCGGACAAAAAGATTATACTGCTCTTGGACGATTCTCACGGAATAGGAGTTTTGCGCAAGAATAGCATTTCATTGGATAAAAGTAGTTTTCAGCAAACTAATATCGAACTGATCGTCGTCGCATCCTTGGCAAAAGGCCTGGCAACAGATGCTGGATTGATTTTGGCCGATGGGGAACGGATCAAGTATCTCAAGCGATCAAACTTTTATACAGGGGCTTCTCCAAGTTCACCAGCGGGCTTATATGCATTTGTTCATGGAGAGCAGATCTATCTACAGCAGTTCGAAAAACTGCAATATAATATTGATTCCTTCAAAGCACATATGGAGTCTGGATTAAACGCTGTTGCTGATTTTCCGGTCTTTTCTTCAACGGATACGGGCCTTTATGCGAGGCTGATGAATGCTGGAATACTGGTTTCAAGTTTTCCTTATCCCCTCGCTACAGACCCCCTATTAAATCGGATTGTGGTAAACGCGCACCATACCAAAGCAGATTTGGACCAGCTAAGTCATGTCATTGGCATATATTGATTTTTATATGACAAGTAATAAGTCAACATCTTGTAAATTAGATAATTGTTTTTATTTTTGATGTCTATTTAATGGTTGGTTGGACGGAATGTCTCGTTAATTGATTGTAAATGTTTGGCTTTTGGAAGCTTATTTATCAAAAAAGTATTTAAATAATTTCCATTACTCATTTTAAAACAATACTTTTGCATCCCCAAACATTAGTTGGCTTAAGGGTTGAAAAATAAATAATTACAGTAAAATAGATATGACTAAAGCAGAAATTATTGCAGAAATCTCTACCAAAACTGGCTTAGAGAAGGTAGATGTTCAAGAAACCGTAGAGGCGTTCTTTAAAGTTGTCAAAAACGCAATGATCGGAGGAGAAAATGTATATGTAAGAGGTTTTGGTAGCTTCGTAGTCAAAAAAAGAGCTGAGAAGACTGCAAGAAACATTTCAAAAAATACAGCAATCATTATCCCTGAACACTTTGTTCCTAGTTTCAAGCCAGCTAAAATTTTCGTAGAGAAAGTAAAGAATGGCAATAAATAATCTTTAAAATAGATTAAAATGGCAAAAACCAAACAGATAATAGTAATAGGATCAGTAGTAGCCTTGGTTGCTGTGCTTTTAGCACAGCCTATTAAAGGTTTGGTGAACAAAGAAAAACAAACTGCTGCAGCATCTGAGTCGAAGCCTTCCAATGAAGTAAATTTGGAAAATATATCTTCGATGACAAAACAAGGTTTAGATGCTAGTTTAGTCAAAGAAATTTCCGATATTGAGGGCCAAGTTGCAAAAGCTTCTGGAGAGGATAAGATAAAGCTGTTGCAACAGTTGGCAAATAAGTGGGATGATGTCGCAAAACCAGCCCCTCAGGCTTTCATCTATGAGGAAATGGCAAAGGTTTCACCGAAGTTTGAATATTGGTTGAAAGCAGGTAATGCTTATCGTGCCGCTTATACAAATTTGCAGGATTCTACTTTAGCCCAAGCGTTGAATCAAAATGCTATTCATGCATATGAGGCTGCGTTAAAAGCGAATACAAGTAGTTTGGATGCAAAAACAGGATTGGGTGCCGCAATGGTATCAGGAACGAACAACCCTATGGCAGGTATTGCCTTATTGCGAGAAGTCGTTGCTGCCGATCCTAAAAACTTAGAAGCAAACAAAACTTTGGGATTGTTTTCATTACAATCCCGTCAGTTTGACAAAGCCATCGAGCGTTTTAAGACCGTTATCGATCAAAAACCCGATGCTGAGTCATACTTTTACTTAGCCACAGGCTATGAAAATATTGGGATGAAAAAGGAAGCCGTTACAGCTTTTCAAAAAAGTAAGGAACTGGCAGCCGATCCTTCCCTATCACAATTCATCGATCGAAAGATCGCGGAATTGAGCAAGTAATTAATTTATTATTTTATAATCATTAAAAAATTTAGCTATGCCAAGCGGAAAAAAAAGAAAAAGACACAAGATGGCTACTCACAAACGTAAAAAACGTTTAAGAAAAAATAGACACAAGAAAAAATAGTCTTGTGATAAGCTTTTAAACATCTTGGCCCATTTTGCTGAGATAGCTTTACGAAACGATCTACATGTCTGTGAAGGGGATGTAGATTGTTTTTTTCGTAACAACGTTCTTTAAATGTTTAATCGGATACCCAAGATTGCGATAGGATATTGCATAGGTATCAAAAATGAGTAGCTTTTGGTAAAGGAATTAATTATCGATTCAACTCCTGATAAAGGGGTAACTATTGCTTTACTACAAGATAAGCAGCTTGTTGAACTTAACCGCGAGCCCGCAAATAATAACTTCGCCGTTGGAGATATCTATCTCGGACGTATTAAGCGAATTATGCCTGGGCTTAATGCAGCTTTCGTGGATGTAGGCTACGAAAAGGATGCTTTTCTACATTATTTAGATCTGGGTCCTCAAGTTCAATCTTTGCTAAAGCTTACGCGTATAGTGAAGAATGGCAGTTATCAAGAGAAACTGCTCAATAGTTTAAAACTTGAAAAGGATATCGATAAAGCTGGTAAGATCTCTGATGTCTTGAGCAAAAATATGCTCGTGCCAGTACAAATCGCCAAAGAACCCATTTCAACAAAAGGACCGCGTCTGAGTTCAGACCTTTCAATAGCGGGTCGTTTTGTCGTTTTGGTACCTTTCTCAAGTACTGTTTCCATTTCCAAGCGTATCAAAGGTAGTAATGAACGCAATCGCCTAAAAAAGATTGTCGAAGGAATTAAGCCAGCTAATTTTGGTGTTATCATTCGCACAGTTTCCGAGGGTAAGGGTGTTGAAGAACTACAACGTGACTTATTGGACCTGATCTCAAAATGGGAGCTATTTACCAAACGTCTTCGTAATGCTGAACCGCCTCAAAAGGTTCTTGGCGAAATGGATCGTGCATCCACTATTCTACGAGATATTTTGACAGACGAGTTTTCGCATATTTATGTTAATGATCCTTCGATCTTCGAAGAAACAAAATCATATATACACGATATATCTCCAGACTTGGAGAAAATTGTCAAACTTTATAAACATAAAGAGCCAATTTTTGATCATTTCGGAGTTGAAAAGCAAATCAAGGCAGCTTTTGGCAAAACTGTAACATTGCCGGGCGGTGCGTACCTCGTTATAGAGCATACCGAAGCCTTGCATGTCATTGATGTCAACAGTGGTAACCGTTCTGCTAATAAGGAGAATCAGGAAGACAATGCATTGCTGGTCAATATGGAAGCAGCAAAAGAAATTGCGCGTCAGCTGCGTTTGCGTGATATGGGCGGAATTGTAGTCATCGATTTTATCGATATGCATAAACCCAATCATCGAAAAGAGTTGTATACGTTCTTAAAAGAATGTATGGTAGCGGATAGAGCGAGACATACAATTTTGCCTCCAAGTAAATTTGGATTGGTTCAAATTACACGTCAGCGCGTTAGACCTGAAATGAATATCGTCACAAACGAAAAATGTCCGGCTTGTGATGGTACAGGTGAAATCCGATCAAGTATTGTTCTCATGGATGATATTGAAAATAATTTGAGCTTTATTCTTCAAGAACAGAACGAAAAGAAGGTGACCTTATGTGTTCACCCTTATATAGACGCCTACATTAAGTCTGGTTTGATTTCTAAAAGAATGAAATGGTTCATGAAGTACGGAAAATGGATTAAAGTAAATCCAATGACGTCATATTATCTAACTGAATTCCATTTCTTCAATGCGAAGGATGAAGAAATCAAGTTATAATAGAAAGAGATTAACGAAAAGGGTTAGTAGTGATACTAACCCTTTTTTGTTTTTATATCATTGTATTGTTTATACCCAATGGATAATTATGCCGTCTTTTTCCATTTTGCGGAAGTAAGTCATTTGTCTTTTGGCATAGCGATGTATTTCTGTCTCCAGTTTTGTGGTAAAAGCAGGATAATCGAGCTGTCCAAGGAGATGGAGTGACGCATATTTATACTCCAAACCATAGTATTGAAGTTGCTCGTGTGTAATACCTTCTGTCAAGAGCCCGCACACTTCTTCTAAGAAGCCTTCATTCAATCGTTGTTTTAATCTTTGACTAATGTGTTCGCGTCTGATTTCCAACGGGGGATTTAATCCGATAACAATGCTATCTACTGCTTGTTGCTGGACGATGTGATCGGGATGATTCTCTAAAAACGCTAATATTTCTATTGCCCGGATTATACGTTTTTTGGTCGAAAGATCGATTTGAAAGTTCACAGGTAGCGTATATTCCTGAAGACGCGCTAACAGCTCCGTCTCTGGATATGCAAGTAATGATTCCTTGAAGCCTTCGATTGATGGGATCAGCGCATAGGGATTTTCTTGGATTACACTTTGAATATATAAACCTGTACCACCACATAAGATGGTATGTTTTCCCTTTTCTAGAATGGATTGTTGGGCTTGACGGAAGTCAGCAATAAAATTTCCGAGATTGTAGCGTTTTCCCGGTTCATGAATGTCGATAAGATGATAGGGAATATCTTGGTATTCCGATAGGTCTTTTCCCGTACCGATGTCCATCCTTCGATAGATTTGGCGGGAATCAGCACTGATGATTTCAGCATCAATGTGTTGGGCCAGTTGGACGGCCAGTTTCGTTTTTCCAGAAGCTGTAGGCCCTAAGATAACGATAACTTTCTCTTTTGGAACGGTTTGCTGTTCCAAAAGAGAAAGTGTATATTTTAATCTGTCTATCACAGAACAAATTTAGTCCATTTTTCTGTTCCTTCGTTATTTTTTACGACAGTATCGATAAAAGCCATGCCTCTTACGCCATCGTAAACTGTTGGAAAATCCTGTTGTTCAGCTGTAGGAGTTTTTCCTTCACGTTTTGCTGTAACTGTTGCCGCAAAATTACGGTAGATATTTGCAAATGATTCTAATAGCCCTTCAGGGTGACCCGCTGGTACACGGGTATTATGTGTTGCAAACGAACTCAACGTATAAGGCGCTGCGTAAGCATTGCCTGTGCGATAAAGCTGACGAGGCTGATCAAGCATTTTGATAATTAAATTGTTCGGATCCTCATTCGCCCATTCCAATCCACCTTTTTCACCATAGATACGTATACGAACAGCATTTTCTTCTCCGGCTGAAATTTGCGAAGCCATCAATACACCTTTAGCACCATTTTCGAAACGCAAAAGCACCGACCCATCGTCATCCAATAGACGGCCTTCAACAAATGTTGTTAGGTCTGCACATAGTTCTTGGATTTTTAAGCCCGACACATATTCCGCTAAATGCGCAGCATGGGTACCGATATCACCCATAACCAACGATTTACCCGAGCGTTTCGGATCTGCACGCCAAGCGGCTCCAGCATTCCCCTCGCGTTCCGTTAAACGACTTAACCAACCTTGTGGATACTCAACAACAATCTTTCTGATCTTACCGAAGTGACCTTCTTTGACCATTGCTTTGGCTTGTTTAACCATTGGGTAGCCTGAATACGTATGGGTAAGGCACAGCGTACGACCAGTACGTTCTACGGTTTCTTGTAATTCTTTTGCTTCTTCAACAGATACTGTCATTGGTTTTTCAACGACAACATCAAAACCTTTTTCTAGCGCTAATTTAGCGGGAGCAAAATGTAAAAAATTGGGTGTTACGATCGTTACAAAATCCATGCGTTCGCCTTCGGGAAGCAAAGATTCTTTTTCGATCATCTCTTCATAGTTTAGATAGACACGCTCAGGAGCTACAAATAAGTCTTCTCCAGATTGTTTTGAAATCTGTGGATCAATACTAAATGCACCACAAACCAGTTCAATCTTGCCATCCATAAAAGCAGCAATACGGTGTACAGCGCCAATAAAGGCGTCGTTTCCGCCTCCAACCATACCCATGCGAAGTTTTCTCTTCATAACGTTATTATTTTTGATTATTTATTTTTCAAACTTTTACAGTGTACAATATACACAATTTAGCTTATTTTATGTATAAAATCATCTTGATGCTACCCATATTTTCTTTGGGAAAGCCATGAGGGAACTGCTCCCTAAGCGCTTTTAATTCATCTGTATTTCGATAGGTATACCGCTTTGTTCCCGTGATCCAAAAGTTAATCGGTGTCGTAATTTCTTTGGCAACAAACCCAATTTTTTCGAGCGAAGAGTGTTGGCTCCAGTCACGATCGGTGAAAGTCATAATGTCTCCTGGCGAGAAATCGCTACAAAAGGCTTTAATTAATTTGCTTAGGCCTCCTATAACATTAATACCTGTTTTATTACAAAAGCGTAATAATTCAAATGAGCGATAGTTTTCATCTTTATCCAGCATTCGGCGTCCTCCAGAGAATACCGCGACCGCGACAAGCTCTCCCTGTTCATAAAGGCCATAACGATACTTGCCGGGAAGAGCGGTTTGTAAATGATGTTCCACGAGGAACTGTAAACTCGTTCTTTTGTCGATCCGGGCGACTACAGTATTGCGTGCGTAAATGCGTTTGTCATTTTTTGTTCTAGCAACAATGCGTCTGACGATCAAATCAAACTTTGTTATTAATCGGTCCTCATCGATATGAATGCAAGGGTCGGAAGTATCACGTCTAACGGATTTGTTATGAGGGTATAGTAAAATGTTAATTGCTAATTCCGGAGAGTATATTTGTATAAATCCATCATCCTGGCAAAGCCCTAATGGGACTTCAAGGGCCTGCTCTAGCCTAAGCTTGAACTGCGTTGACAAATTTAAAAACGAAGGATCCATAAAACAAAAGTAACTTTTATGGAAGTTTTGACGAAATATTCACTTTTAATAATTATCCGTACCTTTGTACCGAAAAATATAATGGTGCTACAGGGTATCCTTGTTAAAATAGTACAATGACTCAGGCTGAGCAATTAGCCTGACATGATCTGAAATAAAATCGTGCTAAAATTACAACAGGTGCCTAGTGATCTTTAAAAGCAAACAACGTGTAACGAACTCAGGTATAGCAATGAGTATCGGCACTTATAAATAATTATAATACATATGAAACTTCCGATAGTGGCGTATGGCGATCCTGTATTAAGAAAGGTCGCTGAGGAAATAGATGAAGACTATCCAGATTTAAAGAAATTGATTGATGATATGTTCGATACCATGTATGCAGCTCATGGTGTTGGTTTGGCAGCTCCACAGGTTGGTTTGCCTATACGGATGTTCGTTATCGACGCAACTCCTTTCGCAGAAGATGATGAAGAAAACAAAGATGTACTCCAATCGTTCAAAAAAGTTTTCATCAATCCCATCATGGTTGAAGAGTCTGGTGAGAAATGGGCTTTCGGTGAAGGATGCCTGAGTATCCCAGATATTAATGAGGACGTATTGCGTCACAGAAATATTCGCATCAATTACTTGGATGAGAACTTTGAAGAACATGAAGTAGACTTAACAGGTTTGGCTGCCCGTGTGGTACAACACGAATATGATCATATTGAAGGTAAACTATTTACCGACAAATTGAGTGCCTTGAAGAAAACGATGCTTAAGGGGCGATTAGATGCTATCGCGAAAGGAAATATTCGCGTTGGTTATAAAATGAAATTTCCACAGCAAAAGAAAAAGCGTTAGTTCATACTAACGCTTTTTTTTGCGGCTTCTTCGGCATAAAATTGGTTGGAGATCAAGAATATCCGTGTTCTACCTACTGATCCATCCTTTTAATCTATTTTTGAGATCGAATCGGTCATCCAGTAGAGCGTGTTATAGAAATTTCATGCGCGAAGAAGAACATTCCTCAATCCAACCGAGGTAAATATAGACGATATTTAACGGCTGTCATTCGTATTAAAAATACAACAGCAGCCCCAATAAAGGCTGCCCAAGAAAGATCAAAATCGAGATGCACCAGCAAGATATATGTGAGACCTCCACCTAAACAGGCCGTAGCATATACTTCTTTTTTAAAGATTAAGGGGGTTTCGTTGAGTAAGACATCGCGCGTCATCCCCCCACATACCGCGGTGAACATTCCAAAGATAATGGCAGCATAGGTATTGCTTTCGTAATTGAGTGATTTTTGTACCCCTAGGATAGTAAAAAAGCTAATTCCGATGGCATCAAAAAGTGTCAGCGTGCGATAATAACCATACAACTGTTTGTTGAAGACAATGGCAATTAAAATTCCGAGGAAAATAGCAATGAGGTAATTGCTATCATTGACCCATACTGGGCGCAGATTCAAAAATACATCCCGCATCGATCCACCGCCAATGGCTGTCACAAAGCCTAAAAAGGCTGCCCCAAAAATATCAATATCTTTACGTTTTGCCGACAGCGTGCCTGATATTGCAAAAAATAAGGTGCCAAGCAAATCGCTTAGATAAAAATAGTTGGCATCAGTAATCATGGTAATCCTTTTTAAATCATTATATTAAAATCTCCAGTTGACGGTAGCCCATATCGCTTAACACCAATGGGGATAAACTTCCCTTTATTGGACAAATTTAGGAGAAATCTTGATAGTTTAAATTCACCGAAAGGCGAATAGCTTTCAAACCCGCGATTCCCTGTACATCCTCCAATTTTAAATGTTCGATGGTATGCTCAATGATGCCCATGTCGTAGATTGCCTTTATACTCAACATAAGGTCCTCCAGGATTTCATCCGATAAATAGACGATAGCAATTTTATTGACCTGAGTAAGTCGTTCTTTGGTTCGCTTTATCCGAATTTTGTCTATCCTTTTTTTGATTATTTCATAACGGATATTGAGTGATCCCTCTACATCAAATCTCCGTTCATCTTCCCGGAAGCTGATATCAATGCTATGTGGATTGATAAAAATCAATTGTGTTGTTTCTAAAGCCAAAGGCAGAATATCCTTTGTATGGTAAGCTTTCAGCGCAATTCTAGCCATAGAAATAATTTGCTGACGCCTAAATACATTGATAAATTCGTAGCTAAATGGTTGTTGTGGTGTAATGGATTCGCCGATATAAATATCATATTCAATACCGTCTGTCCTGAATTTTTGAAAATACGATGGGTAATTCCCCTGGATAAAGCTATTGAAATGGTCTAGTTCCTTACCGATCAATTGATTGATCTGGCGTAAAGAAGTTTCAAATTCATTTCTATAAAATTCACCGGTTTCTCGATTGGTGAAAAAATGCTTCGCATAATGTTCAATCACCTCTATTTTTGACGGAAATTGCTTTCTGGCTTCTTCTAAAAATGGCTGTACGTCTTTCCTAAAAAACTCAATGATCTTGACCATCGACTCATCAAAAGAAATATGATCAAGAGATTCTGTAATTTGATCAACACGTGCTGAAAAGGTCATAATCAACTTGTGCTTTCCATCTAAAGAGAGCTCATCAATAAGCATTGCGAGCTGTTTGACCTTGAAGCTAAAGTCTTTCAGAATGGAGGCGTTTCGTATGATCGTGGAGTCTTTTACATCGACAGCACCATAGAGCGGATAGACTTCTTCAAATACAACCGCTTTGATATGCGCATCCCGACTGTCGTTTTCCAGTTCCTGAATGTACTGGGCTGCGATATGGTTAAATTTCCACTGAACCGAGGGCTGTATGGTCGTAAACCGGTTGATGATGATATCGTCGATACGTTTTTTAAATTCTAGCGTGATATCCTGAGATAATTGTGATAAAAGCGGAACCAAAGAACTTAAGGCTTGCATTGTCTCATTGTCGAGCTGATCTTGTTCATAGCTGTATATTTCCAATATGCCTGAGAGGGAATGATTATGGATAAGTGGAATACACAGATAGGTCGTTACCCCCGAGCGACCAATCCGCTCGTCGAAAATGGATGTGGTATTTCGGAGGCCATTTGTCGCATTATTGGTATAAAATATAACATGCGGATGTTTTAGGTAGCCCGCAAGTTCAGGATTGATCTTGAAGGTTTTATTTGCGGTATACGCTTCCGCAATCAAGATGCTCTTATTGGTGATTGAATAATCGAAAAATGGTACCCCATTTAATTGGAATAACGGAAATAGACTAAATACGGTATCAGCTCCTTTTAATAGCGGTGTGATGATTTTTTCTAAATCAGCGAAGAAGAGGTGATAATTGTATGTAGGAAGGTCCAAGAGAATGGACTGAATGCGGCGTAAAGTATGTTCCGTACTGGTCTTTCTGAAAGTTACAATACTAAAGCCCGATAACTCAAAATCTTCCAGTTTAACGGTATTGATAACGGTATTCCAATCAAAAAGCGAATCACTAGGATTTTCCGATAAACGACCGATATCAAGCGCAGGCAGTGTTTTTTTTGCCTTTATCTCAACAAATTTGAAATCGATGTCCAAATCGTAATAATCCACGATCTCCCCCTGATCATTGAGTTGATGATAAACAATGCTGCTGTTTTCATTGGAAGAAAAGCCATACAGACGCTCGAAAATGAGGGTATAAAAGAGCTTTTCTTGATTAGTAAGAAGGCTTCCGGTACGCATCTTCCCTTGAATTTCTTGCTCCACAAGCTGATGGCTAGTTAGGTCGAAAAAGGCTTCCGTTCCATAGAAGGCTTCTTCTGCTAGGGCTGTTGTGAGTGCCCAGTACCTTTTTGGAGCAGTGTCAACCAACGATACGGAGAGGCTATAAATCAATTGCAGAATATCTTTATAGGCATTGAGGTTATGCTTGCAGAGTTTACCGTTGAGATGCTCTATTTCTTTGATGCGTTCCAGCGCATACAAAGGAATCATATCATCGGATGAAGTGCCATTTTCAATAAAAGATTCCAGGTATTTGAAAAATGGTTCAAAGTCTAGCCTGCCATTTGCATACGTATTGGCCATTTTCGCCGTTGTGAGTTGTACTTTCTTTATCTCCATGGATCGAAAATTTTAAAAGCGGAAGCCTGTGCTGAAATAGGGATACCAGCCTTCATTGGATTTCGTCATGACAAAATGCAAAGGAAGTGCATTGGCGACGATGTAATAAATGCCTCCACCCACACCTTGATGAAACTTATCGCTGTTATAGCCCTTTGCCCACACTTTTCCAACATCATACATACCCATTAGTCCAAATTCACCTGGAAGAACATAGCTTTTGACATCAATTACTTTGACACGAGCCTCTAGGTTATTGTAAAGCATCTGTTGACCTGCAAATCGATACTGGCGAAATCCCCTGAGATTTTCATGGCCGCCTAGAAATAGATATTGATAAAATGTAGGGTTCCCAACAACGGTGCCCCCTCCTGTTCTATTGGCGAATATAATGCCTTCATTGAAAGCGCTAAAGTAACCCGTCATTGCAGCACTTAACTGCGCTGAGTTTTTTGAGTACTGATTGAGTCCAAAATAAGAATTCAAAGCGGCTTCAATATATAGCCCTTTACTTGGGTTAATCTTTCGATTACGGGAGTCTTGTGTTAAAAAGGCATTGATACCTGCAAAAGCTTTGTCTTTGGTAATCGATAAACTATCGTAAGAATGTAAAGCTTGGGGATTTAAAATAAATCGATCTTCATTTTCAATCGGATCTAAGTGGTAAAATTGGATATGCGGACCTACGGCAAAGTTTAATGTAGCTGAAGGTTTCCACCTTAACTGTGGATTGACATTGAAAATATTGAATCTACTTCTGTAATATTTTGCACCATACTGTTCCTTTAAGAAGAGCGAGTTATTACCTACGCCGAAAAAATTCTGCGTGTTGTCAGGAGCTTTTGCTAGCGCATCGACAACAAGATCCGCATCCCCGACAACAGCTATCCATTCGCCTCTATAGTGAATTTTATAAGCTCCGGTCCGGAAGGCTGTTGCTACAGTAAGTTGTTGCTTATAGGTAAAAGGACTTTTTCTAAATCCACGCTGATGTGTATAAGCAGCCCCTAGCCCCAGCGAAAAACCGTCATCAGCATTATAACCCGCAGTCACCAGGGGAAGCCAGGTATTGTACAGGTTTACAGGAACAAATTGCGTGTTGGTACTATCTTGTGCATAATGAAGCTTTATTTTGTTCTTTTCAGCCAGTAAAGTGGAATTTTTGGTGTTTTCGTAAAGCTGTATTTTCGATTTGCTTTGGTTGATAACATAAGTCTTTGGCGTGTTATCGCCAATAATTCGGAGTTTTATAGGAGAATTTGCGTTATCGATGACAACAGAGTCTTTTCCTTCAGCCAGATAGAGGCGAATTTCTTTTGTCAGGGAATCTTTATAGGTTTTGTCCATCAATGCCTTGGTGACTTTACCATCTTTATTGATCTTCGAAACTTTGACTTTTAAGTTTTTATTCGCTGTGCTGTATATTTCTACTTTTTCGTTTTTGTCGCTGAGATGAATATCGACAATGTTATTAATGAAATTGTAATACTCTTCCATCGCCATGGGCAGTGCATCACGACGGCTTTGAAGTGTTTTAAAAATTTGCTCTCCACGAATAGCAATGGACGATTGCGGCAGGCTATGTACCGACTCCCATAATACCGAATCTGTGAGACGTGCTACAAATTGCTTAACCTCTTTGGTCCATTCCTTGTGAGGAAGCTGGTTGCTCGGATGAGCATTTAAAAAGCGTGATTTAAACAAAGAATAGCGAATATCGGGAATACCGGTCGTGAAACCTTGCATGACTGGATTGACAAATTGCTGATAGATATCTTTCATTAGAAAACCTTGTGTGACACGCAGTGCCTGATCCCGATCGCGGGGAATAGGAATATAGTCTTTATCGTGATCTGTGCTATCCTGATTTTCATTGTACCAACGCCATTGATCCTCGTGTCGATCCCAGTCGCTTACCAGTACATCCAGCATTCTTGCACGGAGATATGCTTTAGCCTTAAAGTTATCGTCGTTATCTTCCTGTAGTTTTCGTACAGCTTTTGGGCTGTTGTCTGAATCACCAAGAGGTTCGCGTTCTTCTAGTAAAGCCACCGTATGCTCAAAAAGCGGAGCGTATTCACCCAATATGCTGTCTTGTGCAACAACACCGATGATTGGATGGGCATGTGGGACGTTCACGGCATTTGCCAAAGCGGGGATCATAAGCGCGGAATAGGGATGCTGCGCACTAGTGGCATCGTCCAAGACATCCTGTACAAAGGTGCCATGTAGCTCTTCTGGTATGAGGGATTCAGTCCTTTTATTGACTGATCGTAGTGCCCATTCCCGACCGCTTGAATCTGTAAGTCGTAGAGAAACCGATTGCATCCCGCCCCCTTGTTTAACAGGACGCAGTCCCCCGTATAAGGTTGAAAGTTGGAGCAAAGGTAAGGTGGTTTCTGCAGCCCATTCTTTGCGGTAGTTTTCGCCAAGGAAGAACTTTTTGAATTTACTGGCTTTACCATATTTTGCATTTGCAACGATACTTACACTGTCCTTGATGACGGTTTTAGCAAAGGACTTGCCCTGGTGTGCAGGTGACTGTGTATGTTTTTGTTGTGAATAAACATGACTAGCAAGAAAAATAAGAAAGAATGGTACAACCTTTTGCATGCCTATTTTTGTTCAAATTTATAAATGATCCCTTTATCCTGATTACCGGCTTCGCTGCTGATGTAAAGATCGGATTTTGAATCAAAGTTAATGCCTTCAGGTTGAGGGAAGATCTTCGGATCTAATGGAGAGAGCGATTTTACACGAAAATTCTCATCGGTTACCACAAGGGTTTTGTCTACAGAAGATAAGATATACCATTCCTTACTGTCTGCTTTTTTAGCTAACGCGGAGGGTTTGAACGTTTTCTTAATTTTAGCATTAAATGCCTGAAGTTGATCAAGCTGGATGGCAAATTCTCCTTTCGGCTGAAATTGACCATGCTCGTCAATTGAAAAGACATAGCCAGAGGTTTGCGGTTGTTTTCTATCGACCTTGCATTCTTTACATAATACGTATGCCTGGTTACTTTCGCGGTCAACAAAAAGTCCCTCGTACTCTCCTTTTGGGAGTAAATTTTTCTGTTCAACAACGTTTTTTATATCGTCCTTTTCGGCAATCGGAAAGGAATAGATGCTGCCATTGCTCTTTAAGATAAAGAAATGTGTATTGCTTATCGAGATATCCTCATAGTCGCCATCTTTTCCGAAAGGGTTGAACGTGACTTTTTGTGTCGGTTGGTTAAATTTATAAAGAAAGCCCTGCTCGTCTTGGATGGCATAAATATCGTCATCCTGTCCCGCGAGGAAGGCTATTCCGGATATTTCTAACAATTCGTCTGGCAAACTCATTTTTATGCCCGAAGATAATGTATAGGGTATTTGTTGCGGTTTTTCAGCTTGAACATGAGCGAGCTTGTTGCTATTTTCCTTGGCTGTATTATTCGGGTTGCAGGCGAGAAAAATAGCGGAGGCTAAGCCTAATGCCATAGTTGTCAATATCGTCGGGTTTTTCATCATTATATGATTAAATTTAAATTGATGAAGTCATCAGATTTCTGAATGAGCTTACGTGCAATGATTATTTTGTTGGGCTTTCAGGCTGGTCATGCTTTTATGAGATGCCCTGCTGAATAGTCCTATTGTTTCATTTTGCCTTTCAAATAATTAAGGATTTGTTGCTGCGAAACATTCTTCTGTTGTGTTTCTATTGCCTGATTTTGCCCATGTTCATCCAGCAAAGTTGCTTCGGTGTCGTCCGCAAACTGAATATCGAACAGTTCCTGTATTTGATGGGCTAATGTCAGATTCAGCAGCGGAAAGCAAGTTTCTATACGTCGGTAGATATTGCGGTTCATCCAGTCTGAAGAACCCAGATACACGCTGCTTTGTGTTTGATATTGAAAAATAAATATTCTGCCATGTTCTAAATATCGTCCTACAATCCGTTTCACGACAATGTTGTCGCTCAATCCAGGTACTTGTGGTTTTAGCCTACAGATTCCTCTGACCAATAACTGCAGTTTTACCCCTGCCCGGCTTGCTTCATACAATTTATTGATTAACGATTCTTCTTCAAGATTGTTTAATTTAATTTTTATTGTAGCTGTCTCTCCGGCTTTAGCAGCTTGGATGGCCTGGTCGATCAGGGATAAAAACGTATGTTTGAGGTTGAACTGTGCAATCAGTAAATGACTAAAAGACAGCTCATTTGGACTATGGGGTTTTCTCCGGGCCGGTAAAAA
Organism: Sphingobacterium siyangense; assembly: GCF_023277505.1. Taxonomy (NCBI): domain Bacteria; kingdom Pseudomonadati; phylum Bacteroidota; class Sphingobacteriia; order Sphingobacteriales; family Sphingobacteriaceae; genus Sphingobacterium; species Sphingobacterium siyangense. Next base: position 6,422,654 of record NZ_CP080574.1, on the reverse strand, counting down.
CTCGAATAACATATTTAATTCGTTGGTCAATAGCTTATTTGAGGTAATGAGGAAATAGTCTGTGTAGACCTTCGCCGTTTTTTCATTTAGATTTCCTGTACCTAGCAATGCACTTTCACGACCTTGTTTGCGTTTGACCAGCGCTATTTTGGCGTGTACTTTTAAATTGGGGATACTATAGGTAATTTTTACCCCCTGTTCTTTCATCAATCGGGCCCAATGTATATTATTTGCTTCATCAAAGCGCGCTTTCAATTCGACAAATACATTGACTCTTTTTCCATTCTTTGCTGCGGTAGCGAGTGCTTGTGCGATATGAGAATCACCGGCGATACGGTATAAGGTCGTGTAAATCTCGTCTACGGTTGGATCTATTGCAGCCTCGTTAAAAAAACGCAGTATGGGGTCGAACGATTCATAGGGAGTACAGATCAACAGATCCTCCCGGTCTATTTGGTCAAAGATAGATTCCTTAAAATTCTGATTCTTATTAATTTGCAGCTGTTTTGGATAAGAAAGTTCGGCTATTTTAATCGGAAATGAAAATAGATCCTTGAGATTGTGGTAGTTTCCGCCTTCGACAATGCTACTTTTCCGTAGATCAAATAATGTTGCCAGTGTTTCTATCAACTGTTTTGGCAGATTTGGCTGGAATAGAAAGCGTGTTGCATAGCCAAGGTCACGTTTATTGACTTCCATCTCGATTTTTTGGGCAATATCACCCTCAAATTCATCTTGGAGATTTAATTCCGCATCCCTTGTGATTTTAAAGGAATAGAAATTTAACGATGTATTTCTTATGGCTTCAGGAAAAAATGCTTTGATAATATCATCTATGAGCACGACATATTTATTGCCATTGATCTCACAGGTGAAAAAGCGGCCAATATGATTTGAAGGGACATTTAGAAAGAATACCAGTTCAGTATTGTCGTCTGTAACGACGAAGTAGAGCTGATTGTTGATCGGGAAAAAAGAAGTATCATCAATCGGTATAATTTGGAGGTAGGAGGCAATTGTAGTAAAGAAATACTGGGCTGTGAGGTCTTTTATTTCGGTCGGAATAGCTTGATTGTAAATAAAGAATATATTTTCTTTTGCTAATTCTTGGATAATATCAGCTAGTATTAGGCCAAATTTTTCCTGTTGTTTGCTGATGGTTTTTGACGCTTTTTTATACGTCCCAATATCTATGTTCGGAATGAGCTGTCCGGGATTTTGCTTCATTATTTTTTTCCAAGCCATCAGTACAGGCATTCTAACCCGATAAAATTCATCCAGATTGGATGAGAAAATAGCGAGAAACTGTAGTTTTTCCAATAAAGGTACCTCCTGACGACCAGCTTGGTCAAGTACCCTATCATTGAACGACAGCCAGCTGATGTCTCTGTTGATATAAAGATCTTTCTTCTTCATCCGTATAAATTTATGGTTATGGCAACATGCTTACAACAACATCAATAAATGATGCAGTCTATTGGTCGCTAATGATTGATTTAAAGGCAGCATTTTTTTAGATAAAAAAGAAAGTTTGAACAATATGATCCTGACATATTCAGCTGTATTTATAGGATCGCATTAAAATATGGTTGCGACGACAAAAGAAACAACCGATATAACAAGGCCAAACATAAAAATTCCATATGCGTATCGTAGGAGTTTGTATTTTCGGCCTAATACCACACCTTGCGAATAAACATCCTTGGTAAGCATGCCATATAGAAATTCCGAATCGACCATTACCTTCTGCATGCCTTCGTTGTAGTCGTCGAGTTTCATCTTGTAAAAGTTTCCGAAAAAGAGCAGATTGACTGATTTTTGTTCGATTTCCTCTTTTGAGAATTTACCAGAGGGAATTTTGGGTATTGTTGACAATATTGCCATGACCATGGTTGCTACCACGGCCGTTGTTAAGATAATTGTTGGGATAATAAGGTGCTCGTTGGCATCTAGTTTCCGAAATAAGACAGCAATCACGACGGAAAGGATAATAGAATTGACCGTTAACAAGATGTTGGCCTTGTTGTCTGCCATGTCGCTTAATCGCTGATTGTTTGAGGACGTAATCCGGAACATTGTTTCTATCCCACGTTCTGGCTTACTGCCTTTCTCCTTTTCCTTTTTGTCTTCTTTTTTGCTTTCTTTATTTTTTGAGATAGATTTCTCCTGTTTTTTCTCCAGTTCTTTTAGATTCATCTCTTTTTTGGCATTAAGCTTTTGCTGCGCATATTCAGTATGGTAATGATGGCTCATTAATAGTTTGATTGTGCCCGCCCGCCATACGTCTTTATCGATCTCCTTCCCTAGTACTGCTTCAGCTTCGGCTTTCATCAGTTTGTTTCTGTTAACGAAATCCTCATTCCCAAAATGAAATAGGTCCGCGTCGCAGAGAATTTGCTCCAGCAGGTTTGTTGGATCCTGAGGCATTCTCGTTGCCAAAATACAACCTTTGATTTTTTCCTGTATGGCTTCCGGTATTCCTTTATCCTGCAGAAAATTGAAAGCAATTTCGACACTTATCTTCTCATGACCGATAGCATTGTCAGATTTTACGTAGCCGAGGTCATGAAAGTAGGCAGCACTAATAACAATAAAGTGATCCTCCTCTCCTAGTTTATAGTGCGATGAAATCTCCTCCGCAGCACGTACAACAGAACGTGTGTGTATCGTATTGTGAAAACAATGGCAAACTGAAATATTTTCTGTAATATAAGTTTCAGCATATTCTTCTACCTGTTTTAAAAGCTGAGCATAATCTATCATGGACCAATATGGTTTTATGTGCAATAAAAGTATTTAATATCTTTAATTTCTTAAAAATAAGGTCTTCTTTTTTGTTATTTATTAACCTAGATCAAATTTACTGAAAAAAGAGCTATTCCAATAGTTGTAAAATCGCCTGTTATATAAGTAGATAGTTGATTGTTAAAACAGATCGTTAATCGGATAAGATCTTTCAATATAAGTCATGAGGCTCAGGCGAACTGGGTTTGGATCGTTTTATGATGCGAGAGATCTCATGGTTCCTCCCTAAGGGAGGAAGAGTTCTGGATTGCTTATCCTTTAGTTTAGTTTTTGTCTAGAGTTAGATTAGTCTTAAGTTAGGTTTAATTTAGGTATCACCTAAACTAAACCTAAACAAACCCTAACTAAACCCTAAGTAAACCCTAAGTAAAGTGGTAAGAAAGTATAGCTATTAAAAGGGTCAATCAGGAGTGCTGTATGCTTTCATCCTTTTATAAGCTGTGCTGCGGTATCCTTGCGGTGCCATCTTTCCGGCGGCACAATTTTCCCGTCTTTCCAGTACGGATTCTATCCGAGGGGCCGCGCAGGCTTTTGGCAGAAGATCCCGACCGGATTATGCAGCCGGATATTTCTGTTGTCTTGTTGTTGTTCTTTGACCATTTGGCTGCCATCTTCCCGCCCTGTCCCCGTCCGTCTGCTGTGCCTGGCTCTCTGTCGCGGGTATTGGGCTGCACTGCCATTCCCGTACGACCTTAGTACTTTCTTGCGCACCCTTCCCTTTTCCGGTGTCCTGAGCGGAAGCCCGCACGGGAGGCAAGGACAGAAATCTGCTGCAGATCTTAGGAAAGTACCCTTTTTGCCACCTTCGACGCAGGCCTGTGGTCAGAAACCAAAAATAATCTCACACCGTTACAGGTAGTTAGGGACAAAATGAAATAAATAAGAACAAAAGGCTTGGAAGTCTGCCCGAAAACTCCCTATCTTTGCACCACTCCGCAAGGGAGGGACGGTTGCTTCGAGAGAAGGAACCCTGAAAAAAGAAGGGTTTAAGAGAAGCCTGGCAGGATTTAAAATCCCGCTCAGTTTATTTTAAACGCGGAAATCGAAAAAAGGGAAAAGAAAAAAAACTTCAAAAAGTTTTTGGAAGTTCAAAAAAGATTTCTACCTTTGCAGTCCCAACGGAAACGAAGGGAAAAACAAAAAAGATAAAGACGGCGCAATGCCATCGGAATATAGCGGATACGGAAGTTGAAGCGGCAAAAGTTCTTTAAGAAAACACAATCATGTAAGCGTGACGAGTAGACAAACGAAAGTCATGAACAAATTCAAGTAATTCGTTCAATTCGATCCAAGATCAGAGATATAAAAAAAGAATTCTGATTATGTAAATAGTTGGAATCAAAAACTTCATTTTACAATGGAGAGTTTGATCCTGGCTCAGGATGAACGCTAGCGGCAGGCCTAATACATGCAAGTCGGACGGGATCCATCGGAGAGCTTGCTCGAGGATGGTGAGAGTGGCGCACGGGTGCGTAACGCGTGAGCAACCTACCTCTATCAGGGGGATAGCCTCTCGAAAGAGAGATTAACACCGCATAATATAATTTCCCGGCATCGAGGAATTATTAAATATTTATAGGATAGAGATGGGCTCGCGTGACATTAGCTAGTTGGTAGGGTAACGGCTTACCAAGGCGACGATGTCTAGGGGCTCTGAGAGGAGAATCCCCCACACTGGTACTGAGACACGGACCAGACTCCTACGGGAGGCAGCAGTAAGGAATATTGGTCAATGGGCGGAAGCCTGAACCAGCCATGCCGCGTGCAGGAAGACTGCCCTATGGGTTGTAAACTGCTTTTGTCCAGGAATAAACCTAGATACGTGTATCTAGCTGAATGTACTGGAAGAATAAGGATCGGCTAACTCCGTGCCAGCAGCCGCGGTAATACGGAGGATCCGAGCGTTATCCGGATTTATTGGGTTTAAAGGGTGCGTAGGCGGCCTATTAAGTCAGGGGTGAAATACGGTGGCTCAACCATCGCAGTGCCTTTGATACTGATGGGCTTGAATCCATTTGAAGTGGGCGGAATAAGACAAGTAGCGGTGAAATGCATAGATATGTCTTAGAACTCCGATTGCGAAGGCAGCTCACTAAGCTGGTATTGACGCTGATGCACGAAAGCGTGGGGATCGAACAGGATTAGATACCCTGGTAGTCCACGCCCTAAACGATGATAACTCGATGTTGGCGATAGACAGCCAGCGTCCCAGCGAAAGCGTTAAGTTATCCACCTGGGGAGTACGCCCGCAAGGGTGAAACTCAAAGGAATTGACGGGGGCCCGCACAAGCGGAGGAGCATGTGGTTTAATTCGATGATACGCGAGGAACCTTACCCGGGCTTGAAAGTTAGTGAAGAGTGCAGAGACGCACTCGTCCTTCGGGACACGAAACTAGGTGCTGCATGGCTGTCGTCAGCTCGTGCCGTGAGGTGTTGGGTTAAGTCCCGCAACGAGCGCAACCCCTATGTTTAGTTGCCAGCATTTAAGGTGGGGACTCTAAACAGACTGCCTGTGCAAACAGAGAGGAAGGTGGGGACGACGTCAAGTCATCATGGCCCTTACGTCCGGGGCTACACACGTGCTACAATGGATGGTACAGCGGGCAGCTACATAGCAATATGATGCTAATCTCTAAAAGCCATTCACAGTTCGGATTGGGGTCTGCAACTCGACCCCATGAAGTTGGATTCGCTAGTAATCGCGTATCAGCAATGACGCGGTGAATACGTTCCCGGGCCTTGTACACACCGCCCGTCAAGCCATGAAAGTTGGGGGTACCTAAAGCATGTTACCGAAAGGAGCGTGTTAGGGTAAAACCGATAATTGGGGCTAAGTCGTAACAAGGTAGCCGTACCGGAAGGTGCGGCTGGAATACCTCCTTTCTAGAGTATCGAAGATCGGTGCTCGTCACGTTACATATGATTGCAAGAAGAAAAAACATCAGAAGAAAGTGCCCGCCCCGAAAGGAGCAGGACCGAGAGAAAGAGATGAACAAGATAAGCTAGTCCCGTAGCTCAGTTGGTTAGAGCACTACACTGATAATGTAGGGGTCAGCAGTTCAAATCTGCTCGGGACTACGAAAAAAAGAGGGGAATTAGCTCAGCTGGCTAGAGCACCTGCCTTGCACGCAGGGGGTCAACGGTTCGAATCCGTTATTCTCCACATCACCGGTGAAGTATATAAAGATATACTTCAGGATACCGGAAAAAGAGTTCTTTGACATATTGAAAGAGAAAAAAAATTACAAGAGAAGACAACAGTATAGAGACAATACGTGTATGTGTTTGAAGTAAGGGAGAGGCCCTCGGTGAATGCCGAACGATCCCGAACCTAGCATACGGGTATATATATCAAAAGCAGCCGCATAGTAGCAAAAGGCTATGCCGGTGAAGAAAGTAAATAAGGGCACACGGGGGATGCCTAGGCTCTCAGAGGCGAAGAAGGACGTGATAAGCTGCGATAAGCTTTGGGGATTGGCAAATGCGACTTGATCCAGAGATTTCCGAATGGGGCAACCTGACTATTTGAAGAATAGTCGTATAAAACGCGAACGCGCTGAACTGAAACATCTAAGTAGGCGTAGGAGAAGAAAATAACAATGATTTCCCAAGTAGTGGCGAGCGAACGGGAAAGAGCCCAAACCGATCATGTTACGGCATGGTCGGGGTTGTAGGACCACGAGATTGTACAGCGCTATGAACTGGAAGCAGGTGGGAAACTGCGCGACAAGGGTGAGAGCCCCGTACAGGTAAAGAATGTTGACATAGTGGTATCCTGAGTACCGCGGGACCGGAGAAATCCTGTGGGAATCCACCAGCACCATCTGGTAAGGCTAAATACTCCTGAGAGACCGATAGTGAACCAGTACCGTGAGGGAAAGGTGAAAAGAACCCCGAACAGGGGAGTGAAAAGAACCTGAAACCGTGTGCTTACAAGCGGTTGGAGCAGGCAGGTCCTGTGACAGCGTGCCTTTTGCATAATGAGCCTACGAGTTACTCTTGTCTGGCAAGGTTAAGTCCTTCAGGGACGCAGCCGAAGCGAAAGCGAGTCTTAATAGGGCGCATAGTCAGATGAGGTAGACGCGAAACCTTGTGATCTACCCTTGGGCAGGTTGAAGTTGCAGTAACATGTAATGGAGGACCGAACCGATAAACGTTGAAAAGTTTCCGGATGACCTGAGGGTAGGGGTGAAAGGCCAATCAAACTGGGAAATAGCTCGTACTCCCCGAAATGTTTTTAGGAACAGCGTCGGCGTAGAGTTTGATAGAGGTAGAGCTACCGATTGGGTGCGGGGGAGTCAAATCCTACCAAATCCAGACGAACTCCGAATGCTATCAAATATAGCCGGCAGTGAGGCTTTGGGTGCTAAGGTCCAAGGCCGAGAGGGAAAGAACCCAGACCATCAGCTAAGGTCCCCAAATTCGTTCTAAGTTGAACTAACGAGGTCCGGTTGCCCAGACAGCTAGGATGTTGGCTTGGAAGCAGCCATTCATTTAAAGAGTGCGTAACAGCTCACTAGTCGAGCGGCCGGGCGTGGATAATAAACGGGCATCAAGAACGGTACCGAAGCTATGGATTTGCATTGAAAGATATGCATCTGGTAGGGGAGCATTCCATCGCCGGGGAAGCAGTTTGGCAATGAACTGTGGAGGTTATGGAAAAGCAAATGTAGGCATAAGTAACGATAAGGCGGGTGAGAAACCCGCCCACCGAAAGACCAAGGTTTCCTGATCAACGTTAATCGGATCAGGGTCAGTCGGGACCTAAGGCGCACCCGAAGGGGGCAAGCCGATGGACAACTGGTTAATATTCCAGTACTCTTCATAACTGCGATGTGGTGACGGAGTAGTGACACTGCCGCGAACTGACGGAATAGTTCGTTGAAAGGCGTAGGTATAGGGACGGTAGGCAAATCCGCCGACCCTGCTGAAACCCAATAGTACAGCAAAGCTCCGGTGGCGCTGATAGAGCAGGTAAACAGACTTCCAAGAAAACCCGCTAAGCTTCAGGTTATGAAGACCCGTACCGCAAACCGACACAGGTGGTCGAGGAGAGAATCCTAAGGTGCTCGAGTGAGTCATGGCTAAGGAACTCGGCAAAATGGCCCTGTAACTTCGGGAGAAGGGGCGCTGTCTCGTAAGAGCAGCCGCAGTGAAAAGGCCCAGGCGACTGTTTAACAAAAACATATGGCTTTGCAAAATCGCAAGATGAAGTATAAGGCCTGACACCTGCCCGGTGCTGGAAGGTTAAGAGGGGATGTCATCGCAAGAGAAGCATTGAATCGAAGCCCCAGTAAACGGCGGCCGTAACTATAACGGTCCTAAGGTAGCGAAATTCCTTGTCGGGTAAGTTCCGACCTGCACGAATGGTGTAACGATCTGGGCGCTGTCTCAGCCATGAGCTCGGTGAAATTGTGGTATCGGTGAAGACGCCGATTACCCGCAACGGGACGGAAAGACCCCATGCACCTTCACTATAGCTTAACATTGAGATTGGGTACAGGATGTGTAGGATAGGCGGGAGATGTTGAAGTGGCTTCGCCAGGAGTCATGGAATCAACCTTGAAATACCGCCCTTTCTGTATTCGGTTTCTAACTCCCTTATGGGGAGGACATTGTTTGGTGGGTAGTTTGACTGGGGTGGTCGCCTCCAAAAAGGTAACGGAGGCTTTCAAAGGTAAGCTCAGTACGCTTGGTAACCGTACGTGGAGTGCAATGGCATAAGCTTGCTTGACTGTGAGACCGACAAGTCGAACAGGGTCGAAAGACGGACATAGTGATCCGGTGGTTCTGTATGGAAGGGCCATCGCTCAAAGGATAAAAGGTACGCTGGGGATAACAGGCTGATCTCCCCCAAGAGCTCATATCGACGGGGAGGTTTGGCACCTCGATGTCGGCTCGTCACATCCTGGGGCTGGAGAAGGTCCCAAGGGTTGGGCTGTTCGCCCATTAAAGTGGCACGCGAGCTGGGTTCAGAACGTCGCGAGACAGTTCGGTCCCTATCTGTTGTGGGCGTTGGAAGTTTGAGTGGATCTGACCTTAGTACGAGAGGACCGGGTTGGACAGACCTCTGGTGAACCTGTTATGCCGCCAGGTGTACGGCAGGGTAGCTACGTCTGGAATAGATAAGCGCTGAAAGCATCTAAGTGCGAAACTAGCCACGAGATGAGACTTCCTTATAGGGTCGTAGAAGATGACTACGTTGATAGGCCATAGGTGTAAAGGTTGAGAGACCAAAGCCAAGTGGTACTAATAGCCCGAAGCTTTCTCAAGCAGACAGACACTGTTGTCTTCCTCTTTAATTTTTAAGAAACAAACAGAAACGAACCTCTTTCAATACATATGTCATTTGGCATGAATCACATGATATCAATCATGATAATGTCAATAAAGATTTTTAGGTGCCTATATCGGCGGTGTCTACCTCTTCCCATTCCGAACAGAGCAGTCAAGCCCGCCAGAGCCGATGGTATTGCCGTAACAGGTGGGAGAGTAGGTCGGTGCCTTTTTTTACACGGAAGCCCTTGCTGGAAACAGTCAAGGGCTTCTTTCGTTTAGATACTTCCGTATTTCCCTGTACAGGCTATTGCATATCCTCCGCCTATCGGTTATAGCAGCACTAAGCTTGAGTTTTCTGTATGATAATTTTCTAGTGCTAAAACTTGAACAATCGAATTAAGCCTATTGTAACTCATTCTGCTTACTTGATGTAGAATTACTGGTATGGCTTTATATAAACAAAATGCATACGTATGATCTTCTTAGTGAGGCTATTATTGGGTTTATCAAATTCGCAAACCGATACTGTTCGTTTTGCCGAGCAGGAATGAGGTTATAAAACTAGTAATAGAGAAGTCCAAGTTTAGAACATTTTATATGGAATTTTAACTTAAATATTTATAATTTTTTACTTAATATTCCCTATGCCTCGGGATGTCCAAAACATGAGCAATGAGACAATTATAATACGCTACGTATAGATATTTAAGTTAAATGTTTAATTTTTTTAATGTTTTGCAGGTGGTAAAGTGAATTATTGGAATGAATTGTATATTTGTGGATATTAACTTATATAATGAAAAAAGCTAAATTATTAATGTTGGGCCAAATGATGGCAGTTATTGCTCTACTTATATTTTCCGAAACACTTTGTGCTCAAAAGAAATCTAATAATACAGATTATATTGTTTTCATGAATGGAGATAGCTTATATGGGAAAATTTCTTCAGTTACGGATAGTAAATTGTCATGGCGTGATGGAGATACGCAGATGGATTTTTTTCCAGACCAAGTTTTTCGTGTTTATCAAAATAGTAAAAGCAAAATTTTCGCACCTTCTTACATCGAAACAGGGCTAGAAAAAGTTAAAAATACAAAACCTCAGATTTTTCGGATTAATAAAGAAAAATCAGAGGAATTAAGATTTGCTGAATTAATTCAGGATGGTGAAATAATGGTCTATTATTTTAAAAGCTCTGGCTTGGCGGTGGGAGGTGGAACCTCTGGACCTATTCTCGGTTTCACGACAACGAAATATTGGTGTGCTCTTAAGCGTTCTTCTGGGGAGATAATTGAATTGAATGATGTTGTAAAAGATATTTTGGGGAATGATGTAAAACAAAGGGCTAAAGCGCTATCAGCGTTAATAGAAGATGAACCAAGCATATTAAAGCAATTTCAGCTTGAACGAAAATATAGTTACGAGTTGTTTTTAAATTATATAAAAAAGTATAATGAAGCTAGGTTATCTAAAGAAAATGGGGGCGGCATCGTTTCGGAACGTATGATATATTAGCTTATTGGCGTCATTTATGACGCCAATAAGCTAATATATCATCAAAAAGGAATTCTGAGATAATAGACTTTAATCTTCTTCTGTATAAAAGTCGATCAACGAAGAGATATAAGGATCTTCCCATCCATCCGAAATATTATCAAAGTCTTCATCAGGTATATTCGTTTGCCTAATTTCCAAGGAAGTCCCTTTTTTATGTTCATGCAACTTTAATGTAACAATAGAAGGGCTGTCTGTTTCACCGAAATACCATTCTTGTACAATTTTTGTCGATGGTTCCAGTTCCAAGAATCGGCCAGTTATAGCACCATCCCACAAAGAGAATTCCCCATTGACAGTAGGGTCTATAGACACAAGGTCCCCTGTCCAAAGACGAGCGGTAATTTCGGTCGTTAATGCAAGATACAACTCCTCTGGAGTTGCAGGAATAATAGCATATTTCTTGAATTCTTTCATGGTACAAAGTTACTCTTTCTTGTAATTTACCAGTTATTTTGACTTCATTTTTATTTATCTTAATTTTATCGCAAACTATTGGGACAACATGAGTAATTTTCTGCCAAATTCTTTAGTGAAAAAGTTAGGGGTGAATCCGTTATTTGATACTGATGCATTTATTAAGATACATGAGGAAGGTATTCGGGCGACAGCAATACGCCTAAACCCTAATAAATTAGAAGATTGTCCGTTTCCTAATGCAGGACAAGTTCCCTGGTGTAATGTGGCTTATTATCTTCAGGATCGTCCAGTGTTTACATTAGATCCATTATTTCATGCTGGAGCATATTATCCGCAAGATGCTTCGTCCATGTTCATCGATCATATCATTCGAAGTTTGAAGTTACACGAAGGGAGTATTCGGGCGTTGGATTTATGCGCCGCACCAGGAGGAAAGTCTACCTTATTAAACAGTAGCTTACATCCGGAATCACTCTTGGTTGCAAATGAAATTATTAAAACTAGGGTTACAATCCTGCAAGATAACTTAATGAAATGGGGAAATGCAAACACAGTAACTACAAATAATGATCCTGCAGCGTTTAATCGTCTTCCTGGATACTTCGATTTGATGGTTGTTGATGCGCCATGTTCTGGATCTGGAATGTTTAGAAAAGATGCCGATGCCATCGATGAATGGTCCGAAGCTAATGTTAAGCTTTGTAGCGAAAGACAACAACGGATTTTGGTTGAAAGCTTGAGTGCTTTAAATAAGGGCGGATATTTGTTTTATTCAACCTGTTCTTATTCACCAGAAGAGAATGAAGATATTGTCGATTGGCTATTGGATAGCGGCGATTTTGTATCTGTTGAAATAGCTATTGAAGAGCATTGGGGAATTGATCATACAAATTCTAATAAGCATCGTGCACACGGTTATCGATTTTACCCGCATAAATTAGGTGGAGAGGGCTTTTTTATTGCTGTCCTTAAGAAGGTTGGTGAACAAGAAACATTCAATAGAAAGCGAATTAAACCGGAGAAATCAGATGTACCCAAAGGAATTTTAGATAGCTGGATTTCGGATAGTACTAGTTTTCATACTTTCCTTCATCATGAGGATGTATATGTTTTCCCAAAAATGTATGAGGATGATCTAAAGTATCTACAAAATGTGCTTTATCTTAAGAATGCGGGAACCAATGTCGGCAAGCTTAATAGAAAGGAGCTAATACCAAGCCATGCACTGGCCTTGAGTAATCATTTGACCAAAGACTTTCAATCGGTAGAATTGTCGCTTGAAGATGCACGTAATTACCTTAGAAAGGAAAATATAACTGTGGATACGATTGGCGAAAGTCTTCAAGGATGGACAATAGCAAGTTTTGAAGGTAAACCTTTGGGCTGGATGAAGGTATTGACCAACCGAATCAATAACTATTATCCAAAGGAATTGAGGATTGTAAATTTGTAAAATATAGCGGCATTGAACACAGAGAATGTGTTTATAAAAGTTGTGCTTAGGAAAGGCTCACGATAATTGAACAGATATCTTTAGCAACTTCTTCTTTTGATTTTAGGCTAAACTCACGGGTATTTCCAGACCGATCGATTATAGTAACTTTATTGGTATCTGTTGCGAAGCCGGCTCCTTTATCCTGCATGGAATTGAGCACGATAAAATCCAGGTTTTTTCGAATCAATTTGTCTTTCGCATTTTCGAGCTCATTATTGGTTTCCAATGCAAACCCAACGAGTAATTGGTTTTCTTTCTTTTTAGCCCCTAAAGTTGCCAGAATATCTACCGTTTTTTTCAGCTCAATGGATAATTCGTTTTCTTTCTTTTTTATTTTTTGGCTAGCAACTTCAACTGGTGTGTAGTCTGCCACAGCAGCACTCATCACAACAATATCTGCGGCTTCAAAATGTTCTTCACAGGCATGTAACATCTCAGCTGCCGAGGTTACTGAAATGGTATTGACACCTTTGGGTAGTTTAAGTGCGCTGGGGCCTGATACTAGCGTTACGTCTGCGCCAAATTCTTCAAGTTGTGTGGCGATAGCATAGCCCATTTTTCCACTTGAATGATTGCCAATGAATCGGACTGGGTCTATAGCTTCATAAGTAGGACCTGCAGATACTAACGCTTTCTTTCCTGCTAAGGGTAGTCCTGTCTCCGAAAATTTAACTAAGAAATCCAGTATTTCTTCTGGTTCCGCCAAACGTCCCTCCCCCACTAGGCCACTAGCCAATTCCCCTTTTCCTGGAGGAATTAGGATATTGCCATAAGAACCAAGCTTATTGATATTGGATTGTGTGGACGGGTGTTTCCACATATCTAAATCCATTGCTGGAGCGAATAGCACCGGACATTTCGCGGATAGATACACGGCAGTTAGGAGGTTGTCACAAAATCCATTGGCCATTTTGGCCAGTGTATTTGCCGTTGCGGGAGCGACTAAAATGTAATCCGCATTTAAGGCAATTTCGACATGATTATTCCATTCCCCGGTATTCGGCTGATAATAATCAATTAAAACAGGATTTTTGGAAAGAGTGGAAAGCGTAAGCGGAGTAATAAAGGCTGTCGCTTCTTTTGACATGACTACGTTAACTCGGGCATCTGCTTTTACTAAAAGGCGGATGAGGGATGCAATCTTGTATGCGGCAATACTGCCGCATACAGCAATTACAATATTTTTCCCAGCTAAAGCCATTGTTTAAGGATTAGTCCTGCTCTTTTGAAGGATTTCTGTAGTACACTTTATCGTGTAAAAATTCATCAATAGCAACCAAAGTAGGCTTTGGCATACGCTCGTAATGTTTTGAAATCTCAATTTGCTCACGGTTTTCGAATACCTCTTCCAAGTTATCGTTGTTACTTGCAAATTCCGCAAGTTTTCCGTTCAATTCTTCTTTAATGTCTACTGCAATTTGGTTCGCGCGTTTAGAAATAACTACAATAGATTCATAGAGATTGTCTGTGCCTTTGTCCAATTGTCTCAAGTCACGTGTAACTGTAGAGTTTGGAATTGAATTGTTATTTTTTTGACTCATCTTTTTGGGTATTTTCTTTTTCTTTTTTCGCCTTTTGTTCTTTGATATATACTTCCTGCTCTGCAACGGCTTTATTATAATCCTTCACTTGAGAGAGGGCGGTTTTAATCCCTTTTTCAGAATTTTCACGAAGGGATTCTGCCTCTTTCATATGTTTGCTATTCGGAAAATTACTTGCGAAGCTACGATAATAGTCCAAGGCATCATCAAATCTACTTTCTTGTTTCAGGAAGAAACTTTTGGACGCATAGATGTATTGTGCTTTTAATGTTAGAAACTCAATCTCTTCCGCGTATTTTGTATCAGGGTATTCTTTTAATACATTCTGTAATGCGATGACAGCTGCCCTGTAATCATCCGTCAGCCCCATGTCATAGTACAGTCTTGCATTGGCAAATGCTTTAAGCTCGAGCTTATCTCTTAATTTCTGAATAAGATCTGCGGCTTCTTTGGACCGTTCTGATTCGGGATAGAGATTGACAAAGAGCTGTAATGCATCAATTGCTTTTTTTGTATTCGCTTGATCTAACGTTGATCTCGGAGAATCCAAGTAATAGCAATAGGCATGCATAAATCTACATTCTTCTGCTCTCGCACTATTTGGATAAACATCCGCAAAATCTTTAAAGTGAAATGCTGCCGATGTATAATCTTTCAGCCGGTAATTGGCAAATGCCAAATAATAGTAAATATTTTCTGCTTCAGCTTGTCCACGGAATTTGGTCCGCAAGTCATCAAACAAAACTAACGCCTTTGTATATTTCTTTTTCTCATAAAGTTTTACGGCCTCTTCGTACTTTTGAGCGATGTTATTGCTTGCGCGCAATTTCTCAAATTTACTTTTACAACCAGTAAATACCAATAGAAACATCATGCCGGCACAGATAGCCGCTATACGCCTATTTAAAAACATTTTACAAAGATAAGTGAATTTGTTATACTAATCAATTAAATTTTACTGCGCAATATAGTTTAATAATTATTTGATCGCAAAAACAACATTTCTTATTAACATTCTTTAACTCGATTAGAGCTATGAAGAAGATATATTGTCATATACTTGTTGTTTTTCCATTGGTAGCGAGGCCTAGAAATACACATTTTAAAATATTTGATTATCTTTACATATTACAATCATTGAATAGCATTAAGAGTATGACTTTAAAAGAAAAAGTTGAGCAAGCATTAGATACCTTGAGACCATATTTGGAGACTGATGGCGGAAATGTGAGTGTTGAAGAGATTACAGCGGATAATGTCGTGCGTTTAAAATTATTGGGAGCATGTGCTTCATGTTCAATGAGCATTATGACCTTTAAAGCTGGTTTGGAGCAGGCGATTAAGAAAGCTGTTCCTGAAATTACAGCAGTGGAGGCTATTAATTTAACAGATCCCGATTCCCCAGAAGCAACTTTACCCCCTGTTAATTAGTTTTTCTACTTAACACAATTTAACGGCTAGTTCGGCTACTTTTGTTTAAATTTGTTCCATGAAGTTGCTGGTTTCTATATTATTTGCTGTATTCTTATCTTTTTGTTCCTCTGCTTTACATGCTCAGGAAAGGAAGATTGTTCAGTACTCCGGTGTCGTAACAACAGTTGGGTCTGGACTTCCTGTAGGTTATGCGACCGTCACTAATTTATCTTTCAGGAATGAAGCATTTGCGGCAAATAACGAGGGCTATTTCTCTTTTGTAGCACATGTAGGAGATACCATTCGTTTTACTTCCGTTGGTTTTGATCCTTTAGTTGTCACTATTCCTGATGTTCCTGGAGATAAGTATACCGCAAATATCGTTATGCAGAATCTGGTTACGGAACTCCCGATGGTAACACCTTATCCATGGGCAAGTATCGAAGAGTTTAACATTGCATTTATGAATCTAGACGTTTCTGAAGATAACATCGTGAGAGTTAGGAGGTCGTTGTCTTATGAGTCATTAGCGGCAATGGCAGCTGTAATACCACGTGACGGAAATGAAATGCGTTCAATTAACAATGCGCAGAGTTTTAATACGATGAATAATAAAGTCATCAACCAACGTTATGCTAATCCATTGTTAAATCCTTTTGCATGGGGCAGTTTAATCCAACAAATTACAAAAGGTAGTCAGAGCCGAAAAAGCTCAAGTTATTAGTCAGTCGCCTTTAATTTATTTAATTCTCTGACACTTAGCTTTGCCGAGAAATAGGAAACTAGACCAGAGATACTAATGACTGTCATGAAGACTAAAATATAGTCACTCCACTTACTTACCATAGGGTAGCTGTCAATAATTGTATTTGCTCCATCTTCTACACGAATGATTCCATAGGCTGACTGGATATAGTTGAATGTGCCGCCAATCAATAGACCTAATACACAGCCAATAATGGCGATCATAAGGCCTTCATAAAAGAAGATACGTTGAATTAGATCATTCGAACCACCGAGACCTTTCAGTATCGTCATATCCTTTTGTTTGTCTAGTACAAGCATGGTTAAGGAACCTACAATATTAAATATTGCAATCACACTGATCAAGGTCAGTATAAAGAAGACAACCCAGCGTTCAACACGTACATTTTTATATAAGGTAGGGTTTTGTTTTTCCCTATTCTTTACAATGTAATCCGGTCCTATTTTCTTTTGTAATGCTTGCCCAAATGAATTAACATCCACACCATCTTTTAGGTAAAACTCGATCGATGAAACGCGCTCATATTCTCCGAGAACCTCTTTAGCAAATGAAATTGGTGTAATAATCAAATTGTCAAAATCTTGTTGATAGCGCAATACCCCTCCGGGAGCTATGGATCGGATGTTGAATTCTTCTGCAGGATTGGAAGAATTCTTTACTCCCTTTCTCGGAGAATACACTTGAATTTGTTCCACAGAGTTCTGCATAGGAATTGCCAGATTTGCCTGTACGCTTGCCCCTATAATTGCGAGGTTAGAAGAATCATGGGTAAGTTCGTACTGACCATCTACGAGGATACTGTCGCCGGCCTTTTTACTTAGCGATTGAGGTTCGACGCCTTTTATATTTGCAATAAATTGTCTATTTGAATATTGCAGTAATACTTTCTCTTGTAGAACCTCCGTGTAATGAACCACATTGGAATCTTTTCGTAATTCACTGAAGACAGCCTGTTTACTGTCAAAAAGTTTTCCTTTCTTGGGTTCAATCTTCAGTTCAGGAGCAAACTTACTGTACATAGATAGTATCAGCTGTTCCATTCCATTAAATGAAGATAACAAAATGATTAAAGCAGCGCTACTTACCATTACGCCAATTACACTAATAGAAGAGATGATATTAATGGCATTAACTGATTTCTTAGAAAACAGATATCTTTTTGCAAATAGAAATGGCAGATTCATGACTTTTATCCTCGGATAAATGGATTAGAATTTTTTTCAAAGCCAATCGTTGTCGATGGCCCATGTCCAGGATAGACGATCGTGTCGTCAGGCAAGGTATAAAGTTTTGTTTTTATGCTATCCAAAAGCTGCTGATGATTTCCCCCAGGAAGATCAGTACGGCCAATGCTATTGCGAAATAAGACATCTCCCCCGATCAAGAATTTTTGATTAGCAGAATAAAAGCAGATATGTGCAGGGGAATGTCCAGGTGCAAGAATGACCTTTAGCTCATCATTATTCAAATAAATGGTATCATCCTCATTTAGAAATGTTTCTCCAATTGGTGAGATGTCATATCGGATGCCCATTTGAGGAGCGTAATTCTGTACCGCTACTAAAATTGGTACTTCACCTTCGTGGAACTGTGGGAGCAAGCCAAAGTTTTCATGGACAAAACTATTCCCTAAAACATGGTCAATATGGCAATGTGTATTTAATAGGAGTGTCGGATTGAGATTATTGCTTGAGATGAAAGCCAATAGTTCTTGCTGATCTTGCTCGCCATACATCCCTGGATCAATGATAATGGCATTTCCTGACTCGTTATAGAGTAGGTAAGTATTTTCCTGATATGGATTGAAAGTGAATGTTTTTATCGTAAGCATAGTGGTAAAATTACAGTTTTTATTGATTTCTTACTATTGATAGCTCAACTATTCCAGATTTCCCAGTTTTTTTCTGCTTGTAGAACCAGCATTTCATATCCGTTTTTGATTCTCGCGCCTTTTTCTTTGCTTTTTCGAAGAAATGCTGTTTCCTCTGGATTGTAAATGAGATCATAACAGAGGTGGTTCTCGGTTAAGAATTCGTAAGGAATTTTCGGATATTCTGCCGTATTGGGAAATGTACCAACCGGTGAACAGTTGATAATCACTGTATGGTCAGCTAGGATAGCAGCATTAAGTTCATTATAAGTTAACTGGTCTAGCTTTTTGGTTCTGCTTACTAAAGTATGCATTATTCCAAGTTGATTCAGGGCATAAATGACAGCCTTTGCAGCGCCTCCATTACCTAAAATCAAAGCCTTTTTATCCGCCAGGGAATTTAGTAGCGGCCTTAGCGATGCCTCAAAACCATAGGCATCAGTATTGTAACCTTTTAGATGTGTTGCACCAT
Organism: Sphingobacterium siyangense; assembly: GCF_023277505.1. Classification (NCBI taxonomy): domain Bacteria; kingdom Pseudomonadati; phylum Bacteroidota; class Sphingobacteriia; order Sphingobacteriales; family Sphingobacteriaceae; genus Sphingobacterium; species Sphingobacterium siyangense. The sequence goes on along the minus strand of NZ_CP080574.1, from coordinate 6,404,038 downwards.
CTGATGTATGGCTGATTCGAATGCAGTTTACAGCTTGTATTGCACGAGCTTCTTCTGAGAGCTCGTCCAAGTAATCCATAACCTCTATCTTATAGGGAATGGTCACATTAACACCATAGAAATCTTTATTGGAAGCAATCGTTGTAAAATCGGCTATTTGAGCAAGTGGATATAAATCGTAATCCACATCGGTAATATGTTCTTGATTAAATTTTTCTAAATAATATTTTTTTGAAAAAGAATGCCCCAATGGGTATCCTATTAAGCCTAATTTTTTCATTTGAATTGCGAAAAGTACGTTGTGGGGATAGGAATATATCTTCAATTTTATTATCCGGTCATTGCGTGGCAACGACCGGATGTGGCGCCTATTGTATGTTAATCTTTCGGCTTTGTATATTTTTTTACAATTTCAGTAATGATCTGATTCCCTTGTAGCTGCGGGAGGTAATCAAAAAGAATATGATGCTTATCGGGATCAGTCGCTAAGCCAAGTTCTAAAAAGTTGAGCGCTTCATTGTATTGTCCATTGGCAAATAGATAAGCAACCACACGATAGTACAGCTCTGCTGCATTTGGATTTTGTGTAATGGCATCGGATATTACATTAATAGCTTCTTCAATTTTACTTTGTTCAAATAGAATTGAGGAGTAATCGAGCCACGCATCGATGTCTGTTGGATTTAAAGCAACTACCTTTTTATAGGCTTCTTCTGCAAGATCTATTTGTTGTAGTTTGTATCGGGCGTCGGCAATCGCAAACCAGTAATCGGGGTTTGTGTCCTCCAGTTCCAATGCTTTTTTATAAAAATGCAGCGATTCAAAATAGCGTTCTTCGAAATCTAAGGTAACCCCAATACCGAACCAGGCATCAGCAAGCTCCGCATCTAGTTTGACCGCCTTTTTATAATAATTGCGAGCTTCTTCCATCTGCTCAAGTTTTTCATAACATTCACCTATTGCACAATAGGTATCAGCACTTGGTTGTTCATATTCAAATGTTTGTTTGTAAACATCCAATGCTTCTTGATAGCGATCTAGATTGACTAGAGCATTACCCTTGTTGAAATAAGCGGAAGAAAAGTCTTCCTTAATTAATATAGCATAGTCGTATGCGTCTAAAGCTTCCTCAAACCGACTGATTTTATGGAAAGAATTTCCCAAATTGTACCAAGCATAGTAGGAGTATGGATCTGAATCAATGTATTTTTTATAAAAGGAGATACTTTCCTCTTGTCTATCCAATACATCATAACAGTAGGCCAATTCATAGAGTGCTTCTTGGTAATCCATGTTGAGTTCAAGGGCTTTCTTTAGATAAATTATAGCCTTGTCATAATTCATCTGCGCTTGAAAGATCATCGCAATATGGAAATAGACCTCATCTTTATTATCTAATAGCGGAAGTGCTTTGAAGAGCTGTTCCAAAGCATTATCAAACTGGCCGATACTGCCTAATATACCGCCACGGATCAAGAAAATGTCTCCCTCTGAAGCTTCCAATAATTCCGCTTTATCCAACGCTGCAAGCGCATTCTGATATTGTTGAATCGTTGAAAACAGTTGTGCCTGTTTCAATAAAAAGGTAATATCAAAAGGGTGTTGGCTGATCGCAAATTCGGTAACCTGTAAGGCCTTAACAGGGTCATTTTTTTCAGCGTAGTAATCAATAATTCCTTCAAAAGCTTTGGAGTCAAAAAAATACTGATCCTCGTTTCGAAGCATTTCCTCATATCTGTCCACCGAGATTTTTCTTTCTTCGGGGTTTTCAAATTCAAAATCCTCTTCCATTCTCAAAAGTTTAAAACCAGTATTCTGTTCCTTAATTCAAAATACTAATTTCTTATCTAATTTGTTCGAACTAATTTTCCACAAATCGGATATCCTCCACAAAGTTAAGGATAAATACGTGTAAAATAAAAAAGCCGGCTTTAAAGCCGGCTCTTATTATAATGTATAAGTTATATACGATTATTTTTTGATCTCAACACGACGGTTTTGAACGCGACCTTCTTCAGTAGCATTTGATGCAACTGGGTTTTTCTCTCCGTAACCTTTAGCTGTGATGCTTGATGAAGAAACACCAGCATTTACTAAATATTGTTTTACAGAGTTAGCACGGTCTTTAGATAAAGTCATGTTATAAGCATCAGAACCTTCTGCAGAAGCATAACCATCTAATTGTACAGCTGAATTGTTATCACGTAACTCTTTAGCCAATTTGTCTAATGTAGAGTAAGATGAAGTTTTCAATACTGAGCTATCAAATTCGAATTGAATTGGAGCGTAGTATCCGTTAGAAGCTACAGTTTCAACAACTGGCTCTGGGAATTTGATTGGACATCCTGAACCATCTACTGGAGTACCAGCTGGAGTACCAGGACATTTGTCAAATTTATCAGATACACCGTCACCATCAGCATCAGCGCTTAATGTGTTAACAGTACCTTCTAAAGTGCTTACACGTTGTTTCAATGCTTCAACTTCGTTTCTCAATGAAGGATCTTTCAACTCATCGTATAATGTCGCAACCGGGTTAGCAAAAGTCAAGTTTTGTTTGTCTTTCGAACCTAAAGTGAATTCTAAGCCAGCCATAACTGAAGAGAATTTACCTTTGTAAGAAGCTTGACGAGCTGGACCGTAGATTTGATCATCCGTAAAGTTCATTGTATAACCTAAATTCAAAGCAACAACTTCAGATAATTTGAATTTTGCACCAACACCTACAGGAACGAAAGCTGTTAATTTGTTGTCGCGGTCGCGTTTTGGATCACGGTCTCCGATAACGCCTTCACCCCAGTTACCTTTGTTATCATAAACAACTGTTCCTGAGAAATCATTGTTAGCGTATTGAACAGGGTTGTAAGCCATTGCTCCCAAACCTACTTTAGCATAGAAATTAACCGCATTTTCTCTTCTCAAGAAATCAATTGTACCCAATTGGAATACACCATTTAAGCTAGCAGCCCAGTTAACACTAGTTTCTACTGAACGAGCACCTAAAGAGTTCTCAATTCTTGGACCAGAAAGGTCATGGTTGTAAGTTTTGATCTTACCACGGTTAGCTTCAACTTCTAAACCAAATAAGTGAGAGAATTGTTTACGTACTGTCAAACCATAGTACTCACCTACTTTATTTTGGAAGTATCCTACTTTTTGACCAAAAGCGTTAGATCCACCGATTACGTTGTTCGGTGTAGTGATACCACCTTGAACTCCGATAGACCAAGTTCTGTATTGTGATCTACCACCGAATACTTGTTGAGCTTGTGCTGTACCAGCGAAACCTAAAGCGGCAACTAATGTAGCAGCAACAGCTGTTTTTTTAATTGTAGAATAGTTCATACTCTTGTTTTTAAGGTTATTATTAATTTTAATTGTTTTCAAACTTAATTATTGTATTAACACATGGAACAGTACAATTGCCGTGCCAAAGTCTTAAAATTATGTTAAAATTTTGTTTTTGCTATATTTTGTACTAAATTAAGTATTTAATGTGAAACAACAAAACAAAAATCCGGTACGAAAGTACCAAATTTTTGTTTTGTTTCAATAGGTTTAAGAAAAAAATTAAGTATTTTTTTTCTAAAGCAAATAATGTACGACCAATAACGACAATGCGCCCAACAAAGCTGAAACTGGAATTGTCAATATCCAAGCCCATAACAAGCTGATTGTTACCCCCCAACGTACTGCTGAGACACGTTTGACAACCCCAACACCGATGATTGCACCTGTAATGGTATGCGTTGTTGAGGCTGGTATTCCAAAATGTTCTGTGATACCCAAGGTGACAGCTCCTGCAGATTCAGCACAAACACCCTCCAAGGGTGTTACTTTTGTAATCTTGGTTCCCATCGTTTTGACAATTTTCCATCCACCGCTCATTGTTCCGGCAGCAATTGCTGCGTAACAAGTCAATGGAATCCACTCAGGCATGTGTTCAGTCGTTGGGACATAACCACCAGCTACCATAGCGACAAGGATAATTCCCATTACTTTCTGTGCATCATTACCTCCATGTGCAAAGCTCAAGGCGGCCGAAGAAACAAGTTGCAATATCTTGAACCATTTTTCGGCAACACTTGGACGGGAATTTTTCGCCAGATTGATTACAATCAATGTGATGATAACCGATATCGTCATACCTATGATAGGAGCAAGTACGATAAATGCAATAATCTTTAAAGTAGCATCAATATTGATCGCGTGAATAGGATCTGCGCCAAGGATGAAAGCGTAAGCCATACCCGATCCTGCAAAACCTCCAATAAGTGTATGGGACGAACTTGATGGTACACCATAGTACCATGTAAATAAGTTCCAACCAATTGCTGCAAGTAATCCTGCAAAAATAACTTCTAAGGTAATGTATTCTTCCAATACGGTTTTTGCAATGGTATTGGCTACTTTATGATCTGTAAAGTAGAAGTAAGCTGCAAAGTTGAATATCGCAGCCCATAAGACGGCCATTGCTGGCGTTAAAACTTTTGTTGATACAACTGTCGCAATAGAATTGGCAGCATCATGGAATCCATTGATGTAGTCAAAGGCTATCGCAAGGACAATCACAACAACGAGTAATGTTGACATCATAATCTCGTAGAATTTTTGTGCACTTAAATCGAATGATTATGCGTTTTTAACTAGAATGCTTTCTAATACGTTAGCAACATCCTCACATTTATCGGTTGCATCTTCCATTGCAGACAACACTTCTTTGTGTTTAATTAATGAAATTGCATCTTTTTCAAATTCAAAAAGGTCAGCTACAGCTTTATCGAAGATATAATCGGCTTTGTTTTCTACGCTATTGATGCGAACACATGAATCCGTAATATTCCGGATATTTTTCAAATCTCTAAGCTCATGAATAGCTTTTGATACATGTTCGGTAGCTTCAACCAATAAATCAGCAATTTCAATCATTGGCTCAGTGGCCTTTTCAACCTTGTAAAGGTCCATTCTATTGGCGGCACCGTGTATAAAATCTGCGACATCGTCCAATGAACTTGCCAAAGAGTGTATATCTTCGCGGTCAAAAGGAGTGATAAAGTTCTTTCCCAGCTCCAAATGAATTTGATGCGTAATGTTGTCGCCTCTATGTTCCAAATCTTCCACTTTGCGAGTTAATTCCTTTTTCTTTTCAGGGTTGCTTGAGTTAACAATATCTTTTAACAACTTTGACATCTCGATCAAGTTGTTGCCGGCTTGTTCAAACAAAGGGAAGAATTTTTTATCCTTTGGAACGAAGTATTGAAAAATGCTATTTAAAGACATATCTTAAATTTATTTTTGCAAAAATAATACCTTAATGTTAAGTTAATGTTAACATTGATTTTGTTTAAACACAAAAGTGTCATCAATTGTTTAATTTCCTGACTGAACTTTTTGTAAAGTAAAGCCAAATGTTGTCCCAATGCCTTCTGTACTACGGACATTGACGTTTTGCTGATGTGCTTCGACAATATGCTTTACGATAGCCAACCCTAATCCTGATCCTCCGATATCGCGTGATCGACTCTTATCAGTTCGGAAAAAGCGCTCGAATACACGACTGAGATTTTTTTCTTCGATGCCATAACCGTCGTCTGTAATCTCGATAAGAACCTGTTCAAACAGCGGAAAAATCTTGATTTTCGTTGTTCCGCCCTCTTTTCCATATTTCAGGGAATTGTCAATCAAATTGTATAATACCTGGTGGATTTTATTGCGGTCTGCTTTAACCCAATGTGGTGTGCCCGCTTTTGGCTTGAATTCTATTTTGATATTGTGCTGTTTAGCTTTGTCCTCAAGAGAGTAGGTGGTGTCTTTAATAAGATCAACGATATCGAATTTCTCTATATTCAGGACCATTTTTCCAGATTCCAGTTTGGATATCTCATCAAGATCCTGAATCAGGTAATTTAGCCGGTCCAGATTCCGGGCAGCCTTATCTAAGAAGTTCTTGGCCATTTCCATATCTTCTTCCATAAGGCCATCCTGCAGGGTTTCAATGTAACCTTGGGTAGCAAATAACGGCGTTTTGAATTCATGAGAAATGTTGGATAAAAATTCTCTGCGGAATTTTTCTTGTGATTTTAACTGCTCTATCTCGTTTTTTTTATCTTTTGCCCATGCTTTGACTTCGTTTTCAGCATCCGTAATCGGATCCTCACTGACATGTTCTCCGATAGCATCCTTAAGATCCTTGCCGAGTTTAAGGTTATGAATTAATTTATACATCGTATTGAGTCTACGATATATGTATTTTTCAAATAGATAGTTAAATAGGAGGAAACTCGTTACCACAGCAACAAAGAAAATGATCAACGCTGTCTGTAGGTCATGTTTATAATAAAAGCTGATCGTGGATATTGCAATACCGACAGTTGCGGAGTTTGCCAATAGTAATTGTCTAAAATTCATTTGCAGAATAAAAAAGGCCCCTGATTTGGAGCCTAAGTTACTTATAATGATATTAATAAATTGTTAAAATTTTCCGATAATCGTTTTTGCTCCAGTAACCTTATCACCAATGTTAACATTGATTTCAGTCCCTAAAGGAAGAAACAAATCGACGCGGGAGCCGAATTTGATAAAACCAAACTCATTGCCTTGCACGACTTCGTCTTTTTCTTTTACATACCATACAATGCGGCGCGCTAATGCTCCTGCAATCTGGCGGAAAAGAACTTCCCGTCCAGCCTTATCTTTGACAACGACTGTTGTTCTTTCGTTATCGGTAGATGATTTGGGGTGCCAAGCCACTAGAAATTTGCCAGGATGGTATTTAAAGAACGTGACTAAACCACTGATTGGGTTTCTATTGACATGCACATTGACAGGAGACATAAATATAGACACCTGTATCCGCTTATCATGGAAATACTCGTTTTCCTCAGTTTCTTCGATAACAACAACTTTTCCATCGGCTGGACAAAGAATCACGCCATCCTGCGGGCTAACCACTTTTTTGGGACTTCTGAAAAACTGAACAACTGTAATGAATAGGAATGCTGAGAGCGCATAAATAAACCATTTAGCGTATTGCGGAGCGTCATAATAATCCGCAACGGCATTGATAATGAAGATAAAAAGTACAGCGATCGCTAATGTGGTGTATCCTTCTTTATGAAATTTCATATCTATTTATTTCTGCAAAGATAATTATTTACTCGAATTGTCTATTTGTCTTTCGATTTTAATTGAATGGGTATAGATTTTTCCGTCATTACCCTGTGTGATTCCGCCAGATACTCTGATAAGGTCGTCTTGAGGCTGATTGTCTTTATATGTAGGGAAATAGAAGTCAATACTTCTTGCAATACGGCTCAAAATGCCATCGAAAGGCTCGTCGCCGGAATCTGATATTAACTTGAGGCTTTTTAGATTAGCCATTCCGCTTTTCTTTACTTCCACTAAGTAAGAAAAGTTAATCTGTTTGGTGATGTCTAGCCCGGTTTTATTGAGATTGTCGTTAAAACGTTTGGTTAGGAATGCATAAAAATTGGAATAATCATCAAAGCTGCAGGACTTACCGTTAAATAGTTCCGCTCGTATAAAATAGTCATAAGGAAGGATACTTAGCGACATGAAATCTTCATTATTTAGATCTCCATTGTCGTCATAGGTCATTGTGAGTACACCATTTGCAAAGCGTTGTGTCATGGCGTAAACTGCTTGCTGACCTACATTGTAGAAATATGTATTCCAGTTTCCCTGCGGTCTACCGTTTTTTACCTTTCCTTTGCGTAGGTAGAAATCAAAACCGAACTCCGTAAAACCTTCAAAAGGAATAGAAAATTCATAGTTGCCTTCGCCGTCTATCACCTCCTGTTTGCCTCTGTTGTCCCAGTAATCTTTGATAAAATAGCCTTGCTCATTATATGTAATGGTTAATAAGGGTTTTCCATCCGGGTAGTAATATTTCCAATCACCGGTTGGATGGTTGTTTTGAAAATTTACTTCCCATTTTAGCACTCCATTCGGATGAAAGGCTTGGAATAAGCCTTCTTTTTTACCATCTTTATAGGAACCAATGAGTATTCTCGATCCATTTGGCGCAAAATCGCGGAACTCTCCATCAAAAACTTGCTTTGCAAAATCAAATTTGCTCACACGTTCGATCGTTTTAAACTCACACTCTTTTGAAACTAAATAATAATATTTATCAAAATAAAAGCGAATCAATCCCTGGTCTAGTTTTTCATAGAATACAGGTTTGTCATCTTGTGCATGTAGCTTTGTAAAGCTACAGACACACAATAATAATAAGATATGGATGAGTTTTCTAATCATAACTTTAATGTGCTTCTAGCCAATTTTTGCCTTCTCCAATTTCTACGATCAAAGGAACACTTGTTTTTATAGCATTGGACATTTTATCCAAAATAATTTTTTTGAATACCGCTACCTCGTCTTTAGGTACGTCAAAAACCAATTCATCATGCACCTGCATGATCATTTTGCCGGATAAACCTCGCTGCTCAATTTCCTTTTGAATGGCGATCATGGCAAGTTTGATTAAATCTGCTGCTGATCCTTGGATCGGAGCGTTGATAGCGTTTCTTTCTGCGAATCCGCGAACGGTCATGTTTGCGGAATTGATATCTCTCAGATAACGTCTCCGTTTTAAAATTGTTTCAACGTAACCATTCTCCTTTGCAAACTCGACGGCATCACTCATGTATTTTTTTATCCCTGTATATTGGTTAAAATATTCATTGATGATATCGGATGCTTCTTTACGTGATATGCCAAGATTTTGAGAAAGGCCAAATGCCGACTGACCATATATAATGCCGAAGTTAACTGCTTTCGCGTTGCGACGTTGTTCAGAAGTAACAGCATCAAAATCCATATTGTATACTTTCGCGGCTGTTGCTCGGTGGATATCATGACCTTGGCTAAACGCTTCCATCATATTTTGATCTTTACTTAGCTCTGCAATTAGGCGAAGTTCAATCTGCGAATAATCGGCAGAGAGGATCACATTGTCTTCAGATCTTGGGATAAAGGCTTTTCTGACTTCTCTCCCCCGTTCGGTACGGATCGGGATATTCTGCAAGTTCGGATTCGTTGAGCTCAGACGGCCTGTTGCGGCAACCGCTTGATTGTAAGACGTATGAATGAGCCCTGTTTCGGGGTTTATCAACTCAGGTAGTGCATCAACATAGGTTGATTTGAGTTTTTGCATTTGCCTAAAGTTTAAAATATCTTGGACGATATCGGATTTATGGGCCAAAGCTAATAACACATCTTCACCTGTTTTATATTGTCCCGTTTTTGTTTTTTTAGCTTTAGGATCCAGTTGCAGTTTATCGAATAAGACTTCACCCAATTGTTTAGGGGATGCAATATTGAAATTTACTCCTGCTTTCTCAAAGATAGCTTCCTCGAGATTTTTAATGTCCTGCTCCAGTGTTTTTGAAAATTCTTCAAGTGCCGGAACATCAATTTTTACACCGTTTCGTTCAATTTCGGCGAGTATATATACTAATGGGAATTCCACATCCTGAGCGAGCTGCATGGTGTTGGTCTCGACAAGAAGAGGTTGAAATATATTTTTTAGCTGTAGGGTAATGTCTGCATCTTCAGCGGCATATTCTTTTATTTTTTCGACTTCAACGTCGCGCATATTCCCTTGCTTCTTTCCCTTTTCACCGATAAGTTCGGTGATTGATACCGGGCTGTAATTTAGGTAATTTTCTGCGAGGACATCCATTCCGTGACGGGTATCTGGATCAATCAGATAATGTGCAAGCATGGTGTCAAAAAGGGTGCCTTGTACTTTTACACCATAGCGTGCTAATAATAAAATATCGTACTTGATGTTTTGTCCTATTTTTTCAATGTTTGGGTTTTCTAAAGCACCCTTGAAAATATCGACTATAGCCTGAGCGCTATCACGATCGGCAGGTGTTGGGACATAATATGCTTTTGCGTTCTCAAAAGAAAATGATAACCCAACAATGTCCGCAAGGTTTGCATCTAATCCTGTTGTTTCTGTGTCAAAACAAAAACTATCCAAAGAAGCAAGCTGTTGAGCGAGCGCTACTTGTTTTTCGTTTGTATCAACCAAAACATACTCATGTGCTGTATTATGGATGTTATTTATTGCTGCATTTTCGACGCTAACTTCGGTAACAATTTCGGTCGTGGTAATTGTCGTTGTTGTTGTCGAAAATAGATCCATTTGTCCATTTGTAGGGCTGCTCTTGTCAAGGACGGAGAAATCTTCGCCGAAAACTCGTTTTCCAAGTGTTCGAAATTCTAATTCAGCAAATAGCGGTTCAAGGATTTCTTTGTTTGGATCTTCCAGTTCTAGCGATTTTTCATCGAGTTCTATTGGTACATCCAATAAAATAGTGGCTAATTTTTTGGAGATGAGCCCTTGTTCTGCAAAATTCTCCACGTTTTCGCGCATTTTTCCTTTGAGTTGGTCCGCGTTAGCGATAATGCCTTCGACAGATCCGTATTCCTGAACAAGTTTTTTCGCTGTTTTCTCTCCAATACCAGGTATACCAGGGATATTGTCCACGGCATCGCCCCAAAGACCGAGGATATCGATGACCTGGCAAACATCAGAAATCTCCCATTTTTCGAGAATCTCTTTGACACCTTGTACTTCTGCTCCATTACCCATGCGGGCAGGTTTGTAGATAAAGATATTTTCAGACACAAGTTGCCCAAAATCTTTATCGGGTGTCATGCAATAGATTTGAAAGTCCTGTTTCTCGGCCTTTTTTGCAAGTGTTCCGATAATATCATCGGCTTCGTATCCATCCATTGTGATAATCGGGATATTGAAGCCCTCGATTAACCGATTTATATAGGGGATAGAGGCAGCAAGGTCCTCTGGCATTTTCTCCCGATGTGCTTTATAAGCTTCAAATTCAATATGTCGAGCGGTAGGTGCCGCTGTGTCGAACACTACTGCTATGTGGGAAGGTTGCTGATTTTTCAATACATCCAATAATGTATTGGTAAATCCCATGATTGCTCCTGTATTTAACCCTGTTGAGGTAATTCGAGGAGTTTTGCTCAAAGCAAAATAAGCTCTATATATGAGAGCCATTCCGTCTAAAAGAAATAGTTTTTTCACAAAATTGAATTTTAGTCTCCTTACAAAGGTAAGAAATTCATCAAAGGGTAAGTTTAATAAATTTTTCCGATTTTTGTACTATGACACATTTAATGCAACAGGATTTATGAGAGGACTGGTAACTAAATCGACAGGTAGTTGGTATCAAGTTTTGGGTGAAGATGATAAAAGATACGACTGTCGTATCAAAGGAAAGTTTCGAACCAAAGGAATAAAAACGACTAATCCTGTTGCTGTGGGTGATTGGGTACATTTTGATGTGGAACCTGATCAGGAAAGTGCGGTCATTCACGAACTGGAACCTCGTCGAAATTATATTATTCGAAAATCCGTCAATCTGTCCAAGCAAACTCAAATTATCGGAGCAAACCTGGATCAGGCTTTTTTAGTGGTGACACTTGCCTCGCCACCAACTTCTTTGGGTTTTATCGATCGCTTTCTAGTAACAACAGAGGCATATGGAATTCCTGCGGTAATTATTTTCAATAAATTGGATCTTTTTAGTGATGAAGGATTGGAGATATTGGCCGACTATAAAGCTATTTATGAACATATTGGTTACCCCTGTTTCGAAGTTTCTGCGTTAACAGGTACAAATATCGACGTTGTCAAGCAACTGCTTAAAGATAAAATAACCTTGGTATCAGGCCATTCCGGGGTTGGTAAATCAACGTTAATTAATGCAATCGTCCCTGAATATGGGTTGAAAACTGGTGAAATCTCCGATTGGTCCGACAAAGGAAAGCATACAACTACTTTTGCTGAAATGTTCGATCTCCCTTTTGGAGGGAAGCTAATTGATACGCCTGGTATTCGTGAGTTGGGAATTGTCGATATAGAAAAACAGGAGCTATCCCATTTTTTTCCAGAAATGCGCGCGTTGATGAATCAATGTCGATTTCATAATTGCCGGCATATCAATGAACCCGGTTGTGTCATTATGGAGGCTGTGGAAGAAGGCTCTATTGAGAGTTCGCGCTACGATAGCTACCTCAGTATATATCATAATGAGGATAGTAGATCTTAATCTATATAAATCTTAATCTTTATAAAAAAATAGCGTCTTCTTACATCAAGAAGGCGCTATTTTTTGTAAAGCGCGGTAGGATGAAGCCCTTAATGTATCGCTTGTGTTAAATTTAAAAAATCACGGAGATAAGTACACTCCCGCGAAGCGATTGTAAAGAAAGGCGTATCCTTATATTGTGTGCTCAATTCTTTGAAGTATTTATTTTGCATCGAAAAACGATAGAAAGGATTCTTTAATGGCGAATCATAGTATTGCCAACGCGATTCATTGGTATAGACAAAATCTTTCTGCTCGCATTTGGCAAGCATAATGGTACATTTCGCTTTGAACTCTTTGTCTGTGCTCAGCGTACGCGCTTTGCTGTACCATTCTTTTGCTGATTTTGTCTGTAGATAATTTCGTTGCCAGTGAAGTGTTGAAGCTGCGTGGTTGTCGGTGGACGACCAGTCATAGGATACTAGGGACCAAGCATTTCCATAGGTACTTGTCTGATAGATACCTGTGGCCATTTGGAAATAATACTCGGCTTTTTTCTGGTTATTCTTTTCCGTTTTTATGGCATTTTCCAAGCGTGCCATCCGTTCAGCATATTTTAGCTTAGTGGTGGACTCTTTACCATATTTTTTGGGATAATCATTTATAGTAACAATAAATGGATTCGGTGTAATATCGCTTTCATCCGCATCGTACCAGTTTTTAATTTCTTTTATTTTATGGTCTTTAGGAAGTCCCGCTAAAGTTTTTGCTGCTTTTTGGAAATCCAGTTCGCGCAGGTAGGTTGTACCCAATAATTCCGTGAGATAATCTTTATTGAAATGTTTGATATCCTTCAATAAGAATTTAGATAGGGTATTCTGTTGGGAATTGTCCGACAGTAAATTTCTTATTTTTAACAGCGTTTTAGGTGTAAGGCTATTTTCCCAGAAGTGCATTGTTGTCCACTGCATATTATCTTCCAGTGAGTCTTTCACAAAGCCATAGTTGTAAAAGGCATCCGCCTTTACAGCAGCTAAACTAGCCATGGCGGTATCTTGTGTACTTAAATAGTGTTTTACGACAAGATTTTGTAGAATATTCCGGCAGATTAAACTATAGTTGCTATATTCAAAAGCACTATATCCCCAATTTTGTTTGCGGATATCTTCCTTACCATCAAGTTTTGCTTTTTCTTCTAACCAAGATAGTGTCTTGGTCAATTGAACTTCATCTAGCTGCTTACTGCTTTGCCAGTCAGTTAATTGCGTGAGCAATCGGGTAATTTGAAGCTGATCAATCAATTTTGGACTGAGGTCAGCCTCTTTTATTCCGGACAGGTATTCTTTTGCTAACGTATTTTCCTTATTCATCCAGCTTAGGTAGGCAGCAGTAATAAGGCCCAATTGGGGTTGAACATATTTTTTGTCGCGATAAAGTTTTAGGGCAAAATTGCGGAGAGAATCCAGATGTAGTTTAACCTTTCCTTTATCGTCATTTTTACTGTAGTAATTATAATTATCGCTACTGAGGTAAAAAGACTCGTTCATTTCTGTTTCTATCTTATTGACTTCGCGTCCCAATAGTACGGCATTTACGGTGTTGGCCGGATCGAGCTGATAGCAGTCGCTCAGATATTTCAGTGCATAGTCACTTGTGCCAAAGCCTATGATAGCATTGATATTGAACCGATCTGCATCATTTTTTGCATATTGAAATATCTCAGCATCACTGGCTGTGATATAATGGAAATTAGCATAAGCGAGGATGCGCCTTTCTGGACTGGCAGTGAATAATTTGGAAAAGAGATAAGCTGCCCTTGCAGCATCGCCATTTTTGCGGACAGCGCCAGCGTAGTTGGATAGTGCCCAATTGAGGATGGCTTCATCTCCCTTAGCGGATTGCAGGTACTTTTCATAGATCGTCATGCTCTTGGCGTATTCCTGTCCAAATAGATATAAACGGGCGGCTTGATAAGCATAACGGATATAGAGAAAGCTATTTTTGGGGTACTTGGTGATCTGCTGTTCGGCGAGTTCAGCAAATTGAGTGATTTCTTTGAAATTTCGGGTATCCGGATCCCAATAGTTATGTTGAATATTCGTGATAGGTTCCTGCTTTTTTGTAAACATAAAATAAGCGCGTTCAGCTTCATGTTTTCCGTCAATCAACGTGCTTAGGAATGTATTTCCTCTAATGGAGTCGGGAAGGTTGGTCCAAGCCGACTTTTGCTGATTGCTCGCTAAATTAGCGGTTGCATCGTTGCTATTGTACATCAATTGTTCGATATCCTTAACCTTGACCTGCGAACCTAGGTGTTTAGCCCAGGTTTCGGCATTGATTAAACTTTCTTTGACTGGAGCTTCTTCCGTATAAAGAAATTGGTAGGGGATAAATTGAAAGGCAGAAAATCCATTGTCCTCCAGATTGGGGAGATAATATGTCGTTTGATTGTCGTAAGGATCCACTTCAGGACCACAGGCGATATTGGTTGCAATCTCCCCAAAGAAGAAAGCTAATGTAGTGCTAGAAAGTAGCAATAATTTTTTGTAATTCGGCATTGCCATGGTTTGCTAGTGTAGCTTGATCTAAATGATAAAAAATAATCCGGTGTTCTTTTCCTTTCAGCTCTCCCTTCAAAAATTTTGCCGTTTGTAAGAGTTCCTCCTGATTTGTGGATTCAAAACGTATAACATCTCCCTTTTTAAGGTTTGCTTTTGGGAGATCTTTCGTTAAAATATAGAGGTTCGTATTGGGGTTATGGGTAAACAATGACGAGTCTTTGAGATCTTCTTCATTGATATGTTTTGAAATACCGATGTAATTATTATTTCTGAAAACGACAAACCACTGAAATAGCGGTAATGCAAGATCCATTTCCATGGGATAGTTGCGTAATGTTCCGCTTAGATAGGTCTTGAGGTCCTGTTGATTTAAAATGGAGTTCTGGTTGCCAAATTGTCTGAGATTTCCCATGTTGTAACACATTAACATTGCTCTTTTCACAGGCGGAATTCCGCTGGTGACCGTATTTTTGACTTGATGCAGCCGCAGAGTAGAGCTCACGACAACATCTTTTAAGGCCGGCAATTGCTGTAAATAGGTGAGCAGGTAGAAAAATTTATCACGGGATGTCTTTGTCCAATCGCAGTCCAGTTGAAGTTCGGTAAATTTTTCCTTTCCTGCTTGTTGTATTTTAGCCGTCACAAACGGAACAATTTTATTTGCCAGTCCTCTGATCTGCAGGCTATCCATTTCCACAAAAATACGTTGGTTGACAAATACTACAGGAATCAGCTGCTGTTCTTTGGGGACAGGCTGCGAAAACGTAATGGGGCTAATAGGGACGGCTTGTACACCAGATGGATCGAAATCAATATCCATGATGCGGACATAGATAGATTTCGCGTCAATTTCCTTTAAAGAGCGGCTTTCTACGGTGTCTAACTGGAATACTGTCTTCCAAAAATAGAAGCCTGTTTCATGCTTTGTTTTGGTGCAGGAACTTAAAAAAAGTAGAGAGAGCGGTACAAGAAATAAAAATAGTTGTGTTTTACGCAGCATATTCACTTTATTTAGTCGTTATTCAAACAAAATGGGCTTAATTTTGTTTGTTATTCAATAAAATAAAGACGAAATTACAAAGAGATTGTGACTTTATGAAGCCTATTTTCAAATGGATCCTTGGTATTGTAGCGTTTATCCTATTGGTATTGGCTGGAGGTATTTGGTATTTTAGCAATAAGTGGAAGCCTCTTTTAGATACTAAAATCAAACAGCTGGTGTCTCAAGCAACGGACAATTTGTATACTATTAAATACGACGATATCCACGTCAACCTATTATTAGGTAACATAACAATAGACAATCTGCATCTCGTGTCAGATAGTTCCATCTATAAAAAGTTGGAGCTGGTCAAAAAAGCACCAGATAACCGTTTCGAAATTTCCATCAATAGGCTGAAAATAAAAAGCTTTGGAATTCGGAGGGTGTTGATGGATAAGGAACTTTTTCTGAATGATATCACTGTCGAAAGACCAACGATTCATGTCATTAATGAGGTACATCGTTATAATGATACGGTAAGTAGGGGACCTAAAAAACCACTGTATGAGAAAATAAAGGACAATCTGAAAAAAATTCAGGTGCGGGCTGTCAATTTGAATGACATCGATTTTAGATATACGCAAGTCCAAAAAGGGGTTTATCAAGATTTCGAGGTCAAAAAGGTCAAGGTCCGGATAGATGATGTTTTGATCGATTCAACTTCTGAGCACGACAGGCAGCGCTTTTATCATACGAAAATGATTGATATTGAGGTGCCTGGTTTTACCTATAAAACTCCGGATGGGTTTTATAAAGTAAACTTCGATCAGTTGAAAATCAATAGTAAAAACCGCAATGTCCTGCTGACTAAAGTCGCTTATCAGCCGACGCTGAATAAGGCGGCTTATTATCGGAAGAAAGGAGAGGGTGGAAGCTATATGGTGCTGAAAATGGACACACTTCTTTTGACGGGATTCAATTTTGCCGAGCTTTCCCGGGATAAGAAAATATACGCACAAAATGCACGCTTAAAAAATGGTTCACTTTCGATTTACAGTGATAAGCATTATAAAAGCCCTCCAACCAGTCAGATTGGAAATGCTCCGCATATGAAATTAATGCAAATGTCGACACGCCTGGGAATTGATTCTTTGATTTTAGATAATATTGGAATTGCGTATTCTGAAATGAGTGATGAGTATAGTCAAATCGGAACCATTACTTTTGATCACACGTATGGTACACTATTGAATGTGACAAATGATTCGACAAAATTGCTTAAGCAGAAGCTAATGCGTGCAAATTTGAGCAGCAATTTTATGAACGCCGGTAAGCTTTCTACCAACTTTGTTTTTGATATGACCTCTAAAGTTGGAGCCTACACCTATAAGGGCACACTTGGGAAAATGGATCTAACAGTCGTTAATAAAATGATTCGTCCATTGTTAAATGTTGAGGTTAAATCGGGCAATCTCAGTCAGATTACATTTGACATTTGGGCTAACGATTACCGTAGTAAAGGAACCTTTAAAATGGATTATGACGACCTCAAAGTTAATATCCTGTCAGAGGCAGGTGATGATGGTCGGCGAGAAAAGAAGGGGCTGCTGTCTTTTATGATTAATCAGGTTTTATTTAATCCGGGCAATCCGGATTTATACGGTAAATATACGGTGGGGCATATTAACAAGCGTCGGGATCCCAATCATCCGTTTTTTAAAGCGATGTGGCAGACTTTGTTGGTTGGAATTAAACAATGCGTCGGCCTTGGTCCAGAGCGGGAGGCTAAGCTGATGAATACGGCTGGAAAAGTTGAAAAAGTCGTTGGGGGAATCAGCAAAGCCAAGAAAATGATTTCAAGTATATTTAAGAAACACAAAACTCCTGAGGAGTTGCTGAAGGAAGAAAAAGAAGATGAGGCCAAAGAGGCGGCAAAGATTGAAGAGAAGCGGAAGCGTGACCGTGAAAAAGCTGAAAAGGAGCTTGAGAAAGAAGGAACGGGAAATTGAGGATCCGTTTCACGTGGAAAGATTACCGTTTAGTGCTTTTGCCCTTATTTTTTAGAAATGGGAGAGGAAGCGATGTGCGGTATTTATCAATCCTCATTGTCGGTTTCGTTAGCGCGCGAAAAAATACAACGGAGATAGATTTGCATTTATTGACAGATTTATCTTAGTTTGAGACATTATGATAGATTCGATTTTAAGTTTTATCCGGTTTGTTTTCAAATATAAAAATGGGCTTGTAGACAAAATCATGTTCTATGTGAGCATGATTTGCGCCGCAATCGTTATTTTTAATGTGGGATATGTCACTGATCCTGCATTGGGGAAATTGCTTGGTAAAACAATTCATTATCTTTTCTTTGTCCTCTTTTTCATGATTGCTCTCCGCGAGTCGTCTTCCATTTACGCACTCAAAAAAATTGCTGTTGAGCATTACGCGGGCTTAGTTATCCTCATTTACTTTGTATTTATTCTTATTGCCCGTTTTGCAGGATTTGGAGCGCTTTCTGTTTTTTCAAGAGAACAGTGGGTTTATCTAGGAATCTATCTTATTTTTATCGCGGAGCTATCAAAGAGCACACTTTTCTTTGACAATTTTTATTTTAATCCGACAATATTATTTGTCATCAGTTTCCTGGTTCTTATCTTGCTCGGGACCGTACTCTTGATGCTGCCCCGTACCACGGTAGAAGCTCCGTTAAGTTTTGTGGACGCCTTATTTATGGCAACTAGTGCTGTTTGTATCACAGGCTTGTCTGTTGCCGATATTTCAACCAATTTTAGCATGTTCGGACAAACTGTGGTCATTGTCCTGATACAGGTTGGCGGATTGGGTATTATGACATTTACAGGTTTTTTTGGCTATTTTTTCTCTGGCGGATTTTCTTTTAAGAATCAATTGATGTTTGGTGAAATTCTAGGTGAAAATAAAGTAGCCTCTGTCATTAAAACCCTATTGACCATGATATTTATTACGCTGCTGTTTGAATTTCTTGGCGCTATACTGATCTTTAGTACCTTAGAAAGTGCTAATTTTCCAAATTTAGGGAGCATGGTTTTCTTTTCGATCTTTCATTCTATTTCTTCATTCTGTAATGCTGGATTTTCGATCTTATCTGGGGGAATTACCAATGAAGCCTATAAATTCAATTACCCATTCCAGCTGGCGTTATCTTCGCTTTTCATTCTTGGTGGTTTGGGTTTTGGAATTGTATTGAATTTCTACACCTATATTAAAGAATCCATATTGCTTTATTATCACCGATGGATCACAAAGAAAAACTATAAGCATAAAGCATGGAGCTTTAGCTTTAATTCTAAATTGGTGCTGGTTTGTAATGCAATTATTATTGTAGGTGCAACTTTGTTTTTCTACTTTTTGGAGCGAGGGAACACCCTTTCTCTTGAAAGGGGAATCGATGGTGAATGGGCAACTTCCTTCTTTATGGCCAATGCAGCGCGTTCAGCAGGTTACAATAGTGTTGATTTGAGTTTTGTCGGCCCACCGACTGTTTTTTTGATTATGATTCTGATGTGGGTCGGGGCTTCTCCCGGATCTACTGGTGGGGGAGTAAAGGTAACTACCGTTGCTGTTTCGCTGTTGAATATTGTTTCTCTGGCTAAGGGAAAAGAATATATTGAGATTTTTAAAAGGAGGATAGCCGGCGAATCTGTTAACAAGGCTTTTGCGATTATTTTGTTGTCGCTATTCGTCGTAGGATTCAGTTTTTTTGTGCTCATTTTTACAGATCCCGATAAGAGTATGAAAGCTCTCCTTTTTGAATCACTATCAGCCTATACAACATGTGGGTTAAGTTTGGGGATTACACCATCACTCAGTATGGGCGGAAAATTGATTATTGCCCTAACGATGCTGGTTGGGCGTGTGGGTATGCTGACTCTGCTGGTCGCTTTTATTAAAAATACAACACGGAGAAATATTGTATTTCCGGAAGAAAAGATCTTGTTTTAGGTAGACCTACAAGCGTATTGACTAACTTTTGATGAACTTATCGGAGTAATATGAGCAGGTAGATCGAAAGAGAACTTGGAAATAACAGTAAATTTATTTTAGTTTGAGATATGAAGTATATTGTTTTAGGATTGGGACATTTTGGACGTTCTTTAGGAGTACATCTTACTGAGCTCGGACATGAGGTGATTGGGGCAGACCGAAATCTCAGTATCGTTGAACAACTCAAGGACAAGATAACGCACACGGTATGCCTAGATACAACCGACCGAGAAGCGGTATCGTCATTACCCCTTAAAGATGCCCATGCTGTCATTGTTGCAATTGGAGAGGATGAGGGAGCTTCGCTCATGACCGTAGCCCTCTTAAAACAGTTGAAGGTTAAACGTATCATTGGCCGTATCGTTTCAGATTTACAAAAGACTGTTTTGGAGGCAATGGAAATCAATGAATATATTATGCCCGAAGAAGAAGCTGCTGAGCGATTGGCGATGCGCTTGGACAATATTGATATTGTCGATTCGTTTAAGGTTTCGGATAAATATTCCATTGTGGAGACTAAAGTGCCTGCTCGTTATGTGGGCATGACATTACGTGAAGCGAACCTGACCAATTTATACAAGGTTATCGTGTTGACCACTGTGAAGATCACAGAAACGAAGAAGGACGGTGTGACCAAAGAACAAAAGGAAGCTTCTGGAATTGCTGCCTCGGAAACGATCATGGAAGAAGGCGATATTTTGGTTGTTTTTGGGGAGTTATCCAATATTAATAAGTTAATTCAAAAAGGAGAATAAAATATGTTATTGACAACAACTGGTACTATTGAGGGGCACCAAATTGAACGTTATTTGGGGATAGTCTCTTCCGAAGTGGTTCTGGGAGCGAACGCAATCAAAGATATGATGGCGGGCTTTCGTGATTTTTTTGGCGGAAGATCCAATTCTTATGAACGCGCATTCCAGGAAACACGTGAAGCGGCGTTACGTGAACTTGAAGACCGTGCACGCGCATTGGGTGCTGATGCGGTCGTTGGCGTTCGACTGGACTTTCAAACGGTAGGAACAGGGGGCATGATGATGGTAGGCGCGACGGGAACGGCCGTAAAAATGAGATCTTAATTACTTAAAGCCCTAAATAACATAGGGCTTTTTTAGTGCTTAAAAGATGTGAAATGGATCGATCGGATGGAATACCTGTTATAAACTTTCCACTAACAGCAATCTGAGCGATAATTATAATTGTATATAAAAACAAATTTATCTAAGTTTGGCTTTTAAGACTTTTAAACAACCTAAGAGGATAAATGAAATCATCGGAATTTATCAAAATCGTGTGTAATGCGTGCATAAATACAGCAAAAAGCCAGCTGTGAATGAACGATATAGCGTGAGTTGAATAAATGAGATAGCTTCATCACCTTTAAATGACAAATTTATACGGATGAAAAATTGGTTTAAGGCGAATTCGGCACATTTGATTGTTATAGCGATATTCATTGTGCTCGTGTTTTTTTATTTTACCCCTGTTTGGCAAGGAAAAACGCTGGCGCAGTCGGATGTGGTACAAGCGCAGGCGGCACAAAAGGAATTATTTGATTTTAAGGCAAAGGATGGTAAAGCGCCCTTATGGACTAACTCTATGTTTGGCGGGATGCCGACTTATCAAATTTGGCAAGAAAATGAGAATAACATTGGTACCTATTTCTTAAAAGCGGTTAAGTTCGCCTTTCCGAGCCCAATGGATACGGTGCTATTTTATTTGCTGGGTGCTTATTTCCTTTTTAGCGTCTTACGGATCAAACCCTGGTTGGCAGCAATTGGTGCAATAGCCATTGCGTTTACATCCTATAATTTTATTTATATTGAAGCTGGGCACATAACAAGGGCTAATGCAATTGCATTTATTCCACCCGTTATTGCTGCGGTTATTATGTGTTATCGGGGAAGTAAATTGTGGGGCCCTGTATTATTGGCGCTGTTTCTTTCGCTGGAGATTCGTGTAAATCACTTGCAGACAACCTATTACCTGTTGATAGTCCTGATGGTATACGTGATTTTCACTTTCGTAGATGCAATTAAACAAAAACAATTAAAAGGTTTTTTTATTGCATCGGGTAGGCAGATTATCGCAGTGGTCATCGCTTTGATGGTAAATGCATCAATTTTATTACCAACTTGGGAATATAGTAAATTAAGTACGCGTGGACATGCCAATATTACTAAGGTTGATAATAACAACAGCAAAGAGAAAGGGCTTGATAAAGAATATGCCTATGAGTGGAGCCAAGGGATTGGTGAAACCATTACCTTTTTGATTCCAAATGCCTATGGTGGTTCAACTGGCGGACAATTGGACGAAAAATCACATGTCGCTAAATTCCTAATGGAACGAGGAGGTGCATCGGAGATTCAAGCTGGTCAGATGGCACAAGGCATGCCAACCTATTGGGGCGACAAACGTTTCACTTCGGGACCATGGTATTTTGGGGCCGGAGTTTTCTTCCTATTTGTTTTAGGCCTTGTTATTGTCAAGGACCGCTTCAAGTGGTGGATTCTGGCAACAACCATTTTAGCATTGCTTTTGTCTTTTGGAAAAAACTTTACACTTGTATCAGATCTGTTCTTTGACTATTTCCCAATGTACAATAAGTTTAGGGCTGTTGAATCCATTCTTGTTGTGGTTTCCATTACAGTACCTATGATGGCAATTCTGGCTGTCAATGAGCTTTTGACACGGGCGAAGGAGATTCCAAACTTAGATAAAAAAGTGCTGTATACTTTTATTGGTGTCGGTGGCGTCTGTCTGCTTATTGGCGTGATGCCCGATCTCTTTTTAAGTTTTAGGAATGCGGAGCATAGCAATTTAGTAGCAACTTTTGAGCACCAGATAGGCGACAAGGCCTTTGCGACGGACTTGGCAAACCAGTTGGTTCTGGATCGTAAAGATATCGCAAGCAAAGATGCCTATCGTTCCTTTGTCATCGTTCTACTAACTTTTGGATTTGTTTGGGTCTTTTTAAAGAAGAAACTGAGCGAAGGTGTATTACTGGGGACATTGTTGGTCTTATTCTTGTTTGATTTATGGAGTGTAGATAAGCGCTTTTTGAATGACAAATCTTTTATGGAGAAAGGGGCTACAGCACAGCAAGTATTCCAACAACGTGAAGTGGATCAATTGATCTTAATGGATAAAGATCCAAGCTACCGCGTTCTTGACTTGACTTCGGACCCATTTTCGGATGCCCGTCCATCCTATTTTCACAAATCTTTAGGAGGATACCATGCGGCAAAATTAATGCGCTTCCAGGAAATTTTGGAAAATCAATTTAATGGTGCCCTTAATGAAGATGTGTTGGATATGTTCAACGTACGTTATTTGATTACGACAGATCCTCAGAATCAGTCGCAACGTATTGTAAGAAGAAGTACAGCTGCAGGAAATGCTTGGTTTGTGGATCGGGTAAGTTTTGTGAAAGGAAATGCCGAGGAGATGCAAGCAATCAGTTCTTTTGATCCACATAAGGAGGCGTTTGTGAATCAACAATATCAAAATGAGATCAAGGCTAAAACTTCGAATGCTTCAACGACAGGGGAGATTAAGTTGACATCTTACCATCCGGATAAAATGCAATATGAATATACGGCTGCCAATGATGCCTTTGCTGTATTTTCTGAAGTATTTTATGATAAAGGATGGAAAGCCTATGTGGATGGAAAGGAAACGCCAATTATTCGTGCGGATTATATCCTAAGAGCACTGCAATTACCTGCGGGAACGCATAAGGTAGAATTTGTTTTTGATCCAGAGTCACACAAATTTGGTAATTTATTGACATTAATCTCGTCTATTGTTCTTGTATTGGGAATAGGAGCGGCGATATATTTCTCCTTTAGAGGGAATAAAAAAGAAACAGCGGCTTAGTTGCTGTTTCTTTTTTTATTGTGTGAGCTTTAGAATAATTTGAGCTGCGGATCGGTTATTCTAAAGCTTTTTCTATGATGTGGAGTGGTGCCGTGTGCCAATACAGCTGTTCTGTGCTTAACTGTCGGATACCCTTTGTTGTTGAGCCAGTCGTAATCGGGATAATCCAAGGCGATGTTGTCCATGTATTCATCCCGGTAAGTTTTAGCCAGAATCGAAGCTGCGGCAATCGATAGATATTTCCCGTCGCCCTTGATGATACATGTATGCGGTATTTGCTGATATGGAATAAACTTATTCCCGTCAACAATAATATACTCGGCTTTGGTCTTTAAGAGATCAAGTGCCTTGTGCATCGCCAGGTAGCTTGCATTGTGGATATTTATGCGATCTATTTCTTCTGCTGAAACGCTCGCAACGGCATAAGCAAGGGCTTCGCGCTCAATGATGGGACGTAAAGCCATCCTCTTTTTTTCACTAAGTTGTTTGGAGTCATTAAGAAGCTCGTGATGGTAGTCTGTGGGGAAAATCACTGCTGCAGCGAAAACTGGCCCTGCCAGACAACCTCTTCCCGCTTCGTCACAGCCGGCCTCTATCCACTGCTCCTGATAATATGATAATAGCATGTTCAGTTCTTTAAAATAGCCGAAAATACAAATAAATTTAGAGTTATCTATTGTAACTTCTGTGTGAATATCGACCGTTTACACTAATTAACACTAATAATGTCTTCTTTTGTAAAGATTAAGAGCGCTAGACTATTAAAACGTTGGAATAATTTCCATTAACAAAATAAAAGTTTGTTCTTGTCTAGGCCATATTGTTTCAAATTAAATTTGAGCAATAGTTTTAGAGTCAAAGATTTATCAATTATAGAAATATAAAAATACGTATTATGAGAGGCTTTGTGCTTTTTTTATTTAGTATGCTGATGGGATGGACCGTTTATGGCCAGACGAAGAGCGTACAGGGAATGTTGAAGGACGACAAGAATCGAATTGTCGCCGGTGCAACAGTGAAATTAACGTCAAAATTGGATTCCATGACGACAGGATCTAATATGGCCGGGATTTTTATCTTTGATAAAGTCAAGGCGGACACCTTTAAAATTACGGTTTCAAACCTTGGGTTCGAACGCTTTGAGCAGGAATTTAGTATCCCTAAAGGCGAATCAAAGCATATTATTCCAAGTTTGACTTTACAACAGAACTCACAGATGCTACAAGAAGTTGTTGTTGATGGAGTCCCTACAGTCGTTGTCAAAAGTGATACCCTCGAATATACCATGAAAGATCTAAAACTCCGCGATGGGGCTGTTGCAGAGGATGCTTTGAAAAAGTTGCAAGGGGTCGAAGTCGATAAAGACGGCAATGTAACGGCACAAGGGGAGTCTGTTAAGCGGGTTCGTATAAATGGTAAGGACTTTTTTGGTGGAGATGTAAAGACAGCTACACAAAATCTACCGGCAAATATTATCCAAAAGATGCAGGTCATCGATGATTATGGCGATATGGCCAATGTAACCGGTAATAAAACGGGTGATTCAGAAAAAGTCTTAAATATTCAGATTGACCCAAAATACAATACAGGACATATGACTACCTTACGGGCAGGCGTGGGAACCGAAGATCGTTACCAGGCTACAGGGATGTGGATGGGGATGCGCGAAGGTGAACAAATTTCTGTATTGGGAAATTTGAACAATACCAATGCACCCTTATTTGACTTTAGTACTGTAGGTGGCGGTGCGCGTCGTGGCCAAGGTGGTGGCGGCCGTCGCGGCGGCGGCATGTTTGGCGGATCGGACGGTTTAACTAAAATCGGTTCTATCGGGCTGAATTACCGTAAAGACTTTAATGATAAATTGACGGTTTACGGTAGTTACAGTTATAGCCATAGCAACAATACAACAATCTCGCAGCGCTTTCAGGAAAATACACTACCTAATATCATGCAAACGGACAGTGTTCAATCTAATTCCAATACAGTAGGAGCAAGCCACCGTTTTGAAGCAAATGTTGAATGGAAGCCTACAACGAAAGACTATATCAAAATTTCTCCTCAATTTGGTTACGACAATAGTGATGTAACGACAGGTACTAATTCGCTAACTTACCGTAGTAGTGTATTTAATAATTCACAGGCCCAAGATATTGTTGCAAATTCTACTGCACCGAGATTTGGGATTAGCGGATTGTACAACCATAAATTTAATGACAAAGGAAGGAATGTTTTTGTAAACATGAACTTCAATAATGCAAAAACAACGAAGGATCAGAATGCCATTTTAGATAGGCTATTGGCTGATCCCAACAATGCAAACGCTCCTCTAGATTCGATCTATGAAAAAACGATTCTAGAAGCAAATAATAAAAGTTGGAATGGGGGCGCTTCAGTGAATTATACTGAACCTGTTTCTGAGAAGGGAAAAGTAGAGTTTACCTATGACTTCAACAAAAACAAGTATGACAATTCGAATAAACAACAAGGGTTTGATCGCGATGGAAACCTTATTGCAGAAGATCCCAAGTTGAATTTTGATTATAATTATGATTATTCGTTCACAACACATAAAATCGGGGCAAACTATTTGTATAGTGGCGATAAAATAACCTATTCCATTGGAGCTGCTGCTCAGCCTTCTCAATTAAGAGGTGATGCGATCAGTTCAGGGGTAGTCGTGCCAATTCATCGCAACAATATGAACTGGATGCCTATTGCACGTTTTGAGTATAAATTTTCGAGACAGTCCAATATCTCTGTCAATTATTCGGGAACACCGAATGAGCCTTCAGTAACGCAGATCTTGCCGTTTGATATGAGTACAAACCGGACGAGTATTGTGATCGGTAACGCCAATCTGAATCCGGAATTTAGCCATCAATTGAATGTAAGATTCCGTAAGAATGATTTTCAAAAAGGAAACAACTTCTTTGCGTTCGTTAATGCCGGTTTGACTAACAACAAGATTGTGAGCTTGAGCAAAAGCTATTTTGATGATTTAATGGATTATCAAACTGGCCAAACAAATTCAACGTTAGTTTCTGAAACCCGCTATTTGAATGAAACAAGCGATAAGCCATTTAATGTGAGTTCTTTCTATCATTATGGTAAATCACTGAAAGAAAAAACATATAATATTATGTTAATGGGGGGTGTGTCTTACAATAAAAATATTGGATATGTTTCCACAGAGAAAGATGATAACGTAGGTCAAAAGAACATCGCCCGGAATATTGTATTAAATCAAGGTTTAATGTTTAGATATAATCCTTCCGAGAACCTCGAAATCAATCCGGGGGTACGCTATCAATTTAATCATACCGAGAATTCATTGACAAATCGTACGACGAATGTTTCTTCTTGGACACCAACATTGATTGGCTCTGTTAACATAACAAAAACAACCATTTTCGGAGCGGATCTATCCAAACAATTCAACAGTGGTTATGGGGCCGGCATTAATGCAAATCCTTTCGTCATAAATACCTACTTGGAGCAGAAGTTCTTGAGTCAACAACGTGGTACTGTACGTCTACAAGCATTTGACTTGTTAAATCAACAAACGAATGTTTCAAGAACGGTGAGTGAGTCTATGATTACAGATAGCCGTACCAACCGTTTGGGGCGATATTTTATGATTCTGTTTACCTATAAATTCCAGAAATTTGCGATGGGAAATCCAGAAGGAGAGAATAGATTTCCGGGCGGAATGAGACCTCCGCGTATGTAATCTGATTCCTGTAGGATATAAAAACGGTCATAGTGATTTCGCTATGACCGTTTTGCATTTAAAAATGCCTAGTTTTGTGAAGACTTCATATGCCCATACGATTTTGAAGATTGAGTAACGTAGCAAAAAATGTAAGATTTTATATTTTTTGTTTTAGGGAAGACTGTCAAGGTTAATGGGCACAAAAAATAGATAAACTAAAAGAAGCTACAGCAAGTTTGTACTGCATGGAATACGAAATTATTAGACTTTCAAACGGAATACGCGTAGTATTTCAATATCAAAATTTACCGGTTACACATGTCTGCATGGTCATCAACGCGGGGTCTCGGGACGAGTCTGCTGGAAAGTATGGTGTAGCCCATTTTATTGAGCACCTTTTATTTAAGCGTACTGAAAGACGCTCTACACAACAGATTATAAATCATTTGGAATCCGTAGGCGGAGATTTAAATGCCTATACGACGAAGGAGTATACCTGTGTACATGCCTCTATTCTTCAGCCTTATTTAAATCGTGCGTTAGATCTTTTTGAAGATATCTTCTTTCATTCCACTTTCCCCGACATAGAATTGGATAAAGAAAAATCTGTCATTGTAGATGAAATGGCATCTTATCTGGATAGCCCGGAAGAGTCTATTGTGGACGATTTTGAAGATCTGGTTTTTCAGGGATCGGGTTTAGGACATAATATTTTGGGCCTGGAAGATCAGCTTCTTGCACTGCAAAAGGGTGATATTGTCGATTTCATGCGGGCAAATTATGATACAAATGAAATGGTCATTGGTATCACGGGCAATTATACGCTAAAAGAAGTTGAGCGATTGTTGCACAAGGTGTTTGGAACGGTGCCTTCAAATACGATAGCACGTCTCCGCAATGACGTCAGACCGCTTGTTGAACAGCATGTTGCCGTAGGCAAGCCAATCAATCAGGTGCATTATATGCTCGGTTCTTTAGCTTATAATTATCGAGATGACCGTAAGACGGGGCTGCTGCTTTTAAATAATATGCTTGGTGGAATGGGAATGGGATCTATCCTGAATCTTTCCATACGGGAGAAATACGGAATAGCCTATACCATTGAATCTAATTATACTATTTTTTCGGATACAGGCTTATTTAGTATTTACCTCGGTACTGATGAAGAAAAAGTTGAAAAAGCTAAAAAACTCGTCTTTAAAGAACTTGCGAAGCTGAGCGAGCAACCGCTATCTGAAACTGCGGTAAAAAAGGCGAAGCAGAAATTTATTGGGCAGATTGCTTTGACCGAAGAGAACCGTATGAGTATGATTATCTCTGCTGCGAAAAACGTGATGGACTATGATCGTGTCATCTTATTGGAAGAAGTAATTGAAAAAATTCAGGTTTTGACGAATACAGGGCTGCTGGAAATAGCACAAGATGTATTTGATCCGAAGAAGATGTTATCACTAAGTTTTGTTCCCGAAGACTGAATTTAAGGCCCTACATTATTCCTTAAGAGGAGATGAATGGTATTGGATCGATCGGCCGACGATGGGAATAATAGCTGGCTGACATGAATTTATATTGCATATAAAAAGCAATTTATCTAAGTTTGCGCTTACGGGAATTCGTTCTTCTCAACCATTGACTGCCGAAGGCAGATTCAATACCTATGGTAGCAGACAAATAAATGAATAAAAAATATAAGGGATGAAAACAGCATATGTATTTCCTGGTCAAGGGGCCCAATTTGTTGGAATGGGGCAAGACCTGTATAATTTAAATGATGAAACGAAAGCCTTGTTCGAACAGGCTAACGATATTTTAGGGTTCCGCATCACGGATATCATGTTTTCCGGTACAGACGAGGAGTTGAAACAAACGAAAGTAACCCAACCTGCTATTTTCTTGCATTCGGTTATTTTGGCGAAAGCGCTGGGAGAGTCTTTTCAACCGGACATGGTTGCAGGTCACTCATTAGGTGAGTTTTCGGCTTTGGTAGCAGCCGGTGCATTGAGCTTTGAAGATGGCTTGAAATTGGTTGCACAACGCGCCAATGCGATGCAAAAGGCATGTGAGCTTCAACCTTCGACGATGGCTGCGATATTAGGTCTGGAAGATGCTATAGTGGAAGATATCTGTGCTCAGGTTGATGATGTCGTGGTAGCTGCAAATTATAACTGTCCTGGGCAATTGGTTATTTCGGGATCTATTGAAGGTGTAGACAAAGCTTGTGCTTTATTGACCGAGGCTGGTGCTAAGCGCGCATTAAAATTAAACGTGGGTGGAGCATTTCACTCACCATTGATGGAATCTGCCAAAGTGGAATTGCAAGCGGCTATAGAAGCTGTAGACATTTTGTCGCCTAGCTGTCCGATCTATCAAAATATCGATGCCAAACCACAGACAGATCCAGCGGTTATCAAGCAAAATCTTATTGCGCAATTAACTGGCGCTGTACGGTGGACACAGACAGTACAAAATATGTTGGCCGATGGTGCAACAGCTTTTGTAGAAGTTGGTCCAGGAAATGTATTGCAGGGATTGGTTAAGAAGGTCGACCGTCAAGTTCAGACTTCCGCAGCATCAGTGACCGCGTAACAAAATATTCAGTATAAAAAAGGAATTATTTTGCAGTGCCCTCAAAAAGTGTCCGACTTTTTAAGGGCATTTTTTATGAACGAAAAATCGAAATCACATCAAGAATTTCCTGTAAAAATTAGATAAGACGTAATGTCCATTCCTGAAAAAGGTTTACAAAAACCGAATATTAAAATCTTAAATTTAATATTATGAAAAAGCGTATGACAAAACGTAAATCAGGGGGACAGCAAGTTTACAGTGATAGCTTCAAGATCCTCGTTTCCAGAGAATACCTTGCGGGCAAGCTGAGTTATTCGCAACTTGCCCAGAAGTACAATCTTCCGGGGGAAGCCACTCCGCGGTATTTTATGAAATGGTACCAGCAGTGGGAAAACAATCTTGAGCTGGAAGTTTCCCAGACTGTTGAGCCAGAAGACACTGGGGTGAAAAATGAGCAGGATCTCAGGGATGAACTCTTCCAGGCGAACCTCAAAATTACTGCCCTGGAGATGTTGATCAAAAAAGCGGAGGAGCTCCATGGGGCTGATTTTGTAAAAAAGTCTGGGGCCAAATCGTCCAAGAAATGAAGTCGTGTTACCAGAATGTTTCGGTCTCCAGACTTTGTGGACTATTTGGCAGAACAAGGCAATCCTACTATAAATATATGGGCAGAGAACAGGAATACTCCGTTCGCAGCGGGCTTGTGCTGGCGCGGGTACGTGAAATTCGGAAGGACTCCCATCGCATGGGTACCCTTAAACTCCGCAGCATATTGGTCAAAGAAATGGGTAGTGCGATGGTTGGACTGGGAAGGGACGCTTTCTTCAGACTGTTGCGCGAAAATGACCTTTTGGTCAAATGCAAACGCAGGTATGCCATCACCACCCAGTCCGACCACCGTTTCAAAAAGTGGCCCGACCTTGTGCAGCGCAGGCAGGCCCTGCGTCCCGAGCAGATATGGGTAAGTGACATCACCTACATCCGCATCCGGGACAAATGGATCTACCTGTGCCTGGTCACAGATGCCTATTCCCGAAAGATCGTGGGCTACAAACTTACGCACAGGCCAACAGCACAGGCCTGTATATCAGCGCTCAGGATGGCAATATCACATAGAATGTATCCACAGAGCGATCTGACCCACCACTCCGATCGCGGCATCCAGTATTGCAGTACAAATTATGTCACTATATTGCAGGAAAATAGGATTACAATAAGCATGACACAATCCGGAAGCCCGTACGACAATGCCGTGGCAGAAAGGCTAAATGGCATCCTAAAAAGCGAATATCGCATGGCTGAGACCTTTCCAGACTACAAAACGGCACTTGCACAGCTGGTCAAGGCAGTCAATATATACAATCATTTTAGGCCACATATGTCCTGCAATATGATGTCTCCCCAGCAGGCACATCAGCAATTGCAGAACCAAAAAGTTCCCAAAATGTTTCAAAGACGTAACGCTGAGTCAAAAAAGTTCCGCAGCAAAACTAGGGAAACTGTGGTTAGGGAAAGGACAACCGATAACAGTCAGAAAACGGACAATGACAACCAAATCCAGTAGAAAAAATAGGATGTAAAATCTATATAGTAATCTGTTCGGTAAATGTAAACCTATTTCAGTATAAGACATAAACCTATTTCAGTATAAGACACTCGGTGCTTCTTCGGTGCTTGTTCGGAGCTCGTTCGGTACTTCTTCGGTTGAAAGCGAAGAAACACCGAACGAGCTCCGATCGATATCCGTTTTTTAACCGAGAGAATGCAGAATCAACGATGGGCTTAAAAACTATTTATCCTTAAACATACTGTAATGATCTTTCATGACTTGCAGGACAAAATCATTGGGGGTCATTTTTTCCGGATGTTTAACCTCCATCACCGTTTCCAGGCGTTGTACTAAAGCAGTTAAAATTCCTACGTCTCTTCTATCAAAAGCTGTTTGATAGATCTCTTTGACTGAGTTAGCATCCTTGTCGCTCAATTTAATCACTTGTGGAAATAGGATAGGGTGGTTGTCGAATGTCTCTTCGTAAATTGTGTCGCTCAATTTTAAGGTAGGTTTGAGACTGATAACAGAAGTTTCACCAGCAATATCTCCAATGCGTTGTCCATTTTTGGATAAAACGATCGACGTAATGGCGACACCGCCCATCGTCATCCAGATATCTACGATAGATAGGCTCCATCTGGACAAGTATTGATAGAAGTTGGCACGTGAGCCGTCAAGTTTGACGACCTTTATTTTCATGATTTTCTTGCCGACTGTTTGGCCTCCGAAAGCTGTTTCAGTAATCAAAGTATAAAAAAATGCAGGTAAGGTCAATGCCATCATAATCCCATAAAAGAGATAGGGATCTCCTGCGTTCATGTTTATGCTGTCCAAGAGAAAAAAGCAAAAGAAATAATAACAGACTATAATAAAATAATCTATTGCAAATGCGATCATTCTTGAGCCAAGACTGGCAAGATTATATTCGATTTTTACATTTTGTGCCGTATTTATCTCAAGCTTATTCATATGCAAATTAGTTGAATTTAATGTAATATAGCATATCTAGGTCATTTTAGCTCTAATTTGTGCTTTTCAATCATGGATATTTCCTATATTTGGTTATGCCAGTTAAAAAAATTAATGAGAGAAGCATCCTTTGTAGAACGAAATAAAGAAAAATGGACGTTAATTGAAAATAATTTATCAATTAATATGCAGGTTGATCCAGATGAATTGGCCTCAAATTACATTGAGCTCACAAATGATCTGGCGTATGCACAAACCTTTTATCCCGAAAGTAAGGTAAAGGCTTATCTGAACGAACTGGCGGTAACCGTCCATCAGAAAATCTATAAAGATCAGAAAGCTTCCAATAATAAGTTTAAATCTTTTATCAATGAAGAGATACCGCAGGCGATTTGGTCGATTCGCCGACCCTTGCTGTATTCATTCTTAATTTTTGTTTTGGCTTCGGTCATCGGTTTTGTGTCGTCTGTATACGATATGGATTTTATTCGGCTTATTTTAGGTGACTACTATGTCGATTCGACGATAGAAAGCATAAAAGCGGGAGATCCTGCTGCGGTATATGGAAAGGGAAGTAACTTTGGGTCAGCAATTTGGATTACGATTAATAATGTGCGGGTTGCTTTTATGGCCTTTGCTGCTGGACTATTTTTCAGTGTAGGAACAGGTTACGTTTTGTTTAGCAATGGTATTATGCTTGGTGCATTTCACCATATGTTTTTCCAGTATGGCGTTATGGGCAAAGCCATGTCAGCGATTTGGATTCATGGCACTATTGAGATTTCGGTAATTATTGTGGCTGGAGGATGCGGGTTGGCCATCGGTAATAGCATTCTATTTCCCAAATCGTTTACACGTTTGACATCTTTCGTCCGCACAGCAAAGATTGCGATGAAAGTTCTCGTCAGCACAATTCCTTTTTTTATTATCGCTGGTACATTGGAAGGTTTTGTAACACGGTATTATAATGTGTCAATTTGGTTATGCTTATTGATTATCGTTTTATCCTTACTGGCTATCCTTTATTTTTATGTTATTAATCCTTATCGACTAGCAAAACGATTTCAATGGAAATAGATTTTGAGTTTCAAAAAGAACGGAAGGTAGGGGACTTTGTTCAAAGTTTCATAGATCTTTTTAAATTGATCTATAGACACTTTGTTTCTACTATTTTTGGTTTATCTGCGGTACCTCTAGCAGGGATTGCTTTAGTTTACTATTTTCTGTCTACAAAAATCACATTCTCTGCCAACAGTGATTCTTTTGAGGATATCGATGCTTTTACTTGGGCTGGATTACTCATTTTGGCGCTGGTAGCTTTGGGGCTTTACGTTTATGGTATTTCTATCGAATATTTTGTACTGCTCAAAGAGCGCAAAAGTACAGCATTTTCGGGCGCGGAGGTGCTGAAGAATTTCCGATCAAACCTCGGGAAATACTTTATGTTTTTAATTGCCATGATATTGGCGTTAATTGTCGTCTTTATTCCCCTGGCCATCGTCGCTGCAATTTGTGCTTTTATCCCTTTCGTCGGGAGTTTTGCGATCGGTATTTTGGGGTCTATGGTCGGCATTTGGTTATTTTGCTCATTTTTATTTTATCGGGAAGGTTATTCGGATCTAGGGAGCTGTTTTACAGATGCCTATGTGATGCTGAGCAAAAAATTGATTCAATATGGTATCGCGACCTATATCGTAAATTTTATTTTTCAAATGGCGGTCATGATGATTTCCATAGTTCCTTTGATTATCATGGGGCTTTTATCATTCAATTTCTTAGGTATAGATGCCGCCTTTTTTGATTCATCCTGGGGAAAACTGCTGATGACATTGGGAGGCTTATTTATCACGTTATTTACCCTTTTTCTGTATATGTCTGGGGTTTTGGCCAATGGTATTATTTATGAAACGGCCAAGGACCTCAAATTTGGAGAACGTATTTATGGCATGATCGAAAAGATAGGAGGAAAAGATGAATAGACTCTTCGTTTTTTTTGGTATCGCCTTATTATCCATTTTTTATGCTTGTGATCCAAAACCAAGGGATACGGATTCCAATAGTGATAGAATCGATTCGCTCAATGTGAGAATAGATTCGACCTTGGTGGGAACAGATTCTGTCGCTATTGACTCAATAGCCGTAAAAGCTCCTAATGGCCAACCGGAAAACGATGAAATTGACCTATGGGATCCCACATTATTTGATTCAATCCCAAAATATACCGAAGAACGTTCGTTTAAAATGGATCCTTATCAGGATATCATCAAACGTTACGAGACCGATGATTTTGTTTATTCAGAAAATATTAAGGATCGCGTAGGCGTATTACAGCGCATCCTTTCGCGGCTCGCGGACTGGATAGGAAGTATCATGCCAGATAATCCCTATAAATTTCGGGAAGAGTTTGGCTATGTATTTGCCTTTTTAGCTGTTATCGCATTAGCATTTATCCTTTATAAAGTGCTCTACAACAGAAAACAATATTTTATTAAACATAGTGAAGAGGAGAGTGAACTTGACGTTTTAGCGTATGTAGAACGAAACCTGATGAATAGCAACCTAGAACCTTACATTCAGGAGGCTATTGCGCAAAGGAATTATGCGTTGGGAATCCGATACTTACAGCTATTGAATATTCAGAAACTGGCGCAATCAGATCATATAAAATGGAAGCTGAGCAAAACAAATGCTGAATTTGCAGAAGAGATTCAAAACGAGGAGCTCCGTCGTGGATTTGCTGAATGTACAAGAATATTTGATTATGTCTGGTTTGGTCAATTTGAATTAACAGAAGACAATTTTAGTCAATATCAGCAATTGTTTCACCAATATCAAAAACAGATTAAATGAAGGGATCGGTAAAATTTGGATTGATATTATTGACTGTTGTGTTAGTGCTAATAGCTCTTATCGATGCAACAAGTAAGAAACCTATTATCTGGGATCGGACTTTTGATGCAAAGGATAAAAATCCCTTTGGAGCTTATGTATTGCGTCAAGAACTGAAGCATATCATTGATCAAAAGAATACAACGATTGAGCGACCATTGTATGAGTATCTGGATAGCACAAAGAAAACAGACGCTAACTTATTTTTTTATACCTCCTATTTTTCGATGGGTGAAGCCGCGGAAGATAAGTTACTTGATTATGTAAACCGGGGTGGGAAAGCAATGATTGTAGCTGAGGATATTGATAATTATCTGTTGGATTCCCTAGGTTTGAAAGCAGATAATTTCTATGGTTTTAAAAAAGGTGTAGATATAAAAAGTCAGTTGCGCGTGCGGTTGATGAACGATAACAATAAAATTCATTACAGTAAATCAGATCTTGGCGAAGTATTTAAAAAACTTCCTAAAAATGCGACTATTTTGGGCTCGATCACCTATAAGGAATTTGCGTTACCGAACTTCATCGCGGTTCAATTTGGTAAAGGAACATTTTATCTTCACCTGACCCCTGATTTATTTGGGAACTATTACTTGCTGAATTCCGCTTCGCAATATGCCTATGTTGCTAAGTCGTTATCTTATCTAAATGATAAGCCCATCGCTTGGTATGATTTTAAAGCGAATATGGATCAATATCGGACTCCATTGCGTGTATTGCTTATGAATGATGGTCTTCGGCAAGCCTGGTATGTTTTGTTAGCAGGACTAGTTCTTTTGCTTGTGTTTAGAAGTAGACGTGAGCAGCGGGCTGTGGCGGTAGTGAGCCCGGAACCAAATCTCTCGAAGGAGTTCTGTGGAACCATCGCTACTTTATATTATGAAAATGGTGCACCAGGTAATATGGTCGCAAAAAAAATAGATTACTTCCTGCACGATCTTCGGATGCGCTTTCATTTGGACACGCTGATGTTGCGGGAAGAAGAGTTCAGTGAGGAACTGGCCGAGCGGTCTGGGGTTTCGCTCGCAGAGACACAGTCTTTAATCAGGCTGATTGTTCGTATGCAAGATGCTAAACAACATGATGTGGCTGATCTCAAATTGATTAATGATACAATAGAAGAGTTTAAACATAAAGCAAAAATGATATGAGTGACTTCGATAAATATATATCTTTTGAAAACCGAATAGATGTGTCCGTTTTATTCGATAAAATGGCGCAGGTAAAGTCGGAGGTGAAAAAAGTAATCGTTGGGCAAGATCAATTGATTGACATGCTCTTAATCTCGATCTTGGCTTCAGGGCATTCTTTGATCGAGGGCTTGCCTGGGGTGGCAAAAACATTATCCGCAAAATTGATTGCCAAAACTATTCACAGTGAATTCAAGCGGATTCAATTTACACCGGATTTAATGCCTTCGGATGTAACGGGATCGTCGATACTCGATTTGAAAAGTAATGAATTTGAATTTCGTCGGGGACCTATTTTTGCAAATATTGTTTTAATCGATGAAATCAATCGTGCTCCGGCAAAGACACAAGCCGCACTTTTTGAAAGTATGGCGGAGCAACAAGTGTCGGTCGATGGAACGACCTATCGATTGCCAGGACCGTTTGTTGTTTTTGCGACACAAAACCCCATCGAACACGAAGGTACTTATCGATTGCCGGAAGCTCAGCTCGATCGTTTCTTGTTTAAGATCAATGTGAATTATCCTGAACTTGAACAGGAACTGGAAATATTAAAGGAACACCATGCCCAAAAAGCAGAGAATAAAGAGGATCAGGTTCAGGCTGTAGTTTCGGCCGCAGAAATTTTGGAATTCCAGAAATTGATCAAATCTATCTTTGTTCACGAGGAGTTGTTAACTTACATTGCTCAAGTTATTATAAAGACAAGAACTAATCCAAGTTTGACCCTTGGGGCATCACCGCGGGCTTCTATTGCTTTGTTGGAATCAGCAAAGGCTTCAGCTGCGTTGACAGGGCGAGACTTTGTCACTCCTGAGGATATTCGGAGGGTAGCATCTGCCGTATTGGGCCACCGTGTCATGTTGACTCCAGAAAGGGAAATGGAAGGCTTTACCACCGCTTATGTCATCGACCAAATCATTAATTCTGTAGAAATTCCAAGATAATGAAGAAATTAAGGCAGCTTTTCCTAACAAATCAATTCTTCTATTCCCTATTAGGTGTAGCAACACTCTTTACATTTTCTTTTTTCGTTAAAGGATTATTGATTGTGGCTTGGATTGTTTTTTGGATATGGTTGGCTGTTTTGGCCTTTGATTTTATTGTCTTGTTTTCAGGAAAGGGGCGAATTGAAGTCACAAGGATATATCCTGAAAAATTATCCAATGGCGATGAAAACCCGATGCGACTGATTGTGAATTCTTTTTACCCGTTTGGGACAAAAGTTGATATTTTGGAGGAGTTTCCGGTACAGCTTCAAATTCGGGATAAAGATTTTGCGACAAGTTTGCTGGCCTTTCAGCGCTCGGAAATTTCGTTTTCTCTGCGACCCACACAAAGGGGTGTTTATCAGTTTGGTCGTTGTATGGCTTTGGTTAAGCGTTTTGGATTTTTCAAAAGAAGGTTTGTTACCAATCAAGAACAGGAAATACCCTGTTATCCATCCTATATTCAACTCCGAAAATACCAGCTTTTAGCAACAAGTAATCGGTTGAATGAACTGGGGATCAAGCGTATTCGACGGATTGGTTCAGCTATGGAATTTGACCATGTTAGAGAGTATGTGCAGGGGGATGACTATAGACACATGAACTGGAAGGCATCTGCAAAAGTAAAGAAGCTGATGGTCAACCAGTACGAAGAGGAGAAGTCTCAGCCAATTTACTCTTTTATTGATCTAGGTCGGGCAATGCGTATGCCATTCAACGGTCTTACCTTATTGGACTACTCGATCAATGCAGCACTCGTTCTTTCCAATGCGACCATCTTAAAGCAGGACCGTGCCGGATTATTAACCTTTTCAAAGGATATCAATGCATTTATAGCCGCTGAGAAGAGGAATAATCAAATGCACAAGATTTCGGAAGCACTATACCAGGTGTCGACCAAATTTGAGGAGTCGGAATTTGGAAGATTATATAGTTATGCCAATGCACATATTAATAAACGTTCGCTTATTTTTGTCTATACAAATTTTGAGACCTTAGATTCCTTAAGACGTCAGATAAATTATCTGTCGATGTTGAATAGAAGCCACATTATTGTCGTTGTTGTTTTTAAAAACGTAGAAATAGAGGATTTAGCGAAGAGTACGCCGAAAAAGACAATAGATATTTACAACCAGGTCATTGCTGAAAAGTTTATCTATGAGAAACAACTTATCGTACAGGAACTTATTCGCAATGGGTTTCAGACAATCTATACAGCGCCCGAAAACCTGACCATTAACTCCATCAACAAATATTTGGAAATTAAGGCACGTGGCCTTATTTAATGATGGAGGTATCTTTGACCATTACTTTTGTCCAAAGATGTTGATATTTTTCGATCGCTTTTAAATGAATCGGATGTGTCTCGTACGTTGTAATATCTTTAAGGTTTTTGAAAGTGACAATCAATGTATAGTCAAAGCTGTTGTCTACGACAGGTCTCGGGTTTGTCTGCGCCGGAACACCATAATTAAGAGTTTTGATGACGTCGATTTTTCGAAGGTCCTCAAAAAATCCAACAAAATTCTTTTTTTCTTTTTCACTGAGATCTTTTTTTAGCCAAAAATTAACAACGTGTACAATGGTGCTGGATTCGATATTCTCATCCGATTGAACTGTATTTGCCCATGTGGGAGCAGTTACGAGCACCATGGGTGCTAGAAGAAAGTTGCGTCTTTTCATGATTGAAACGGTTTAGAAGCTGTAAGATACAAAACCTTCGTGAATTCACCAATAACAATCACGCTCATCGTGAGAGAAGGGTTTTTGTGGTTAATGAAAAATAGGCGTTTTTAACTAAGAAAAAAAGGAAGACATCATGTCTTCCTTTTATTTTTTTATGGATGGTAGGCTCTTACAAACCAAACTCTTCTTTCACTTTATCGATATAATCCAGTTTTTCCCAAGTAAAAAGTTCAACTTCAATTTGCTTTTTCTCGCCAGTTGAGCTTTCGAATTCCTTGGTTACTTTTCTTGGTGTTCTTCCCATGTGTCCATAGGCAGCCGTTTCTGAATAAATTGGATTTCTCAGACCCAAACGCGTTTCAATTCCGTAGGGAGTCATATCAAACAAATGAGCAATTTTTTCAGCAATCTGACCATCGGTCAAATTTAATTTGCTCGTTCCATAGGTATTTACATAGATTCCCATAGGATCTTTTACACCAATTGCATAGGAAATCTGTACGAGAATTTCATCTGCAACACCTGCAGCCACTAAGTTTTTAGCAATATGGCGCGTTGCGTATGCCGCTGAACGGTCTACCTTAGATGGATCTTTTCCTGAGAAAGCCCCTCCACCATGTGCACCTCGGCCGCCGTAGGTATCGACAATGATCTTGCGACCCGTGAGTCCTGTATCTCCGTGAGGTCCACCGATAACAAATTTTCCAGTTGGATTGATATGAAACTTAATTTCATCGTTAAATAACAACTGAAGTTCTGGTTTCAATTGTGCTTTAACACGAGGAATTAAGATCGTTTTGATGTCATGTGTAATTTTATCCAACATAACTTGTTCCGTATCGAAGTCGTCATGTTGTGTGGAGATTACGATTGCTTCGATTCTTTTTGGTTTGTGATCGTCGCTATACTCAAGGGTAACCTGAGATTTTGCGTCCGGGCGCAAATAC
The DNA here is from genome assembly GCF_023277505.1 of Sphingobacterium siyangense. Lineage (NCBI taxonomy): Bacteria > Pseudomonadati > Bacteroidota > Sphingobacteriia > Sphingobacteriales > Sphingobacteriaceae > Sphingobacterium > Sphingobacterium siyangense. The sequence continues at coordinate 6,363,996 of NZ_CP080574.1, read as the reverse complement.
TTGATTTCGTTATTTTCGCGACGTAGCTCGGCCAATTCATAAAGTAAGCGATGCGATAGGTCCAATGCCAGAGGCATAAAATTTTCAGTTTCGTTGTTTGCATAACCGAACATGATACCTTGGTCGCCCGCACCTTGTTCTTGCCTTGTCTTGCGGTCTACACCCTGGTTAATATCAGCAGACTGCTCGTGAATCGCCGAAAGAACGCCACAGGAGTTTGCCTCGAACATGTATTCAGATTTGGTGTAGCCAATCTTTTGAATCACCGAACGGGCTATTTTCTGAACATCGAGGTATATGTTTGATTTAACTTCCCCGGCAAGGACAACCTGTCCTGTGGTTACTAGTGTTTCAATAGCGACGCGAGAATCCTCGTCCCATGCTAAAAAATTGTCTATTAATGCATCTGAAATTTGATCCGCAATTTTGTCTGGATGCCCTTCAGAAACAGATTCTGACGTAAATAAATAAGCCATGCTTTACGTAATTTTTAATATTGGATTTGCGCTAGAATGAAATAACAGCAAAGTGATAAGAGCCGTGATAGCGAAGGGTTTTTAGCACTTTTTTACTGTGGTTGCAATCTCCTTGTCGTTGCCTTGTAACGCAACAGCACGCAAATCAGTCCACATTCTATTTTTTGTGCGACAAAGCTACAATACTTTGAGGATTATTTAAAATCAAATTTATATTTTAACTTTTAAATGCATAGGGAAGTGCGTTAATCAGTATAAAGATTACATTATTTTAAGAAATTGGTAATTTCCGCTATCTTTGGATATGTCAGAACGTAAACAAATACTGTTTGTTATTAATCCTATTTCAGGAGGGAAAAATAAAACTTCCTTTAAAAAACAAGTGCTAGATGTGCTTGATCTGCAGAAGTTTGACCCTACTTTTCAGCAGACCGCGAGACCGAACCATGCTTACGAAATTGGGCTGAAAGCGGTCAAAGAAGGCTATGATGCAGTTATCGCGGTCGGTGGTGATGGCACGATCAATGAACTTGGCTCCGCTTTGGTGGGATCTGGAATTCCATTGGGGATTATTCCTGAAGGCTCAGGTAACGGCCTGGCGCTCTACTTGGGGGTTCCAATGAATGAAGCTGCTGCTATCCGTCGGATTAATCGTTTTGAATCGATAGAGGTGGATTGTGGTGTAATTAATGATAGACGATTTTTTAATATCGCGGGTTTAGGTTTTGATGCCTCTGTAAGTGAAAATTTTGCCAATGAAAATATTCGTGGACCTTTGGGCTATATGAAGTCCGTTTTTAATGTGCTCAGTAAATACCAACCTGCCCATTATAAATTAACGATTGATGGAAAGGTTTACGAAAGGCAAGCGTTTATGATCAGTGTAGCGAACTCTCCCCAATATGGAAATAATGCCTATATCGCACCACAGGCTTCGGTTAACGATGGCATTTTGGATGTCTGTATCGTGCACAAATTTCCGCTTTACATTTTGCCAAAGATGATTTTCCATCTTTTTAATAAATCTGCAGATCAATCCAGTTATGTCGAGATCATTCCTGGAAAGAACATACAGATCGAGATTGATAAGGTGTCACCGGTTCATGTGGATGGGGAGCCGATCGAACTTGGCGATAAATTGGATATTTCTATTATGCCAAAAGCATTAAAGATAATTTGTTAAGATCATGAGTAAAAATAAGAAACAGTCCTATGAGGGCGTTGTATATTCAACAGATGACAGCTTCAGCTATCAGCTGGCTGATTTTTTTCAGGAAGCAGATACGTTACCTGTAAATCAGCAAAACTTAAAAGTGCAGCTTGACCGGAAAATGCGGAAGGGGAAAGTTGTTACGTTGGTTACGGGGTTTGTTGGAAAAGCGGAAGACTTGGAGAATTTAGGTAAATTGTTGAAAACGAAGTGCGGAGTGGGAGGGACAGTGAAGGATGGGGAGGTCATCATTCAGGGAGAGTTTAAACAAAAGATCTATGATTTGTTACTTAAAGAGGGGTATCGCGTAAAATTAGTTGGTGGTTAAACAAGTATATCAGGGATAATCGTGGTAAATCTAATGAATTGTCTATTAGGCAAGTATGCTTTGAGTGTAGGATGTCTAGTTGTTCAGAAACATGAGTAATCACTTACTTTTTGTCGTTTAAAATCCTTGATTTTTTTGCATATCAAAAAAAAAATGGCTTTCATTGTAAAATAATTATTGCGAATAAGCGATTTAGCATAGAGTAATAATGATTATATAACGGGAACTGCTGAGAAAAATAACACTGATTAATGGTGTGTTCAGTTTGAAAAAACAAATTTGATTTTTTTTATATATTTGAGATGAATATTTTAAATTTGACATTAAATATTAAATTTGCTTTGCAAAATTGGTTTCAAAAGCGAATAAGAGTGCATATAATTTAAACAACATTATATATTTAAACAACAGTAAAAAACTAAAAATTAGAAAAATGGCAAACGCACCTAAAACTGCTGCAAAACAAGAGAGCAACAACGGAGGATCTTTCTTTGCTCAAGCTGCAATCATCATCTGTTTCATCGTGGGTTTCTGTGTATGGAAATTTGTGATGGGCAATCCAACTAACTTCGTTGACAACAATCCTGAAAATGCTCCAAATCCAGGTAACTACTTAGGAATGGTTTACCATGCTGGGGCTATCGTACCTGTTTTGCTTGGTTTATTCTTGATGGTATGGGTTTTCTCAGTAGAACGTTTTATCGTTATTAACAAAGCTTCTGGTAATGGTAACGTAGGAAACTTCGTTCGTAAAATTCAAACATTGATTAATGGTGGAAACATCGATTCAGCGATCGCTGAGTGTGACAAACAAAAAGGTTCAGTAGCAAATGTTGTAAAAGCTGGTTTATTGAAATACAAATCAGTATCCGCAGATCCTGAAGTAAACACTGAAAAAGCTGCTATTGCAATTCAAAAAGAAATCGAAGAAACTACAGCATTAGAAATGCCAATGTTAGAGAAAAACTTAAACGTTATCGCTACATTAGTTTCTATCGGTACATTATGTGGTCTATTGGGTACGGTAACAGGTATGATCAAAGCCTTCTCGGCATTGGCAACAGGTGGTGCTCCAGATTCAGCTAAATTGGCAAACGGTATCTCTGAGGCCTTGATCAATACAGCAACTGGTATCGCGACTTCAACATTCGCTATCGTATTGTATAACATCTTTACTGCAAAAATCGATAAATTAACTTACTCTATCGACGAAGCTGGTTTCTCAATCGTACAAACATACGCTGCAAACCACAAATAAGAACTATGATGAAAGTTTTTGATTTTATTTTATGGAAATCAAAAATCAAAAGCATCATAGGATAGAAGATTGAGTTTTTAATTTAAAAAGAAGAATTTAAAATGGGTAAAGCAAAAGTAAAAAGAGCCAGTACGTCGATCGACATGACAGCGATGTGTGACGTATCGTTCTTACTGCTTACGTTCTTCGTCTTAACGGCGACTGCGCGCCAACCGGAAGCATTGACGGTGGATACCCCAGCATCGACTACAAAAGATAAGTTACCTGATTCAAATGTAGGTATGATCACAATAGGCGATCAAGGTAAAGTTTTCTTCGGTACGACTGATCAACAGGTTCGCGTAAAAGCACTAGAAAGAATGTCCGCAAAATATGGCGTTGGCTTTTCACAAGAAGATTATGATCGTTTCAAATTGATGGAAAACTTTGGTGTACCAATGTCTAAATTGAAAGGATTATTGGCCCTGGATGGAAGTAAGCGTACAGAGAAAGGTCTGCAAACTGGTATCCCGGTTGATAGTACAGAGAATACTTCAAATGAGTTGTATTACTGGGTTCAAAATGCCCGTCTTGCAGCTGAGGAGGTAAATAAGGAAAAAGAAGCATCTGATAAAAATTTCGTGCATCCAGGACCTTTAAAGATGGCTATCAAAGCAGATGCGAATGAAAAATATCCTTCGGTTAATTTAGTTATTGAAACGTTGCGCAATCAAAAGCAAAACAAATTTAGTTTCATAACAGGCATGCGTGCTGAGGAGAAATAATTGACGATTTAATAAGAACAAACAATGGCAGAATTAAATCAGGATAGTGGTAAAAAAGGCAAAGGCGGGAAAGTAAGATCCAAGAAGAATGGCGGTAAGGTCGACCTTACTGCGATGGTGGATTTGGCGTTCTTGTTGATTACCTTCTTCATGTTGACCACATCCTTAAATAAACCGCAAGCGATGGATGTGGCTATGCCAGACAAAAATAAAATTAAGGAGCAACAAAGCGATGAATTGCTTACAGCAGATAATCGCTCCCTGACAATTTTATTGGGTTCTGACAATAAAGTCTCTTGGGTATATGGTCAAGTTGCTCGTCCGATCGAAGGTCCTACTGTTGCTGGTTACGGTGCAGATGGGATTCGTAAGGTTTTGATGGAGAAAAAGGCATATGTACCTCGCGTTTCAGGCGGTAAAGACATGATCGTAATCATAAGACCGAGTGATAAATGTACACAACGTAATCTTGTTGACATTCTTGACGAGATGAAAATTGTAGACGTAAAACGCTATATGATCGGAAAGATTACTCCAGAGGAAGTGGACGTGTTAAAACGTGACAATATCTATAATGATTAGTTATTAGATTGACACAAAAAACTAAAATAAGATGATAGGGTCAAAATTAGATATTTTTAAGAAAGAATGGCTTGACGTCGTTTTTCAAGGCCGCAATAAGGAGTACGGAGCTTATGAGCTTCGTAAGCTAGCGCCTAAAGCGACTAACAGGGGACTTTTTGTCGTTATCGGCATTGTAGTCATAGCCAGTTTCCTTAGTGTTTATGGAAGTAAGCTGTTCCCGAAGAAAGCCGTTGAGGCTCCTCCTGCAGTAACTGAAGTTACTTTGGAAGACCTTGAAGAAATCAAACCACCAGAGCCTGAAGAAGAGGAGCCGCTTCCACAAGAACCGGAAGAAAAACCTCAACAAGTGGCTATGGATGTACCGAAAGAAGATTTGGTTCGTTTCCCTGAACCTAAAGTAGCTCCTGCAAACAAAGTTGTGGAAGAAGTTGCTTCTCAGGAAGAGTTGAAAGATCCAAATAAAACGCCAGCGCGTATTACTTTGAAAGGTAGCCCGACTGGTACTTCTGTTGCACGTGGTGAATTTGGTTCGAAGAAACAAGATGGCGCGATCACTGGTGCTGCAAAAGGCGATCCAAATGGTAATGGAGATGAAATTCTTCCATTTAATGCCATTGAGGTTCAACCAATGCCTATTGGTGGTATGGCTGCATTTATGTCTTGGGTTGGTTCAAACTACGAATATCCAGCTGCTGCAACTGAAAATGGTGTAAATGGTGTCGTTGAGGTATCTTTCGTTGTAGAAAAAGATGGTAGCTTAACAGACATCAATATCAAACGCGATTTGAAATATGGTACTGGTGATGCAGCCGTAAGGTTGCTTAAGAAAGCGAAGAAATGGAAACCTGGTATTCAAAATGGTCGTCCAGTTCGTGTAGCGTACACTTTACCAATTCGATTGAACATTCAAAATTAGAATGACAAATTTTAATTCGAATAATAGTTCAAATTATAGACAGAAATCGCCTCTGAAGCGGTTTCTGTCTATTTTGGGACTATTTATGTTTGGCTTTTATTTTGTTTTGGGCCTTTTTATTATATTCTGGGACAATTTTCCCATTGAGATTAATCCAACCTACAAAACAATCTTTGGTGTCGTATTGATCCTGTATTCTTTTATGCGATTTGTACGGCTTTGGCAAAATAATTTTTAATTAACTGCCCTCTTCTTTTTGGCTACAACCAATTCTCTCTTCAAAAATTAAACTATTTTTTAATTAAACTGTCTTATTTTATGATGTATCATATGAGAAAATATAAAATGGTTCTTGTGATGCTTGGCATCTGTATGGGCATTTTTGTTTCCTGCAAAAATAAAACAAAGCAAGCGAAAGAGGGCGATGATATTTTAACAGGTAAGCTGCCCGTCATTGTGGATCAAACTTTGTTGCCTATTATCCAAGAATCTGCGGATGTGTTTGAGAGCTCTTATCCAAATTCGAGTTTGGAGCTTATTGCTCGTCCTGAAATTAAAGCGGTGAATGCATTGCTTGGCGATTCGGCCTATGTGGTTGTTTTGACGCGCAAGCTGACAAATGAGGAAGATAGCTACTTTAAAAAGCGAGGGATTCAACCTAAAATATTCCAAATGGCGTCGGATGCCGTTGTATTGATCAATAATCGTAACAGTGCTGATACTATAATGCCTCAAAAAGACGTTAAGTCTTTGTTGGAAGGCAACTTAGCAGGACAACGACTGATCTTTGACAACGCCAATTCAAGCACACTGCGCTATTTGAAAGATTATTTCAAATTGAACAAAATCGATCCGAAAGCTGTTTCTGCTTTGAAAGATAGTGAAGATGTGATGAAATATGTGAGCGAGAATGTAAATACAGTAGGCGTTATTGGTTATAATTGGTATTTAAAAGCTGTAGAAAAAAATTCGAATTTATTGGAGAAAATTCGTACATTGAGCATCGAAAGTGTTGGTAAGGAGGGCAAAAAGGTCAGTTTTTATAGACCATCCCAATCGACTATCGCCGACGGCTTATATCCTTTTGTAAGACCTGTCTACATTATGAACTATCAGCCGAATGTGGGCTTGGGTTTAGGCTTCAGTGCCTTTTTGACAGGAGATCGTGGACAGCGTATTGTATTGAAAGCTGGATTGGTTCCTGCTACAATGCCTGGACGTGAGATCATTATTAGAGATGAAAGTTATATTAAATAGATAATAAATAGTACAAAAATAGATTATGACAAACAGTAAATTATTATTTAGTCTTTTATTGGCGGGATCTGTGGGCACAGTAAGTGCACAAAGTTTGAAAGATGCTAGAGCAGCCATCGAGGCTGAAAATTATGGTAAAGCGAAAACTATCCTTCAACAGTTAGTGACTAAGCAACCTAAGAATGGAGATAATTATTTCTATTTGGGTCAAATTTATTTGGTAAACGACAGAGCGGATTCTGCCGCTGCGATTTTCAACCAAGGTTTGGCTGCTGATCCAAAGGCTACAATCAACAATGTAGGTTTGGGCTATGTTGACTTAATGAAAAAGGATAAAGCGAGCGCTGAATCTAAATTCGCTTTGGCAACCGCCAAATTAGGTAAAAAAGATTATGAGCCATTATTGGAAATCGGTCGTGCATATATAAAAACGCCGGAGCCCGATTATGCGAAAGCTTTGGAATACCTAACGCAAGCGAAAGAAAAAAACAAAAAAGATGTTGCAATTCCTATCGCATTAGGTGATGCATACCGTGGTTTAAAAGAAGGTTCATTGGCTTATACAAGCTATGGTGAAGCGACTGATATCGATCCAAATTCAGTACAAGCGAAAGTTGGACAGGCTGTGATCGTACGTGGTGCGCAGGCTTTTGATGAGGCTATCACACAATTGGAAGCTATTGCTGCAGAAACTCCGGCATACGCACCTACTTACCGTGAGTTGGCTGAAACATATAACCAATGGTCTAGATTGCCGGGTACTTCTGACGAGAAATATGTCGAGTTAAATAAAAAAGGTGTTGAGCAATACAAAAAATACCTGGAAGTTGCGGGTGATAATTCATTGGAAGCTAAAATCCGTTATGCCGATTTCTTGGTTTACGCGCGTCAATACGACGATTTGAAAGTAGTTTCTGAAGAATTAGCTCAAAACCCTTCTGTAGATCCAAAAATTTATCGTTATTTAGGTTATATCGCCTTCCAAAAAGCTAAAGATTATCCGAAAGCATTGGAGTACTTAAACCAGATGTTTAGCAAAATGGAAAAAGATCGTGTAATTCCATTGGATTATATGTATCTAGGTATGTCTGAGATTGCTGCAAATAGCCCAAAACCAGCGGCTGCTGGTGCAGATAGCACGGCTACTGCGGCTCCGGTATTGACAGCAGAGAATACGGCGAATATTCAAAAGGGTATTGCTGATATTAAGAAAGCAATTGATTTAGACAAAGAATTGTTGGGAGAAACAGCTGAGTTGGCATTTGCTAAATACCAAGAGCAAGAATTGCAGACAGCAGCCTCTTTATTCGAGCTAGTTGCTTCTTATAAAGATAACAAGACATATTTGTTTGATGCAAACTACTATGCTGGAGAAGCTTATTACCAAATCGGTGCAAAGGAAGATGCTGCTAGTAAGAATGAAGAACAAGTCGTCGTTAATCAAGAATTGAGAGATAAAGCAATTGCTGATTTGCAAAAAGCACAGACTTTCTTATCTGTTATTGAAACGACAGACAATAAAGAAGCACAAGATAAATATTTGATCAATGCGCTTTATTATAAAGCTTTTGCTGCCTTAACGGCGGACAACTTGGAGCAACCTAAAGGTGATTTCGTTGCACCATTCCAAAAATTGATCGAAACCATCAATCAACGTGGCGCACAAGAGAAGAATAAAAATTATTTGATCGATGCAAATACATATATCGGACTTTATTATTACGTGAAGCAAGATCTTCCTAAAGCGAAGGAGAGCTTCCAAAAAGTATTAGCTATAGATCCGGCAAATGAAGCTGTTAAAGGTTACTTAGAGGGCCTGAAATAAGCTTAAATAAAATCATTCTAAATTAGGCGTAGATAGTAATATCTACGCCTTTTTTGTTTTGATTTTTACCTTGAAATCTCTATATTTAGAGATAGTTACCAATATAAATTTTAATTGAGATGGAGCAAGCCAATAGTATGCCGATCGACTACTTGCCTATATTGATACAGCTTCTAGTGGCTGTTGGATTTGGGGTAAGTACCATAATTATTACACATCTTATCGGGCCAAAGGTCCGCACTGAAAACAAGCTTGGAGCTTTTGAGTCGGGAATTGAAGTTGTCGGAAATGCCAGGCAGCCTTTCTCCATAAAATATTTTTTGGTCGCTATCCTGTTTGTCATATTTGATGTTGAAGTTATTTTCATGTATCCATGGGCAGTCAACTTCCGGGAAATGGGACTACAGGGCTTGATCGAGATGTTTATTTTCATGGGACTGCTCTTGTTGGGCTTTATCTATGTGATCAAGAAAAAAGCATTGAGTTGGGATTAGATATTCCCGTGATGGTTGGCCTTTGGGCCAGCAATACTTAAACCTATAAATCGACTTTTCATGAGTGATATAAAATTGGCAGAAGCTCCTCCGGGAGTAGAAGGCGCAGGTTTTTTTGCGACAAGTTTGGACAAAGCCATTGGCTTGGCCCGAGCCAACTCCTTATGGCCTTTACCCTTCGCCACATCCTGCTGTGGTATCGAGTTTATGGCTACGATGGGCTCTACTTACGATTTGGCTAGATTTGGTGCCGAACGCCCGAGTTTTTCGCCGCGTCAGGCAGATATGCTATTGGTGATGGGTACCATCGCTAAGAAAATGGCTCCGGTGTTAAAGCAGGTGTATGTCCAAATGGCCGAGCCGCGCTGGGTAATTGCTGTAGGGGCCTGTGCATCTAGTGGGGGTATTTTCGATACGTATTCTGTGCTACAAGGAATAGACGAAATTATACCGGTTGATGTGTACGTGCCTGGTTGTCCTCCCCGTCCAGAAGCAATTTTGGATGGTGTGTTGCGTCTACAGGATATTGTAAAGAATGAATCATTGAACCGGAGAAATACACCCGAATACAAAGCGCTGCTTGAGAAGTACGGAATACATACAAATAAATAGATGATGGAAAACAGTTTTTTATTGGATAAGCTCCAAGGAAATTTTCCGGCAAAGATTAACGAAATTCAAGATGCACACAATTTATTGACGATTGTCGTGGATACGGAAGATGTGATTGATGTACTTCGTTTCTTGAAATCGAATAAGGAGTTGCAGTTTATCCATCTCACGGATATTACGGCGGTACATTATCCGCATTTAGAAAAGGAGTTTGCTGTGGTTTATCATATTCATAGTCTCGTTCATAATATCCGAATCCGAGTGAAGGTCTTTTTGTATGGGCCGAATCCTGAGATTCCAACAGCAACCGTCGTTTGGAAAGGTGCGAACTGGATGGAGCGTGAGACTTTTGATTTTTTTGGTGTCAATTTTATAGGACATCCCGATTTGAGGAGGATTTTGAATGTAGATGATATGGAGGTGTTTCCAATGCGTAAGGAATATCCTTTAGAGGATCCAAATCGCGTAGATAAGAAAGATTTGTATTTCGGCCGTTAATTTATACGATATGAGCGAATTTATAAGCAAGATAACATCTAATCAGCCTGTCTTCGAAGACAACGATCCGCAAGACGAGTTGATTACCCTGAATATTGGTCCCACGCATCCCGCCACGCATGGCGTATTTCAGAACGTGGTACAAATCGATGGCGAGCGTATTGTGAGTGGCGTGTCCACGATCGGTTATATTCACCGCGCATTTGAAAAAATTGCTGAACATCGACCTTTTTATCAAATAACACCTTTGACTGATCGTCTAAACTATTGCTCGTCTCCAATCAATAATATGGGCTGGCATATGACCGTTGAAAAATTACTTAAAATAGAGATTCCTAAGCGGGTGCAATATATGCGTGTTATCGTCATGGAGCTTGCCCGTATTGCGGATCATATTATTTGTAATGGTATTTTGGGGGTAGATACGGGTGCTTTTTCGGGCTTTTTGTATGTGATGCAGGAACGCGAGTTTATCTATGAAATCTTTGAAGAAATCTGTGGCGCTCGTCTGACAACGAACATTGGTCGTATTGGAGGCTTCGAGCGTGATTTCAATGCTATAGCCTTTGAGAAAATACGTGAATTTCTGAAACGCTATCCTCCGGTATTGCAAGAGTTTGAAGAGTTGTTTGTTCGTAACCGCATTTTTATAGAACGAACGTCGGGTGTTGCTGCTGTAACAGCAGAAGATGCCCTGGATTATGGCTGGTCTGGTCCTATTTTACGTGCGACAGGTGTAGATTACGATGTGCGTGTACAGAATCCTTATTGCTCGTATGAAGAATTTGATTTCGATGTGCCTGTTGGCACGACAGGTGATGTATACGATCGTTTCATGGTTCGCAATGCCGAAATGTGGCAATCACTTCGGATTATTGAACAGGCATTAGCGAAAATTGAGAAGGAGCCTAAAGGAGTCTTCCATGCGGAGGTTCCTGATTTCTATTTACCTCCGAAAGAACAGGTGTATACCAATATGGAAGCTCTAATTTACCACTTTAAAATCGTCATGGGTGAGGTGGATACACCTAAAGCCGAAGTTTATCATGCGGTCGAAGGGGCAAATGGTGAACTTGGTTTTTATTTGATTCATGATGGTGGACGGTCACCTTATCGTCTGCATTTCAGGAGACCTTCTTTTGTCAATTATCAGATGTTTGCACCAATGAGTGCAGGAATGCTGATTTCAGATGCTATTATAAATATGAGTAGTCTTAACGTTATAGCTGGAGAATTAGATGCTTAGTGTAAAACAACATAATGAAAATGTAACGTTTTCTCCAGAATTGTTAGCCAAGTTTGGAGAAGTGGTAAGCCGTTATCCCGAAGGAAAGCAGAAATCGGGCTTATTGCCCATTTTACATTTGGTTCAGGCGGAATACGGCTGGGTCAGCGCAGATGCGATGGATAAGGTTGCTGTTTACCTGAATATATTACCGATTGAGGTATATGAGGTGGCAACCTTCTATACCATGTTCCTGTTGCAACCCAAAGGAAAATACGTACTGGAGATTTGCCGTACCGGGCCTTGTTGTTTGGTCGGTGCAGAGCGTATTATGGGGCATTTAGAGCAAAAGCTCGGTGTAAAGGAGGGGCAGGTCACAAGCGATGGGCTTTTCTCTTGGCGTGGTGTAGAATGTTTGGCTGCCTGTGGTTTCGGACCAGTCTTACAGATTGGCCCTGAATATACATTCTATGAGAATCTGACAGAAGATAAAGTCGACGAATTGATTGATAATTTAAAAGCTAAAACAGAATAATATGGCACGTAAACTTTTGTTGACTCATATCGATGTTCCGGGCATCAATACCTTTGAGGTCTATCGACAAAAAGGTGGTTATGTTGCTGTTGAAAAAGTATTAAAGACAATGTCTCCTGAGGATGTTGTCGAAGAGGTTAAGAAGTCTGGATTACGTGGCCGTGGGGGAGCTGGTTTTCCTACGGGGATGAAATGGTCCTTTTTGGCTAAACCTGAGGGGGTGCCACGCTATTTGGTCTGTAATGCCGACGAGTCTGAGCCAGGGACATTCAAAGACCGTTATTTAATGACACATATTCCGCATGCACTCATTGAGGGAATGATTGTATCCAGCTTCGCTTTGGGGGCTCACACGTCGTATATCTATGTGCGTGGAGAGATGATGCCACAGATCAGAATTTTGGAGCGTGCTATTGCTGAAGCCAAGGAAAAAGGGTTTTTGGGTAAAAATATTTTAGGTTCGGGGTATGATCTGGAGATCTATGTTCAACCGGGAGGTGGAGCGTATATCTGTGGTGAGGAAACGGCTTTATTAGAGTCTTTAGAAGGTAAACGAGGTAATCCGCGTATTAAACCCCCTTTTCCGGCGATAGCGGGTTTATACAACTGCCCGACAGTGGTGAATAATGTGGAATCTATTGCAACGACAGTTCCCATTATAAATTTGGGTGGTGAAGAGTATGCTAAGATCGGTGTAGAGCGTAGTACCGGAACAAAATTAATTTCCGCTAGCGGAAATATTGTAAAACCAGGTGTCTACGAGATCGAACTCGGTCTGCCTGTTGAAGAATTTATTTACTCGGACGAATATTGTGGTGGTATTGCCAACGGAAAACGAATGAAGGCTGTCGTGGCCGGAGGCTCTTCGGTGCCTATTTTACCGGCTAATCTGATCTTGAAAACTGCTGCTGGAAATAGTCGATTGATGACTTATGAGTCATTGGCTGATGGTGGCTTCCAAACTGGTACAATGCTCGGATCAGGTGGTTTTATCGTATTTGATGAGGATCAGTGCGTGGTGCGTAATACCTGGAATTTTGCGCGATTCTATCATCATGAAAGCTGTGGTCAATGTTCGCCTTGTCGTGAAGGAACAGGCTGGATGGAGAAGGTGTTGCATAAGATCGAGAGCGGTCACGGCTCGATGTCAGACATTGATTTGCTGTGGGATGTGCAGCGGAAAATTGAAGGCAATACAATCTGTCCATTAGGGGATGCTGCAGCATGGCCTGTGGCAGCAGCAATAAGACATTTTAGGGATGAATTTGAATGGCATATCCTGCATCCGGAAGAGTCACAAACACGGAATTATGGACTGGCACATTATGCTGATCCTTTACAACCAATAGTATCATAATAGAAGCTGTAACGATAAATTAATCATATCATGGCAGAAGCGGAAGATATAAAGTTTAAGGTCACCATCGATGGTATACCGATAGAGGTTGCTCCTGGGACAAGCATATTAAATGCAGCGAGACAGATCGGCGGCGATATAGTCCCTCCGGCAATGTGTTACTACTCCAAACTGGAGGGGAGTGGCGGTAAATGCCGTACCTGTTTGGTAAAAGTCTCCAAGGGATCTGAAAAAGATCCAAGACCGATGCCGAAATTGGTGGCTTCTTGTCGTACAACGGTGATGGACGGTATGGAAGTACAAAATATTACTTCGCCAGAGGTGGTGGAAGCAAGAAAAGGTGTTGTTGAAATCTTATTGATTAACCATCCCTTAGATTGCCCAATCTGCGATCAGGCTGGTGAATGTAAATTGCAGGATCTTGGATATGAACACGGCAGCGCTCATACACGCTACGAATTCGATCGACGTACCTTCGAACGCATTGATCTGGGCGATAAGATCCAATTGCATATGAACCGTTGTATCTTATGTTACCGTTGTGTTTATGTCGCAAATCAGTTGACCGACCAGCGTGTACACGGTATCTTAGGACGAGGAGATCATGCCGAGATATCGACTTATATTGAAAATGTAATCGATAATGATTTCTCCGGAAATGTTATTGATGTATGTCCTGTGGGCGCTTTGACCGATAAAACCTTCCGTTTCAAGAACAGGGTATGGTTTACGAAGCCTGTCGATGCTCATCGCGACTGTCCGACATGTTCGGGTAAGGTAACCTTATGGTATAAGGGAGAAGAGGTCATTCGGGTAACTGCTCGAAAGGATGAGTTTGGTGAAGTGGAAGAGTTTATCTGTAATACCTGTCGCTTTGATCAGAAAAAAACAAGCGATTGGGTGTTGGAGGAACCGACAGAAATAGACCGACATTCCGTCATTTCTGCCAATCACTACGAGTTATTTAATCCGCCGAAAGTTGTTAAGGAGAATCCATTACTACAGGAACAAAATCGCGAACAGTTGGCTAGAACAGAAAAATTGAAATAATCACAAACATGGAGTGGTCTTTTGTCATAGAAAAATTAATACTGGTGTCTGTTATTTTTGTTATCACCTTGGTGATCGCGATGTATTCGACACTTGCGGAACGTAAAATTGCAGGCTTTATGCAAGATCGATATGGTCCTGATCGGGCTGGTCTCTTTGGTATCTTGCAACCGCTGTGTGATGGAGGTAAATTCTTCTTTAAGGAGGAAATTATACCCGCGGGTGCACATAAGGTTCTTTTTATCTTAGGGCCTACTATTGCCATTATTACGGCCTGTATTAGCTCGGCTGTTATTCCTTGGGGACAGGAATTGCAAATTGGGGGACGGGTCGTTTCCTTGCAGGTGGCCGACGTTAATGTTGGAATATTGTATATGTTTGGTGTGATCGCATTAGGTGTATATGGTATTATGTTGGGAGGCTGGGCTTCCAATAATAAATTCTCACTTATGGGCGCTATTCGGGCTGCGTCGCAGAGCATCAGTTATGAGATCGCCATGGGACTTTCAATTATCGCCTTATTGATGGTGACACAAAGTCTCTCCTTGAAGGAAATCGTGGCGCAGCAGTCGGGCTTTGTCAATTGGAATATCTGGGCACAGCCGTTGGGTTTTATCATTTTTATGGTCTGTGCTTTTGCCGAATGTAATCGGGTTCCCTTTGATTTGCCAGAATGTGAAACGGAGCTTGTCGGTGGTTACCATACAGAGTACTCCTCCATGAAATTGGGACTCTACATGTTTTCCGAATATATTAACATGTTCGTTTCCTCTGCATTGATGGCATCACTTTATTTTGGCGGATATAATTTCCCTTTTATGAATGATCTGGGATTATCTGCCAATATGATCACGATCATCGGGGTGGTTGTATTCTTCATTAAAATATTGCTGTTTATCTTTTTCTTTATGTGGGTGCGTTGGACTTTACCACGTTTCCGCTACGATCAATTGATGAATCTAGGCTGGAAGATGTTGATTCCATTGGCGATTGCCAATATTGTACTTACAGGTGTATTTACATTGATTAAAGATACTTATTTCTCATAAGAAAGGACTTTTTATGCAACTAACCAATCGTAAAAAAGTAATTGAACAAAAACCGATGACATTTTCGGAAAGAATCTACTTTCCCGCTATTATCAAAGGTTTACGCATTACATTAAGGCATTTTTTTAAGAAAATTCCAACCATTAAATATCCTGAGGAAATAAGACCTTATTCGAAAAACTTCAGGGGGCAACATTCGCTCAAACGTGATGAGGAAGGGCGTGAGCGGTGTACAGCCTGTGGATTATGTGCTTTGTCCTGCCCTGCAGAGGCGATTACAATGACTGCTGCCGAGCGAAAAAAAGGTGAAGAAAATCTTTACCGCGAGGAAAAGTATGCGTCAGTATATGAAATCAATATGTTGCGATGTATTTTCTGTGGTCTATGTGAAGAGGCCTGTCCGAAAGAAGCGATCTATCTGGATGGACCGCATGTGACAGCAGATTATCTCCGTAAGGATTTTATCTATGGAAAAGATAAATTGGTAGAACCAACTTTTGATATTACCAAATTAAAGAGCTAAACCAGGAAATTATGACAGTATTTTATTTTGTAGCCTTCTTGTCTATTTTCTTTGCGCTGCTGACCATTTTTACAAAAAATCCTGTACACAGTGTACTGTATCTGGTCATTACGTTTTTTACGTTTACAATACATTATATTCTTTTGAATGCACAGTTTTTGGCTGTGGTGAATTTCATCGTATATATGGGAGCCATCATGGTTTTGTTTTTATTTGTATTGATGCTGCTCAACCTGAATAAGGATACCGAACCCATGAAATCCAATTTGGTTAAGTTTATGGGTGTTATCGCCGGCTGTTGCCTATTGGTGACTTTCTTCGGTGTATACCGCGTATTTGATATTTCTAATCCCTTGACTGTTGTTAATCCAGAAATCGGGTTGGTTAAGAATCTGGGTAAGGTGTTGTTTAACGAATTTTTGCTTCCTTTTGAGTTATCATCATTATTGTTATTGACGGCAATGATTGGAGCAATATTATTAGCTAAGAAAGAACCTAAACAAATCTAATGGAAACAGTTGTTCAACAGTTGCAGGGGGTGCCAATAAATCATTATCTGATTTTTTGTGCGATTATTTTCGTTATTGGTGTTATCGGTGTTCTTATTCGCCGTAACGTCATTATTATTATGATGTCTATTGAATTGATGCTGAATGCGGTGAACCTTCTTTTAGCTGCTTTTTCAGTGCAGCATGGCGATTCGTCAGGACAGGTCTTTGTCTTCTTTATCATGGCATTGGCGGCGGCAGAAGTTGCCGTAGGCCTTGCGATTATTATTATGGTATATCGGAATACGAAGTCTGTGGATATCGATTCCTTAAATAAACTTCGTTGGTAGAACTTAAGAAATAAATACGATGAGTGAATTAGTTTGGTTGATTCCCCTTTTGCCCTTAATCGGGTTTATAGTGAATGGATTGGGTAGGAATACCTTTTCCAAAGGTATGATAGGCGCTGTTGGCAGCGCTGTAGTGCTTATTTCTTTTGTATGTAGCTGCCTTCTGTTCTCTGAAGTTTACCAAGCGAGACAAGCTGGACAAGCAGGCATCGTTGAACAACATGTATTTGATTGGATTGCAGTGGGCAATCTCAAGATCGGTCTGTCCTTTTTGGTAGATCCGTTAAGTGCGATCATGCTCTTAATCGTTACGGGAATTGGTTTCCTTATCCATGTCTATTCTATTGGTTATATGCATCATGATAATGGATTTGGTAAGTTTTTCGCTTATTTGAATCTCTTTATCTTTTTTATGTTGCTATTGGTATTGGGATCCAATTACCTGGTCATGTTCATCGGTTGGGAAGGTGTAGGACTATGTTCTTATTTATTGATTGGCTTTTGGTATAAGAATAGTTCGTATGCAAATGCAGCAAAAAAAGCATTTGTGATGAATAGAATAGGGGATTTAGGTTTTCTGCTTGCGGTATTTTTAATACTTGGGACTTTTGGCTCCTTAGAATTTTCGACTGTATTTCCAGCGGCCAAGAATTTTGCTGTTGGTGATATCACAGTCGTTAGCATTACCATTTTGTTATTTATTGCTGCAACAGGTAAATCGGCGCAGATACCTTTGTTTACCTGGTTGCCAGATGCCATGGCTGGCCCGACACCCGTGTCGGCCCTGATCCATGCGGCGACGATGGTTACAGCCGGTATATATATGATTGCACGTTCCAATGTATTGTTTATCCTTTCACCGTTTACCTTGCAGCTCATTTCTGTCATAGCTATCTGTACAGCCCTGTTAGCTGCTGCGATTGCATTGACACAAAATGATATTAAGAAAGTCTTGGCTTATTCCACAGTTTCACAATTGGGCTATATGTTTCTTGGCCTCGGTGTCGGAGCATTTACTGGAGCGTTTTTCCATGTATTGACTCATGCCTTTTTCAAAGCGTTACTATTCTTAGGGGCCGGATCTGTTATACATGGTATGAGTGAGGAACAGGATATGCGTAAAATGGGCGGCTTGAAGAAAGCAATGCCTATTACTTATCTGACGATGTTGATGGGGACAATTGCGATTGCAGGAATTCCGCCATTCTCTGGCTTCTTCTCCAAAGACGAAATATTGGCGGGGGCTTTTGCCGCTAGTCCGGTCTTATGGGGTTTAGGTTTTATTGGCGCATTAATGACGGCATTCTATATGTTTAGGATGCTGTTTATGACCTTTTTTGGAACATTTCGTGGTACGGAAGAGCAAAAACATCATTTGCATGAATCTCCAAAGAGTATGACCATGCCACTCATTGTATTGGCTATACTTTCTGTGGTTGGAGGTGTGATCAACTTACCAGCTGTTTTGGGTGGTAATCATTGGCTTGAGGATTTCCTGGCGCCGGTGTTCTCAGAGGGAAAAGCAATAATGCCTGCAACTCATCATTTGGAACACAGTACTGAATATTTATTAATGGCCGTTTCTGTTGTTGGGGTATTGATTATGGTTGCTTTAGCCTTTAATAAGTATGTTAAACGACAACAGTTACCTGAAGCGGGAGAAGGTACCAGAAGTTTCTTGGCGAATTTATCTTACAATAAGTTTTACGTGGATGAACTTTATGATAGCATCATTGTACGTCCGATCAATTGGCTCTCGGCTTTCTTTGCGAATGTCGTGGATCAACGTGGGATTGACGGTGTTGTTAGCGGTGCTGGGAAAGCAACATTTGATACAGGAAAAGTATTGCGTTTGCTCCAGAATGGTAATGTTGGTTTTTATTTATTGATGATGGTAATTGGGGTGATTGCCATTTTCATCTATGGATTGTTGAGTCTTTAATTTTGGTATAATCGATGGATAACTTGTTTTTACTTATTTTATTGCCGTTAATAAGCGCATTGATTCTAACGTTCTTAAAGACCAATGCTGCAAAGTCTATTGCCTTGATTTTATCATTACTGTCTTTGGCTTTGACTATTCCTTTCCTTTGTACTTTTGACGCAAATGGCGGAATGCAATTTGAACAAAATTGGCTATGGATTTCTTCATTGCATATTCATTTTCATATCGGCGTTGATGGAATTAGCTTGCCGTTGATCTTATTGACGAATGGGCTGATGCCTTTAATTATTGCCACAACCTTTAAGAAGGATTATAAAGGAAACTTTTATGCTTTAATGGCTTTTATGCAAGCGGGCTTATTGCTCGTATTTATGGCCTTGGATGCGTTTACTTTTTATGTAGGCTGGGAGATTGCCTTGATTCCGATTTATTTTATTTGTGCACTTTGGGGTGAAGGAGATCGTATTCGCGTAAATTTGAAATTCTTTATTTATACTTTTTTGGGTAGCCTTTTGATGTTGATCGGTATTCTTTATCTCTATCAACAAGTGCCCAATCGTGATTTTGAATGGACTTCATTTATTGCATTAGATTTGGGGGAAAATACACAGCGATGGTTATTTTGGGCTTTTTTTGTTGCTTTCGCCATCAAAATACCAATTTTTCCTTTTCATACTTGGCAACCCAATACGTATACAAACGCACCTGCAGCAGGCACGATGTTATTGGCGGGTATCATGCTCAAAATGGGGGTTTATGGTTTAATGCGTTGGCTATTGCCTATCGCACCAGCAGGTGTTGCTCTATACGGACATTTTGCAATGATCTTATGCGTTATTGGGATCGTTTATGCTTCCATTATTGCAATTAAACAAGATGATGTGAAGCGATTGATCGCATATTCATCAATAGCCCACGTTGGTTTAATTAGTGCTGGTGTCTTTACATGGAATACCAATGGCCTGAGTGGAGCAACTATTCAAATGTTAAATCACGGTATTTCTGTGATAGGACTTTTTTATGTGTTGGATATTATACAGCAACGCACACAGACACGTCGTCTTACTGAGCTTGGTGGAATAGCAAGCAAGGCGCCTCGGTTGGCCATCTTCTTTATGATTATTTGTATGGGAGCAGTGGGGTTACCATTAACAAATGGATTTATTGGTGAGTTTTTATTATTGAAAGGGGTCTTTCAATATGGATTTTGGTTTGCTGTTTTTGCGGGTTTAACCTTAATTCTGGGTGCAGTTTATATCCTTAGGCTTTATCAAGGAACGATGCTGGGAGAAACGACCGAAAGAACTATACAATTTGAAGATGTAAAAGGAACGGAACTTATTGTATTGACAGTGGTCTCTGTCTTGATCCTTTATATTGGTATATTCCCTAATTTCCTATTGAACCTTTCTGCAGGTTCTGTGGAAGTTTTAAGTACATTTTTAGGCAGATAATAGATATATTTAATTGTATGGGTGCAATAATTACACTTTCGATATTAGCATTAGTCGTCCTTTACCTTGGTTTATTCAAGATGAAATCTATGCTGCTGCCTGTTTCTATTCTTGGCTTCTTGGTCGCTATTGGTTTCTTATGGAATGACTGGACTTCTACCAGCGGACCTCTTTTTAGTGGGATGGTTCATTTTGATCATTATGCTATTGCTTTCTCGATCTTATGTATCGCAGTTACCTTGTGCATCTTTGTAATCTCAAAGGGATATTTTGATGAGGAGGGACAAATTGCGGAGTATTATTCATTATTGATTTTCTCTCTCACAGGTGCTGTTCTTGTGAATAGTTATCATAATTTTTCAATGCTTTTTTTAGGTATTGAAATTATGTCTGTAGCGCTTTATATTTTGGTCGGTATACGTAAAAGAGACAAAGCATCAAATGAAGCTGCATTAAAGTACTTTTTGATGGGAGCTTTCTCTACTGGGTTTCTGCTGTTTGGTATTGCCCTATTATACGGTGCTACCGGATCATTTGATTTAAGTGAAATCAAAAACTATGTCGTCAATAACCCGCATGCAATTTCGCCTTTGTTTTATGGAGGTATATTGCTCCTCATTGTGGGACTGACGTTCAAGGTGGGGGCTGTTCCCTTTCATTTCTGGACACCTGATGTTTATGATGGGGCTCCGATACTGATTACGAGTTATATGAGTACGGTCGTTAAAGTTGCTTCGTTCGCCGGATTGTTACGTTTATTCAGTTATAGTCTATTGCCTTTACAAGATTTTTGGACTCCGGTTTTCTTAGTGATCGCTGTTCTCACCTTATTTGTTGGAAATATTTCTGCATTAATGCAATCTTCCTTCAAACGTATGCTTGCTTATTCAAGTGTTTCGCATGCTGGGTATATGTTATTTGCGATTGTAGCAGTAGGGGCCACTTCGGCTAATAGTATCTTTGCTTATGGCCTTGCCTATTCGCTGGCAACCATTGTTGCCTTTACGGGATTGATCCTTGTAAAGAAAACGACCGGCTCTGAGCATTTTGAAGCTTTTAATGGCTTGGGTAAACGAAATCCTTTGCTCGCATTTGCTATCACGATAGCCATGCTTTCTCTTGCGGGAATACCACTGACAGCTGGATTTATCGGTAAGTTTATGATGTTTTCTTCTGTTATGGAAAATTATCATATTGTTTTGCTCGTATTGGCGGTAATCAATGCAGGCATTGCCGTGTA
This sequence comes from Sphingobacterium siyangense, assembly GCF_023277505.1. Classification (NCBI taxonomy): domain Bacteria; kingdom Pseudomonadati; phylum Bacteroidota; class Sphingobacteriia; order Sphingobacteriales; family Sphingobacteriaceae; genus Sphingobacterium; species Sphingobacterium siyangense. The sequence continues at coordinate 6,342,557 of NZ_CP080574.1, read as the reverse complement.
TTACTACTTAAAAGTTGTCGTTGCGATGTACTTTAGAGACAGTGACGAATCCTGTGTCAATGTGCAGTGGAATTATTCATTGGTATTATTCCTTGCCGTAATGCTTACCATCTTAATTGGGGTATATCCAGACTGCCTTTTAAAATTAATATAAAGTTTCTGTTAAAATACTTGTTGTTTATTAGAGCATGGCGATTTCGCTGTGCTTTTTTTATTTTTATTGGTATAACTCTTGCATACAAATTGTATATTGTAAAAAAGAAATCCTATCAAATTGCAGATGGCGTTTAAAGTGTGTGTTAAATCTTTTTCGATTCATGTTTTATGTGTGTTACTTTTCTTCGTTATCTGCGAACAAGTAATTGCACAGGACTTTATTCGTGGAAAGGTCGTTGATGCACAAACAGGCAACGGCATTTCAAGGGTTTCAATCAACTGGCTTGGGGAAGATCGCGGTGGTAGCAGCGATACCCTTGGGTATTTTAAGATTCAAGATATCAAGAAATACAGACAGCTTGTATTTGGAGCAGTGGGGTATGAGCGGCGGACAGTGGATGTTCGTCGGTTACAAGATTCTATGTTGACGGTGCATTTAATTGCCTCGAATAATACATTAGAGGAGGTCGTGGTCAATAGAAAAAACAAAAAGCCTAAAGATCCAGCTATTGCACTGATCGAACAGGTGATAGCACATCGACCACAAAATCATTATACCCGTATACCTGAAATTCGTTTTGACGAATATGAGAAGACGCAATTTGGTTTTGTCAATCCTGAGGATAAAGCGAAAAAATTTCCGAAACCATTCCGATTCCTCTTTGAAAATGTCGATTCTACAGCTTTTAGGGGGCAGACCATTGCACCCTTTTATTTGGAAGAAAACTATGCCAATATCTATTCATCCCATAATCCAGATCGTAGTAAGAAGATTGTCATCAGCCACAATCAGACCGAATTAAATCCACGCTTTTTTAACAATGATAATTGGCAGACACGGTTCCAGACGATACTCCGTGATGTTGATCTCTATGATAATACAATTCAGATCACGAACAAAGGAGTCTTAAGTCCAATTGCTTCCGGTGCTACAGCGTTTTATAGGTACAAAATTCAAGATACGATAAAGATCGAGGGGAAGGATTATATTGAACTCCATTTTGAAGGTAAATCGGAAATTGATCTGCTCTTCTATGGTGATCTACTGATCTCAGATGATACAAGGTATGCGGTTCATCGCGCGACATTGAATATCGGACGTACTGCAAATATCAATTGGATAAATGACGTGCAGATAGATCTCAGCTATAGCGAATTTAAAAACGGTAGCATGTTTCCCGTTCATGCAGACCTGAAAATGTTATTTGGCGGGAGCAAGTCGGATGTATTGTATGGGCGCAGGGAAACCCAATACTTAGGACATCGCACCGATTCTATTTCGAATGAGAATTTTGCTGGTGTACCTGTTGAAAAAAGGTATCTCCTCCAGTCCGCACCGCATGTACCCATAGTAGGGGTCAGACCAAGCCCATTAAGCCATGCTGAAGTAGGGGCATATCAAAAAGTTGATTCGGTACAGAATATGCGTTCTTTTAATCAGTTAGTAGCATTGGGCTATTTATTGGCAAAGGGGTATTATAATGCCGGGAAAGTTGAGTTTGGTCCACTGGAATATCTTTATAGCCGTAATAATTACGAAGGGAATCGTTTTAGGATGAGTGGTCGAACAACACGCTTGTTTTCGGAAAAAGCCTACATTGAAGGATACACAGCCTATGGTGATAAAGACAAGGCGCTAAAATACTACCTGAGTACGGCACTTACTTTAAATGGAGAACGTATTGTTCAGTTTCCAGCAAATTATTTGCGCTTTACCGTACAGCACGACGTTATGGAACCGGGGCGAGGTTTGGGTTTTTTAAAAGGAGATGGTTTCTTCCGTTCTTTTGGAAAAAACAGGCCTAATAAATGGCAGTTTAATGATATCTATCGTATCGATCATCTGATCGAATTTGGGAACCATATTAGTGTAGGAACGGCATTTACACATACCCGCAGACAACCTCGCGGTGATTTGTTTTATATCAATAGTCTACCTTCACCCGATACAGTCCGCCAAGTAAATACAAATGATCTACAGCTAATTTTGCGTTGGGCTCCGAATGAAGAATTTACTTATCATAATCTCGATAGGGGAACAGTAGAAAATAAATATCCCATTTTTACCCTGCAATATAATAAAGGCCTGAAAGGATTTTGGGGGGCAGATTATAGCTATGATGCGCTGCGGTTCAGTGTGTTCAAACGATTGTTCTTATCGCCAGCAGGACAGGCTGATTTTGAATTCTCAGGCGGGAGAATTTGGGGGAAACACCTGCCTTATACCTTACTGGAACTTCCAGAAGTCACTAAAGATAAGCAAGGACCGTTAGTGAATTTTGACTTGATGGCGACCTCGGAATTTGTTTCAGACCAGTTTTTGAAATTGACTTATTACCACAATTGGAATGGTTTCTTTTTTAATAGAATTCCTTTGTTCAGACGGTTAAAGTGGCGTGAAGTAGCAGGATTTAAGGCTTTTTATGGAAAGTTAAGCGATGCCAACAATCCCTTTTTTACGCCCGAAAATATTCAGTTTGAAGCGGACAAAGATGGTATTATTCAAACAAAAGCCGTGCGTAACAAACCTTATGTAGAAGGACTTGTGGGGGTGGATAATATCTTTAAATTGATTAGATTAGAGTATAAAAAGAGATTAAGCTATAAAGGCGGTGAAGGTGTACCTTCTGATACTTTTACGGCATCCTTACATTTTAATTTTTAGCAATTATGGTTCAATATTCAAATTTAAAGTATGCCATTAAAGATAGTATTGGCTATGTTATCATTAATCGCGAACCGCAACTGAATGCCCTAAATCAGGAAACACTTGATGAATTGCAAGATATCTTCAAACATTTCAATTCCGATGATCATGTAAGGGGTATTATCCTGACCGGCGCTGGACATAAAGCATTTGCCGCGGGCGCGGATATCAAGGAATTTGTGGATCTGTCTGTAATTCAGGCGCGATGGCTTAGTGAAAGAGGACATATTATTTTTACGGATCTTATCGAAGCTTCTCCGAAGCCAGTTATTGCTGCTATAAATGGATATGCTTTGGGCGGAGGACTCGAGATGGCTTTAGCTTGCCATATCCGTATCGCTTCTGAAAATGCCAAAATGGGACTTCCGGAGGTTTCTTTGGGGCTGATTCCCGGTTACGGAGGTACGCAGCGCTTGCCCAAATTGATCGGAAAAGGACAGGCTATGCAAATGATTTTAACGGGCGATATGATTGATGCGCAGCGAGCTTATGAACTAGGACTGGTCAATGAGGTGATCGCACAGGATAAACTAATTGCTCGAGCGGAGGAAATACTCCAAAAGATATTTACCCGCTCGCGTGTTGCGGTGGCAAATGCTATTGCAGCCATTAACGCCGCTGAAGATAAACAACAGAATGGGAATAAGGTGGAAATGGATGCCTTTGGACATCTGTTCGGAACAGACGATTTCAAAGAAGGTGTTTCAGCATTTTTAGCGAAAAGGACACCCAATTTTGAATAATGCCGCAATACTTCGTTAAATGCTATACGTTGTGCATTGGCAGGTTGGAATGTCGATGAAGAGATGAGATAGCGCCAAGAAAAGATGTTCGGATGGAGAGCCAATCGTTTATAACCAATCGTTTAGAGGTAATTGGTCAGGATGGCTTATGAATCTGGATCTGAAAGGTTTAACTGCCATTATTTTTGATATTTTTTTCGGTATTCTTGTGGCGACATTTTCATTTCTCGTGTAAACGCTTTTGAAAAATGAAAGGGATCATAAAAGTGGAGTTTAAATGCGATTTCTTTAATCTTGAGTAGCGTAAATTGCAAGTAAGAGCAAGCTCTTTGCATCCGTAGTTGATTGTAATACACCATGGGGGGGTAAGACGTTTTCTGCTTGAACAAGTTAATAAGATGTGATTTAGAATAGTTGAAATGTGCGGCAATCTCTTCCAAATTGATATTGTTCTCCAGATTGTCTTTCATAAATATAATGATGTCCTGTATGATATTATCTACTTGAATTCGGTTGCTTTCTCTAAACTGCGCCTGATATTGAATAGAGGCTAAAAAATATTGAAAGCAAAAACTTGTATACTCCAAATTTTCTGGGCTGTATCCCATTTCGAGATTCTTGTAGATGCTCTCAAAAAGCTGAATACGGTTGGCATGTTTGTTTGGGTCGGAATCAGTTATGTGGATGACTTGACCCATGATATGTTTAAAAAGTGCCGCATCTGTCCCGGCGAAATGAATCCAATAGATACTCCAGGGATCATTTGATTTTGCGCCATAGCAATGTGCACTATCTCTCGGTATGATATATATATCATTTCTATTGAGGTTGTGCGTTGTATCATCCTGTTTTATCCAACCACTTCCTTTTTCGCAATAAATCAGAATATATTCCTTGCATCCTTCCTGACGATCGCGATAATGTTTTTTTGCATTGGGATAATAGCCGATATGTGTGATGTGTAATTTTGTTGTGATGTTATTGTCTGTCTGGTAGTTGCATACGGCATAGGGAAGGACAATTGCCTTTTCTCCTTTGAATCCTTCAGCGATGACATCTTGGTTTTGTTTCATAAATCGAGCTTGTTTTTGGTTATCCTTATAAAAATAGTAATATTTTACATGTTTATCGTGTTCACTTACATGATTCTCCCCAAGTAATCCATTACTTTTACCTAAGTAAATCTAAATATGTAAACTCTTATGCAAAAGACTGCAACAACCTATCTGCTATTGATCACTTTTGTGGCTGCTATTGGTGGATTTCTATTTGGATATGATTGGGTAGTTATTGGAGGTGCGAAACCATTTTACGAAGCTTATTTTCATTTGGAATCCGATCCTGCATTGCAGGGATGGGCCATGTCTTCGGCGATTGTGGGAAGCTTTGTTGGTGTATTGCTCTCGGGGGGACTGGCAGATCGCTATGGTCGAAAACCACTGATTTATACAGCCGCAATTTTATTTATAATTTCTGCATTGGGAACCGGCATGGCGTCCGAACTTGATACCTTTATTATTTATCGGATTTTGGGCGGGATAGGTATTGGTGTAGCCTCCAATTTGGCTCCGATGTATATCGCGGAAATCGCCCCTGCGGAAAGTCGGGGAAAATTTGTATCGGTCAATCAATTAACCATTGTACTGGGCATACTTGCAGCGCAAGTGGTCAATTGGCTCATTGCAAAGCCCATTTTAGCTGGAGAATCTATTCTAGAAACCTGGAATGGGCATGAGGGGTGGAGATGGATGTTTTGGGCAGGAGCGATCCCAGCGGTCGTTTTTTTAGTGCTGCTTTTCCTGATTCCCGAAAGCCCCCGTTGGTTGTATACGAAAGGGAGGCATGAACAGGCAAAGCGTGTGTTTTTACGCATGGGTGGAGATGAATATGCAGCAGAAAATATACGATCTATTGCCGAGGCGGCTGAACTAAATCAGGGTAAAGCCCGAAAAAGAAATTTATTCCAGGGCAAGTTGCTGCGGTTGTTGTTGCTCGGGAGTTTTATTGCGGTCTTTCAGCAATGGTGTGGGATTAATGTTATTTTTAATTATGCCCAAGAAATTTTTACGGCTGCTGGATATACCGTTTCGGGGATGCTTTTCAATATTATTATCACTGGAGTGATCAATGTAATTTTTACATTCATCGGCATGTATCTGGTCGATCGAATTGGTCGCCGTGCATTGATGCTCTTCGGATCAGCAGGGCTTTTTGTGATTTATATTGCCCTAGGGGCTTGTTATTATTTCAATTGCAGTGGCATTTTCGTGCTTCTTCTTGTGTTAGCCGGAATTGCGGTGTATGCGATGACTTTGGCACCTGTTACTTGGGTAATCATCGCCGAAATATTCCCTACCGCTGTAAGGGCGCAGGCGATGGCGATCGCGACATCATTACTATGGATTGCATGTTTTGTGCTCACTTATACTTTTCCTTTACTGAATCAAAATCTGGGCGCAGCTGGTACATTCTGGCTGTATGGTGGAGTCTGTTTTATCGGTTATCTGTTTCTATGGAGCCGACTGAAAGAGACCAAAGGAAAAAGCTTAGAAGAAATTGAACAAGAACTTGAAAGATAATTGGCACTAGGATAATCAACTCGACCTATATAAACCTATTAGCGTATTAAGAAAATGACAGAATTGACGCGTTACCTCATAAAATCAACAGTTGACCAGAAAGGGATCGTAAAAGCATGGGAGGAGCAGGTTGCGATTCCAACATACGAGATTGGGACGATGGAGAAGAATCCCATATTTGCCGAAAAGCGCGTATACCAAGGTAGCTCGGGGGTAGTATATCCCTATCCGATCATAGAGAAAATTAGCGATCAGAAGCGAAACAAGATCTATCAAGCGCTATTTCTTGAAAATGAATATATCAAGGTGATGATTCTTCCAGCTTTAGGTGGACGGGTTCATATGGCTTATGATAAAGTTCGAGAACGACATTTCGTTTACTATAATGAAGTTATCAAGCCCGCTTTGGTTGGGCTCACTGGTCCTTGGATTTCCGGAGGGATTGAATTTAATTGGCCCCAGCATCATAGACCGACTACATTTATGCCCACAGAGCATTTAATCGAACACAACAGCGATGGAAGTATTACGGTTTGGTGCAACGAAATCGAGCGTATGTTTCGGATGAAGGCCATGCAGGGATTTACTTTGCATCCCGACAAAGCGTATCTGGAAATCAAGGTTCAGGTGTATAACCGGACAGCATTGCCACAAACTTTTCTGTGGTGGGCCAATCCGGCTGTTGTTGTGAATGACGACTATTATTCCGTGTTCCCTCCCGATGTCAATGCCGTTTTTGATCATGGAAAGCGAGAGGTCTCTTCTTTCCCGATTGCTACGGGAACCTATTACAAGTACGATTACTCGGGAGGTGTTGATATTGCACAATACAAAAATATTCCTGTTCCGACATCCTATATGGCCATTCAATCGAAATACAACTTCGTTGGCGGCTATGAGGCTGGTGCTACCAATGCGGGGATGTTACATGTGGCTGACCATCACATTTCACCTGGGAAAAAACAGTGGACCTGGGGAAATGGTGACTTTGGTGTCGCTTGGGATAGAAACCTGACAGATGAAAATGGACCATACATTGAATTGATGGCTGGTGTATATACAGATAATCAGCCTGATTTTGCTTGGTTACAACCTTACGAAGTGAAATCCTGGTCTCAGTATTTTATGCCATACGCAGAAGTCGGACAGGTGAAAAATGCAACAAAAGATGCGGTGCTCAATATGGAGGTTAGGGAGCAGACTGCTCACATTGTCTTGTATACAACAGGGAGGTATGAAAGTATACGTGTTTTGTTACGTAATACGGCCGGTAAAATCTATTTGGACGAACAAGTGACTTGTTCTCCTCGGAATATTTATACCCAAAGTGTTGCTGGATTGGACAGTGTACCAACCGAACTCATATTGACTGTGTATGATAAAAATAACCATGAAATATTGGTCTACCAGCAAGAACAGCCGAAGGATGCTGAAGATATACCCAAACCAGCACAGGCAGCATTGCTGCCCGAAGACATTTGTTCTATCGAAGAATTGTTTTTGACAGGACAGCATCTGGAGCAGTACCGACATGCAACTTATAATCCATTGGATTATTATAAGGAGGCTCTGCGACGTGAACCGAACGACATCAGATGTAATAATGCAATGGGCGCTTTCTTGTTGCGGAACGGTAAGATAGAGGAGTCCATTACTTATTTTGAGACCGCGATCGCTCGCGCTACGGAACGTAATCCCAATCCTTATGATGGAGAACCTTACTACAACCTTGGTGTAGCTCTGCAACTATCTGGGGATCTGAATGGGGCATATGCAGCTTTCTACAAAGCAACATGGAATGCCGCGTGGAAGGATTCTGGCTATTTTGGCTTGGCACAAATAGATGCCAAGAGAGGTGATTGGAAAGCTGCTTTGGGAAAAATAGATCAGTCATTGAGCAGAAACTGGTATCACCATAAAGGAAGACAGCTGAAGGCCTCTATTTTAAGAAAAATCGGGGCAAAAGATGCTGCTTTAGCATGGATTCAAGAATCAATGGAATTGGATCCGTTTAATATGGGCTGTCGATTCGAATGGTACCTGTTAACACAAGAAGAATCGATATTTTCTCCTATTCTCGATTTAGCGCGCGTTAATATTCATAGTGCGATAGAATATGCATTGGATTTTGCTCATGCCGGTCTGTATGAAGAAGCATCTTTACTCCTTGAAAAAACTATTGAAGACGTAACCTTAGTTTACCCTATGGTATATTATACACTAGGGTATTTTGCGACTCATCTGGGCTTGCATGACAAGGCAAAAACGTATTGTGATCAAGCCGCCGTTATGGATCCGACTTATTGTTTTCCAAATCGTTTTGAAGAGATTGCAATTCTCCGACATGCCCTAGTTTTAAATAGTGCTGACGCAAAGGCCTCGTATTATTTGGGCAATCTTTGGTATGGTAAAAGACAGCATCAGGATGCTGTTGACTGTTGGGAGCATGCTATCCAATTGGATGGACAGTTTCCTACCGTTTATCGTAATTTGGCCTTAGCTTATTATAATCGGATAAACAAGAAGAAAGAAGCCTTGCCCCTATTGGAGAGCGCATTTTCATTGGATGAAACTGATGCACGTTTACTCATGGAGCTTCATCAGCTCTACAAGAAGGAGGGACGCTCTTACAAAGAAAGGTTGGCCCTGCTCGATCGATATCCGGATTTGGTGATGCTTAGAGATGATCTATTCTTGGAGCGGATCACCCTGTTTAATCTCTTGGGTGAATATGAGAGCGCGAAAACGTTGCTTGCTTCCCGGCAGTTTAAGCCCTGGGAAGGAGGGGAAGGTAAGGTCTCTCGTCAATACACCATATGTCAGCTGGAATTGGCCAAAAAATCGATACTGCAAAACGAGCCGCAACAGGCGCTTTCCTTGCTAAAGGCGCTTGATTATTATCCACATAACCTTGGTGAAGGTAAGCTGATTACAATGGAAGAAAACGATGTTCACTATTATAAGGGACTCGTCTATCGTTTATTGGGGATGGACGAAGAAGCTAAAGTTTATTTCTATAAAGCAACAGAAGGTGCTGATGAACCCCAGCAGGCCCTTTTCTATAATGATCCACAACCAGATAAGATATTTTATCAAGGTTTAGCCTGGCATGAGCTTGGTGATCCAGTGCGAGCTGAACAACGTTTTCAATGTTTAATTGATCATGGAAAGTTATTTATTGACAAGCCCTTCAAAATAGATTATTTTGCAGTTTCCTTGCCTGATATGGATATTTGGGAGGAAGATCTGGATCATAAGAATAAAATACATTGTTTGTATGTCATGGGATTGGGGTATTTGGGGAATGGAGATCGTGCTTTGGCAATGGATTATTTAGCACAAGTCCAGCAGTTGGAACCCAATCACCAAGGGAGCCAGGCTATTATGTATTCTTTCTTAGGTGAAACTTCTTTAAAGAATTAATTCAGTATGTATCGCTATATCATTGTATTCGTCGTTCTATTTCAAAGTTATACGGTCTGGGCAGATGGACTAAATCGTCTTGATCTTGCAGGAGAGTGGAAAGTTCGGCTTGATCCCGAAGATGTCGGTATCGAGCGTGGCTGGGCTGGTAAATCGTTCGAAACATCGATTAAATTACCAGGAACAACAGATGATGCGGGTTTAGGAGTCGTAAATACATTGACACCTGCTCTTGCCAAACCTCAGCTTTCGCATCTAACGCGAACACATCGTTATGTGGGGGCAGCATGGTATACACGGGAACTTTCAATCCCGGCAGGTTGGGCAGGTAAAGAGATGATCTTAACCCTCGAGCGTGTTCTTTGGGAGTCTATGGTTTGGATCGATGGGATAGCAGTAGTACAAAAGCAACGTAGCCTTGTCAGTCCGCATGAGTTTGACTTAAGTTCCCTACTGAAAGCAGGAAAGAAGCATCGGTTGACAATCCGCATAGATAACAGGAAGAAGCTCCCAATTAGCGTTGATGATATGGCGCATGCTTATACCGATCACACCCAAATTATTTGGAATGGTATTCTTGGAAAGATTGCTATTCAGGCCTACGATGCGGTGCGTCTGAAGTCTGTGTATGCGAGCCCTAATCTAGCGAAAAAGGAAATCAATCTGCAGATCAATCTCCGTAATAGACTTGCAAAGGCCGTTGTCGGTAAACTGAAAATAAAGGTAAAAGACAAAATGGGGTCCCTAACACCAGTTGAAAGAACCATTCAGCTGTCGCCAGGGGATTCAGCGATCAATCTAAACTACCTTCTTGGTGACAAACTGAAACTTTGGAGCGAATTTTCACCGCATTTGTACGACATCAGTCTGGAATTGAAAACCATAGATGCCGTATCAACATTGAGTACCTCAATAGGTATGCGTGAGCTTTCTACAGATGGGACCATGCTAAAAGTCAATGGTGAGCCTTTATTTTTGAGGGGAACATTGGAATGCAGTATCTTTCCGTTAACGGGACATCCGCCGATGGATAAGGCCGGTTGGAGAAAAGTCTTTGTGACAGCGCGCGAATGGGGGTTAAATCATCTGAGGTTTCATTCATGGTGTCCTCCTGAGGCGGCCTTTGCTGTTGCTGACGAATTGGGATTCTATCTTCAAATTGAGTTGCCAATCTGGGAGAATAATCTTGGTAAAGATGAGGGAGTGATGAATTTTCTCTATGAAGAGGCCGATCGAATAATGCAGACTTATGGAAATCATCCGTCCTTTTGTTTTTGGAGTATGGGTAATGAGTTGAGTGGTGATTTCAATGCGCTGAATGCGCTGGTAAAATACGTAAAGGAAAAAGACAAACGGCATCTTTATACGGCAACTTCTTTTACATTCCAGCAAGGGCATGGTGTGAAGGAAGAACCCTATGATGATTATCTGATTACCCAGTGGACAGCCAGGGGCTGGGTGCGGGGACAAGGTGTATTTAATAGCGAAGCACCTACATTCAATAAAAACTACAGCAATTCTTTGGAAGGAATTTCGATTCCGGTCGTAACGCACGAAATTGGACAATATGCTGTCTATCCCAATCTCGCCGAAATCAAAAAATATAAAGGTGTTTTAAAACCGTTAAACTTCATTTCTGTAGCAGAAGATCTAAAACAAAAAGGATTATTACATAAGGCCAGCGCATATACGATGTCCTCAGGAAAATTGGCAGCTATGCTGTACAAAGAGGAGATGGAAAGAGCGTTGAAGACACCGGGTATCAGTGGTTATCAGCTCCTTGATCTTCACGATTTCCCTGGTCAGGGAACGGCATTGGTGGGCTTATTAGATGCTTTTTGGGACAGCAAACATATTCTCTCAGCGGCAGAATTTCGACAATTTAGCGCTCCAGTAGTGCCTTTGCTCCAGTTTGCGAAAGCTGTATATACCAACGATGAAACGTTCAAAGCTTCTATAGATGTGAGTAATTATGGACAGGAGATTTTGAAGAATCAGGGGATTAGTTGGTTCCTGAAAGATGCGGGACAAATAGTCGCACAGGGACATTTTCAGTCAACCATTGGAAAGGGACATCAAGGCAATGTGGGGCATTTAGAAGTACCATTACAAACAATTGGACAGGCGAAGAAATTGACGATTCAACTTAAACTTGAGGGTACTTCATACGAAAATCATTGGAATATTTGGGTGTATCCTCAAAAGGTGGCCGTTGATTTTGGGGAAGTTAGCTATACGCGCGAATTGGAGGAAGCAATGCACTTGCTGAAAGAAGGGAAAAAAGTACTTTTAAATCCCGATTGGAAGAAAATAAACGGTATTGAAGGGAAGTTCGTTCCTGTTTTTTGGAGTCCGGTACATTTTCCAAAACAGGCCGGTACAATGGGCTTGCTTTGTGACCCTAAACATCCTGTATTTGCCGATTTCCCAACAGATAATCATACAGATTGGCAATGGTGGGATCTCCAAATTAAATCAACTACGATGATTACGGATCAGGTCAAAGGTGGACATGCAGTTGTAGAGCTCATTGATAACTTTGCCAATAATAGAAGATTAGCATCTCTTTTTGAAGGGACGGTAGGATCAGGCAAGCTGATGATCGCTTCGTTTGATCTAGAGGCGGATCTAGCCAACAGGCCCGTTGCAAGACAGCTGTTGAGCTCCATCTTAACGTATATGAACAGTACAAAGTTTAGGCCTAAAGTGATCGAAAATCCAGCGATTCTATCGCAGGTGTTGCGCTACAAAGAAGCGCAAGAAAAATCCGAACCCAAAGAGATCTATTAGTTAGAAGATCGCTTTGGAAAAATTTAACGCATCAGCCTAAGGCTAATCGTTCAACTTCATCCGCTATTGCAGAATTATATGCCAAAGGTCTGTGACAGGATACATCCTGTTACAGACCTTTGGCATAAATCAATTATAGACTAACTTTCGATCTGATATAGTTGAAGGCCACTCCATTTTCCGGAGTAACTTTTTTATATTCCTGCAGTTTAAAGGCTTATGGTGATTCTGTTGTTACTATCAAGTGCCTGTTATACTATTTTTCTAGTTAAATCGTTTTCAATTTAATCATGCGGATTTCTTTTCTTTAGACTAACAGAAGTGAAAAATGACAAATAATGAATTAAGGACGCTTGCTGAATTTTCACGTAAAGGTGAAATCGCGGAGATGGAACGGATTGTTGCAGAAGCAAATAATAGAGTTGACTTTCACGATTACGAATTGAATAGTTTAGTGAGCCAATTGATTAGAGCCCAGCATTATGGAGTCTTGGATCATTTTGTAAAAAAAGGACTAATCTCAACTGATCTATACGATTATGATCGTTTTAGCACATCCGTGATTAATACGCTATTCAAACCTCAGATTGCATCCGAAGTGCAGCTTGAAGCCCATTTAATTTGGATGAAAGGCTATTTAGCACAGATAGATGATATCAACGAAGAAGTAGGTGGCATTACTTTATTGGAATATGCATTACAGGAAAATGTGGTTATTCCTTTCTTAAAGCTTATTTTTGAGGCAGGTGCCGACCTGCAGCGGATGGATCAGTATGGACAAACGTTGCTTTTTAAAGTTTGTAGCCTACGTATGCAGTCCAATGAACGTATTAGCGAGCTCGTAGACTGGCTGTTAGTTGAAGGTTTAGACCCGAATATCGGCAATGTTGAACAAAAAACAGCCCTGCACATGGCTGTTGATACATTGAAAACTGATGTTGTGATTAAATTACTCAATGCGGGAGCAGATCCAGGGCTAAAGGATTGGCATGGCGAAAGTTCATTTTATTATGCAGCAGTAAGGCATTTTAATCCAGATCTGCTCGTTCCCCTTCTCAATTATGGAAGTCCAGATTTTCATAGCGTCAATAAACAAGGAGAAAACCTACTCAATGCATTCCTTCGCATGATGCATACTGATAGCGAGACTAATCTGAGTGTGCTGATCTTACTTTTGGAACATGGGGCAGATTTGACAGCTGCATCACTTTGGTATCAGAAAGAAAAAACAGGCGTAGATTGGCTAGCAGAAAAATCAGTCCTAGTTGTACAGGAAATTATGGACAGAGGATATCTAGACCTCAGTTATGCGGATAACGAGGGTAATACACTATTGCATAAAATTTGTCAAGTAAACCTCAATTACGATGAAAATAGAGCCCGAGACCTTTATAAAAAAGTAAAATATCTTGTCGGTGAAGGAATCGATCCTCAATTGGAAAATATAATGGATAAAAAAGCTGTCGATTATGCTATGGAGGATAATATAAAGGTAAAGACAGTCGAATGGTTATTAAAACAATAAAAAAACAGAAAAAATTGTTATGTCTCAGTCATTTATAATAGCGTGTGAAAGCGGAAAACGTAAAATAGCGGAAATATTATTGGAGAAAAATCAAGTTGATGTATCTTACACTGATGAAATGGGACGGACAGCATTGCATTATGCGGCGCATCGAGGTTATTTGGATTTGGTGAGAAAGCTGGTTGAGGCTGGAGCCACAGTGGACTACGAGGATCATCGGGGGGAAACCCCCTTATATTTTGCCCTGTTACAAAAGCAAAAACAAACAGCAGTCTATTTATTGGAAAATAATGCTAATATTCTGATCAACGACTTTTTGGGAAATAGCTTGCTCCATATTACAGCTCGAACAGGGCAACAGGAAATGGCTGAAAAACTGATTGCACAGGGATTAGACGTAAACGCGTTGAACAATAGTGCTGAATCACCACTACTATTGGCTGTGCAGGCAAAATATCCGCCAGTGGTACAGCGGCTTATTGAAAATGGTGCTCGTGTAGATATCTCTGACAAGGAGGGTAATACGGCCCTAAATTTGGCGGTGGTTCTGGGCTCCGTTCCTATTGTCAATATGTTGTTGGATAACGGTGCATCTGTCAATATTCTGAATGACTTAAGTGAAGGTCCCTTGCTGCTCGCAGTAAAAAATGGAAACCGTATTCTTGCTCAGAAGTTACTGGAGCAGGGGAGCGATATTTTTGCTGAATCTGCCGAGGGAATTTCTCCTGTGTGGTATGTTTGTAATAGCAATCAAAAAGAGCTTCTCGCTTTATTTTTAGAAAGAGGCCTCTCTGCAGATTATGCGCGTCCTGTAGACTCATTTGATGGAAAGGACGGTAAATATTTGGAAAGGTTGATCGAACGGACAGGGGGGCGTATCTTTATTCTTGGTTTTGAACCTCATTATGCAGGAGAAACATTACTGCATACAGCTACAAAAATGGGTTATCTGTCTTTGGTCAAACAACTTTTAGACAGTGGTGCAACAATTGATAAACAGGATGCTACCGGCAATACTGCGCTTCATTATGCTGCTGCCTATGGTAAAAAAGATGTGTTGCGGTATCTCTTATCTAATGGCTCCGTTACAGATATAACGAATGTATTGGAACAGAAAGCAATAGATTATTCCAATATGCAAGGATTTAATGAAATAACGGCATTATTGATTGATGCCGGCGCACAGACCGATCCCCTAAAAGGTGAGCCCGGCCTTCCAGAGAAAAAAGTATTCACTGAACCCTTATCAAACGTGGATATGGGAATGAAGAAAAAGGCTCTATTTGATTTAAAAGATCTGTTGGACGCGGGAATTATAAGCCAGGAGGAATTTGACGCGGAAAAAGCGAAAATTTTAAAGAATTAAATTTTATTGAAAGCCCCTTTAAAAATCTGTTTGCCTGTTTCCTGAATTTGGTATTGAGCACTTAGATAAAAACTAAAAAAGCGACTCTTTTGAAGTCGCTTTTTGTAGCCCGTAGGGGAATCGAACCCCTGTTTCAAGAATGAAAATCTTGCGTCCTAACCCCTAGACGAACGGGCCATATCGTTTTCGATGATGCAAATATAGAAGCTTTTTCAAAAAGCACAAAAAAAAAGTGCTGTCTGTGTGCTAATTCATTGAAATTGAGAAAAATTATTTTTTTAAAGGACTTATTCTACAGCGTAAGCGAGCATATATTCATTGAACTTCTCATAATGTACATCATAAATATGCTTGTTTTGATCGCTGTCGAGTTCAAGTTTTAATATACCTTGCGTTTGGTATTCGAATGGTTGTATGGTCATGTTGTTCAAGAAGGAGACCCCTGCATTGCCTTGAAGTTTATAAATCGCTTCTTTGGCGCACCAGCAAGCATAAAGCTGCTCATATCGGCTATCATCCTGGGCGATGAATGCAAGCTCCGCAGGTTTTAGAAACTTATGTTGGATGCGCTCTACTTTTGTTTTGATGATTTCCATGTCGATACCAACTTCACCTTTTGTACTGATCATTGCTGCAGCGTAATCAAATGAGTGTGAAAGTGATATTTTTTGGGGAAAATTAGCGAGATAAGGCTTGCCATTTGCATCCGAAGGACATTCGATGTAGCGGGATGTGTTTAATAAGGTTCGCAATAGCACACGGGTGGCAAGCCAATGTAACCGTCTTTTCCCTTTATTGAAGGACCCTAATTTTGCTTTTTCACGTTCATCCAATTGAAGTTTCGACAGCAAATCGTCGTCCGATTCCTCAATTCGCCAAATTGCAAATTTGGTTTGATTATCAATTTCACGTAGATACACTAGACTCATACCCAAATTTAAAAAACAAATCGCAGATTTTTGTTTTGAAAAATGAAGTAAAATTAGTGGGAGAACTGTATTTTTGAATTTGTATAGCATTGCCTGACGCTTTTGCTATTTTGATACACATGATTTTATCTGATAAAAGAATTCTCGAAGAGATTGAAAATGGCAGTATTGTCATTCAACCATTTGATCGTAAATGTTTGGGAACAAATTCCTACGATGTGCATTTGGGGAAATATTTGGCAACGTATGCAGACCGTGTACTTGATGCCAAGAAACACAATGAAATTCAGCATTTTGAAATCCCGGAAGAAGGTTTTGTATTAGAACCCAATACCCTTTATTTAGGCGTTACGCAAGAGTACACCGAAACGCATAAGCATGTTCCTTTTTTAGAGGGCAAATCGAGCACTGGTCGCTTAGGGATAGATATCCATGCAACTGCAGGGAAGGGTGACGTCGGTTTCTGTAATACCTGGACCTTGGAAATTTCGGTTGCCCAACCTGTTCGGGTTTACGCGGGAATGCCTATTGGACAATTGATCTATTTTGCTGTAGAAGGCGATATCGAGACATTTTATAATACCAAAGGTAACGCAAAATACAATGGCAAAACCATCCGTCCGGTGGAATCCATGATGTGGAAGAATAATTTCTGATGCGGAATATGGGATGGATTATTTTAGGGGCTCTATTGATTGTTCTCATCAGTGGAGTACTCTATTATTTTGTTCATCCAATGTTTGGAGGAAGTTTCAAAGGAGCTCGACTGGAGCGGATGAAACAGTCACCAAATTTTAAAAATGGTATTTTTCATAATCTCGAGGTAACGCCGTCGTTGAAAGGCGATGTCAATATGGCCTCTTTGCTGTGGGATTTCCTTTTCAACAAAAATCCCCACTTGAAACCGATCAATGTATTGCCTGCTATGGAATGCGATTTAGCGCATCTTCCCGCAGATGACGTTCTGATTTGGTTTGGTCACTCCTCCTACCTGATGAAGTTAGATGGGAAATTAATATTGGTTGATCCGGTGTTCAGCCAAAATGCTTCTCCTATCCCAGGTAGTAATAAAGCATTTAAGATGTCTGTCGACTATGCGACGATGGTTTTTCCGAAAATTGACTATTTGTTTATCTCTCATGATCATTACGATCATCTGGACTATGATACTGTTGTGAAATTGAGGGATAAAGTCGGTCAGGTGATTTGTGGTCTTGGCGTGGGGGCGCATTTTGAGTCTTGGGGATATAAGGCCGATCAGATCATCGAGGGTGATTGGTACGACCAGATAAAACTGGCGCCCGATTTTCAGGTAACCTTCACACCCGCAAGGCACTTTTCGGGACGAAGATTTACACGGAATAATACCTTGTGGACATCCTTTGTGTTAAAGACTTCCCAGTACACTATTTTCTTGGGTGGAGACAGCGGATATGGTAAGCACTTCAAAAAGATAGGTGACCAGTTCGGTCCATTTGATTTAGCAATCTTGGAAAATGGCCAGTATAACGATGCCTGGCATTATATCCATTCCTTACCTGACGAATGGGCTGCTGAAACGAAGGATCTGAAAGCTCAAGTTATTTTGCCCGTTCATTCTTCTAAGTTCGCGTTAGCTATGCACGACTGGAAAGAGCCAATGGAGAAATTTTACGAGACAGCGAACAAAGAACAGATCACTCTCCTTACACCAAAAATAGGGGAAATGATCCATTTTAATAGATTAGATACAGTATACGCGCCCTGGTGGCGTGAAGTCAACTAAAGATCTATTTATTTTTTTCCTCAATCCATAAAGACATATATTTTGTGCTCTGCATCGTGTGGTGCAACAATATCTGACTAATAAAGTTTTGTTGGCGGTGCCTGTCAATCTGCACTTTTAGCAAAGATAGATTCGTCATAAAGTCGGCCTGATACTTTCGTTTCTCATAACGTTCGTTGATAATACGGATGCCATGTTCTTGGGCCGTTTTCCAAAGATCTTCGTTTTCGTAGAGCTCAACTGTCTTTCGGCAGAAAGTTTCGGGATCGTCTTCGATAAAACCATTCCAGTCCAAATTACCCTTCATGGCTTCTGCTCCAACTGTCGTGGTGACAGATGGTGTGCCGGTTTGCATGGCGTCGATAAACTTTCCTTTTACGCCGGCACCAAATTGAATTGGAGCGACCAGTACACGGTAGTTTTCCATGGTAAGGCGAGCAGATTCCGCCCGTCCCTTGATCAGGAAATTCTCTTTAGAGTTGTTTAACTGGAGTACTTTTTGGGTTGCGTAGGCACCATAAATGTGCAATTCTACTTTGGGAAGCATCTTCCGTAATTGGGGCCAGATTTGTGTTTTTAGATATTGAACCGTATGCCAGTTCGGCTCATGGATAAAATTTCCGATGAATAGTAAGTTCTTACGCTCTTCAAAGGGCTTCCATTGATTAATTTCAGTAGAACTGATCTCGTGTTCAAGGAAAGGGAGGTAATAGAGGATGTCGGGTGAAATTCGAAATTCTTCGATAAGAATCTTCATTTCGGATTCGGAGATAATCAAGGAGAGATCACTTCGCAGAATAGAGGCAATTTCACGTTTAGCGGTGTCCGTAAATAACTCTTGAAAGGAGAAATCACCTTTATTTTTGACGGATGCCTGTCTCGCCTGGCGTAAAAAATGCAAGTCTTCCGTATCGAGTATGCGGAGTGCATCGGGACAATGCTGTGCGACACGCCAACCATATTGTTCTTCTACCATAAAACGATCAAAAACAACAATATCGGGCTGTAGTTGAGTAATAAAATCGTCAAAGCTATTGCTATTGAGCACGATTGCTTGTTCATGTATCCCGAGAGACTGCAAAGGGGCACTATAAGGTGACTTCGCAGCAGCCGAAGCAAATGTAATGTGATAAGAGCGGGTAGTGAACGTTTCAATTAATTGCATCATGCGAAAACCCGCCGCTGAAGATGTTGGCTCTGGCCACACAAGTCCGATGAACAAAACCTTTTTCTCTTTCATGCAGGAAAATTACTGATTAATGTGAAAAGAATTGACGAAAAATTAACAATTAGTCATTTTCAAACGATTAGCTTTATTTTAGTGTTTATAATATATTTAAAGGTTATTCATCATTAAACGATCATATGACCAAAACTATTGCTCAACGGATTCGACATTTTTCGCCAAAGACCTATTGGAAGGAATTAATAGCTGTTTTGGTTATCTTATTGGCCTTTGTATTTTTTAGAAATGAGCGGAAAGAGCTTGCCGCAATTATTCCGCAGTTGCGCGCAGCCAACCTAACCTGGGTTTCAGTTGGAGTTGGAATTACCATCGTCTATATTGTGCTTCAGGGGTTGATGTATGTGCAGAGTTTTAAAGCGATCGGCCTTTCTATTAATCTGAGAATCGCCATTGATCTTTTCCTGAAGAGAAATTTACTCAGTGTGTTTCTTCCTGCGGGTGGGATTAGTTCTTTGGCATATACAACAACGGAGTTGCGGAAAAGAAATTTGAATACGACGCAAATTCACCAAGCAGGGGCGCTTTATGGCTATGTCGGACTACTGACGGTGTTTATGATTGGTGTACCTGTTATATTGTATACGATCTGGCATAATAAAAATTTTGGTGATGCCTGGATCTCATTGGTCGTTTTGGGACTGCTCCTGGCTGTCGTATTTTGGCTGGTCTGGTCTTTTCGAACACACAAAGGCATTTATCGCTGGGTCGAATTAAAGTTTCCTGCTGTAGCCTCTAACATCGATGAAATATTTTCAGGGGAAGTCAAGCTAAAATATTTGTTGGGTACTATGTTGGCGTCCATGGTCGTCGAATGTTGCGGTATTGCCCATGCTTTTGTAAGTATGTATGCTCTTGGTTTGGACCACTCCTTCGAGGCTGCGGCTATTGCCTATACTGTTTCGGTCGTATTGATGATTGTTTCTCCTTTTCTACGGGGCCTTGGGGCTGTAGAGCTTACCATGCTGTATATTTTTAAAGCGTACGGCTACTCGCAGGCAGAAGGATTGGGCATTACAATTCTCTATCGGGCATTCGAATTTTGGCTTCCATTACTCTTGGGAATCCTTGCCTTTGCATGGCGTGGTAAGCAATTGCTGGCACGTATTGGACCGGCGTTGCTTATATTTTTCTTAGGCGTGGTAAATCTTGTTTCCGTATTGACACCACCTTTGGCTGATCGTATGAAACTAGATCGTTTTTATTTGCCGCTAGAAGCAATTCATGCTTCTAAATTTATGGTACTGGTTTTGGGCTTAGGACTATTGGTAACTTCGGCATACCTGATTAAAGGTTTCCGTATTGCGTTCTGGATCGCCGTGGTGTTTAGTGCTTTGTCGCTGTTTGGACATGTGTTTAAGGCATTGGACTATGAAGAGGCATCGGTTGCTTTATTGACCTTGATTTTATTGGCAATGAGCTATAAACAATATCGCATCAAGAGTAATATTAGTTGGGTAAGAATTGGGTTTATCACATTTTTTGTCGCTCTGATAGCGATATGCCTGTTTGATGTGTTGAGTTTTTACTTCATTGATAAGCAACATTTCGGGCTAGACTTTACATGGGGACAATCAATATATCATACGGCACGGAGTTTTCTGTTGTTTGCAGATGATGAATTGATGCCACAAACAGTTTTTGGTCAAGAATTTTTGCGCATCACTCAAGTTTTGGGACTATTTTGTTGGTTCTTATTGATCTACGCACTTGCACGCCCTCGGCTGATTGATGACGAAGATTCGAGTAGCTCCAAAATGGAGCATGCAGAACAATTACTAATTGAGTTTGGACAGTCTCCGATGGACTTCTTTAAATTGGGAAAAGATAAGAGTCTGTTCTTCTCAGAAGTCTCGGAGGGATTTACCGCTTATCGCTTGGCGAATGAATTTGCTATCGTATTGGATGAACCTGTCTGTGAGCAGGGGGATAAGGAAGAGCTGGTTCAGGAATTTGATCAATATTGTTATGCGAATGGTTTAAAGGCCATTTATTACCGTGTTGATGAAAATAGCTTGGTTCATTTTTCATCTCTTCGTAAGCAAAAAATCACCATTGGACAGGAGGCTGTATTAGAATTGGAAACATTCAAGCTAGAAGGAAAAGACCGTAAGTCATTACGTAATGGACTTAATGCAATTCAAAAAAAGGGTTTTACAACGGAGGTGTTGAAAGCTCCGCAGGAAAAAGCAATTATAGACGAGCTAAGATTGATTTCCAATGAATGGTTGAAAGAATTTGATAAAAAGGAAATGGTTTTTTCGCAAGGAATGTTTGATGAAAATGAGCTTATTATGCAAGATATTATTGTATTGAAAAATGAGCAAAATAATATTGTCGCCTTTCTGAATATTATTCCCGATTATGCTAAAGATGAGTGCACTTATGATATGATCCGAAAATCGCTTGACGCACCAGGTGGGAGTATGGATGCATTGATTGTTGAGCTTATTGCATATGCTAAAGCCAAAAAGTATGTCTATCTAAATTTGGGCATGGTGCCAATGACGGGCTTGGGAGCGACAGATAGTCCCGCTGAAAAGATTATGAAGTTTGCCTCAACACGATTGGGAAACTTTAAACATTACCATAGTCTGCGTGATTTTAAAGAGAAGTATGCGACATTTTGGGAAAATAAATACCTTATATTTGATAACGATTTTGATCTCTTACAACTTCCTATAGCACTGGTCAAAGTGATGAAACCGAATGAATAGCTTCATGTAAATCTCATACAGATGAAAAAATTAGCCACTTTATTTATAATTGGTAGCATAGCATTTCATGCTTTTGCTCAACAACGTTTGATTGACATGAAATATTGGAATAATAAAGCTGTACTACCCCTGGTTCTCTATCTGAGTGGAGATGGTGGATTTAATTCATTCTCTAACAAGCTTTGTGAGCTGATTGCTGGAGCAGGATATACTGTCGCAGCTCTTGATTCAAAAAATTATTTCTGGAAGAAGAAAAGCCCAAATGAGATAGCAGGAGATATTTCTAATACCTTGAAGACTTTGTTATCCTCACGGCAGAATATGCGTCTTTTCGTCGTTGGGTATTCATTTGGAGCAGATGCGGTCCCTTTTATTATTAACCGCTTGGATCCAGTTGTTAAAAAAAATGTAAAGAGCGTTGTGCTTTTGGAACCATCCGTGTCTACAGATCTGGAGATCCATATAGCTGATATTTTAGGCCGTAGTAATACAAAGCGAAGTCTTGATGTCATCTCTGAAATCAATCGCATGGATGGAGTCAAAACGGGCGTCATTCTCGGTGACGACGAAGCCGATTTTCCTGTACAAAAAATAACACTTAAGAATTTTACAAAAAAATACCTCTCCGGGGGCCATCATTTTAGTGGGAATGCAGACCAGGTAGCGAAGAATACGGTCGCTCTCTTCTAATTGGGCGGGGTTATTGTCTGCTAGCTTTCCTTTATGGTGGTTATACAGTAGCGATAGGCCTTTTACCTTGTCAAAATCGGTGAAAGCGCTGAAGCTAATCGGATTTCTTGTCCTACATCAATTTAATTAAATGAAGAAGGTCTTAATTTTGATTTAGAATTTAAATAGACAATTATGGAATTAGGAATTGGAATGTTTGGTGACTCGAGGATAGATCCTGTTACAGGTCAGATCCAGGCAGCACAAGATAGAATGAAAGAAATTATTGAGGAGATCAAGCTTATGGATCAAGTAGGATTGGATTTCTTTGGAATCGGGGAACATCACCGGGCAGATTATGCGGTTGCAGCACCCGAAATTGTCTTGGCTGCGGCTTCTACAGTTACCAAAAATATTAAATTGGGCAGTGCAGTTTCGGTATTGAGTTCTGCGGATCCTGTTAAATTATTTCAGGATTTCGCAGCAGTTGATCTTTTATCTGATGGACGTGCTGAGCTGATGGCTGGAAGAGGATCCTTCATTGAATCCTTCCCTTTATTTGGTTATGATCTGAAAGATTATTCCGAATTGTTTGAGGAGAAACTTGAGCTTTTGTTACGATTGAACAAGCAAAATCCAATTACTTGGCGAGGAAATTTTAGAGCACCCTTAATCAATCAAGAAGTCTTCCCTCGGCCTAAAAATGGATCACTGCCGATCTGGGTTGCTGTAGGTGGTACAACATCTTCTGTTATCCGTGCAGGAAAACTGGGTTTACCGGTTATGTTTGCTATCATCGGCGGCATGTACGAAAGCTTCGATCATTTATTTGAAATGTATCGTCAAGCTTATGAGGATAATGGACATGATATGGCTAATTTTCAAGTAGGAGTGCACATGCATGCGTTCTTTGGCGACAACAACGCTCAGGTAGCAGATTATTACTATCCGATTTATTCGGTACAGATGGACCGTATCGGAGCAAGTAGAGGTTGGCCTCCATATCAACGTACACAATATGACTTTGGAAGAACTTCAAGGGGGCATCTAATTGTTGGGGATGCTGCCTATGCAGTAGATAAAATTTTGCAAATACAAGAGAAATTCGGATTGACACGTTTCTCTGCACACATGGATGTGGGCGCCCCTGGACATAAAGAGATGCTCCGTTCTATTGAGATTTTTGGCGAAAAAATAGCGCCTGAAATTCGAAAGGCTCTTCATAAAGATGCCTAAAGAGCGATTATCATTTTTTTAACGCTGAGATATTCGCTACCTTTGTGGCGTAAATCATTTTAGAGAGTAAGATGCTTGGATTAAAGTTGTTGACAGATCCGCGATGGGCAAACATCGCAGAAGGAAATTTAGAAGAAATTTTGACTGATCATGCCTGGTGTGAGCAAAAGGCTGCTTCAAATGCAATATCATTAATCACAAACAACTCAGAATACGAAGATTTAGTGCATGAACTGACAGCAATTGCTATCGAAGAAATGGAACATTTTAAGATGGTTATTGATATCATCAAAGAACGTGGCTATACCTTGGGCCGTGAAAGAAAAGATGATTATGTTGGCCAATTGATGAAATTCTCTAAAAAAGATGGCAGTAGAAATATGGCTTTTATTGACCGTTTATTATTCGCGGCAATGATTGAAGCCCGAAGCTGCGAACGTTTTAGAGTGCTGTCGCAAAATATTCAAGATAAAGATCTTGCAAAGTTTTACCATGATTTAATGGTGTCTGAAGCAAATCATTATACAACATTTTTAAATTTTGCACGCAAATATACTGTAGACGTCGATGTAGAAAAGCGTTGGAAGGAGTGGTTGGAATTTGAAGGGAGGCTAATCCAGTCGTACGGAAATAAAGAAGCCATTCATGGCTAATCGGACCGCGCTCCTACCTATTTTAAAACACATACATAACAGTTGTCCCGTTCTATTTCTTAGAACGGGATTTTTTGTCACTTATTTATTCTTATCTTTGTACCGTGATTGAAAAAAGTAAAATAATAGATATCAGGAGTTTGTCTTTGGATCAGATCAAAGATCAACTTACAGCGTTGGGGGAGCAGGGCTTTCGTGCGAAGCAGATTTATGAATGGCTCTGGGTAAAATCTTGTGTAGATTTTGATCAGATGAGTAATTTGAGTAAGTCCCTTCGTGAGAAGCTAAAAGCGAATTTTACGATCAATGCAGTTACAGTTAAAGAATCTCAGATCAGCTCAGATAAAACAATTAAAAGTAGTTTTTGGCTGTATGATAACAATATCATTGAAGGGGTGTTGATACCGGCTCCGGAACGAATGACAGCTTGTGTCAGCTCACAGGTGGGCTGTAGCTTGACCTGTAAGTTCTGTGCAACAGGCTATATGGACCGTAAGAGGAACCTCAATGCCGATGAGATCTATGATCAAGTCGTTCTGATCAGCAAGCAAGCCGAAGAGAACTACGGGCAGCCACTGACAAATATCGTTTATATGGGGATGGGTGAGCCTTTGTTGAACTATGCCAATATGATGAAGTCGGTTGAACGCATTACGGCCCCCGACGGATTAAATATGGCTGCTAAGCGGATCACTGTTTCCACTGCAGGTATCGCAAAAATGATTAAAAAATTGGGTGATGACCAGGTACGTTTTAATCTAGCACTTTCTTTGCACGCCGCAAATGATAAAAAGCGAAATGAAATTATGCCGATCAATGAGCAGAACTCACTAAAAGCTCTGGCAGAAGCCCTCAAATATTTTTATGCGAAGACAAAAAGTCCAATTACATTTGAATATATTGTCTTTAACAATTTCAATGACGAATTGGAGGATGCAAAAGAACTTGCTAAGTTCTGTAAACACGTTCCTTGTAAGGTCAACCTGATTGAGTATAATCCTATCGCACTGGCCGATTTCTTAAATGCTGAAGCAGATAAAATCGAGGTATTTGCAAATTATCTAAAAAGTCAAGGTATAATCACGAATGTGAGACGTAGCCGTGGTAAAGATATCGATGCCGCCTGTGGACAATTAGCAATCAAGGACGAGAAAAAGGAGGAATCCGAGGTATAATCTGAAGGATAGTTCCTATCTTTAATAGGGGAATTTACCAGATGAAATCCGAATTAAATAAGCTTTTTAGCGATTTTGTATCCATCTTTTTTCCAAGAGAATGTGGATGTTGCGGTTGTGTGCTAAAATATCAGGAAAAGTTTATTTGTGTAGCATGCGATTTCCATTTGCCTTATACTAATTTTCACGAATATTCAGATAATGATACCGCAAGACAGCTTTGGGGGAAAGCTCCAGTGGAAGAGGCCTGTTCTTTTTTGTTAATGCAAAAGGATAGCCGTGTAGAGCACCTCATTTATCAGATTAAATACAATAATCAACCTTTTCTTGCGGAATATTTTGGTTATCTATACGGCTTAAAATTAATAGAAGCAAAGGCCTATCAGAATATCGATTGTATTGTTCCTGTGCCATTACACAAGAGCAAACTCCGAAAAAGAGGCTATAATCAATCCACTTACTTTGGAAGAGGTTTGTCCAGAGCGATGGAAATCCCATTGCGTGAAGATATTTTGGTAAGAAAGAAAGCGACAATTAGCCAAACAGGTAAGGGGCGACTCGACCGTTACGAAAATGTAAGTGATATTTTCGATTGTCAGGCCACTGGGTTGCCGGCCCATGTACACATTTTATTGGTGGACGATGTGTTAACAACAGGCGCTACGATTGTTTCCGCGGCATTAACACTCTTAGATGCTGTTGACTGTCGGGTATCTATTGCTACTTTAGCAAGGGCCTAGGCCCAATCTGACCCATAGCGTATGGGCTCATTTAAAAATAATAAAATTCACAAACCATAAGAGCGAATTCCTATAATTGAAGTAGCTAATATATAGCCCCAATATATAGATCTGGTAAAGCACTCAATGATAACGAAATCATCAAGACGAACTCAACCTGGTATTTACGACCTTCGGTTGACATAGTTTAGTAGATAGGCAAACCCGGCCATCCCTATTCCGATGCTGTCGGCAAATAAATCCCACCAATCACCGCTCCGGTAAGTAAAAATATAAAGCTGAAGTAATTCTGTCAGTCCAGCAAATAAAAATCCGAGGATAGATACGATAAAAATCGGAAGCCAGCGGGTTGGTTTACCGCTGAATTGCTGGATAACACCATTGTAAAGCAACGTACAGAAAACAAAAAACATACCGCAATGGACTAATTTGTCCATACCTGGATAGGCGGGAACTGCGTCAAAATTGTTACCCGGGAGTGTGCATAAAATAATAACTATTATGGCCCAAATAAAACACCACTTATAGTCCAATAAGATTTTAATCATGGCGTTAAATATCCAAAAATTTCCTGATAGAAATAAAAATATTATGAATTTAAAAATTATTCACCTGTAAATCAGTTGTTTAATAAAGTTTTATTGTTTTATACGGTACTATGTATTGCATGGTACCATAAAATACATATATCTTTGTATTGTTATGATAGCTGAAAATACACAAATCCAAATGAGGAAGGGGATACTTGAATATTGTATCCTATCCATAATTTCTCGAGGAGAAATTTATGCCTCCGATATTATCAGCGAACTGAAGAAAGCTCAATTATTGGTTGTGGAAGGAACCTTATATCCGCTTTTAACACGTCTAAAAAACAATGGCCTGTTAAGCTATATATGGAAGGAGTCGACTTCAGGTCCGCCTAGAAAATATTATGAAATTACCCAAGAAGGGTTAGAAGTCCTTTCGCGACTAGATGTTACCTGGAATGAGCTCGTGTTTGCTGTAAATACGTCATTGGTGGGTAGAAACAATGATTCAACTAAACCAGTTAAAGACAATAACGATGAATAAGACAATAATTATCAACATAAATAGTATCGTCTTCCATATTGAAGAGGATGCTTATGAGGTGCTTCGCTCCTACATGATTGATATAAAGAAGCACTTTGGACAATCGGAAGATAGTCGGGAGATTTTAGAGGACATCGAAAATCGTATTTCTGAGATGTTTACTGAAAAGATTCAGGCGGGCAGCAAAGAAGTTCTGAATATGGACGATGTTAATGCTGTGATAGAGCAAATGGGAAGCGTAAGTGATTTTGAATCTGAGGATCAGGATGGTTATGCTTCTTTTCAGGGTCAGCCAAATGCAGACGGTTTTAAAGTGGGGAAGAAGCTGATGCGTGACCCAGATGACAAAGTTTTCAGTGGAGTATGTAGTGGACTTGGACATTTTTTTGGCATTGAGGCAAAATGGGTACGTTTACTCTTTGCTTTATTTGTTGTGATCGGTGGATCGGGCGTATTGGTCTATGTCATCCTATGGATTGTCATGCCGCTCGCTGTAACTCGTGCAGATAAGATGGAAATGCGTGGGGAGGCACCGAATATTCAGAACTTCAAACGTTCTTTCGATGAAGAAATGAGCGGGGTAAGGGATTCGTTTTCGAGGGGAATGGACCGTACAGGCGATAGTGTTGCTAAATTATTGCAGGTCTTTGTGAAAGTCATCGGCGTATTCTTTGTTATTATTGTTGGTTTGACGCTCATCGGGTTGATTATTGGACTTATCTTCTTTGCACTGGCTATTGTGAACGTAATTCCTGACGTCATGGACGATTCTGGACCTTTTTATCTCATGAATCCGAGCGATGTACCTTTTGCTTTGATTGCGGGTTTCTTGGCCATTTTTATCCCTTTTGCTGGATTGTTCTATTTGCTTCTCCGCGTTCTCTTCGAGAAAAAACCAATGAACAATTATTTGACAACCACCTTATTTTTAGTCTGGTTGGCGTCGATAGGCGCAATTATCTACTACGCTACATCGGTAGCAAAGGAATTCAAAGAGTCCAGTACGATTGTTGAAGAGAAGCCACTGCAAAAACAAGCTGTTTATTACTTAAATGAAAATGATATTCGGGTAATCCGCTTAAAAAATGGTGTAAAAAGCGGTTTGGGTATAAAAAACGAAAACCTCTCTACTTATCTGAGACGTAATATTCGTATCCGTGTCGAACGTATCGATTCTCTACAGGAACCTTATGTACGCTATGAGTATTCGGCTAAAGGAAATTCCTATAAAGTCGCAACAGACAGAGCTGGTAAAATTAACTATGCATTGAGACAAGATAGTACATCATTAACATTTGACAATGCGTTCCAGTTGAATGAAGGTGAACTCTATCGGGATCAAGAAGTCAATATTACCTTGTTTCTCCCAGTAGGCACCAAGTTGATCATTAATGATAATTTGGAAGATAAATTAAGGGATATTTCATTTTACGAATGTCGTGACCGTTATAGAGAAGACCTAAGGGATGTAAAAGACGTCGAGTTTGTAGTCACGTCACTCGGGTTGAAATGTGCATTGCCACCCAAGAAGTCAGATGAAAGTGACGAAACAGATGCTGAGGGCAATGAAGTAATCGCAAATGATACGTCTGTTGTTATCCGCAGAGATACCATTATTAATGTCAAAAAAGATGGTGTTACCATAGAGACAAAAAAGAAATAACATAAACCAAGTCTTCCGCCTGAAGGCGGAAGACAAATTATTGAAGCTGTAACCATCGAAAATCACTACTGAACCTCGTGTGATAAGCCTATTTAGTACCATCAAAAGTAAATGCTATTACACCTATTTATAAACGAATGAAAAGATATTTTTACCTCTTACTCTTAAATTTTTTAATTGCTTCCTTTGCCTATGCGCAAGTGAAAGTTACAGGCAAAGTACTGGTGGAAAATAATGTGCCTTTGGCTTCTGCAACTGCTTATCTGATGAAGGCAAAGACAACAGTTATTTTGAAAGCAGTTGTTACAGATGAAAATGGAGAATACCAATTTTCGGATATCCAAGCTGGAAGTTATTATGTCGACGTCAAAATGGTTGGGTACATGGCCAATAAGAGCAACGTTTTTGATATCAGTAAATCAGATTACAAGGTCCCAACGATCCTGCTGAACACGGACACACGAAAATTGCAGGAGGTCGCCGTAGAGGGTAAGCGGCCGATGGTTGAAAGCAAGCCTGGTAAACTGGTTTTAAATGTCGAAAACTCTCCCTTGGCCGCGGGGAATAATGCCTTAGATATTGTACAGCGCGCTCCTGGAGTGAGTTTAGATAACAATAATAACCTACAATTGATGGGTCAATCTGGTGTATCAGTGACCATCGATGGTCGGCAGACCTATATGTCGGGTGAGCAGTTGGTGAATTTTTTGAAGAGTACGGATGGCAACCAGATTAAGTCCGTCGAAGTTATCACCACCCGGGCAGCAAAAGATGACGCTGAGGGGGCCGTAGGGACTATAAATATTGTCCTCAAGAAAAATCGGATGGAAGGATTTAACGGAACCTTTAACATGACGGCAGGGCGGGGAGAAAAATTCAGAGGGAATAGCTCCTTATCCTTAAACTATAAAAAGAATAATACGACAGTATTTGGATCGTATGCATATTCCAATGAGAAAAGCCACCGTAAGCTACTGCTTGATCGTGTTATTCAGAATAAAGGGGAAAAGACCTATTTTAAACAAAGGTCGATATTGGATGAAAAAGAACAGAATCATTCCTATCGCTTCGGTGTTGAGCAAAGGACATCAGCCAGAAATACATTAACCGTGCAGTTTAATGGTTCGAATAATATCGAATACAATGATAACGATAGTAAGACCAATGTAGGAAAGTCTTTTACAACATTGGATTCGCTTTTGATTTCGACATCGCAATTCAAAGAGTTATTTGATCGGTACTCTGCTAATTTAAACAATGAGTTTAGAATTGATTCGAATGGCAGAAAACTTACCCTTGATTTGGATTGGAGTAAATTCAAAAGCAGTAAACGCGTGGGGTATAATAACCAATATTTTGATGGTCAGCTGGATGCGATTACTCCCGAGGAGATCCAACGGAGTAGAATGCCCATCGGAATCGATATCTATGTCGCCAAACTCGATTATGAACAACCGCTATCTAAGGTCTCCAAGCTTGAGATGGGGGCTAAATATTCTAATGTTACGTCGGATAACGACTTAACCTTTGAAGATTTTTTGAACAATTCCTGGATCAATAATGAAAAGCGGACGAATCATTTTGTGTATAAGGAGCAGATCGCCGCTGGATATATAGACTATAATAATACGATAGGAAAATGGGGGCTGAAGGTCGGTGCGAGAGGAGAATATACATTTTCTGATGGAAACTCATTGACCTTAAATAAGCAGGTGAAGCGGAACTACTTTAAACTTTTTCCGAATGCAAATCTGACATATACCCTCGATGAGAATCATATTCTTTCCTTAGGTTATGCAAGGAAAATCACACGTCCCAATTACCGACAGTTGAATCCTTTTGATTATTTCATTGATAAACTAACCTTCGAACGTGGTAACCCTTATCTGAATCCGCAATTTTCCAATGAATTCACATTAAACTATACGTTGATGCAACGTTATAATGTGACATTGGGTATTAACGATGTGCGGGATGCGATTGTAGAGAGTATGGGACAAGATTCGGTACTGAAGCAGACCTGGGTTATACGTGAAAATTTAGGTAAGAATTTGACCGCTTACCTGAATCTGAATATCCCGATTACGGTATCCAAGATTTGGAGCATGAATAACAATATTACGGGTATCCATTTTAACTTTGATGGCATGGTGAGCGGTCATCCGCTGAAAAGGAAGTCATTTCTTTTGCAGGCTACATCGATGCACAATTTAAAATTAGCGAAAAGTCTGTCGGCTAATGTCAATTTGCGATATTTCTCTCCTTTCAAATATAATGTGTACGATATGAAGGCCCGATGGGATATGGAGGTTGGAGCGACAAAGACATTTAAGGATCAACGTAGTTCTTTGAAATTGGCCGTGAGCGATTTGTTTAACACAGGGAATCAGAATCTGAAAACTAATTTCGGCGATTTTGACTCCAGTATCAGGCAATACCAAGATCGTCGTGTGGTTCGATTGACTTATTCGTATAAATTCGGAAATTTAAAAAATAACTATCGTAAGAAAGATACAAGTAACGAGGAAAAGGAAAGAGCACAATAGCTACTGACCATTATGTTGTTTCAAAAGGCCGTAGGAATATTTTTGCTTACGGCTTTTTATTTAGTCATTGATGACTAGCTCGGTAGGTAATACACGCGTTTCAAATTCTGTAATCGGATATTTCGATTCTATTAATTTGATAAGAAGTTCCGTAGCGATTTTCCCCATTTCGAAAGCAGGTTGTCTTATGGCGGTTACTTTAGATGAGAATAGTTCGACAACATTAGAGTTTGTAAATCCGGCAATAGCAATATCGTTACAGGCTTCAAAATTTCTTTTTTTCACGACATGAAGATATCCTGTAGTTAACTTATCACCAGAGATAAAAATAGCATCAAAACCAAGCCGGATAAGCTCTTCAATTGCACTTTCGATCTCTTCCAAATGTAGCCCTCCATATTGACAATATTTAACCAAATCTGGATCGAAATCAATATGATTAGCCATCAGAGCCTTTTTATAGCCAATTAATCTGTCCTTCGTTATAGACAACGATTTAGAGTTTGTAAGATGTGCAATTTTCTTATTTCCAAGTTTTATGAGGTGCTGGGTGGCATCATAGGCTCCTTGCTGATTGTTTACGATGACTTTGTATGTGTCGAACTGTTGTGGGATCCGATCAAAAAATACAATTGGAAATCCACGTTCTTTTAATTGGTGGAGATAAGAAATATCCTCGGTTTCTGAGGACAACGCAATTAATAACCCATCTATGCCTCTGGATGTTAGATACTCAACATTCAGCCTTTCCCTTTCCGAAGACTCATGTGTCTGTGAAATGATGATATGAAAATTCTTGTCATAGGCAATAGATTCGACACCGTTTATGACTTGGGAAAAAAAATTATTGGCTATTTCGCTAACAATGATACCAATGGAGTGGCTTCGACGCTCCTTTAAACTCCTTGCAATGGGATTTGCACGATAATTGATTTTTTCGGCATATTCCAATACAATCTTTTTTGTTTCAGGACTTATTTCATAACTATCTCTTAATGCTCTGGAAATTGTGGACGTTGATAAGTTAAGTGCTTTAGCAATATCTTTGATTGTATAGTTTTCGAATCTCATAATTGGCAAAATAGAACCTAATATTAATCAAAAAAAATTACAAAACCTAATTAGCTCCCCTGTGCAAACGTTGCCGGCAACGTTTGCATAACTTTTTAATGATACTTGCATGAACAAGTGAAATATAACTTGTAAACTTGATTATATGATAACCAGTTAAATTTCGATGCAGTTCCTGCAAGAGTGATTTAATCATTGTAATTTAAAAACCTAAAAATATGAGTAAGGCCTTAGTAATATCTACTGCTATTTGCGCTTCGTTATTCACATTAAATGCACACGCTCAAGCCCGAAAAGTCCAAGGAACGGTCGTTGGTACGGATCAAAAAGGATTGGTTGGTGTGAGTGTAACGGTGCCAGGAACAAGAATTGTTGCTGTGACGGACAAAAGTGGAAAGTTTAGTGTCGAAATAGCCGGTAACAATCAAGAACTTCAATTTACCTATGTTGGATTTCAGACAAAAAAAGTAACAGTTCTTGAGAATCAGAAGACACTTAACATTGTTTTGGAAGAACAGTCTAATGCATTGGAAGAGGTAACTGTAAACATCGGTTACGGGACGGTCAAAAAGAAAGATCTGACAGGAGCTGTAACTTCGGTAGGTGCAGAAACCATTTCTAAAGCTCCAGTATCTTCAGCTCTTGAGGCGATTGCGGGAAGAATGGCTGGGATTCAAATTTCTTCTACAGAAGGATCCCCAGATGCAGAAATGAAGGTCCGCGTCCGTGGCGGAGGCTCCGTTACAGGAGATAATGCGCCTTTATATATCGTGGATGGTTTTCCGATGTCTTCGATATCAGATATCGCGCCAGCAGATATTGAATCCATCGATGTGTTAAAAGATGCATCTTCGGCAGCCATATACGGCTCTCGGGGAGCAAATGGGGTTGTTATCGTAACCACCAAAAGTGCAAAGTCAGGAAAAACATCAATTAGTTATAGCGCTTTTGGCGGAATTCGAAATTTGGCAAAAAAGCTCGATGTATTGTCTCCCTACGATTATGTAACCTGGCAGTACGAACAGGCATTGTTGCAAAATAAACTGGATACTTATGTCAAATACTTTGGTAATTTTCAAGATATTGACCTCTATAAAGACGTGCCTTCAAATGATTGGCAAGAGCTTATATTTGGAAGGACCGGTAATACTTTTAACCAAAATTTTAATTTGTCAGGGGGGAGTGATAAGACGAAATATTCAATTTCTCATTCCTTTGTGAGAGATAAAGCGATTATGGAAATGTCTGGTTTTCGGAGACAAAATGTCAATTTTAAACTAAACCATAAACCATCAAAGAATACTTCCATAGATTTGGGTGCGCGATTTTCGGATGTTCGCATTTCAGGTGGAGGCATGAATGAACAGAATGAAGCCTCTTCATCAGATTCCCGTTTAAAATTCGCCATGATTTATCCTCCCTTTCCTGTTGGGGGCCTAACAAATAGTGATGAAACCGATGATGAATTCAATCTGTATAATCCGTTAGAGTCTTTGGTCGATAATGATCAATTGCAACGAAGGAGAACGTATAACCTAAATGCTGCATTTAGCTGGGATATTGTTAAAAACCTACGGTTCAGGACAGAATTTGGCTTTGATGATTATCACAACTATAATGATCGGTTTTATGGTCCAACGACGTATTATGTGCGTAATATTCCCGCTGCTTTAGATCAAAATAAGCCTGCTCTTATCTCATTGAATACGTCGACTCAGGGGATACGCTCCACAAATACATTAAACTATAACTTTCAAGATTTCCTTCCTAAAGGACATAGTTTAAGTGTGCTGGTTGGCCAGGAATATTTGTTTACACAAAAAACATTAAATACCAATACGACACACGGTTTTCCGAACAGCTTTAAACTGGATGATACCCGAAAATTAACGCCGCAAGGTGCATCGAGTACGATAAACAATTACATGTTTGCTGACGAAAAATTACTTTCATTTTTTGGCCGGGTAAATTATGACTTTGACTCGAAGTATTTATTTAATGCAACTTTCCGGGCAGATGGTTCCTCCAAGTTCTCGGCAGACAATTATTGGGGGTATTTCCCATCCATGGCAGCTGCCTGGCGGATCTCATCAGAGCGATTTATGGACAAGACGCAATCTTGGCTTGATGACTTAAAACTTAGAGCAAGCTTGGGTACCTCGGGAAATAATAATATTCCATTAGAGCAGATATATCCAATATTTTCAGTTAAGAACACAGAATGGGTCAATGGGTATAATAATTATTGGGCTACGTCAAAAACGATGTCTAATCCGGATTTGAAATGGGAAACGACCATTTCAAAGAATATAGGTTTGGACTTTACTTTATTCAAGAAAAAGCTATCGGGAACGGTCGATGTGTATAAAAATAAAACAAAAGATCTCTTGATTCTTTTCCCAATTGCCGGATCAGGTTATGATGATCAATATCGAAATTTAGGTGAAACCCAAAATAAAGGGATAGAGCTTACTCTAAACTGGTCCGCAATAAATAAGAAGAACTTTGATCTCAATTTTAGTGGCAATATTAGTTTCAATGAAACGAAAGTTAATTCTTTGGGAACCTTGACCTCGATTCCAATGGCTTCGGGTTGGGCTTCAACGGAAATTGGAACGGATTACGTTGTAGAGACTGGTGGGCGGGTTGGAAAAATGTATGGTTACGTGAGTGACGGGCGATATGAAGTTTCTGATTTTACAGGCTATGATGCAGCATCAAAAAAATGGATTTTAAAAGATGGCGTAGCTGATGCCTCTACTGTCGTTGGCACCATAAGACCGGGAACAATGAAATTAAAAGATCTAGTTGGTGATGATCATAAAATCGATGCAAGTGATCAGACGATTATTGGAGATGCAAACCCTTTGCATACCGGTGGATTTTCAATCAATACGCGTATTTATAACTTTGATATGACAGCATTATTTAACTGGAGCTATGGAAACGATATCTACAATGCCAATAAGATTGAATATACATCTACGAGCAAGTATAATAACCGCAATATGCTCACGGTAATGGAAGAAGGGCAACGTTGGACGAACTTACTGCCCGATGGAACGATCAGTAATGACCCTAACCAATTGGCCGATATGAATAAAAATACGAGCCTCTGGTCTCCGCTTACAAGTAAATTTGTATTCAGCGATTGGGCTGTGGAGGATGGCTCCTTTTTGCGCTTGGGAACTGTTACAATAGGTTATACGCTGCCTAAAGCGTTTACTGATAGGTTGAAAATCCGGAACTTTAGAGTATATATTTCCGGATATAATCTCGCGGTTTGGACCAATTATAGTGGCTTTGATCCTGAGGTATCTACACGGAGAAAGACCAACCTCACGCCGGGGGTGGATTATTCGGCTTATCCGAAAAGCAGAACTTTCGTAGCAGGTCTTAATTTAAACTTCTAGTCTTATGAAAAAAACACTATTGCATATAACCTTGGCTTTATTATTTGCAGGAACCGTATCATCTTGTAATAAAATATTGGAAGCACCGTCGAAATCTGCATTGGATGAGTCGGTTATATTTTCTAACCAAGATCTCGCGGAAGGGGCTGTTGCAGGAATTATTCAATCTTTTGGTGAAACAAACTCCTATCGGGGTAGATATTTGGTCTTCTATGGTATCAACACAGATGCAGAGGTCAATAATAGTCTGAAGAATCCTGGCGATGAAAAATCACGATTGTCAAATTATAATACTAACGTGAATAATACCCAAATGAATACCGATAACAATGCCTGGGCTAAATTTTATGAAGGTATTGAGCGGGCTAACTTAGCGATTAGGGGCCTGCGTAGTTATGGGAATATTGAGCAGCGCCCGGAGATGGCTTATATTCTAGGCGAAATCCTGACTTTGAGGGCTGTGGTATATAATGATCTGGTTAAAGCATGGGGCGATGTACCAGCTCGCTTCGAACCATTGAGTACAGCGTCAATCTATATCGAGCGTAGCGATCGTGATGTAATTTACAAGCAGTTGCTGGCCGATCTGGAGGAAGCTCAAAACTATCTGCCTTGGCCGAACCAAAGTGCAAAGACATCCAATGTTGAACATATCAATAAAGCGTTTGCTAAGGGCTTGCGTGCTCGTTTGGCTTTGTCTGCCGGAGGTTATTCTCAACGGGCAGATGGGGTTCGTAAAAGTAATGATCCTGAATTGGAGTCGAAAAAGATGTATGAGCTGGCAAAAAAAGAATGTTTGGATATCATCAATAGTGGCGCCGCAAAGCTTCTCGGTTTTGAAGAAGTTTTTAAGACACTATGCCAAGAGAAAGGACAGGCTGGATTAGAATCACTATGGGAGATCCCTTTTAGTGAAGGGCGTGGCCGTGTCATATTTGACCTCGGTGTCAAACATACCACAACAGATAAGTATACTGGCCAAAATAAGGGCGGGACAAATGGCCCGAATCCCATTATGTTTTACGAATACGAGAAAGAAGACGTGCGCCGTGACGTAAGCTGTGTCCCGTATGAATGGACGGGTGGTGTACAGGTACCAACAAATCTCGGTAAGTGGTATTTTGGGAAATATCGCTATGAGTGGATGTCGAGGGTGGTTACTTCGACCAATGATGATGGTTTGAATTGGATGTATATGCGCTATGCTGATGTTCTTTTAATGGCAGCAGAGGCAATAAATGAATTGGATGGCCCAAATGCTGCGGCACCTTATTTTAAAATGATCCGTGAACGGGCTTATCCAAACAATCCGGAGAAAGTAACGGCTTATATGCAGCAAATCACCACAAGTAAGGATGTTTTCTTTCATGCCCTCGTCAACGAACGTGCATTGGAGTTTACGGGAGAAATGTTGCGTAAGGGTGATTTGATCCGCTGGAATCTTCTAGGGGTCAAGTTGGCTGAAGCTAAACAAAAGTTACAGCAGCTGGAGAATAGACAGGGTAAATATGCGGCATTGCCTGCCAATATCTACTACAAGACAGCAGCTGATGGTGAAAAAGTGGAAATATATGGCTTAAATTTTGGCGACACAGATGCAGTGGGCGCTGCGGCAGGATATACTTCCTCAAAAAAATGGACGATGGCAGCAAGTAGTGATCAGGCAACCTTCTGGGATGCTTTATACCTCCGCGATCCCAATACACAGCAATTTTGGCCTATTTGGCAGTATTTTTTGGATAATAGCAACGGTAAGTTGAATAATAATGGTTTTAGTTTTCAATAGAAAATAAGCATAAGAATGAAAAGAATCAATATATTGCTATATCTCGGTCTTGGGCTTATATTCGCAAATATAAGCTGTTCTGATGATCGTGTAAAAGAACTAACAGAACTGACGACAGACCGTTATTTTTCTCCTACAGGAGTGAGCGCACGAATCGTTAATCAAACAGGAGTTCAATTGACCTGGAAGAAAAATGCCGAAGCGAAAGGTTATACAATAGAACTGTTTGCTAATGGCGAACTCAATTTTGAAGGGAGTCCTGTCAGGATAATTGAAGAGATCACAAATGATCAGATTCCCTATACGATTATTGGATTGGATGGAGCAACAAACTATTCTGCCCGTATCAAGGCTGTAGGAACTGGGGTGGCTGATTCCAAATGGAGTACCATTACCTTTAAGACCAACGAAGAACAGATTATGAAACCTGTTAGCCCGGAGGGAATCCAGGCAACTTCTGTTCTGCTAAATTGGACCGCAGGTGAAGAGGCGACAGCCATCGCGATTAACCCAGGGAATATTATCCATCCCGTGACACCGCAAGAGATTGCTGCAGGGGAAGCAACAGTCACAGGTCTGGTAGGAGAAACAACCTACACCGCGACACTATTGAAAGGAAACAAGATCCGCGGATCAGCGACATTCACGACATTGATTGACTTGGGGGATGCAGTTGTTGTGCAGCCCACAGATGATCTCGTTGCTGTAATCGGAACTGCCAAAGCAGGGGATGTACTCGCATTAATGCCAGGAACCTATTCGCTCACTGCTGATGTACTGATCGATAAAGCGATAGCTATCAAAGGTGCGAAACCCGCCGATCGCCCGTTGGTAAAATCTGCTTATTTTAATTTGGATAAGGGCGCATCACTATCATTAAAAGATCTTATACTTGATGGAGAAAATAAGTCGGGGGGAAACTGTGTCATTACATTGCAGGCAGGTGCTTTCGGAAGTATTCGCCTAGAAGATAGTAAGCTGATGAACTACCCGAAAGGGATTATTTATGGCAGTTTCGATGCTTCGGTAGAGAGCGTAAGCATGAGTAATAATATTTTTGACAATATCGTCGGTAATGGAAATGAGTTTATTGATTTTAGAAAAGCTATTGCGAGGATTTTTGAATTTACAAATAATACAGTTTCCAATGCTGTCTTGAACCGGGAATTTATCCGGATGGACGCAGGTGGATCCGCAGCTTATCCGGCTATTACAAGCATCATCAAAGTGAATAATAATACCTTTTACAATGTCATACAAGATGCTACTAAACGTTTCTTCTATGTGCGTTTAGCGAAGAATGAAATTACATTCGCTAAAAATTTAATTGTGAAATCACTGGCAATGACCGCTAATCAGTCTGCAACTAATCTGGTCGAACTCAAAAGTAATAATTACTTTGATGCGGTAAACTTCTATAACAGTTCTGCCTCTGGAGTGAAAAATGATGTTAGTGCTAATGGCTATACACTATTGGATCCTGGATTCAAGGATGCCCCCAAAGGAGACTTTACACTAACAAACCAAACATTAAAGGATAATGGTATTGGTGATCCAAGATGGGGTCAATAGTATGTTTTATGTTATTACCGCACGCCTTCTGCTTAATTAAGAAGGCGTGTGTCTTTCTTATAAGTTCAATGAAAAAAATTAGTATACTTGTTTCAGGCTTTGTGATGGTAATTTTCCTTCTTGCTTTACAGCAAGAACAAACCCTCACAATTTATATAATTGGCGATTCAACAGCTGCAAATAAGGACAAACGCACCTTTCCAGAAACTGGCTGGGGAATGGCTTTTGCTAAGCTGTTTGACCAGCAGGTGAAGGTCGACAATCGTGCATTAAATGGCCGCAGTTCTAAATCCTTTAAACAAGATATAGGCAAAGACGGGAGCATTGTTAATCATTGGGAACCTATTTTTGAAAACCTCCGTCGCGGAGATTATGTTTTCATCCAGTTTGGACATAATGACGAAAAAGTCGATAAGCCCAATGTAGGCACTTCTTTGGAAGAGTTTGAGCAGAATTTGATCTTTTATATCAAGCAAACGCGAGAAAAGGGAGGAATTCCGATTCTTTTGACACCTATCGCACGACGTAAATTTGAAAATGGCCTGCTCATTAAAACACATGGCGAATATCCGGCTATTATCCGTAAGGTGGCTGCAGATACGCAAACAGCCTATATTGATATGGAGGATAAGACGACAAAACTTGTACAGTCTTATGGCGACGAAGGAAGTAAAAAATTGTTTTTGCATGTAGAAAGCGGAGATCGGAACTATCCGCAGGGAAAGAAAGATGATACACATCTGAATACTTTCGGGGCAAGTGAAGTGGCAAAGCTTGTTGCCGAGGGCATTCGCGAGTTGCAGTTAACTATTCAGAATAATCTGGTGCTGAAGTAACTTTAAGACGGTATAAAATCAGAAAGAATTGTAAACTCAAATCAATTTGATTGACTGGGGAAGGGATTTTCATAGAAAGCCTTCATGATTTCGCCGATACCAACCGCAATGAAAGCGAACTGAAGGTTCTTTCTAGCCAATACAATCAGACACTTTCAGAAAAAAAGCGACATCGATTATTTCGATGTCGCTTTTTGATATCAGCCGTATACTAGAAAATATATTTCGTGCTTAAGAAATTTGATTCATTTTCACTCACGATTTCATTTAACAATTTCTTGTTTTCCTCTGTGAATTTTGTAGCCACTAGAGAACGTATAGAGAATGACCGTAAAGCATCGACTACTGACAAGGTTCCTTCAGCACTGTCCTTTCTACCTGTGAAAGGGAAAGTATCTGGGCCGCGTTGGCATTGACAATTGATGTTTACACGGCTCACTTGATTGACCAGTGGATCAATAAGTGATGAAACAACCGCTGCATTATTACTAAAAATACTTACTTGTTGTCCGTGCGAAGATCCGATTAAGTACTCGATAGGTTCTTCAAGGTCATCAAAAGGAACGACTGGGATAACTGGACCAAATTGTTCCTCTCTGTAAAGTTTCATCTGTGAATTGACAGGATAAACAATTGCAGGGTAGAAGAACGATTCTGCAACTTGACCACCATTCTCATTGACTACTTTTGCACCATATGCTTTTGCATCTTCAATGCATTCAGTCAAATAAGCAGGTTTATTGACTTCTGGAAGTGGCGTCAAAGACACCCCTTTTTCCCAAGGCATTCCATATTTCAATTTGGCGACTTCGGCAGAGAGGCGTTTCAGGAACTCTTGTGCCAAGCTGCGGTGTACATAGATAATTTTTAATGCTGTACAACGTTGACCATTGAAAGAAAGTGATCCCAATACAGTTTCAGAAACTGCGAGGTTCAAATCTGCGTCTTTTGTTATAATTGCTGCATTTTTTGCGTCCAAGCCAAGAATAGCGCGAAGACGATTCACTTTTGGATGCAATTTTTTAAGTTCATCAGCAACGCGGCTTGAACCAATTAACGTCAAGACATTGATCTTTCCCGATTGCATTAGGCTAGGAACAATCTTATTGCCACGACCATAGATTGTATTGACAACACCCTTAGGGAAGCTGGTTCTAAAAGCTTCTAATAAAGGATAATGTAATAAAGTACCATGTTTAGGTGGTTTGAATAACATGGTATTTCCCATGATCAACGCTGGAATCAATGTCGTGAATGTCTCATTCAATGGATAGTTGAATGGTCCCATACAAAGGACTACGCCTAATGGAGATCTTCTGATTTGGGCGACGATACCTTGTTCGATTTGAAAACGTGAAGAATCGCGGTCTATATCTTTCAATGCATCGATCGTTGCATAGATGTATTCTACAGTGCGATCAAACTCTTTTACGGAGTCTGCGTAGGATTTGCCAATTTCCCACATAATAAGCTTGACAACAATGTCCTTTTTGGCGATCATCTTTTGTGTGAAATTTTCGACACACGTAATACGATCGGCAACGCTCATTGTCGGCCATTCTCCACGGCCATTGTCGTATGCTTTTACAGCAGCTTCCAAGGCTTCCATGGACTCTTTTTCAGTACAAACAGGAAAGCTACCGATGCGCTTACGTTTCAAGCCATCCTTAGTCTTCACACAGATTGGTGAAAAAACCTCGTTTACTTGACCCGTCCAAGAAATCATTTCTCCATTGGAAAGGAACTCTCTTTGATCGACCTGTTCGTCTAGTGTAAATTCTGCGGGAATGTCTTTCTCCTCGTAGAAAATACTTTCTAAGTTTAAGCTCATTGTTTTTAAAAATGGTTTAGATTGATATTTATAAAGATATTGCTAATATACTGTAAATTTTGCAATATATGTTAATTTTTTATTAAAATAAGTTTAGGTACTAGTGTTTTCATTACAACCCATGCAATTAAATATGCTATGGCACAGAAAGAAAAGATAATGAAGTATCCCGCCTCTTCTCCTTTAAAGCCCATAAAGACCAGCTGAGTTTCTTTTGCATAATCAAATAACCACCCGGACGTTTTGTTGATGATAAAGGCTCCTACCCCCCCTGCAAGTCCTCCGATTCCTGTAACAGTCGCAATGGCACGTTTGGGAAAAGAATCACCAATAGTCGAAAAAATATTTGCAGACCAAGATTGGTGTGCAGCTCCGGCAAAACCGATCAAAATGACAGGTATCCAATAGGAAATATGACCTAGGGGTTGGGCGAGAAGTACAACCAAGGGTACAAAAGCAAATAACAACATTGCTTTCATACGGCCCTCATAAGCATTCATTCCTTTTTTGTCAACAAAATAGGTTGGTAGCCACCCGCCATAAATAGACAACATGGTAATGGCATATAAAACGAAGATAGCCAATTGCCCTTCGGTATCTGATGATTTGATATCGTATACAGCAGAGAGATAGGCCGGCATCCAAAATAAGAAGAACCACCAAACACCATCAGTCATGAATTTACCAAATACGAAAGCCCACGTTTGCTTGTATTTTAAACATTCCGATATGGTAGTTCGCGGTTGTTTGGTTACTCCGGTTTGTTCTGTTTCATGATCATCTTGATGAATGTAAGCCAATTCAGCGGCATTTACTTTCGGGTTTTCGTGTGGCTTTTTATAAAGAAAAATCCAAAAGCCCATCCAAACAAATCCTAGAGCACCGATAATGATAAAGGACATCTCCCAGCCCCAGTGTGCTGCGATGACGGGGATGGTCAATGGGGCGGCTAATGCTCCAATGGTTGCTCCTGAATTGAAAATACTGGTAGATAGGGCACGGTCTTTCTTTGGGAAATACTCTGCCGTAGCTTTAATCGCGGCAGGGAAGTTACCAGCCTCGCCGACAGCCAAAACGAAGCGAGCAAAAATAAATAGATTGACGCTAACACTCATTACTAAACCCACGTTGTTAACATGAGAAATTGCCTCTTTTGCCCCTTCGAAACCAACAAACCATTCACCGGCAACGATACCTGAAGTGGCTATACCACAGAATGCATGTAATATCGCGCCAATAGACCAGATTCCGATCGCCCATAAAAAGCCTTTTTTGGTATCCATCCAATCCACAAAGCGACCTGCAAAAAGCATACTGATGGCATAAAAGATCGAAAATAATGCGGTGATGTTGCCATAGTCTGTATTTGTCCAATGAAATTCAGGACTAATAAAGTCTTTCCAGGTTAAGGACAGCACCTGTCGATCCAGGTAATTGATTGTGGTAGCAAAAAATAGTAGCGAGCATATCACCCAACGGTAATTACCCTTTTTCTCCGTGTTAATCATAATGGGTTTAATAGTTTATTTTTTAGTATACGTGTCTGTTGCCTGTTGTCAATTAAGTGTTCTTCAGTATGATCTTTCTGAAGTCACGATATAAAGACCTTTACCGTGCTTTTGAGACAAATTCAAGTGCTTTTTTAGTGTTTTCAAATAAATTGCTTGTGTCTTTGGGA
The DNA here is from genome assembly GCF_023277505.1 of Sphingobacterium siyangense. Lineage (NCBI taxonomy): Bacteria > Pseudomonadati > Bacteroidota > Sphingobacteriia > Sphingobacteriales > Sphingobacteriaceae > Sphingobacterium > Sphingobacterium siyangense. The sequence goes on along the minus strand of NZ_CP080574.1, from coordinate 6,298,671 downwards.
TCAATTAACTTGCTGCCCATGCCTACTGCGCAAACCCCCGATTTGAACCATGCTTTTAAATTCTCCATTTCGATTTCTACGCCCCCCGTCGGCATAAATTTCTGCCCTTTAAAGAGCTCGCGTATCGACGACATAAAGGCAGGGCCTAGTATATTTGCAGGAAACAATTTGATAAGTGCGGCCTCTTGCTGTTGTGCGGTATAGATTTCTGTGGGGGTCATACAGCCCGGAATCCATAGCTTATGCTGTTCATGTACAAGGGAACCGACTAGCGGATTTACAATAGGAGAAACAATAAAATCTGCTCCAATCTGTAGAAATTGTTGGGCTTCGTCAACTGACTTGATGGTGCCAATACCTAAATAAAGGTCAGGCATGTCGAGGTTTCTTGCAGCAACTAAACTTTCAAAAACATCCAATGCTTCGGGGCCTCGATTTGTAAATTCAAAAACACGTATACCTGCCTGATATAGGGTTCGCAGAATCTCGATACTTTCGGCTTTATCGTGGTGGAAAAACAAAGGAAGTGTCCCTTGCGCTATAATTTTCTCTAATACAATCTCTTTCAAATTCATGCTATCATTCTATTTTTTATGTCTTCCACTGTACTTGTTGTCGCATCGCTCGCGATGAATAGTTTATCGAATGCGGCAAGTGTTGCAAACGCTAAGGTCTCCTGCGGAGAAAGGTTGGAGTATAAGCCATAAATCAGCCCTGCCATAAAGCAATCTCCACTACCTACCTTATCCAAAATTTCTTCGGCTGTATATTCCGTTGATTTAATCAGGCTGTCTTTGTCAAATAGTGTGGTATAATACTTGATCCCTTTGCTTTGATAGTCAAAACGAAAGGTGTTGGCCACATATTGACAAATCGGATTCACGGAAATGATCTCTTTACTTGTACGATCTGCCTGTGCCAGTAAATCTTCTTCCTGATACCCGGAAGAAGAAGTTAGGAACTTATCATCTAGCTGTGTGCCGAGCATTTGGTGTGCAGCCCAGATATTCCCCATGATTAAATTACAATACTTGGCAATTTCGGGCATAATCTCTTTTGGTGTCTTTCCATATTTCCACAGTTTAGCGCGGTAATTAAGGTCCAATGATACAAAGATTGCCTTCTCTTGTGCTTTTTTAACAGCTTCCAGGCATAGGTCAGCAATATCTTGACTAATTGCAGGACAGATGGCTGAAAAATGAAACCACTTAACATCGACAAAGACCTCTTCCCAGTCAATGCTACCTACTTTGAGGTTTGCAAAGGAGGAGTTCGCACGGTCATAAATGACACCTGCATTTTTTAGATCTTTTCCTTTTGGCAAATAGTAAATACCCAATCTCTCGCCAGTCCACTGCATCGCTGATGTGTCTATATTTCTGCGGTTCAGGTAGCTATCAATACCTTCACAGATGGCATTTTGAGGAATTGCAGATAAGTAGGATGATGGTACATTCCACAATGCCAAGGCTGTGGCTACATTCAGCTCGGCCCCGCCGACGTAAAAAGGCAACTGATGTTGTTCAATCCAATCTTGTTCGATGTCGGGGCAGATCCGCAACAACAATTCTCCAAAGCTTAAAACTTTACCCTGCATGTTCATTAAAATTCAAAATATTCTTTTGCGTTATTATAGCTGATATCTGTTATGATTTTCCCTACCCATTCGATATCATGTGGTATCTCTCCCTTTTCAATGTCCTGTCCGAAGATGTCGCACAACAATCTTCTGAAATATTCATGCCTTGGAAATGAAAGAAAGCTTCTAGAATCTGTCAACATACCAACGAGACGGCTCAATAAACCCATATTTGACAGTGTGTTGATTTGTTTTGTCATGCCGTCTTTTTGGTCTAGAAACCACCAAGCCGAGCCAAACTGAATTTTTCCCTTAATTGATCCATCGTTGAAATTCCCGATCATGGTTGCAATAAGTTCATTGTCGGCAGGATTGAGATTATACAAGATGGTCTTGGTTAGCTTATCTTGATTGTCTAATTTATTCAAAAATTTTGACAATGCACGTGCCTGACTAAAATCTCCGATCGAATCCCAACCAGTATCAGGTCCGATCAAACGATGCATACGGGCATTGTTGTTGCGCAATGCTCCTAAGTGATATTGTTGAACCCAGCCTTTTTCATGGTCCCATTCTGCAAAATAAATCAACATCGCAGATTTGAATTTCAGATTTTCGGTCGGAGAGATTTCCTTTTTTGTACGAATCTTCTCAAAGATCGTCACGATTTCCTGTTCGGTATAATCTTCGGCATAGATTTGCTCCAGGCCGTGATCCGATACTTTACATCCGTTGGCAGCGAAGAAATCATGTCTTGTTTTTAACGCATTTAAGTAATCTCCAAGACTATTGATCTGCATGTCGCTGACTGCTTCCAGTTTATCGATATATTGATTTAATGCAATAATATCATCTGAGTTCATCGCTTTATCCGGACGAAAGGCGGGAAGCATCTTGAACGATTCTTTTTCCTTTGCAAATTGTTGATGAAACTCGAGGTTATCAATAGGATCGTCTGTGGTACAAACCACTTCAACGTTCATCACTTTCAGTAACCCGCGTACCGAATGGCTATCTTGTTGTAATAAGGCACCTGTGTCGGCGTATATCTTGGCAGCTGTCTTGGGGGACAACAAATCTGTGATACCAAAATACCGCTGCAATTCGAGGTGTGTCCAGTGATGTAATGGGTTGCGTAGTGTATAAGGAACAGTTTCTGCCCACTTGATAAATTTTTCCTCATCGGAAGCATCACCTGTAATGTAACGCTCATTGACACCATTGGTCCGCATGGCCCGCCATTTGTAATGATCGCCATGTAACCACACTTGACTAATATTGTCGAATTTTACATTATTAGCGATTTGTTCAGGAATCAAGTGATTATGATAATCAATGATCGGCAAATGCTTTGAATAGCTGTGATACAGCTGTTCTGCTGTTTTTGTGTTTAATAAAAAGTTGTCGTCTAAAAAAGCTTTCATACAATATTCTATTTTTATAAACTCACACCTCTTTTCCAAGGTATGAAATCGTCTTGGTTTAATTGAACAGCCTTAGGTGCTATTTCACCACTAGCTGCTTTGATACAATATTCTAAAATGTCTTCGCCCATGGTTTGAATCGATTTCTCACCGTCTATAATAGGGCCGGTATTGATATCGATAATGTCGGCCATTCTGGTTGCTAGGACATTATTCGTTGCTACTTTGATAACTGGGCAAATAGGGTTGCCTGTAGGCGTACCTAAACCCGTTGTGAATAAGATAAGTGTTGCGCCTGCAGCAGCTTTCCCTGTGGTCGCTTCCACATCATTTCCGGGGGTACAGACCAAATTAAGACCGGGTTTTGTTGCTTCCTCGGTGTAGTCCAAAACATCAACAACAGGGGAGGTTCCTCCCTTTTTCGCGGCACCATTGCTTTTTATCGCATCAGTGATAAGTCCATCACGAATATTGCCTGGAGATGGATTCATATAAAAACCCGAACCAACAGCCTCGGCAGCATTGCTATAGGCGGTCATCAGGTCAATGAATTTATTGGCAGCCTTCGGATCGATGGTGCGGTCTATTAAGTTTTGCTCGGCACCACATAATTCTGGAAATTCAGCCAACAGTACTTTTCCACCAAGGGCAACCAGAAGATCGGCCGTATAACCAACAGCCGGATTGGCCGAAATACCACTGAATCCATCACTACCACCGCATTTTACCCCCAAGGTTAATTTGCTCAATGGTACCGGCTGTCTTCCAAGTTTATTAATTTCTGTCAGCCCCACAAAAGTCTGTAGTATCGCCTCTTTCAGCAGTTGCTCCTCACTTTTTGATTGTTGCTGTTCAAATAAGTACAATGGTTTGTCAAATCCTGGATTACGCAGCTTAATGTCGTTGACGAGATCGTTCAGCTGCAAATTTTGGCAGCCCAGACTCAATACCGTAATACCGGCGACATTCGGATGGTCGGCATAAGCGGCAAGTAACTTACTCAAGATGGCAGCATCTTGTCGGATTCCACCACAGCCCCCCTGATGGTTTAAAAATTTGATCCCATCTACGTTTCTGAATACACGATCCGATTGCTCCGTAATTGTGTTTAGCTGCCCGAGAGAAGTCATATCCAGTGTTTCTCCCTTTTCATAGGCTTTTAACAGCTGATGGGTGAAATTCTTGTATTTTCCAGAGACTGAATAACCAAGCTCATTGTATAATGCCTCTTTGATAACATCAAGATTTCGGTTTTCGCAGAAAACGGTTGGGATAAATAACCAGTAATTTGCGGTGCCTACACGACCGTCCGGACGGAGGTAACCATTGAAAGTTCTTCCTTCAAACTTTGAAACGTCAGGCTTTTCCCAGTGATAATGTGAAGGCCGAAAATGGTAAGGTTCAGCTGCATGTTTGGTGTTGTCGGTATTCATGATGCTTCCCTGTGGGATATCAAATTGTGCTTTTCCCACGAGAACCCCATACATATAGATTTCGTCACCAAAGTGCATATCCTGCATAAAAAATTTATGCTTGGCCGGAATATCTTCCTGTAGAATATATTGTATACCCTCAAAAGAAATTGCATCACCTTTTTTGAGATCTTGTAAGGCGACTAAAACATTGTCTTTGGGATGTATCTTTAATACGTTGTTTTTCATCTGTAGCGCTATTTATACTTTTTTATTGTCAAGAACTGATGAAATTTCGAGTGCCTTTAATGCCCCTTTTTCAATGATCTGTTGCAATTTTTGGTTGACTGTTTCTTCAAAATGAGGGAACTCCGTTAAATTGGTCCCCCATAAATCCGTAGCTGAAAGCACGGTATGGACGAGTGTATCTGGATTGCACCAAGCGGTATGTAATATTGGTGCAGACTCATCCTGAAGCACAACTGTTCGTCCATTAATCAATTGCTCATACTGAGCACCGTTCAGCGTGGATTTTAGTAGATAGAGATAAGCCGCAAATCCAAGTGCGAAGAGTTGTGGAGCTTCGTGCTGTGTTGTATACCATTTTTTTAGCAAGGGAATATTGCGCATTGCCATTTTTGAGCTATAATTTAAAGCAATGGATTCCCATTTATGTTCCAGATGCGGATTGGCAAAGCGATCGATGACTTTGGATGAAAAATCGTTGATGTCCGCGACTGAAATAGTGTCGCTTAAAATGGCGGGACCAATTTCATCCTGCATTAAAAGACGTATAAATTGATTGAATGCAGCATTTTGCATGGCCTCCTTTACAGTTTCGAAGCCCGCAAGAAGGGCAAGGGCACAACTTAAAGTATGCGTTCCATTGAGCAGCCTTAGTTTGATTTCCTTATACTTTTCAATTGATGGAACCAACATGACATTCGGGTCTGCCAATGCAAAGGACAGGCGTTGTTGTATACGTTCAGAAGTCGCTTCTATCGCCCATAAGCGAAAGGGTTCGGCCATAATCATCAATTGATCTTCGTAGCCCAGTAAAGCGCAGGTTTTCGTGTATTCCGCTAGCGGCAATGCTCCGGGAACGATACGATCGACTAGCGTGTTACAAAAATCATTGGCGGTATCAAGCCAGTCCATAAACTCTTCTGGAAGCTCATTCAGCTTAGCCAAGGCTGTGATGATTGATTTCAGTTTCGTTCCATTGTCGGTAATCAATTCGCTAGGGACGACGGTTAAGCCCTTGTTTTTATCCGCATTGAAGTAAACAAATCTCCGATAGAGAATAGCCAAAAGTTTACCCGGGAAAGAAGCCGGTGGTGCGTCACTGATGCGGTCTTCACTCATAACAATGCCGACTTCGGTGGTGTTGGAGAAGACAATTTCAAGATCCGGATTTTCGGCGCTTTTTAATATTTCTGACCAATGTTGGTTGGCCGCCAATACACGGGAAATCGAATTATTGATTTCATATTGTGAAATCTCTTCACCGTCTTCTATACCTTTAATGGATAATGTGTATAGGTTGTCCTGTTGTTCGAAGGCATCAGCACCGCCCGAGCTTGTTGACTTTACAACCAGTATTCTGCCGCAAAACAGGTTTTGTTGATTTGCTTTATGGACAAAATAATCCGGGAGGCCTCTGAGTAATACACCGGTGCCAAATTGAAGAATCTTTTCTGGATATGCGAAGGACGCTGCCGTCGGTTTATTCACCAGGTCAGTGCTCATCGTTTGTATAGTATGTTGTGTCAGTAACATCTGCTCGTTTTATTATTGAATTTTGTATTGTTTTTTCCACTTTGGATACTCCTTTTGGATCAGCTTTTCCGGCCAGTTGCCGAACCAGGCATAGCCATTTCTACGCTCCTCTGAAACCTCCTCAAAGTTGTATTTGATTGTGTCGTCCCGATCTCCAAACAAAGGACGGTTGTCTTCGAGATTATAAAATCGCGCCCAAATCGTGGAAGTCCCATCGGCGACAAGCTGCCGTTGATATTTTCCAGTCAGCTTATCTTGTACACGGTCGAAGCGGTAACCTTCGATATCATGTTGCTCAAACCAGTGTACTGCATCTTCGATGGCTTGCTTAATTTCAGCCGTTGCAGGCTGCAGCATGAGAAAGCGGACGATGGCAACAGATTCACTTGTGCTTAATGCGGCAGGTTCAAACTTTCTTGCCTGAGCGGGCTTTAACGTGTTCTGATCGTATTGCGCAGCCCAGATACTCCTTTTTCCGTCTTGCATGACCTGTGTTTTCAGGATACAGGCTATGCCCTTTTCTACTGCTTTTTGTGCTTTTGACACAAATATGGGATTGATAGCCTCAAATCCGTCTTGCTTATTGGCGACTTTGTAAAGCACCAGTAATGCATTGATCATTGCATTATCGTTGTAGGTTATCTCAGCTCTATAGAGTGATTTATTTGGGTAGTACTGTGGAAATCCGCCATTCTCATATTGAGCCGATAAAATATAGGCAATACCTTTTTCTGCGGCAGTCAAATAAGCCTTATTCTGAGTAAGCTTAAAAGCCTTGACCAATCCAGTTATTTCCCGGGTTGTTGCACTGTTGTCGAGTGTGGCATGATCAATAGCTGTTTTCTTGACCTTTTGCAACAGCTCTTTTGTTAATGGAAGTCTGTAATCGACCACACTTTTGTCGAACAACTGCTTGGGCCATGCTCCATTTGATAGCTGGTACTGAAGCATCTTTTCGGCTAATGAATCTTTGGTGGGCACGGTCTGTCCAATACAGTAATGATGAAACACTGATACCGCGATGAAACTCAGCATAATTGTCTTTCTCATGGTCTCTAGTTGTTGATCTGTTTGAATAACCATTGCACTAAATCATTCGCTGCAGTAAAGTTTTCATATTCCTTAGGGAGCTTTCTTCCATCGGTATATTCATTATATAACCAAGGATCTCCAATGGCAAATACAGTACCTTTTCCATATTTTGCCGTAGCAATGATGGTATCCCCATGATCTTGAATCAATGCTTGGGCGGGAGCGTTTACCTGTAATGTTGAGATTTCCTTGATATATATTTGGGCCGTATTCGGAAATACGGCATTACCTTTTGGAATAGCAATTGCGCCCGTCTGAAAGTCATTTCCTTTCACCCGGTTGCGACTATCCTCATGGAATGTGATGCCAAATTTTCGTGCGAGGGTATTGAATTTGCTGATTTCGCAGTTACCGCTATCATTTAATAAAAGAACGAGTACTCCGCCCTGTTTAACCCATTGCGTAATTTGTTGGGCGTCGGTTTCATTCATAAAATGCGGATGCTCAGTTTCTTTCTCCGTGTCGGGGTCTACGATGATGTAGACGTTGGATTTTGAGAGATTCTGTACTGTAGGTGCTGTCCGTAATGTGTTTAATTGACCGCCATTTTTTTCAAATACCCTACCCAATAGGGAAAATCCGTTGTTGTCGTCACCATCCCAAAGATAGTGGTAGGGTTTAATTTCCCCCGATGCAGTCTTTTTATATTCGTTATTGAAATAATTGTCCAATGTAACCGTGCGTCTTTTTTTTCCTTTTTGTTCCTTTCCAAATTCAACTTCGGACGCCGCTAGGATAAAAGCACCGACTCCCTTGGGATCATTGGTAATAACGGGTTCACTCATGTAATATTCGAAACTACCATCGCGATATTGTTTTCCGCCTAGACCGGAAACTTGGACAGTCTTTGTGAGATTGACACGGTTTTCTCCAGCAGGGGTGATGAATTCTTTTACAAGCCCTTGGTAGCCCCGATCCAGATTTTGCTGAAATGAAGCCGGGATATAACCTTTGCGTAATGATTTTGCCAATGCAAATACAAACATACTGGAGGCCGAAGATTCCAGGTAATTTCCTTTTCTTGTACCCAGGTCCACAATGTCATACCAAACGCCGGTTTTGCCATCTTGGTACTTGACGACTGCCGATAACGTTCTGTTTAAGATTGCAATGAGTTCTTGTCTACGAGGATGCTCCGCTGGGAAATAGTCCAATACATCAACAAGCGCCATGACATACCAACCCATACCCCTAGCCCAAAAGTGTGGCGATAGGCCTGTTTTGGGGTCCGACCAGCGTTCCTTTTTTGATTCATCCCAGCCATGATACAGCAGGCCTGTTTTCGCGTCACGGGCATTTTTTTCCATGTAGCTAAACTGGTTGGCGATATCGTCAAAGGCGGCAGGAATATTCATCAGGCTAGCATATTCCGCATAGAAAGGCTGGCCCATATATAAGCCATCTAGCCACATTTGGTAAGGATAAATTTTCTTATGCCAAAATCCACCTTCATGTGTGCGCGGATGCTTTTGAAGCTGTGCATATAATTGGTGGCAGGCCTTCAGATATTTTTCTTTACCGGTTACTTTGTAAAGTGTTAATAGGGTGGTACCATTTTTAATATTGTCAATATTAAAATCCTGCGCATGATAGTTCTTAATTGAATCCGGAATGCTGAGGTAGGCATCCATGCGCGATTGCATATAGTTAAAATAATCGGCATCTGCAGTATTGCGCCATACATCTGTCAGGCCTTCAAAAATAACCCCCATATCGTATGACCATTTTGGAAATTTGTCGGTCCTGTTGAATAATGAATCCGGATAGAGCTGTTCAAGTACAGTGTTGGCCATTTGTTCGGAAAAAGGCTTTTGTTGGCCAAACCCTGAAAATGGAACAAGTGCTGTAAGGTTTAAAAGAATTAAAAATAACTTTCTCATCAGGGGCCTAATTTTTGATTGTTAAGGATTTGTCCGTACTTCCGGCTGTAAACTGACTGACAGTCTTGGCAGTTCTTGTGTTGGATTTCGAAAGATGGATATTACTGCTTTTCTCACCCGCGACCTCGATATATAGTTCAGGAGCTTCTAATGCTTGGATATGATCTAGATTTATCGCAGTGCTATTACTTATGGCGATCAACGGATTATTTTCTGTCGTTTTTAAAGTGATATTTTTCAGATTGACCTGAGAAGCTTCAATGATTTCTATGCCTTTATTGGCCTCCAAGGTTGCATTTTCTATCCAGATCTGCTGAATATGCATTTCGGGGAGACCGCGTAAGAAAATTCCTTTTGATGCTCCTTTCGCTGCGATATTTTTGATATAAAAGTTTTTGAATTGCGGTGTTTCTTCTGTAACCGGAAGCGTGACTGTTTTTACAGCAGACCTCTTTTCTCCTGCCAATGGAACCGGATCTACAGCCGCATAATACATGTCAAATAGAATCGCTTCGCCTGGGATATCAACCATATTGATATTGTTGATGAAGATGTTTTCTACAACTCCTCCACGACCTCTTGTCGTTTTGAAGCGAAGTCCGATATCAGTCCCAATAAACGAGCAATCTTCCACCCAAATATTACGGGCACCACCACTCATCTCGCTTCCGATTACAAATCCGCCATGTGCATGATACACAACGTTATTGCGAATAATGACATTTTCGGTTGGCCTGCCACGGTCACGCCCAGCTTTATCACGTCCAGACTTAATGCATATGCCGTCATCGCCAACATCAAATGTACAGTCTTCTATGAGGACATTTTTGCAAGACTCCACATCTACACCATCGCCATTTTGGCCATACCAGGGGTTACGAACCGAGAGCTTGCGTAAGGTTAGGTCTTCACATAGTAAAGGGTGTATATTCCATGCCGGTGAGTTTTGTATCGTTACTCCTTCTAACAATACTTTTTTACAGTCTGTGAATACCAAAAGATTGGGTCTTAAAAAATCCTTGACATCTTTGAAATCATCGATTGTTGTGCCGGGACGAATAACCCCAGCTTTCTTTTCTTGCGAACCTTTCAGCGAACTTGCGGAGGGGTACCAGATCTCATTGGTGGTGTCGACAGTGCCACCCGATGCAACGAGATTTTTCCATTGCGATGCGGTTAGTTTGTTCTTTTTAACCATCCTCCAGGCATCTCCATTGCCATCAATAATGCCATCGCCCGTAATTGCGATATTATATAGGTTCTTGCCCGATATCGGATTTTGATTGCGCCAGGCCGGCTCACCTTCCCAATTAGATTCAACAAGCTTATATTGATCGAAGTCCTTGGTGAAAAGCAGTACGGCATCTCGTTTGAGGTGCAGGTTTACATTGCTCTGCATTTCAATAGGTCCTGTCAACCAAATTCCAGCGGGAATTAGTACAACACCGCCACCAGTTTCGCTACATCTACGGATAGTTTGATTGATTGAAGCCGTATTAAGAAATTGACCGTCACCTTTCGCGCCGTAATTGCCGATATTTAACGTGTCTTTCTTAAATTCGACCTGTTGTACGATAGGACGGGCAGGCTCTTGGGCTATACACAGCTGTGGTAGCACGAGAAGCAATGCAAGAGCGGATTTCAATGTACGTGAATAGTGCTTTTTAAACGAATTCATTTTTTACATTTTGGTTTAAAAATGGTTATTTGTAAAAGCAATTGTACATTCTTTGTCCCTAACTTGGATGAAAAACTTATGCAATCGTTACCGGTCATGACTTATCGATCAAATGTAAGCGTTGGTACCCAATCCTTGAATACACGTTGAAAATTAAGGCTATCGGCCTCTCGATCTGTTAATAGGCGACTCCATTTGACACGATTTTGTGACACTGAGCCTGCGCCTTTGTTTTTATATTCTGCGAAATAAGCTGTTTTCTCATTTGACTCTTTGCCCCAGTTGTGCCAACCTTTATCGTCAATAAATTGGGGAAGATTACAATGCATGAAAATTACTTTGGCATAAGGTCGCCAAGGGCGTCCAAGGTAGAACGTCTTTGTGTCTTTATTTCCCGTGATGTTGCAGTTGTTAAAGATATAGCCAAAATCTACCTGTTCGGGCGTAGATGCTGCGGTAATATAGCCCTTGTTTTTGCAGTGCAGTTCACAATTTTCAAACCAGGCCGTGGACCCGCCAAAGATAAAATCTACAGTACCTTCGATATAGCATTGGTAATAAAGCTGTCTTGTTCCCTTCCCGAAAGTGTATAAGGTGTCTTGAAATCCTAAGAAGCGACAATTGAGAAACAAATTACGGTCTCCGGAGATCCATGCCGCCACTGCCTGGCCCACCGGGCCGGATCCATTTTCGAAAGAAAGGTTTATGGCCGTAAAATCGTCCCCATAGCAATAAAAACTTGCTGAGCCAGAAGTACCCATTTCCTCACCAAAACGATTTTTCTTTTGCGCATAATCGTCATAACTGATAATCGTTTTAAATTTATCTTCACCGACTAATGTAACAAACTGCTTGCTCCCCGGGAGGATGATTTTTTCGCGATATGTCCCGTTTTTGATATATATTTTCGTTTCCTTTTTTCGAAAATCTGGGACAGCATGAATGGCATCTTGAATTGTCGTGAAATTTCCCGTACCATCTTTGGCCACGACAAAATCATAGCTCTTTACTTCCGTAGCAAAAAGAAAAAAAGGAATTAAAAAAAGGGAAAGTATGATCGTTCGCATTCCAAATTGTTTAATTGGTCAATGAAATTACCAATATTAAAGCCTTCCTTAAAGGAAATCCACCAAAATAAATGCGCAAACGTTATCGGTCACGTTTGCGTGAACCGATTGAAAAGACAATTCTAGCATGCTACCATGGCATGAAGCGCGCACTTGTATCTTGAAATATTGCGTGTTTTGGATATCTTTGATTGAGCTTGTATAGCCACAAAAGGATGTTCAGAACGATTAAGGGGCTAAATTGTCTATATGGAGTTCAATTGTATTGCATATAAAAAGCAATTTCTCTAAGTTTGTTCAACAAATTTCTCAACATGGACATCCAATCACTCTATCAGATTTATAAACAGTATCCGAATATTACAACTGATACACGTAAAATAGAAAGGGATAGTATTTTTTTCGCCTTAAAAGGTGCTAATTTCAATGGAAATGCTTTCGCCGAGAAAGCGCTTGAAATGGGCGCTAAATATGTTGTTATTGATGAAGAGACCTACCGAAAAGGAGATGCGTATATTCTTGTTGATGATGTTTTAAAAGCACTACAGCAACTCGCAAATTACCACAGACATCAGTTGCACATACCAATTATTGGTGTGACAGGTACAAATGGAAAAACGACTACGAAGGAATTGCTGTATGCCGTTGTTTCACAGAAATATAAAGCATACGCGACGAAAGGAAATTTGAATAATCATATTGGTGTTCCCTTAACATTATTGGCAATAGATGATTCCATTGAGCTGGCAATCATCGAAATGGGGGCAAACCATCTGGAAGAAATTGCTTTTTTGTGTGGGATTGCCGAACCGACACATGGTTTGATTTCTAACGTTGGTAAAGCACATCTAGAAGGTTTTGGATCTTTTGAAGGAGTGAAGAAAACCAAAGGTGAGCTATACGATTGGCTGCAGGACCATCAAGGTGTATTATTTTTGCAGGCCGATAACCCACACCTCAAAGAGATGGCTTCCGCTCGCCAGATCGCTAACATTGTTACTTATGGTTTTTCGGAAGATAATGACGTGATTGGAAAGCTTCTTAAAGCAAATCCCCTTTTGCAGATCGAGTGGCAAAAGAAGGAGGCGACCGAATCTTATGTAGTTGATACGCAGTTAACAGGCTCTTATAATACCGAAAACTTTCTTGCGGCAATTGCAGTGGGTCTGCATTTTGGCATTTCTTCTGCAGCGATCAATCGGGGCATTGAAGGCTATACACCCACAAATAATCGCTCGCAGATTATGAAAACGGCCCACAATACGCTGATCTGCGATTATTATAATGCCAATGCAACAAGCATGGCTGCTGCACTGGATAATATCCGGATTATTGAAGCGGATAAGAAGGCTATTGTATTGGGTGATATGTTTGAATTGGGAGCCGAATCCTTTGAAGAGCATAAAAAAATTGTTGAAAACGTAAGAGCTATTCCTGCAGATCGCAAGATTTTTGTCGGCAAAGAATTTTTCGCACATCGGTATGAAGGTGGAGAGTTTTATGAAACTACTGCCGAAGCAAAACAAGCAATCAGCAAAAAGCCGATAACTGATGCCACAGTTTTATTGAAAGCTTCACGCGGCATGGCTTTTGAAAATCTGGTCGATTTACTCTAGCCTTTTTAGCTTTGTGTTATGCACAACGAGGGGATAAGTTCGGGGTGCGACCATATTGCGACCATGGTGCTCCCGCATTGAATGTACTTAAATAGGTGGACTCAACGTGGACTCACGGTGGACTTACCGTGGTCGCAGGGCGAAGATAGTAGGTGTTTACTGTGGCTTTGGTGCCGCTGAATACCAAATTACCCATCAGGCAGATTTGAGTGAAAAGGAAGTGCAAAACAAACAGTTTTGTCATGTAAGGATTAAATAATGAGTAAAATGAGGAAATTCGTTCTATAGAGAAATGATGCTCATTTGGAAAACGTACCTTTGTTCCATATAATGGATAAAAGACGTTTTTTTTTAGAAATAGCCTATTTTGGACAGGCTTATCATGGTTGGCAAATTCAGAATAATGCAATTTCCGTGCAGGAAGTGCTGAATAAAGCGCTTGAAACCCTGTTGCGGGAGCCGATTGAAACAACTGGAGCTGGCCGTACAGATACGGGTGTTCATGCCAAGCAATTGTATGCACATTTCGATGCAGCCCCCGTGGGTATTCTACAAAAAGCTGATCGTTTCATTCATTCGCTCAATGCCTTATTGCCCTTTGATGTGGCCGTAAAGCGCTTGATCGAAGTGGAGCCCGAAGCACATGCTCGCTTCGATGCAACGCAAAGATCATATGAATACCATCTTCATTTTCATAAAGATCCTTTTATCTATCCCTATTCATGTTTTATGCGCGATCGTCCGGATGTTGAAAAGATGAATGAAGCTGCACAATTTTTATTGGGTAAACAAGATTTCGAATGCTTTAGTAAGTCTCATACGCAGGTGTTTACAAATATTTGCGATATTCGTAGAGCTGAGTGGGTATGGCATACTGAGCAGCATCTGGTTTTTCACATAACTGCAGATCGTTTTTTGCGCAATATGGTGCGTGCCATTGTAGGGACATCGTTGGAAATAGGGATAAAAGGCAAGCCGGTTTCATTTATGCAAGATGTTATTCAAAGTAAAAGCCGCGGAAAAGCGGGTGTTTCTGTTCCCGCACATGGTTTATATTTAACAGAAGTAGCATATCCTTATATATAGAATTTAATAGATATAGAATTTAACGTGAGTCAAGATAAAATAACTGGTAAAACCTACGATATCAATTTAGTGAAACGCATGAGTCGCTATATGCGGCCCTACCATGTGTCATTTTGGATATCGGTCGTTCTAACGATATTGTTGGCCGCTGTGGCGCCCGCTTTGCCTATGCTAATTCAGCATACATTAGATAACTATATTTTAAACTTCGATACCAATGGGTTGTCCCTCATGCTGATAGCGATGTTGGCATTGGTTATCCTGCAGACCTTGATTCGTTATTACCATACCTTAATGACAAATACCTTGGGGCAGTCGGTCATTCGCGATATCCGGATTCAGGTATTTAACCACATTGTTCAACTCCGGCTCAAGTATTTTGATCGTACGGCATTGGGAAAACTGATTACACGTACCATTTCTGATCTGGAGACTCTTTCCAATATTTTCTCTGAGGGCTTGATCCAGATTATCGGTGATTTATTGCAGCTGGTCGTTATTCTGGTTGTGATGTTTTACTCCGATTGGAAGCTAACATTGATTGTTTTAATTCCCATGCCTTTGATGGTGGCAGCAACTTATGTGTTTAAAGAGGCGATGAAATCTGCTTTTATTGATGTGAGGAAATGGGTTTCCAATTTAAATACCTTTTTGCAGGAACACATTACGGGAGTCGGGATTATCCAATATTTTGCGCGTGAAAAGCAGGAAATGGATAAGTTTAAAGAAATTAATGCGCAACATCGCAATGCACATATTCGAACCAATTGGTACTTCTCTATCTTTTTTCCTGTTTTGGAAATTATCATGGCCATTGCTTTGGGATTATTGGTGTGGTTTGGTTCCAAACAAATTATGGGTGATGTGATCTCTCCGGGTGTAGTTGTGGCCTTCATCATGTATATCAATATGATCTTTAGGCCCATTCGGGAACTTATTGACAAGTTCAATACACTTCAAATGGGCATGGTGAGCGCTGAACGTATTTTTGAAGTCTTGGATACCGATGAAAAGACGCCTAATTTGGGGACGTTGAAACCCGCACATATCAAAGGAGAGATTGCTTTTCGCGATGTTTGGTTTGCTTATAATGAGGAAAACTGGGTTCTGAAAGATGTTAACTTCAATGTTAATCCGGGCGAGACCTTAGCTTTAGTTGGGGCTACTGGTGCTGGAAAATCTTCTACCATCAATATTCTAAGCCGGTTTTATGAAATCAATAAGGGCGAAATTCTACTGGATGGCCGTAATATCCGGGATTATGATCTTGATTATCTGAGAAATACCATTTCGACGGTATTGCAGGATGTATTTCTCTTTTCGGATAGTGTTATCAATAACATTACATTAGGTGATCCTGCAATATCTAGAGAGCAGGTGATCGAAGCAGCAAAGGAGGTGGGTGCGCATGATTTTATTATGCGACTTCCTGGGGGCTATGATTATGATGTGAAAGAGCGGGGAGCAACTTTATCTGCGGGGCAGGCACAATTGATTTCTTTTATACGGGCTTTGGTACACGATCCTCGGATTCTTATTTTGGACGAAGCGACTTCTTCTGTTGATACCGAAACGGAAGAAATGATCCAACATGCAATTGATAACCTCATGAAAGGAAGAACATCGATTGTTATTGCCCACCGCTTGTCCACCATTCAGAAGGCGGACAAGATTATTGTGTTGGATAAAGGCGAAATCAAGGAAATCGGAACGCATCAGGAATTGCTATCTTTCGATGGTTATTATAAAAAACTATACGACTTACAGTTTCATTCCGCAGGGATTTAATTAAGCGATAATACTCTCTTTGGG
Organism: Sphingobacterium siyangense; assembly: GCF_023277505.1. NCBI lineage: Bacteria > Pseudomonadati > Bacteroidota > Sphingobacteriia > Sphingobacteriales > Sphingobacteriaceae > Sphingobacterium > Sphingobacterium siyangense. Next base: position 6,282,246 of record NZ_CP080574.1, on the reverse strand, counting down.
GATAGTTTCTTCGTCTTCGATACGTGTATTTGCTTTAATTTCTGAACCTCGACCGACTAGAACGTTTGCTCCGATTGAGACATTTGGGCCGATGTTGACAAAATCTTCAATAATGGTGTTGCTTTCGATAACGGCGGAACCGGCAATAACGCAGTGGTTGCCTATTTGTACATCTGGAGCGATCGAAGCGCCTGGGAGAATAATGGTGCCTTCACCAATTTCGGCTCTTTTTGATACGTAGGCTTTAGGATGGATGAGGGTCTGGAAGTTCCAGTTTGCGTTTTCTGACACAATTCTTTGGCGAAGACCAGGATTCTTGACTGCGACAAAGAAATTTTCTTCCGTGCCTTTTGATTCATGATGAAGTTGAACCTCATAATCAAATACATCTTCAATTAGTAGCGATTTGTCGATAAGACCACCAATTTCAATCGCTAAATCTTCTGCTACATCTACCGCAGTTTTAGCATGAGCGGTTGCTCCATATATGTATAACATGGTATTTTTTTTTCGCAAAGATAAAGCTTTCTAAAAAGAAGCCCTTTGATATGATGTAAAAAAATACAACAAAATGTCAGGTTTGATTGTTTTGGTGTTTATAGAGCTGTAGGGTTGGTTGTTTTTTCGGTCGCAATTATATTGCATATGAAAATCAATTTATCTAAGTTTGTTGATATACAAAAATTAAACTATGATTCAACGTATCCAAACTGTTTATTTGCTGATAGCAGGATTAGTCATATTTGGCTTGTTTCTATTTCCCTATGTTAATTATAGCGATTTAGTGGGTTTAGGAAAGAATGTGAAGGTGACTGGTGTGTATAGTGTTGCTGCTGGCCAGTCTGTACATGAGGGGGGATTTGGTTATATTTTCCAGACCGTGGTGACCGTGTTATTGGGAGGACTTCCGCTATTTACGATATTTAAATTTAAAAAGCGTAAAGTTCAACTTTTGCTTATATGGGTGGAGATTGTGGCGATCATCTTATTTGCAATCTGGTTATACTCGTCTGCAAGTACTCATCTTGCCACCGTGAGCCAGTTTTTAGGTGCCGGGAATATCGGGGTAGGTTTCTTTTTGTTGCCAATTTCGATTATTTTCTGTGCGTTAGCGATGGGTGGAGTACGTAAAGATGAAAAGTTGATCCGATCTGCCGATCGATTGCGAGCATAATTTTAAGACAATAAAATAATACGAGTTAAAGCCACGAAGATCGTGGCTTTTTTAAATATAATATGATATGAATGTTTTTTTTAGATATGTTGTTGTCTTGATCCTCTTTCTTGGAGGTGGGCTTGTAAAGGCTCAGTCGGCAGATTCATTGCTGGTTTTTGACGATATTCAATTCGATGTGCGGGAATTTCACTTCGATGAGGGTAAGAATGAACTGGTGATCAATTTGTTTGCGATATCTTATAGTACCGATCCACGAGAATATAAAATGAACACCTTTTCCACGCAAGTGTTGGATCAGAAGAAACAACCCCATTTCTTTTCAACGATTCAGATGGGAAATGTTTTGGTTAAATTTGAAGATAAGCAGAATTATCTGCACTATTTGCTAGAAGAAGATAAGCCTGTGGATATACAGGTCATTGTTAAGGATTGGAAGAAAACGGATAAGCCGGATCTGATTAAACTGGTGTTTGAGAGTAGCACGGAAGAGGGGGAGTTTTTGGAAGTTTCTATTCCATTAAAGAAATAGATTTTGGCTCTTGAGCAAAAAAGCTTCAAAGTTATACTTTGAAGCTTTTTTGATTATTCAATATTATCGATTGTATCTGATCTGCTGTTTGTCCATCATACCCATTTGGTCTTTCATCATTTTGATCTGATCGGCCAATAATTTGTTTTTATCTGCTTTTTTCGCTTCTTGAAGTAGTTTTTCGGCTTCACGCTTGTTGCGTTTTGCCATTGCTACACCTGCCAGGCTTAATTTTGCTAAAGCGATATTATGATCCATATGTAAGCCCAACGCCAATGCCTTCTTAAAATATTTTTCGGATTGCATAGGTGCGCGTTGTGATTCGATCAGTCCGATCAGCATATTGTAGTAACCGTGCTGTTGTGGGATCAATTGCTTTTCGTAGTTGGTGATTTTACGTAGCCATTTTTCAGCTGCGGCCATATTTTGTTTACGCATATACCATTGCGCAATCAGCATATATTCGTGGAAAAATACAGTAACAAAGCCTAAGATCGTGATCAGGATACCTAAGATTCCCCATCCCCAATTTCCAGTCCAGAATAAGGCAACTGTTCCGATCAGCAATGCACTGCAAATAATGATTCTAACGAGATTTGACATAAATCTTTGTTTAAAATATTTGTATTCAATTTAATTCTGCAAATATCCGTTAATTTCATCGTTTAAGCAACTCGTTCAGGTGGTTATTTTGTAAAAATGTGTTTTTCCCCCTGAAGAGAATATGGATAAACAAGATGTGCTCGTGTTTTTTTGCTGTAGTCCCTTAAGAAGAGCTTATGTGGATAAATTTGCCTTTATATGCAACTTTATTTATGTTTGGGGTATGGAAAAGCAATACGATGATTCTTGGGCTCCTGTGCTAAAGCCTTTGTTTGGTCAGCCTTATATGAAACAGCTGTCTACTTTTGTGCAAGAAGAGCGTCAGAAAACGAAAGTGTTTCCACCGGCAGATCTGGTGATGAATGCTTTTAAGCTGACGCCATTGGACCAGGTAAAAGTAGTTATCTTAGGGCAGGATCCTTACCATAATGATGGGCAGGCGCACGGCTTGTCTTTCTCTGTGCCAGAAGGGATTGCTTTGCCGCCATCCTTAAAAAATATCTTTAAGGAATTGCAAGACGATATACCCGGTTTTGTTGAGCCGCGTGCTGGCGATTTGACCTATTGGGCCAAACAGGGTGTACTGTTGTTAAATGCGACATTGACAGTGCAGGCGCATCTGGCAGGCTCCCATCAGAAGAAAGGTTGGGAGATTTTTACAGATAGTATTATTCATGCCATTTCGGAGCGTTGTGAACATGTCGTATTTCTGTTGTGGGGAAGTTATGCCCAAAAGAAAAGTGTGCTCATCGATGCGAAGAAGCATCTTGTGCTAACGGCGGTTCATCCATCACCGTTATCTGTCTATCGTGGTTTTTTTGGTAGTAAGCATTTTTCACGTGCAAACCAATATTTGATGGAACACGGTAAAGCCCCAATTGATTGGCGCCTGGTTTAAGTTTTGTCTTGCGTTAAATAAACATCATTGCCGGTGATCGTCGCATGGAGCAAATGCGTCCAAAAGCGAGATTCCGGTAATGATATTTTTGATCGACTTATTCCTTCGTTTAATATTCTACCTAATATTCTAAAGGAATAATTGGTTCTTTTTTGCTGGTTGACATAATCATCATGGTTTGGAATGTCTTTACAAAAGGTATTTTGGAGATTTTTTCCATGATGACACCTTCATAAGCTTTAATATCTTTTACGTAAACCTTGAGGATGAAATCACAATTGCCTGTAACGTGGTGGCATTCGGTTACCTCGGGTATCATTTTGACAGCAGCAACAAACTCAGGGATAGCGTTATGTGTATGGAAATCGAGTGAGATCTGGATAAACGATTTGATTCCAAGTCCCAGTTTCTCCTCGTCTACAAAAGCATGGTAACTTTTGATGAAGCCAGAGTTTTCCAGTTTTCGTACACGCTCTAAAGTTGGTGCGGGAGATAGTCCGATGCTAGATGCGAGTTGCAAATTAGTTATACGACCATTCTCTTGTAATAGTTTAAGAATTTTTAAATCTGTTTTATCCGGTGCAAAGGGCATATCTTAAGTCTTAATAATCAATAGTATTTGTAAATATACAAAATTATATTTGGAAATTTAAAAATATACAAAATTATTGATGATTAATAGATTTTAGTTATACTGTATGTGTTTAGTTATAATTTTAATCGATGTAAAATCATTTGACTGTCATAATCGATTGAAATGTGCTCATTTTAATGAAATGGAGTGATAAATGTCATTTTTTTATTAAAAATGCCTTTGTAAGGTGCTATTAAATGCTGTTTTATTGGCTTTGAAATTGTAACTTTGCAGTTCGATAGGTGCGGAGGTGAAGCCCTCCCAAATTAGTTAAACCGTGAGAGCGCAATATGAGTACTAAAGACGACGATTTGTTAAAAGAGCTGGAGCTCGAAGAATATAAATACGGGTTCACGACAGATATCGAAATGGAAATTGCAGCCAAAGGCCTTACTGAGGATACGGTTCGTTTTATTTCGGCAAAAAAGAATGAACCTGAATGGCTATTGGAATGGAGATTAAAAGCTTTCCGTCATTTCTTGACGTTAAGAATGCCTACTTGGCAGAATTTCAAAGCTCCTGAAATTGATTTTCAAGAGATTTCCTATTATGCAGCCCCAAAAGCAAAACCACAGCTTAATTCGATGGATGAGGTTGACCCTGAGTTGATTGCTACCTTTGAAAAACTGGGGATTCCTTTGGATGAGCAAAAAGTATTGGCAGGAGTTGTGGCGGTAGATGCTGTCTTTGACTCGGTATCTGTCAAAACAACGTTTCGTGAGAAATTAAAAGAACAAGGTGTTATTTTCTGTTCATTTGGTGAGGCCGTGCAAGAGCATCCTGACCTGGTGAAAAAATATTTGGGTACAGTGGTTCCACAGACGGATAACATTTATGCAGCGTTGAATTCTGCAGTATTTTCGGATGGATCCTTTGTTTATGTTCCAAAAGGTGTTAGATGTCCAATGGAATTATCTACCTACTTCCGTATCAATGCACAGAATACCGGACAATTTGAACGCACGTTGATCATTGCAGATGAGGGAGCTTATGTTTCTTATTTGGAGGGATGTACTGCACCTATGCGTGATGAAAACCAGCTGCATGCTGCGGTAGTAGAATTGATTGCCGAACGCGATGCTGATATTAAATATTCTACCGTGCAAAACTGGTACCCTGGTGATAAAGATGGAAAAGGTGGTATTTATAACTTTGTAACCAAGCGTGGAATCTGTAAAGGTGATAACAGTAAAATCTCCTGGACACAGGTAGAAACTGGTTCTGCAATTACATGGAAATACCCTGGTGTGATTTTAAAGGGTGATAACTCTATTGGCGAGTTTTACTCTGTGGCCATGACACGTAATTATCAGGTAGCTGATACAGGAACGAAGATGGTTCATTTGGGTAAAAACACGAAATCTAAAATTATTTCTAAAGGTATTTCTGCCGGTAAGAGCCACAACAGTTATAGAGGTTTAGTGAAAATCGGCCCAAATGCAGACAACTCACGTAACTTTACCCAATGTGACTCCTTATTGATCGGTGATAAATGTGGGGCACATACATTCCCTTATATCGAAAATAGAAATAAGACAGCCAAATTAGAGCATGAGGCGACTACTTCCAAAATCGGTGAAGACCAAGTATTCTATTTGAATCAACGTGGTATCGATTCTGAGAAAGCTGTTGGTTTAATTGTCAACGGGTATGCAAAGGAAGTATTAAATCAATTGCCAATGGAGTTTGCTGTAGAGGCTCAAAAATTATTGGCAATTTCATTAGAAGGTTCAGTAGGATAGATAAAAAATCATTGGGAATGTAGTTTATGATGCTACATTACACCATACTCAATACGAATAAAATGTTAAGCATTAAAAATTTACATGCGTCTGTAGAAGACAAACAAATATTAAAAGGGTTAAACCTAGAAGTAAAAGCTGGAGAAGTTCATGCGATTATGGGACCAAATGGTGCTGGTAAAAGTACATTGGGTAATGTATTGGCCGGACGTGAATCCTATGAAGTAAGTGAAGGTTCTGCACTATTGGACGGTGTAGATTTATTGGATCTTTCACCTGAGGACCGTGCACGTGAAGGGCTGTTTTTGGCTTTTCAATATCCTGTTGAAATTCCGGGCGTATCGAATATCAATTTCTTGAAAACAGCTGTAAATGATATTCGTGAGTATAAAGGCCTTCCTCCAATGGAAGCGAAGGAGTTTTTACAAATGGTAAAAGATAAGCAAAAATTGGTTGAATTTTCGGCTAATTTGGCTAACCGCTCTTTAAATGAAGGATTTTCCGGTGGTGAGAAAAAGCGTAACGAAATTTTTCAATTAGCGATGTTGAATCCGAAATTATCTATTTTGGATGAGACAGATTCTGGTTTGGATATCGATGCCCTTCGTATCGTTGCAAATGGCGTGAATCAATTGCGCTCTAAAGACAATGCTTTTATTGTTATTACACACTACCAACGTTTGTTGGATTATATCGTTCCAGATTTTGTTCACGTATTGTACAATGGCCGTATCGTGAAATCGGGACCTAAAGAATTGGCTTTGGAGCTCGAGGAAAAAGGATACGATTGGTTAAAAGAATATGATACACAAAACGCCTAATCTTTTACCTGAGTAAATAGGATTGGAAGAGAATTTTGGCGATTTGATTAAAAAATAACATGAGTACATTAGTTTCAGAATCATTACTTCAACAAGTGTTGGGAGCTTTCAAAGAGCAAGGCGTTTCAGACGAACCTTCGTTTTTCGTGGAGGCCCGCCAACTTGCATTCGAACGTTTCGAAGCAGCAGGCTTTCCCACCGTTAAGAATGAAGAATGGAAATATACAAACATCCACAGTATTATCAATAAGCCTTATGCGCTTGATGTCGATGTGGATATCGAAGGCTTAGACTTTAGTGCAGGGGAGATTCCTCAGTTGGATGCTTACCGCATTATCTTGGTGAACGGTCAGTATGTGTTGGCGGTAAGTGAATTAGAAAATGTGAAGGGACTGTCGGTTATTCCAATGGATGAAGCCACTTCAGAGCCTGCATTTGAGAGCCATTTTGCTAAATATGCGGACAAGTCAGACAATATTATGGTCGCATTGAATACGGCTGCTTTTACAAATGGTGTTTTTATCCATTTGAAAAAGGGAGTTGTACTTGATAAACCAATACAGATTATTCATGTCGCTACAGGAAAAGAGGATTTCTTTGCACAAACACGTAATTTGATCGTTGTCGAGCCAAATGCAGAACTTGAATTGATCGAAAGCTTTATCACTGCAGAAGGTACCGCAAATAATGTGCACAATAAGGTCTCTGAGATTATCGTCAAAGAGAACGCTAAAGTACAACATTATTATTTGCAGCTCGCAGAATCTGTAAGTCGTTACTTTAATCATACAGAGGTATACCAAGAAAAAGATAGCCTTTATAATAATTACAACTGTAATTTTCCTGGCGCCTCGTTTATCCGTAACAATATCAATGTTCGCTTGGATGCAGCGCATGTGGAGAGCCATTTATATGGAATCAATTTAACTGCAGGTGATCAATTGGTCGATAATCATACCATCGTAGACCACCTTAAGCCACATTGTGAGTCTTACGAATGGTATAAAAATATTACACAGGACAAATCCGTTGCAGTTTTCAATGGAAAAATCTTTGTGCGTGAGGATGCTCAAAAAACAAATGCTTTTCAGCAGAACAATAATATGTTGATGTCAGACAATTCGGCGGTTTATACCAAACCGCAACTGGAGATCTTTGCAGATGACGTAAAATGTTCACACGGATGTACCATCGGTCAGTTTGATAATGAGGCCTTATTTTATTTGAGAGCAAGAGGAATTGGTGAAGAATCTGCCCGTATCCTGTTGGTACATGCATTTGCATTTGACGTAACTACACGTTTCTCTAATGAGGTTGTTCGCAAATATGTTGAAGAACTTGTGGAAGAAAGCCTAAGAACAAATTAAATCCATTTAGGATTATATAGCTATAAAAAATGGCGTTTACCGTATCGGTAAACGCCATTTTTTATAGAAACAATTGGATCTGTGGTATCTTTCTGTGGTTTTGTACGACCATGTACTTGTCTTTATATACAATTTACGCTTATAAACCTTGGGTTTTATAGCGTGTTCGCTTTTTTCTTGTTAAGCCTCTATCGATAAATAGATAGGAGGGCCTCTTTATATTAGTATATTGGGTATTATCTTTTTTCGATGGTCCAATTAGGAGGCTGGAAAAAAAGAAAGGGTAGTACTATCAAACAGAAAAAGCTTCCAAATTTTGGAAGCTTTTTTAGAGCGAAAGACGAGATTCGAACTCGCGACCCCAACCTTGGCAAGGTTGTGCTCTACCAACTGAGCTACTTTCGCGTTGATGCTACAAAAGTAAGGCATTTATTCGTATTCTGCAAGAGAAAAAACAAAAAATGTTAACTTAAATTGATCGCATCAACACAATTAATACCGTCTATAGCCGCTGAAATGATGCCTCCGGCATAACCTGCACCCTCACCACAAGGGTAAAGTCCTTTGACCTGAGGGTGTTGTAAATCTTCTTTATTTCTAGGAATCCGAATAGGTGAAGATGTGCGTGATTCTACACCAACCAAAATGGCTTCATTGGTATAATACCCTTTCATCTTTTTGCCAAAGATTGGCAGTGCACCGCGTAATGCTTCGTGAACAAAAGCAGGTAGCACTTCGGTGAGATCTGCAGAGGCTGTTCCGGGCTTGTAGGAGTTTTCTGGCAGATCCATCGATACACGCCCTTCGACAAAGTCGATCATACGTTGTGCGGGAGCAACAAGTTTACCGCCACCTACGGCAAAAGCCTTTCGCTCGATCTCTTTCTGAAAATTAAGTAATGCAAAAGGATCCTTATGTGCATTGGCAACGTCCTCAAGGTTAATCTGAATAACGGTACCTGAATTGGCGTGCGGATTATTTCGTTTGGATGGGGACCATCCGTTGACAACGATTTCATCTAAATCTGTTGCACAGGGAGCGATAACGCCACCTGGGCACATGCAGAATGAAAATACCCCACGGTCATTAACCTGCTCAACCAAACTATAATATGCAGGGGGTAAATGCTCGCTTCTAACCTGACAATGGTATTGCGCCTGATCAATGATTGACTGCGGATGTTCGATGCGCACACCCAATGCAAAGGCTTTGGCTTCGATCAGCCAGTTATTACGGTGAAAAAGCTCAAAAATGTCCCGTGCAGAGTGTCCTGTTGCTACGATGACGTGATCGGCCTTAAATTCTTCGCCGCTGGCTAACTTGACACCGCGCACATGACCGAAAGATTCTAAAATGTCGTCGACACGTTGATCAAAATGAAATTCGCCGCCAAATTCAATAACACTCTCACGCATTGCTTCAATAATATGCGGTAGTTTATTTGTGCCAATATGTGGCCGTGCATTGACTAGAATATCTGTCGTAGCACCATGGGAGACAAAAAGATTGAGCACTTTGTCTACATCACCTCTTTTATTGGAACGTGTATATAGTTTCCCATCGGAGTAAGTTCCGGCCCCACCTTCACCAAAACAGTAGTTTGATTCGGGATTTACGATGCCTTCCCGGTTCAGCTTTGCGAGATCGCGCCTACGGTCTTGGACCTTTTTACCGCGTTCGATTACAATTGGTTTGAGCCCACGCTCAATGCAGCGAATAGCCGCAAATATGCCGGCAGGGCCTGCTCCAATAATAATAACGGATTTGCCGTCTTTGACAGACTTGAAATTATTTTCGTAGATTTCAGGAACAGGCAGTTCATCGATATAGTAGATAACCCTTGCCCGGTAGACCACCTGCTTGCTTCGGGCATCAATTGAACGTTTCCGGATTTTATAACCTTTGATTTGCTGGGGTTGAACGCGTAAAGCTTTTATGCCCTGCTGTATAATGTACTGTTCGTCCTCGATCCTTTCTGGAAGTATCGCAATTTCGATTTCTTTTTGCATAGTATGAGGGCTGGGTTTTTATCCCAAAACCGAGACAAAGTTAATGATTATTGGCTATTTGGAGATTTGGAAATAAAAATATTCTTATCTTAGTGAGAGCTTGGTATATGCTTTGATAGTGTAACCGTATAATTTGAATAGTATTTAATTCTTTGAACAATGAAAATTAAAAGATTTTTGGTCGCCCTATGTGGTTTATTTGCATTAGTATCATTAAACTCCTGTGGCTACAATACGATGGTCTCACAAGATGAGAATGTTAAAGGAAAATGGGCACAAGTTGAAAATGCGTATCAACGTCGTGCGGATCTAGTTCCAAATTTGGTTAATACGGTAAAAGGAGCGGCAAAGCACGAAGAAAGTACATTGACAGCCGTTGTAGAGGCAAGAGCTAAGGCAACTTCGGTAACGATTAATGCCGATGATTTGTCTGAGGAGAATATTGCCAAGTTTCAAAAAGTTCAGGATGAATTCAGCGGTTCGTTGAGTCGTCTTTTAGCGTCGGTTGAAGCTTATCCTGATTTGAAGGCAAATCAGAACTTTTTGGAATTACAGGCACAGTTGGAAGGTACTGAAAATCGTATTTCAACAGAACGTAGATCTTACAATGAAGCGGTACAGCAATACAATACCACCGTACGTAGCTTCCCGAATAATTTAATGGCGGGTATGTTCGGATTTAAGGCGAAAGGTACATTTACTGCAGCCCCGGGTTCGGATAAAGCGCCAACGGTATCATTCTAATAGTAAATTGTTAGTAATGAACAGGACGATGGATGATGCGGCTTTCGTAGAAGCACATCATCCATTTTTTTATCGTGTTTTAACTAGTTTTAGATACTTTGAGTCTGGAATAACCGTCTGGTAATCTGGTTTTGAAGTGCAAACGTATACAGACTATGGCATTAAATTCTGAAGAACAAGAGAAGATCGTTCACGCCATTAATGTGGCTGAAAACGAGACTTCCGGTGAGATTCGTGTAGTGGTAGAAAATCATTGCCCCGACGAGGTACATGATCGTGCAACACATTATTTTTCCAAATTGGGCATGCATAAGACCACGTTGAAAAACGGTGTTCTTATCTATATCGCGCTTGAGGATCATAAATTTTCCATTATTGGCGATAAGGGAATCCACCAACGTGTAGAAAGTGATTTTTGGAACAGTACCAAAGATCTTATGGTGGCGGAGTTTCGGGTGGATCGCATTGTTGAGGGCTTGGTCAAAGGGATCGAGCATGCGGGTAAACAATTGGCAAAATTCTTTCCGCGTGAACACGATGACATCAATGAGCTTCCAAATGATATTGTTTTTGGAGACCGTTAATTGTTAAGTGACCAGCAAGAACCCCGAGCTGCTATCGCCTGTCTCGCAAATAGATTGATAAAAATTGTGATAAACCCGACTTTGGGATTCACCGAACGCCATTAGGAGCATGAAGACTGCTTAAGGCAAATAAAAATGAATAAAAGAGAATAATAGGATGAAATTTGTATCGAGATTATTTTCTCGGATTCGAATCCCTGCTATGGCTGTGTTGCTTTGTATGCTGTCGATAGCCACAGTATTGGGTCAAGATTTCCCAGAAACATCAAACAGACTTGTCAATGATTATACAAACACATTGACAGCAAGTCAGAAGCAATTATTGGAGCAGAAGCTATTGGCATTTGAGGATTCCGCATCTACGCAAATTGCTGTGGTTATGATGAATTCAACCGGCGGCTATGACATTTCTGATTATGCAGTCCGTTTAGCGAAAAAATGGGGTATTGGGAATAAAAAGTATAATAACGGTATTCTGTTGCTGGTAGCGCTGGGAGATCGTGCGGTAACTATTCAAACAGGTTATGGTATAGAAGGGGCTGTCCCCGATGCCATTGCATATCGTATTATTGAAAATGATATCAAGCCGGCTTTTCGTCAGGGGGATTACTACAAAGGAGTCGACGATGCGACCAGTTCCCTAATTTCCTACACAAAAGGCGAATACAAAGCTGATCCAAAACAACCGAAAGGAAAGGGATCAGGTTCGGTGATGTTTGTCATTATTATTGTGATATTCTTGATTGTTATTTTCTCCAATCGCGGTGGCCGCGGTGGAGGTGGTGGAGGCGGCCGTGTGATGAATGGACGTGGCGCTTCTGATATCTTTTGGTGGACATTGCTGAATGGTCTTGGCGGCGGTGGCGGCCGAGGTGGTGGCGGTGGCTTCGGCGGCGGCTCAGGTGGCGGTTTTGGCGGTTTCGGTGGCGGTGATTTTGGCGGTGGCGGTGCTTCAGGACGTTGGTAACAACTTTGCTAAATAATGTTAAATAGGACGACAGTGAAACGGAAATGTTTTACATTTATGGGAAGTATATAATTATGAAAAAGGGAATATTAATGGGTTTAAGCTTTTTACCAGCCTTGTTAATGGCACAAGAAAGCTTCACGGTTACAGGAAAGGTAAACACGACGTCGGACAAAGCGAAAGTGTTTATGCAATATGCTGCCAATGGAACTCGCCAGACAGATTCAGCAACGGTTGTAAAAGGTGAGTTTAAGTTCAACGGACAGGTGGCTTCGCCAACGAAGGGTATGATGATCTATTCACCGGAAGGCTTATCTTTTGCTGAACTTAGAAATAGTCAAAAGCAGCCTGAAACAGCACAGCTGTATCTTTCTAAAGGAGTTATCAAAGTCGATGCAACCAAAGGGTTCAAAGACGCAACGGTCTCGGGTACAGCGCTCAATGATGATCTGACGCAATACAAGGCTTTTGTGAAACCTCATACAGATGCGTTCGAGGCGTTGAACCAACAATATTATGCGGCTTCGGAGACTCAAAAACAGGATCCTAAATTCATCGAAGGTTTGCAAAAACAGGCTGGTGAGATTTCCGAAAAAATGGAAAAAGCAGATGCTGAATTTATTAACAAAAACCCAAAAAGCTGGTACACGTTGGATTTGTTGTCTGAGAATGTCAGCGGTGAGAACGTCAATGAATATGTGACTTCTTTTGAGAAATTGTCTCCTGAATTGAAAAATTCTGAAAAAGGTAAGGAATTGGCTGAGCGTATCCAGAAATTGAAAGCAGTTGCTGTTGGTTCGGTAGCGCCTGATTTCACATTGCCAGACACAACAGGAAAGAATATTTCCCTATCTTCTTTAAGAGGTAAATATGTTTTATTGGATTTTTGGGCAAGCTGGTGTGGTCCTTGTCGCCACGAAAATCCGAATGTCGTTGCGGCTTTCAATAAATTCAAAGACAAAGGATTTACCGTGTTTGGTGTTTCTTTGGACAATCCGGGTAAAAAAGATGCTTGGGTGAAAGCTATTCATGATGATAATTTACAACAATGGCCACACGTTTCGGACCTACAGGGTTGGAAATCGGCTCCGGTCAAGTTGTACGAAGTACGTGGTATTCCGCAAAACTTCTTAATCGATCCTTCAGGTAAAATTGTAGCATCAAATTTAAGAGGTGAGGCTTTGGAGGCTAAGTTAGCTGAATTGCTAAAATAAATCGGTATATAACTGCCATTAGGCATTTGAATAACCCCTAATTGTTATACTCAGGTGAGCTGGGTCTACAATTAGGGGTTTCTATTTAATAATAGCTGTCCTGATCAACCTGCGCTTTCATCGTTACTGCGCTAGCGGCTGTGATAACGTGGAGGGAATTCACTAACTTCGCCTGCTGCTATCGCGAATGATCACTTGGAACTACTATATCCTCGTGTACAATCCAACTAGGGGATGATGAATCCTGAGTTTAAACAAGTTGAGCAATGGGATTTCTAAAGCAATTGTGGCAATAAAAATTATATAGATGAAGAAAACAGTAATTTTGGGCATATTCTTGGGGATGGTTCTTGCTTCCTGCAGTGGCGATCAGGGTAAGGGGATTCCCGTTGTCAACCTAGAGGCATTGCATGCCATTCCTTTGGATCATGCTATTGATCAATTGGCTAAAGACACGACTTTTATCGATGTCACGCTGCCGCCTAATGCCAGAATCGATCAGTTATCGCAACAGGAGCTGGGCCAACTAAAAGCTGCTGCATATCGTTTTTATCAGCATGTTACACTGGAAAATAATCAATACCGTGTTGATCTCAAAGATCCTAAGGTATTGCACTTATCGGAACAGGTTGTGAAGGCCTACGAACAGGCGATCAGCAACACGAATCATTTTGCTGACTCGATGGCGAAAGCAGGCCAAGCCATTCAGTTACCTCCGGTATCTGAAGAGTACCTCAATAATTTGCTTAAATAACAACTGTGCCGGATATGGTACTATTGTGGCTTTATGTCACATGATAGTTTAGGTGTCAGGCCTTTGCCTAAAGGGTTTGGACAATCTAGCAATGAAAGGCATAAAAAAAGAGTATACATCACAATGTATACTCTTTTTTATTGTTAGTTAAGAATAACTTATATCACTTACAAAGAAAGAATTTCAATGATACGAAGTAGGTCTTCATTCATTTTTACGTTATGCTTGATGGCGCTCTTAAAAGGAGTGAATCTTACTTCACTGCAAATCAGTCCGGCCATTTCACCCCTGCGACCTTGTAGTAAAGCCTCTACGGATGCAACTCCAAGCCTACTGGCTAGCACGCGGTCCATGCATGTTGGGCTTCCGCCACGTTGAATATGTCCTAAAATTGATAATCTAACATCGTAATGCGGAAAATTTTCCTTGATTTTTTCCGAAACAACCATGCCGCCTTCTTTGTCACCTTCAGCAACAATAATAATGCGGGATGATTTATTTTTACGGGATTTGTCAAGTCTTTTCATGATCGCATCATAGTCTACCTCGAACTCAGGAACCAAAACTGCCTCAGCACCGGTACTTATACCAGAACGAACGGCGATAAGACCGGAGTCGCGCCCCATCACTTCGATCACAAAAAGTCTATCATGAGACTCAGCAGTATCGCGAATTTTGTCTACAGCTTGAATAACGGTATTAATGGCTGTATCATAACCAATCGTAAAGTCTGTGCCGGCCAAATCGTTATCAATTGTGCCCGGAAGCCCAATGATAGGAAAGTCGAATTCTTCTATAAACTTGGATGCACCGGTAAATGTACCATCGCCACCGATGACAACCATGGCATCAATACCGTGGCTGCGTAAATTTTCATACGCCTGTTTACGTCCTTCAATAGTTTTGAAGGCCTCGCTACGGGCTGTTTTTAGGATAGTACCACCACGTTGTATGATATTGGCTACAGATTTAGCATCCATGGGGATAATCTCACCATTAACTAGACCATCATAACCTCTGCGTACGCCAAATACTTCAAGATTATTGTAGATACCCGCTCTAACAACAGCACGGATACCAGCATTCATTCCTGGAGCATCTCCTCCAGATGTCAAAACAGCAATTTTTTTAATGTTACTCATACGTACTCAAACTTAGCTATTTTTAAGCGTATATACAATTATATTTCCGTTATTGGAAGTCGCCGATAACGCTATTAAGAACAAGCAATAGCTTTTTTAAGTGCAATTCATCTAAGCGTGAACTAAAGATAATGCAAATTTAATAATTGCTTTTTATCATGTATCATTCCAGACGGATATCTCCAGCGTATACAGACTATTTTTTTGCCTTAAAGGCATCAATTCCGCTCTGTAAAAATGCAGTATATTCTGCGACATTATAGTTTGCGCCCGTTTTTGGAACCAATACTGTTCCTGATGCATCGACGATGACATAGAGCGGTTGCGAATTACTGTCGAAAGCTGATGCTTGGAAATCACTGTTTTTATTACCTATAGTTTTGATTTTTTTGCCACTATATTTTGAAACGAATTGTTCGTTTGCCGGTAATTCTGTTTTATCATCGACAAACAATTCGGCCATAATAAATTCTTCCTTCAGTAGTTTGGCAACCGCGGGATCAGTCCAGACATTTGCCTCCATTTTTCGACAATTGACACAGTTCCAGCCTGTAAAATCAATTAATACCGGTTTATTCTGTTCTTTTGAAGCTGCGAGAGCCTCTTCATAATCATAATAAGGATCAAATCCTTTTGGTGTACCACGTTCGTGAAAAATCTCCGCATATTTTTTAACCTTACCATCATTGTGTGAAGGAGCGGCTACTATTCCTGCCGACAGGTCAAAGTCCTGTGTTGCCGAAGGTGGCAAGAAGGCTGAAATCGATTTTAGGGGAGCTCCCCACAGTCCCGGTACCATATAGATAACGAAGGAAAATACAATGATAGCGAGAATAGTTCTCGGTACAGAGAGGAATTTTAATTCGCTGTCATGTGAAAACTTGATCTTTCCAATAAGATATAAGCCCATCATACTAAAAATGGCAATCCATAACGATAAGAACACTTCTCGATCCAACCAATTCCAATGGTAGGCCAAATCTACATTTGATAAGAATTTCAGCGCTAGTGCGAGCTCTAAGAAGCCAAGTACAACCTTCACCGAATTTAGCCAGCCGCCAGATTTTGGTAGGGATTTTAACATCGAAGGGAACATCGCAAATAAGCCAAAAGGAATTGCTAGTGCTATAGAAAAACCGAGCATCCCGACTGCTGGACCTAAGCGTTCTCCTTTTGAGGCCGCTTCGACCAATAAGGTGCCAATAATGGGGCCAGTACAGGAAAAAGATACCAGTGAAAGGCTGAATGCCATAAAGAAAAGCCCTACAAGACCGCCTTTGTCGGATTTGGCATCCATTTTATTGACGAAAGAACTTGGTAACGTGATTTCAAAAGCACCAAAAAAGGACGCGGCAAAAACAACCAATAAGAGGAAGAATAGGAAATTAAATACCCCATTTGTCGATAAAGCATTCAACGCATCCGAACCAAACGAAATGGTAATAATCATTCCTAAAGCGACATAGATCACAATGATGAAGAGACCATATAGAAGTGCCTTGCTGATACCGCTTGCGCGGCTTCCGGCCTGTTTTGTAAAATAGCTTACGGTAAGTGGGAGCATTGGGAATATACAAGGCATGAGCAGCGCTGCGAAGCCGCCAACTAATCCAGCAATAAAGATACTCCAAAGTGATTTTTTCCCTGATTCTTGATTCCCTGAGGAAGCGTTTGCCTTAGTTGGAACTATTTTACTGCTATCTTGACTAACCATCGTGTCAGGTGAAGCTGTAAAATTTAGATCCTCGGGTACCGCTTCAACAGCAGTAGCTGTATCCGGTGATGATTCAAATTGAAGCCCTTCTGTACTTGTTAAACTATCTTGTGCTGAGGCAAAAGTTGCTGTAGTTAAAGAAAGGCTGAAAAAAGCAATTAAAAGTAGAATGAATGTGTTTTTTAACATGCGTATGAATTTCTGATGTTATGGTCAAAAATAAAAAAAGGCGATGAGAATCGCCTTATTAATTTATCCGTGTAGAATCATTTTTACTATTTGATTGTCACAGCAAAAGCATATTCGTCTGGAGGAAGACATTGTGATGCATCACATGCTTGCCATTCTACAGTACCTTTAACGGTGGCAGTTCCTTTGTTTAAAGTTACTTTTTGTTGGAAAATTACCTCGTTTGTAAAATAACCAACATCCATCTTAAATACATCCTCATGTTTTACTTTTGGTTTCGGCTCTGCAGTTTTACCGACCAGTGCATAATCAGCAGCTTTGGCGAAGGTGAAAGAAGTTGGAATTGGCCCGCCATCTTTCACATTTTGTGAATAAATGTGCCATCCATTTTGGATTGTAGCTTTTACATAAACTACAGCTTCTTTATTATTTAACTTTTTGCTGGCCACAGTCCATTTTACAGGTTTGTGAATCTGAGCGAATGCTCCCGTAACTGCAAAAATTACTGCAGTCATTAACAGTATTAACTTTTTCATCCGAATTTAATTTGTTCTTTTCCTTTTCCGCTACAATTATTGCAGTGTGTTATTGTTCTTTGATGCTTCGTGTGAATAAAGGTTTAATCACGCTGTTGACAAATTTAGAACAAAGGTTTGACAATTCTAAAATGGGCTCTGCCTTTTTTGTAAAGATTAGGTAATAAGATGTGTAATTTCTTTGATATCAAATTCGCGAAGGGTGTCTTCCAGAAGAACGCATAGTTTCCCCTCGCCAGATACCCGTTGAATGATGCCGGTTTTCTTGATGCCATCGATAAGGAATGGTCTTTCTTCACCTTTCCAAAACAATAAGGCGTTGTAGCGGCTTAACTGATATTCGGCCCCTTCGTTATAAAGGGTCAGGTACTCCTGTTGGATCACTTGGAACAACTCCTGAGCCAGGGCCTTGCTGTTGTAATCCTGTCGATCGGTCAGGCAGGCGAGCGAGGTTATTGTTGTTGCTGTGTCAAAATTAGTTTGATTAATATTTACACCGATGCCGATAATAGCGCTGTCGATTTTACTGCCTTTTAATTTATTTTCTATTAAAATGCCTGTGATTTTCTTTGAATTGACGTAAATATCATTGGGCCATTTTACGGCAACAGGCTGCTCGATTTTGCTTTTCAGCCAATTGACGGTTGCAACGGCAATAGTAGCTGAAAGTGCAAATTGTTGTGCTATTGGTAGGAAATGAGGCTTTAAGAGGATCGATGTCGTTAAGTTTTTCCCGGGTTCACTGACCCAGGAGCTTCCCCGCTGCCCCTTACCCTGAAATTGTTCTTCTGCTAAAATGGCAGTCCCCTCAGCTAGTGGCTTGAAATTTGACAATAATTCCCTGAGATAATCGTTTGTAGAGGCGACTTTGTCAAGATATATTGTATTTTGACCGATGATAAGTCCCGAAATATTGTTATTTTGCAAACTGAAAGTATTAAATAAATATTAAGTCAAAACTATCACATTTTTTAATGAGTAAAAATAAAAGTTCAGAATTGTCCCAACGTCTATCAGAAATTATCGTTTACGGTATGCAAGAAAAGAAAGCAAACGAGATCGTTCGCTTGGATTTAAGAGATCTTCACAGTTCTGTTTCCGATTATTTTGTGATTTGTCATGCAGATTCTAACATTCAGGTGAATGCGATAGCAAAGAGTGTCGAAGAAGAAGTCTATAAGGCATTTGGTCAAGAACCCCAATATAAAGAAGGACAATCAAATGGAGAATGGTTGATTTTGGATTTTGTGGATGTGGTTGTACATATCTTTAAGACCGAAAAAAGAGCGCATTATGGTATCGAGGATTTATGGGGAGATGCAGAAGTACAGCATTTCCAAAGCGCCTAATTGCCTTCAATAAAATAATTTATAAAGAAAATATAATTACGATATAATGAAAAAAATCCCGAGTAGTAAGGTGACCCCAAAACCACCAAAATTCAATTTTGTGTGGCTTATGATTGCCGTGTTGTTAGGTTTTTTTGCCTTACAATATGTTATAGGAGAGAACCCGGCTAAGGAAGTTAGCTATAGCGATTTTGAGACACGCATGTTAAATACGGGCTCTGTTGAGCGCCTTGTCGCCTACAAGAAGAATGATCTTGTCGAGGTTGAGGTGTATCTGAAAAAGGGCTGGAAAGATAATCCAAGTTTTAAGGATGCTACAAAAACTGCTGATCCACTTCCAAGTTTATCCGGTCAAGAAGATAAGGGACCACAATATATTTTTAAGGATGCCTCTCCTGATGTTTTGGAGAAAAAGCTAGCTGCTTCGCAAGCAGATTTGGCGCCTGGTACACCAAAGGTCCAATTAACTTATGACGATCGTTCTAATCCATGGGCAAGTTGGTTTATCACGTTTATGTTGCCATTGTTGGTCTTGGCCGCAATCTGGATTTTCTTGATGCGTCGTATGGGCGGCGGTGCTGGCGGCGGCGGCGGTGCAATCTTTAATATTGGTAAATCAAAGGCTCAGCTGTTTGATAAAGAATCGCAGATCAATATCACATTTAATGATGTTGCCGGTCTTGAGGAGGCAAAACAGGAAGTTATGGAGATTGTGGATTTCTTAAAAAATCCACGTAAGTATACCAATCTAGGGGGTAAAATTCCGAAGGGAGCTTTGCTTGTAGGGCCTCCGGGAACAGGTAAGACTTTATTGGCTAAAGCTGTAGCCGGAGAGGCCCAAGTGCCATTTTTCTCACTTTCCGGATCTGACTTTGTCGAAATGTTTGTGGGGGTAGGTGCATCGCGTGTTCGTGACTTGTTTAAGCAAGCGAAAGAGAAAGCTCCATGTATTATTTTTATCGATGAGATTGACGCTATTGGTCGTGCTCGTGGTAAAAACTCGATGATGGGAGGTAATGACGAACGTGAAAATACATTGAATCAATTATTGGTGGAGATGGATGGTTTTGGTACTGATTCGGGCGTTATTATTTTAGCGGCTACTAACCGTATTGATGTTCTGGATACAGCGTTGTTGCGTCCGGGACGTTTTGACCGTCAAATTTCTATTGATAAACCGGATTTAATTGGCCGTGAGCAAATTTTTAAAGTACATCTAAAGCCGTTGAAGTTATCAGCTGAGGTCGATGCAAAGAAATTATCGGCGCAGACACCAGGCTTTGCAGGAGCTGAGATTGCCAACGTATGTAACGAAGCAGCGCTTATCGCTGCCCGTAAAAATAAACCAGAGATTGATATGCAGGATTTTCAAGATGCCGTTGATCGTGTGATCGGCGGTCTTGAGAAGAAGAATAAAATCATCTCTCCGGAAGAAAAACGTATTGTTGCTTATCATGAGGCGGGGCACGCTATTGCAGGCTGGTTTTTAGAACACGCCGATCCTTTGGTGAAAGTATCTATTGTACCTCGCGGTGTTGCTGCTTTGGGTTATGCACAATATCTTCCCCGTGAGCAGTTCTTATATACGACAGAGCAACTGATAGACAGTTTATGTATGACTATGGGGGGGCGTGTCGCTGAGGATATTACTTTTGGAAGAATTTCAACAGGTGCTCAAAATGACTTAGAGCGTATCACGCAACTTTCTTATGCGATGATTGCAATCTATGGTATGAATGATAAAGTTGGAAATGTTTCTTTCCGAGACAGTTCTGAGGCATCTTTCCAAAAACCATATTCTGACAAAACGGCAGAGTTGATTGATGCAGAGGTTCGCAACTTAATTAGTGATGTCTATGCACGTACGAAACAGTTATTGCTGGACAAACGTGAAGGTTTGATTAAAATAGCAGAAAAGCTATTAGAAAAAGAAATACTTTTTCAATCAGACTTGGAAGAGATATTAGGTAAACGCCCATTTGAAACTAAGACTACTTACGAGGAGTTTGTGAATGGTGCTGATGGTGGCGGAGTTCCACAGACAGATCTACCGTTGGATGTTCACCCGGACGAAGCGCGATCTAGCGAAGGGCAGAGCTCAGAAACACCGTCAAATAATTTGAATTAATTTGAATGCTGCAGCGCTAGAGTCATCTAGCGCTGCATTTATATATATTTGCGCCATGAACGTGAAGAACGCAACAGCGAAGGAGGTAATGTTAAAACGGGTACGTCAGGCATTACTACAGAAAAACGATAATCCACATCCCAATTTCAAAGAAACACCACTTTATAAAGAAGAGGATGAGTTGGTGGATATTGTTTTTGTTCGCGAATTGACTGCTGCGGGAGGCAAGTTTCTGTATTGTGATGGCGAGATCGGTCTGATTGAAAATTTGATTTCATTGACTGAGGAGAATAATATTAAAAATATATACGCTTGGGAACAAGGTGTTCAAAATCTGCTCAGTCCATATGGTTTTCCTTTTTTAAAAACAGCGGAAGATTTTGAATTAGCAAATGCAAGTATTACATCATGTGAAGCATTAGTTGCACGCAATGGCAGTGTGATGGTGAGTAATGCAAATGCTTCAGGACGTAGGTTGAGTATATATCCCCCAATTCACATTGTTATTGCTAAAGCTTCGCAATTGGTTTGGGATCTACGGGATGCTTTAGCCTATATGCAGAAGCGTTACGGTCAGGAAATCCCGACAATGATTTCGACAATTACCGGCCCCTCAAGAACGGCTGATATAGAGAAAAGATTGGTTTTGGGAGCACATGGGCCAAAAGAGCTTTACGTTTTACTTTTAGAGGATCGATTCTAAGAACTACTATGCTATTATTTTATCTAACAGAAATGCCTGTTGCGAGTATTATTTTCATTTTTACACTCGCTACCAGTATCTATACATTTTCACATGAGCAACTTTACGGCAAACTGATGTTACACCCGTATAGTATCGCACGTAATCGAAAGGTATATACCATCCTTACCAGTGGTTTTGTCCATAAAGATTGGGGGCATTTGCTGTTTAATATGCTTACCTTCTACTATTTTGCTTTTGGTTTAGAGCGTATACTTGCAGAAGCAAGTCAATACGGACATATTTTATTTGCGGTGATCTATATCGGTAGTTTAATTCTGAGTGATATTCCCACGATCATTCAGCAAAAAAATAATCCGGGTTACTATAGTTTAGGTGCTTCAGGTGCAATTTGTGCCGTCTTGTTCAGCTACATTCTTTTCGATCCGAAGAGTACCATTGGTGTGATGATGATTATACCGATGCCTGCTTACCTGTTTGCGTTTTTGTTTTTAGGTTACTGTGTGTGGGCGTCAAAAAAAGCACAAGATGGTATAAATCACGATGCTCATTTCTTTGGTGCATTGTCAGGTGTGATCTTGACGATTATTTGTTTTCCTTGGGTTATTAAGCATTGTCTGGCTCAGTTCTAAAATTTTCCGCCCCAGGTTTCCCGGTCTAAATTTCTGTACTGGATTGCTTCGGCCAGATGATGGTTCTCGATGTTTTTGCTCAGCTCCATATCAGCAATTGTACGAGCAACCTTGAGTATTCGATCGTATGCTCTCGCAGATAAGCTAAGGCGTTCAATAGCTGTTTTAAGTAATTTCCTTCCGGCCTCATCAACCTGACATATTTCTCGGGTCAATTGTGTACTCATTTGCGCATTACAATGAACGTCTGGAAAAGAATCAAACCGTTCTTTCTGAATTTCTCGTGTCTGAATGACCCGACTTCGCACAGCACGGCTGTCCTCGGCTTTACGTGTTGTGCTCAGTTGATCAAATAGTACAGGCGTCACCTCAATATGCAGATCGATGCGGTCTAAAAGAGGTCCCGATATTTTACTTAAATACCGTTGTACGGTGTTGCTGCCACATATGCATTCCTTTTCGGGATGATTGAAATAGCCACAGGGACAGGGGTTCATGGCGGCTACCAGCATGAAACTCGCAGGATAATCTACCGTAAGTTTTGCCCTTGATATGGTAATCTGTCGCGATTCGAGAGGCTGCCGCATGACCTCGAGTACACTCCGTTTGAATTCCGGTAATTCATCCAAAAACAGTACGCCATGATGTGCTAGTGAAATCTCACCAGGCAGCGGATTGGAGCCCCCACCTACCATAGCTACGTCGGATATGGTATGATGCGGAGAACGAAACGGCCGCATAGTCAAGAGAGACTCCTTGGTCTTTAGGTTTCCAGATACAGAGTGTATTTTGGTGGTTTCCAATGATTCAGTCATGTTGAGGGGTGGAAGTATCGTCGGTAATCTTTTGGCCAACATAGTCTTTCCTGCGCCGGGGGGACCTATTAAAATAAGATTATGACCACCTGCTGCGGCAATTTCCAGGGCCCTTTTAATATTCTCCTGTCCTTGAACATCCGAGAAATCGACATCGTAATTCGCTGTATCGGTATGAAAGAAAGTTTGAATATCAACTTTTGTTGGTTCAATTTTCAGCTTATGATTTAGGAAATCAACAACTTGGTTGAGATTTTCTACTCCGATAACATCGACACCCCTGACAATAGCGGCCTCCTTTGCGTTCTCTTGTGGTAAAATAAGCCCTTTAAAGCCTTCTTTCAGGGCTTGTAAGGTGATGGGTAAAATACCGCGGATGGGCTTAATGCTTCCGTCTAATGATAGTTCTCCTAAAATGAGATAATCTGCCAGAAGCTCATTTGTCATTTGCCCGGAGGAGGCCAATATGCCGATTGCGATTGATAGGTCGTAACTGGAACCTTCTTTACGAAGGTCTGCAGGTGCCAAGTTGACAACAATCTTTTGACGTGGCATGTGAAGTTGACAGGAAGTAATGGCACTTTCGACACGTCTTAAGCTTTCTTTTACAGCATTGTCCGGCAATCCTACAATATAATAATGTAGGCCTGTAGATACGATTACCTCAACGGTAATGGTGCAGGCATTGATTCCATAGACAGCACTGCAATAGGTTTTATTTAGCATAATTTTTATAATGGGTTGATTTAAAGATACTAAAAAACTGAACGGGTTAATAATTGTTTGGTGAATTATTGAAAGTCAATCGAAGTTTATCAAAAAATGATTATATTGGAAGATATAGTTTCTTGTAAATAATGGATTAAAAGCCGCGTTTGGCAAACGATTTGCTCTGTTAATTGTATTATAAACGAGGACTAGATCATCGTAATAGAATTAGAACTTTAAAACGAAAAAGAAATGAATGACACAAGTAAAGTAGCTTTGGCGTTGTTAGCGGGTCTTGCTGCAGGTGCAGCTTTGGGAGTTTTATTTGCTCCGGACAAGGGGTCGGATACGAGAGATAAAATCAATGATTCATTAAGCGATTTGAGTGATGCTATTCGTGAGAGAGCGGAAGAACAATTCGATCAATTGAATGATTTTAAAGAGAAAATTGTTTCTACATTAAAAGGAAAATTAAATCAGACCGAAGAAGTGCTAGATGATGATATCATCGAACATGCATAGTTCGCAGATTATTCGTATGAATAATTGGTGTAGGATACATATCATCAGGCTATTTCTAGGATAGATTTTTACGATAACACCTTTCTTTTAGTATAGGGAATTAAAGTTGCCGGCGTTGAGCCGAAACAGGATTCGTTTTATAAACTAGACATTGAAATAGCTTGAATAATTTTAAGATGCATGGAAGAAGAAAAATTTTCACTTAGCGGTACATTTCAAAAAACCAAAGAGTACATTGACTCCCAGTTTAAGCTTGTCAAATTAAAGACAATTGAGCGTTCTTCTCGATTGATCGCTAGCCTTGTGGTTGATGCGACAAAGCTGATATTCACGTTATTTGTCCTGTTTTTTTTATGCCTGGCACTGGGTTTTTGGCTCGGAGAATTACTGGGGAGTTATTCCTTGGGCTTTTTGGCGACAGCGGGTATTTTCTTGGTGATTATTATCTTAATACGGGTTTTTGAGCCGATGTTAGAGTCCAAATTTATGGATCTTTCTATCCGACGTTTTTTGGCTAAATGGAACGATGAGATTGAGGAGGAAGAAGAAGATCTACATAAGGAAAAACTTGATAGAGAAAGGGCTACAAATGAATAATAAACATACTAAAATACGTAACCTACAAGAGCTTAAGGCTGAGATTTCCCGTTTGAAAGCCCTTAAGAATGAGCAAGAAGTCTATCTTAAGACTCAATTTACCTTGCTCAACAATAAAATAGAGGCCCCAATTCGCTTTTTCAATACATTAAAAGACAACATTCCGGGGGTAAATATTGTCCAGCAGCTGTTCTCTAAAAGTAGCAATCCAGATTCCGATTGGCTAACGAAGACGTTACGTATCGGCGTGCCTTTTGTTATGAATAGGTTGTTCCTAAAAAATACCGGTGTTTTTAAGAAAGCGTTGATGTTGCTGTTGTCAGAGCGTGCTGTCGGCCAGATCAATCAAGATAAAATCAGTGGCCTCCTTAGCAAGTTAACGCAGTTTATTCGTCCCAAAAAGAAAAAAAATAAAGCTGCCCAAGCTGAAAATGCGGTTATCAAGGATGAGGTTAACGAGTACGGAATTCCTTCCTATAGCGAAACCTACTAATGCGATCGTGTTGGATTTATTCGGAAGCGTTTGCTTCTTTTTCCAAAAAATCCGCATAAGCTAGTTGGATGCCTTCCCGGAGGTTAACTTGATGTTTCCAACCCAGTGCATGTAGTTTTGAGACATCCATGAGTTTTCGTGGTGTTCCATCTGGTTTGGAACTGTCGAAGGAAATAGTGCCCTTGTAGCCTATAACGTCTTTAATCAATTCGGCAAGCTCCTTAATGCTTAGATCTTCGCCAATGCCAATGTTGACAAATTGTTTCTCATCATAATTGTTCATTAAAAAGACGCAGGCGTCTGCCAGGTCATCGGAAAAGAGAAATTCCCGTAAGGGGGTTCCTGTTCCCCAGATAATAACTTCAGGGAGTTGATTGATTTTAGCTTCATGAAATCTTCTGATCAAGGCCGGTAAGACATGTGAGTTTTGCGGATGGTAATTGTCGTTAATTCCGTAAAGATTCGTTGGCATAACGGAGATATAATTGCATCCATACTGATCCCGAAAAGCTTCTGCCATTTTTATTCCGGCGATTTTAGCGATTGCGTAGGGCTCATTTGTAGGTTCCAGTGTGCCCGTAAGTAGCATATCTTCGTTCAAAGGCTGTGGTGCCATTTTTGGATAGATACAGCTTGAACCTAAGAACATTAATTTTTTAACTTTATTATCGTAGGAAGATTTGATGACGTTATTCTGTATAGCCATATTCTCGTAGATAAAATCTGCGCGATAGGTGTTGTTCGCCATGATCCCTCCAACTTTGGCTGCGGCTAGGAAAACATAGTCAGGTTTTTCCTGATCGAAAAAATCAGCGACCGCTTGCTGGTTGCGCAAATCTAATTCGGAAGATGTGCGTGTGACAATATTGTTGTAGCCAAGCTCCGATAATTTGCGATGGATTGCCGATCCGACCATGCCGCGATGGCCTGCTATGTAAATTTTAGCGTCTTTCTCCACGATAAGTTATTGATTCCTGCAAACTTAGATAAATTGCTTTTTATATGCAATATAAATCGCCCTTAAGAGGGCGATTTATTCATTCATGTGTGTGCTATCGGACTTCGGACTGTTCCGCAATTGGCGGTATTGGTGCTGTCCTTCAGATTTATTTTTTTTAGCGGGAATATAAGGTTATTTTTGCGGGATATTTATTAAAAAATGGGAAAGGACAAACTACGTAAATTTGCTGAAGTTGCTACTTTTGAAAATGTAATCCAACTCGACGCAGGCAAAGAATATAAAGGAAAATGGGCTGAGAAGCAATTTGGTAACAATAATCCAGTTGTTTTGGAGCTTGCTTGTGGTAAAGGTGAGTATACTGTTAATCTAGCGAGATTGTTTCCGGAGAAAAATTTCATCGGTATCGATTTTAAAGGTAATCGTATTTGGCGTGGAGCCAAGACAGCTTTGGAAGATGGGATTCGGAATGTTGCTTTTCTTCGGATACAAATTGAGACTATCCTTGAACATTTTGCTGAAAATGAAATTGATGAAATCTGGATTACCTTTCCGGATCCGCAACCGCAAGATAGTCGTGAAAAGAAACGATTGACAGGGCCAAAGTTTTTAGATCGTTATAAAATCATTATGAAACCCGAGGGGATGATGAATTTGAAAACAGATAACGATGGTTTCTATGCTTACACACTGGAGCAGATCGATTTACAGCATTTGAAAAAATATAAAGAAACGACGGATCTTTACCATTCAGACTTGGTGGATGACGTTTTATCCATTAAAACATACTACGAAAGGAAGTATTTGGCACATGACAAAAACATTAACTATGTGAAGTGGAGTTTCGAGAAGGCCTAAGTGTCTACATTTCTATTGTAATAAAGAGCTCAAGCGAAAGTTTGGGCTCTTTTGTTTTCTTCAGGAGCTTTGATGGTAAAGCTTTGGTCGCTCAATTCTTAGCCTAGTTGGCAGCTGTGGCTATTGGAATCTATTCTTGTCGTAGTTATACAGGAAAGTTGCCGTATGCTTCTCGTATTGTTGTAGTATAGTTATCGTAGCTATATGAAGTACTAAAATGGCTGCTTAAAGGAGCTGATAAATTTGCTTAAAACTTCCTTATAACCCTCAGTTCGCCGGTCTTTCTATCCCTCTTATGTGTCCTTTAGGATGTATTCACTCTCGTTTTTTTATTTTGATATGCACTTTAAATAATTTCGATTTATTTCGTTTTTTAAATATTATTAATTATTTTCGATTTGAAAATAAAAAATAACCAAGGAGAAATCGCTTTAAAGCGTGCCTAATGCGTTAAATTCCCGCCAAAGTGGACTTCGAAGCATTTTATTAAAATTTGAAACCGTAATAGTGTGATGAAAAGAAATACTATTCGAAATAATTGTTAACAAAAAGAAAACATTAAGTTAAAGCAAACTTTTTGTTAGGGATATATTTTTGTGCCAAATTGAAAATTAACAATTTACACCAATAACTATGTTTAGTATTAACCCTATCCAAATTAATCTGCGGCACTCCTCCTCGAAAGTGCTATTTGCAGCATTATTGATTGCCTGCAATATGGATGTAGCTGGGGCAGCGGTTCCATTAGAACAGGGCCACGGCGTTTTTCATTATTTTAATCAAGGGAAGATTAAAATTAAAGGAAAAGTTGTAGATAATAAAACCAACGAGCCACTGGCATCAGTATCGATACTTTCAGGAGGAGTGACGAAAGGTTCTACGGATCGGAACGGGAATTTTGAAGTAGATATCGAAATCGGTGGGAAAATTCGCTTTCAGATGATTGGTTATGAGGCTCAAACAAGAACTTACGAGGTAGCTCAAGCCAACGTACATATCGGGTTAAATCCAACATCTGAGGCACTTGAAGAGGTCGTTGTTACTGCATTGGGGATTAAACGACAAGAGAAAGAGTTAGGATACGCGACTACTGTTGTAAAAGGAGAACAATTAACCGATGCACTTTCCAACAACTGGAGTGACGCTTTATCAGGAAAAGTGGCGGGATTGAATCTCATGCGCTCAAATGCAGGCCCTACTGGTTCGACCAAGATTATCTTGAGAGGGGAAGCTGATCTTAATGGCGATAAAGGAGCTCTAATTGTTGTAGATGGAGTTGTTGTAAATGATGGTAGCGGTCGTAGAACGGCTAATCAGGGTGAAAGTACATATGGCACGGGATCCGACAATATGCCCGCTGATTACGGTTCGGGAATTGACGACATCAATCCGGAGGATATAGAGAATGTGACTGTACTAAAAGGGGCGAGTGCGGCAGCTTTGTATGGGCAACGTGGGGCAAATGGTGCTATTATGATTACAACGAAGTCTGGAGCAAAAGGGAAAAAGGGAATAGGTGTTACGGTAAATTCGAATACTTCATTGGAAGCAATTAACCGCATGCCTGACTTGCAATATGAGTATGGACAGGGATTAGCAGGCTCGAATTATTACTCTTACGGTACAACAGAGGATGGTGCTAGTACATCTGGAACTAGTTCGGCCTATGGACCTAAATTTGATGGACAATATTTCTATCAATATGACCCCGCTACACAGAAAGTTGGAACGGAACGAACACTTTGGCAGCCATATGATAACTTGAAAACTTTCTTTGATGTTGGTAAAACATTTACTAATTCAGTCAGTATCGATGGTGGAACGGATAAGACATCAGCACGGTTCTCGGCAACAAACGTCAATAATACTTGGATCGTTCCCAATACAGGATATAAACGTAACACAGTTGCTTTGTCGGTAAACTCTAAGGTCAGCGATAAGTTGCAAATTAATGCGAAAGTAAATTATACCAATAAATGGTCTGACAATTTACCCGGAGCTGGATATGGAAATCAGTCGCTAATGTATTGGTTTATTTTTTGGCAACCCAATGCGGATATGAATTGGTTAAAAGATTATTGGGTGCAAGGTTCAGAAGGACAGAAGATTAAATATCCATTTTCTTCTTATCCTGAAAATCCATTCGCGATATCTAGAGAATTTATCAATGGGATGAATAGGCATGGAATCACAGGGAATGTTCAGGCAAGCTATCAGTTTAATAAAAATTGGAATTTGATGTTGCGTAGCTCGATGGATATGGCCTACGAGAACAGAGAACAAAAGCGACCTTATGATGCTGGAGCAAAAATGCCTTTCGGTAGCTACCGTACACAGTCGATATTTTCCCATGAGACGACCTTAGATTTCTTATTGAAATATGATAAAGAAATCAATAAAGATTGGAAGGTTTCAGCAACAGTTGGTGGTAGTACGAACGATAATCGCTACAATAAAGATGAAATGCGAGCCGATTCGCTAACCTACCCCGGTGTTTATACAATGGCGAATGCAAAAGGTCAGGTGCTTAGCCTACCCTATAAGAGCCACGAACAACGAAATGGTTTTTATGGTTTATTTACTGCTGCCTATAAAAATTTTCTATTTGTGGATGGGACTTATAGGGTTGACTGGGCAAGTACATTGGCTTCGGCGCTTGCTCCAGATAAAAGGACTTATTTTACATATCCTTCTCTAAATGCAAGTTTTATAGCTTCTGAAGTATGGAAATTACCTCGTATTATTAACTATGCAAAATTGAGAGGCTCCGTATCAGGTGTTGGAAATGGGGGAAATAAGCCTTATATGATTGATGCATCCTATGAAACTTCAGGGCCACAGTATCCAGGTGGTTTACAGATACCTTCGGTTATTGTAAATCCCTATTTGCAACCCTTACGAACTCGTTCGGTCGAATTCGGTACGGAGGTTCGTATGTTTAGAGATCGTTTTGGTTTTGATTTGGCAGTTTATCAAAGTAATACTTCTAATCAGCAACTACAACGCGTAGTTGATGCATCTACAGGCGCGAGATATAAGATGGTGAATGCCGGTGAAGTACGAAATAGAGGAATTGAACTCGCTGTAGATGGTATGCCGATCAAGATTAAAGATGGATTCAGCTGGAAGGTTTTTGCTACATTTTCCATGAATCAGAATAAAATTATGTCTTTAGCGGATTCTTCAATGATCCTGCAAACTGGACCTGTTGCCGGAGGACAGCTTGTTGCTAAAGTTGGTGGATCCATGGGCGATTTGTATGGCATTGGTTATAAGCGATCGCCAGATGGACAAATCGTTTATGACGCAAATACCGGTGTTGCATTATTGACTGATGAAGTTGTCTATCTTGGAAATACCATTCCAAAAGGAAAAGTAAGTTTAGGTCATGAATTTAAATATAAAGGTTTTCGATTGAACCTGTTGTTTGATGCGCAATTTGGTGGTGTTTCACATTCTTTGACCCATTACAAATTAGCTGAGCAGGGAAAAACAAAGAATACGCTGCCCGGACGTTATAGTGGAATTATAGGAAATGGTGTGGTTCAAAATGCAGATGGAACTTATCGAAAAAATGATGTCATTGCGACGGATATCGACGAGTACTACCGTTCACATTATGGACAGGATAACGCTGAAGGTAGTACCTTTTCCACAAATTTTATCAAATTTAGAGAAGCCCGATTTGATTACTCTTTTTCCAAAGCTTTTGTCAATCGTTTAAAACTGCAAAAAGCATCTGTTGGGGTATATGGGCGAAATCTGGTCATCTGGTCTAATTGGCCAAACTTTGATCCTGAGTTTGGAACATTATCTGGGACAGACATCGTGAAGGGCTTTGAAATAGCTCAATTCCCTTCTACACGAACTTACGGTGTTAATTTAGTCGTTGGATTTTAATATTAATTCATTATGAAATCATCTATAAAACTTCTTGGATTAGGTGTTCTTTTCCTTTCTTTAACAGTATTACTGCATTCTTGTGATAAGAACTTCCAGGAAATCAATACAAACCCCAACAATAGTATAAATGCCTATCCCTATCAATTTATGCAGGCCGCATTTAGGGATGCAGTAGCCTCAAATATGTCACGAAATCGTTCATTTAATAATGAATTGATGCAGGTTACCGTGAATATTGGTGATGGAGAATATCGTATTTTTCGTTATGATATTAGAAATACTGTTGCAGATGGCCCTTGGAATTCACTATATCCAGAGCTGAACAATATTAACGAAATTTATAAGCTTGCGGATGGTGGAATGAATGATAATACGTCCTATCGGGGGATTGCATTGATCATGAAAACATGGATATTCTCTATATTGACGGATACTTACGGCGATATACCTTATAGTGAAGCATTAAAGGGGCAGAGTGATGATATTCTTGAGCCAAAATTCGATGCTCAGAAAGACATTTACATGGATCTCTTCAGGCAGCTTGACTCTGCTAATGCGCTTTTAGCAAAAAACACTGGGATTAAAGGAGAATATGATCCTATTTACGCAGGCAATATAAGTAAGTGGCGGAAATTTGGCAACTCTTTATTCTTGAGATTATTGCTAAGAGTTTCGGGTAAACAGGACGCAGAGGTTGCTAGCTTTGTTAAGGCTAAAATTTCCGACATATTGGTTGATAATGTGTCGACTTATCCCATTATGACGAGTAACGATGATTCTGCAATTCTCAAATGGACTGGAACTATACCTTTTGTTTCCCCGTTTATGGATGTGCGAGCACAGGATTTTAGAACACCTTCTTTAGGGAGTTTCTTTATTGATAATTTGGTTGCATGGAATGATCCGCGTATAAATATTCCTACTTACGGTTCTAATGGTGTCAATCGACTGGGTATTGCCCCTGTGAGTGGAAATTTTGTAGGGGTCCCAAGTGGATATGCTCCTGGTGAAGGATGGGAAAAACAATCTTACTTTTATTCGTATGACCAAACCGTCAATAATATTGCGGTTAGAACGATGATGAATGAGCCTTTGACAGGTATGATTATGAACTGTGCAGAGGTGCAATTTATTAAAGCTGAGTTGGCTTTAAAAGGTTTCTATACGGATAAACCGGGAGATCTTTATAAAGATGGGGTGGTGAAAGGGATCACAACTTGGCTGCCTACTTATACCGAGTCTGTTGAAGATTACTTAAATAATGGCGATATAAATTGGGATGACAGCTACAGTTTTGAGAAAAAGATGGAAATGATTCATTTACAGAAGTATTATACCTTATTGTTTGTAGATTGTCAGCAATGGTTTGAATTTAGAAGAACTGGTTATCCGAAATTGCCTAAGGGAACAGGCTTGAAAAATAATGGTGAGATGCCGGCAAGACTAAATTATCCGATCTATGTTCAGTCGGCAAATCCAACTAATTATAAGTTGGCTGTGCAAACACAGGGCAAAGACGCCATTGATACAAAAGTTTGGTGGCAAAGACCATAATTGGGTTCTTAATTTTAATGCGTAGATAATGAAAAAATATATTTTTTATATAATAGCAGGATTCATGGGCTCGCTGGCACTTGTTTCTTGTAGCAAGGAAGGAAATTATCCTGGGGGCGTAGTTAGTTCATATATTGGTGTTTTTGACGTCAGGAACATTTATAAAGGACAGCCTGTACAAATTAATAAAGATAATCTGGATGGATCTACAACAATTGCTGGTGTCGTTGTTTCCGACCATCGGGAGGGAAACTTTCCGGAGGGATATTTAGTAATCCAAGATCGTAGACGTCTGAACCAACTACGTGGTATAACAATACCTTTGGGAAAGGCTGCTGAAAATTACGTGATAGGGGATTCGTTGGAAATTAATATTGTTGGGAGCGAACTAACCAGGGAAAATGGTATTCTTCAGCTGAAAAACATCGCGGAATCAAATATCGTAAAGATCGCTTCGGATAAACCAATTCCCAATAATCGCGTGACAGCTAAGGATATTTTGGCAAATCCGGATAAATATGAAAGTACTTTGGTTGCAATCGTAAAAGGCGGTTTTAATCCATTACCTGCTGCTGGAGACATTTTAGAGGGCCAGAAAATGCTGAATGATGGGTTCGGTAATTTAAATTTGGAAACGAAATCATCGGCAAAGTTTGCTAAGAGAAATCTAAGTGTTCTTGCAAATTATTTTGGTGTGATCTTTAACAAACAAGATTCAGAGGGTAAGCTCATTCCCTATGAAGTTTTGCGTAAAGAATCGGATATTCAGGAATTGAGTTCGGTGATTGAACATACCTCTGTAGCTATTTCTGGTTTCGCTAGCGATGTAAAAGGAGGGGATGGAAATTATGAATATATTCAGCTTTTAGCCATTGAAGATATCGATTTTTCGAAAACTCCTTATGCTGTTATTGTTAGTAATAATGCAAATGCCTCTACGCCAACAGGTGTTCCTGCGAAAGGCTGGGCTACTGGAGGAATGCGGACTTATAAGCTGAATATCACTTCTGGAACTGTTACAAAAGGCCAGTATTTCTATATAGGCGGAAAATATAAATTGATCAATGGATCGAGTTCAACAGATATTTCGAATGCAAAATGGGTCGTAAATTATGATTATGTTGCTAAGGATGGTTTCGATGGTATTGGGACCAAAACTGGCGGACTCATGGCTAATAGTGGTAATGCATTTGGTATAGCAGTGTTTAATACGACGGACGTGACAGAAGCAACAAAACCTGTGGATGTTATGTATATCTCTGGTGGTGGTGCCTTGACAGATGGAACGAAAGGTTACCGTATTACAAACAATGATTTTTATGACGTTATTGATCCGCTATCCTTAAAGTCGCAACCTTTTTTTATGGCGGGAACTAATAATATCTTCTTAAAATATAATACAGCTGATGTAGGTTATTTTGTCAGTTTAGGAGGGGTGTATAACACATCTTTAGCAAGATGGACATCTGCTCGATCTCAGAATAATATCGAAATGACCAAGGCTTCTGCACTGAGTGAAATCGAAAATGAGTTCTCGACAAAAATTGAACAATAGATGGTATAAATAAAGGGGCTGAGGCCTCTTTATTTATTATATAGGATATAGCGTATTCCAAAAATTGGTAAAGCTAAAACATATTTTTATTATCTTCATTATATAACTATAAACGAAGACTTATGAACTTAACAGATTTAGTTACAGGCGGAGTAGGCTCTAAAGCGATAGAGACTATTTCAAAAATTACTGGTGTCAGTGAATCTAAAGCAAAATGGATTGTAGCGGCAGCAGTTCCTTTGATGATTGCTGCATTGAACTACAATGCGAAAAACAAAGGGCAGGCAGAAAATATTGACAATGCTATTGATCAGCATAGCAATAGCGGGATACTCGATAAAATTGGTGATCTATTCGGACAGGGAGGAGCGGAGCAGAATGGATCTGAAGATGGCAATAAAATTGTCAACCATATGTTTGGCCAAAATACCGAAGTCGTGACACAGAATATTGCGGATAAAGCGGGCTTGAGCTCTTCTCAAGTGACAGGCGTACTGGCCACACTTGCTCCAATCGTAATGGGGTATCTAGGACAACAAAAGCAGGCTTCGAGTGGCGGGGGGATTGGTGACCTAATCGGTTCTGTACTAGGTGGTGGAACATCACAAAATGCTGGTGGTGGTATGTTGGGCGGTATTTTGGGTTCCTTTTTAGGCGGTGGCCAAGAAGAACAGGCCCAAACAACAGAGCAGCCAGCAGCAGGGAGTAATATTACGGACATGTTGGGCGGGCTGGCAGGTAGTTTTTTTGATAAAAATAACGATGGACAGGCGAAGGGAAATATTCTTGATTCGATAGCCGGTATGTTTGGAAAGTAAGCTATTATTTGTCCTGATAAAAGCTAGTACGGGATTAAGCTAAGATGACGCAGATCTTAAAAGTGATGAGGTCGGAAGTATGTAGCTTCCGACCTCATCACTTTTGTCCAATTCGTATTAATCTTCGACCGATACTTTCGGCGGGAAATTTTTATGTTTTCTTTTGCTGATTTTGTCAATATTGACGGGTTGAGGTACTTTTACATAATATCCTGTTCCGTCATATTCACGTTTATTGGGGTTTTCTTTACATGCTGTTGAGCAGCATCCGTCCATCTCCCAGCCGCACTCATCACATTGTGTGAAATGTTCATTACAAGTCGGGTTGGCACAGTTGATCATTTTAGTGGTTTGCTTGCCACAGTTAAAACAAGTCGATACTACAGATGGGTTGACAGAGTTTACATCAACTGTAACACGATTGTCAAAGACATAGCATTGGCCTTCGAAATCTTCGCCACCAGCTTCCTTCCCGTATTTGATAATTCCGCCATGTAATTGATAAACGTCCTCGAAGCCTTCTTTTAACAAAAGAGCAGATGCCTTCTCACATTTGATACCCCCTGTGCAGTATGTCAATATTTTTTTTCCTTTATATTGTTCAAGCTCTTTGATTTTCTCAGGGAACTCGCGGAAATTGTCAATATCTAGGGTGACAGCATTTTTAAAATGACCAACATTGTGCTCGTAATTTGAGCGTACATCCAATACAACCACATCCTCTTGGTCCTTCATGGCTAAGAAATCTTTCGGTTCAAGGTGCACACCGGTTTGCCGGTTAGGGTCAATTTCTTTTGGATCTCTCAAGCCAGAGTGAACGATTTCGGCTTTATAGCGACAATGCATTTTAATGAATGACGGTTCATTTACAGCGTCAATTTTGAACTCTGTTTTGTCGAAACGACCATCAGCATAGATGGCATCCATATAGCTTTTACAGGCCTCTACAGTACCTGAAACAGTTCCATTAAGACCTTCATCAGCTACGATGATACGACCGACTAGATCCAGTGATTTACAAAATTCTAAGTGATCTGATGCAAATTTTTCGGCATCCTCGATAGGGCTGTAACAATAGTACAGCAAAGTTTGATATTGTGTCATGATATTCATTGATACCGCTGCAAACGGCGTTTAATGCTAAAAATAAATTTAGTGCAAAGCTACAAAAAATAATAAGTGGAATAAAATGACCGTCGTCACCTTTTCTTTAAAGGTTCGAGCAGGTATTCCAAGCCATTAAGCTTTATTTCATAGAGTGTTGCTAATTGCTGGCCTAGCTTTCCCTTTGGAAAGCCTTTTTGGTTATACCAGACTAGATAGGGTTCAGGAAGGTTACATAACGTGTAGCCCTGATATTTACCAAAGGGCATCTTTACTGTAACAAGCTCGGTTAAGATTTCAGGATTTAACATTAGTCTTGGGGTTTTCCATAATTAAGACGGTACCAAATAGCTTTTAGTGCGATGATGCCATGATTGAATAAATTGGGAATGGTCCCATAGTAGTGTTTGAAAATAGCGAAGCGCTCTTTCAAGGATTCCTTATGTCTTTGTTTTGACATCCCGCCCACAAGATACCGGGCTACATATTGCTGTGCATTGACTGTTTTTTTAGCCTTTTTGGCACAACGAATAACCCAGTCAATATCAGCACATAATTTATAATTGAGATCGTATGGCTCGGCAATTTCCCGCTTGATATAGATGGCCTGATGGCATATATTCATACCATATCGAAAGCTTTTCCAGTCGAAATGAACCGGAACTTTGTGCCTCCGTTCACCAATAATATTTCGATTGTCATCTACGAGGATAGTTTCGCCGTAAAGAATATCCGCGTCATCGCTCAGTTTGGCAAGATTCTCAATGCTGTTGAGATCATAGATCTCATCTCCTGAATTTAGAAAAAGAACATAATCACCTGTTGCTAAGGCTAATCCCTTATTCATTGCATCATAGATCCCCTTATCCTTTTCGGAGAGTAGAACGGTGATTTTATCCCTGTATTTTTGGATGATCTCTAATGTTCCATCAGTTGATTGTCCATCAATGACAATATACTCTATATGATCATAGCTCTGATTGACAACAGATTTCAGGGTGTGTTCTATGTCACGCACATTGTTGTAAACGACAGTTATAATCGAAAATTTGGGATGAGCAGACATGTTGTTTATATATTGAATTTATTCATTTTCTTCTTCAGGAATCGGATGCCACGGTTGAATAAAGATCCTTTCCGATGTGCATAGAAATACTTGATGGCCTCATAAGCTTGCTTGTTTTCTGAAATTTCCGTCGGAAAATACCGTACAGGGCTTTCTGCTAGTGTAACCTGATAAGTTGCTTCCGCAGCTGTATGTGTACCCGAACCATCGTTGCCAATATTCTGTGTCATCGAATTCCTTGGATACAAAACTAACCCATTTTTTTTGAATACAGAAGCATACCAGCGTATCGCCCAAGAGTTGATCTTTCCGGCCTTAAATTCCTGCACTTGTTTCCAGAAGTTTTCTTTTCCCTCTATACTGAATTGATGTATCTGCTCGGCCGTAAAATCCGATACAAGTTCATCAATATTCGGATTGAAATGTTGCCAGGCGCGGTCCCAGGTTGCCCAGCCCCAACTATTGGCGACCCGAAAAAAGAAGGTCTCAGGCAGTTTATTTAAATCTTTTAGTGGATAACCATAACCGCTGATCTCCATCACCTGATCTTGATCTTTATAGCGCTCCAGTGCTTGATTGAAATAATCTAGGGCAAATACAGCAGTTTCCAGATCGTCCTCCAAAACAATAATCTTTCCATGTGCATTAACCACTTTTGTAACTCCGTCGATCACATTGGCCGCCAAACCCCAATTTTCTGCTCGTTCGACAATAATAACTTCTTTAAAGTTCCAGGACTGGTTGATAATCTTTCGGACTTCAATAACAGCTTGAACAGATTTTTCGTTTTTTGCAGCATCCGAATAAATGTAAAGCGTAGTCTGGTCTGCAAGCTTGTTCTGTTCTAAAGCTGAGAGTGTTCTTATTGTATGATCAGGACGATTGTACACAAAAAGTATGACTGGAGCAATATTGTTCATTTATCAATAGATTTTGTTGTATGCTTTTTTGTTGCTTAGACGAGTACGATAAACTGCTCCCGATTTGCCCAGCAATCTAAAAGCAATGTTTAAGTAGCTTTTTGCTTCAAAAATATGACCTTTAAAAATTGAAGCTCCCATTTTTTTCAGACTCGCCAATACGGCCATCGAAAAAGATCTTACAAAGGTATAATTGATATTGCAATACTCTGTCAAATGATATACAAATTCGCTTTTCAGAAAGGTTTTTCGGTCTGTTTTACGCTGTTGTCTATCGTGATAGGCCTTGGCCCTGTCGGCGAGAATGATATTTAACCCGTAGTACTTGATGCGATTGGCATAATCCTTATCTTCTCCATAATGGAAAAAGATCGGCGCGAAACCACCGACTTTTCTGATCACTGGGTTGGGGATAAACCAAAATGCTGCGTTGACGAAAGAGCAAATGCGATGCGAATTTTCGCTAGTAGCATTTTTTGTATATAAAGCAAAACCATGGTCCAGTGTTGTTTCGGTTCCATCGTAGTGAATAGGCGAGATAATTCCGATATTGTCTGCGTTTACTTTCACTAAGTTGGCGATGCAGTCCCGATCCAGCCAGGCATCCTGGTTGACTAAAAATGCATAATCATATTCTTCCTTCAAAACAATGTCAAGTCCGATGTTGTTGGCCTTTCCAAAACCCAGATTTTCGGAACTTTCTATTAGTCTTATTGTCGGATACGTTTCTTTTATGATCTGTGTGGTATTGTCTCCCGAATTGTTGTCGACAACTAAAATATCTGTGGGGTAGCTCGAATCCAATAGACTGGGTAAGCACTTGTGGATCCAAGGCTCAAAATTATAAGAGACGATTATGGTGAGAATCTTGGCCATCTATTTTTTTCGGATAACTGTTAGGAAATAGTGGAATAATTCCAACAAAATGCTGGGTTTAAAGATTCTATTGACAATGATATATGCACATACAGCCACTCCAATTGTACTTGCAAACCGTAGATAGAGGTTGGCGATAGCTGCGGTGGCATAGTGAGCTGCAATACAACTGGCAGCTGCCAATAATGCATAAGCAAAAATATCTGCCAGAAGATAACGAAATGAATAATTCATATAAGGTTTAGCGGAAGCATACCAAACGAATATCCAGAGGGCATTTAATGCTGAGGTTAATCCAATGAGTAGTTCAAGACCTAATGATTTGCCGAAGAATAGAATAGCGATTTGGAGCAGACCAAACACGATGATATTCCGCATATAAACTTCGGGTTTTCCCTTGCTAATGATGAGGTTGGAAAAAACATTGCTTACAGAATCAAATGCAGCGCCAATACAAAATATTTGAAGAAATATGGCACTTTGTGCCCATTTATCGGTGATCGCAATAGTAATGAAATCTTGTGCTACAGTTGTTAAACCAAATAACATCGGAAAGGCTAAAAAGGCCGTAAAGGAAATTAGTTTTCGAAAAACCCGAATTTGTCTATCCTTATCATCTTCTATTTCCTTTAAAATGGGCTGTGTCACATTATTGACCATATTGGTCAATATATTCTGTGCCATGATGCTCCAACGATTAGGATTCACGGTATATCCCAGTTCTTCAGCGGTATAATGCCGGCCTAAGATCGCTGCGTATATATTCTTGTTGATGTTGATGAAAATATTGGTGACTAGTATTTTACTGCTGAATCCTAAAATGTCGCGAATAGGTCGGAAATCGAACTGGAAAGTAGGTCTGAATTTGGAAAAATACCAGAATCCAAGCATATTGAAACCACTATAGGAGACAATTTGGATCGCGTATGCCCAATAGGCGTAGTCCTTATAGGCTAAATAAACCCCGACTATATTTGATGCAATAAGCGCAAAGGTGCCTGTGATGACTCTTTCTTTGATTTTTAAATTCCGGAAGAGGTAAGCATTGTGCGCAATACCAAAGCTACCTAGCCAAAAGGATAAAAAAGTAAATCTGCTAAGTTCTACAAGTACTGGTTGATTATAGTATAAGGCGATAAGAGGAGCCGCAAAAAATAAAACAATATAAATAAATGTTCCAATTCCTACACTTGTCCAGAATACCGCGTTATAATCTTTATGTTCAACTTCTTTTTTATTGACAATTCCATACACAAATCCACTTTCTTGAAAAGCGGAGGCGAGAACAGAAAAGATGGTGATCATAGCTACTAAACCATAATCTTCTGCTGTTAGCTTACGGTTTAGTAGGATGCCGAAGCCGAAGCCCAAAAACTGCTGGATGATACTGGCCATACCACCCCATAGCAGTCCTTTTGTTGTTTTTGATTTTAAAGAGTCATTTTTCGTTTGCGATGACATGCTAAATTAAATGAGCGGCAATATTAAAGTATTGCAATTGTATTCGCAAATTCTTTTAGGGAAACATCAGTTGGATTGACATCGGTAATCAAATAAGAAATATCACGTAACGGCACAACTTTCATTTTTTGAACTGAATTTAGTTTCTCAGCAATACTTAAAATAGCCACTTTTTTTGAGCATTTAATCATCGCACGTTTGATTTGTACCACCTCCCAGTCTGAATCGGTCACCCCATCTTCTACTGAAAGAGAATTTGTTCCCAACAAACAAAGATCGACCTTAAGATCTGCCAATTCATTAGCGACTTGGGCTCCGGAAACGATGTTTGTATTGCGTGAAAGTTTTCCGCCAACTAAAATGACTTCAAGGTTTGGCTTTTCGGCCAATTCTAGTGCAACTAATGGACTTATAGTAAAAAACGTACACTGAAGATGATCGGGTATTGTTCTCGCTAATTCAATTAAGGTTGTCCCGCCTCCGACTAAAACAGTCATTCCATTGGAGATTAAAGTGCTTGCTTTCTTGGCAATTTCTTTTTTTGCCTCCTTGGCATATACGTTTCCATCCTGAAATGGGAATTGAAAAGATTTTGATAATGCCCCACCATAGACTTTTAGAACTTTTCCATTCTCCGCGAGTTCGTTTAAGTCACGTCTAATTGTATCTTCAGACACATTCAGTTGAACACTTAGATCTGACGATAAAACTTTGTTATGTAGGTTAATCTGATGTATAATGAATGCTTGTCTTTCTTCCTTTAACATTGGTCTTTGGTTTTTAATCGGAATTTAAAAATAATTAAAAAAATCAGTCTAAATGTAGTGAAAATTATTCTTCCTTTTTGTCAATTTTTGTTATGCCAGCTTTGAATCTCGGTTTGAAGCCCGTGGGTTTACTGGCAGCGGGTTCCTGTGTTTCTGTACTGCTGTTTTCAGGTTCGGTCTTTACGCTGGTATCTAACTTAATTTCGTCTTTCGTATCGGGCAGCTGTGCCTGTTCAGAAGTTTCCGTTTTGGTTACGCCAGCTTTGAACCTCGGTTTGAAGCCTGTGGGTTTACTGACAGCTGGTTCCTGTGTTTCTGTGCTGCTGTTTTCAGGTTCAGCTTTTACGCTGTTATCTAACTTAATTTCGTCTTTCGTATCGGGCAGCTGTGCCTGTTCAGAAGTTTCCGTTTTGGTTACGCCAGCTTTGAACCTCGGTTTGAAGCCTGTGGGTTTACTGGCAGCTGGTTCCTGTGTTTCTGTGCTGTTGCTTTCAGGTTCAGCCTTTACGCTGGTATCTAACTTAATTTCATCTTTCGTATCGGGCAGCTGTGCCTGTTCAGAAGTTTCCGTTTTGGTTACGCCAGCTTTGAACCTTGGTTTGAAGCCTGTGGGTTTTGGAGCGGATGTTGTTGCCTCGTCGGTTTTTTCTTCTGGTACAGATGTGCTTGCCGCTGCGTCAGGAGCTTTGGTGATTCCAGCTTTGAACCTTGGTTTGAAGCCTGTGGGTTTTGGAGCGGATGTTGTTGCCTCGTCGGTTTTTTCTTCTGGTACAGATGTGCTTGCCGCTGCGTCAGGAGCTTTGGTGATTCCAGCTTTGAACCTTGGTTTGAAGCCTGTGGGTTTTGGAGCGGATGTTGTTGCCTCGTCGGTTTTTTCTTCTGGTACAGATGTGCTTGCCGCTGCGTCAGGAGCTTTGGTGATTCCAGCTTTGAACCTCGGTTTGAAGCCTGTGGGTTTTGGAGCGGAGTTTGTTGTCTCGTCGGTCGTTTCTTCGGATGCAGATGTGCTTGCGGCTGCGTCAGGAGCTTTGGTTACTCCAGCTTTGAACCTCGGTTTGAAGCCCGTCGGTTTTGGAGCGGCTGTTGTTGCTTCGTCGGTCTTTTCGTCGGATGCAGATGTGCTTGCGGCCACATCAGGAGCTTTGGTTACACCAGCTTTGAACCTTGGTTTGAATCCTGTGGGTATTGAATCAGGAGTGGATTCCGCTAAATCAGTTATTTCCTTTTTGGATGTTGCCTTGACTTCATCTTCTACGGCTGTAGGAGGTGCCTTGAATCGCGGTTTAAAGCCTGCTGGTTTTGCCGTATGAATACTGGAGGTCTCGGACGCTGTATCAGCGATAACCTGCTTTACAATAGGTTTTGCAATAACAGTTTCCTCCTCTGATAGATGGAAGCTTTTTCGGAGCTTGTTGAACCAAAACTTTTTGCTGTGGTCAAAACTCTTTTCCCCCATAGCAGAATAATGTGCTTTGAACTCTTCAAATAAAGTTCCATCTGCAGCTTGTAAAGCTTTTAAATCAATTTTCTTTTTTATGAAAAATTCTTCAAAAGTCATCCTGTTATGAGTTTAATATAGTCTATTACAAATGTAGTAATTTTTCTGACGCAGCTGGGAGGCCTAAAATAAAAAAGAGCGACTAGCGCTCTTTTTTATTGTTTTATAGGTTCAATAGCTTAAGCCATGTTATGGTAAACTGCTTGAACATCGTCATCTTCTTCGATTTTATC
The DNA here is from genome assembly GCF_023277505.1 of Sphingobacterium siyangense. Taxonomy (NCBI): domain Bacteria; kingdom Pseudomonadati; phylum Bacteroidota; class Sphingobacteriia; order Sphingobacteriales; family Sphingobacteriaceae; genus Sphingobacterium; species Sphingobacterium siyangense. The sequence continues at coordinate 6,239,104 of NZ_CP080574.1, read as the reverse complement.
GATCATCTTCAAGACATCAGCAGCTTGTTCTTCCGTGATATCTGAATGCGATAAAGCAATACGTTCCAATTTCGCAGATGTTACTTCAATTCCCTTTTCTTCGAGTAATTTTTGCATATTACCAAAGTCTTCGAAGGAAGTTTGAACGACAGCAATATCATTGCCTTCTTCATCAGCTTCTACGTACAATTCTTCTAAGCCTCCATCGATCAACTCTAATTCAAGTTCTTCGAGGTCCAGTTCGTCTGTTGCAGCAAAACGGAAAATGGATTTACGATTGAAAATAAAATCCAATGATCCTGTTTTCCCCAATGAACCACCTGCTTTTGTAAAATAGCTACGGATGTTTCCTACGGTGCGGTTGGTATTATCTGTTGCAGTTTCAATTAAAACAGGTACACCATGCGGGCCATAGCCTTCGTATACATACTCTTCGTAACCTTTTGAATCTTTTTCTGAAGCACGTTTGATTGCGGCTTCGATACGATCCTTGGGCATATTTACTGCCTTGGCATTGTGTATTGCTGTACGAAGTCTCGAGTTAGTTTCAGGGTGAGGGCCGCTTTCTTTAACCGCCATGGCGATTTCTTTACCTAAACGTGTAAATTGAACGGCCATTTTGGCCCAGCGTTTGAATTTCCGCTCTTTTCTGAATTCGAAAGCTCTTCCCATTGTTATATTTTGTTTTTAAGATTTTCAATCATGTCGACTGTCAACTTCTGGATGTCAAATTCCGGCGTCCAGTTCCAGTCTTTTCTTGCATAAGAATCATCTAGACTAGCAGGCCATGAATCAGCAATCTGTTGTCTTGGATCGTTCTCGATGTAAGAGATTGCAAAATTAGGAAGAATTTTTTTAATTTCTTGTGCAAGTTCTTTTGGAGTAAATGTAATACCACCAAGGTTATAACTGTGGCGAATGCTTAGGCTTTCCTTCGGTGCATCCATTAATTCGAGTGTACCACGGATGGCATCCTCCATATATAACATGGGTAATGCTGTGTTTTCAGATAAGAAACAGGCGTATGTCCCGGTTTTCAATGCTTCATAAAAAATATCGACTGCATAATCTGTCGTTCCACCTCCTGGTTCAGTTTTCCAGGAAATGATGCCCGGATAACGGACACTACGAATATCCAGGCCACGGTGTTCTTGATACCATTCGATGAGACGCTCACCTGCAAGTTTGCTGATGCCATAAATCGTGTTGGGATCCATTACGCAATATTGTTCGGTATTTGTTTTCGGAGAGTGTGGTCCAAAAACAGCAATAGAGCTTGGCCAGAATATCTTGGAGACGTTATAGTTCACGGCTAGATCAAGAACATTCAATAAACCATTCATATTCAATTCCCAAGCCTTTTCAGGGTATTTCTCGCCTGTAGCCGAAAGCATGGCAGCTAGTAGATATACTTGAGTAGGTTTATATTGTTGAAATAATGTCTCGAGTCCACTTTTGTCAAGAACATTAGCGATTTCGAAATTCTCATCAGGGCTTTTAATCTGCGGTTCTCTAATGTCAGTGGTTACAACATTCTCTGCACCAAATTTTTTGCGCAAGGCAATAGCTAATTCTGTGCCGATCTGGCCATTTGCACCAATGATAATAATGCTTTCTTTCATTTGTAAGTTTTATTTTATGAAGCTCCCGCTTTCACTATATTGAGGATCTATACTCAAGAATATAAATGAATCGCTTCGTTCGTTTCTTCCTATCGATATAATAGGATCTAGCCTGACATAATTTACGTTTCATCATGTAATGAAAAATGAAATTTCAACCATGGCGGTTTATGATGCAAATATAAAGGCTTTTCAGTATCTATCAACTTTGTGGCCTTTTAGGAAGTAGGGAAAAAATGCTAATTTTTAGACTCTTGGGACTGTTTTTATGAGATTTTAAACTGTTTCAATCGTTTGTTCTTTTTTTTTGAATAAGCAGCGAAAATTTTTATTTTTTTTGAATTGCTTTAATCCTGATTTTTAGCAATAGTTATGGGATGCACGGATTCCTTTTTTAGCAATTATGGAGGAAAAATTATTAATGTTGTGATATTTTTAGCAGAGGGAGTAATATTTTGTTATTTTAATAGTGGAATTAGGGAATATTTTTTAAATTTGAAGAATTCATTCTTCGAGAATCAACTAAAAACAAAATCAAATAACAATTTTATATACACAATTTAAACACAGACAAAAATGAAAGTGGCAGTAGTCGGCGCAACAGGCCTTGTGGGTACTGAGATGCTAACCGTGTTGGCGGCGCGAAATTTCCCAGTAACAGAATTAATTCCAGTAGCTTCAGAGCGTAGTAAGGGTAAGGAAATTGAATTCAAGGGAAAGAAGTATAAGGTGGTTACACCATCTGAGGCTATTGCTTTGAAACCTGATGTTGCGTTATTTTCTGCGGGTGGTGATACCTCGAAAGAATTCGCCCCTAAATTTGCTGAAGCTGGAATTACAGTGATCGACAATTCTTCGGCATGGCGTATGGACCCAACGAAAAAGTTGGTTGTTCCAGAAGTAAATGGCGATGTGTTATCTGCTGAAGACAAAATTATTGCAAACCCGAATTGTTCAACCATACAAATGGTGGTGGCTTTAAAGCCATTACATGATAAATATAAAATCAAACGTGTTGTAGTTTCTACCTACCAATCTGTAACAGGTACTGGTGTTAAGGCCGTTAACCAGTTAATGGATGAGCGTGCTGGAAAAGATGGTGAAAAAGCTTATCCTTATCAGATTGATTTGAACGTTATTCCGCATATTGATGTTTTCCAAGAAAATGGATACACGAAAGAGGAAATGAAGATGATTTTGGAAACAAATAAAATCATGCGTGATGACTCTATTAAAGTAACTGCAACGACAGTGCGTATTCCGGTTATGGGAGGACACTCTGAATCATTGAATATCGAATTTGAAAACGACTTTGATTTGAATGATGTACGTGCAGCTTTAGCGGCGCAAAGTGGCTGTATTGTTGTTGATGACCCTGCGTCACTACAATATCCAATGCCAAAGGATGCGCACGGCAGAGATGAGGTTTTTGTAGGACGTATCCGTCGTGATGAATCTCAACCAAATACCCTTAACATGTGGGTAGTAGCAGATAACTTACGTAAAGGCGCTGCAACAAATGCAGTTCAGGTAGCGGAGTTATTGGCCGAAAAAGGATTGATCTAACTCAAGTAGATTCCATAATAAATATTGAGCCCCCATGAACGAATTCGTTCATGGGGGCTCTTTTTGTCCTATCATCAAATCACAATTTATATACTTATGATTTGGCCCTTGATACAGGGGCTAGAAATTATGGCGTCAACGTTGTGGGTTGGATAGAAAATTCAATCTTGTCATTCAACGGCGCATAGGCTTCTTTGCTTTGCTCTTCCAGCCGATCTGGGAATAGAATGCCGAAAAGATGATCCGTTTCGTGCTGAAAAATAACAGCAGTAAAACCCTCGATATTTTCTTCGATAACTTTACCCTCTTTATTGATGTATTGTAGGCGGATAGCATAACTCCGTAATACATCCTCTTTACGATTAGGGATAGAAAGACAGCCTTCGGCGCCTTTACGTTTCAGTTTGGAGCGCCATAGAATTTTAGGATTTACATAAAATTCAAATGGTTGATCTGGTTTGTCAAACCGCTGTACCCAGATTAGATTTTTATTTATACCGATTTGTGGCGCTGCGATGCCTACACCGGGGTGATTGGGATCACGTACAGTCGCGAACATTCTTTTGGAAAGTGACTCAATCAATGGGTCGTTGTATTTGACATCACTGCTTGTAGCTTTTAAAACTTTCAGATCTTTATCGTCTGTTGTTTGCAATACGCGAAGAATTGCATTTTCATCTCCTGATAAAATGATTTTCTTGTCGGCAGCACTGAACTCCTGTCCTGCATTAAGGTTGACTGGTCTTTCATTCTTTGACTTATGAAATGCTTTTTCTCCGGCCATAATTTTTGTTTCTAAATTGTTCTCAACTGGTGGGACTGGGCAACGGTAGCCATTGCTATAAGCGCAATACGGATTATAGGCTTTGTTAAAGTCTATCTCAACATTGTTTCCTTTAATGTCGTCTGTAGATAAATCAATATACCGGCCCCCACTATAGCTTTCCTGACCATTTGTTAAATCTAAAAATGGTAAAAATAAATGGTTTTTGTATGCAGGATTTTGAAATAATGCGACACTTTGGTAGACATTCAACGTATGTTGTTTTCCATGAAGAGTAAAGGTTATGATGGCGTAACGTTTGTACTCGTTGCTTGTGCCATCGTAGGTTGGCATGCGGAATACCGGTTCGTTAAACAAAACTTCAATTTTGGCGTTGACTTTATACCCCGCATCTATAGGAAAGTAATCCAAAAAGGCTACTTGATCTGATTTCAATGGACCATATTGTTCTTTCGCCAATTCAGAGGCTTTTTTTTCACGAAGAGCAGTAATTTGTTGCTCATATTTACTTTGAGCATGCGTATTTACGCATAAGGCCAAAAGGAAACTGGCAATAAGTGTTTTTTTCATTTGTTTAAATATTTATTCTTCCGATTTCGTACAGCCAAATGCTGCATCGCCTTTGGTGTTGCCTTGATCAATGTGCCTATAGGGCAATTCTATTGGCCCGCTATGATCAGATCGAATTCGGTGATCTATTGCCTCAAAAAGCAAGTTGGCTTGTCGTTGTGAAATAGTCTATCAAAGTTATAGTTTTTTTGGGTAAAAGATCAAAATTAAAAAATCAAAAACGAGAAGAGGATGTATTAGAAAGCGGAGTCCAATTGAAATATTAAATCTTCCTGTGTAATACTCAGTACTACTTTGTATTTTTGTGAAAAATATATATCCATGAGATTGATGGCCTTTGATTACGGTACAAAACGAATAGGGGTTGCGGTGACCGATCCAATGCAAATTATTGCTACAGCATTGACGACAGTACATCCGCAGGATATCTGGACATACTTAGCTGATTATTTACAGACAGAACAGGTGGAAACCTTTGTTGTAGGCAAGCCACGGCAGCTGGATGGGACAGACTCTGAATCCGCACAGCATGTTGTCGGTTTTATTCGGAAACTGAAGAAGACTTACCCCACGATTGCTGTCGCCGAAATAGATGAGCGTTTTACTTCTAAAATGGCTTCTGCAGCGATTGCACAAAGTGGGAAAAAAAAGAAGGACCGTCAACAAAAAGGACTGATTGATACCGTGTCTGCAACGATCATTTTGCAAAGCTACATGGATAGCCGTAATTTTTAGATACACATCGACTGATAAGTCAAACAGAAATGAATAAAAAATAGAAGGATGAAGAGCATATTATTTTTTACCGAGGATACGGATTTCAAATTAAAGGAAAAAGGAAAGATTCGTCAATGGATTGCTGATGCCATCAAATCCGAAGGATTTAAACGTGTGGGCGAATTGAGCTTTATCCTTTGCTCGGATGCTTACTTACTAGAAATCAATAAGCAGTATTTAAATCACGATACCTACACTGATATCGTTACCTTTGATTCTTCCGAATATGATGACACCATCGCTGGCGATATTTTTATCAGCGTGGAACGTATTCAGGAGAATGCCGAGAAATTTAAGGTTGATGTGCGTGATGAGCTTCATCGGGTTATCATTCATGGTGTAATGCACCTGTGCGGCTATCCGGATAAAAAGCCGGCAGATAAAGCCAAGATGACCGCCAAGGAAGATGAGTATCTAGGTAAAAGAAACTTTTAACATACTCCATCGTACGCTGATTAAGGCCAACAGTTCGGTGAACCGATTGAGGGTTCCATTTTACTCGAGAGTGAGAAGGAGGCACATAAAAAAAGCGCTTTACAATTTGTAAAGCGCTTTTTTTATGTTGTTTCTAACGACTAGAATCTTTCAAATTGAGAGAAGAAGAAGTTTCCTTCGATAGCAGCATTCTCATCTGAATCCGATCCATGGATAGCGTTTGCGTCAATAGATTTAGCATATTTGTTGCGGATTGTACCTTCAGCTGCATCAGCAGGATTAGTCGCGCCGATCAACGTACGGAAATCTTCAACAGCATTATCTTTTTCCAAGATTGCAGCAACGATAGGACCTGAAGTCATAAATTTTACCAACTCACCATAGAAAGGACGCTCTTTGTGTACTGCATAAAATGCACCAGCTGTCTCTTGAGAAAGTTGGATGTATTTCATTGCAATGATTTTAAAACCACCAGCAATGATATCGTTTAAGATTGCACCGATGTGACCGTTCGCTACTGCGTCAGGTTTGATCATCGTAAAAGTTCTGTTAGTTGCCATTATTTTAATTTTTTTGCAAAATTAGATAAATTGCTTTTCATATGCAATATCATTAGGCTTCATATAGACACAATTATTGATAAGCCAACTGGCTGATGCAACCCTTATCGCTAAGTTATTGCCTTCTCGTCCCAAATCTATGCCTATTCTGAAATAGATGTTTCCCTATGTTCCTGGTCCAATGTTTTTTGAAGATATGTAACAGGGCATTGTGTCCGACCGTTTATAGAAAAGTAAAAAAACAATTGATCTAAGTTCAATACGAATATGTAACTTTGTGATATTATGGCATTAAATCTAACAGTAGACATCGATAAAGACTCAGGCTTTTGCTTTGGGGTGGTATACGCTATTGATATGGCGGAGGAGATCTTGGAGGAGGATGGATATCTTTATTGTTTGGGGGATATCGTTCATAATGATGAGGAAGTTGCTCGATTGAAAGCAAAAGGCTTACGTATTATTGATCATGCCGCTCTGCCGACCTTGCGTAATGAAAAGGTATTGATCCGTGCTCATGGTGAAGCTCCCGAAACTTATCGTGTTGCTTTGGAAAACAACATTACCCTGATAGATGCCTCTTGTCCAGTGGTGCTCAAACTGCAGAACCGTATAAAAACTTCGTTCGATCAAGAGGAGAAAATTCTAATCTTTGGTAAGCATGGACATGCTGAAGTGATCGGTTTGCAGGGGCAGACAAATAATGAAGCCTTAGTTTTTCAGGATATTGCCGAATTGGATCAAGTCGAATTGCCGGCCTCATTTACCCTATACAGCCAAACAACAAAAAGCGTAGATAAATTCTATGCCATCAAAGACGAACTGATTAAGCGCGGGTATGAAGTGAAGGCCAATGATACCATCTGTCGACAAGTTTCCAATCGATACGAGGATCTTGGCGCTTTTGCCAGACAATACGATAAGATAGTCTTTGTATCGGGCAAGAAATCCTCCAATGGAAAGGTGCTGTTTGAAGTTTGTCAAAACGCCAATCCCGCGAGTTATTTTATTTCTGATCCAGCTGAATTAGATGCATCGGTCTTTGCTGAAAACGATCGTATTGGTATCTGTGGCGCTACTTCTACGCCAATGTGGTTGATGAAAGACGTAAAAGCAAGTTTAGAAGCATTATAGGCACAATTACCCGTCACAGATATTTCATAATTCCGCGGTTTAGATCCCGAGTGCATTCTTTTTTGCTTAGCTTTGTAAGCTATGAGCAATAAAGGTAAAAAAGGTATTCTTTTAGTACAATTGGGTACACCTGATAGTCCCACTACTCCAGATGTAAAAAAGTATTTAACGGAGTTTTTAATGGATCCACGTGTCATTGATATTCCCTATTTTCAACGAACCTTATTGGTGAAGGGAATTATTGCACGTACACGTGCTCCCAAATCTGCAAAAGTATACGCAACGATCTGGGATAAAGAAACGGGATCACCTTTGATGCATTACAGTATTTTGCAACGTGATCTGCTTCAAGAAGCATTGGGGGAAGAATACCATGTTGAATTAGCGATGCGTTACCAAAACCCATCGATTGAGGCTGCATTGAAAAATATGGAAGGCTTATTTTTGGAGTCCATTCGCGTAATCCCTTTATTTCCACAGTACGCTTCGGCAACATCGGGCTCGGTCATTGATCGTGTCATGGAGCTAATCCGCAAATGGAATTATCTGCCAGAAATCAGTTTCGTAAGCAATTTCTGTACAGACGATTTGATGGCAGAAACTTATGCAGATCACGCCCGCAGGCACGATTTGGAAAGTTTTGACCATTTTGTCTTTAGCTATCATGGCCTTCCTGTGCGACAGCTTGGCAAAGTGGATCCGACAGGTCAGCTCAAATGCCCTGAATCAGGCTGTGATTCCTGTAAAACAACAGCCAATTCATACTGCTATCTCTCGCAATGTTATGCAACAACACGGACGATAGCTGCAAAACTTGGGTTAAAAAAAGAACAATATTCCCTTTGCTTTCAATCCAGGTTAGGTAAAGAGCCCTGGATACAGCCATATACCTCGGATTTGTTGCACGACCTTGCCGCGAAAGGTTATAAGAAGTTATTAATTTTCAGTCCTGCTTTTGTAGCGGATTGTATCGAGACCATTGATGAAATTGGCGTGGAATATGCTAATGAATTTAAGCACTTAGGTGGAGAAGAGGTTTGTTTGGTAGAAAGTCTTAATGATGATCCCAAATGGATCGAGTCTTTAAAACAATTGGCACTCAATGCCAAAAATTAAAATAGGTAAAAGATGTTGTTAATAAACGCGTGTGTATTACTCATATTGGATTTTTATATTTTCTTTGCCCTTCGCGCAACGAAAATCAAATTTCCCAAAACAAAAGTATTTTCCATCCTCTGGTGGTCTTATTCTGTTTTACTGCTATTTGGAGTTTTTATTTCAGCACAATATAGTATTCCTTTAATCGTACGGTCGGTTATTTTAGTCGCCTTTTTTCTGACTGCCGCATCAAAGATATTTTTCTTTTTGATTTTATTGATTGATGATATCAGGCGCGGAGGTGTGTGGTTAAAACGGCTATTTACAAAAAAGAGATCTATTGAGGACTTAGTTGAAGATGCCGGAGACCCTTTACCGGAAAATCCGGTTAAAGGAATTAGCCGATCCGAGTTTTTGACCAAAGCTGGTATTCTAGTTGGTGCCTCACCCTTGATACCATTGAGCTGGGGTATTATTTCAGGAGCCTATGACTATCGTGTAAGGAGAGTGCCCTTGTATTTGCCAAATTTGCCTAAAGCATTCCATGGAATGACCATCGCGCAGATTTCAGATGTGCACTCGGGATCTTTCTACAATAAAAAGGCTGTCAACGGTGGTATTGATATGCTTTTAAAGGAAAAAGCTGATGTGACTTTTTTTACCGGTGATATTGTGAATGCCCAAGCTTCTGAAATGCGCGGCTATCAAGATATTTTTGCTCGTGTGAAATCTGATTTAGGTGTGTTTTCTACATTAGGTAACCACGACTATGGTGACTATTATTATGGTAAAGAAGATTCTCCTGCAAAACGCAAGAACCTCAAGGATGTGATCGATGTTCATAAAATCATGGGCTGGGATCTGTTAATGGATGAAAATCGTAAGATTAAGGTTGACGGTGAAGAGCTTTGTATTGTCGGGGTTCAGAATTGGGGGACAGGCCGTTTTCCGAAACATGGTGATATCAAGAAAGCGTTAATGGGTACCGAAGAGCAACCTGTTAAGTTGCTGTTATCTCACGACCCCTCGCATTGGCGGGCTCAGGTATTGGATACCGACGTGGATGTGATGTTTGCCGGACATACCCACGGTATGCAATTTGGCGTAAGGTCCGAGATGTTGCAATGGAGTCCAGTACAATATATCTATAAGGAATGGGCAGGGCTATATCGTGAACAACAGAACAAACGATTATATGTGAATGTCGGCTATGGTTTTTTGGGTTATCCAGGACGCGTTGGAATTCTGCCTGAAATTACCATATTCGAATTGCTAAAAGCGCATGACCCAAAGTTTAAAGCCTAAAAAATCCCCTTTGACTTTTGAGTTAATATAGCTATAATTGTGTATTCTGTACACCAGTTATACATAACATGCAATCAACTTTAAACTTTGGGGACTCTCCCCACACACGTGTTAATATTCTTACCGGGGAAAAAGTACTTGTGTCTCCGCATCGTAGTAAAAGACCATGGCAAGGGCAAGTGGAGGATCTCCCCGGGGATAATAGACCCGAATATGATCCACAATGCTATTTGTGTCCGACAAATAAACGAGCAGATGGTGATGTCAATCCAGATTATAAAGAAAGTTTTGTCTTCGTGAACGATTTCTCGGCTTTATTAAAAGATACAAGCCAACAGGAATTTAATGAGGATGAATTATTTGTCGCAGAGACCGAAAGAGGGATCTGTAAGGTAATTGCATTCACACCACGCCACGATCTTACACTACCCGAAATGGATCAGGCCGCAATCAAATCGGTGGTTGATCTTTGGCAAAAGGAATTTGTCGAACTCTCCAAGGTTGACTGGATTAAATACATTCAAATTTTCGAAAATAAAGGCGCGATTATGGGCTGTAGTAACCCACATCCCCACGGACAGATCTGGTCACAAAATCATTTGCCAGTAGAAATCCAAAAAGAATGCGTTCAGCAACAGCAATATTTCAACAAATATCAACGTACAATCCTGTCAGACTATGTTAAAGCGGAGTTGAGAAAAGAGGAACGCATTATTGACGAAAATGATTCTTTTGTTTCTCTAGTCCCTTTTTGGGCTGCCTGGCCTTACGAAACGATGATTGTCAGCAAACGATCTATCCAAAACATTGCCGGGTTTGACGAGAAGGAGAAGACGGATTTTGCCGCTATCCTCAAGTTATTGACGACGCGATATGACAATCTCTTCAAAACATCCTTTCCCTATTCTGCAGGAATGCATCAGGCCCCGGTAAATGATGGTGATCATCCAGAGTGGCATTGGCATATGCACTTCTATCCACCATTGTTACGTTCTGCTACCGTTAAAAAGTTTATGGTAGGTTATGAGATGCTAGCAAATCCACAACGTGATATCACACCGGAAGTTGCCGCAGAACAGTTGCGAAATTGTTCGACAGTACATTATAAAGCTAAATAAGATGATAACAAAAGATACAATTGTAAACAAATTTAAAGAACTCTACCAGGAGGAACCTCTTGTCGTTACTTCCCCCGGACGGATTAATATTATTGGAGAACATACGGATTATAACGATGGATTTGTATTGCCTGCTGCAATTGACAAGGCAATATACGTTGCTGTAAGTAAGCGATCGGATGATAACATTGTGCTTTATGCGGAAGATTATAAAGAACATCATGAGGTAAAACTAGCGGATATTGCAATCTCAGAAAAACATTGGCCAAACTATATTCTCGGTGTAGTTGATCAGTATCAGAAACGTGGGGCAACGCTAGGTGGATTCAACCTGTATATCGATGGCGATGTACCATTGGGGGCCGGATTATCGTCTTCAGCGGCCGTTGAGTGTGCCGTTACCTTGGCGCTCAGCGAACTGTTCGATTTACAGGTCGAACGACTTGATATTCCACAGATTGCACAAAAGGCCGAACATACCTATGCTGGTGTGATGTGCGGTATTATGGATCAGTTTGCTTCAGCCTTTGGTAAAGAGAAAAATGTCATCAAACTGGATTGCCGTACTTTGGGTTTCGAGTATGTGCCACTTGATCTTAAGGGTTATGAAGTTGTGTTATTGAATACAAACGTAAAACACTCATTAGCTTCTACAGCTTACAATACACGTCGTGAACAATGCGAACAGGCGTCTGCATGGGTACAGGAAAAATACCCGGAAGTCAAGAACCTACGTGATGTAACCATAGCGATGCTTGATGAATTGGTGAAAGATAAAGATGCCGATATTTATGCGAAAGCTAGTTTTGTGGTCCGTGAGAATGAACGTGTAGAGAAATCTTGTGATGCACTACGTTCAGGAGATGTTGTTCAGCTTGGACAGTATATTTTTCAGAGCCACGAGGGATTAAGTAAAGTGTATGAAGTCAGTTGTCCGGAACTGGATTATTTAGTGGATTATGTCAAGCAATTTCCTGAGGTGATCGGTGCCCGAATGATGGGCGGCGGTTTCGGTGGCTGTACGATCAATATCGTCAAAGAAGGTGTATTACCTTCAATTTTACCAACACTCGAAAAAGAATACAAACAGAAATTTGATAAAGAACTTTCGGTTATTCAGGTCAGGATTGCCGATGGTACCCGCGTACTTTGATAAAAAAGTAGGTACAGTAAGGGGAATAGCATGTTCATGCTATTCCCCTTATTTTTTGTCTTTTTTGATAACTACTTACTACACAAGTCCTAGTTAAGCTGGTCTAATGCCTGTTTTAAGTCGGCGATTAGATCATCGGCATGTTCGATTCCAACAGAGATGCGCAACATGCCTAGCGTGATTCCGGAAGCTTCTTTCTGTTCCTTCGTATGATGACCGCCCCACATACTCGCGGGGTGTACAATAAGCGATTCGACCCCTCCCAAACTGGCCGCGTTGATAAATATATGCAGCCCATTGATGAGTTTCTGTGCATTTAAAAATGCCTCTTCTTCATCTTTACCGTTGACATCGATGCAAAGCATACCGGAGAAACCGTTCATTTGTTGGGCCGCGAGCTCATGTTGTGGGTGATTGGGTAATCCAGGATAACTGACTTTTTTTATTTTTGGATGTTGATCCAGAAATTCGGCTAGCTTCAGCGCATTTGTATTGATCTGTTTGACGCGTAGACTTAATGTTTTCAATCCCCGTAATAGTAACCAGGAATCAAGCGGTGCAAGTGATGCTCCCAAAGCGACGGATCGTTTCCATACGCTGGCGATATAGTGCTGCGTACCGCAGACGATACCCGCAGTGAGGTCGCTGTGTCCGCCCAAATATTTCGTGGCGCTGTGGACAACGACGTCTATTCCAAAATCTGTTGGTGTTTGGTTGATAGGGGAGGCAAATGTATTATCGACCATACTCTGGATTCCATGTTTTCTGGCAAGCTCTCCGAGTGCTTTTAAATCGCTAATGTTGAGGTTTGGATTCGATGGAGTCTCTATATAAATCAGTTTGGTATTTGTTTGAATAGCCTTTTCAAAAGCTGAAACATCTGTTTGATCCACAGCCGTAACCGTGATGCCATAATCCGTTAGGAACTCTTTAAAGAAAATAGCTGTTCCGGAATAATGTGCATGTTGGGCGACAATATGATCGCCCGATTTAACGATGGCCAATATGGCTGTACTGATCGCTGCCATACCTGTTGCAAATACAAGTGCATCCTCCGTTTTTTCCAATTTTGCTAGGATGGACGCTACTTGGCTATTCGTTGGGTTGCCATGGCGATGATAAAAATAAGGGTGTTTCGGTTCGGTAGCAGCCTTGATGTATTCCGTTGGGTCAGGATCTGCAATGTATGTGGATGTCTGATAGATTGGAGTAGTTACTGCAGATGTCTGGTTGAATTGCTGTCCTTCATGGACGAGTATCGTTTCGGTATTGGTAGCCATACTAATAATATTGATTGATGCTTGTATCGCCTTAAGAATCCATAACTCGATCTTGTCGAATCTTTGATCGTAAGGAACCCTTAGCTCGTTTGAAAGCACTGTTGGTGCTAACAGCTCGAAGAAGGTTTGTCTTGTATATCAAATATAAATAAAATCTACTCAATATGTAGATTTTATTTATATCGGATGCATCAATATATCTTACAACATTTCTCTCAGCAGGCTCAATGCATATCCAATGGTATTCACATTGTTTAATGCTAAACGAAGCTGGCCTTTGACTTCTTTGAGGTTGCTGATCTCCGGATGGCTTTGTACAAAGGACAGTACTCGGCCGAATTGATCAGATTCAAAGTAGCTCGACTTGGGGTTATTGACAAAATAACCTTTCAGTGTATGCTTTTTATAGGCTATTTTTTCGAATCCGATCGTTTTGCCAAACCACTGTAAACGGAGTGTATTGAATAATTCAAAGACTTCTCGTGGGATAGGGCCAAAGCGATCTTCAAGTTCTTTTTCAAACGCTGCCAATTGCTGCTCGTTTTCCAATTTAGAGAGTTCCGTATACAGATTATATCGTTCAGTGATATTGGTTACATATTCATCCGGGATCAATACCTCGAGGTCGGTGTCAATCTGTGTAAAGGACACATATTTTCGTTCTTTCTCATCAGCGAATACTGCTGAAAACTCATCCTCTTTCAGTTCCTGAATAGCTTCGTCCAAGATTTTATGATACATCTCGAAACCGATCTCGGCAATAAATCCCGACTGTTCGCCACCTAATAGGTTTCCCGAGCCACGTATATCCAAATCGCGCATGGCAACATTAAATCCAGAGCCGAGTTCAGAGAATTCTTCTATCGCAGAAAGTCGTTTATAGGCTTCCGGTGTTAAAGTCGACAATGGTGGACTCAGTAGATAACAGAAGGCCTTTTTATTAGAGCGACCGACCCGACCCCGCATTTGGTGCAGGTCACTCAGTCCGAACATATGTGCATGATTAATAATAATCGTATTCGCGTTTGGAATATCAAGACCCGCTTCAATAATTGTTGTTGCGATTAAGACATCGAAATCGTGATTGATAAACTTAAGCATCACATCCTCAAGCTCATCACCCTCCAATTGGCCATGTGTAACACCGACCCGTGCTCCTGGAACCAGCTTGCGAATCAAATTGCCCAGCTGCGGAAGATCTGCGACCCGATTATGGATAAAGAATACCTGTCCACCACGATCAAGTTCGTAACTGACGGCCTCTCCGATCAGTGTTTCATTGAAAACGTGGAGTTCGGTCTGTACAGGCTGCCGGTTGGGTGGTGGGGTCGAGATGATACTCAGATCGCGGGCGCCCATCAATGAAAAGTGCAATGTTCTTGGAATTGGCGTTGCTGTCAATGTCAGTGAGTCTACATTCGCACGCATGACCTTCAATTTTTCCTTTACTGCAACCCCAAACTTTTGTTCCTCATCAATGATCATTAGACCAAGATCTTTGAACTTGACATCTTTGCTAACAAGGCGATGGGTGCCAATGATAATGTCTATTTTTCCTTCAGCGAGCCTGGCTAAGGTATCTTTGATCTGTTTGCTCGTTTTGAAACGATTAATATAGTCGATCGTGCATGGAAGGCCCTTTAGGCGCTCCGAAAATGTCCGGTAGTGCTGTAATGCAAGAATTGTCGTCGGTACCAGGACAGCAACTTGTTTACTGTCTGCTACAGCTTTGAAGGCTGCACGGATGGCAACCTCCGTTTTTCCGAAGCCAACATCCCCACAGATCAATCGGTCCATCGGATGCGGCGATTCCATATCCTTTTTTACATCGGCAGTAGCCTTTTCCTGATCAGGTGTATCCTCATAGATAAAGGAGGCCTCCAGTTCATTCTGTAAGTAGCTATCCGGTGAGAACGCATTTCCATGCTGGGCCTTTCGTTTGGCATAAAGCATGATCAGGTCGCGCGCAATATCCTTAACTTTTTTCTTGGTCGTCTTTTTGAGTTTGTCCCAGGCGTCGGTACCCAGTTTATTCATTTTGGGAACAGTACCCTCTTTTCCGGAATATTTGGAGATACGGTTTAAGGAGTTGATGTTCACATACAAAAGATCGTTGTCTGCATAGATCAGGCGGATCATTTCCTGAGATTTACCGTTGACGTCCACTTTTTCCAAACCACCGTAGCGGCCGACACCGTGGTCAATATGGGTAATGAAGTCACCAGGTTTAAGATCCCGTAAATCTTTGAGCGTAATTGCCTGCGAGCGCTCGTAAGCCTTCTTGCGTTTATATTTATAATAGCGGTCAAATATTTGGTGATCAGTATAACAAGCAAACTTTAAACTGTCGTCTCTAAAACCTTCGCGTAAAGCTTTATGAATTGGAATAAAGGTCGCTGATTTATCGAGATCTTCTAGAATCGTATAGATACGTTCGACCTGTTTGGTTGAATCTGAAAAGATCAGATTCTGGATCCGCTGGCCCTCATTCTCCTTGAAATTATGGATTAAGAGATTAAAATCCTTATTGAACGAAGGTTGCGGGTGGATATCGAACTTGAGTGTTACCTCAGCTTTATAAAAGAACTGTTTGCCGAATTCGATGATAGGGAACTCAAAGAATAAGGCATTGAGATTCTTCTCATCTGTAAACTCATAGGCTGGATTATGCCATTCGGGATTATCCTTTTTCTGCTTATCTGTTAGCCCCGCCCATAATTTTTCCGCTTTTTTTAACCCATCTTTTACAATATCTAACGTAAATTGAGCGTCTTTGATCCAGATCGTAGCGTCCTGATCTACATATTCCAATAAGGAAATGTGTTGGGATGTCAGGAATTTCGCTTGGACATTCGGTACAATGGTTACTTTGTGGATTTTTTTGACAGACAGCTGGGACTCAATGTCAAATGTACGTATGCTTTCGATGTCATCGCCAAAGAATTCAATACGGTATGGGAGGTCATTCGAAAAAGAGAAGATATCTACAATGCCACCGCGTATCGCAAATTGCCCCGGTTCATACACAAAGTCTACACGTTCGAAATCATATTCGATCAAAAATTCGTTGATGAAATCAATACTTAGAGCGGTGTTTTCTGTTATTTCCAACGTATTTTTATCCAGATCGTTGCGGTTGATCACTTTCTCAGCAATAGCCTCCGGATAAGTCACAACCATTTTCGGTAATTCCGAAGTATGGTTGAGTGAACTTAAAGTCTCCGCACGTTGCAATACATTGGCAGAGTCAGTTTGTGTAAAATCAAAAGCTTTGCGATAAGACGAAGGGAAAAAAAGAACCTGCTTATCCAACAGGCTTTCCAGATCACTTAAAAAATAAGAAGCGTCTTCATGAGTTGGTAAAATAAAGACCATTGGACGTTCCTGTAAGTTGTAAGAAGATACGGCTATGAACGCATCCGAAGATCCAATAAGCCCTTTCAGCTGAATCTTTGGGTTTTTGGATTGTATAGCCTTGGTGAGCGACTGGACAGATTCGCTTTGGCTGTATTTTTCTAATATTTCTTGAATTCCCACGAGCAAAAATTTCGAATAATTGCGAATTTAACGAAATAGTATCAAGTATTGGGTATGAAGTGCTAATTTTTTTGGTAAAAAAATGGCCGAATCCCTCGTTAAGAAGGGCATGACTTTGGAGAACTCAAAAGCTATAACAGATTGATCTGTGCGGGAGTTTATTTCGCGAGGTAAAAGGTGTAGGCAAAAGCGAGCAACACCAATAATGTGGCCAAGTAAATTAATTTATATTGCTCGTAAGCTGTAACATGAAAGGATCCAATTTTAACGCGGTTTTTGCTATTTCTCATGACTAATTTAGGTCGAGGTCAATCTTCTGTTCACTAATATAGCTTTTAAGTGTTGTATTACCAAAAGCATCCAGTGTATTTTGAAAATCTTCCCGATAGTCAAACTGAAAGTCCTCATGAAGTTTACTGTATTTACCCACCGCATGCTTTATGCGCCCTGTTATATATTTATGCAATTTGTGGGCGGCAGACTGATAAGAGGAGTCGAAAAGCCTGTCGTAATCAGCAATGGTTCTCTTCAGGATATAGCATCTAAATTCTACTTCACTGATTTTGTCCTTGGTGACTTTTTCGTGTTCATTCACTAAACCGCTTGCTTGTTTCACAAGCTTGCTAAGTGCAATAAAATGACTGTGTTGTGGCGTATTGCCAATTTGACTTAAACCAATATCGAACAATTGCGCCAGTTGCTTTCGTAGTTTTTCAATACGTTCCTCTAAATCGTCCGCATTTTCCAGTAATTGGAAATGTAATTGTTTGATCAGCATTTTGTCCTTGCTTATCAGGCGTACAAGGAGTTTGTCTTTTTCCTTCTGAGGTAGGTCAAGGACAGCTTTCTTTAATTCGGCATCTTGATGTAAGGACATAATCTATGTTTTAGTGTAAAAAGAGTTGTTGAGCGAAAAGTCAGGCACACTTTCGGTGTGCCTGACTAAATTTCTCGTTTTATAAGCCGGAATTTAAGCAGGCAATAGCTGCCGCCCATATTTACGACTGTTTGCTATTAATACAATATTCTGAACTTAATTGTATTGTCGATCTGTTTGAGTTGTTTCAATAGATCTTTATCATATTCACCTTGTATATCTGTTACCGCATAGCCAATATCACTTTTTGTCATTAGAAATTGGGCAACAATATTGATGTTATTTTGGGCATAGACCTTATTGATCTGCGCCATAATTCCGGGAACGTTTTGGTGGATATGCAATAATCTCGTTACCTGTTTTACTTTTGGTAAAATCAGATTTGGGAAGTTGCGACTTAAATAAGTATCACCATTGTTGATAAAATCGGCCATCCGCCGAGGTATAAACTCGGAATTTTTCTTTTTATTTTTCTTATCATCGAAAACGACAATACCTTTAGCATTGCAGATATCCTTATTGATATGGCCTCTGATATCACCCAAATATCCGATCGTTTTTAATTTGTCAGCATGTTGCAGTTGTTCATCACTGATATCGATATTGTCCCCCAATAGAAGCATCCCTACATCTTTCACATACTTTTCTTCGAAGGTGTCTTTTGTGCGGATAGAAAAACCGTCTCTTTTTAAGATATGAGCCGCTATTTCTGGTACATCACCCACGATCAAACAAAGGATACGGTTTTTAGGATAGGATATTGCACGGGGCAGATCATTTACATATAAAAACTCATCAAAACTAGGTGTGATGAAGTCTGCTTTCTCAGTGACACTTTTACGTTGGATATTCTCTGTAAATGCAAAGAATTTTTCAATCAATCCCGATTCTTTCAGTTGAAAATCTGAATAACCGTCACCAATGCCAAACAGTCTTCCTTCAATATTTAATTGTTTTAATAATTGCACTTTTCCACCTTCATTTGATAAAGGATTCTCTTCATCAAAACCGATGATATTACCTTCTTCATCAAATCTGAATGTATTGGCATAGATATTTTCAGTCTTGATATGATATGGTGTAACAACAGGAGTAATAAACTCCTTAAAACCTCCTGAAACAATCCATGCGGTGTCGGCGTGTTTCTTGAAAAATTCACGATTTCGGGAAAAAGAGGTTGAAACCTTTTTCTTAAGATGTGAAACAAGTTTATCCAGATGAGATTTATTGGCATTTAAGAGTTTTACGCGACCAGCCAAAGCCTCACGGAAAGATAGTTTACCCTCCATGGCAAGATTGGTGTACCGCTCAATTTCGTGATAGATAGATTCGCGATCCGGATGGTCCTCAAGGGAGATCCTTGCAAGTTCATCAAGTGCCTCTACTTGCGTAAATGTACTATCAAAATCAATGATGTAATAGTTTTTCATCTTGTTATTTTTTTATGAAACGATCGTGAGCAATAACGCTGAATGCTGATCTCCGATATCGGTAGGTTTCCGACGGTTTCAAGGTTTGGTTGTTTGTTATGTTATAGTTTTACTGTTTGTTATATAAATCGGCAATTTCCTTTAGCGTTTGTTCCAAAGGTCGATAACTGTGGTTTAGAAGTTCCTGGATTTTAGCGTTGGAATACTGCAATTTGGCACTTGAAGCTGCCGCTGTTTCCTTTGTCAATGTCGTATCCGATTTTTTAAATACGGAAAGCATGCTGGAAACAGTAGAGGCAATTTGGAGTAAGGTTTCGGAAACTTCGATTGTCGGTTCAGGCTTGTTCATTAATACACTCGCCACGCTCAACAAATCCTTGTTGCTTATATTGAGATGATTGATGATATAGCGCTCAGCCGTGATATCATCTCTTCCCATCAATTGAATCATGATCGCAGCTACATCTTCAACATCAACAACGCCGACACTTCCTTTCGGGTAAAATCGTAGACCTTTATTGATCATCGAAAAAATAGCTCCAGAGCCTTTCTCTTTTGCCGAAGCACCTAAAATTACTGAGGGGTTGACAATAACTGCACTTAAACCTTCGGTAATGCCACGCCAGACCTCCATCTCCGCCTGATATTTTGATAACGAATAGTTCGATGTCAATGAATTGTGTTCCCAATGGTCTTTCTCGGATACCGGAAGGTTGTCTCGATTTGTCCCTAAAGCTGCGATCGAGCTGACATGAAGTAGGCGAATGCCCTTTTCAAGGCAAAGATTGACCAGATTTGTCGTTCCTTCCACGTTCACTTTAAAGAGTGCCTTAGCGTCTTTCTTTTGGTAGGAAACCAATGCTGCACAATGGAATACTTTAGTAACCCCATCAAGAGCATCTTCTAATTCAAAATAATTGTTGATATCAGCGTCGATCCATTGGACCAACGAAGACGATAACAACGAGGCCGGAATAGTCGATTGAGCTCTTTTGATGGCAATGACGTCAATTCCTTGGTCTATCAACTGTCTGATTAGTGTAGACCCTAAAAAACCTGTTCCTCCAGTTATTAATATCACTTGATAAAGATACTGTTAAAAATAATGTTTTCAAAAGTTAGTTAATAAATGGATATTTGTGTGAATTGCATCCTGAAAACCTTCATGCTTTCGCGGGTATCAAACGCCATGAAAGCCAAGGTAGATTCTTTCAGTCCAATTAAAACAGTCGTTTTCAGAACAAATAGGAAATTTTACAAATTATAGCTTATGTCATCACTGTCCGTATTCTTTAGCCCGATTTCAATTACAGGTTTTGCTCCTGAGCATGGGTTCTTGAGTTCTCAACTAGGGAACATTATTCAAGCCTATGAAATAGATTTTCCGAGCTGGGAAGTGGATAAACAGCCTCAATTGGCTATTGTCGGTGTGGAGGAAGACCGTGCATCCATGAATAATAACGGAACGGATAAGGCGCCGGATGCAGTACGAAAACATCTCTATGCGCTATATCAGGGCGATTATAAGATGAATATCGTTGATTTGGGAAATATCAAAGCCGGTAATACAATTCAAGATACCTATATCGCTTTAAAATCTGTCGTAGAAGAACTGGTCAAAGAAAATATTCTTCCGATTATCATTGGTGGTGGACAGGACCTTACCTATGCACAATATTTGGGGTATCAAAACTTAGAGCGAAAGATAGAGCTGGCAATTATAGATGCTCGTTTTGACCTTGATGAGGAAAATGCTGAAAATGTAAGCCTGAATTCCCGATCTTATGTGAACCATATTATCTTGCACCAGCCGGACTATTTATTCAATTTAAATGCCATAGCCTATCAAACCTATCTCGTAAGTAAAGAGTCTATCAATATGTATGATAAACTATTTTTTAATGCAACACGAGTCGGTATGATTGCCGGTAAAATGGACCAATCAGAGCCTTTGATCCGAGCAGCGGATTTAATTAGTTTTGACATAGGAGCCATTCGGGCCTCTGAAGCACCTGGAAATGCCAATGCAATGCCCAATGGTTTATTTGGCGATGAAGCTTGTCAACTCGCCCGCTATGCCGGGATGTCGGATAAATGTTCTTCCATCGGTTTTTATGAATTCAATCCAACATTTGATCCAATGGAGCAGACGGCTATGTTGGTCTCCCAAATGATCTGGTGCTTTATTGATGGTTACTATAACCGCAAACAAGATACGCCACTGTACCCCAAATCATCTTATATCATTTATCGCACGACACTGGAAAATGAAGAGCATGAATTGGTCTTTGTGAAAAGTAAAAAATCAGACCGCTGGTGGATTCAAGTGCCTTATTTTGGATCTAAATCAGTCAATGAACGCTATTACCTCGTTCCTTGCCGTTATGAAGACTACCAATTGGCTATTTCAGGTGAAATGCCTGATCTATGGTGGAAAACACACCAAAAGTTACAATAATGTACCACTAAGTGGGGACATTGGTATTACGCCTTACCATAGAGAAGTGTGTAATACATCGTGCAAACTGATAACAGATTGGAGTTATCTGTTTTTTAGTGGTGCCGATTCATTAAGATTGAGACGTTATAGGTTTAGTTAAATGCAGTGATGGCAAAATAGACCTGCTCAGGTAAGCATACACCATCTTCAGAAAATACAAATCATGGAAATATTTTTCTTTGCGGGAATCGTATTGTTATTGGTCATTTTGATCGTATTGGTACTAAAAAAGAATACCGATACCAGTACCGGTCCTGCGTACAGTAAAGAGGTTGAAACACTAAAAATTGAGCTTGCTAGATCGCAACAGCGGGAACAAAGTTTGCTGGAAGAACGTCTTATGCTAAAAAATGAATTGGATAAGGAACGGGAGAATCTTCTGGTCGCAGAGCGGTCTTTAGAGAGTACACGTTCTTTTTATGAGGCGCAGCTCGATAAATTTCAGGAACAGAAGAATGAAATCGCAGAGATTAAACGACAATTCAACAATGAGTTTCAGGTTATTGCCAATAAAATATTGGAAGAGAAGACACAAAAGTTTACAGAGACCAATCATCGTTCCCTGGGCTTGATCTTGGATCCATTGAAGGAAAAAATCAAATTGTTTGAAGAGAAAGTCGATAAAAATTACAATCAAGAGGCCGCGGAAAGAAATTCTTTAAAGGGAGTTGTCCTTCAGCTGGTCGAACAGAGTCTTAAAATTAAAGACGAAGCCAATAGCTTAACCAAGGCATTAAAAGGGGATACCAAAAAGCAGGGCAATTGGGGCGAGGTAATTTTAGAGCGGGTTTTAGAGCGTTCGGGACTTATGCGCGATCGCGAATTTAGATTACAGGTCTCTCTGATGGATGCCGAAGGAAGAAGAATGCAACCCGACGCGATTATCGACCTTCCTGAAGATAAACATCTGATTGTAGATTCAAAAGTTTCGCTGATTGCCTACGAACGTTGGGTCAATGCTGAGACGGATGAGGACCGCGCAATTTTCGCAAAACAACATGTACAGTCTGTGGAAAATCACGTGAAAGAACTTTCCGCAAAAAACTATCACGAGTTATATGGTATAGAATCGCCAGAATTTGTATTGCTGTTTATGCCGATCGAATCTGCATTGAGTATGTCCGTCGCTGAAAAACCGGATCTATTCAGCGATGCTTGGGATCGTAAGGTTGTAATCGTTAGCCCTTCGACATTGTTGGCGACATTGCGTACTATCGCCAGTATCTGGAAGCAGGAACGTCAGACCAGGAATGTAATTGAAATAGCGAAAGAAGCGGGGAGCCTTTACGATAAGTTTGTGAGCTTTCTGAACGATATGGAACAGGTGCAAAATCAATTGGAGCGCGCATTAAAAAGCCATGAAGATGCAACTAAAAAGCTCTCTACAGGCGCTGGGAACGTTATCGGAAAAGTGGAGAAATTAAAACGTTTAGGAGCCAAAGCAAATAAACAGATCGATTCCAAATTTTTAGATGCGGAAGATTAACAAAAACGGGCTTGCCGAAAGGTAAGCCCGTTTTTAATTTTTAACCGTGCAAAGCAAAGCCTGTTCTGCTAACTTATGCTAAAAGTTTTGCTAAAGCTCTTTCATCCGCTTATTGATGGAAACATCCACATACGTATCCTTTAAACGATCTACAGCTTCTTTTTGAACAGTGACATTGCTGTCTGATTCGTAATCATGAATAGTCCTTTGGTTTTGGACTTCGTTGTCATAAGGATCCTTTCCTGCCAAGAGCTTGACGATTACCGGAAGACATTCGAGGAAGACAAAAAGCAGCGCAATAAAAAACACAGCATTTGCATTGGATTCGTTGACCTTTCCATTGGCATCGTACCTTAGATTGCCCAGAGCAGAGTTGCGGTCTGCAAAACCAGCGACATTGACAGCGCTGTCCAAAGAAGCGTTGGATAAGACTTTTTGGTCCAATATCCCTTCAAATTTCTGTTTCTGACGTATTGCGTTTTGTTGGGTCGTTATCTTGTTCCGTAAAGTGTCCAAATAGCCCTCTTTTTTCTTCAGCTCTTCTTCTTTCATTTTGGCATAAGGGCCATATCCCATGACACCGGATGTTTCAGTTGTTTTGTTACCGAATATCTCGTAATTCAATTTTGTACGGTCATTTTTAATACTGGCTTCTAATGAATCACGTTCGACCGTAATCGCTTTTAAAAGCGAAACTTCATTGGCATATTTCTTATTGAACGTACTGTTGAGCGTGTCGATTTTAGCGCGTTGATCTGCGAGAAAACGTACACGGAGGTTTTCTCGAATCTCTTTATCGAAGATTTTTAACTCCAACGGCCTAGAGATAACCAAACCAATCAAAATTGCCAATAAAATTCGAGGAAGAGCCTGCATAAGCTGCATAAGGCCGCTTTTTGATTTATTTATACTGAGTACAATATAGCGATCCATATTGAATATCGCTAAACCCCAAATGATGCCAAATACAATGGCCAAAAGCCAGTCAAATGCCCCTCCACTAAATACGAAATACATGGCATAGCCACCCGAAAGGCTGGCAAACAATCCCGTAAAAAAAATAGTAGCACCTATGGCTGTGTACTTACTATGCTCTTCCGGATATTTTTCAAGAGTTTCTTGATGTACCCCCGCACATCTCCAAAAGAAACGGTTAATATCGCTCATTAAAATATTTTTACCCAAATTGACAGATTATTTTTAACAAGGTTTATGAATAAGTTTTTGTTTTACAATACGATGACTGTTTTTATGTTCCTCTGCAACCCCTTTCCAAGAAGGCGGACCATTTGCCTAATTTTATTATCTTTGAAAAAAATCAGGAATAATCAGATAATATGAAGAAAAGACAACTTTTGCCATTTTTTGCGATAGTGGCAACTGCATTTGTTGGTTGTGAGGAAAAAAAAGTGATGACAGATAATCCTCTTTTATTGGCTTACGAAACCCCATTTAATGTACCACCTTTTGACAAGATTAAAACAGAGCATTTTAGGCCAGCTTTTGATGAAGCGATAAAAGTACACAATTTGGAAATTGACACGATAGTCAACAATTCGGATAAAGCAACATTTCAAAATACGATAGTCGCCCTGGAAAATGCAGGTGGATTATTGAAGAATGTATCTACTGTATTTTATAATCTAAATAGTGCCAATACAAATGACAGTATTCAGGCGATAGCAAAAGATTTGGCTCCCATCTTATCGAGTCATTCTGATGAAATTTCGATGAATACCAAACTATTTGACCGTATCAAAACAGTTTGGAGCAGTCGAAATACACTTGGATTAGACGAACAGGACAATAAACTGTTGGAGGAAACCTATAAGAGTTTTGTACGTTCCGGAGCGAATTTAAAGGATGCTGATAAGGAAAAAATGAAAAAAATTAATGCTGAGCTTTCAACATTAACAACGCAATTCGGACAAAATTTGCTTGCTGAAACCAATGCTTATACACTGGTCGTTGATTCTGCTAGCCAATTGGAAGGCTTGCCTGAATCGTTGAAAACGGCAGCAGCTGAAGAAGCCATAGCAAAAGGAAAGAAGGATAAGTGGGTGTTTACTTTACAGAATCCTTCCATTATGCCCTTTCTTCAATATGCAAAAAATCGTGAACTGAGAAAGCAACTTTGGGAGGCTTATCAGCTACGCGGTAATCAAGATAACACCAACGATAACAAGGCGATCATTCAAAAAATTGTAAACCTACGCCTTCAAAAAGCAAAATTATTGGGTTATTCTTCACATGCGGCCTATGTACTAGAGGAATCAATGGCGAAGAATCCGACCAATGTCTATGCACTGTTAAATAAACTTTGGACTCCAGCACTCGCTAAAGCAAAGGGTGAAGAAGCAGATATAGCAAAGGAAATAAAGGCTGAAGGAGGTAATTTTGCTGTGGCCCCTTACGATTGGAGATATTATACAGAAATTATTCGCAAAAAACGTTTCGCATTGAATGAGGACGAAATTAAACCTTATTTGAGTCTTCCTGCAGTTCGTGAAGGTGCGTTTGCTGTAGCCAATAAATTATATGGTTTGACGTTCGTAGCCTTAAACAATGTACCAACTTACCATAAAGATGTGGAAGTGTATGAAGTTAAAGACAAAGACGGTTCACATTTAGGTCTGCTATATGCCGATTTCTTCCCACGTGAGTCAAAACGAGGGGGAGCCTGGATGACTTCTTACCGTAACCAGTCGACAAAAGATGGCAAACGTGTTGCACCAGTAATTTCCATCGTATGCAATTTCACAAAACCAGTGGGAAAAAATCCTGCCTTGTTGACATTTGATGAAGCGACTACTTTATTCCATGAGTTTGGACATGCTCTGCATGGTCTTCTTTCCAATGTGAGATACCGCTCTATGGCCGGAACTTCTGTACCCCGTGACTTTGTTGAACTACCTTCACAAGTGATGGAAAATTGGGCAGCAGATCCAGAGGTGTTAAGAACATATGCTAAGCATTATAAGACCAAAGAAGCAATGCCAGATTCATTGATTCAAAAAATGGAAAAGGCCGGTACCTTTGATCAAGGATTTGCAACGGTTGAATACCTTTCTGCCGCGTTGTTAGACATGGATTATCATGCTACCACAAAAGAAATTTCAAAAGACATTAATGGCTTTGAAAAAACAGCAATGAAAAAGATAGGTATTATTGATGCTATTATTCCGCGCTATAGAAGTACATATTTTCAACATATCTTCGCTGGTGGATATTCTGCAGGTTATTATGCCTATATCTGGTCTGAAGTATTGGATTCAGATGCCTTCGCAGCTTTCAAGGAAAAATCATTGTATGATCAAGTGACAGCGGATTCTTTCCGTAAAAATATCCTTGAAAAAGGAGGTACTGATGATCCTGCTAAAATGTACCGTACATTTAGAGGTGCAGATCCAGATCCAAAATATCTATTGAAAAAGAGAGGTTTGAACTAATGCTCTCTAATTAAAAAAAGGCGATATAGAAATATATCGCCTTTTTTTTGTTCAGGTACTTGTTATTCTAAAAACTATTCTTACATTTGAATATTATTTATAATGAGTCTAAATAAATGTAGGTAGTATGTGTGACACAAAAATTCTAAGCCAAAGAGGAGATACCCATATTAGTGTTTGCCATAAGTGTCAAACATATTATATCTGGCAACAAAGTTTTGTACTGACATTTACGAGGAATAAATTCTTCGATTTCTTGAATATTACGAAAAGTAATGGTGATGAGCTCTTTTTTAGCACATTCCCAGATGGTGAATTTCGGTTGATTATGAAAACACCTTATCCAGATATCGTATTTTCATTTGATGAAGAACAATGGCAGAATTTCAGGGATGCACTCCAAGAATCTTATTACATGAATGAGTTTTATGGAATGCTGAATAATTAAGATAAAAAGTCCTGTTGCATCGCTTGTGTTTCATCTCTCTTTCCTTACGCGTTGACAACAGGCACAAACAAAACCCTCAGTTATAGTCGCATACACTTATGCGACTATATGCTGAGGGTTCTTTTTAGCTATATATTGATTACTCGCCTATCGCGTAATATTTAAAATCAAGGTCTTCAAGTTCCTTACGGTTCAATAGTTTACGGCCATCGAACACAAATGCAGGTTTTTTCATATGCTCCTTAATTTTGGCCCAATCATAATGCTTAAATTCATCCCATTCAGTCAATACTGCAATTGCATGTGCATCATTGCAAGCCTCATAGGCGGTATTGACAACCTTTACCAAAGCTCGGTTTTCTTCCGAAGAGCGCGTATTCAGATAATCTAGGTCGGCATAGATGCGTTCAGCAGACACTTTGGGGTCATAGACCGTGATTTCAGCTTGTTCACTCAATAGATAATCTGCAACATAAATCGCTGCAGATTCACGCGTATCATTGGTGTCTTTTTTGAATGCCCAGCCTAAGAATGCAATCTTTTTGCCCGATACAGTATTATACAATGTTTGGATAATGTTATCTGCAAATCGCTGTTTTTGATAATCATTCATCAAAATCACTTGATCCCAATACCATTTCGTAGTGGAGATACAAAAGATTTATTCTAATTTTACATTAAAAAAGAAACGGTTTGATAAAGCAGGAAGTTATTGATAAAGTACTGGAAACAGCACGGATAGAAGAGGTGGTGGGGGACTTCGTTGATTTAAAGAAACGGGGAACTTCTCTGATTGGAAATTGTCCTTTTCACCATGAAAAGACGCCCTCCTTCCACGTTTCAGTTGCAAAGGGTATCTATAAGTGTTTTGGTTGTGGTGTTGGTGGAGATTCCCTTAAATTCGTCATGGAACTGGAAAAGTTCTCTTACCCGGAAGCGATCCGTTATTTAGCCGATAAATATTCGATTCAAATTGAAGAAATCGAGCGTTCACCGGCCCAGCTTGCTGCGCAGGATAAACGGGAAAGTCTATATGTCCTGAGTGCTTGGGCCAGTAAATTCTTTGCCGAACAACTCTGGAAAACTGAAATGGGTCAGGTCATCGGACTCAACTATTTCAAGGAGCGTGGCTACCGAGAAGATATCATCAAAAAATTTGAATTGGGCTATTCGCCTGAAGAATGGACTGCATTGGTCGATAAAGCACAGGTAGCTGGTTTTCACCCAGATTATTTGGCTGCAAGTGGTTTGGCTATTGAACGTGATGATAAATCTTTATATGATCGTTTCCGTGGCCGGGTCATGTTTCCGATTCATAACCTGACAGGGCGTGTAATTGGCTTTGGTGGTCGGACACTAAAGACGGATAAAAAGGTCGCCAAATATGTAAACTCTCCCGAAAGCGAAATCTACCATAAATCCGATGTGCTGTATGGATTGAATTTTGCAAAAAAAGCAATTATGGAAGAGGATAATTGCTACTTGGTAGAGGGCTATGCCGATGTTCTTTCGGTACATCAAGCTGGAGTCGAAAATGTTGTTTCCTCCTCGGGAACGTCTTTGACAACAGGTCAGATCAAGCTTATTTCCAGATTTACAAAGAATGTGACCATACTTTATGATGGGGATGAAGCAGGTATCAAAGCCTCCCTACGCGGTACAGATATGCTGCTCGAAGAAGGCTTAAACGTTAAAGTGCTGCTTTTTCCCGACGGTAATGACCCCGACTCTTATGTTCAAAAGTTTGGTGCCACGGCTTTTAAAGATTATGTCAAATCCAATCAGCAGGACTTTATTTTCTACAAAACGAATATTCTGCTTCGCGATGCCAATAACGATCCAATAAAAAGGGCTTCGGTAATCCGTGATGTCGTCGAGAGTATTGCATTGATTCCCGATGAAATTAAGGTTTCTGTTTTTATCCGGGAATGTAGCAGCCTTTTGGATATCGAAGAGCGTATTTTATTGGCAGAACTCAACAAGATTAGGCTCAATAGAGCAAAGAAGGCCGATAAGGATGCCGCTCGTAAACCGCAGAGCCCGCCGCCTAATGCAGGGATGCCACCTTTTGGGATGGATGGTCCACCCCCGGATTTCTTCATGACAGATGATGAAAGAGGGGGAGTAGCTCCTATGGAGAATGTCGAACAACCGGTACAACTGACTTCGGAAATTCTTCAGGAACGAGAGATTGTCCGTATTCTAATCAACTATGGGGATTATCTGGCAACCTGGGAAGGTGATGGGGATATTCCCGTTGCAGGACTGCTACTGGGAAATATCAGCGACATCGAATTTAAGGATAAAGCTGCGGCCTATATTTTAAAAGTCTATAGAGATGCTGCAGAAAATTACGAAATTCCAGATGCCAAGCAGTTTTATTCGAATTCGGATACAACAATATCCGATTTGGCGATTAATAGTGTTGCCAGCAAATATTCGCTCAGCGAAAATTGGAATGACGATAAGCGTAAAATTTATGTAACGCAAGAATATGAGCATTTAAAACAACTTGTTGTTACAGCGATCTATCGGATCAAGAAGCGTAAGATTGAGGCAGAAATGCATCATATTCGTGAAGAAATGAAACATGAACAAGATGTGGCAAACCTAGAAGTCCTTATTTTTAAATATCAGAAACTTAAAGAAGCCGAACGGCTCTTGGGAGGCTTTCTGGGAAATACGATTGTTAAGTAATACTTGATATGGCCAAGCATCTTGAAACGGGCGAATGGGGTGAGCAAATGGCCATGGAATACCTCGTGGAGCAAGGCTATAAAATAGTGTTAAGAAATTGGCGATTTAAGAATTTAGAAGTAGATTTGATTGTCGTGGACAGGGATACCTTGGTATTCGTTGAAGTAAAAACACGGTCGGGAACGGATTTCGGCGAACCCTACGAATTTGTAGATCGCAAAAAACAGCGATTGCTAATTCGTGCAGCACAGGCTTATATCCTTAAAACAGGTTATGTCGGTGAAGTCAGATTTGATGTTGTCGCAATAACAAGATCCCCCAAAACAGTACTCACCCATATCAAAGATGCATTTTGGGATAGCTAAGGATACGTACTTATAAATAATTATACATAGATGAGAAAAATCACTTATTTTATGGCAATTGCAGCGCTAGCTTTTGCTTCTTGTAAGTCAAAAAAATCAAGTTTGGAATTTGCATCCCCTGGAGCAAATCAAGCTGTTTTAAAAGGTGCTCAAGTCCAGTTGAAATTGAAATTTGAATCAGTATCAATGGACTCTGTGGCTTATTTTGTCGATGATAAACATGTGGGTTCATCAACTGATACTACGGCAATTACAGTAGATACCAAAGACATGGCTTATGGCACACGCAATATTTCCGCCTTGGTATACAATGCTGGAAAACCCGATTCTGTTTCAAGTACATTTTATGTTGTACCTGAAAATGCGAAGAACTATGGTTTTGAGGTTGTCAACAAATACCCGCACGATACGACTGCTTTTACACAAGGGCTACAGTTTGCTGATGGCATTCTCTACGAATCTAATGGCCGTTATGGTGAGTCAAACTTGAGAAAGGTCGACCTAAAAACAGGTAAAGTACTCAAGGAAATCAAATTTGATGAAAAGACTTTTGCCGAAGGAATGACATTGGTAGGTAATAAATTATTTATGTTAACGTGGCAACAGGGAGAAGGATATGTCTTTGATAAAAACTCTTTTGTAAAGGAAAGTTCCTTTAAATATGAAAATAGCAAAGAGGGGTGGGGCTTGACCTACGACGGGCAGCATTTGATAAAGTCTGATGGATCCAATAAATTGTTCTTTTTAGATGCAACGACCGGTAAGGAGCTAAACGCTATCGGAGTTTACGATGAAGCTGGACCAGTGGATGAACTTAATGAACTGGAATATATAGACGGCAAAGTCTACGCAAATGTCTATCAAAAAGATGTTATTGTTATAATCAATCCGCAAACAGGAGCGGTAGAAGGACGGATTAATCTTGTGGGTATCTATGAGCATACTTCCGCTTATGACAATGAATTGAATGGAATTGCTTACGACCAAGTTGGAAAGCGTCTCTTTATAACAGGGAAGTTATGGAATACATTATTCGAGATCAAGACAGTTGAAAAATAAATGAACTTCAAATCTTGATCCTCCTTTGTGAGGCAGACAGTATTGCACATTCGAAGAAAATGGAAACCTTGTCAGAATTATCTGACAAGGTTTTTTTTATTGCCCCCATTCTTCTTTAAAGTATGGATATTATCGTGTGAGGCTTTCAATTCCAGCTTTTTTATAATGGCGGCCCGGGGCAGAGACAGATCGCTTTAAAACTGTATCGGAAGCTTTTAAAACTGCATGGAGAGAAACATTATGACGAGCAGATCTCTCGTCAGGTGCGCCTCAATTAATGAAAAACAAGAGAGTTGCCCTATATTAGTAAATAGTAGCTGGATGTATGCTATTATTGATGACTTATTTCGATATAGCGGACAGCCATAAAAGGGAGCTAGAAATCTTTTTTAACCAATAGAAACAAAATATTTGAAGCAAAAAAAAGGAATGAAGTTTGAAACTCCATTCCTTTCTTTATATTGATTTTATTTCGATTAATAAATCGGAGTAAACATCCAAGTATCGTCAAAACGAGATGAACCATTAAGTCCAGTAGTGATGTAACCGTTGTTTCCTACAGCGAAACCAACAGCATCTTGGCGTGCTGAACCAGCGAAAGCGCCGTTGTCATTTGTCCAGTAGTCACCAGAAATATTATATTTCCATGTGCTGTTGATTACGGCATTTTTGTAACCGCCAACAACGAATGGAGTACCATTGATTGCGAAAGCAGAAGCATTTGAACGAGTCAAATCGTAAGTATATGAATCATCTGCTCTATTTAGATCGTTCAATTTAGTCCATTTGCTACCATCAAATTTATAGAAATCTTTTGGGTAAGAACCGTTAGAGATACCACCACCTACATAGGCTACATTATTGACAACAAAAGAGAAAGCTGCTTTTCTTTTCGCTGAAAATGGAGCATCACTGATTGCTTGCCAAGTATTAGCAGCTGGATCATATTTGTAGAACTCATTTGTATTTGTTGTTCCACCACTAACGACAGTTTCACCTGTTCCAACATAAGCAGCGCCATTTAAAGTAAAAGCTACTGCATTAGACAAAGCAATAGGAAGTGGAGCAATGCTTGACCAAGCACCTTTTCCGTCATTAGCTGTAGGATCAAATTTGTAGAAATCTGTTAGGTTGTTTGTTCCGTCATTTCCACCACCAACATAACCGATATTACCAATGGAAAAACCGATGGCACCGTTTCTCTCAACACCTGTGAAAGGCGCTTTTTCAGCCCATGTATCTGATGCTGCGTCATATGCATACGTGTCTTTCACACGAAATGGCTTACCACCAGCATTACTTGCTAGACCAGTAGTAACATACGCAACATTATTTATCAAAAAGCTAGCAGCAGATGAAGTTTGTGGGCCTTTAAAAGCAGCTTTTGCAAACCATTCGTCTGATTTGTCTTCGCTGTCGTCACTTTTTTTACAAGAAGAGAAAGTTGTAACTGTAAATACAAAAGCTAATAAAACGAGTAGCCAATTTTTCTTGTTCATAAATTATTGAAATTTAGTATAAAGGATGTTTAATTTAATTTTCGGATCATTCTCATTATCTTTTGCCAATATTAACCTATTTCCAGTTGAAAACAAACCCGATGTCGGTAAAGATAGATATAATGAAGTATTATTGTATGCTGTTGTTTTAATTTTTGTTAAATATTCAATCAGATTGAAAGTATATGTTCCATTCGAACCAAAATCATTTCCTCGCACTAATGTTGCTTGTTGTGTTGTTGTCGAATAAGGTGAAGTTACCAAACTAATCGGATTTCCATTATTACTTGCCACCATTAAGACCAAACTCTGAGGCTGATCAAAAATGCTGGAAGCTCCATTAGGGACTTCAATGACAAGTTCAGCCTTATTAATCGCAATTGATGGATTGTTAACCAATTCTAATAACGTTGGGAATTCAATTTTTGCTACAACACCCGTTGAGCCCTCTAAAAACACATTTCCATCAGTTTGTTGACTCGCAATTTGAGGATTTTTTAAACTCATTGGCGCAAACTTTGTTGCAGAGCGATCTGCTTCAATTTGATTGTACTGATAGGCCTTGTTATCAATGGAAAAATATTGCTTACCAACAGATTTCGTTCCTTCATTATTCAGGAATGAATAGTGAACTTGTAGAAATACGGTGTCTTTAAAACCGATCAAAGCCGTGTTTCCGTTGTCAGGAACAAGTGCCAATCCTTTGAAATACTCCTGAAAGCTTGTGCTGTTCTGAATCCGGTTGTCATTATTTTTGATCATCGTAAACAGCTCATTGCTAATGGTACTGTTGAATCTAAAGAATAATGAATCTGCTGATTGTATACGTGGTTTAAAGGATAGTTCTGCCAGTGGCGTATTTTCATAGGCAAACTTTTGCTTACTGAAGATTGCCGCTGAAGTGACAAAAACAGGACGTTCATCAACTGGTTTGGTTAAATCAATCTGTGTTTGCGTAATTTCTTCCGTAACACGGTGTACCGATATCTTTTGTACTTTCGTTGTGTCGCCGTAAGAGTATTTGTTAGGTGTTAATACCAAGGTCACAGAATCCAAGGTAGCGTCATCTGGAATAGAAGCATTACTTATCGTTCCCACTCCAAGACGCATATAAGCGGTAGACTTCATACTACCCGTAACAGCATTGCTGTTCTTTCCAACGAGCATTGTTCCAGTAGAGGAAGTCGGAATATCGTCCAATTGATAAGTCGAAACTTTGGCGGAAACCGTATCAATTGGTACTAAACCGATTGTTTCATCTCTTGAACTATCCAATGAGAGCGAAATGTCTTTATTACAACCAACAAAAGCGGCCAATGTAAAAAGTGGAAGTAAAAGTTGAATACTACGTCTCTTAAAGTCTTTAATCATATTAATTTTTGAATAGTGCAAAAGTAATCAATGCGAACTGTTAATCAGTGTTATATTTTGTTAAATATGGTTAATTACCACAGCGATTGCAAATCTAGTAATTTAAATTTGTTTTAGTTATGGGTAGAAGATTTAAATTACTGATCAGTTTGATCGTTTTAATAGGGGCAGGAATTACTGTTGTACTGGGGATTTGGCTTTATGGAAGTTACACAAATCGCCGCGACCTGTTTCTTTCTACCGCTGAGCGTTCGCTCTTCAATGCGGTCCAGGAGGCATACCAAGCGCGCAATGGTGATCGGCAGTTAGATGGGCCAGAAGCGGACCGGAATCGCCTCCTCCAAGATGTAAAACGGGAGCTCTCGGCTTTAGTGCCCGCTGCTGAATTGGATAAGGCTTTACAACGTGTAAATACCGAACGGCCTAAAACAGAGCGATTTGATCGCGAGATCCACAACAGACGGGAGAAAATGTTTCCCAAAGACCGGGAAGGGCAAGGCGCAATTGTTCCGCCCTTTCTGTTCCGCGACTTTGAGATGAACAAAGCCAACCTGAATTTAATCGAAAGAAAGTTTAAAGAATCCCTGAACAATAAGAGCATTTCAGTACCATTTGAAATGGCTATTGTCACGATTCCACACGATCAAATCAAAGATGCGCGCCGTAAGTACCGCGAAGCAAATCTTGCTTGGACAAGGCCCATGATGGTCAACCCATTAAAAAATGAATTTCTTGTGATCAAGTTTCAGGAGGATTGGAAGTATCTGCTGTATAGCTTAAGCTGGCAGCTGCTCATCTCACTGCTCTTGATTGGACTGCTGCTCGGGACGTTCTTCTATTTGATGAAAACCATTCTCAACCAAAATAAGATGGCCGAGCTGCGTAAGAACTTCGTTGATAACATGACACATGAACTCAAAACACCGGTATCTACAGTCATGGCAGCCATAGAAGCGATACAGTTGTATGGTGTACAGGATGATAGGGAAAAGATGAATCGCTATCTGAATATCTCCAAAAAAGAACTGGAACATCTATCCAATATGATTGAAAAAGTACTTCAAATGGATATCGATGCAACAAGGGGCATTGTTTTGCAACGTACTGACTTCGATCTTGTCGCCATGGTGAAGGGAGCCATTGAAGTTGCTCAGCTGAATAAAATTAAGCAAGTGGACTTTAAGCTTATTGCTGTTCCAAGTGAAATAAGGATCAATGGCGACGAAGCCCATCTAAAGAATGTGATCAATAATTTGTTGGAAAATGCGATAAAATACGCTGGACAGCAGGTTTATATTGAAGTGGAAGTAAAGGAAATGAAAGAAAATGTCCATATTCGTATTACAGATAATGGTAAGGGAATTCCTTCAGAATACCATAATCAGATTTTTGATATGTTCTTTCGGGTTCCTTCGGGTAATCTGCACGATGTAAAGGGCTTTGGTTTGGGGCTTGCTTATGTCAAGCAGGTGGTAAAGAGGCACGATGGCAAGATTACCGTCGATAGTGAACTGGAAAAAGGAAGTACCTTTAATATCCGATTACCGTACGAATAAACAGCATTATTTATTTTTCTGAGCGGAAATAGGGCTTTTTATAGCGCAGTAAATAGGCTGATTTATCCGAAAGATGTCTTTGAAACAAGGCCGAAATATATTTTGATTGAATGACAACCCTATGATTGAAATTTTATATGTAGAAGACGAGCCAAGTCTCGGAATGATCGTTGCCGATAGCCTGGAAGCTAATGGATTTCATGTTACCCATTGCAGTAATGGTCACGAAGCTTTGGAAGCATTTACAGCGGCTCGGCCAGATATTTTGGTCGTCGATGTCATGATGCCCGTCATGGATGGCTTTACATTGGCGACAAAAATACGCGAATCAGATACGCAGGTGCCCATTATCTTCTTGACAGCCAAAGTGCAGACAGAGGATGTTGTGAGGGGATTTCGTTTGGGCGGGGACGATTATGTCAAAAAGCCGTTTAAGATTGAAGAGCTCGTTGTGCGGATAGAATCCTTGTTGAAAAATAGTCCTAAGATGTTATTCGGCCAAAAGCTGATGATAGGAGACTATAGCCTCGATAGCTTAAAACATCAGTTGACTTATCAGGGTGAGGTACTTAAGCTGTCTTTCCGCGAAAGTGAACTGCTGCGGAAACTGTATGAACAAAAAGATAAAGTCATACCGCGGGAGGATATCATGCGAGCCTATTGGAGCCATGATAAGTATTTCACGGGACGGAGTCTGGATGTGTTCATCAGCCGTATCCGGAAATACCTCAGTCAGGATGATCGCATCAAGATTATCAATGTCAGAGGAGTGGGCTACATGCTTACCGTCGATTGAGAGGTGTTCCACGTGGATTGGCGATGATGGTGCATATTAACGACGGGTTTTCATTTCTCCTTTTCCGCCAAGTCCCCGGATATGGTAGGTAAAACTTAATATGGCATAGCGCGTTATGGCGTTGGATTGCGAAACTCGTACCCAAAGATCACTGACCTGCTGATTGATGTTTTTATTGTCATTAAATAGATCAAAAACCGTGAGATTGATTTCGGCATTCCTACGCTTGAACAATTTCTTGCCTATAGAGACATTCCATAACAAACTTGTTGTACTTGGTGAATTCAGAATGCTGCCATTGTAAAGGTAGTTGAATGTTGAATTGAGCGTCCATGTTTTTAACAAGGTCAATGCAATGGAATTGCCAATGGTATGTTTATAGACCGAATAATTCGATTTCTCGCTTGCGGAGTTCTTGGAAAAGGCGATGTTTCCATTGTAATCCAATCCGATGATGATATCCTTGCTAAATGCCGTGTTTACACCGACCCGTTGACTTAGGCCGTAGGTTTGCGCATTGACCTTTTCGAGATTCAATAAGGTGTAATTCTGGTTGAAATAGAGGTTATTGTTTAGGTTGAAATTAAGTTTCAATGGTTCAAAGCGGTATCCAAGGCTATTTTGCCATTTGAGGTTATAGACACCATTGAAATTTTCAGGCCTGATGTATTGCCCCCCCGGCCCGAGTATAACATCCGCTGTGATCGTAAAGGCTGAATCTGTGGTGAAAATGGTATTGGAGATTTTATGCTCAATAAAATCTGCTGTAAAGTCGGAGGTAAAACTTCTGCCCGAACCTTTATTGATTGATCTAAATTGTACCACAAGGTTGTGGTCATATTCTTGCTTTAGATCCGGATTCCCCGAGCTAATGCGTAGTGGGTTTTGATTGTCTATAAAATCCTGTAATTGCTCGATAGAAGGAGTGTTCGTCTTTGCATTATACCGAAACTCAACCCGCGTGTCTTTATTGAAATTATACTGGAAGTTTAGATTGGGCAGCAAACTATTGAAGTGGCTTTTTGTGGTCAGTGTAATGGGAAACAATTTATCATTGACTTGGGAAGCCGTCTGATAATCTAAGCCAATCTGAAATCTTATACTGTCTTTTTTGTTAAATAAGTAGGATACTCCACCGCTATGGTAAACAAAATCATTACGAAATTCATTGGAAAGACGGTTTTTTAATTCACCTAGCTGACCTGTTTCGACCAGAAATTCATAGGTCTTGCGGTCCGAGTAGCGCGCAGTATTCCGAAAAGTATAATTCCCTTGCAGCCGTGAATACGTACCGAACATCTCGGTATAAGCTATCTTTGAGCGAAAACCATTATTATCACCAATGGAGTAATTCCTGTTGTTGACGGTATCGACCCGGTTAAATAGCCCGTCTTTATAATAGGAATTCAGTGCAAAATTTTCAGCATGGCTCTTGTTGCTGTTAAATGAACCATTGAAATTAAAACTGATCGTGCGCCCCGGTTTGTTGAGTCTCCGCATGTAAGTGAGGTCTCCTCCCCAGTTGAAATTTTCTCCAAAACTGTTGTTCCTACGATCAGAGCTATTAAGTATTTCTGTAAGATTTAATAACGTATTGCCTGTAGAACTTGTATTCCTGTCATTATTCTGATAGGAAAAATTAGGTTGAAAGTCAAGTTTTTGAATAGAATCTATCCTCCAGTTTGCGCGGATAGAGAGTGCATGATTGTTGCTGTAAGTGCTGTTTAATTGATCCTGATTGTTGATTTGGTTGGCCCGGTTGCCTGCCGTATATTCTGTTTTACTTTGGCTGAGGATATTATTGTCCGTGTAGTTGTACGTGTAATTCGCATTGAAATCCATTCGGTCATCGAAAAAACGATCCAAATAGTTGAACCCGGCGTTGAAGCGAGTTGTCACTCCCTGTCCGGTACGTCCTCTTGTGTTTCCACGTGGAGCAAAGCCGTTGGGCTGATTGACATTGTTGGTATTGATGTCGATAGCATACTGACGTTTGGGATTCATTTTGGTCACCTGGGTATTTATAGCATATTTCTGGTCGGGACTCACTCCTCCAGAGAGCTTGCCAAAATATGATTTTCTTTTCTCGGGCTTGGTGACGATATTGATCACTTTCATACGTTTTCCATCGTCAAAACCACTAAATTTGGCCTGCTCAGTTTTGTCATCGATAATCTGGATCTTAGCAATCACATCGGCCGGAAGGTTTTTTAAGGCAACCTTCGGATCGGTGCTAAAAAACTCCCTACCGTCAATAATAATCTTATTGACAGGTTCTCCCTGTGCTTTTACATTGCCATCGTCATCAATTTCAACACCGGGAATCTGTTTGACCAATTCGTCGGCATCTGCAAAATCCTGTGTGACATATTTCTTGGTGTCAAATTCAAGTGTATCCCCTTTAACCTGTATACTGCTCGAAGAAATGTTAATTTCATCCAGTACAATTTCGGCATTAGTGAGTTTGAACGTTAGATCGATCGTTTGGCCGATTAGTTTTACACGCCGAAGATCCATGCTGTAGCCCATCGGCTGTGTACTGACCAGATAATCTCCATTGGGAAGTGTGCTACTGCTGAACCTGCCCAAAATATCTGTAGGAACCTGTACTTTACTGGAATCTTTTACCGCGATAATGGTGATGCTTGCACCTCTGATAGGCTGCGAAGTCGTATTATCGAGCAACTTGCCCGTAATATACTGTTGGGCTTGCCCGTTTGTACCCAATAATAAGCAGATAGAAAAGATCAAAATGGTCCAAAGTTTGGTCTTCATCGGTCGAGGTACAAATGTGTTTTAATGTATTGTTGACGGTTATATAATTTTATTTCCCAAAAATATGGCACTATTTGTTACGAATTATTATCATTTTAGTTACAATAACCCCAAGTGAATGGAAAGATTAGATATATTTGCAGTAGAATTATAAAATCAACTGAACAAATCTGTATAACGATCTAGTGATATACGGATATAGATTAAAAAAATAAAAGATGAAAGAAAGTGTTTTGAGTAGAAAAGAGCGTATTATGAAAGAAGCATTGTTGCTTTTTTCAGATCAAGGCTATACGAATACCTCTACCAAAACGATTGCCCAAAATGCAGGAGTCTCCGAAGCATTAATCTTTAAACATTTTGGGAATAAAGACGCACTGTTGGTTTATTTGATTAAATCAGGTTATCGTAAGGTCCTTACACATCACCGTGGTATGATGACCTATCGTGAACCAAAGGAATTTCTGCGCACGATGATAAACCTCCCGGGCAAGTTGGTCAGTGCAGAACCCATATTCTGGAGATTGCAGGAGCGTTTGTCTCATCACCCGTTTTCCAAACAGCAGCATGAACAATTTATGAAACCTGTTCAGCCTATTATTCATCGTGCTTTTAAAGAGCTGGGCTATGAGAGTCCTGAGTTTGAGACAGAATTCTTATTGCTGATCATAGATACCCTATGGAAAAAAGAGGCCATTGGAGAACTCGAAAATACCATGGAGTTGACACTCTTTCTCGAGAAAAAGTATCATCTGATTTAGAGTTCATGCTTAAATTATTCTATTTCCTGCAACCTGTTTTGGTCTTAATGTATCGCTGCTCATGAAAGTAAATGTGGCCTGATAGACACGTTATAGGTCGCAAAATAAGCTGTTCATAGTGGATACCAACTTCGGCGATAAGACGTTATTTCTGCGAAGATAAAACGGTACTTAGTCGTATTTTCTTCGGTTGCAACCGAAGCAGCACCGAAGCAGCACCGAAGGAGCTCCGAACAAGTACCGAAGAAGCACCGAACAAACATTGAAAGAGTCCCTGGCTTGCTACCCCGGTTTACCTCGCTTGATGTAAAACAATAGATCTCTAGGGTCGCAAGTTTATTTTCTCAAATATACAAGTCTTCAGTACCCCTTGTGCGTTGTATTGAAATGCTGTTTTATGCATGTTTATATGAAATTGTTGCAAAAACAATTTCATATTATCCAAAATAATAACGTTCTTAGTGGTTCTATTTTAAATACATTATACAAACTAATTTATGTTCAAAAAACTCGGTCTGGGAATATTGGCATTAGTCGGAACAATTTCTTTTTTGAAAGCTCAGGACAAAAAAGATTTTGTGAAATACATCAACTCGCAGCATGAATGGGTCGATGCGGTATTCAATACCTTGACGCCAAAAGAAAAAGTCGCTCAGTTATTTTTGGTTAGAGCACACACCAATCTAGGGCAGAAGTATATTGACTCGGTAGCTCAGGTGATACAGGACGAACATTTGGGTGGTCTAGTTGTTTTTCAGGGCGGTCCCGTACGTCATGTCGATATGTTCAATCGCTATCAATCCCTGTCCAAAGTACCTTTGATGATGACTTTTGATGGCGAGTGGGGATTAGGTATGCGTATGCCGGATTCAACATTGTCCTTTCCTTATCAGATGACTTTAGGAGCCGTCCAAGATAATCAGTTGATCTATCGCATGGGACGTGAGGTTGCCTTAGATTTCCAACGTATAGGTATGCATTTCAATTTTGCACCCGATGTGGATATCAACAATAACCCTAAAAATCCGGTAATTGGTATCCGTTCCTTTGGTGATAATAAATATAATGTAACCCAGAAAGCAAAAGCGTATATGGACGGTATGGTGGATGGCGGTATATTAGCTTCCATTAAACACTTTCCGGGTCATGGAGATACAGATGTGGATTCTCATTATGATTTGCCACAACTTCCTTTTGACAAAAAACGCTTAGATACCCTGGAAATGTATCCGTTCAAAGAACTTATTAAAGCTGGAGCACCTGCTGTTATGGTGGCGCACATGAATATCCCGAGTTTGGACGATACACCTAATATGCCATCTTCCATCTCTAAAAAGGTCGTTACGGACCTTTTACGTAACGAACTTGGCTTTAAAGGGCTAGCAGTCACCGATGCAATGGATATGAAAGGCGTAAAGAAGTTTTTCCCAAATGGAGAAGCCGACGTACAGGCGATTATCGCAGGACATGACTTACTTGAAGTATCGGAGAATAGCAAACGTGCGATCGACTTGATCCTAAAAGCCATTGAAGAGGGACGCATAGCACAGGCAGATATTGATGCGCGTGTTAAAAGAGTGCTGGCCGCCAAATTATGGCTTGGTTTAGATAAATATCAGGCCACAGCACAACAGAATCTATACAATGATTTACATCGTGCCTCAGCGGTTCAGCTCATTGACGAACTGTCAAATGCAGCGATCACAGCATTAAATTCTACCGAAAAAATAAAATCATTCAAAAA
This sequence comes from Sphingobacterium siyangense, assembly GCF_023277505.1. Taxonomy (NCBI): domain Bacteria; kingdom Pseudomonadati; phylum Bacteroidota; class Sphingobacteriia; order Sphingobacteriales; family Sphingobacteriaceae; genus Sphingobacterium; species Sphingobacterium siyangense. Next base: position 6,197,352 of record NZ_CP080574.1, on the reverse strand, counting down.
GGATTTACCTACCGCTATTATCAATATCGGAATTACGGCTAATCAGACTTTCCAGAATGAATTAGCGAGTGCGCTGACCAATGAAACACAGTATTTCGTCACAGACAGCATGAGTAAGGATGATATTAAACGTATTACCAAAGAAATCAAGAAAAATAAACAATTTATTATCGCCGTGCATGACACGAGACTTCGTCCACGTCCGACCATGGTATTGAATAAAGATGTTCAGAGCTTGATGAAGAAATTTGCGAAAAAATCGATCTTGACCTTATTTACCAATGCCTATGCTTTGGATGGTTTTGAGGCGACGAAAAAAGCAAAGACAATTTTGCTGGCTTATCAAAATGATGCCTTCATGCAGAAAGCAGCAGTAAAAACGATTTTGGGGCAAAATACGCCGAAAGGAAAACTTCCGGTTACGATCAACAAAAAATTTAAATACGGACAGGGGAAATAACGTATTATAAAATCACACAAACAGGATGCCTCTTCCGAAAATGGTCCCATTGCATTAGCAAAGCCATTTAGGAAGAGGCATTTTTTTGTCAAATTCTAAATTTCTTCGTTAGCACTCCTGCTATCTGATGGCTTACTTTCATTTTTCATGCGATCAATAGCTGTAACGACATATTTGTACTGTTGATGCTGCTTGATATCGTCATCCGTATATTGAAGCTTATCGCCATCAAAGGTGATAAAGATGATTTTTCCAGGATCCTTAATGTTCACTTTTTCATCGAGATTGAACCGATAGACCACGTAGCCATAAGCAGACTCCCCATCAGTGGCCAAATCTGGTTTTTGCCAAAATAAGGTGTTCATTTTACCATTGGCCGAATTTTTAACCAGAAGACCGAAAGGTGCATTGGGTGGGATACTATCTAACCACGGCATTGTAGGGGGTAAAGCTGGTGTACGATATAGGTCATTTCGCATGGAATCCTGCAGTCCAACAAGATTGTCCGTGAGTGATTTGGAACTGAAATAAATACTTCCTTCCACGTCGTGCTCCTCTCTTAAGTGGCGTACCTGTCTGGGAATTTGGCTGCGGTCTGTCCAGCCGATTTTATTTTCTGTAACACGATAAGCCCCATGCCCCACATAAAAGTGACGGCCATAGGTGTGTTTCTGCCACCAGTCAACTAAGATCTCATATGCTGCAGCACGATTTTTGAAAGGAAAGTAGATCTGGGGATTGATGTAGTCTATCCAGCCTTCCTGCATCCATTTTACACCATCAGCATATAGTTCACGGTAAGCACTCAGCCCACGGGTATCTGAGCCAGCAGAATTATTTTCTTTGTTGTCCCATACGCCACAGGGGCTAATGCCATATTTTACATAAGGTTTTATCTTTTTGATGGCAACACCAAGATCGTGTACCAGTACGTTGACATTGTTGCGTCGCCAGTCGTCAATTTTCTCGATTCCGTTGTTATATTGACCAAAGGTAATCTGATCCGGTACCGGTGTATTTCTACTATCAGGATAGGGGTAAAAGTAATCATCGAAATGAATACCATCTACATCGTAGTTTTTGACTACATCCATAATCACATCAATGATATATTTACGCACTTCCGGAATACCTGGGTTGAAAAGCTTCTTGCCAGCATAGGTGAAGAACCATTCTGGGTGGCGCTTGGTAATATGGTCATCCGAAAAATGGGCCGGATTTAATGTTGTTGATGCGCGATACGGATTGAACCAGGCATGTAGCTCCATCCCTCTTTTGTGGGCCTCGGTGATCGCAAATTCCAGGGGGTCATAAAATGGTGACGGAGGCAGGCCTTGTTTTCCGGTCAGGTATCTACTCCAGGGTTCTCTGCCCTTTGCATAGAAAGCATCGGCAGCAGGACGCACCTGCAAAATAATCGCATTCAGCCCCGCGCTGCGGTGTTGGTCCAGTAAATCAATAAACTCCTGTTTTTGCAGTGCGACATTATTGCCCGCTTTGACAGAGGGCCAGTCTATATTACCTATGGTTGCAACCCACACTCCACGAAACTCCCGCTTAGGTAGTTGTTGGGAATACGTTCTAATCGAAAATAAACAGATAACAATGGTAAAAAAAGAATATAAATATGTTTTTCCCGTCATTCTATAAATTATAGCCAACAAAGATAGGGAAGCATTTCTTACTTTTTCCCTAAAAAATGTAAGATGTTTGTTGGATACTTGTTAAAAGAACCTGAGCTTGGTTTTCAAATTGATAATAATGCAAATACAGGTAACATTGTACTTTATTTGTACTAATTTAGATGCGGTTTTCACAAAAGCAATAGCTTGATCAGCTAACCGCAATAAAAAAGATTATGAGCAAAGAACAAATATCCGTTTTTGACATGTTTAAGATTGGTATCGGCCCCTCGAGTTCGCATACCTTAGGACCTTGGCGTGCAGCCCAGCAATTTACCGCTGTGCTCAAGTCAAAAGGCCTATTGCATGAAGTCGAACAAGTCAAAATTCTGCTATATGGTTCTTTGGCAAAAACCGGTGCCGGGCACGGTACTGATATTGCTGTTCTACTGGGGCTAAGTGGAGATGATCCGGTTACCTTTGATGTCAATAGAGTGACACCCAAAGTCGAACATATCAAGGCGGTCGGTGAACTGGAAGTCGCTGGCGAACGGACGATTCCTTTTTCTTACCAGGAAGACCTCCTGTTTCTATATGCCGAAAGCTTACCTTTTCATCCCAATGCCGTTACCTTTCAGGCCTTCCTATCCAGTGGTAGGGCGATTACCGAAACTTATTATTCTATAGGTGGCGGTTTTGTGGTCCAAGAAAATGATACGGAAAGCGTCCTGTCTGAAGTAGATCTTCCATTCCCTGTGGATACTGCACACGAACTCTTGCATTGGACGATGAAAACAGGGCTGAAAATCTCTGAGCTGGTCCTTGAAAATGAATGTGCATGGCGTGAAGAAAGTGAAACCGTAGCAGGCGTATTGAATATTTATAAAACAATACACGAATGTATCTACCGGGGCTGTCATACAGGCGGAACATTACCTGGGGGCTTAAATGTTGAACGTAGAGCAGCCAAACTAAATAAGAAATTAATGCAGGGACGCAGTTATCAAGATTACGAGTCCTGGATAGCGGCCATTCGTGAGGGCGGCCAAAACTTCCAATATATTCTTGATTGGGTAAGTTGTTTTGCACTTGCCGTAAATGAAGAAAACGCCTCTTTCGGACGCGTGGTTACAGCGCCTACCAATGGAGCTTCGGGCGTTATCCCGGCTGTATTGCAATATTATATTACTTTCCACGACGGAATGCGTGAGAACAAAATTATCCAATTTATTCTTACAGCATCTGAAATCGGTTCGATCTTTAAGAAAAATGCAACGATCTCTGCTGCAATGGGTGGCTGTCAAGCGGAGATTGGCGTTTCCTCAGCGATGGCTGCCGGAGCGCTGACAGAAGTGTTGGGTGGATCGCAGCGTCAGGTTCTGATGGCTGCCGAGATTGCGATGGAACATCATCTTGGATTAACATGTGATCCAATTGGTGGATTGGTTCAGATTCCATGTATTGAGCGTAATACTATGGGAGCCATTAAGGCAATTACTGCTGCGCAGTTAGCACTGCAATCGAACCCAGATAAGGCAAAAGTGAGCCTGGATACTGTGGTTAAGACGATGTGGGAGACCGCTTTGGATATGAATGCTAAATATAAAGAAACAGCAGACGGTGGACTTGCCGTCAATATTCCATTGAGTTTGCCGGAATGTTAATGACTGTCTGAGTTTTCTCGTTTTTCGTATCTTTGACGCGGTAAAATAGATATATTCTTATAAATAGCGTAAACGAATGAAATATTGTGCAATCGCCTCCGGAAGTAATGGAAACTGTTATTATGTGGCTAAAGATGATTCTGCTATTTTGATAGATGCTGGAATCAACAGCAAACATATACACCTTCGGATGTACAATCTGGGGCTTTTACCGACTCAGATCAAAGCAATTTTCATTACCCATGAACATTCTGATCATATCAGAGGCCTATCAGTATTTGCCAAAAAATATAATCTACCGGTTTATATCACCAAGGGGAGTTACGATGGTACCCGATTGCATCTTCCATCCCATTTGGTCCATATAATCTCTCCGGACGAAGTCGTTGAAATTGGAGGTCTCAAGGTGTATGGTATTCCCAAATATCACGATGCCAAAGAACCCTGTAGTTTCCTTGTTTCAGATGGAACATACAATATCGGGGTATTGACGGATATAGGACGGCCTTGTGAAAATGTACAGCATGTTATTCAGCATTCGGATGTATTGCTTCTGGAATCAAATTACGATGAGGAGATGTTGCGTACAGGACGCTATTCGTATTTTCTGAAAAACCGGATCAGCAGTGGTTGGGGACACCTTTCAAATCGTGTTGCCGTCGAACTGTTTAACGCTTATAAAACCGATCGCCTTAAACATCTTATCTTAACTCACCTCTCCGGTGAGAATAATACGGTCGATCTGGTGCAGCAAACTTTCGAACCACACTGCGAACGTATCCAGCTTCATGTAGCAACACGCTATCAGGAAACAGAATTATTCGACCTGAAAGTTGTGCTAGAGAATCATGTAACAGCTTTTTCAATTCCTTCTGCACTCTCTTCCTAGTTTAAAATGCTCTTTTTGTTCGTTTTATGTCTTCAACTAAAGCGTAAGAATACTGTAAAATAAAAAAATTAGTTGATTTAAAAAGATTTCCTATTATATTTGCTTTGTTTTTAATCAGTCTAAATAACTCATGGTATGCTTACTTGGACAAAGAGAAACAAAAACACCATGTAATAGACGGCAATCTATCACATGGCGTAAATCTACATACAGCGGCAACTGAATGTAGGTGACTGAAACAGCACGCTGTGTCAGTTACTCCCGATATACGATATGGAAGAACTTGCAAGATAACGAATTTTATTGTTTTATTCGTTGTAGAGCTCGCTTAAACCAGCAAATTCTCCCATAATAAGTTGAAGAAAACTAAACATCAATCAACATATTATGAAAATTTTAATTTCATTTTTTACATTTCTTGCGGTATTACTGTGTAGTCATACCAGTCATGCACATGCCCTTTGGATTGAATCATCTTCTTATGGGACGTTAAACCAATCCCATGAAGTCAAGGTATATTACGGTGAGTTTGCAACGAATGAAAGAGATCAGATCGACAAATGGTACTCCGACGTGAAGGACTTCTCATTAATGTTGCATGCCCCTGGAAAGGAGCCTGTCAAGATTCAGTTGACGAATAAAGGTGATCACTTTAGCGGTTCATTTCAACCTACAGCAGCAGGAACCTATTTCCTGTCAATAGTTAAAGCACCTAAAGATCTCGGCGGCAAAACGAAGTATGAATTTTCTTCCTTAGTACCTGTTGTCGTAGGAAAGTCTGCAACACTTGATTATACGGCCGTAAAAAGCCCATTGCAGATTGAGTTGCTTGGTGCGGCTAACGCAAAAAAAGGACAAAGCGTACAAGCAAAGATCACCAGCTTTGGCAAAGTTGTGCCTCAGGCCAAAGTTTCTGTTTTTTCGGCTACTGGTTGGGGAAAAGAGTTTGTTGCGGACGAGAATGGTATCCTGAAATTTGATGCAATTTGGTCGGGGCCATACGTTTTGGAAGCAAGTACGTTTGCTGAGACAGCAGGTGAACATGAAGGAAAACCCTATGCTTCGGCATGGCAGGGAAGTACAACTTTTATTACCATCAAATAACTGCAGATACAGCGCAGACAAAATAGTAAAGGGTCCATCTGAAACGATGGAAACACCAATGGATCCTTGCAAAAAAAGAATATCTACTATAAAAAACATCTACCACACTACATTCATGAATAAAACTTTATCCTTTCTGGCTATTCCTATGATTAGTTCGGTTTTCTCTGTTGCACAGGCACAGACGAACAAAATAATTGAGGGAATTCTTATCAATGAAAAATCTGAACCGATCACAGGGGCGACAGTAAAATTAACCAACACGGGTACGACCACCAGTACCGATAATGAGGGGCATTTCGCTTTTCATAAGCTTTCATCCAAAACTTATCATATTGAGATTAAGGCGATTGGTTATAGTAAGCATACGATGGAGGTGAATGCAAAAGATGAGGTGACAAACCTTGGGCCCATCATCGTAAAAGACCAATCGCAGGCCATCGACGAAGTTGCGGTTTATGGTAAATACTATGAGCATTATAAGTTTGACAGTATCTCCGGATCGTTACGTCTTAAAACACCAATCTTAGAGTTACCTCAAAATATACAGGTTATTTCTTCTGATTTAATGGCCGATCAGCAAGTTTTTGATATTGTGGATGGTATTACGCGTAATATTAGCGGGGCTACACGTCAAGGCCATTGGGACAACCAATATGCCAATATACGTATGCGTGGCTCTAAGATCCCAGCATTCCGTAACGGGATGAATATCGAAGCTTCTTGGGGACCTACAGCCGAAGACGCGAGTATGATTGAGCGGATCGAGTTTGTAAAGGGGCCTGCGGGTTTTATGCTTGCAAACGGTGAACCTGGCGGGTTTTATAATGTCGTAACTAAAAAACCGACAGGAAATACCAAGGGATCTGTGACGCTGAATACAGGTAGTTTTAGTACGTATCGTGCTGCTCTTGATTTAGATGGTAAATTGCGGAAAGATGGAAAGCTACTTTACCGTCTGAATGTAGCTGGTCAACAGAAGGATTTCTATACAAAATATAACTATAGTGACCGTATTGTGATTGCTCCTGTCGTGACTTACAAGATGGATTCATTAACTTCATTGACATTTGAATATACCTATCAAGGTTCTACCTACTTGTCAAATGGTAATTATGCATTTTCGCCAAAAGGATTCGCCGATCCAGGTATTTCAAATGATTTTTTTGCAGGAGATCCTTCATTTGCGCCAAATAAAATCAAAGATCATAGTGCATACGTATATTTTGATCGAAAACTAAATTCTAAATGGAATTTCCATGGGCAGCTTGCTTATTTTAATTTTAAAATGATCGCTACCAGTTCGTGGGTGGGTGCGATGCGTGCCAACGGTGACATGTCTCGAACCTATAATATGGCTGATGAAGCAGGGGAAAACAAATTTGGCCAATTCTCGTTTACAGGAGAAGAATATACCGGTAGCGTTCGTCATCGTATTTTGGCTGGTGCTGACTTTGGTACTAAAAAATTCTGGGGTGATTTTTCGGCACTGGCAAAAGATACATTGGTCACAAAACCATTGAATGTCTATAATCCTGTTTATGGAATCGCGGAAGCGGCAATACCTAATCCCGACAGATCCAAAAGTATTAAAGTAAGGGCAGGGGGACAAAATTATGTTAACTCGGTATCGTATTCGTCTTTGTATGTACATGATGAAATGGCATTTTTGGAAGAAAAACTACGTTTGTCTTTAGGCTTACGTTATACAATAGCCCAAACTGTAGGGAAAACGGCTGTAGCGGATCGGACGGATAAAGCATTTACACCACGTGTTGGATTAAGTTATTCCATAGACAAATCAACAAGTGTGTATGGATTATTTGACCAGTCTTTTGTTCCGCAGGCTGGTACCGATTGGGAAGGAAATGCTTTTAAGCCCGTCAGAGGTAATGATCTAGAGGCAGGTATTAAGAAAGAGTGGGGTAATGGAAAATGGATTTCTACGTTGAGTGCATACCAGATCAAACGTAAGAATGCTTTAACAGATGATCTGGACCATCCAATTGCAGGTGGTAATAGTTTCTTTAAAATCGCCCTTGGCGAAACGACAAGTAAGGGGATAGAGTTCGATATTACGGGTGAAATTGTCAAGGGATTAAATGTTAATGCCAACTATGCATTGACAGATTCCAAAATATCGAAAGATGGAAAAGAAGAAAATATCGGAAATATCACACCGAATACAGCGAAACACACTGCAAATGCTTGGTTAACCTACCGTTTGCAGCAGGGACCATTGAAAGGACTGGGGCTAACAGGTAGCGTTCAGGGAATGTTCGATCGTGCTATTGGTACGACAAAAGAAAGTAACTTTAAGAATTATATAAGAACGGATGGTGGAATCAGCTATCAAAGTGGGAAATATAGTATTTCTGTGATGGTAAATAACTTGTTAGATAACAGGAAGTTGCTGACCTCAGGTTCGACAACTGCAAAAAATGCGAGTGTTACAGAAAGTGTTAGTTATTACACCTATATCGTAGAAGCTAGACGTAATTTCCGTATGGGGGTTACCTATAAGTTTTAAATAAACGATCTCGATAAATTATAGAATCGATGTATAGTACATTACTAATCGTTATACTCTTTGGAGCATACCTTTTTTACAACACGAGCAAAAAGGTGAAATTTGGCCCTAGGCCACAATGGCTGGAAAAACTGTGCGCACAAACTAAGTTTGTGCGCACTTTGAGCATATTGCTGCTGCTCTTTCCATTTGGCACTGTTCTCTATATGCAAGGATTTGGCGCGGGCTTTTTTGCATTTTTCGCCTATTTCATGTGCATGATGTGTCTCGTGGTGCTATTGAATCCTTATCGCTATTTCAAATTATACCCAATTGTGGGATTGTATGTATTTAGCCTTTGTGTTGAATTATTGATTTCCTAACCGATTAAATATGCCTGCTAATAAAAAATACCTCAGTACGCCCTTTCAGCGATTTCTGAAAATTACAGCCGGATTTATCGGTGGTTATGTTGTCATGCTCTCTTTTCACGTCTTGGTCACACATATTTTTGAGAAAAAGGATGTTGTTGTCACGGCTTGCTTCACGGGCTATCTCCTATGGGCAGTACTCTTACTGTTTGCTTTCCTTGCAAAGAACGGATGGAAAATATGGGGACTATACTTACTCTTGGCTGCAGTTTTTTCGCTGCCTTATTTTTTCAAAATGTAATTGACCATGAATAACCGAAATTATAATATCTATTTCAATACGCATACCATTAGTGGCATTATTATTTGCGCCATCCTGTATGTGATATTTTTTGCGGGATCATTTGCATTTTTTAGGAATGAAATCGCTGCCTGGCAGAATAATACGTCCTATAAGACCTATCGCGAAGATCACCAAAACTTTGATCGTTTGCTCGATTCACTCAAAGGACAAACAAATTTGCATGGACGCGATATCACGTTTTATATGCACCGGGAAGGGACCTCAGCCTATGTGGGCTTGAGTGCATCTAACGATAGCATCCTCAACAAAGAAAATCTAGCAAAGGTAACGCCTGAACAGAAAGCAGCAAAACAGAAGGGCCGCAGAAGAGGTGGAGATGATGATTCAAAGAACTTTACCTATAATTTTGCAAATAAGAAGTCAGGTGACTATACGCAAAATTACGATATGGGCGAATTTCTGTTCCGCTTACACTTCATGGCTCAGCTCAATCAGGTACCCATTAGGGTAGGTATAGCTCCCTTTGGTTATCTTATTGCTGGAATTACCGCTTTTATTTTCCTATTTGCTCTTATTACAGGATTATTGCTGCATTGGGACAAGATCGTCTCAAATTTCTTCGTGTTCCGACCGTTCAGTAAATGGAAAACGGTATGGACCGATATGCATACGGCATTGGGTGTTATCGGTTTTCCGTTTCAATTTATCTTTGCGGTAACAGGTACGTTTTTGATCATTAATTCTGTCCTGGCTTTGCCGCTGAGCAAGTTGTTGTATGATGGTGATCAACAAAAAATGTATCAGGAGATGGGGGTTAGTGCCGAGACCGATTTTCCTTATACCTACAAACCTTTAAAAGCAGACATTAAGATTGCTCCATTTTTGGATCTGGCAAAATATAAATGGCCTGAATCCGATTTTCAGCGCATTACGATCAAAAACTATGCAGATTCCAATATGCATGTTGTCATGGAGCTGGATCCGCAGTTTAATAAGAGCTTTGCTGGATCCGGTATATTGTCTGTGAGAGCTATCGACAATAAAATTGTGGCCGAAAAATCCCCGATCAGTGATGCTACTTATGCCGATGGTGTCCGCAGTCTTTTATACCGCCTGCATTACGGTGATTATGGCGGTTATCCGCTTAAGATGGTATACTTTATTTTAGGAGTTATGGGCTGTTTGGTCATTATCTCTGGTATATTAATCTGGCTGGTAGCACGTGACAAAAACAACGTAATTCCACGAAAGCGAAAATTCAATTTCTGGGCGGCCAATATCTTCACGGCAATATGTCTGACGATGCTGCCTGTCACAGCATTGACTTTTATTGCCATTAAATTGAGCCCAGAGGTTAATCAGGATTTTATTTACCGTGTGTATTTCTATAGTTGGCTCGTATTTTCACTGTATTATATTATCAGGAGAAGCATCCGAAGAACCAATCGTGAGACATTGCTGGTTGGCAGTATATTGGCATTTTTTATTCCGCTTGTCAATGGATTTATAACTGGTAACTGGATTTGGGATACATTTCGCAATGGACAGCGGGATATTTTTGTCGTCGACTTTCTATGGCTTATGATCGGTATTATTGGTGTAATCGCGTTTAACAAGACTAAAAAATTCTTTGAGACTATTCGTTAACAAAGATTCTTTTCTCTCTGCGAAGTAAGTATACTTCGTTTCTTAATTCCAAGGGCGCCCACAAGGTGCCCTTGGAACGTTTATAGGGTAAGGCTTGGGAAAAATCTTTGATGCCATGTTGATCCTTGATGGAAAAGTGGTAATTTTTCCAAAGAAGGTCCCCAATGATATTCCTCCTCCCATTCAGGTTGATGAAATAGACTGGGATTGATTTACTTGGAGTACGGCTTTCTTAGCGTACGGCTTTGAAAAATCGCCCAAGGCGCATCAGATCCTGTGCAGTCTTTTCGTTCCAGTCCACGGCATAGTTGAGCCGAATACAGTTCTTAAACTGATCATGCTGCGTAAACATCCTTCCTGGAGCAAAACTCAACTTTTGCCTAAGGGCATAATCGTAGAGCAGGGTCGAGTCTATTTTAGGGTCCATCTCTAGCCAAAGTACAAACCCACCCTCAGGCTGTGACATTTTTGTGTTTTCTGGAAAATGGGCCTCAATGCTGTTTCTGAAATTGATATAATTGCTGTGCAACTTTTGCCTTAAACTATTGAGGTGGTGGTCATAACGTCCGATCTGTAGGAACTTGGCAATGGCTTCCTGGTAAATTGCGGGCTGCGAAATCGTCTGTATGAGTTTTTGTTTTAGGATTTTATCCTTGTATTGCCCGGGCTCAACCCATCCGATTCGAAAACTTGGCGCCAACACTTTGGTAAATGATCCGCACCACATCACCAGTCCCTCTTCATCAAAATATTTGCATGGCTTGGGCCGTGACGAACCGAAATAGATGTTTCCATACAGGTCGTCTTCAATCAATGGAATATGGTGGTGTGCGAGCAGTTTGACCAGTTCCTTTTTATGCTCCTCGGGCATGAGCGCGCCCAGTGGATTGCTAAAGTTGGTAACGAAGCAACAGACATCAATTTTATGAATAACTTTTTTCAGGGCATCTAATTCAATTCCCGTAATAGGGTGGGTCGGGATCTCGATGGTTTTGAGCCCCAGTAGTTGAAAGGCCTGAATAAAACCAAAATAAAGGGGGCTTTCCACCGCGATGGTGTCGCCGGGCTTAGTGACAGCCCGAAGGCAGCTGTAGATCGCATTCATGGCTCCCGAGGTGATAATAAGATCCTCATCACTTATTTTTCCTTCAAGTACCAGTGACCATTTGGCAATTTCTTTCCGTAAGCTTGGACTTCCCTGTACCTGTCCGTATTGATCACCGTAATCATGCAGTTCATGAACCGACTCTATAATGCATCTATTGAGTTTCTGAATCGGAAGTAATGATGCACTGGGTAAACCCAGTGAAAAGCGTGTAATTTCCTTGTCTTCCAGGGAGTGAAAAACTTTATCGATCAATGCTGCAGGATCTTGTTTCTTTTCGTCGATTTTAAACGTGGAAATAGACGGAATAGCCATCCGACGAAGCCCCGACCGACTAACGAAATAGCCTGATTTTGGTCGTGACTCAATGAGAGATCTACTCTCTAATTCCATATAGGCGCTTTTTGCTGTATTTAAACTTACATTGTATAGCTTCTGAGCACTCCGGACAGAGGGTAAACGATCTCCATAGACCAAAGAGCCATTTTTGATCTGGCTCTCAACAATATTGGCTATTTTCTTATATAACAGTTGCTGCTCCATGCTTATGCTAATTTACTGTTTCTGTTTTGATTTAACCAGTTGTTATATCGATGGATTCCTTTTCTGAGCATTTCTTCCGAACCAAATAGATCAATCAACTGGTGCTCGAAGAAGGATTGTGCTTTGTCCGTAAATACTTTGAAGAGCGTGTCCGAAATAGGCGCTTCATAAGTAATTTCGATCGATAACAGATTTTTTTTGCAGATCGTTACGGACGAAAAAGCTGTTAATTGATTACATTGATCGAGTGCCATAAAAGGCATGCCTATGGAGTCTGTATCCAGTTGTTTTTTGTTGAGTATTTCTTTGATAAGCGCTAAATCAGAAAGATCCACTTGTCTGATCAGATACGGTTGATTTGCAGTTGTCGCCATAAGAATAAATCTTTTTGCTAATTTAAGAAGGGTACAGGATGCTGTTTAGGTACAGAGTGCTGTTAAAATAAGGGTACAGAAAAAAATAAGATGACCATGAGTTTTTTTAATTTCCATTTGAGATCTTTACACTAGGAAAAGGATATCTCTGGATCCATAAATTATGAACTCGTATGCATAGCTTGTTTCCTTTATTTATTGCGATGATCGCGATCATCGTATTGATCGAAATGTGGGCCACCAAACTACGGATAGCCTATCCCATTCTCTTAGTTCTGGCGGGGCTATTGATCAGTTTTATTCCCACTTTGCCCGTAGTGACGATTGATCCGGATGTCATCTTCCTCATTTTTCTACCACCACTGCTCTGCGAGGCCTCTTGGTCTATTTCGTTTAAGGAGATGAAGAAATGGTGGCGTATTATAGGGAGTTTTGCCTTCTTGGTTGTATTCTTTACCGCACTTTCCGTTGCGGTGGTTGCCAATTATTATATACCGGGGTTTACACTAGCACTGGGTTTTCTGTTGGGGGGCATTGTGTCACCGCCGGATGCCGTCAGTACGGGGGCAATTATGAAATTTGTTAAAGTTCCCAAAGCCACTTCTGCTATCTTGGAAGGCGAAAGTCTATTAAATGATGCTTCTTCCTTGATCATTGTCCGTTTTGCCCTTATTGCCGTTGGGACGGGGCAATTTATATGGGGACAAGCAGCGGTATCCTTTATCTGGATGCTTGTCGGTGGCGTGGGTATTGGCTTATTATTGGGTTGGTTCTTTATACAGGCACACAAACGCCTGCCGACCGATGCACCGTCGGACATTGCACTTACCTTGATTGAACCCTACTTTATGTATTGGATTGCGGAGCAATTCCATAGTTCAGGTGTGTTGGCTGTTGTTGCTGGAGGCCTTTTGATGTCCGGTCAGCGGTTGACATTTCTCAATAGTACGAGTCGGGTACGTGGTCTGAGTGTCTGGGAGAGCTTTGTATTTATCTTAAATGGTATTGTATTTTTTATTATTGGATTGGATCTTCCGGAGATTGTAGACGGTCTGCGATCCAATGGAACTTCGCTGCGGGAAGCTATAGGGTACGGTCTTTTGGTAACGGCAGTATTGATTCTTGCCCGTATCATCAGCTCGTATGCGGCAATGATTGCTACCCTAATTTTCCGTCCTGCTGTCGCGCCAAGGTCAAGGTCCCCTAAACAGCGTTTTCTAATACCCCTTTTGTTGGGCTGGACCGGCATGCGCGGGGTTGTATCACTGGCAGCAGCATTATCTATTCCTGTTGTTATGAACGGTATGGCTGTTCCGCAGCGAAACCTGATCTTATTTATCACCTTTGTGGTGATCTTATCCACGCTCTTGATACAAGGACTTACCTTGCCCTACTTGATCAAAAGGACCAGGCTGTTTGAAACTTTTGAAGAAGAGCCCGAAGAGCTGGTTCGTACTCGCATGAAGCAAGGGTTAAAACATCACGTTTACCAATTTCTAAAAGATAAACATGAGAAAGAGCTGCATAATCGCGATGTTATGGACCGTATTTTGAAACATTGGGAGGAAAAGGTGAATGCGGCGGATGATTCCTGGATGAACGAAAAAACGAAAGTGATATTTATGGAGCTTTTGGATGTGCAACGGGAGTATCTTCAGAAGCTAAACTGTGAGTCGACCATTGATGAGGGGATTGTTCGTTCGCAGTTATATCAACTCGACTTGGAAGAAGAGCGATTGCGGCGGATCTAACCATGTAGTTGTGTAAAGCGACCGACGAGAATAATACTTGTATAACAAAAGGCTCCAAAGGAGCCACGATAAAATATGAAAGTAATCATAACAGGAGCCACCGGAATGGTTGGCGAAGGCGTTTTGCTGGAATGCCTCCAAAACGAAAAGGTAACAGCTGTGCTGAGCATTTCGCGTCGTACCGCGGCAATTCAACATCCTAAATTGAAGGAACTTTTGGTTGAAGACTTTACTAAACTTTCGCTATTTAGAGATGCGATTGCAGGATATGATGCCTGCTTTTACTGTGCAGGTGTAAGTTCTGTAGGAATGAAAGAAGACAAGTACCGTTATATTACGTATGATACGACACTAGCTTTTGCAAAGTCCCTGCTGGAAATTAATCCGGAGATCAATTTTATTTATGTGTCCGGAGGAAGCACCGATAGCACGGAGCAAGGCAAGGTGATGTGGGCTAGGGTTAAGGGTAAGACAGAGAATGATCTGGCCAAATTACCGTTCAAAAAGGAGTATAACTTTAGACCGGGGGCAATGACGACTGTTGCAGGGCAAAAGCATGCCAATCCCTTTGCTTTTGTGGCCAAAATCATCAAGTTTTTTGCCCCTTCGGCAGTACTATCCTTGCATGAGGTCGGAAGGGCGATGATACATGCAGTGGAAAGAGATGGTGTTAAGAATATATTGGAGGTTAAAGATATTCGCGCTTTGGCTTAAACCGTTCGGGATGTTATGGTTATGCCCATTTCCAGTTTAGTTCTTCCCGATAGTCTATTTGAAGACGCTGACAAAGTTGCTGCAGGAAAACGTTGAATTCAGCGATTTCTGATAGTTGATTTTTTGGAAAAAATAATTGGTCAGCCATTTTTAATTTTATAAAAAAAGCCGAGGACGTTTCCGTTATATATTCAAATTGGTTGAATTGATATTTAGCTTCCATTTGATCACTTTTGATTTCCAGATGATCATCTTCAAAAGTGATGGTATGGACAAGGTCGATGCGGTTTTTGAACTCTTGGCTCCTGACATATCTGGTGCCGTATCTCTTATAGTATATTCCCAGGTATTTTTGAAAAAATAGGAACGCGAGTAGGCCGACAAGGATAATTAGAATTGCCAGAAATTTTTCATAATAAAAGAAAGGAACTGCGAGGATCAGCATCAACAACAAGAAAAGTAAGCGGGCATTTTTACGGGCTTTGATGATCTGTGGAGATTTGGACATGCTAAAAAGTATGGCTTCCAATTGATCTTGTTCGGAAAGTGTTAGTTTCAGTTCTTTCATAAGATAAAAATATCAAATTTTTGGATTAGGCCCTGTCAAATTTGAGGTATTGAATTAATTTTGAAAAATACTCCTGACTCCAGATATCGAGAACAGTATGATCGGGAATAAATCTTACAATATCTTCTTTCACACTATGCATATTCACTGTATTTATTTTGTCGTTGGGGCGCTTGTAATCCTTAAGAATGGACAAGGCTATTTGTCGCGTAATAGGTATTTCTGCGTAATTTTCTAAAGCCTGTTTAATATCCATTTTGTTAAATATTTATATAATAACCGGAATTATTCCGATTATTTGCAAATTATTTGACATAATTGTAATTGGCTTTGTTACTTTGTAATATGCTTTCTATTCAACTTGTTTGACTAGCGTTTGGCTGTAAATTTTTTCAAAATAGATTTCCATTTCGCTGTTACACTTTTCGATAAATGTTAGCGGAGTTCTTAAAGGCTGCAACTGATGGATTTTTTGTGGCTTCAATCGCATTTAAAGCAATATTAGATTTTATAAAAAAAGTTTTATAAAATTTCAATTCACCAAAAGTAATGCTTTTTGGTGAATATACTCACCAAAAAGCATTATTTTTGGTGAATATAAAATGGGTTATGATACAGCGATTAATCAAAAATAATTTGGAGCAAGCACTTTTTAAAGGAAAAACTATCCTATTAATTGGTCCGCGGCAAGTAGGTAAAACTACACTGATCAAAGAGATACTCTCTGGTGACGATTATTTGTTTTTGGATGGAGATGATCCCTTGATAAGGACTTATCTAAATAACCCTAATACAAAAGAGATTGAAACAATTATTGGTCAAGCTAAAGTGGTATTTATTGATGAAGCACAGCGCATCGAAAATATTGGTTTAACGGCAAAAATTATACACGATCAATTTAAAGATGTGCAGCTTATTCTAAGCGGATCCTCGGCTCTTGAGCTGAAAACGCATACACATGAACCATTGACAGGACGTAAGAGAGAGTTCAATCTATTTCCTATTTCCTATGCCGAATATGAGAATAATACTGGTTTTCTTAATGCTGCAGGCGATTTGGAAACTAGATTGGTTTATGGATTTTACCCAGAATCGATAACTAGCCGCGGTGAAGAGCGGGAAGTCCTCAATGAGATTTCTCAAAGTTATTTATATCGGGATATTTTAGCCTTGGCGAATATAAAAAAGCCAGAAGTTCTCGAAAAAATCCTTCAAGCTTTGGCTTTTCAAATCGGATCTGAAGTTAGTTATAATGAAATTGCCCAGCTGACAGGAGTTGATAAAAACACCGTGTCTAATTATATCCATCTCTTGGAAATTTCTTACATTATATTTCCCCTGACATCCTTTAGCCGAAACCTGCGTAATGAAATAAAGACAAATCGAAAGATATATTTTTATGACAACGGAATCCGCAATGCTGTGATACAAAACTTTAATCCAATTGAATTAAGAGATGATGTGGGTGCCCTTTGGGAGAACTTTTTGATTTCAGAACGCTTAAAAAATAACAGTTATAGCCGGCATTTTGTTAATAAGTACTTTTGGCGAACAAAACAGCAGCAAGAAATTGATTACGTAGAAGAAGCGGATGGTAAAATAACTGGCTACGAATTTAAATGGAATCCTAAGGCGAAAGCAAAAATACCATCAAATTTTGTAGAAGCATATAGTGCAGATGTTCAGGTAATCTCAAGGGATAATTTTAGAACGTTTATTGGTCTTTGATAGCATTTGAATCATGGTGCTCAGGCTTCTGTTTTAATCTCTTTTATTCAACTTGTTCGAGCAGCTGTTGGCTGTAAATTTTCTCAAAATAGATTTCCATCTCATTGTTGCATTTTTCGATAAATGTTTTTGTGCGTTGTTGCAATTCTATGATTGTTAGTGGATCTCCTTTGTAATTTGCATTATGTCTAAATTCCTGCTGTGCTTCCGTAATATTCTTAAAAGCGGCGAAATGTTCCTCATGGTCAAGGCAGAATGTTGCGTAGGCATCAGGGACTATCAATTTGCAGAGTGTCATTAGAAAAGTCAGGTTGACACGTTGCGGTTTGTATTGGATGACGGAATTGATTACCCCGAGACAAGCCTGCTCCAACGCTTGCGATAGCATATAATATGAGGCCTCGATGCTTATTGACGACCAGTCTTCCTCGTAGGGTAAATATAATGTGCGCGCATTATTATAGCGTGTCTTCCACTGTTGATGTACATAATCCAGATTAAGCTGTGGGGCAACGATACTTTCCAGATCGATATTTGCTATTGATGGATTCTGAAACCAGATGTCACCAGCTTTCAGGAGCGAAAGAAAAAAGGGATGACCCTTTGAAAGCTGTTTGCTGAAAGTGGTGGTGTTTTCAGGGGCGAGCGTAAGCGATACATTGTTGGGGAGCAAATCCGTTATGAGCTGCGTTATATTATTGATCTCGGCGCTTAAAATATCATAAGCGACAAAAATATAGTAGGCATGCGTGATACAATCATTTTTTGCTCTTCGGAGCGCATTCTGATAGTTGTGATGATCAGAATCATAACCGAAACATACTACCAGCGCAGGAGTGCAATAGCGCTCTATAGCATTTAAAATGAGGTCTCGATAATTGGCGTTACAATAGTTTTGTTTGTATATTTCATTGTTATTTTTGCAATTTTCGACTTCGTTGTTAGCTGCTGGGACTGGGTTAAGTTTTGACTTAATTTCTTCGAATAAAAGATTGGAATAATCGTAGATCCAGTTTAACGTGTTTATTAAAATTTGATAGCCTGTTTCTAATACAGCTTCATCGATAAAATAGTCTTGATTATAACGATAACCAATATAAGCTTCATCGATTTTAGCTAAGGCTTGTTTTTCTTCTTTGTTGTCGATTAGTCTCGCCAGTTTGGAGTCAAAAGTTTTAAGGTAGCCCATACTACCTGTAAGCGAATGTGATTTTCGATCATCATTTAAAAGGATATGTTCTGCGGTTTTCAAGGATAGTTCGATGGCCTGATGTAGCATAAAGGCTGCGTGTGCATAATTTTTATGCTCGAAATAGAAATTGTAGCCATCTATAAAAGATCGAATCTTGCCCTTTTCCTTATCGATATATGTTCGTGTTTTTTCGATAATCTCCATAGCTGTATAATTCGGAAAGATCAGTGGGATTTCTTGCACCGGATTTTGATAAACGCGATTTTCAGGCTGGTAGATAAGATAAGTGCGAGCCTGTCCGAGATCCAGTTGTTTTTGTGCTTCGTGCGTAAGGCACACTTTGATATATAAGTCTGATGGGCGGTTTTTGACGATTTTGTTAATCAGGCTACGGGGATCCGAATGTCGCATTCCTGTATTTGATGCTATATTAATCTGTAGCATCTGATACTTTTTACTATCGTGGTCAAAAGTCCAATGGTAGATTTCATCGACAGCAACGGCACGAAGGATTGCCTCGATAATAGGGT
Source organism: Sphingobacterium siyangense (assembly GCF_023277505.1). Classification (NCBI taxonomy): domain Bacteria; kingdom Pseudomonadati; phylum Bacteroidota; class Sphingobacteriia; order Sphingobacteriales; family Sphingobacteriaceae; genus Sphingobacterium; species Sphingobacterium siyangense. The sequence goes on along the minus strand of NZ_CP080574.1, from coordinate 6,178,277 downwards.
TAATATCGGTGTTCATAATATGGATTGAATAAATGGGCTTTATATTTCTGTTTCTAGAAGAGCTGTTTGTTTTTGATTGAGAGATTCTATCTCTTCAGAAAAAGCTGTTAAATAGGCGAGTTCTATTATTTTGATCATAGTCTGGTAAATTCGTGTACTGTAGTCTGAATAGGCGCCGGTATATCGGTTTTTGGCGAGGCCATAGTTGATCCATTCATACAAGATTTCATTCCATTCTTGTTGATCGTATGTTTTAACTGTTGCCAATAGTGCTGACAATGGATTGTCTAGTTCTTCATTCGATACATAATAAAGTATAATCTCCGCTTTTGCATGCCTAATCAAAACTGATTGGCATTCGGGCAATATCGAAAATGAATTGTCCATACCGATTGGTAGATTAGAGGATTCCTCAGATTTATTGGATAACATCTCCAATAAGGCGTAAAGACAGGCATAGTTAAAGAGTAGATTTGCCCCCGAAAATTTACTGTTTTCATGATCAGCAGACCAGAATTCTTTTTCGTCGATGACCGTTTGGTACCAATATCGGATATCTTCTCGCCAGCCATTTAGATCGTCTCTATCAAAGAAATCTTTTAATGCTGAGATGGAATAAGATTGGGAAGCAAGCCATTCAGGCGATATGATGCGTTTTTTTGGGTGAAGTATTTCGTCTTCTGTTTCGTCCAAAGATTGCTGGGGTTGGCGCTGCTCATCTGCAATGTCTTCTTGATTTTCTTTAACATAGTCTGGAAGTATTTTATTTTCATAGATCTTTCCGAGAGAAGCCGCTAGACACAGTAAGAATTCTTTTACAGCAAGTATTTCATGACCGTTATTGCCTAAAAAGCCGTTATCTCTGTCTCCTAAACTTATCCATAAATCATCAAGAATGTCGTACCATTGTTGTAAAGACTCATATGAAAAAAAACGGCTAATGCTGTCTGCTGCAGTATCAATATTACGTGCCGATGAGCCTGTTGCTAATAGCTGACTCCAGTGGTCTGAAACGCCTTTGTTGAACTTCAGGGGTTGTTCTATTGTTTTTAGGTTACATTTCCTAAAAATGACATATGCCAATTCTACCTGTTCAATTAATTTTTTGGTAAGATATCCGATAGAGGAACGCGGTGGGTTCATCTTTGCGTTTGAAGCCGCGTTGATTAGCATATTTAGGTCTGCTAACCAGTCAGGTATGGATGTTTCGCTTTCAAAAAACTCTATAAGATACTTCATCGGGTCATCGATGTATTCTTGGGTTAAATAGCGAAAATGTTTCGCTTTTAGTTTCTTTTGCGTATTTTTCATCAGATTATATTTTTTTAGTTGATGAAACTGCTACTTGGGCATATACCGATCTGTGCACTGATCTAAAGCCTTGTTGGTTTCATAAATTTTTTGGTTTGTAAAGTAGTTTATAATTGTCTTCGTTGACACTAAATTAAGAACTATTTTTCGGTAAAACAAATATTTTATATTAAAATTTTCGGTAATGAGTTCTGTTTTGAAGAGAATTAAGATTGTTGCGGATAGGGAGGGGATGAGTGTTTCAGCTTTTGAAGCTACAATAGGGGCCAGTAAAGGGGTTTTTACTCGTGCGCTTGCCAATGGAACTGATATACAATCTAAATGGCTAATAAATCTTGTTGAAAAATATCCGCAATATTCTTCCGAGTGGTTACTAAAAGGTGAAGGCGAGATGCTAAAGCCTAAGCTCGTATTAAAAGAAGAAGAGGAAACTTATTTAACTCCCGAATTGGAGGGAATTACGAACTCTGTAATCAATAGTTTGAGACAGGTTATAGCTTCACAAAATATCACGATTAAATCTCAAGAGAAGACAATTATGTCTTTGGAGAGATTATTGTCTTCATTGGAGCGGGAGATCGAATCCTTAAAGAATTAGTAAATAATCGACGATTTTTAAAAGGGACCTATAGGTGAATGTAAAGGAACGTGTGCTGCTTATTGCTGAAACCAAAGGGATCAGCAAAACCGAATTTTTCAAAGATGTGCAACTTTCCTATGCAAACTTTAAGGGAGGGCAGAAAAATACTGCACTCAGCTCGGATGCAATGGTAGCTATACTGTCCAAACATCCCGATATTAGTCCAGCTTGGTTACTCATGGGGGAAGGGACTATGATGCGGAAGGATGAGAGGAATGTGGTAAGTGCTCCACCTGCCGAAACAGCTCCTGCCACTGCCGAAGGCCTCGGAATTTATAGGCAGCTGGTCAATGCCTTAGAGCAAACGGTCAAGGCACAGGAAAAAACAATCCAGTCATTGGAAGGACAGGTGAGTTTATTGCAGCGCAAATAGGCATATCGCGTAGTTTAGAAACCAAATAATCTCCTCCTCAAAAAATACCTGATTCCGGTGATTTCATTGGCCTCTTTTTTGTTTTAATTTCGTTATTGCAACGGTGCGTGTTTGGCCGGCAGCCAGTAAGAGTTTCTGTTGCATTTATAGATGTCTCGTTCCCTGCGGTTGATCGCAATGGAGCGGCCACTAGTCCTGTATTTAAAGAATTAATTTTATGTCGAAAAAAGTATTTGTTATATGCTGTCTGCTTTTAGCTTGTTTTGTGCATCATGCAGTGGCACAGCCAGCGGGTCAACGGCCAATGTATACCTCAACATGGGGGCACCTTTACCGTGAAGCAGGAAACAGTAAAGACCTCTTGGGAGTTTTCCCGACCGAGGCTCCTGTCTACCTGCTAGATTCCACCACTACACAGTATAAGGTGCAGGTGAGTAATGGGGATATCGGCTATATTGACCGTCAGCCCTTGAAAAGTGCAATGTCCGGAAAAAGATCCGCCGGCGAGCCAAAGCAATATTTCTATCGTGGAACAACAGATGCCCAATGCCCACATTTCTATGTGCAGGTGTCACAATTGCGCGTGCGTAAGGCTCCTAATACAACAAGTGCCGCTGTGCGTAGGGCAGGGCTCAATGAAATGGTATGTATCGACTATGTGCCGCTCTACACAGATGGATGGGTCTACATCGGAGACCACTTTCATGAAAGTCCGGAGTATATTCAGATGAAATTTTTGGGGTCTGAACTAACATACGACAAGGTGCTAAAAGAATATCTGGCCGTAAAAGGAAAGGACCAGGAGAAAGAGCTGGCAGCAGTTGGCCGCCTGCGTGAGATCGGTTGGACCAAGTATCCCAAATTAAAACAAGCCCTTACCTATTGGAAGGAATCCTATGCCCAAACGGGAATAGTAGATCCCAAAGTTGATATAGACTTTGAATTACTTTTGGCCAATAAATTCCAAAATGAGCTCCAGTCCGAAGTCTATGCCAAGAAACTGAAAGCGCTGAATTTCCATTTCGAATGGAAAGGAGTGTCGTTATCGGACGGTAAAATTACGGATGCGCAGATGAAGCAACTCGCTTTACAACGGGTTTCCGAAATCCCCGATATGCCCGAATGTGGCTGGGAGCCGCGGTACTACTATAAAACGCCGAATATGATCGTTGCCTTCGAAGAAAACTATAAGGGGAAAGTGGTCGGTACGATGTATAAGCTGTTTTTTAGTGATGGCGAAAACATTGTCATGGGCAACGAGCGAATGGATGCCAATTACGCAGAAAAAGACTTTGTAAACCACTTTGGTGAACTGCTTTCGGCAGATTGGATTTCAACACCACATACGTACTATATTCAAAATAGCGATGCCGGGTTATTTATTTTCAGATTTGTTGATGGGAAACTGTTCAGCTATGAGTGCATGTATTATTGTTAATGCTCCGAAATTGTGTCGGGTTCATGTATAGACTTCCAAGCGTTTGAAAATATCGTTCGTTTGTGATGTTAGCAAGGATTTTATTAACGAGTAGGAACAGGGATGCTCAAAAAACAAGGCCCTTTGAAGGGGAATTAAAACTCCGCTTTCAAAGGACCTTTGGATGTTATTGAATTCTTAAATTAGACTACTTGCATTTCAAAGAGTTTTGCAATATGTCCTTTCAATTTTTCTTTCACGTCTTCCATATCGACTTCTTTGCCAAGTTCCCGCTTTAAAGACGTTACATCTTTATCGTCGATACCGCAAGGAATGATATTGCCAAAATAGTCGAGGTCTGTGTTGACATTGAATGCAAAACCATGCATGGTCACCCAGCGTGAAGCGCGAACCCCCATCGCACAGATTTTGCGTGCGGTCGGTTTATCGGGCTCTATCCATACACCGGTAAACCCGGGATATCTCCCGGCTTCGATACCGAAATCAGCGCAGGTTAGTATGATGGCCTCTTCCAGTGTACGCAGATAAAGATGTATATCGGTAAAGAAGTTGTCGAGATCCAGGATCGGGTAACCGACAATCTGTCCCGGACCGTGATAGGTAATGTCGCCACCCCGGTTGATCTTGTAGAATTTGGCCTCTTTCTCTTCGAGCCCTTTTTCATCTAACAGCAAGTATTCTTCGTGCCCGCTTTTCCCCAAGGTATAAACATGGGGATGTGCTGTAAAGATCAAGTAATTCGGGGTACTGGTTGCTGTCGCGTTGACCCTATTGTCGTGCTTAATGTCCAGTACTCCCTTAAAGATGGATTCTTGTCTGTCCCAGGCTTCTTGGTAATCGACAAGACCCCAATCTTGAAACTGCACCTCTTTGTTCATTTCGTGTTTTTTTAAGCTGTGAATGGACATAAGGTCCATTCACAGCATTGTTTGTCAAAATTAATACAATAAGTTATTGTATGGATAACGTTCATTGTGCATCTTCACAATGATATCGTAAAGTTTTTGTTTGAACTCTTCGATATTCGTTTTATTTGTTGCTGACAGAAAGATTGCGGGATCTGAATTTTTTGCCATCCAGGAATTACGGAAATCATCCAACGTTACCTCGATCTCCTCGCCATCGTGTCCTTCTTCGACGGCTGGTTTATAAAGGTCAATTTTGTTAAATACCGTAATCACCGGTTTGTCCAGCGCTTTAAGGTCCTTCAATGTTTCGTTTACCGCCTGGATATGATCTTCAAAATTCGGATGCGAGATGTCTACCACGTGGATCAGGACATCGGCTTCCCGAACTTCATCCAATGTGGATTTGAAACATTCCACCAAGTGATGCGGCAGTTTGCGGATAAAACCAACGGTATCTGAAAGCAAAAAAGGAAGGTTGTCGATAACAACTTTACGTACTGTCGTATCCAATGTAGCGAAAAGTTTATTCTCGATCAGTACATCAGACTTGGAGATCATATTCATGATCGTCGATTTTCCGACATTGGTATAACCTACCAAAGCTACACGGATCATCTCGCCACGGTTTTTTCGTTGCGTCTCGTTTTGCTTGTCGATTGCTTTTAGGCGTTCTTTGAACAAGGAAATTTTGTCCAGGATGATCCGTCTATCGGTCTCGATCTGTGACTCACCCGGACCACGCATACCAATACCCCCGCGCTGACGTTCCAAGTGGGTCCACATACGGGTCAAACGAGGTAAAAGATATTGCAGCTGTGCCAATTCCACCTGTGTCTTCGCCTGTGCTGTTTTGGCATGACGGGCAAAGATGTCCAGGATGAGATTGGAGCGGTCCAATATCTTGCGTTTCAGTTCTTTTTCAATATTGCGCAACTGCGAAGGTGAAAGCTCATCGTCGAAAACAACGATGTCGATTTCCTCGGCTTCGACGTATGCTTTTATTTCTTCCAGCTTTCCACTACCGACAAATGTAGCGCGATCGGGGAAGCCCAGTTTCTGTGTAAACATACCTTTGGTCTCGCCACCGGCAGTCTGCACAAGAAATTCAAGTTCCTCCAAGTATTCCTTTGCTTTTGTCTCCGTCACACTTGGCGTGATGACACTCACCAAGACGGCTGTTTCGGGTTTTATAGCTGTATCGTGTATTTTAAATCTGGCCATTTTGTACTATTAAGTCTTTCAAGTGAAGTCGGCAGGTCATTAAGCTTTGCAATGTGCGCTAGTGTCTACCTCTTGTTATACATTCACTTTTTAATTATTTTCAATGAGCTCGCAAGCCCGGTTTTTGGATGCCGATTATGACATAATTCTCCATTAACCAATAAATTTCCTGTGATTTGCTTACCAGGGCAACTCAAAATATGTAAGCGTTCGGTCGCCATCTTTTGCCTAGTAAAAGAAGGGATATTTTTCTATATCATGTTCATAATGATGCAAAAGTAAATAAATTTGGTTTTATTTACAAAAAAGATAAATTGTCTTCAAGCGCTAATTAAAAACAATTCGCATCCTATTTATGTTGAAGAGCGGCCTTTAGATTCCAACGCGCTCTGTTTATTCCCTTAAACACGTTGTCGATTGATTTGCTGACCCCGTTTTTTATTTCGAAAATGACATGCGGTTAAGAAATCTTATCCCAGGCAATGCCATCGGATTTTCTTGCCAGGAAGCTTCGCAGCAAATGATTCTTTTCACTTTGTAGTGTTGGGTCTTCTTTGAAGATAGCAATGACGGTGTTACGGCATTCGGTAAGCAATGCCTGATCTGTCGCTAGGTTCGCCATCTTGAGGTCAAGTACACCCGACTGTTGCGTGCCTGATATGTCGCCCGGACCACGTAGCTGTAGGTCGACTTCCGCAATCTCAAACCCGTCATTGGTACGCACCATTGTATCCAGCCTTAATCGTCCTTCTTTGCTCAGCTTATTGCCCGACATCAGGATACAGAAAGACTGTTCGGCACCACGGCCTACGCGGCCACGCAATTGGTGCAGCTGGGATAATCCAAAACGTTCGGAATTTTCAATGACCATGACCGAGGCATTGGGAACATTAACTCCAACCTCGATAACGGTGGTGGCAACCATAATCTGCGTTTCATGTTTGACAAATCGTTGCATCTCAAAGTCTTTATCTTTTACGGGCATCTTGCCGTGAACAATACTGATCTTGTATTGTGGTAGTGGAAATTCGCGTTGCAAGTTCTCAAGGCCTGCTTCTAAATAAATCAGATCCAGTTTTTCGCTTTCCTTGATAAGGGGATATACCAAGTAGACCTGCCTGCCTTTGGCGATCTCCTCGCGCATAAAACCAAACATCCGCAAACGCGAACTTTCAAAAAAGTGAACAGTCTTGATTGGTTTACGCCCAGCAGGTAATTCGTCTATCACGGAGATGTCCAAGTCGCCGTACATGGTCATCGCTAGTGTGCGTGGAATAGGTGTGGCTGTCATGACTAACATATGCGGTGGAATGACATTCTTTCGCCAAAGTTTGGCCCGTTGTTCTACGCCAAAGCGATGCTGTTCGTCAATAACGACAAAGCCCAGGTTTTTGAACTGCACCTTATCCTCGATCAGGGCATGGGTGCCAATTAAAATATCCAGGCTGCCATCTTCCAGTGCCTGGTGGATCAAGCGACGTTCCTTCGTGCTTGTGGAGCCTGTAAGTAGCTTGATGTTGACGATGTCATCGCCCACGAGCTGCTTGAGTCCATGATAGTGCTGTGTCGCCAGGATTTCTGTTGGTGCCATCATGCAGGCCTGAAATCCATTGTCGACAGCGAGTAGCATACTCATGAGGGCAACAACTGTTTTGCCGGAGCCAACATCACCCTGCACCAGACGGTTCATCTGCGCGCCTGTATTGGTATCGATACGGATTTCCTTCACAACGCGCTTCTGTGCTCCTGTCAACGGGAACGGAAGGCGCTCATTAAAGAATGTGTTGAATTTTTCACCGACTTTATTGAAGCGCTGGCCTCTAAACTTCTGGGTATTGAGCTGTTTGTTGTTGAGCAGCTTGAGTTGTATAAAGAATAGTTCTTCAAACTTGATGCGTTTGATGGCTTGATTAAGCTCCTTTTGATCGCTTGGAAAATGTATGGATGCGAAAGCCTGCTGTCGCGATATCAGGCCATGTTTAGTGAGAACATCCTGAGGAAGGGATTCGCCTATAGTGCGAAATACGGTTTCCAATGCAGTCTGTTGTAAGCGTTGGATTCCTTTGGTATCCAGATTGAACTTTTTGAGTTTCTCTGTTGATGAATAAACCGGCTGTAAACTCATATTGCCGATCTGTTTTACCTGCGGATTATACAGATCCATTTCGGGATGGGTAATGGATAGCTGACCATTGAATTCGCTTGGCTTGCCATAAATAATATAGGCCGAACCAACTTTCAATGATTTTTGAAGCCATGGAATAGACTGAAACCAGACAAGCTCCATGGAGCCGGTTTCATCTTTGAAAGAACCGACAAGACGTTTCGTTTTCTTCTCGCCCACGAGCTGTAAAGAAACCAGACGGCCCAGAACCTGTGCAGCCATCATATCAGGATGAAGTTTCCGGATTTTATGAAACTCCGTACGGTCGATATAACGGAAAGGATACTGTGTCAATAGATCACCAATGGTAAACACCTGTAGCTCTTTTTTGAGTACATCTGCTTTTTGTGGACCTACACCTTTGAGGTATTCTATGGGGGTAATTAAACTTAATTCAGCCATTCTTCTTGAATGGCTAAATTACGAAAATTTATGCGTTTGTGGAGCCGTTTATTGGCTTGGTATAACTATTTTGAAGCAGGTTCTTCATAGTTAATGTCTGCTTTTCCTTCTTTACAGATCACGCTCAATGGTTTGCGATAAGGTATACAATTTATTCGGGGAGCCATCATAGGCTGGTATATTTCCATCAGTTTGTTGTTGTCATTGATCATATTCTGCAATTTTGTTTTGTCTACGGATTTGTGGTAGGGGAGGTAACTTATTCCGCAGATTGTCCGTATTTCCATCATTTCCCATTCTGTAGCGTCAGTACATGATTTTGGGCTAGCAAAGGCAACGATTTTGCTGTACTTCTCATTGGAAAGCGACTCAAGTTCCTTTTCCGTTTTGTCCTTGTAGGGGTTTTCTAAATGTGATTCCGATTTACAGACAACAAATAACATGGAACATGCTAAGAGGGTGGTTATACCCAAAATGGAAAGATTTTTCATAATATTCTTCTTGGTTTTTTAACTAAACGGGTAATTTTTGATCTTTGCTACAGGAGGTCTCTATTAAGTTTTTGTTAAGCGAACTTGGAGTATGTCGCAGTAGCCGTGAGAAGAGAAGAGAAGAGAAGAGAAGAGAAGAGAAGAGAAGAGAAGAGAAGAGAAGAGAAGAGAAGAGAAGAGAAGAGAAGAGAAGAGAAGAGAAGAGAAGAGAAGAGAAGAGAAGAGAAGAGAAGAGAAGAGAAGAGAAGAGAAGAGAAGAGAAGAGAAGAGAAGAGAAGAGAAGAGAAGAGACTTGGTTAAAGCTGGAGGATAGATATTAATTGCATAAAAACAGGGCTGTCCAATCGTTTTGGACAGCCCCGTTTAAGATTTATTTCGGATCATTTCTCGATTAGAAATTACCCTTATTTACATCCCACCAAAGTCTGGTACCGCCGTTGTCAGGTCCGCCCAACAAGGAGATTGCAGATTGTACTTCGGCTGCATTTGTATTGTATTCATTTTGTGGGAACGGTAAACGGCGGATCTGTATTTTAGTATCGATCAGTCCACCGCTATTGTTGACAACAACTGGGAATAGACGTGGATATCCTGTACGGCGGAATTCACTCCAAGCCTCTTGTCCTTCAGGGAAGATCGCCAACCATTTTTGTGTGATAATACGTTCCAATTTTTCTTCGTTGGTAGCGCCCTCATTCCATTTGATTGTAAGAGCACTTGGTGATTCTGCATTATTCTTCGCATTGAACGGATCCTCGTAAGCTGCTGCCTTACTTGTATTATCATTTAGGTAAGTGCTTAAACCAGAAGTTACACCCCATTGCGTAAAGGAAGTTTCCACTCCTTTTTCATAAAGTGATTGCGCTGTTCCGCCAGCATTGTTCCAACCTCTCAATGCCGCTTCGGCACGTAGGAAGTAAACCTCAGCAGCAGTCATTAATATCGGTGCTGTTGTCGCTACGAAAGTAGGCGTTGTACCTTCGGTATTCAAAGCGGATAGTTTTTGGTATTTATCCTTTTCGATACCATCAGCACCCGTACGGATTCCAATGTATTTACCGGCGAAAGCTGTTGTGGTTGCATCTTTAATGACAGGTGCCATGTATTTGGAGATACGCGGGTCATTCAATCCTGTCATATAAGACGAAAGCGTCGCATTGATGCGGGTATCGGCCCAGTTTTTGGAAATAAACCAAAGTGGATTGCTGTAGGTTCCATCTGCAGGTACAGTGATCTTGAAGTTTTCGCTATTGCTTTCCAAGACACCACCATTTGCCGGATCCAATGCTTTCTCAGCCTGTGTTTTCGCTAACGTTGCATCGATTTTAACCAAACGCATCGCTAAACGAAGGCGCAATGAATTGGCAATTTTCAACCAATTTTTAAATCTGACCTGATTATCTGTATTCGGAAATACAAGATCGATCTGGTCAATTTTGGCAGCCATTGGACTATCTGCTTTGTACGATTTCAATGCTGTTACAGCCTCATCAAGCTCTTTGAAGAAAGCAGCATATACATCGGATTGTTTGTCGTATGGAACAGTATTGGAGGTGCCTACTTTACTATATGGGATAGGACCATAGATATCTGTCACCCGGCTGGCAGCTTCTACTTTGATTACCAAAGCCGAACCCCATAATGCAGGATAGGTTTCTGCAAGTCCATTGCTTTTTAATTTTTCAATGGATTTGATGACATTCAGATAGAGTACTTTAAACGGTTCTCCATTCCAGCCGTTCACCATGGCATAATTCAGGTTGTTCTGTCCACTATTAAAAGGCGTAGGAGACATGAAGAAACCTGAAAATACATCCGCGTTCAGATTCTGTTGTACTTGATAAGAGTTGGGATCGCCTGCGCCTGAGAAATTGTAGATAGACATCTGTGCATTTCGCAAGAAAATGACAAGATCTTGGCCATCACCTTTTAAATCCTCATCCGTAACGCCAATGTTATTTTTGTTATAGTCCTCAAAATTCTTGGTGCAACTACTTAAGGTGCCGCCAAGCATTAAAAAAGCGAGTGAGAACTTGGATATGTTTTTTATGTTAAATTTCATCTTTTAATCGTTTGTATTTTAAGACTATATAAAATACCCTCGCCATGTTTACCGATATAGGTGTTTTTTAGCGGTGGATATTTCATTGTTGGCCGTTTAGAAAGTTGCATTTAGTGTAAGACCGTAGTTACGCGTTGCCGGCATCATAAAGATGTCCACACCACTTAAGGAATTACCTGTAGACATCGTTACTTCAGGATCGAAAGGAGCCTTTTTCGAAATATAGAATAGGTTTCTTCCGACAGCATTTACGCGAAGTTTTTTGAAGAAACTGTCTTTAATATTGAAGTCATAACCGAAAGTCAATTCACGCAATCTCACCACCGTTCCGTCGTAAATATATTGGCTGCTAACAGGGCCCATACCAGCCGTAGAAGTGTACCATTTTTCGGCGTCCACTGTTGTTACGGCTTTACCGCTTGGTGTAACCCCATTGATACTAACACCTCCATTGGCACGAGCATCGCCACTAGCTTTAGAGACGCCGTAACCGTCAAGCAATGCTTGTGTCACGGACATCACTTGGTAGTCAAATTTACCGTCGATCAAGAAGCTTAAGTTGAAATTTTTATAATTGAAACTGTTGTTCCAGCCCATCTGCCAAATGGGGTTTGAATTCCCAAGTTTGGTGTAGGTGTTGTTCTTCTGTGGAATACCGTCCTCGGAAATAAGAATCCTTCCTTGTTCGTCACGTACAAAATCTTGACCATAGATGTCTCCGAAAGAACCACCAACTTGCAATTTGGATGCAAAATTATTACGTCCCTCACCTGTTAATGTAAATTCAGAAATACCGTCAGCAAGTTTTACAATTTTGTTTTTATTGTACGTAAAGTTGAGGCTGGTCGTCCATTTGAAATCGTCATTTTTGATCGCATCCAGTGATACCAATGCTTCTACCCCTTGATTTTGAATGTCTCCGGCATTAACCGCATACATGTTATTGAGGGATGCATTTCCAGCTGCAATTTTGAAAAATTGATTTGTGGTGTTTGTTTTGTAATACGTAACGTCAACATTCAAACGGTTATTCCACATGCGCCATTCTGTACCAATCTCCAAAGAAGCTGTTTTCTCTGGCTTTAATTCTTTCAAGAAGGCAATATCATTTACCGTTAGCACCGCATAAGGATCTACCCGGTTGGTAAGCAATGTGGTATAAGGCGGAAGATCATTTCCGACTTTTGCATAGGAACCACGGATTTTGGCCATATTCACAAATTCGGGAAGATTAAGTTTGTCGTTCAATACGACGCCCAAGCCAACCGATGGATAAGCGTATGGATTTTGCGGTGTATAGGCCAATGTGCTCGACCAATCCCAACGTGAAGTCAAATCCAAATAAATCCAGTTGTCATAGGCTAAGTTAGCCGATGCAAATACCGATTGTAATTGTCTTCGGTTTGCAGATAGTGTCGAAGTGACCGGAGTTGTCGTATTTTGGATAAAGAACTGGTTGGGAACTTTCAAACCATCTTTACCGGTGTTGAAGTCTGTACCTTCCGTTTTCCAATCGGTGATACTCGTTCCAACCAATCCGGTGATCTGTAGTTTATCGCCAATATTAAAATTCATGTTGGCGGTTAAATCACCATATTGTTGGGTGATCGTGGTATTTGTATAGCTATAAGCCCCATTTTCACGCGCTAAAATGTGTTGTGTGCCGGCATAGGCTTTCCGATCCCATACTTCGCTGGTACGGTCTACACTACCACGGGCCTGTACGCTGATCCAAGGTGCGATTTTGTATTTCGCACTACCATTCAAGAGTAAACGATTACGTGTTGAACGCGTTGAATTACGGTTCATGATCCACCAAGGATTTTGTTGAGTAGTTTCGTCGTCCGAAAGAGTAAACCAGTTTTGATCATAAAGATTACGGCCTGTGTTGAAGGTTTCGAAATTTTTATAATCCGCAATATTTAAGCTTCGAGGTAATAGGTAGGTTCCAACCAATGGGTTGTAATAAAATCCTGAAGTAGGCGCATTATCCAATTTTTGGGTAATGTAATTGGCACTACCTTCAACGGTTAACTTATTATCAAAAAATGAAGCACTCTCCTTAAGGTTGAAATTGTGACGCATCAGGTCATTTTCTGGAAGAATACCTTTTGCAAGCGTATTTGCATAAGAGAAGTATGTTTGATTTTTTTCGTTACCTCCGGACAATGTCAATGAATTGGTGAAGTTGCTACCTGTGCGGAAAAATTCACCTACGTTATCATAGTTGGCGCCATTGGTTTTGTCGCCCCAGCTAAATACACTGGTGTTACTGTTTTTACCACCCGAACCTTGGCCATATTGGTTTTGGAATTTAGGTGTAGATACAGCTTGTTCGATCTGTGCACTTGACGAGAAGTTGATCGTTGTACGGCCTTGTTTACCTGATTTTGTTGTCACCAAGATAACGCCGTTGGCCGCTTGGCTACCATATAATGCCGCCGCAGATGCTCCTTTTAATACAGAGATGTTTTCGATATCTTCTGGGTTGATCAATGAAATAGGGTCACCACCATCGCGCTGTCCACCGAAAACGTTGTCTGGCTGGCTTGCCAATGTCTGGTTATTGATTGGAACCCCATCGACAACATAAAGTACCTGGTTGTTGCCGGAAGCCGATTTGTTACCACGCAAAATAACTTTTGCCGAACCACCCGGTCCAGAAGAGCTGGAAGCAATGTTAACACCGGCGACTTTACCGTTTAAATTATTCGCCAAGTTGGTGCTTTTAACTTTGTTTAATTCGTCACCACTGACCTGTTGTGTAGAGTATGTTAATGATTTTTGTGCACGGCTAATACCCAAAGCAGTAACGACCACACTTTCCAGTTGTTGGGTTTGTTCTTCCAAACTCACCGTTACTGTCGTTTCTCCAGGGCCCAATGTGACTGTTTTATTTTCGTAACCGACCGTACTGATGTTCAGTATGCGGTTTTTATCGTCGACATTGATCTGAAATGCACCTTTACCATCCGTAGAACTTGCGTTGGATGTGCCCAATACTTTGATTGTGGCACCTGGAATAGGAGCTTTGGTTTTAGCGTCTACAACCGTTCCCTTTACCTGGTTGGTTTGCGCGTGCAATAAAGATGCTGAAAAAAGCATTGTTGGAACAATACCTAACACCCTTAATGTAGAGTATAATTTGTTATTCATATAGTATATGTGTTATATTCAGTTTTTTATATACATATTTTCATAACGGTGAAATTTTTAATGAAAATGGGCTAATTCCATTTAGCATTTTGGTTAGAAGAGAAGATATTGAATAATCGGGGGGCAAAATAAGTGATTATTTGTAATAGTGTGTATGCTATTCAATACCTAGTTATAGGAAGAAAAAGCGGTGTGATTTTCCTTAATAAAGATCTAATTTACTATAGTTGAGGAAAAATCAAAAATTTTATGAAACAAAAATGATACATATAAGGTGTTTTTTGCTTTTAAAGCCTTGATAATTATTTTGTTATATGTTTTGTCATTTTTTTAAGTAGAGATCGCGGCATTGTCTTGCATCATCCGAAAGATGTAATCTGTTTAATTTCAGACAGTGTACTTGATTTAAGGGTTCATTGAAAATAATAAATGATCTATTGTTTTGCATGCGTCTTCGATGTGGATACTGACTCCTTGATGTTTTTGATATTAAAAAGGATAATTGCAACAAGTATGATTCCGTAAGCAATATATTTTATTGGAGAAACGGGTTCTCGGAAATAGGTCGCGGCCAAAGTAAATGCGATCAGCGGATTAATATAAAGCAGAACGCCAGTCGTTGTTGATGAAATGCCTATGAGTGCATACATGCTCAGGAAAAGGGGGATAATCGTAAATAGCGATGCGATAAGAACTATGGTGCACCAAAATAGGGGTTCTGCCGGAATTATATGATGATTGTAGATCAGTTTGGGGATCACAAACAATGCACATATACTGAGCTGGATCACCAATTGATTGAGTTTATCGAAACCCGTAGATACCCGTTGTACGATCAGATAAAAAGCGTAGCAGGTGGCAATAGTAATAGCCCAGAGGACATCGTGTAACGAACCTTTTGCAAGAAGGCAAACGCTACCAAAAGCAATAAAAAGTGCTGTTTTTTGCCAGTTTGTTAGCTTCTCCTTGAGTATGAGGTAGGCTCCCGCCGCAGTGATCAAGGGGCAGGTCAGGTAGGCCAATGCCGCAGACTGAATACTGATGTGGTTGACCGCATAGATATAGGTAAACCAGTTTCCAAAGATGAACGCCGACGCGAGTAGGGTAAGGCAGGTCTGGCGAAGCTTGCCCACCCGAGGTAGAAGTTGGAACTTCCGAATATCAGCTTGCATAGTTTTTCTTCGAAACAACAGCAGGTATATCCAGAGGATCAGGAGCGCCGTTATTATTCTAAAATACAGAATATCCTCGGCCGGATAGCCACGTATCCAGCGTACAGGGATAGACATAAACCCCCAGATAAAAGGGGCCAAAAAAGCCGCGAAAAGATATTTTCCGCGGCTTGTTGTTTCGTTGCTATTTTCCACGGATTAATCTTTCCAGGCAATGACTGAAATTTCGACATTGACGTTCTTGGGAAGAGTTTTGACCGCAACACACTCGCGTGCAGGCTGCGCTTCTTTAAAATATTCCGCATAGACTTCATTGACTAATGCAAAATTGCCCATATCACTTAAGAAAATCGAAGCTTTGACAACATCTTCAAAAGTATACCCCGCATGTGTCAGGATAGCTTCAACATTTTTCAGTACCTGGTGCGCTTCGTCTTTAACTCCAGATGAAATTAACTCCATTGTTTCGGGAATCAATGGAATTTGCCCAGAGACATATAATGTATTACCGGCTTTGATAGCCTGGTTATAGGGGCCAATTGCAGCAGGAGCTTTGTCGGTATTTAAGATTTCTTTTTTTGACATGGATAACAGTATTTAGGATGTAAAAAATATTTTGTAGATGAGGCCCAATAAAAAGACGATAATGGCCGTTGCATTAATAATATGCATAGCTTTTATGCTGCCATTTGTAGGGCGATCGGCGTTACGCTTTCTAAAAAAGTACATGGAACTAAGTTACAACAGTAAATTAGAAAGTGAAAATGAAAAGATCAAAAACTTTGAAGAAACTCCCAGTAGACGATAAAACAAAATCTTGTACAAGTGGACGGATTTTTTTGAATTTTGGTAACTTGGTAAACGAAAAAAAATTATATGAATAAGATAGCATTAATTGGAGGCAGAATATACACTGGTGAGTCGATTTTGGAACAAAAAGCATTGCTGATCAGCGACGGTAAAATTGTGGCGATTGTCAATGACCAGGAGGTGCCTGCAGCTTATACCAGTTATCCAGTTAACGGGTCTAATATTTGTGCCGGGCTGATTGACCTTCAATTGTATGGTGACGGATCGGACTTGTATTCCGCCGAACGTAGTGTAGCCTCTTTGGAACGCATCGCCGAGGGTTTGGTCAATAAAGGCACGACTTCTTTTATGATGACCCTGGCGACCAATACCATCCCTGTATTTAAGGATGCCATTCGCGTGGCAGAAGGCTTCCGGCATGATGCATTTTTAGGGCTACATTTGGAAGGTCCTTTCTTAAATCCTAAAAAACGGGGTGCGCATCCTGCGGAATTAATTATCGAGCCTACGAAGGAAAAGATTGACGATCTTTTGGCCGGAAATCAGGTTGTCAAGATGATGACGATAGCGCCTGAATGTATAACGGACGATGTCTTAACGTATTTGCAGGGCTATAATTTGCTGCTCAGTGCTGGACATAGTGATGCAACTTTTGAGGAAGGTACGCACGGCTATGATTTGGGGATTCCAACAAGCACCCACCTGTTTAATGCAATGTCGCCTTTACATCATCGCGAAGTTGGGTTGGTCGGTGCAATTTTTAATCATCCGACTGCACAGGCAAGTATTATTGTCGACGGACATCATGTAAGCTTTGAAGCGGTAAAAATTGCGAAACGTCAGATGGGTGAGCGGCTGTTTATGATTACTGATGCTGTTGCCAGTTGCGATAAAGATATTTATCAGCATGTGTTGAACGATGGATATTATGCTTTACCTGATGGTACCATTTCAGGGGCTGCAATCTCCTTGCTCGAAGGGGTGAAAAATGCCGTGCAAAAGGTGGGGATACCACGCGATGAAGCGATCCGAATGGCAACGCTGTATCCCGCAAATCTTTTAAATAGAGGAGATATCGGAAATCTCAATCATGGAAGTATGGCGAATGTTATTGTCTTTAATGACGACTTTAAGCTGGAGCAGGTGATCTTCAAAGGAGAGTTAAAGCGCTGATCCATTTCGGAGAAGATTGACCGACAGGCCGAGATTGACTAATATTATCCGTATCTTCGTTAGTTATTTTTGAAAAAACACTATTCTATAGATTGATGAAACGTTCCCTATTATTTTTAGCGACAGCACTTTTTGTTTTATCTTCTTGTTCATCCAAGAAAAATAAAAAACAGGAGCCTGTTAATACCACAACTACAAATGTCGAAATTGTAAAAAAAGATCCGCCTTCGGTACCCAAGCGCGAACGGGTGAAAAATACAATTGAAACAAAAGAACAGCCAGTTGCAGAAAAGAAGAAGGAAATCGTTGTCGATCTTCCTGTGTTACCGCGCGAGTTTCGCGCAGCTTGGGTGGCCTCTGTTGCGAATATCAATTGGCCGAGCAAAAACAACCTGAGTACGGCCGAGCAGCAGCAGGAAGCGATCGGCATTTTGGATTTTTTGAAAAATAATAATTTTAATGCGGTTGTTTTTCAGGTACGCCCATCAGCAGATGCATTTTATAAAAGTGATCTTGAGCCTTGGTCGTACTTTCTGACCGGTACAGAGGGGCAAGCACCTTCTCCTTATTACGATCCGCTTGATTTTTGGGTTGAGCAGGCGCATAAAAGAGGGATTGAGCTTCATGTTTGGTTGAACCCCTATCGTGCTCACCATACCGCTGGCGGTGCGGTTACTTCAGCTTCCATGGCGCGCAAAATGCCCGAGTCGGTTGTTAAATTGAAACAGGGCTATTATTGGTTTGATCCATCCAAAAAATCTACACAGGACCACGCAGCGCGCGTAGTTATGGATATTGTCAAACGTTATGATATCGATGGTGTGCATTTCGACGATTATTTCTATCCTTATGCGGAATATAATGGTGGCCAGGATTTTCCGGATTCAGATAGTTACAATGAATACAAACGTAATGGTGGGGATCTATCACGCGGAGACTTCCGTAGAAATAGTGTAAATACCTTTATCGAACGTATTTATAAGGATATTAAGAAAGAGAAGAATTTTGTGAAATTCGGTATCAGTCCCTTTGGTATCTGGAAACCCGGTTATCCGTCAGGAATTCAGGGGTCTAGCCAGTATGATATGCTTTATGCAGATGCTAAATTATGGTTGAACAAAGGCTGGATAGACTATTTTGCTCCGCAGTTGTATTGGCCTATACAGCCAGCCAAACAGAGTTATACGGCTTTGTTAAAATGGTGGGGAAGTGAAAATACATTGGGACGCCACCTTTGGCCGGGCATCAATACGGTTGGCAGACGTGGTCCGGAGTATGTTCAGGAAATTGTGAATCAAGTGGAGGCAGCACGGACACTATTGCCTGATAACCGAGAAGGTGTAATCCACTGGAGTTTGGCGGGACTGACCAAAAACCCGGCCATGACACAAGCTTTGGTGAATGGTCCTTATCAGGTGAAAGCATTGGTGCCAACAAGTCCTTGGCTGAATGCAAATCCTTTGTTGAAACCGACTTTGCTACTGACTCCTCAAGGGGGCAATATCTTTGCGAAATGGCAGCACCAGCAAATTGATCAGGTTTCAAAATGGGTACTATATCTCAACTACGGTGGGGTATGGCAATATGAGATTCTGGATCCGGGGGTTACAAGTAAGGACATTCCAGCGACATTGAACAACAAAAAGCTGCAGTATGTTGCGGTAAAGGCTGTTGACCGCCTGAGCAACGAAGGGCCTTATGCCGCTGAGAAGATAAAATAACGAGTTGTTGTATCATCAACACTTAAAAAAAGGGATATCTGAATTTTAGATATCCCTTTTTTGTTTTGAATTGTAATCTATGCAAGGTAAATTTATAGGTATGGAAGAAATCTATAAAACAGTAAGCGACTCTGTGATTCGGATGTCACAGCTGATGTTGCCCTCGAATGCTAATTTTGGTGGTAAAATACACGGCGGATATATTTTATCATTGATGGATCAGATCGCATTTGCTGTGGCGTCCAAATTTTCTGCACATTATTGTGTAACGGCGTCAGTTGGCAAGGTTGATTTTTTGAAGCCTATTGAGGTGGGTGAATTGGTGACATTGATCGCTTCTGTGAATTATGTAGGTAACTCTTCCATGGAAGTCGGTATTCGGGTCGAAGCCATGAATATTCAGACGGGTGAAACCAAGCATTGTAATTCCTCTTACTTTACGATGGTGGCAAAAGATGAAACAGGCAAGCCTGCCCGGGTGCCAAGGTTAATATTGGAGACCGAAAAAGATGTATTTCGTTTCTACCGCTGTGTGGTGAAGATGGAGGTCGACAAAGAAAGGGATCGCGCTATTCACGATCTGGAAACGGACTCTGCCGAGCAGCAAGCTTATATCACAGCGCATTTTGATGTGAAGATCAGTCTGAGCTCTTAGGTCTTCTTCCCTTTCTTACCATTCAAATGTTCCTAGATATTTACTGTCTGTGCATTCATCGCTTCCGTCTGTTTTGTAGAAAAATACATAGACATGGTAGTTGCCGACGGTCTGCTGTCGGGTTAGGGTGGCTGTCTGTGTTTTATGCGTCAGGGGATTCATGCTTTCATTTGTGAAAGCGCACTCATCGGGATTGTATAACAGCAAACGACAATTACTTGAGCTAATGTCATATTGCGATGCGGTATTTGCGTCATATTCCCAGGTGAGTGTAAATGTTTTTGTCTCTTTATCTACCTGAAATGTGTAGGTGGAAATCGGATTGGGGGTCCCTTTACTCACGCGAAAGTTTTCATAATTGATGGCATGGCCAGTTGCGGTTTTTTCTATCGCATGATTGAGATTGTAGGACATGGCGTTACTATAGGCCTTTTTATCGGGGTTATAGTTTTTAAATCCGATCCTTAATAAGCCTAGCATTGGAGAGATGAATTTCTGGATGAGGGAAAAACGCGACCTTGATTGAATTTGATCTGCAGAAGGTTTTTTTCTGGTTTTCTTTGGTAGGCTCCTTGCATAGGTTGTATTTCCATTGGTAACAAACACGACTGATCCTGCTTTGCCCGAAAGCGTGCCATTGGCACCGTTTTTAATGACTGCCATAATATTAAGTTAATTGCTATTGATTTTTCTTTAAGTTACAAAATAAATAGGTATTGGTCAATATTAGGTTCGATTTTTTTTCGGAATTACAACGAAGCTTAAACGGAACTTAGTCGGACTTTATTCGGTAAAGACCGAAGAAGCACCGAAGGAGTACCGAACAAGTACCGAAGAAGCACCGAAGAAACACCGAATAAAGACCGAAGAAGAGCCGAGTAACATCCGAATACAATAGCTATTAATTAGTTTAAAGTGGCGGTGTAAATCGAATAATTCCTTGCATAAGCACGCTGTTGTGTGTTGGATGATGCATGCTGTTGGTGTTTTTGCAGTTCTAATGTTTGTTTTTTGTGCTCAAATGGGGTGAAAAGGTCTTGCTAAATGCTTTTATAAGATGTTTTTGTTTTTATTTTGCTGTGCTGTGCGTTTTTGCATCTGTTTTCATGTGGATTGACGGCTTTTTTGTTGTCAGATTGTGCGTTAATGTGTTTATTGTTATTTCTTTTTCAAATAATTATGCATAAGCTTGCAAAAATAGGAAGCTTTTCATACTATTGTGTAGTAATTGATATAAACCTAGGGTTGGAACCGCCCGTTATGGAAAATTATTAACAACTAACTAAAAACCATGAATAAAAAATTTCTCTTATTCTGTTCAGGGGTGATGCTGTCAACCAGTTTATGGGCACAGACCAAAACTGTAACGGGTAAAGTGACGAATGCCTCTGATGGTGGTACAATGCCTAATGTAACCGTGAGCATCAAAGGTAAATCTGTCAGTACACAAACCAAGCCTGATGGAAGTTTTACCATCAATGCAGAGCCAGGTGATATTTTGATTTTTAGAGCCGTAGGTTCTCAGGAAAGACAACAATTAGTCGGGACAAATGCAACGATCAATGTTGCGCTTTCTGGCAGTGAGGAGGCGCTTGAAGAGGTGGTTGTGACGGCAATGGGAATTAAGAAGGAAAAAAAAGCACTCGGTTATGCCGTTCAGGATATTAAATCGGATGAGTTGATGAAGAATAAGACTGCCAACGTGGTCAATTCATTGGCCGGTAAGATTGCGGGGGTAAACGTAACACAATCTTCGGGAGCAGCAGGTGCAGGTGCACAAATTATTCTTCGCGGTGGTACTTCGCTAGAGCGGGATAACCAACCTTTATTTGTTGTCGACGGTATTATCTACGATAATTCAACGCCCATTGGAGGGAATAGTGGATTTGATGGAATGCAGGCTACGTCAACTTCCAATAGCAACCGTGTCATGGATATTAATCCCGAAGATATTGAAAATGTTTCCGTGTTAAAAGGCCCTGCAGCAGCGGCGTTATATGGATCACGTGCAGCAGCTGGAGCGGTTGTTATTACGACGAAACGTGGTAGTGAAGGGCGCGTTGAAATAGGCTTTTCGAGTCGTTTTTCTGCAAATTGGGCTAATCGTTTGCCTGAACAACAAGGTAAGTACAAGCGTGGGTACTATAACAGCGCTGGGACTTTAGATAACTATACAACACAATCTTGGGGAGAAGCTTTCAAGCCAGGGGAAGAAGTTTATGATAATGTTGGGGACTTTTTTCGGACGGCTACCGTTTTTGATAATACAGTCAATGTTACCGGGGGAAATAAGAATGGATCTTTTTATTTGTCAGGATCTCGTTTTGATCAGCAGGGTATTATCCCAGAAACTGGTTATGGAAAAACGGCTTTTCGCTTTAATGGTGATCAAAAATTCGGGAAATTAAGTGTAGGAGCCAATGTGGCCTATACTTTAGCCAATACCGATAAGACTTTAACCTCGGCGGGGCTGTATGGTTCTGGGGGAGCTGGAGCAATTTCTTCAGTTTACGGCTGGTCGAGAAGTGATGATATGAAGAAATATCTGAATGATGATGGAACTAAATATCGGATGTTCGAAGGTTTGCAGGAGCTTCAGGATGATGTTGAAAACCCTTATTGGACGATAAATAGAAATAAATTGACCGATAATACAGAAAGGATCACAGGAAGTATTAATGCCAATATGAATATTTTTGATTGGTGGAATGTATCTTATCGTGTTGGGATGGATAGTTATTTAACTAAAAACTCTACATTAATTGCCGAAAACGGAGCTGTTAAGCAACTTTGGCAAAACGGTATGATGTCTGAGAATGATTTGAAATTCAACTATTGGTCTTCCAATTTAATGTCCAACTTTAATAAGAAAATCGGTGATTTTGATTTAGGGGCCATGGTCGGTTATTTTGCTGAAGAGACCAAGGTGAATACAAATAGAAGGATGGGATATGATTTTGTCGTTAATAACTTCTATAGTTTTGGAAATATTGATAAAGCAAATAAGCTTTTTGATGAAGTTACCTCCAAGAAGAGGTTATATGGCCTATATGGTGAATTACGGGCTTCCTATAAAAATTTCCTTTTCTTAAATGTAACCGGTCGAAATGACTGGACATCCACGCTTCCGGTTGCAAATCAGTCCTATTTTTATCCATCTGTGGGAGGAAGTTTTGTTTTTACGGAGTTGTTGAAAGATAAAGGGCTAGATTGGCTGAGCTTTGGTAAGTTGCGTGCCTCTTGGGCCCGTGTAGGTAAGGACGCTACACCATATGCTACAAATACCTATCTGTGGACACCTAGAGAATCTCTAGGCGGAATTATTGGAACAGGAAATAGCTGGACAAAAGGGAATCCAAATCTTAAACCAGAAACTACGGGATCTTTTGAAGTTGGGGCTGAACTACGTTTCTTAAACGGTCGATTGGGCGTAGATTACGCTTATTATACCAATAATTCGTATAATCAGATCCTTTCGCCACGTTTAGGACAGTCTGTGGGCTATATTTTTGTCTCGGTCAATGCGGGTGATATTTACAATAAAGGTATGGAGCTCTCATTAACGGGTAAACCTATAAAAAGAGAAAATTTTGAATGGGATGTTACCTTAAATATGTCTCGGAATAAGGGAACAGTGGATAACCTGATTTCTGGCGTGGATATTCTTTATGTAACAGATGTGCAAGTTGGTAATGCTAAGGCTGCATCATTCAATGGTGGAAGTTTTATGGGCATTTCCGGATCAAAATATGCGCGCACTCCGGATGGTAAGTTAATCCTTGATGCCAATACGGGTATGCCAACTAGTGATAATGCGACGACGTACAATATCGGAAATCGGGAGCCGAAATTAATTGGCGGTTTAAATAATAGTTTAACCTACAAAAATTTCAACCTCTCATTTTTGTTGGACTATCGTATTGGCGGTGATATTTATAACGGAACAGATTATGCGATGACACTTAATGGATTGAGCATGCGTACATTGGAGCGTGATGAATTGACATTGTCTGGTGTTGTGAATACTGGGACAGCTGCAGCTCCAGTTTATGAGGATAAAACATTTACATTCAATGCAAATGAATCTTATCTGGTGAGTGGAGCGCAAACAAGTGGTAAAAAGATCATTCAAGACTATTGGGGGGTACACTATATAAAAGAAAGTGCCAATTTTATGACGAAAACCAATTGGCTGAGATTACGCACTGTTTCCGTTTCTTATGATTTCGGAAATTCTTTACTTAAAAAATCTAATGTTTCCAAAGTTATTAAAGGATTGACAGCGACGCTGACAGGTACGAATTTATGGCTTTTGACTAATTACAAAGGATTGGATCCAGAAGCTAGTGCAGCAGGGTCGGGAGTGACAGGTTCGAGTTCTGTTGGTATTGATTATAATGGAGTGCCAAGCACTGCAGGTGTAACTTTTGGTGTTAATTTAAAATTCTAAGCACATTATGAAAAAATCAAAATATTTATTGGCCTTGTTGATAGGGGCGGCTAGTCTTTCTTCTTGTAGTAAGGGTTGGTTGGATATCAATGTGGATCCCAATACACCTTCTAGTACGGTAGCATCGGTTGATAGTCGATTGGCGTGGATTCAACATTATTATTTATATGCGCAAGGTACTGCTGGGGCGCGTGCGGGGTATGTGACACAACAGTTGAGTTTTACGAATGGTACTGCTTCCAACAGTATGATTGCTGGGTGGAACCCCATTGCAGGGATGTCGACGACACCTTATCAGTTCTTTTTTGTAGGAGCAGGGGCCAATTTCTCTGATTTAGAGGCAAAAGCCAAAGCAGAAAATGCCTATCATTATATTGGTGCGATGAAGGCAATTCGTGCCATGGGTTTTATGCTGATGACAGATTGGTATGGGGAAATGCCTTATACAGAGGCATTGGGAGATGTTATCACCCCCAAATTTGATGATGGAAAAACTATTTTTGAAGGTTGCCTAAAGGAAATTGATGAAGCTATTGCTTATCTCAAGATGGAGCAACCTGCCACAGCGACGGCTTTGTCTGCGGGAGATAGCTGGAACGGTGGGGATGTTTCGAAATGGATAAAGATGTGTTATGGGGTAAAAGCGCGCTGGTTAAATAACTTATCGAAAAAATCAAGTTTGTACAAACCTGATGATATTTTGGCAGCATTAAATAATGCGCCACTATCCATTAATGAAAGTACAATTGTAAATCATGTTGACGTACAGGGGGATAATCTTGGCGATATTTTGTTTGCAGATCCAGTTAAGACCTCCATTGTTTATGATAATGTGGGGATGAACTCCAATATTTTGGTGACCAAATGGTACGAGAATTTATTGACCAATTTTGATAACAAAAATGTCGAAGATCCAAGGGCAGATAAGTTGATTCCATGGGCTGAATATGGTATTCCGAAGAAAATGGTACGTTCTAAAGGGGTTGATATGCAGTCTGATATCCGTATGAAATCTGGTCCTATTGTGGCTTCATATAACGCGAAAGATGTTGCTATTGAAAGTAATAATCGTTCGGTGGCTCCGCATAGTTGGTATATCAATTCAGCGAACACTGCCCGCTGGGGTGACACCGTATATGTTTCGTTTAGGAGCACCTCGAATGCAAAGGCCGAGAAAACACCGGATATTTATAAATGGGACGACGGTGTTGTTGCTGCAAGTGGAACTTTTTATTCGCGACCCGATGCACCGACTCATCTCTTAACATCTGTTGAAATGAATTTTATTAAAGCGGAGGTGTTATTTAAAAAAGGTGATAAGGCAGGTGCTTTTGCTGCTTATAAAACTGCTATACAAGGGCATATTGACTTAATGAATCTTAAGTTGGCTACTTATGGCAACGTCAATCAGAGCAAATCTCCAATGGCTCAAAGTAAAATTGATGAATTTATCAATAAAGGTATTGGAACTGCTGCAGATATTACACTGCCGAAAATTATGACACAAAAGTTTATAGCGATGTCTTTTACGCAACAGAACTGGAATGATATGCGGCGTTATGATTTTAGTGCTAATGTATATCCTGGCTGGAGCGTTCCCTATGAGTACACGGTTACAGCGGCCGCGAAAACTAAAATACCCGATGGTAAACAATTTAGACGTGTTAGACAAGTGTCGCATGAGATCAACTACAATGCGCAAAGCCTAATGGCATCACATCCTAATGCTTTAAGTGATGATATTTGGTCTTATCCAGTATGGTGGGATATTGCCGAATAATATAAAATATGTATTGTACAAAGCCGTTTTTTAACGGCTTTGTTTTTGTAATTTTAACGTATGAAATTCACTAATTATTTAACGACAGCTGTTGCGTTGCTGTTGGCATCTGTAGGATTTGCACAATCACCCAAGATTGTTCAAAAACCGATTACTTGGAATCAAGAACGTATTCAGCTGTCTTTGGATTATTTGAAAAATAGACATGGTCTGACGCAGTCAACACCGATTATCCATCCTAAAATGGTGGTGGTACATTGGACGGCCAATAACAGTGTAAAGGCGACTTTTAACACCTTTAATCCCGTACGACTTCCGGGGCGTCCGGAACTGACCAAGGCCAGTCCATTGAACGTGTCTTCGCAATTTGTCATTGATCGGGATGGGACTATTTACCAGTTTCTGCCCGATTCTATTTTTGCACGGCATACGATTGGTCTCAATTATTGCGCAATCGGTATTGAGAATATAGGTAGCCGCCAGAATCCACTGACCGATGCGCAGCTAAAAGCCAATGAAGAACTGATCCGCTATCTCAGTAAAAAATATCCCATCGAATTTGTATTGGGTCATCATGAGTACCAACGATTTAAGAAAACAAGTTGGTGGAAAGAAACGGATCCCAATTATATCACGGGTAAAGATGACCCGGGAGATAGATTTATGAATAACTTGAGAAAAAATTTGACTGACTTAAAATTGAATCCGCTCCCTTAGGAAGGTGTGATATTTTTTTTTGATGCCTGTCGGATTAACAGCTGATGTTGAGCGAATGTATTTCATAGCTATTGTTTATTGGAAGGTAATCGTATTGATCCTGCTGATTTGCTGTATTTTGCTGTGTTGTTAATGATGTGTTAATTGTATCTTATATGTTACAATGTATTGTTATTTGTACACTTTCTATTTCTTTATCCTTTGTTTTGTTTTACAGTAAAGTTCTGATAACTAGCTTTTCATATTTTTTTTAAAACAAATTGTTTATTGTTTATTAATCAATTTTGCTAGTTCTGTCTGCTTATTATATAAGTGAACACTTACTTTCTTTTGCGTTTTTGTGTAGTTTTTAGTTTTAAAAACGAAAAGTTCTACTTACTTTTATTCTGATTTTCAATTATTCATGCATAAAACTGCATTTATGCACGAGCTAAAAGTCTATTTATGATGAAAACTACCTTACTAAATTTGACCTTTTTGGTTGCGATTGTCACCTGTATTTCTTGTGGAAGTTCGTTGAAGTCTGCTCAGACTAATGAAAAAGCCGGAAACAGCATTTCTGGTAATGTAACGAACAAAGCTATTGTGCCAGGGGCAGATCAGTTAACCTTATATCTGCCGCAATTAAAAGGTAAGAAAGTAGGTGTTATGGGAAATCAGACATCGATTGTTGGTTCCGATAAAAAACATCTCGTTGATGTTTTAATGGATAATAAAGTTGACTTAAAATTTGCCTTTGCTCCTGAGCATGGCTTCCGTGGTAATGTGGAGCGTGGCGAGAAGTTTGGAAATGATATTGATCAGAAAACAGGTTTACCACTATTTACATTATATGGTGGAAATAAGAAACAGGATTCGATTGTCAATTCCATCGATGTTATGATTTTCGATCTACAGGATGTCGGAGCGCGTTTTTACACTTATATCACTTCTTTACATCGTGTGATGGAGCTTTGTGCAAAGCATAACAAAAAATTAATTGTATTAGATCGCCCAAATCCAAATGGAGATCAGGTCGACGGTCCAGTAAGGCATGACGATAAGTTTAAATCCGATGTTTCTTGGCATAAAATAGCAATGATCCACGGTTTGACAATTGGTGAGCTGGCACAGATGATCAATGGGGAACACTGGTTGGAAAATGGTCGTCAGGCAGATGTGCAGGTTGTAAAAGTACAAAACTGGGATCACAAAACGATGTACGATTTGCCGGTAATTCCCTCACCAAGTCTACCCAATCAGCTTTCTGTACGATTGTATCTTTCATTATGCCTTTTCGAAGGAACTGATATTTCGGTAGGGCGTGGGACGGATTGGCCATTCCAAGTTTTGGGGTATACAAATCCGGTGTACGGCTCCTTTACGTTTACTCCGGGTGAACGTCATGGTATGTCCAAGCATGTGGAGGGGAAAGGTGCGACGAATTATGGTATAGATCTACGTGCCCTGGATCCTGAAAAGCAAAAATTCACACTAAAATATGTCCTGGATTTTTATCAAAAGACGCCTGATAAATCGACTTTCTTTGCGAGGCCTGAATTTTTTGACAAGCTCGCAGGCACTGATCAGTTGCGTAAGCAGATTCTTGCAGGTAAATCCGAGGCACAGATTCGCGCTTCCTGGTCGGATGACTTGAAAAACTATAAACAAATGCGTAAGAAGTATTTGTTGTATACTGATTTTGAATAGCAATAACTAACAATATTAACTAGAATCATTTATTTTAAAACTCTATAATCAATGAGAAAATTTGTACTATTTTCTGTTGCTCTTGGATTGAGTTTTCCTTCTGAATCCTATTCTTTTGCAAAAAAGGAAGGCTCTTTGAAGAACGTTAATTCAACAAGCGTTCTTTTAAGTTCTTCTGCAAAAAGTGCGGTTCAAAATACAGTGCAAGGTACTGTAACGGATGGAAAAGGTCCAGTCTCTGAAGTAAGCGTGTCTGTAATTGGTGGTAATGCATCAACGAAGACCGATGCGCAGGGGCATTTTAAAATTACAGCTGCCGTGGGGAGCAAGTTGCGTTTTTCATCCGTAGGTTATATTACACGAGAGGTTCCTGTGACTTCGAATTCGCTAAATGTAACTTTGGTCGATGATAATCAAACGTTGAATGAAGTCGTTGTTGTTGGATACGGTACGCAGAAAAAGAGTAACTTAACAGGTGCTGTTGCGTCAGTTAATATCAAAGAGACAATGCAAGGACGTCCTATTGCTGATGCAGGACGTGCCATGCAGGGTACGACACCAGGATTGAGTATCGTTATCCCGAGTGGAGAGGTGGGATCTGATCCAACGATCAAAATTCGCGGTCAAATAGGTTCAATAACTGGATCCAATAATCCATTGATATTACTGGATAATGTGGAGATTCCGAGTATCAATATTGTGAATCCCGATGATATTGAATCTATTTCAGTTTTAAAGGATGCCGCAGCATCATCTATTTACGGAGCTAAAGCCGCGTATGGTGTTATTTTAATTACAACAAAACAGGGAGCTAAAACTGATCAGGTGTCAGTAAATTATTCTAATA
Source organism: Sphingobacterium siyangense (assembly GCF_023277505.1). NCBI lineage: Bacteria > Pseudomonadati > Bacteroidota > Sphingobacteriia > Sphingobacteriales > Sphingobacteriaceae > Sphingobacterium > Sphingobacterium siyangense. The sequence goes on along the minus strand of NZ_CP080574.1, from coordinate 6,149,097 downwards.
ATTTCTCCTTTCAAAACCCATTCAAGAAATACGAAATGGGGACGGTTGATGCGTTGAGATATTCGTTGGATGCAGCTTTGCGCGTTGGTAGCAATTTTACTGGAGCTTTCTATAAAATAAATGAAGAAAGTTATCAAAAATCGGTTGAATGGCAGGATAAATATGGTAGCTCGGTCGGTAAAGATGATCCAACGTTGTATGGACGTGACTGGTATTATGATCCTGCAACAGGTTATAAATATGGCGTACGTACGTATGATCCTTATGACTATATGGTTCGTGAATGGGCTCCTACACAACAACATAATTTATCGCTATCGGGTAAGTCAGGTAAAACTTCTTATAATGTAGGATTAGGGTTGCTTGATCAGTCTGGTATGTTGAAGACTAATACGGACAAGTTCTCGAGATATAATGCTTCAGTACGGGTTTCTCATGAGATTAACAAATACATTACAGCGAGGGCAGGAGCTATTTATTCCCGTACGAATAAACAATATCCGTATGCAACGAATTCGACAACAGCAGATCCATGGTTATATATGTACCGTTGGAGCTCGCTGTATCCGTTTGGAAATGATGGAGACGGGGACCCAATTCGTAGTCCAGCTTATGAGACTGGTGCGGCAAACGTGGCGAGCCAGTTAAAAAACTATATGAATTTCAATGGTGGTGCTACTGTAAATTTCACGAAGAATTGGAAATTGGATTTTGATTACACATTGACCAATCAGGAGATGATCTGGAATAAGCCGGGTACACGTTTTACGGCAGGCAATTCCTGGGGAAATCCAGTAGCGAAAAAGGATGCAAATGGAAACCAGATGTATGTCGATGCAAATGGAAGCTATGTGGACGCATCTGCTGCGGGAGCGATGGCTGCATATGATCTAGATTATTTCCAATATACAGCTGCAGGCTCTAATCCTGACCATTACCGTAAGGAAGATGAGAATTTCTTGCGCCATACGATCAATGCCTTCTCTACTTACAATTTGAGCTTGGATGGTGGGCATGAGTTTAAATTTATGGCAGGTTTAAACCGTGTCGCGGAACAAACTGAAAATTCTTGGACACAAATTACAAACCTGCTGGATATCAAGAATCCACAATTAACGTTTGGATCGGGAACAGTGACTGGTTCCGGTTATAAAAAATGGGAATCTCAGATTGGTTTTTTTGGCCGGGTGAACTATGCTTATAAGGATAAATATTTGTTTGAAGCAAATTTACGTCGTGATGGATCGTCTAAATTTCCGACAAGCTTGCGCTGGAAATGGTATCCGTCGTTCTCTGCAGGTTGGGTGGTATCGCAAGAATCTTTTATGGACTGGTCACGTGAGTTCGTAAATCAATTTAAAATCCGCGGTTCATGGGGCTCGATTGGAGATCAGGCTGTTCCGAACAATTTGTATACAAGTTATATGACGAATGCCCAATCTAACTGGATTAACAGCTCAGGAAATAAGGATTGGTATGTAGGATCTCCTGCCGCCGTTTTATCTCAGGTGGGCTGGCAAGATATCCAGACCTTGGATTTTGGACTTGACGCAAGATTCCTCAAGAATAAACTGGGGCTTGTATTCGATTGGTATCAACGCGATACTAAAAATATGCTAGTGCCGATGGAAGGTGTTGCTGCGACTTTTGGTGCTGAGGCTCCTAAAGGTAATTTTGGCGCTTTACGTACGAGAGGTTGGGAGCTAGCAGTTGATTTTAACCACCGTTTCGAAAATGGTTTGGGGATTAATCTACGTGCAAACGTATCGGATGCAAAATCTGTCATCACAGAATACGGTACAACAACTTTAGTGGATGGATACTATAACGGTAAGACATTCGGTGAAATTTGGGGTTATGAAACGGATCGTCTGTATCAAAAAAGTGATTTCGTTTATGAAAATGGAAAACTAGTTACGACAACCGTCAATGGTAAGACAATGAACAAGTTGTCTGATCCAAATGGAGCTTACCAATCTTGGGTTCAAAATTCATCTACCTTCCTTTATGGTCCCGGTGATGTTAAGTTTAAGGATTTAAACGGAGATGGTGCTATAGATAACGGAAAGGGGACAATTTCAGATCATGGTGACCTTTCTGTGATCGGTAATTCGACGCCGAGGTATGAATATGGATTTCGTTTAGGGGCTGATTTCAAGGGTTTTGACTTCTCTGCGTTCTTCCAAGGTGTAGGTAGCCGTCAAGTTTGGGGAAAAGGGTTCTTGGCACAGGCCGGCTTTAATGCATCAGATGGAGCAATGCCTGCAGTTATGTCTTCAGATTATTGGACTGAAAATAATACGGGCGCATTTTATCCAGCAGCATACAGCAACGGTGGAACAGACAATATTAATAATATGCAGATACAAAGTCGCTATTTGTTGGATATGTCCTATTTGCGTATTAAGAACTTAACCTTGGGTTACACTCTTCCGAAGGGAACGTTGAGTCGAATCGGAGTAAGCAATTTACGTATATACACTGCTTTGGAAAACTTCTTTACATGGGATAAACTTAATGGCTTGCCTATCGACCCTGAAGCTGTTGTTGGGGTGAATATGTTTGTTGATCAGAGCTTGAATAATTACAATAGTGGCCGTATTGGTGTTGGAACGCCAACGTTCAAATCTGCTTCTTTTGGCGTTCAATTGACATTTTAATTGAAATTATCATGAAAATTAAAACAAAATTCTTATATATATTATTAGGTTCCTCAATGGTGTTGTCAAGCTGTAACAGCTTGTTAGATCGCCCGTCTTTGGATCAGATTACAGATGGTTCGGGGCTTTATTGGAGGGATGAAAATGACCTGAGGTTATTTGCGAACGGTTTTTATACGCAATATTTCAACGGCTACAATAGTTCCTTTACGACGGATTATACGCCAGTAAGGGGGTATACCTTTTCAGACGATTTGACTTTTAGTGGTCAACAAGCTAATTTTGAAAATGCTATACCTGATACGCGTTCATCCACATCTGAAGTTGCGGCATGGCTTGATACGTATGCTGGTCCCACATGGAATTATTCGTGGGTTCGCAAATCCAATATTTTCTTGAATAGAATAGAGACTATTGCTAAGCCGAACTTAACCACGGCTCAATATAATCACTGGACTGCTGTTGCGAAATTCTTTAAAGCTTTTGAGTATTCGAGGTTGGTCTCTGTTTTCGGGGATGTTCCATATTTTGAATCTGAAGTAGCTGCTTCTGATTTTGATACGCAATATAAAGATCGTGATAATCGTGGTGTCGTGATGGATCATGTGTACGATGACTTTGTATATGTATTACAGAATATGAAAGCCGATGATGGTGCAAATGTGTTGAATAAGTATATTGCAGCGTCTTTTATATCACGTTTGATGTTGTTTGAAGGTTCTTGGCAGAAATACCACGGTCTTGATCAGGCAAGAGCAAAGAAATATTTGGAGCTTGCCCAAAGTGCAGCGGAGGTTGTTATGAGTTCAGGTAAGTATTCATTTACTGCTGATTTCAAAAGTTTGTTTTCTTCCCAGGATTTAGCTACCAACAAAGAAGTGATTATGTATCGTAAATACGATGCATCCGTTAGTGTGCTGCATGCAATCGGATCTTATCAAAATGGCGTTGAGGCACAGGCCACCGCTCCAAATTTAAAATTGATCAAGGAATTTATCTGTGTTGATGGTAAGCCTTATTCTTCATCATCACTTGCTAGTGCTACGGATTTTTCGTTGAGCAAGTTGGCGACCTCTCGTGACCCACGTTTTGAGGCTTCCTTTGATACGGATTTGAACTCCAAGGCTTCAACATTTGTCTATGGAACAAAGTATGTCGCTCGCAATGGTTATAAGATAACAAGTGCAAATCCTGATTATGCTAAGTGGAATTCAAATACCAATACATCAGACGCTCCTGTTATTCGTTATGGAGAAGTTGTGTTAAACTGGATTGAAGCAAAGCAAATTTTAGCCGAAAACTTTGGTGGTGCAGCTGTTACACAAACAGATCTCGATAAGTCAATCAATGCAGTAAGAAATAGACCGCTTGACGAGGTTGCTATAGCTAAAGGAGTGACAAAGACTGCGCCGTTACAGATTGGTTCAATTGCCAATGATCCAGCTAGAGATGCAGATGTAACACCGCTAATGTGGGAAATACGTCGTGAGCGCCGGATGGAATTCGTGTTTGAATACTCGCGATTGCTGGATTTAAAGAGATGGAAAAAGCTGGGTTATATGGACTTTTCGAAAAGTACGGATTATTTTACGGGAATTTGGGTTGATGTAGCAAAACAGGCTCCGGATTTCTTAAAATCTAACTATGTTGGCGTCACCAAAGTGAGGAAAGCGGATGGAACCGTAGTGACTTATAATGGTTCTAATGCTGCCGATATGGTTGGTTTTATAGTGGTTCAAAATGCAGCAAATAGAAATGCCGTGGATGATAAATTTTATTTAGCTCCAGTGGGTAAAGCGCAAATTGTTGACTATGAGCAAAGAGGATATAAATTAACACAAACTAAAGGGTGGTAATTTAATCCACATATTATGAGGCCTTGTCTATGTTTTTAGACAAGGCTTTTTTATGTCCATGATAGCCGAGGCTGTCGAAAACAAACCTAAATCTATATCTAAAATACTTTGCATAAAAACGCATTTTTATTTTATTATTATGCATAAAAACGCTATTTTTAAGAAAACATTACGCATGAGGTTTCCAATTATCACCTTTTTTATTGCATTATCCTGCGTTTTTAACGTTGTGATGGCGCAGCAGCCCTTCAAATTTGCCCACGTAACAGACACGCATGTCGGTGGTGCAACAGGAGAGGAGGATTTGCGACGTACTGTAAAGGACCTGAATACATTGAAAGATATTGATTTCGTTATACTTTCTGGGGATATCACCGAGTTTGGCGCTGACCATGAGTTGAAGCTGGCAAAGCGCATCTTAGATAGTTTGCAGCTGCCTTGGTATGTGATTCCGGGAAATCACGATGGAAATTGGTCTGAAAATGGAGCCAATACGTTTCGCACCGTTTTTGGTGGTGAAACCTTTTTCTTTAAGCATAAAGGTTACGCATTCATTGGAACCAATTCAGGACCAAATATGCGGATGAGCCCTGGTCAGATTCCTCGTGAGAACCTGGTCTGGATGGATTCCATTTTTGCAGCGAATCCGGATAAGCAGCTGCCATTGATCTATATTAATCATTATCCACAGGATTCTTCGCTAAATAACTGGTTTGACGCATTGAAAAGAGTTAAAACGCGGAATGTCCAATTGGCGCTTTGCGGACATGGCCATGCCAATAAATTATACGATTGGGAAGGGATTCCGGGGGTAATGGGGCGGTCAAACCTGCGTGCGAATAAAGCGGTTGGCGGCTATAATATTGTGACCATCGCCGATGGTAAAGCGAGTTATCAGGAGCGTAATCCCGGTGTAGGGATGCAGGAGAAATCTTGGGTTGTTGTCCCTCTATTTAATCATCACTATGAAAATGAAACGGTAAGCTACCCGAGACCAAGTTATGCTGTGAATGCAAAATATGCAGATCAGGTTAAAGTCAATTGGACGTTTGAAGATGCTAGTGATATTGGGGCGGGACTAGCTGTTTACAAAAATAGCGTGATTACATCAAATACCGCGGGCGATATTTTTGCGCTTGATTTAAAAACGGGTAAAAAGCTATGGGCATTCCGCACCGGTGGTAAAGTTTATTCTACGCCAGCTGTGTGGAAGGGGATTGTCGTGGCGGGATCATCGGATCATGCAATTTATGCGGTAGATGCCCGTAATGGCAAGTTGTTGTGGAAGGTACAGACTGAAAAGGCGGTTTTGGGTTCGCCCCTGCTACATAATGGCGTGGCTTTTATCGGTGGTTCGGATGGTAAGTTTAGCGCACTGGACATCAAGACTGGGGTTGTAAAATGGAGTTTTGATCAGGTCAAAGGATTTGTATCGACCCTGCCAACGTATTATTTGGGGAATGTAATTTTTGGCTCCTGGAGTAATGGATTCTATGCTTTGAATGTCAATACAGGTAAGCTGGCGTGGGAATGGAATAACGGACAGGCTAATCGGATGTTTTCAGCGGCGGCATGTAATCCAGTGGGCGTAAATAATCGTGTTTTTGTAGTTGCACCGGATCGTTTTATGACAGCACTGGATGCGAAAACGGGGGCGGTCATTTGGCGGGAAAAGAAAGATACCATTCGGGTGCGCGAGTCTATGGGGCTGGCGGCAGATCATAAATTGGTTTATGTGAAGACGATGGATGGGGATCTTTTGGGTATTTCAGTTGCTGCTGATCGTATGGATGTTGCCTGGAAGTCCAAGCTTAAATTGCCTTATGAATTGGCACCTTCTGCGATTATATCCAATGGCAAATTGGTATTTGTGCCGAGTCATTCGGGTTTGCTATCCGGGGTTGACGTAAAAACAGGCGCGGTAGTATGGCAATATAAAATATCCAATGGAATGGTTAATCCTGTTGCGCTAAACGGCCGAAACAAGGTGATAGCGAGTACGATGGATGGCAAAATAGTTTCATTAGAGTTTTAAGCAATCGATTGAATTGATCTTTTTGAAAATAAATGCCTTGATATGATAAAAAAATGTCTAAACTTCTTAAATTTACGTCAAGCTTTTTTGCTTGTTTTTGCATGTTTTGTTTGTAACTTTGCGAAAGCACAGCAAAATGCTTGGATTAGAATAAACCAATTGGGCTATACCCCGGCGGGCAAGAAGGTCGCGGTATGGGGCGGGAAATCAATCAGGCAGCTTCGTTCTTTTGAAATTAAAAACGCACAAACGGGTAAAACAGTGTATGTGCATCCTGTCGGAAAAGATTATGGGGCTTATGGTCCTTTTGTTCAGAGCTTTCGTTTGGATTTCTCTTCTATGCAGGATACAGGACGCTTTTTTATTCAGGCTGGAGATGTGAAGTCTCCAACATTCCGAATTGCTCGGGACGTTTACAAAGGAGCGGCCGATTTTGTACTGCGTTATATGCGGCAACAACGGACATTGTTCAACCCTTTTCTGAAAGATAGCTGCCACACACACGATGGGTTTGCGCTTTATGCAGGAAAGGTTGGTATTCCCGATAGCTCCCGCATCGATGCTGGCGGAGGTTGGCATGATGCTTCTGATTATTTGCAATATGCGACTACGTCGGCAAATGCGACATTTCATCTGCTAGCGGCTTACCGCGATTTTCCAAAGGTATTTGGTGATCTAAAGCAAGCAAATGGTCTTGACGGAAAAAACGGTCGTGCCGATGTACTGGATGAAGCAAAATGGGGCCTGGATTGGTTGTTGAAAATGCATCCTAAAGCCAATCAGATGTACAACCAGATTGGTGATGACCGGGACCATGCAAGCATGCGGATGCCAAAGGAAGATCCCTATTATGGTCGTGGATTTGAAAGACCGGTGTATTTTATCGATGGCGAACCACAACAGCGTGGTAAGTTTATGAATAATACGACGGGGACGAGCTCTACTGCTGGTAAATTTAGTAGTGCTTTTCGCCTGGGGGCGATGTTGTTTGACAAAGAGGATGGTAAATATGCAAAGCTGCTTTCGAAGAAATCGGAAACGGCCTATGCTTATGCCAATATAAAACCAGGCGTGACACAGACAGTTTCTGTGAAATCGCCTTATATTTATGCCGAAGATAATTGGGTGGACGATATGCAGTTGGCCGCTGCAATGGGGTTTTCGGTGACAAAAAAAGAAAAGTTTGCTCGAGAAGCCTTAGGCTACGCACGGCAAGAAAAGATTACACCTTGGATGGTAAGCGATACTGCTGCACATTATCAGTGGTACCCTTTTATTAATCTTGGGCATTATGAATTGGCAAAAGGATTAAAAGGACAAGATCGCGAGGAGATTGTTTCTTATTATAAACAGGGGATTGAGGAAGTCAATCGGAGAGCCGAAAAAAATGCATTTTTTCGTGGAGTTCCCTTTATTTGGTGTAGCAACAACTTAACGGTATCCTTCGCGATTCAATGTCTATGGTATAAAGAATTGACGGGAGATGCGCATTTCGATGAACTTGCTCAGGCTAATTTTGACTGGTTGTTTGGAACGAACCCTTGGGGCACGAGTATGGTATATGGTCTTCCGTCGTGGGGCGATACACCTGTTGATCCGCATTCGGCTTTTACCTTTCTGGGTAAACATCCGATCGATGGCGGTTTGGTTGATGGGCCCATTATGGCATCTACGTACCGCAATCTGATCGGTATCAAGTTGAATAATCCAGATAGCTATGCGGAGTTTCAAAGTGATTTGGCGGTCTATCATGACGACTATGGAGATTATAGTACCAATGAGCCGACAATGGATGGTACCGCTTCGTTGATTTATCTGCTGGCTTCAAAAGAAGGTAAGGCCTTGGAGGAGCCGGCCGGAAAAAAGTAACACGGGATGTTTTTGGGGCTATTGTCCGGGGCGACTCGACAAAACGGCAGGTAGCTTTGATGTTTACAGGTCATGATTTATCTGAAGGTACAGGAGAGGTGTTGGCAAGTCTAAAACGTAACGGCGTTAAAGGTTCTTTTTTCCTGACAGGAGATTATCTCAGAACACCGGGTTTTAAATCCTATGTCCATCAGATGATAAACGATGGTCATTGGATTTCGGGGCATTCGGATAAACATCTTCTGGTGAGTGACTGGGGGAGTAGGGACCTGCTTTTGGTGAAACGTAACTCTTTTGTCGCGGATCTAAAGGCAAATCTGAAAGCATTGGAAAGTGGGGGTATTGACATCGGGAATTTGTCCTATTATATTCCTTCATACGAGTGGTATAATAGTGAAACGGTCGATTGGGCAAAAGCAGTAGGTCTACATTCGGTTAATTATACGCCGGGAATACGGACTGCGGCTGATTATACCTATCCTGAAATGGGGACTCGTTATGTATCGTCGACAGCGATTCTCGACAATCTCTGGTCTTACGAAGCTCGGTATGGGCTCAATGGATTTCTGATATTGATTCATATGGGAACCGATGATCGGCGGAAAGATAAACTGTATCATCATTTGGATGATATCATTAGCATATTAAAGGGAAAAGGGTATCAACTTGTGGATGTGCCCGATTTATTGAAATAAAGAAATACAATATATACTAATAATGGTAAATACAACGGAGAAAGATTCGAATTATCAGGATTTAGACAAGATGTCTGTGCATGAGTTATTGACAAATATCAATAATGAGGATAAATCTGTGCCACTTGCTGTAGAGCAGGCTATCCCTCAGATTGAAGCATTGGTCAAAGTGACTGTGGAGAAAATGAAGGCTGGTGGTCGAACTTTTTATATCGGCGCTGGTACAAGTGGTCGTTTGGGCGTGTTGGATGCGTCAGAATTACCTCCGACTTACGGCGTTCCATTTGAATGGATCATTGGACTGATTGCTGGTGGTGATACTGCAATTCGAAAAGCAGTCGAATTTGCAGAAGATGATCTGGAGCAAGCCTGGAAAGATATGGAAGCCTATGATATTGATGAAAACGATGTTGTTATCGGTATTGCGGCCTCTGGAACCACACCTTATGTTATTGGCGGATTAAAAACCGCAAATGAGAAGGGACTTGTTACGGGATGTATTGTCTGTAATGGCGGTTCTCCGATTGCTGAAGTAGCGCAGTATCCGGTTGAAGTTATTGTTGGACCGGAATTCGTTACGGGGTCTACGCGGATGAAGTCAGGTACAGCACAGAAACTTGTGTTAAATATGTTCAGTACTGCAGTGATGATCCAATTGGGCAGGGTAAAAGGGAATAAGATGGTCGATATGCAATTGTCAAACCATAAGCTGGTCGGTCGTGGTGTACGTATCATTATGGATCAAACCGGGGCGCTGGAAGAAGAGGCTGCGGCTTTACTTGAACAATTTGGTAATGTAAGACAGGCAATTGAAGCTTATCAGGCTGCCCATTGAGTATAACCTACTAAAAATCACCTATTTTAAAAACAAACTATGTCACCAGTAATATTATTATCTTTTATAATAATCTATTTTGCAGTTCTGCTTGCTGTAGCTCACTTCACCTCGAAGGGGGCTTCCGATAACTCTACTTTTTTTGTCGCAAACCGGAACTCTAAATGGTATATGGTCGCCTTTGGGATGATCGGTACCGCGCTCTCCGGCGTGACTTTTATTTCGGTTCCCGGCGCAGTAGGTGCGTCTGAATTTAGCTATTTTCAATTTGTTCTTGGGAATGCCGTTGGTTTTGTCATTATTGCCTATGTATTGCTTCCGCTCTATTATAGAATGAACTTGACTTCCATCTATACCTATTTGGAAGAACGTTTTGGGCATACCACGTACAAAACAGGTGCTGCTATTTTTTTGGTTTCCCGTACGATCGGTTCGGCATTTCGTCTTTATTTGGTGGCAATCGTATTGCAGCATTTTATTTTTGATGCCTGGAATGTGCCTTTCGCGATTACGGTCGTTATATGTTTGGTATTGATCTGGATGTATACAAATAAGGGCGGTTTAAAGACGATCATTGTGACAGATACCCTACAGACTACCTTTTTAGTGACTGCAGTCATTCTTTCCATTTATTTTATGGCAAAAGGATTAGATTTTGGTATTGTGGATACTTTCGAAGCTGTGAAAGAAAGTAGTTACTCCAAGATCTTTTTCTGGGATGATTTTGTTGGCAGTAAAGCAAATTTTTGGAAACAATTCTTGGGAGGGATTTTTGTGACCATTGCAATGACGGGGCTTGATCAGGATCTGATGCAAAAGAACTTATCGATGGGGACCATTAAAGAAGCCCAAAAGAACATGATTACGTTTACAAGTGTTTTTGTGGTCATTAATATTTTCTTTTTAGCTGTCGGTGCTTTGCTGTATATCTATGCGGCTAAAAACGGGATTGATGTCACTCAACTGGCAACACGCGACTATTTGTATCCAGAAATTGCATTAAACCACTTGGCTATTGTTCCTGCAATCATCTTTATGATGGGACTTACGGCGGCTACTTTTGCAACGACAGATAGTGCGCTAACTGCCCTGACGACATCTTTCTGCGTAGACTTTTTAAACTTCAATAAAAAAGAAAACCCCAATGATCCAGCTTTGATCAAACAGCGTAACTATGTCCATTTTGGCTTTTCCATTGTGATGTTGTTGGTTATTCTGGTCTTTAAGCTGATCAACGATGATTCGGTCGTCAATGCAATCTTTACGGCAGCGAGTTATACGTACGGACCTTTACTGGGTTTATTTGTTTTTGGGATATTCACAAAATATGCCGTGCGGGATAATGCTGTGCCTTATATCTGTGTGCTTTCGCCTACCGTATTATTTTTGCTTAAAACCTATGTTATTGAGGTGTATACACCGTATGTTATCGGATTGGATTTGATCATTATAAATGGTTTTCTCACGTTTGTAATGCTTTTGATCAGTTCTCCAGGTAAAGCAAGTGAAAAAGCATTGGCCCACAATTAATGCATTTCAGTTATAAAAAGTTTCTCCATTGGTGAGAAGATGTAAATACAAGTATTGATTTTGATTTGTACGTACAGAAAAATTAAGTTAAGTTTGATATACTTAGTTTTTCTGTACGTATGTATCATAGCATAAATGAGACTACGGAATTTATCCGTAGAAAAATTGGAGATTTTGCTCCAGAATTCGGTATCATCCTAGGTACTGGTTTAGGTAAGTTGGTTGATGAAATTGAAGTCGAGTATCAGCTGATGTATTCCAATATACCTAATTTCCCTATTTCAACTGTTGAATTTCATTCTGGTAAGCTTATTTTTGGAAAGTTGAGCGGACGCAATGTGGTCGCTATGCAGGGAAGGTTGCATTACTATGAAGGTTATGATATGCAGCAGATTACATTTCCGATCCGGATCATGAAGGTTTTGGGGGTGCAGAAATTGTTTGTTTCCAACGCTGCGGGATCCCTGAATCCTGATGTGAAAAAAGGTGACCTTGGAATTATTGAAGATCATATCAATTTATTGCCGGATAATCCGCTTCGTGGACAAAATTTGGCTGAGTTTGGACCACGATTTCCGGATATGAGTGAGCCTTATAACCGAAAGATGATCGAGCAGGCTCTTGAAATTGCAGCCAAACATGCTATTGCTGCGCGAAAAGTTGTTTATGTTTCTTCTGCAGGTCCAAATTTGGAGACAAAAGCTGAGTATCGCTATATGCGGCTTATTGGTGGCGATGTAGTGGGCATGAGTACCGTTCCTGAGGTTATTGTCGCTAATCATATGGCTCTTCCGGTATTTGCTATTTCTGTTGTTACGGATGAGGGCTTTCATGAACAACTTAAACCTGTGTCGTTGCAGGAAATTGTCACTGTTGCGGAGAAAGCGGAACCTAAAATGACATTAATTTTGAAAGAATTAATAGCTTTGCAATAAATTGCATCTTCATGTAACACCGGTGAGGGAGAAGGTTGTTGGATTTGTGTGGGGTGAAGTGTAATTGGTTCATTCAGGTGAATTTAGCTTTTTTGGTTTTTATATAATTTTAGATGAAGTTGATCGTACGCATACTTGCCGCATGGTGTGTTTTATTTATTTATTCCGTGGATGTCATTGCGCAGAGCAAAGAGGATTGGAGCAGTGCATTGGATTCGGCGAGAGCCAAGGAGGATGGAAAGAAGGATTCTGTTATCCTGTCTGCAAAGTATATCCGATATGCAACATTGGATATGCTAAAAAAAGGCACTTATACACGGCAGATTGATACGTCACATCATAATTATCAATATTATAATCCGCAGAATTTACCCTGGAATCCCAGTGTGAACCTTGGAGCCTATGGGCTTGCCACACGGGATCTATTGTTCCAGCCTAAAAAGACCATTGGCTTTCAGTCTGGTTTTACAGCATTGGAACGTTATTTATTGAACCCCGATTCGGTCCAATATTTTAGGGCCCGTGCGAGGTACTCCGAATTGTCTGCGGTAGGATTCTTTTTTAATGATCAGGTTTTTAGGGCTCGGGTGGCCCAGAATATCAATTCCCAATGGAATATGAATGTCGATTTCCATTCCACCAAAACGGATGGGTTTTACCTTGGACAGAATTATTCAGATTTAAAGGCTTCAGTTGCTTCTTGGTATGAATCGAAAAATAACCGCTATAATTTGTTAATTAATGCGGTATTTAATCGTTTGGATGCCATGGAGAATGGTTCTATTACGGAAGATCTTCCATTTGCGCCTGGAAATAGACAATCGCCGGACCGGTTTATACCAAAATTCTATGATGCGAGTAATACAAATATACCTCGGTCTAAATGGTGGGATAATTCATTTTTTCTGAGACAGTCACTTTATTTGGGACGATTGGATACGATCGATAAAGGTAAGCCTACGATGGAGATTCGTCCAACGAATAGCATGGCACATAATACCCGCATCCGAAGGCAGACTTATAGTTTCTTCAAGAACATGGATGACCAAAATGCAGCTTTGCCATACAATAATAGGGCATTGGCGCTAAACAATGATAAGACGCTGATCACGAATGTTTCAAATGAATTTGAATATAACTTTTTTCTCAGAGGGAAGTCGGTCTTTAAGAATGAGGCAAAGTTGAATTTGGCTTTTCAGCACGACATGAACTGGGTGGAGCAGAATCAGTTGGACTCCATGCGGTATTATAACAATACTTCAGCTTATCCACAGCCGCTAAAGAAACTACCGGATAGCACGACATTTGATCGTTTTTATCAGAACGGGATCGTGAAAGGTGAATTAGGGTATAAGTTTTCAGATCGACTTGATTTTAGTTTAAAAGCGAATCAAATCTTATTTGGCCACAACTTTGGAGATTTCTTGTATGAGGCTAAAGCGGATATCTCGATGGGGGATAAAATCGGAAAGGTGACGTTGTCAGCTTATTCACAGAACAAATCCCCGGAGATGGTTTTCGAGAATTTGAATTATACCTACGGAAAATGGAATGATTTAGATCTTAAAAAGACGAAAATTCAGAATCTGGGTTTTCAATATGCCAATCCGATGCTTGGTTTCCATGGCAAGGTGGAGTATTTTCTGATGAACAATTATACCTATTTCGAAGAGTTGTCGAATCCACAGAACGATCCGAAGAAAGATAAATGGATTGTTCCTGCACAATTGGATAAAGCTAATTTGTTAAAGGTAACCGTTGGACAAAAATTTAAATTAAACCATTTTACCTTCGATAATCTTGTGGTCTATCAAAAGACAGATCAACAGAACACACTGGCTGTTCCGGAGCTGTATACCTGGCATAGTTTGTATTACAGTAACCTGTTTTATAAAGTTATTGATTATAGTATCGGTCTGGACGCAAAGTTCAACACACCCTATGCCAATCCGAATTATTCGATTGGGACAGGACAGTTTTACAATGCTTACAAACAGATTGAGTTTTCGACATATCCGATCATGGATTTATGGATTACAGCGAATATACAACGTGTAAATATGTTTTTGAGTTATAATTTTTTAAATCAGAACTTTTATCCGCATGGTTACTATACAGTCAGACGTTATCCGATGAATAGTGCTAATTTTAGGTTTGGTATTTCTTGGAAGTTCTATGATTAAAAATTATTTCGGTGTTTCTTAGCTTGTTGTGATATTAAAGGCATAAAATCTTATAAAATAATTTTGAGAATAGAATTTTTAAGCTATATTTGCACACGCAATTAGGGAACGGCGTTCTTTAAAAAAGTATGGAGGCTTAGCTCAGCTGGTTCAGAGCATCTGCCTTACAAGCAGAGGGTCACAGGTTCGAATCCTGTAGCCTCCACCATACAAAAGTCGGAGAATTAGCTCAGCTGGTTCAGAGCATCTGCCTTACAAGCAGAGGGTCACTGGTTCGAATCCAGTATTCTCCACCAATCCAAAACGGAGGCTTAGCTCAGCTGGTTCAGAGCATCTGCCTTACAAGCAGAGGGTCACAGGTTCGAATCCTGTAGCCTCCACAAAGCATCATCAAATGGTGCTTTTTTTTCGTTAGGGGGTTTAGCTCAGCTGGTTTAGAGCACTACCTCGACAAGGTAGGGGTCACTGGTTCGAACCCAGTAATCCCCACGATAAAAAAAAGCGTTCTTCATGAACGCTTTTTTTTATGGGCTGAATGCGCTGTAAATTTGAAAGTCCCCGATCCGGTATTCAATCTGTCTCGGGAATCTCTCGTGTTTATTTTCTTACTATTTCCGTTTCTTACCTAGTTTAATTCCGTAACCTGTCGTCCATTCAATAAAATCAGCTTTACCGCCATGGGCTTTAATGGAAACACCGGCAAAGAAATCTTTGTATACTTTATAACGTACACCTGCTCTTAAATACACGGGCATGCTTTCGCCATTGAATTCGTTGCGATGAAGGTAGACTCCTACATTTCCGTTGATGTATAGACGTGAATTTAACACATGATCAATGTAGAATGCTGGGCCGTAAGAAAATAGGGCGGAGAATTTCCCGGCTTTATCGCCGGCAACCTTCTCATCGTTTCCGCTAGCTGAATAAAATGCATCGAAGCCAGCGCCAAGCCGCCATTTGTAGCCGAAATGCCTGCTGTAGTATGCGCCTAATGTAGATTTAAAATATTGGCCATCGTGTTCGCGGTCAATCTGTTTGAAGCCAAAGGCATAGTTGAAATGGAGTTCCTCTGTTTTCTCCAGTTGTGGAATACTTGTTTTTCTGTAATCAAAAGGTTTGTTTGTTGGTGTATACGAAACAGATAGGCTCAAGGGGACGAGGTTTATCCCGGTGTTCGGTAATGCCAGGGCTCCATTGCTGAAGTGATGAAAGGCTGCGCCGGCCCCTACCTGGAAGTTTTTATTTAGACGGTAGTTGGCCTGAAGTCCAAGATCAATAAATACATTGTTTTTGCTGCCAATAAGTAGGTTGAAAGGATTGTCTTCTTCATTATAGGGGTTGAATCTGCCAGAGAGACCGAGTGCAATCCGATAGTTGAAATTCCATCTCGAGTTTACTTTTGGTCTAATGGGAATGGCGACAAAGCCATAGGCCGCGAAAGGTCGTCCGAGGTGTTCCTGACCAAAAGTACTACTGTAGATTCCGATGCCGTATATCGGATAGTTGTATATTTCATTGTAAATGCTCTTTAATGAGTCTTGAAACTGAGTTTGAAAACCGACTCTGAAATTTAGTCCACTATAGTATGAGTCAGCAAGGGTTTCTTTGGAGCGCTCATTGAATTTGAGTTCGCCCCCGCTTTCATGTTCAAGTTGAAATATAAGTCTCGTCTTGGCTGGGGTACGGCTTTGTAAAGTGTCTTTCGGATTCTCTATTCGGGGTGTGACCTGTGCTGTGGCACGAAAGGAGAGTAGTGCCAGGGTCACAAAAGCAAGTATTCTTGATCTCATGAAATAAAACGTTAGCGTTTTTTAAAATTTTTGCAAAAATAAGAATGATATATCATTGTAACAATAGTATTTAAACAGTAGCGAAATCTAGTCGTAAAAAATGCCATTTTTCAGCCACATCTTGTCGGTTGGTGGTGAGAGAAATTGGGCGGCTTAACCATCAGGATGTCAAATGGGTAAATAATTATTGTTTATGTCTTTAATTGTATTGCATATAAAAAGCAATTTATCTAAGTTTGAGGTGAAAAGAAAAAGGAAATATGATTAAAAACCTATTTAGAATTACTGCTGTTACGTTTGCACTAACAACAGCAGGGTGTGCTTTGTTTGCCCAAAACACCAAATTTGATTGGAAAGAAGCATCTGAGGGGGGGTACACCTACAAGTACGTAACCAACGATCCTACACATTCACGGTTTTATAAGCTAAAAAATGGCTTAACTGTGATTTTGAGCCCGACCAAAAAAGAACCACGTATTCAAACTTACATTGCAACAAAAGCGGGGAGTAAAACAGATCCGAAAGATCACACCGGTTTGGCCCATTACCTCGAGCATATGTTGTTCAAAGGAACGGATAAATTTGGCTCTAAAGACTGGGCAAAGGAGAAACCTTTGTTAGATCAGATTGATGCGCTCTATGAGAAATACAATGGTACAACAGACGAAACCGAACGGAAAGCAATCTATAAGGAAATCGATAAAGTATCTGGAGAAGCTGCGAAATATGCCATTGCGAATGAGTATGATAAATTGATGGCATCAATGGGAGCGGAAGGTACCAATGCTTTCACTTCGTTTGAGCAGACTGTTTATCAGGAGCAAATTCCTAGTAATGTAATGGATAAGTACCTTGCTGTACAGGCAGAACGATTTAGATATCCGGTATTGCGTCTGTTCCATACTGAGCTGGAAGCTGTGTATGAAGAGAAAAATATCAGCTTGGATAAAGATAATCGTAAGGCTGTAGAGTCGATGTTTTCAGCAGCGTTTCCCAATAATAATTACGGAAAGCAGACGACAATTGGTACGGTAGAGCACCTTAAAAATCCGTCTTTGAAAGCGATTCGTGAATATTTTCATACCTATTATGTCCCTAATAATATGGGGGTTATTATGTCGGGGGATTTTGATCCTACCGAGGTGGTGAAAAAGGTGGATAAGACTTTTGCTTTTATGCAGGCGAAAGAAGTTCCGGCCTATACTTTTGATGCGGAGAAACCAATTTTAACTCCTGTTGTCCGCGAGGTGAAAGGTCCGGATGCTGAATTTATGTTAATGGGATTCCGTTTTCCTGGCGCTGCGACAAAGGATGCCCGTATGCTCAATTTGATGAGTCAGATCTTGACAAATGGTTCTGCTGGTCTGATTGATCTGGATTTGGTGAAGAATCAAAAATTATTAGGTGCAGGTGCTTTTCCTTATGTGTTAAAAGACTACTCTTTGCTCCTGTTGCAGGGTAATCCTGGTCAGGGACAGAGCTTGGAAGAGGTGCAACAGCTGCTGTTGCAAGAATTGGCAAAATTGAGAAAAGGTGAATTCTCGGATGATTTGATAACAGCCATTGTCAACAACGCGAAGAAAGACGAAATTAAACAGAACGAAAGTTATGGTGACCGGGCTGAATCATTGATGGATGCCTTTACTTCGGGTCAGGATTGGGCGTCTGTTGTGGGATATTCGGATGAATTGAATAAAATCACCAAGCAAGATGTGGTGGATTTTGCTAACAAATATTTGAACGATAATAATTACGTCGTTGTTTATAAGCGTAAGGGCGTTGATAATAATGTTGTTAAAGTTGTTAAACCTGAGATTACTCCTGTAACGGTCAATCGCGACGATCAGTCTGAGTTCTTGAAGCAGGTTGAAGCAATGCCAGAGGATAAAATCCAACCGGTATGGGTCGATTATAATAAAGATATTCAGAAAGCTACAGCGAACGGTTTACCAGTACTTGCTGTAAAGAACTCAGATAATGAGCTGTTTTCGCTGTCTTATCGTTTTGATGGTGGAAAATGGAGCAATAAGTTACTTTCATTGGCTGCGGGCTATCTTGAGTTTTTGGGTACAAAAGACAAATCCAGTGAGCAATTCAGCAAGGATTTCTATCAATTGGCTTCTGATTTTTCGGTGTCTGCAGGAAATGAGGAAACCATGGTGTCGATTTCAGGTTTGAATTCCAACTTTACGGCTACATTGAACTTGATTCAGGATTTGTTGCGTAATTGTGTTGCTGATCAGGAGGCTTTCAAAATGTATATTGCCCGTCTTAAAAAAGCGAGAGCAAATGCGAAAGAAAACAAGGGCGCGATCATGGAAGGCCTAAAATCTTATGCTAAATACGGCGCTAAAAATCCGTTTAATAATGTGTTTACAGATGCGGAATTGGATGCTTTAAAAGCGGAGGATTTGGTGAAGGCATTGCACGATTTGGCTAATATGAAACATACGATGCTTTATTTTGGACCGTTAACTGCCTCGGAATTTGTAGCGAAAGCGAAGCCGTTGAAACAAGGTGCTGGAGAATATGTTCAGGCAAAAAAGGCGGTCGTATTTGCAGAATTGCCAACAAGCAAGAACCAGGTCCTTTTTGCTAATTTCGATATGAAGCAGGCTGAAGTGTTTTGGTATAGAAGTTCAGGAGTATACAACAGTGCCTTAACACCAACTGTTTCATTGTTCAATAATTACTTTGGTGGCGGAATGGGAAGTATTGTCTTCCAGACTATCCGTGAATCAAAAGCATTGGCTTATTCAACTTATGCTTATTACGGACAGCCTTATAAAAAGGAAAATCACTATACGGTCGGAGCCTATGTAGGAACGCAGGCTGATAAATTTAACGACGCGATTAAAGGCATGAATGAGTTGCTGGATGTGCTGCCTGAAAGTGCTAAGGGGCTGGATATTGCGAAAGTAAGTCTGCAAAAATCAATTGCCAGTGAACGTGTGTTGAATGCTTCTATCTTAGGTAGTTATCTGGCTGCACAGCGTTTGGGAAATGCAACTGATATTCGTAAAGTTGTCTATGAGCAAGCGCCAAAATTAACCTATGGCGACCTAAATACTTTCCACAAGAAAGAAATGAGTCAAAAGCCGTACGTTTACTGTATTGTAGCGAAGGAAGAAAGTCTTAAGCCAGAAGATCTTGCGAAACTGGGCGAGGTTAAAAAGCTGGATCTTAAAGAGATCTTCGGCTACTAGATATCGGATTGCTTGTCTTAAGAATTAGATTAGCGTATGAAATTAAGAAGCCTCCGGTGTTTGCCGGAGGCTTTTTTTGTATAAGGTTTTGTGATGCCCTTTGTTTTTTTTATGCTTGTTCACGCTACGGAATCCTTGTTTCACTGTTCGTGAGTAGGATTAGTTTTAGGGTGAATTCGCTATCATGGCTACTAAAACTAGCATATTAAAACCGGATAATCTCCTCAATCTGTTCGTTGATAAATTGCAGCGTATCTTCTTTGAATAACTGCCCTTCATCATTCAGTTCGTTCTGAACATTGGGTAGAAAGATCTTGAGGGGAAGCACGTGCATTCTTAAGTAGTGGCATATGCCGGTCAGATGATCGATGCCGCGGAGGTTGCCATAGCGTCCCGAAGATAGTCCGACCAATGCAACTTTCTTGTGATAAAAGCTGATCGGAAAAGTGCAGCAATCGATAAAAAGCTTGAGTGCTCCTGGTATACTTCCGTTGTATTCTGGTGCGATAAAAATAAACAGCTCCGCTTTACTGATCTTTTCTTGGATAGGTTCAAATGCTGTACTTCTTTTGCCATAAAGATCTGTTTCTAAAATGTTTGCTGGTAGATCTTCCAACGAAAAGATGTCACTTTCAATTGACTTACGGTCAAGTAATTGCTGGTAGCACTTTGCTATTTTTAACGTCTTACTATTGGGACGGTTTGTTCCGGATATTATTAAAATCATTGTGTTGTTGATACTTATAAAAAGCGCAGTTTCAAAGTGGATACATATCTTGATTTTTTGTATCTTAGCATCCTGAGGATATGTGCTTTCGATCAATCAAAAGTACGAAATATGCTGAATTTGTTTTGTTAATTTGAATTACGGATAAAAAATTTGGCAAATTGATCTTCAAAAAAGTGAAATGTAGTATAAAAAGACATTTTAATTAAGAAAGGTTTTCATTCAAGATGGGAAAAGTAATTGCAATCGCAAATCAAAAGGGTGGGGTCGGAAAAACCACAACGTCAATTAATTTGGCGGCTAGTTTGGCGGTTTTAGAATATAAAACATTGTTGGTCGATGCAGATCCCCAAGCAAACTCTACTTCTGGGATTGGCTTTGACCCTCGTACAATCAGCGCAAGTGTATACGAATGTTTGGTAAATGATTTGGATCCTCGTGAGGCGATTCAATCAACAGAAACACCAAATTTGGATCTTTTACCCGCTCATATTGATTTGGTTGGGGCAGAAATTGAGATGATCAATATGCACGAAAGGGAGTACAAGATGAAAAAGATCTTGGATCAGGTGAAACAGGATTATGATTTTATTATCATCGATTGTTCGCCTTCCTTAGGCTTAATTACAATCAATGCACTATCTGCTTCAGACTCAGTCATCATTCCGGTACAGTGCGAATACTTTGCGCTAGAAGGACTTGGTAAGTTGTTGAACACAATTAAAATCGTTCAAAACCGTTTAAATACAAGTTTGGAGATCGAAGGAATTTTGTTGACCATGTATGATGTTCGTTTAAGATTGTCAAATCAGGTGGTCGAGGAAGTAAAAACACATTTCACA
Organism: Sphingobacterium siyangense; assembly: GCF_023277505.1. NCBI lineage: Bacteria > Pseudomonadati > Bacteroidota > Sphingobacteriia > Sphingobacteriales > Sphingobacteriaceae > Sphingobacterium > Sphingobacterium siyangense. The sequence goes on along the minus strand of NZ_CP080574.1, from coordinate 6,127,934 downwards.
GATTTAGTTTTTGATACGATTATTCAGCGAAATACCCGTTTGAGCGAAGCTCCAAGCTTTGGAATTTCTGTTATCATGCATGATGCGTCCTGCAAAGGGGCAATTAATTATTTGAATTTGGCACGCGAGATTTTACAGAAAAACGGGCATCTTAATGAAATGAATAAAACAGTAACCGCATAATATGGCAGCACATCAGCGTAAAACAGGACTGGGAAGAGGTTTAGGTGCGCTATTAAACGATAGTGTAGAAGTTCCTGCTAAAAGTAATCAGCAAGTGGAAGAGGCTCCTCTAGTTACATCAACTGCTGTAAAAACAACAAAAGAGAATGGCAGTATCAGCCATGTTCGTGTAGAAGAAATATCTGTCAACCCTTTTCAGCCGCGTACGGAATTTGATCCGGTTGCCTTACAGGAGTTATCGGAATCAATTATTTTACAAGGATTAATTCAGCCGATTACCGTACGTAAAATTTCGGACGGTAATTATCAGTTGATCTCCGGGGAGCGACGTCTCCGCGCTTCTCGCTTGGCCGGTATTACCGAAATCCCAGCGTATATCCGTACCGCCAACGACCAGCAGATGCTGGAAATGGCCCTGATTGAGAATATTCAGCGGGAGAACCTAAATGCGATTGAAGTAGCCTTGAGCTTTCAGCGCATGATTGAGGAATGTAATCTAAAACAGGAAGAATTGGGGGAGCGAGTCAGTAAAAACCGTTCTACTGTTACAAATTATCTCCGTTTATTAAAACTCCCACCTGTCATTCAAGCGGCAATACGTGATGGAGCATTGACCATGGGACATGCTCGTGCCTTGATTAATATTCCTGAGGTTGATAAACAGCTTTATATCTTTAAGTTGATTATTGATCAAGGTTTATCCGTTCGTAAGGCGGAGGAGTTGGTTCGTGAGTTACAAAAAGGCGGTAAGAAAAAAGCCGGGAAAGATAAAGCTCCGATGTCTTTTCAATTGCAGAAGATTGAAGATGATCTGGCTTCGAAATTTTCTTCTCGCGTCAAATTGAATCTGAAGAGCACAAAAGGAAAAGGAGCAATTGAGATCCCTTTTGAATCGGAAGATGATTTAAGTCGCATTCTTGAATTGTTAGATTGGTAATATGGCCAAGTTAATAAGCTTGATATTTGCGGTGTTTACACTGTCGGTGGTACATGGACAGACTGTGGATACAATTCCTAAGAAACAAATAACACCCGTCAAAATAGATAGCATAAAGCAAAAATCGGTACAGGATACCGTAAAGAAGGAATCTCGGAAGGAACGTAAAAAACGGGAGAAGGAGGAGGCTAAGGCGAAAGAGAAGGTTGTATTCAAGGATTCGACACGCTTGGCTATTGAAGCAAAAAATAAACAGGCTTGGAAACGTTCTTTGGTCCTTCCAGGCTGGGGACAATATACCAACGGTGGCGTTTGGTGGATAAAAGTGCCTGCAATCTATGGCGGCTTAATAACAACCGTACTTGTTTTTGATTTTAATAACCGTTATTATAAGGAATTACTGGGGGTGTTACAGGACAAAGCTCTTGGTAAGCCTATTGATCCTTATTACATCGGAATCTCAGACCAATCTATCATCCGAGCAAAAGATAATGCGCGGCGAAATCGAGACCTCATGGTGCTGCTTACGTTAGGTGTTTATGGCCTGAATGTCGCAGAGGCTTATATTGACTCGATGCTTAAATATCGCTGGAGCATTGGCGACGATAAACCCAAAAAGACTGCTTTCTTAATTGGACCTACTTTAATGGATGCGAGTCTCGCGTCGGGAACTTATTCATTGAAACCTACTGTAGGACTTAAATTGACCATGAAATTCAATTAACTTCCGTATTCCTAAGGTGGATATTTCGATTGGAAATGATTGTTGATCAGGGGTTATCTAATTTGTCTTTTAGTGAATATTGCATATACACTGCTCGTTCAGATTGATGTTTGTGGTTTTTAAACATGGGTATTTCATTGGAATTTTTTAATTTTAAAAATAAACTATACTTTTTTTTCTAAATATATGAACATCATTCTCTTGGGATATGGCAAAATGGGGCAGATTATCGAAAGATACGCACTGAAAAGAGGCCATCAAATTTTTTTAGTTGTCGATGAACATAATCGTCCTAACCTGACTGCTGATGATATCAAAGGGGCTGATGTCGCAATAGACTTTAGTGTACCTTTCGCGGCACTGGATAATATGAATCTTTGCCTTGAGGCAGGTGTACCTATTGTCGTCGGAACAACCGGTTGGTATGATCAACTGGAGGAAGTTAAGGCGAAGTGTTTGGAGGCTGATGGTTCCATTTTGTATGGATCTAACTTTTCCATCGGAGTGAATGTATTCTTCCATATCAATAGAATGTTGGCGAAGGCCCTACAGCCGTACAAACAATATGATGTCCAGGTAGAGGAGATACATCACATTCACAAACTGGATGCACCGAGTGGTACAGCAATTACGATTGCTGAGGGGATATTGGATAATAGCGATGTGAAAACCAACTGGGTGAATACTGTTATTGGTGATCAGGATGAAATTATTCCAAAACCACAGGAGCTTTTAATTGAAAGTCATCGTATCGAAGAGGTTCCGGGAACACATACGGTACTTTATAGTTCTGAGGTTGACCAAATAGAGTTTAAGCATACCGCACATAGCCGCGATGGATTTGCCTTAGGAGCTGTAGTTGCTGCTGAATGGTTGAATGGCAAAAAAGGTTTCTATCAGGTTACTGAAATTTTTGATTTTAATAAATAGTATTAATAAGTAGATTATGGGCTTAATTATATTTGCGGTTTTAACAGCAATATCGGGATATGGACTGTGGCAATTGTTTGTTAAAGCGGGCAGAAATGGCTGGGAAGCAATCGTACCTTTTTATAGCCAGTATATTCAGGCGAAATTGACAGGAAGACCTACATGGTGGGTAGTTTTATTGCTCGTACCGATTGTCAATGTCTTTGTTTTCTATAATCTTTACCTTGACTTTATCCATTGTTTTGGAAAACGCCGTTTTTGGGAGAATGCTGCTGCAGTTTTAGTGCCTTTTATTGTTTTGCCAATGTGGGCAAAGGACAATAACGTACGTTTTTTGAATGGCTTATATGCTAAGAATTTAAAGGCTGCAAGCCAAGAAGGTCTTGAATTGACTGAAGAGAAGCGTGCCGAAATTGCACTTGAATCTTATAAAGACTATAAAATTAAATATCCGTACAAGAAATCGATGGTACGCGAATGGGCAGATGCCATTGTATTTGCAACCGTAGCGGCATCGCTTATTCGTGGCTTCCTGATCGAAGCTTATATGATTCCAACAGGATCTATGGAGCGTACCTTGTTGATCGGGGATTTCTTATTTGTGAGCAAGTTAAATTATGGCCCCCGTGTTCCTAATACGCCGATTGCCTTTCCTTTTGCGCATCATACGATGCCCATCACTGGCGGAAAAGCGTATTCTGAATTGATTGAGCTTCCTTATAAACGTTTGCCAGGATTTCAAAAAATTGAACGTAATGATGTCGTTGTTTTCAATTTTCCTGCGGGTGACACTGTTGCGCTTGAAAACCAAAATTCAAGTTATTATGATCTTGTTCGAGTTTATGGTTGGCAGACTATCAATTCTCAGTTTACAATCCAGGCAAGACCTATCGATAAGAGGGAGAACTATATTAAACGCTGTGTTGGATTGCCTGGCGATAAAATTTTCATGAAAGATGCCAAACTCTTTGTGAACGATCAACCAGGATTTGATCCTCCAGAAAGCCAATTGGACTATCTCGTATTAACGGATGGTACCCCATTAAATATGGATAGGTTACGGGAGTTGAGAATAGAAGCGGTCGGTAGCGATCAGCAGCCTGGTGTTTATCAGTTGTTCATGACAAAAGATGAACTGGCCATTGTAAAATCTTGGTCGAATGTCAAAGAAATCAGAAGAAATCCTGTTGGAGAAGGAGCTTATCCGTATGATCCACAATACAAATGGAATTTTGATAATTTTGGACCGATTTTAATCCCGAAGAAAGGATGGACAGTGGCATTAAATGCACAGACTCTGCCCATTTATGAAAGAGCTATCCGTGTTTACGAGAATAACAAGTTAGAAAAACGTTCGGATGGGATCTATATCAATGATGTGAAAGCAGACCATTATACGTTTAAAATGGATTACTTTTGGATGATGGGTGATAATCGCCATAATTCTTTGGATTCAAGGGGCTGGGGATTTGTTCCCGAAGATCATGTTGTCGGAAAGGCTTTATTTACTTGGATGAGCTGGGATGACATTGGTACCGGACTTTCGAAAATTCGTTGGAACCGTATCTTTAAAGGAATTCATTAATAATTGCAAGTTCAGCAATAGTACCGCTATTTTTGGGGTAATAAAAAGGGCTTTCTTACACGAAAGCCCTTTTCTATTTATGCATTTTTGTGCAATTCGCTAGATTACAATAAGCTCATTTATAAAGTTAGCGCTCTTCGCAGAACATGCTATTATTTTAAACAAGCCAGATAACGTTTGATGGTTTCTTCGAGTCCTAGGTATAGCGCATCAGAGATGAGGGCATGGCCTATACTTACTTCTAGGAGTTCAGGGATATGTTGGTTGAAATATTGCAAATTGTTGAGATCTAAGTCATGGCCCGCATTTAGACCTAAACCGACTTCACGTGCTTTTAATGCAGCTTTGAAATACGGTTTTATAGCGAGTTCCTTGTCGAAGCCATATTCCGTGGCAAAACCTTCTGTGTAAAGTTCAATGCGATCTGTTCCTGTTTCTGCCGCAGCCTCTACCATTTCTTCAACCGGATCAACAAAAATAGAAACACGTATACCTGCATCTTTGAACAATTTGCACATATCTTGTAGGTAGGCTTTGTTCTTAATGGTATCCCAGCCATGATTCGAGGTCAATTGTCCTTCGGTATCTGGCACTAAGGTTACTTGTGCTGGTTTATTGGCCAATACAAGGTCAATAAATTTCTGTTCCTGGCAATTTCCTTCAATATTGAGTTCGGTCTGGATTTCTGCTTTTAAGTCAAAGACATCCTGATATCGAATATGTCTTTCATCAGGTCTCGGGTGGACAGTGATACCCTGTGCTCCAAAACGTTCACAGGCTAATGCCGCAGATACTAGATTAGGATTATTGCCACCTCTGGAATTTCTGAGCGTTGCGATTTTATTGATATTTACTGAAAGTCTAGTCATTTTCCTGTATGTTATGTTGTAAAAATACAAATAATATCTATTTTTTTTTAACTTGCATATATGGATGGAATCGACTATAGCCTGTTTAGCGGCTTTCGCCTATTGGACGTTATTGATATCATATTGGTAGCGATTATTATCTACTATATCTATAGTTTGATTAGAGGGACCATTGCTGTTAATATCCTGATTGGTGTAGCACTGTTTTATGGTGTTTATATAGTCGTTAAGCAGATGCACATGCGTTTACTGACCGAGATATTCGGCGGTTTTATATCTGTAGGGTCCATCGCATTGATTGTCGTGTTCCAACAGGAAATCAGGCGATTCTTACTGCACGTTGGAAAGAACATATCCATGAAACGGAAAAAAGTTTTTTGGTCATTTATCGGGAATAAGAAAGCTATACAAAAGGATTTGACGGAAGACTTAAAACCGGTTATTGAAGCTTGTAGAAGCATGTCGCGTACACGGACAGGTGCTTTATTGGTTTTTTCAAAATATTTTGATGAGGAGTATTATCAGAGCAGTGGTGAGTATATCGATGCCCATATATCGAAGCGCCTGATTGAAAGTATCTTTCATAAAAATAGTCCTTTGCATGATGGAGCAGTCGTTATTGTTGATTTTAAGATTATGACAGCATCTTGTGTGCTACCATTGTCGGATAGTGAGGATTTGCCGCTGCAATTCGGACTACGCCATCGCGCTGCTATTGGGGTGACGGAAATCTCGGATGCGATTGCTGTTATTGTCTCTGAAGAGACCGGAGAGATCTCTTTTGCGAAAGACGGAAATGTCAATATGAACGTTTCACCAGAAGAACTTGAGCAATTGCTAAAAGACGAGCTATAAAACTAAAGGCCGAGTTATAAAAAAGGCTTTAAATGCAATGCCCCCAAAAAGTGAGATACTTTCTGGGGGCATTTTTAGCTATAAATACCTATTTCTTTGCAGCGTTGATAACTTGGGTGTTCAATTTGATGTATTCACTATTTTTATCTGCTGTGGCAACTTCAAGACCTTTCGTTGCAGTTTCTATTGCACCTTTTTTATCTCCAGCTTTTAATTGAGCTTTTGCTTTCCAATAAAGGACGTGAGCAGCTTTGGGTTGAGCTTTGGCGGCTTCGTCATACCAGTTTAGCGCTTTATTTAGATCTAAGTTATTACTGAAGTAATATTGGGCTGCGGCAAAATAAGGTTTTTTCTCGCCCTTCATAGCTTCGTCGATGGAGGCTAATATTTTAGCCTGTTGATTGACTTTGAGATCAACCTTTACTGACGTTTTTTCCCAAGCCAAACTCAATACAGCACCTGTAGGCGTAACATTGTCGAAAGAAATGCTGAAAGTTTCTACTGGATTTGCCAGGGTATGAGGTTTCACATTGAAGCGTAAAGCATCTTCACTTTGTTTATAGGTATAGGCGCCCCATTGTTTTGTGTTTTTACTGATGATGATGGTCCACTCTGATTTGTTCGGGATCGTGAAAAGAGCATAGGTTCCGGCGGAGAGCTTATGTCCATTCAGCTCAACATCCCCTTCAAAGGTTAATGTGGTATTTGTATTTGCACCTGTACGCCATACTTCGTTGTAAGGAACAAGATCACCAAAAATCTTACGACCGTTCATGCTAGGTCTGCTGTAATTAAGGGTTACGTTTTCAATACCTAATCCTTGTGTAACTGTCTGTGAGCTACTTGCTGCAGGTAGTTTTAACTGAGCAAAAGATTCGTTGGCCGTAAAAATCATTGTTGCGGCAATGGCAATTGCAAAAAGATTCTTTTTCATCTGTATTATTGTTTGTTTGTTGTTGTATGCTTAATCTTGTGGCTCAATATGCTCTTGATATGCATTTGATCATGCTTTCCATTTCTCCTGTTGAAAAAACAGAAAATCTGATTATAGTATGGCTGTAATATTTAATGGCTCTTACAGCATCTATCTCCTAAAAATAGGAAGAATTTTAAGAAAAAAAGGCATCTATCTTTAGATGCCTTTTTTTCTTAAAATATAAGATTGATTTACATTAATTCGTTTTGCCAACTTTATGGCCTACTATAGAGAAAAACATAATGTATAGATAGCCCGGAATCATTGCATATAAGAATGCGTGTTGAAAATCAATATGTAAATGATCTTTTAATAATCCGTAGATCAAAGGCCATATAGCACCACCTGCAATACCCATAATCATGATAGCTGACCCTGTTTTCGTGAACTTTCCGAGGCCTTTAATTCCTAGCGGGAAGATAGCTGGCCACATGAGGGAGTTAGCGATTCCTAACAAGGCAACGAATATAAATGAAGTTGTACCAGTCGTAAAAACAGAAATAATGGTGAATGTGATGCCAATGATTGTGCAAATGCGCAGGGCCATTTGTTGTGATACAAATCTCGGAATAGAAATAATACCAATAATATAACCGATCAACATACAAGCGAGTGTAAATGCTGTTGCATAGGTTGTAAAGAAGGGATCAACTTTCAGTTCGCGTGCATAGACGCCAATGATATCGCCTGCCATAACTTCGACGGCCACACAGAAGAAAATTGCCAAAGCCCCCAAGAACAAATGTGGATATTGAAATATCGATGTTTTCTTTGCTGCCACAGTTCCGCTTTCTGCGCTGGTTTCTTCTTCGGCATCCACATCGACCTCAGGCAGGTGTGTGAACTTTAAGAATATTGCGAAGGCAACGAATATAATTGCAAGAGAGATGTATGGAGTGTGCACGCGTTGAAGAAGATCATCTAATATCGCATTCTTTTGGACAAGATCCGTTGTTGCTTCTAATTTTGCTGTTACTTTTTGAGCATCTTTTAAAAAGAGTGTTCCAAAAAGGATAGGTACAATGATACCAGCCGATTTATTGAAAAATCCAGCTATTGAAATACGTTGTGCAGCGCTATCAATGGGACCAATAATACTTAAGTAAGGGTTAACGGCTGTTTGTAATAATGCCATTCCTGAACCTTGGATGAAGATTCCTGTTAAAAATAGGCCGTAGCTTCTATTATCTGCCGCAGGAATAAAGATCAAAGATCCTAAACCTAATATAATAAGACTGACAACTAAACCATTTTGGAAACCAATTTTTTTAATGATGACTGAGCTGGGAAGTGCTAGGAAAAAATAAGCAATATAGGAAGCAAAGGTTACGAAGAAAGCTTGCAAATCTGTTTCGAGGTTACAAGCAATTTTTAAGAATGGAATTAGAGTTCCGTTTGCCCAGGTAATAAAACCGAGGATAAAAAATAAACCACAGCAGATGGCCATAGGGCGAAAAGCTGTTTTACCAACGTTAGGATTAGTGGTCATGTTTTGTTTTATTATATTTAGTTAAGTTATCGTTCGAGGATTGGTAAATCAGTAGGAATAAGGAATGAACAAACGATTGCGCTTCATAATTACTGATTTTTAAAGTATCCATCCTACAAGACTACTTAAATTTCTTGAATATCGGAAATAAATAAAGGCATATTTTTGGGGGATTTTGATAATTAATTGACAAAAAAAAGAAGGATAAATTGTGAAATTTATCCTTCTTTGCGTATAAATATTGTCGAATTGTAATTGGAGCGAGGTGATAAATCGAGTTAGCAAGAGTCGTATAGTTATCGTTATTTTGGAACGATAGCTACTGTAAGTCTTGAGATACAATTTAATTTGTTGAAGCGATCGTACATTTTTATTTCCCAAATATGTGTGGATCGACCAATGTGTATTGGGCTACATTTTGCTGTTATTACGCCGCTACTTACCGGACGTATATGATTGGCGTTTACTTCAAGTCCAACTCCGCGGTATTTTTCTGGATCAACCACGAGGTTAGATGCGATACTTCCCAAAGACTCCGCCAGAACGACAGAAGCGCCGCCATGTAAAATACCATGTGGTTGCTTGACTTTATCTGTTACCGGCATGGTCGCCGTGATGGAGTTGTCATCAATTTCTGTCGCTTGAATCTCGAGCAGACCCGATAGGTATTTGTTGAAAAATACGTTTATTTCCTCAATGCTGTAATGCTGAAACCAAATTTTTGACATCGTCTGAGTTTAAATAACGTTCTTGAATAATGATGCGATGATGATTGAGGTGACCAGCAATGACATACAAGAGTGCTTTTACACTTGTTAGCCGTTCAGATGCCATCCCTTTACGTTCCAATTCAACCTCATTAAAACTGTTGAAAAGCATCATGTTCGCTTTACGAAGAAAAGTAAATTCTTTACTCAGGCTTTCTAAAGTGCGATCGTTGTAACGGGAATACTGAATGAAGTAGTCTTGGTCGTATCCAGCGAGCTCTTTAAGGTCATTACGTGAAAAACGCAATGCCCGATAAGCCATGATACGCTCGTTATCGATGACGTGGCCAACAACTTCTTTGATTGTCCACTTATCTTCAGCGTATTTAAAATTACCTCTTTCCTCTGGTATCGTGTCCAGAAATGCTGGAAAGGAGAGCGTTTGTTCTTCTAGTGCATCGAACACGTTATCGACGACAGTCTCAATATAAGGCGCGTAGACCGCTGGATATTCGTCAGATTTGAGTGGCTTCATATTTTAAGTTGCTTTTTAAGATTATTCGAAATGTTGTTCCTTTACCTACTTCAGATTCTTTTACAAAAATTTGCCCCTGGTGGTACCGCACCATTCTTTTTGTCAGACTAAGGCCAAGCCCCCAACCTCTTTTCCGTGTTGTGAACCCCGGCTGGAAAACAGATTCAAAATTAGATCTCGGAATTCCTTTGCCCGTATCACTAATGTCTATAAAAATTTCTTCTTTCGCAATATTTTCTGAAATATTAACAGTTATCTTTCCTTCTGTACCAATGGCATTTACTCCGTTTTTCAATAAATTTTCGATAATCCAATCAAAGAGTGGAATATTAAGCTGTGCTTCAAGATGTGTGTCCCCTTTTAATTCGAAAGCAATTTTATTACTGGTTCGTATGCGAAAATAATCCATGTAATTTTTGATGACATCATACAGGTTATGGTTAGTCAGCACGGGAGTAGATCCTATTTTCGAAAAGCGATCAGCAACGATTTCAAGTCGCTTAATGTCATTTTCCATTTCATTTAGGGTGTCATCTTCTTCGGCATCAAATTTTATGCGAATCAATTCTAACCAACCCATCAACGACGAAATAGGGGTACCCAATTGATGTGCGGCTTCTTTTGTTAGTCCTACCCAAACGAGATTTTGTTCGGATTTCCGGATAGAATTGAAAACGGTATAAGCAATAATGAGAAAGAGGGCAATCAGCGATAGTTGTACATAAGGAAACACCCTTAACTGTTGCAAAAACCATGAATCTTTATAATACACATGCCATTTTTGCCCATTTTCCAATTCCAACGTAATAGGCGGATGGCTTTTCTTCATAAACGCAAGCTGTTTTTGAAAATAAACGGGATCATAATCGAGATGCTTTGTAACACTGTCGTTGTGTCCGGGTTTAATATTTGTCTTTGTTGAATCGAGGTTACGCCAAAAAATAATGTCTTCTTTGTCGTCAGTAATAATTGCGGGTAAATTTAGACTGTCTCTTACGGCGTAAATAAATGTAATGAATTCATCATCAACGTCGGGCATGGTCATGATATTTTTGGTACTCATGGCCCATACCTCAGCCTTCGAACGTTCGGCATGTGCAAGATTTCGAACGAGGTAATTGGTGTAAACCAGGGAGGCGACAGCAATGACTGCTGCAAAGATAAGCAAGATAAATTTCCAGCGTTGCTGGCTAATCTGATAGGGTTTCATGATTCCGTATTCGTGTCCTTCATTTGCAAATTACTGAATAAATGTCTGTTTTCTGCACTTTTATTTCATTGATGAGGTTATCGTGCCGCCCAAATCAAAAATTTTGTGGTAATTTTGCGGCATGAGTTCAGAAAGAAAAGTAAGAGTGCGTTTTGCACCAAGCCCGACAGGTGGTCTTCACCTTGGTGGGGTACGTACAGCTTTGTTTAATTTTCTCTATGCGCGTCAGCATCAGGGAGATTTTATTTTACGTGTCGAGGATACGGACCAAACTCGTTTTGTCCCAGGTGCTGAGGAATATATCAACGAATGCTTAGCATGGTGTGGTTTGACTCCAGATGAAAGCCCATTAAAAGGAGGCGAGTACGGACCTTACCGTCAAAGTGAGCGAAAACCATCTTACCGGAAATATGCTGAACAGCTGATTGAGAATGGTTATGCTTACTATGCTTTTGACACAGCAGAGGAGCTGGATGAGCAGCGTAAGTTGCAGCCTAATTTTCGATATAGTCACGAGAACAGACTTCAATTACGTAATTCATTGAGTTTGTCTGCCGCTGAAACTCAACAATTATTGGATGCGGGCACACCGCACACCATCCGTATAAAGATTCCAACTGATGAAACGGTATCGTTCACTGATATGATCCGTGGAAAGGTTGCTTTTGATACAAATCTTGTCGATGATAAGGTATTGCTTAAGGCAGATGGCATGCCGACTTATCACCTCGCTGTTGTTGTAGATGATAAGGCCATGGAAATATCACATGTATTCCGTGGTGAAGAGTGGTTGCCTTCGGCACCTATCCACATCTTATTGTGGGAATACCTTGGTTGGGGGGATAGTATGCCAGGCTGGGCGCACCTTCCATTGATCCTTAAACCGGATGGAAACGGTAAACTAAGCAAGCGTGACGGTGATCGTTTGGGATTCCCTGTTTATGCTATGAACTGGACCGATGCTAAATCTGGCGATACAACAAAAGGATTCCGTGAGATGGGCTTCTTACCCGAGGCTTTTGTCAATATGCTCGGCGTGTTAGGTTGGAATGATGGCACCGAACAGGAGCTTTTCTCCTTAGATGAATTGATTCAGAAATTTGGTGTTGACCGTATCAGTAAAGCCGGTGCGAAATTTGATTTTGAAAAAGCAAAATGGTTCAACCATGAATGGATTAAACGCTCGTCGACAGAATCCTTGTTGCCAAAGATCAAAACAGTATTGGAACATCATCAAGTAGATGCCGATGAAGCTTACGTGAGCAGGGTATTGGATGCTGTGAAAGAGCGTTTAACTTTTGTTGAGGACTTTTGGAGTCAGGCGTCTTTCTTCTTTTTGCAACCTGCGGAATATGATTTGAATGCTGTGAAGCCTAAGTGGACTGCTGAAAAAACAGCATTTTTTGAGGGTATAAGCCAGTCATTCGAAGGATTTGATACGTGGAAAGCTGCTGAATTGGAGCCTTTCTTCAAAGATGCGATTCAGGCATCGGGAATGAAAATGGGTGAGCTGATGATGCCATTCCGGATTATGTTGGTAGGCGGTAAATTTGGACCAGATGTCTTTCAGATTGTTGAATTGCTCGGTAAAAACGAGGTCATAGCACGTGTGAAAAAAGCTCTTAAAGAATTTGATGCTTAAATAGATTAAGTACGAGATACCAAAGAGGGGTTGTCTGCATTGATTTGCAAACAGCCCCTTTTTTTGAAAGAACCAGTTTAATTGATGCGTATTGTTTTTATGAAGGCATCAATGAGCTCGTGATACTTGGTTTATTAGGCCGAAAGAATCTTCGGTTCGCTTTCATTGCTGTTGCTGCTTGCGAAAGCATGAAAGTTGTATATAGGAGATTTAGCTGCCTCATTTACAAGTATGGGATTCTTAGGCGCATGAAAAGTGTTTTGGCTGGGCCGAATAAAAATATTAGCCCTGTTACCAGCATTCCCAGGATTCCCAGATAAGTAAATATCTCCATGTTACTGATTAGAGATGCTTGCTGACTTAGGGTTCCCGAAATACTTTTGCTTGCAATACGCCCTGCTATGTGATCGCCATATATTCCGGTATATTTGTCCATTAATGTATTCCAATAGTTTATTGTCAGTGGGTTGCTTGTATTCAGTGTCTGTTCGAGTTGAATATAATGCTTTTGATTTAGTGTATAGCTAGCATTTTGAATAAGTGCAAATCCGACATTCGTACCCCAAAACCGAACGGTTGTGCCCATGAGGCCTGCATTGCCAGCATGATGGGATTCTACACCTGTCAAAATATAAATAACCAGTGGTGTAAAAAGCCATCCTTGTCCGATTCCTTGAATAAACAAAGGAAGACCGATTGCCCAGATTGTGGTATCAGGGTAAAATGTAGGTACAAATAAAAAACATGAAGTCGCCAATATCAAAAAGCCAAAACCAAAGATATATTTAGGAGATACATCGCGGAGGAGTAAGAATCCTGAACTGCCAACACCCAATATTGTACCAAGAACATTGATGTACTGTACATCAACAATATAATGCCAGGGCCACTTCCATACGGTAGCCATCACTGTGTATACATTATTGAGACAGCTGCGAATAATATAAAAGAGAAAAAACAGTATAACACCAAAGATCACATTTTTGTATCTGAGGATCTCAAAATGAAAAAGCGGTCTTTTGACCATCCGCTGTTTAATGATGAAAAGTGCTCCGAAAATAAGGAAAAGTGCGAAGTTGATGGTGATCGTGGAGCATGCAAACCAATAGTATTTGCGACCATAAATTAAAACGTAGGCCCCGCAGCTCAATGATATCAATAAAAATAGACAGCTGGCCAGATCCAGTTGATAGAGTGGGAACTTTTTACCCAAGCGATTATTGTTGAGTAACAGCAAGGCTATTGCAATCACTATCAAATGCCAATAGAGTACGACATGGATCATATCTTGCCATCCATAGTCCATTATGCTTTCTTTGAGTAAGGATGTCGTCAAAGTTGATCCTGTAAGCATAAAGGTATATAGGAAAAAATAGGCGATCGTTCGGCTTTTGGTATGCTTAATCTGCATCATAAGCAGTGGAAGAAAGCATGCACCTTCCAGTACACAGAAAATACCTTCGATCACGCGGAGAATGCCAATAAGGAAGGGGTCTCTTGTAAGTGAAATACCGAGTAGAATCAGGATGGAGAGGCTACAAGTCAAGAGTATGTATGTCCTTACTCTAAAAAACGAAAACAGCCGTTGAAATATGAGTAAGGTAACGACAATGGCGCCATACATCAAGGATAGAAAATACTGAATATCCTCAGCTTCAATATCCAGTGCCGAAGCGGTAAATGCCGTATTGGAATGGAAGAGCGACATTAGCATGAGATGTGGGAACATCGCTACGATCATTAGCGGGAGTTTTATCCATTCGGGTACCCAGCTGTAGTATAAAGATTTGTTTGTACTCATGGGCGATTAGGATTGATGGGCGGCATGGACAACGACATTCATACCTGCGCGTAATTTCTTGAGGTCCTGTTTTGGATCAAATACAATTTTAATGGGAATCCGTTGCTCAATCTTTACGAAATTTCCGGTTGCATTGTCTTGTGGTATCAGGGCAAATTTGGAACCTGATGCTGGAGAAAATGAGTGGATTCTTCCTTTAAAACTGAGTTTGGGAAAAGCGTCGACCTGTATAGTAACGATAGTGCCTTCTGCAAGATTTTCGAGTTGAGTTTCCCTAAAGTTAGCGTTGATCCATTTCTCTTCACTAATGACATTGGTAAGTGTCTGACCTTCCTTTACATACTGACCTGCTTGGATGGTTCGTTTTCCAACAAAGCCATCATAAGGTGCTGTAACTACGGTATACGAAAGAAAAAGCTGTGCATTTGTTTTTGCGGCCTTTTTAATATTGATATTGGCTCTTGCCGGTAGTTCGCTTGCTTTTTCTTTGTTGGTGTTTAGTTGGGCTGAATTATATTCTTCGGTTATGGTGTGCAGTTGTGCCAATGCTATATCATATGCTGCTTTGGCATTATCGTACTGTTGTTGGGTCGCAGCCTCTGCTTCAAATAAATTCTTGAATCGCTTGTAATCCTGTTCGGTCTGCCATACACTTACTTTTGCCGCTTCTAATCTTGCCTTTTGAACAGAAATGCTATTGGCTATTGCATTGGCTGTTTTGCTGATTACCTCAGCATTGCTCTGGCTACTTTGGAGTTCGGCATTCGCCATATCGACCTTGGTTTGATACTCACTGGCGTCTATAATTAATAAGGTATCGCCCCGATGTACATATTGGTTTTCCTCAAATCGCACCTCCTTGATAAAACCAGAGACCCTACTGGCAATAGGTGTCAAGTATTGATCAATTTGTGCGTCATTTGTTGTTACATATTGATTGGTAAAAATAAGGTGTCTGACTAAGACGCCAATACCGGTCAATAATAATAGGCTGGCAAATATGACGAGCATTTTATTAAATCCTTTTGTTTTGTCTTTTTTATCTTCTTTATTCATTGTTATTTTGATTGCGTAATTTTAATAGTCTGCTTTATGTGTTTATAGTGTGTCAACACAGGCGAACTGTGTACTTTTAGCATCATCTAAATTTACAGTTGAGCCTTTTTATTTGATCCGATGTTGTAGGAGACTTTTAAAAATTTAATTAAAGTCTGTTGTGCCAGTATTCAGTTCCGCTTATGATGTACTCGGAGTAGCAATTTTTCTGTGTTACTTAATCAGAATTAACCGGAATACGAGCAAACTTCCTCTGAGAGCATGAGCATATGGCTGTACAAAGATACTGTGGAATAGAAACGTTTTGTTTTGTATAGTCGGACGGATATATGTTCATTTGCGCCATGTTGTAGGAAAAGTGTAATTTTAAGTTATGGAAGAGGAAAAACTTGTAGCTATTGATGCTGACCAATATGATTTTTATGTAGACCATATGTATGTCGATCGTATCGATTCTCGTGAGTACAAACATAAAAAGGCGCGGCTGCTCTATGCTGACGGTGGTATTATTCATGTGTTTACAACAACAAAGCACTGGTATTTGCCAGCAAGGTTTTATATGTGGATTCCGGCAAATACAACTTATCATCTGGAAAGTACAAGCTCTCGTATTCCGCTATATAGTTTTTATTTCAAGGAGAAGCAGCATATGCCGTCCGTACTTTCAACGCCAAATATATTTCTAAGCAATGATCTGGTGCGTGAAATGTTTTTATTTGCTCAGGATTGGAGCGGAGGGATCAGCAAAACGGCTGATTATTCAAAGTACTGTCTCTTGCGTGCGATGATGGCGATTATTCCGGATACGAGTTCACCAATAGATGCTTTTCCGATGCAGCATCCTTATCCTAAAAGTGAAAAACTCAGGAGCGTAGCGAGATATCTGAATAGCAATATTGATCAAGCATTTACCATTGAACAGGTTGCTGTGCGCTTTGGTATGAGCAGCCGCTCGTTGTCACGGTTGTTTAAAGAAGATATGGGGATTAGTTATATCCGTTTTTTAAGAGCCATACGAATTGCGAAAGCCCTGGAACTGATGTCTGAGAATAGCTATTCCATTCTAGAAATAGCCATGCGTGTAGGGTACAATGAGCTGTCTTCTTTTAGCAATATTTTTACGCGTGTAACGGGTATCCGTCCATCGATATATATGGCGAAGATTAATGAATATAAACAGTAATGTTTTTATTTAGGCCAAAAGTTCCTGCAGATCTTCCTGTGATAGTGACTTGATGAAGCTTTCTTCTGTCGTGATCAGGCTTTGTGCAATCGACTTCTTTTTATTCTGTAAAGCTAATATCTTTTCTTCGACGGTATCTTTACTGATAAATTTATAGATAAACACGTTGCGCGTTTGACCGATGCGGTGTGAACGGTCTACAGCCTGTTGTTCCACAGCTGGGTTCCACCACGGATCCAGAATAAAAACATAGTCAGCTTCAATCAGATTGAGTCCCACCCCCCCTGCTTTTATCGATATAAGAAATAACTTGGTATCGTTGTTTTTACGGAATTGGCTGACGGCTTCATCCCGATTCTTTGTGCCGCCATCCAGGTAGGCATAATTTGTTCCTTTATGATCGAAATACTGACGGAAAATATTCAGCTGTTTTACGAACTGGGAGAAAATCAGCACTTTGTTGCCTCTTCGCATAACCATCTCAAGCGTTTCAATGACAGCTTCAAACTTGCCGGAATCACCCGAGAATTTCTCATCCACCATTCTGGGATGATTGGCTAATTGTCGGAGCTTTGTCAAGCCTTGCAACAACGCAATTTGCGTAGATTTAGGCTTGCTGTCCAATTGTCCGTCAAGAATTGCATTGCGATATTCAGATTTGACTTTTTCGTACAACTCGGATTGTTTTTCAGTCATTTCACAATAAAGGATCTGTTCAGTTTTTGGCGGTAATTCTGTTGCCACCTGATCTTTTGTACGTCTTAATATAAATGGTTTGACAATCGCTTGAAGACGCTGTGCTTTTTCTTCATCTTTTTTCTTTTCTATGGGCTGTACAAATTCCTTTTGAAAATAAGTATAGCTGCCTAGTAGTCCTGGATTGGTGAAGTGCATCTGTGCCCAAAGATCCGAAACGGAATTTTCTACAGGAGTTCCACTCAAAGCCAATTTGTTTTTGCTTTTTAGGCTTTTGATGGCTTTAAACGATTTGGAAGTTGGGTTTTTGATATTCTGGCTCTCATCGAGGATAATGTAATTAAAATAAAAGCCATTCAAGGTTTCTTCGTCAATACGGGCAATTCCGTATGTGGTAATTACCAAATCATATTTGGCGAAAAGAGCAGCATCTTTGATGCGGTTGTTTCCGGTATGAAGGTGGATATTAAGCTGTGGGGCAAATTGCTGTGCTTCTTTCTGCCAGTTGTATACCAATGATGTTGGCAAAACCAAAAGTGAGGTACGGATATCCTGTTCGTCTTGGAGTTGTTCTTTTTGCTGTTGCAATAGGGCTAAAGTCTGTATGGTTTTACCCAAACCCATATCATCTGCAAGACAGCCGCCAAATTTATACTGCTTCAAAAAATTAAACCAATTGTACCCTGCTTTCTGGTATGGGCGAAGATTTCCCTTGAAATGTTTTGGCTCGGGAATATCAGCAATCTCTTCAAAATTGGCTAGATTCTGTAGTTTTCGTGTAAATACCAGCTGTGTATGCTCACTAATTTCAAAGAGTAGACCAATATGTACCTTATTTAGTTTGAGCTCATGCCGATCTGCAGAAAACTGGAAGAGATGATTGTATTTTGCAAACCATTCTTCCGGAATCATGGCAATTTCTCCATTAGGTAAGGTAAATTCCTTAATGTTATTAAGGATATGGTTGCGCAGCTGGATAAATGGAATCTCATAGGGGCCAAATTTTGCGATAGCACTTATATCAAACCAATCATTGTCTTCATCAATGGAGATATCTAAGGAGGTGTGCCCTATGAAGAAGCGTTTTTCTTCACTATTTTGTATAATGTGGAATCCTAGAGTCTCAAGTTGTTCTTGATGGTTGTTCATCCAGTCAAATACTGAAAGCCGTTTCCCAGTATGGGTAGTTGGCGTTAATAAACCGAGTTGGAGGTCGACATCCTGTAGGCCCAATTTTTTTAAGCTTTCATGTTGTTGTTCTTCCCATTGCAAAGATCGTTTTACACGGTGGAATATATACTGATCATCTTTCTCATTATATTCCATACGAACAGTAACTTTATTCTCGGCTCCTGCGGTAAAGGTGTGCGGTCCGTACTTGAATTGCAGTTGTAATTGCGACGCCCCATCTTCAATATAAATCAAATGGAGGAGTGGAATTGCTTGGTGTTGGTGGGTTTGAATTTCAAATCCTTCGGCATAGACATGATAGCGTTCAATCAGTCCACATACAAAGGTTTCGAAATATTTTTTTTCGGTACTTCTACCGACAGAAATGTAACGTTTATTTAGGAAAGGGCTGAGTTTCTTGCCCTCAAGTGCCTGATCGAAATAATATAGGGTATTGTTTAGAAGTAACCATGCTTGTACATTGGTCAAGACAATGGCATTTTTGAACATAAACTCCAGACGCTGATTTTCGTATTTGATTGTCGGGAAATAACGTGTTTCTTCTTCGTTTCGTCGAAAATGAAATAGAATCGATGCCGCGGAGGTTGCCAATTTAATTTCTTGATCTGCTGGATAACCATCTTTGCTCATCATGAAAAGCGGTTTGTCTCCAACAGCTTCAAAAAATTGGATCATTTTTTCATCAATTTTAGGACGAAGAAGCTCATGTAGCTTTTTATCGAAAACTTTGGAAAAGAAATCGACAGGTCTAATTGCTTTTTTGTAGTATTTTTTAATGAGGTGAGTTTGTTCGATTTCATCGAGCAATCGAATTAGTTTGTAATCTAATTCATCCAATTCAGCGGCGTAAGCATCTACAGTATTGCTAAATATACGTTGATAGCGTAGTGAGTAAGTCCCATTGGGATTGAGTTTGACCATGTGTGGCTCAATAAGATAGCCAAGATAGGGGTGCTCACATATAGAATAAACGATTTTATATACTGGAAATGACTTTGACTGTTGCATTAAAAATAGCGGACCTTATAAATAAAGGTTTCTAATATACAATAAAATATACCATTAATCGCAATTTGCGCGTTGAAATTTTTAAAATCGATTTTAAGGGATAGCTAGTGAAGATCTCGTACTAACCTTCATTATGAGGTTGTGTACAGGTGTCGTTAAATATCAAAGGGCGTAGGCCCTATTTCACGGCTTGATTTGCTTGGATTGAAAATTTGGGTTGCAATTAGCCTTGATCGCTATAGGAATAAAAACCTAATAGTTCCCTTCAAAGACAAACTGTGCCGGGCCCTTTAAGAACACCTCTGAGAAATGGGAGCCTTTCTTATGGAAGGAGATATACAGCTGTCCTCCTAATACTCGGATAGGAATATTGATATCACCTTCTAAATTTTGCTGCAAGGCGACAGCCATGGCCGCTGCAGTTGCTCCAGTGCCGCAGGCATAGGTTTCATCTTCAACACCGCGCTCAAATGTGCGGAGGAAATAACCATCTCCTTCAGCTTCAATGAAATTTACATTGATGCCTTCTTTTCCATAAGTAGCGTTATTGCGAATTGCGTAGCCATCTTGGAAGACATTCTTATCCTGCAGATTTTTTACAAACTCAACATAATGTGGAGAACCTGTTTGTAACAGATAGGCTTCTCCATCACGGGTAAAATCCGTTACATCGATCATCTGGAGATTGACAAGGTCTGCTGATAAAGAGGCATGGTGTATGCCATCTACTGCCAAAAAGACAGTTCTGTCAGTAATAATGCCTAAGTCGCGTGCAAAAGCGACGATACAACGGCCCCCATTACCACACATGCTGCCTTCTCTGCCGTCGGCATTATAATAAATCATCTCAAAATCGTAATTTTCTGTGGTTTGTAAGAGCATTAGACCATCGGCACCAATGCCAAACCGGCGGTTACAGAGCTTTTCTACCAATGCTTCATCTGCGCGGTCAAATGCTTTGTTGCGATTGTCTACTAAAATGAAGTCATTGCCTGCCCCCTGATATTTTGAAAATCTTACTTTTGATGCCATTACGTTGATTTGTAGTAACAAAAGTACGTTTTTTTGTTACAAAAAAACGGAGAAAAGTTAAGATTTGTTAAAATGATTACATTTGTCTAGTAATTAACATTTTTTAACGTGTCGGATTTTCCGAAGGCTTCGAAATGGTATTACATTTGAACATATCCGAATAAAATCGGTAATTTTAAGAGCAAAAATTATCAGCTTATATTAAGACATTTTAAAATAAAAATAAGTTTATGAATAAGGTCGGTTTAACGCTATTAACGGCTGTTTTCGGTGGAGCGGTAGCATTAGGTGGTTACAAGCTTATTGAGAATAAGAAGTTTGATGGTAAGTCTTTCGAAGACAAACAAAAAGTTTATTTTGCGAACAACCCAGTAGGAGCCATGTCTTCGACAGGTAATCCTGATTTTACCCAGGCTGCTGCTGCCGTTTCTCCGGGCGTAGTACATATCAAAACAACGTACACGCGTAAGGGATCTCAGGAATCACAGGGTTCTCCATTCGATATGTTTGAGGAGTTTTTTGGCATGCCACAGGGTGGCGGACGTCGTCAGATGCAGTCCCAGCCTATACAAGCATCCGGATCAGGTGTAATTATTTCAGATGATGGTTATATTGTAACCAACAATCACGTGGTGGAAGATGCAGATAAAATTGAAGTGGTACTAACAGACAAGCGTACGTTTGAAGCTAAATTAATTGGCCGGGATCCGAATACAGATATTGCTCTGTTAAAGGTTGCTGGAAAAGGCCTTCCTGTTGTTAAATTAGGTAATTCAGATAATGTTAATGTTGGTGAATGGGTATTGGCTTTTGGTTATCCACTTGGATTGCAATCTACTGTAACAGCAGGTATCGTTAGTGCTACTGGCCGTGATATTGGTATCTTAAGAGAAGGTCAGCAACAACGCGGTAATCCTTTTGGAGGAAATACGAATCAGCCTCTAGCAAGTTCGGCTATTGAATCCTTTATCCAAACTGATGCAGTTATTAATAAGGGGAATAGCGGTGGAGCATTGACAAATGCTGCTGGTGAATTGATTGGTATTAACTCTGCTATTGCTTCTCCAACAGGTGTGTATGCGGGGTATGGTTTTGCAATTCCTGTGAACTTAGTGAAAAAAATTGCTGATGACTTTGTGGAATTTGGGAATGTAAAACGAGGTTATATTGGTATTAATTACCAACCAGTCACGTCTGAGTTAGCTAAAGAAAGAGGTATTACGGACGTGAACGGGTTATTTGTCGAAGATGTTGTAGCTGGTGGTGCAGCAGAAGCTGCCGGTATCAAAAAAGGAGATATCTTGACTAAAATTAATGGCAAAGTAATTACAGGATCGCCAGTTTTAGGAGAGACAATAGGTCGTCTGCGTCCTGGTGATAAAGTGAATATCACCTACAAACGTGATGGTAAGGAAAAACAAGTGTCGTTGACGTTAAAAGGCGAAGAATCCTTAAAGACTGCAAGCGCTAGCGGAAAAGCTTCTAAAAGTGCAACGGAGATTTACAATAAATTAGGAGCAAGCTTTATTCCTGCTTCTGCTCAGAAGAAAAAGGAACTGGGTGTAAACTCTGGAGTTGTTGTAACCCAAGTGAACCGTGGTGGTATCTTTGATTATTTCGGTGTAGAGCGTGGACTGGTCATTACGGAGGTGAATGGAAAAGCTGTAAATACAGTAGATGATGTTGAAGCTGCTCTCGGCGCAACACAACGCAATATTGTACGATTGAAAGGTGTATCTCCGCAAGGTGGCGCTGTTCAATTGAGCTTCCCGGTAGAATATTAAACATTGAATTAAGAATTGGTTGATTAATATAGTTTAGGTGGTTCTAACCGTAAGGTTAGGCCACCTTTTTTATGCTTTGTGTTATTGATCGTATTTTTTATGACGATATCATTCAGCTCGCTACGCTTGGTTTAATGAAAGGTGTTTAGTCTCATTGGCTTCATTGAACTTGGTTATTGGAAAGCAACGTTCTCCAGTCTGTTTTCATTGCTGTTGGTGGATACGGAATCAGAATGACTTTATGGGAAAGCTAGGACACTTGGTAAGAAGTAAGTCAATTTTAAGCCGGTTGTTTCCTTAATCATTTTAGTTTAGCTATTTTGCGGAATGAAGTGCCGATACAGCTCCAGCACTTTTTATGCTGGGCCTTTCTGGCCTTGTGATTTATTACATATTTTGCTATTGACAAGCATGAAAACCTGATTATGTCGGCTAATCGCGTTCTTTGCACCGTTTAGTTGGATCATAGCGTGGTATGGCTACTCTTTGATAGCTTTTAAAAATTATAGAGATGAAGATTTTAATGGTTTGTTTGGGAAATATCTGTCGTTCTCCCCTTGCACATGGTATATTGAAACAAAAAGCAGCAGATAATCAATTAAACTGGGTCGTTGAATCGGCGGGTACAGGTGACTGGCATATTGGTGAAGCCCCCGATCGTAGAGCTATAGCAATTGCAAAGAAATATGGTGTCGATATTTCCGGTCAGCGGGCTCGGCATTTCAAACCGCAATTTTTTTCCGAATACGATCTTATATTTGTAATGGATAGACAAAACTATGCAGATGTATGCGCTCAGGTGATTGATAAGGAAGATCTGCACAAAGTTAAATTGTTTTTGGGAGATGATGTTGTTCCTGATCCGTATTTTGATGATAATTTGTTCGATCCCGTGTTTCAGATGATTGATCAACGTTGTGCAGAGGTTATTGCCAAAGGAGGGAATCCAACAGCATAACTATATTTATCTGTGCGTTAATTTGCTTGCAAATCATCGTAAATTTATCTTAGTTTGTTTAAAACAAAAAAATGAAGGCAGCAGAAGTAAACAAGAAGTGGAACATCCTACAGGATGAAATTGCTTCGCTATTCGATATGGAAAAGCCTGACATCAAGGTCTGTTTATTCCTTATTGGTGTTCAGGAATTGGGCAAAGGTGCCCAAAAATTCTCAAAACGAGAAAAAGAAGAATTGATGCACATTGCGACGTGTCGTCTTTTCAGTGCTATGGGATTTTATAATCTGAAAGGTCTGGATGAAGAAGGGTGGCCACATTGGGAATTGGTAAAACCTATTCCTAACTATACTCTTTTGGAACAGGAACTAATTATGAAGTCCTTGATCATAAATTATTTTGAGGAATTAAACGTTATCTAGAAGATAACACAATTGAAAAGACAGGACGTTCTAAATGGGAACATATAATTATTAACAGATGAGATTTTTAAAGGCTAGTTTAATAGCAGTATTCTGCTTTTTACAGGTTTTGGCATTTGCGGCTAAACCCGAGTTTAAATACGTACAGATCGTTACTGACAAGGGGACCTGTGTGCTGCGGTTGTATAATGAGACACCAAAACATCGGGATAACTTCGTGAAATTAGCAAAAAGTAAATACTACGACGGAACCTTGTTCCATCGCGTCATCCAGAATTTTATGATCCAGGGAGGCGATCCTGACTCAAGAAATGCTGTTGGAGGAGCACAGCTGGGTAATGGAGGACCAGGGTATACCATTCCTGCAGAGATTCAGGACGGTTTATTCCATAAAAAAGGGACCATTGGAGCGGCTAGGGATAACAACCCTGCAAAAGCTTCTTCGGGCTCTCAGTTTTATCTTGTTCAGGGAAAGGTATTCACACCTGAAGATCTTAATCGTTTGGAGCAAACACGGATGAATGGTAAGAAATTTTCGGAAGCACAGCGTCAGGCTTATACAACTATTGGTGGCGCACCTCATTTGGATTGGAATTATACTGTATTTGGTGAGTTGGTCAAGGGAGTAGATGTTATCGATCAGATTGCAGCTGTGAAAACAGATAAGCACGATAGACCAGAAGTCGACCAAAAGATGAACATGCATGTGCTAACGCGGCGAGAAGCGTTAAACTTAGAGCGGGAACTGAAAGGTCTAAAACCTCAGACTGGTATCTTTTCTAAAATCGGTGATCTGTTCTCTTCTAAGGATTATTAATGTTTTTATGAAGCCGTAAATCAGGGATTGAAGTGCTTTTTTCCCTATTATTTAGAATCTCAATACTCAAAAAATGAAAATAGTAACCTATAATGTGAATGGTTTACGTGCAGCCTTGAAGAAAGATTGGTTAGGCTGGTTGAAAACTGTAAATGCGGATGTCATATGTCTTCAGGAGATTAAAGCTACACCGGATCAGATTCCCGAAATTGCTTTGTTGGAGCAGATGGGCTATGAGCATTACTGGTATCCAGCTCAAAAAAAGGGCTATAGCGGAGTCGCCTTGTTTACGCGGATCACACCTAAGCATATTGAGTATGGTTGCGGCCATGAAGATTATGATTTTGAAGGACGTATTATCCGTGCTGATTTTGATCAGGTCTCCGTGATGAGTACCTATTTCCCATCAGGTACAACAGGAGATGTGAGACAGGATTTTAAATACCGTTTTTTGGAGGATTTTCAGTCATATAGCGATAAGCTTTTGATCGAAAAACCGAATTTGGTCGTTTGTGGTGATTATAATATTTGTCACCGTGCCATCGATATTCACAATCCAAAATCAAATGCAAATTCTTCGGGATTTCTTCCGGAAGAGCGCGAATGGATGGAGAATTTTATTAATTCGGGTTATATTGACTCTTTCCGCCATTTAAATCCTGATCCACACCACTACAGTTGGTGGAGCTATCGCGCAGGGGCTCGTGCAAAGAATTTGGGCTGGCGTATTGATTATAATATGGTTTCAAAACCTTTGGCGGAACAAATCAAATCGTCCAGTATAATGCCGGATGCGGTACATTCCGATCATTGCCCGGTATTGCTGGAGCTTGCTATCTAATCATTAGATGACATTTCATAAAAAAGGCTTTCATACGTATGAAAGCCTTTTTTATGGTGAAGCGCAAGAGCGTACTATTAACTAACTATCTCCCTTGGCTATGGATAATGGAAAGTTGCTGGGCAACTTTCTCTGCGATCGTTAAAAATGATTTCGTTACAGGATCTTCGGTGTCTATGGCAACAGGGAAACCATTATCTCCTGCGTCAGAAATGCCTTTTAACAAAGGGATTTCACCAAGGAAAGGAACTTTATATTCTTCTGCAAGACGTTTTCCACCATCTTTACCAAAAATATAATATTTATTCTCTGGCAGTTCAGCTGGTGTAAAATAGGCCATATTTTCCACGACACCCAATAATGGAATATTGATGCTATCCATTAAGAACATTCCAATTCCTTTGACAGCGTCAGCCAGGGCAACGTGCTGCGGGGTTGTGACAATCACGGCTCCCGCGATAGGGAATGTCTGTGATACGGTGATATGGATGTCACCAGTGCCTGGAGGCATATCAACAACCAAGTAATCCAGCTCACCCCAATGGGCATCGTTAAAAAGCTGCTTGATGGCCGAGGTTGTCATCGGTCCACGCCATGGAATAGGCTGGTTTGGATCAGTGAAAAATCCTATTGAAAGTAATTTCAGTCCAAATTTTTCAAGCGGTTCAATTTTAACCTGGCCGTTTGGCATTTCTATGGAACCCGGTTTGGCACCTTCTAGGCCAAACATAATCGGAAGCGATGGCCCATAGATATCGGCGTCTAAAAGTCCTGTTTTAGCTCCTTTCGCATGGAGTGCAAGAGCAAGATTTGCAGCGACAGTAGATTTACCAACTCCACCTTTGCCTGAAGATACCAGGATGATGTTTTTAATACCCGACACTTGCGCGCCTTGTTTCCCGATCACATTGGAAGTCATATTGATGTTGACTTCTAGGTTTTTGTCTATGAAATGGGCTATGGCGTTTCGGCAGGCATGTTCAATATGGTCCTTAAGCGGGCAAGCTGGAGTAGTTAAAATGACATCGAAAGAAATTTTTTCACCTTCGATCTCGATATTTTGAATCATATTCAATGTTACAAGATCCTTTTTTAAATCAGGCTCTTCAACATAGGATAATGCATTTAATATTTGTTCTTTGGTAACCATCTAATATTCATTTGTAATCATGGATTACAAAACTACTCATTGCGGATCAATTTCATGTCATTTCTTTGTTTTTAATGGGATTAAGATTACTGTATCGTACTCCTAATCTTTAGGAAAGATCCGTTATCCAGTCCATTTTCGTTTTCGGGTAACCAACCTGTTTTCTAAATAATTTTGTCGGACTGTAGAAAGGGATAAAGGCCATCCTGGTTTCAGTGAATTATAATTGTATATGCAGCCAAATTTATCTAAGTTTGACTGTTGATATGCACGAATTTGCATTAAGTAATAATTATGTCCAATCGATTTATAACATCTTTTAAGTCCCGCAAATGGCGATGGCTTTATATCGCTTTAGCTGCTATTTTGGTTTTGGCGATCGCAGTAGGCACCTATGCTTATCAGAAAAGAGATGCCATGCTCATGGGAGCGATCAACAAAGCGAAAGCGAAGTTGCTTGAAAAGTATGATATGGAATTGAAGATTCAATATTATGCTTTCCAGGGGATTAATGCCGTACAGTTTAAGAATATACAGTTATTGCCCAAAAATAGGGATCAACTGGCTCAAATCAATGATTTGACAGTGTCTGTAAAATTGTGGCCTTTGTTATTTGGGGATGTGAAGTTAGGACAAGTTCTTTTAGATAATGGGAAGGTTTCTCTTGTTAAAAAGGATTCGATCAGTAACTACGATTTCCTGTTCAAGAAGCAGAAAAAGGATACTATTGAAAATGATAACCCAAAGCAGAATCTGGCGGCCTTGGCAGATCGATTGTTGAAAAATGTATTTTTTAAGATTCCAAATGACCTCGATCTCAAGAACCTTGAGTTTTCCTATCGTGACGACAGTACTTCACAACGCATTGCAATTCCTTCTGCTGTGATAGACGGCGGAGATATGGAAACCAAGTTTCTGTTAAATGACCATGAGGCAGCCTGGAATCTGACCGGAACGATTGATTCAGATAATCAAGAATGTGACCTTCGTCTTTTTTCCGATAAAAAAGAGGTAAATCTTCCACTATTACAGCGCAAATTTGGTCTCGCGGTAAGTTTTGATGAAATATCCTTCCGATTGGACAAGGCTCATCGAAGAAATAAGGAGTTGCTGGAGTTGCATGGGCAATGGGGATTTAAAAATCTGAAAGTAAATCACTGGCGTATTTCTAGTAAAGATGTTATTTTTCCTGAGGCCATCATGCAGGGGGCATTGAATATTGGAGCATCATCGATTGAAGTGAGCAAAGAAAGTACCGTTCAGGTCAAAGATTTCGTGTTTTCTCCTTATATCAAATATGTGCACAAGCCGGAAAAAGAACTCTTCCTCGCCATTCATACCGATAGGATAGAGGCTCAGCACTTTTTTGATGCCATGCCAGTTGGATTATTTCCTGGCTTAGACGGTATTCAGGTGGAGGGGCATATTCAATACGATCTGAACTTTGCTCTCGAAATCAAAAAGCCCGAAAAGCTTCTTTTCTCTTCCAAAATGGATGATAGGGATTTAAAAGTTGTCAAATGGGGGGAGGCCGATATTGCGATGTTAAATACACCATTCACGTATACAGCCTATGAAGATGGTAAGCCGATGCGGGAAATTGTTGTCGGACCTCAAAATCCTAATTTTACACCTATAGATCAAATATCCCGTTATATGCAGATTAGTTTGATCAATACCGAAGATCCATTTTTCTTTAAGCACAAGGGCTTTGAGGAGAAAGCTTTTAAACTCTCTATTGCTACAAACATTAAGGAAAAAGGATTTAAGCGCGGGGCGAGTACGATATCAATGCAACTGGTGAAAAATGTTTTTCTAAATCGCAATAAGACGGTTGTACGGAAGCTGGAGGAAATTTTGCTGGTATGGCTGATGGAACGCTCGCAGCAAGTGAGTAAAAAACGCATGTACGAGGTTTACCTGAATGTCATCGAGTGGGGAAATAATATATATGGAATTACCGAAGCTGCACGCTATTATTTTGGGAAAACACCGGCGCAATTAGGGCTTGGAGAAAGTATATTTTTGTCGAGCATTGTTCCACGGCCTAAAAAGGGACTCAACTTTTTTGACTGGACAGGGCACCTGAAAGGGAATATGTTGCGCTATTTTAATACCTATGGTCATATTATGACCAAAACAGGGCAGATTAGTGTGGATTCAACAACTTCAAATTATGGTTTTTATGAAGTTGTTCTGCAGCCGCATCTGCGGGCAGCAAGACCTGCTGTGGTAGATTCTGTTGATGTATTAGATATGGGAGATGATCCATTGTTGTTCGATCGTCTCGAAAGTAGTTCTCCTGCCGACAATCTTGAGCATGTATCTGTTCCGAAGAAGCTAAAACAAATGGATCTAACAGAAAAGAAAGATGAGGAGGCTAGCGAGCAGGAGAAACCAAAACGATCGCTATTTGACAAGATATTAGGGCGTAAAAAAGAGGAAAAAGAAAACGACACACACAAATAGTGCCTGTGCTGAAAGAAGAATATTAGCATGAAAAAGATAGAAATTGACGGACTGCTTTTCGAACCTTTATTTGAAGAGGAGCAAATTCAGAAACGAGTGCGCTTGATGGGGATTGATATAAGCCTGCGTTATGAACACAAACAGCCTGTTTTTATAGGCGTCTTGAATGGATGTTTTATGTTTATGGCAGATTTGCTTAAGCAAATTGATGTTCCTTGTGAGATGTCGTTTATTAAGTTGGCTTCTTATATTGGAACCGGGCAATCTGAATTAAACGAGCTTTTAGGACTTGGTATCGATCTTGAAGGCCGTGATGTGATTATTGTAGAAGATATTGTCGACTCCGGGCATTCCCTGAAGTATACCTTGGATGCCGTAAAAAAATTAAATCCAGCAAGTGTGATTGCCTGTGCACTTTTGGTGAAACCTGAGGCGCTGCAGTATCATTTCGAGGAATTGACCTATGTTGGCTTTGAAATAAGTAAAGAATTTGTAGTTGGGTATGGTATGGATTTTAATGGTCTTTGTCGGAATCTCCCTGATATTTATAAAAACGTAGCAGTCTAATGTACTAACAAGTGATCATTAGATTTTAACTATAGAATTTTGATCTATTCAGGTGTTTGATCGTTGTATAATTCTTTCAGATTTATGCGTAAAATTTCTAAATCTGATAACGGTAGTTTGGAGACAGTTTCAAGTATTTCCTTTTCATCAAATTTAATGACTAAAACACCTTTGTTATCTTCCTCATAGCCCGATTTTTGTATTGTAAAGTCTATCTTTTCAAAATCAAATTCTTTTTGACCCCCTTTAAACCATTGGTAGTCGGCGGTGTAGTTGATTTTGTTTTTTTGAAATTCAATAATTTCAGCGCCATAGGTATTCCATAATGAAACACGGAGCATATAGTATGCTATTAATCCAAATAAGCCAAGCATGATAACACTCACAATTGTCAGCCCGCTATTGGATACATTGACAGTGACGCCACCAAGGGGTAGAATTATAGAAAATATGGTAAGTAAATAGATGAATAGTCTGGCAATTAGAGGCCCCCTTTTTTCTTTTAATACCAATTGGTTTTGTTTTAGGTCGATTTGATTCATATGTTGTATTGCTGTTCTTATCGGTCTGTTTTTATGGTGTAGAGAACCGGTTTTGATTCCTATAAATTGGTGTTTGCGAAACCTATGCGCATTTTAATGGTTAACTTATTTAAACGAACAGGTTTCGATATGGTCGTTCACCATTCCAACGGCCTGCATATAAGCATAACAGATGGTAGAACCGAAAAATTTGAATCCCCTTTTCTTCATGTCTTTTGCTATTTTATCAGAAATAGCTGTAGTTGCAGGTACCTGTTGCAGACTGGTCCAGTGGTTGACGATCGGTTTTTTTTCAGGCAAAAAGGTGTATAAATAGTCGTAGAAGCTACCATATTCTGCTTGGATTTTCTTAAAATGCTGTGCATTGGTAATGGTGGATTCAATTTTATTCCTGTGTTTGATAATTCCCGAATCGACCAAAAGTCTAGCAACATGTTCGTTGGTATAAGCAGCGACTTGATCAACATCAAAATTGGCAAAAGCTTCTTGGTATGCCTTTCTTCGCCGAAGAATCGTAATCCAGCTTAAGCCGGCTTGTGCAGACTCTAAGATCAAAAATTCAAATAAAGTTTTGTCATCGTGGACTTGTCGTCCCCATTCTTTATCGTGATAATCGACATATTGCGGATCAGATCCGCACCATTGACAACGTATGATTTCTTTGTACATGTTCTCTGAAGATTTTTTGAATGCAATATAACTTTTTATCCTAACTTTACGACCACAATTAAAGAGTTTCGAATATAGACGGTTCATGAGCATTTCATTACCGTTAAGAGACAATTCATTTTAATGAGCGTAACTATCTTCAAATATCATATTCTATTTGTAGTACTACTGCTGTTTTCAATTACGGGATTGAATGCGCAGCGGCGGACTTTTCGGACGGTTGTACAGGACAGCAGTACAGTTAGTACTGATAGTCTAAATATCGTAAAGGATTCTGTTGAATCGCCAAACCAGAAAGTTTTGGCATCCTTGAATCCTGCGTTACAGAATCAATATCGGATCGTAACAGTGAACGGGGAAGGTTTAAGGATTCATAACATTTATAATTTTGATGTTCAGCAGTATTTTCAGAGCAAATTAAGAAGTAGCAATTTGGATCGGCAATATGGAACGCTCAAGGCTCATCGTGAAAACTGGATTTTATTTACAGTTCTCGCATTAATTTTTGGTGTTGGGTTGATTCGGGTATTTTTCCCTTCTGATATTAAATTGGTTTTTCAGGGGTACTGGGATGATAGGGTCTTATTGTCTGTAAGCAAAGAGGATACGATCCTGACATCTTGGCCATTTATTTTTCTATTTATATTATTTTCTGGGGCAATAGGCTTATTTGTAAGTCTATTTTATGCATATGAATTAAATAGATTCGATTTTATTACTTTTCCCAATTATATGAAGACTGCGGGAATGGTTGGTGCTTTGTTTGCGTTAAAAATCGGATTTATCCGATTCCTATCCTTTGTTTTTCAAATTAGAAAGTTGGTAAAGGAATATGTGACCGTGCTGTATCTGATTTATTTCAATACACTTTTTTTAATGCTTCCTGTACTATTAATTTTGAGTCTTGTGCCTTTGACATCGGTCGGAGTTGTACTGCATTTGGCTATTGTTGGAGCGGCCTTACTCTTTTTCTATCGGTTTCTTAAGACAGCGACTCATATTATGTCTATGTATAAATTTTCAATTTCCTATTTAATTTTGTACCTTTGTTGCCTAGAAATAGCACCAATATTAATACTGTTAAGATTATTGAGCTAAAACTGGTTAATATGCAAACTTCAGACGTAGAAAGAGCAAAGAAGGTAAAAAGTGTACTGGTGACTTTACCAAAACCTGAAAACGATAAGTCCCCTTATTATGATTTAGCAAAGAAATACGGGTTAAAATTAGACTTTCGAGGTTTTATACACGTAGAAGGAGTTCCTGCCAAAGATGTGCGTAGGGATAAGGTTAATTTAGCAGATTATTCTGCTGTAATATTTACGAGCAGAAATGCTGTAGATCATTATTTTAGAATTTGTGAAGAGATGCGATTTGAAGTGTCTGCAGAAATGAAATATTTCTGTATTTCAGAGACGATTGCCCTCTATCTTCAAAAGTATATCCAATATAGAAAACGGAAGATTTTCTTTGGTAAACAGACCGCGAAAGACCTTGAAGAGGTATTGAAAAAACACAAAGGGGAGAATTTCTTGTTCCCTTGTTCGGATGTAGCCAATGAGGAAACAAGTAATTGGTTACAACAAAACGGCTATAAATTTACACCGGCTGTGCTTTTTAGAACTGTTGTAAGCGATTTGACTGATTTGAAAGATGTTTTCTACGATGTTATCGTGTTCTTTAGTCCTTCAAGTGTACAGTCCTTATATGATAACTTCCCTGACTTTAAGCAGAATAATACAAGGATTGCAGCATTTGGTGCTTCTACTCAACAGGCTCTTTTAGATCACGGATTGATTTTAGATATCCCTGCTCCAACACCAAAAGCGCCTAGTATGACGATGGCTGTTGAAGAATATATCAAAAAGGTAAATAAGTAATAGCCTAACATAAGGTAAATAACAAAAAAAGGGTTCTTAAGACCCTTTTTTTGTTATGTGTGCAGTTTAAGATCGGCAAGGATCTGTAAAGACTTTTACGGGCGTTGCTGTTGAGTTTTATCATTCCGAATCGGGAATGGTACGATGACAATTTTACGAATTGGCCGGATGATCAATTTGTGGGGTATGTTCATCTTGTATGAAAGATAGATGAATCGTATTTTTATCTGTAGGGGTATAGAAATGGTGGCGAGTCGAATCGATGATGTTAAAATGTAATAAAAGTGACGATGGTCATTGAGATTTTAAGTATATTTCTATTAAATTGCTTGGAGTAATTTATTCCAATTAAAAATAAAGCATAGGCAGTATTTTTAAAATTTGATAGAAATATTTTTTTTATGTTTGTAATTAAGCAAAATTAGTCAGTCGTGAAGTTAAAGCAAGTTGATAAAATTTCGGGCATTCAATCAGAGGACTTTTTAAAGAATTATCTGAAACCAGGTTTTCCTGTAATCATATCAGATTTTATCAGTGCAGAAAGTCCAGCGTGGAAGAAATGGAGTTATGATTACTTTAAGGAAATCGCAGGAGATATAAAGATAGATGTCTATGGAAAAGAGGAAGAATCAATGGACCGTGCTGCCAGTGCTCCTGTTGGCCATATGACATTTGCAGAATATTTGGATCTGATCACAAAAGAGCCTACAGAGTTACGGTTGTTTTTGTTCAATCTACTCAAGATACGTCCTGAACTGAAACACGATGTTATTTATAACGATGTTACAGGCGGTAAGGTATTGCAATGGTTGCCGTTTATGTTCTTTGGTGGAGAGGGGTCAAGTACCCGTAATCATTTCGATATTGATATGTCACACGTGTTTATTTCTCAATTTCAAGGATTAAAACGTATTTGGCTTTTTCCGAATGATCAATCTGATTTGATGTACAAATTGCCATACAATTTTCATAGTATTGCAAACCCCAAATATAGTAGTGAAGAGGAATATCCCGGGATAAAGTACCTAGATGGTTATGAAGCTGTCATTCATCCTGGAGAGACCTTATATATGCCAGCAGGCTGGTGGCACTATATTCAGTATGAGACAGAGGGCTATTCGATTTCTGTTAGGGCGTTAGCAAATTCGATCAGTGAGAAATTGCAGGGGGCGCGTAATCTGTTTATCACAAGGCATTTTGACAATACGATGCGAAAGATCTTCAAAGACCATTGGTTCCATTATAAAATTAATACAGCAAAGCGTCGAGCCAATAAAGCAATTAAAAGAAACAAACGTTAATATAGAAAGGGGACAGTAAAATGTCCCCTTTTGTTTTTTAGCGTATTTTATGTATCAAACCTAGCTTACCCTCACACTGCAATAAGGCTTTTTTATTCTTCTGTATCGTCCCATTTGCTAGCTTCCCGGTAGAATAGTGTATAAGGGTCGCTTGGGTAAATCATTGCGTCCGGGTTATGCCGAAATGGAACATCTGGGTTAAAGATTTCCTGAAGAATATCTCGCAGGAATCTGACAAAATTTTCTTTCTGGAAAGCAAGGAATTCATCAGTCAATATTCCCGATTTACCACTGAATAATGTCCCTTCTTCCCGCATTTTACGGGCGACATAGAGATGAGGTTCGAGTTGTTTCCTTCCTGTCTTTTGTTCGAATACATAGGCATAGAATAGCGTCTGCACCATGGCTTTATTTTCGGTATTTGGCGCAAATACCTGGTCGATTTCTTTGAATATGATCGAGTCTCCACCAGTCTTGTAATCAACAATTCTACTGATAATACGATCGTCGTGTGTTACGACCTCATCTACACGGTCAATGATGCCGTAAAGTGTGACCTGTTGTTCTTCTCCATTGATCTCAATAGGAAAGGGCAGTACATAATCGTTGTCATTCTCGAGTTCAATAATCCGAAATGCTTTGTAGTTGTTGATGTCATATTCAAGATACATCTTGACATACTCGCAGGCAATCTTCAGCATGATCCGCTGCAGGCTGTTTAAGTCATGTGTTGTCTTTAATTCGATCTGATATTGCAGGCCTATTTCACGAATCACCTGTGCTTCTATTTTGTCGATCTCGTGCCGTAAGACAGTTGTCGGTGTAAAGTCCTGCTGCCCCTTGAAAGGTAGGAATATCTTCTCCATGACATTATGGATGACAGTTCCCAGTTTATTCATCTCAAATTCCTGAGAGATTGAAGGTGGTTCTTTGATACCGGCAATATGTTTTAAAAAAAACTGTAGCGGGGATTGCAGGTAAGTTGTTAGTGCCGTTGCAGATATCCTTTTCTGGTTGACGATAAAATCCTGATACATCTTTTCCCAGACTTGACCACGTTTCTCGATGACAATCTCTTGCGCCTTATCCGCAAATTGGATGGTCTGTTGTTGAATTTTTCGGTCAAACTGAAATTTACTTTCAAACTCCAGCTGTTTGATAAAGCGACTTTCTTCGCCGGTAGAGCTTTCGTCTACTAAGCCATTGTAGAAAATATGTATTCCTTCACTGTATTGAAAATGGCGATAGAATAAATAAGCTGACAGTGCATCCTGATTCTCCAATATGGGAAGGCCATAAGCGCTTCTCAGGCTATTAGGTATAAAGGTCGGTGAATTGGACGTTTTGGGTAGAATGCCTTCATTTGCGCCTAAAATATATACGTTGTCAAAATTTAAACAACGGCTCTCCAAGAGTCCCATAATCTGAATTCCTTCTAGCGGATCTCCTTCTATCGCTGAATTTATTGGAGCGATTGCTTTTTTAATCAGGCCAATCTGGAAGCTGATGCTTAAGGGCGCAACTGTTTCAAAGCCCAGTAGCAGCTGATTTAACGTTTTCTTTGTTTCGATCAAAAGGTTGTTGTCAATTTGGCGGATGCGCTCCTGAGAAGAGATGCTATGCAATAGGTCATCGACGATCAGAATGAGCGCAGGGATCAAATGTGCCGAATTTTCGATTGGCACAAAAAACTGAGGCAGGGAGCTTTTGAGATGAAGTTCCTCCAATGCGATCTCAAAGAGCTGTTTGTCGGCAATCTCTTTTTGGATCTGAAGTTTATCTGCTAAAGAAACCATGCTGAGCGGATGGTTGATAAAGGTCTCTATGACCTGATAAGGAATCTTCCGCCTCTTGAACTGTGATATCTCCAAATGTACATCCATCCATAGGTCCAGGATACCGAAAATGGGAGACTGCGTCAGTGGATATCCCGTTGTGATGTTGGGGTTGACATCGGGTAGACTCTGTAGCAAAGGAACCAGTAGGTTTTCATCTGCTAGAAGAATGGCAGAGGTCTGTTCCGCTTTATGGTGCTGTTCGAGGATATCATAGAGCAATTTTGTTTGGCTGATTTTTCCGGTGCTGGCATATAGATTTACGGTTGAGGTTCTATTGCCTATAATGTTCGGGCTATCGCCAAGCGCATTGACCAAACCTGTTTGAAAAATATTTCGACGGATAAAAAGTCCCGCCTCCTGCATAGTGTCCTCCAGGTAATAGGCATCGGCATCAAAATAGAATAGTGCGCTGCCTTTGTCCTGCCATTGTCTAAATAATTTTGCCTCAACTTTATTTAAAGCATTGAAACCGACAAAAAGGATATGCTGAAAGGAAGATGCAAACTGCTGATTTGTAGCCTTGCCTTCAACCAGATCACGGTAGATTGTTGGATAGTTGGTTTGGCCTTCTGTTTTAAGCTTTTCTTTGAATCGATCATATAATACCGGCAGTCTTTTCCAAAGTTGAAGAAAGCGCTCTTGTACTCCACTATGCCCCGCAATAGAAAAAGACTGCCAAAATTGACGGATAAACCCTTGCTGTTCTTGCGTGAGATGTTGGAAAGCAATGTCGATTTTGGTATTGTCATAAAGTTCTAAATAGATCTGCTCGATGGGAACGAGATCATAATCCAGTTGACCGAAGTCACTCAATATAATTTCGGCAATGGGATAGAACTCTTCCAGCGTTTCTGGTTGCCTGCCCTCAGCCACCAATAACTCATTATGAATATTAAACAGATGAAAAAATTGGGTTAAAGGACTGGCTTCGGTATCATCGGTCGAAAGTCTGAAAAATTCCTGAATCGTAAAAAACTGCGGCGACCAGATCGCCTGGCCATACACTTCAGAGAGATGTTTTTTGAGGTAGGTAATCGGCCGTTTATTATTAAACACGATGGCAATTTCACTCAGATCGTTTCCAAAACGTTTTTGAATGTCTGCTGCTACTAATTTTAGAAAGGCTGTCTGCATCGTGCTATTATTTTACTTCAGTTAATTGATTTGATTTCGCATAATAGAGATAGGCTTTAACGTTGTTATAACCAAGGTTCTCCAAATTCTTTTTATAGTTGTCGACTTGGTACTTGTGCCCAATATAGTCTGTCTGTGTGAATTTAAAATCCAGAACGATTGTTTCTTCCACGGAGGTGAAGACCTTATCTGGACGAATGGTCTCACCCTTGGCGGTAATAATGCTTGCTTCATTCCAGATTTTATAGTTCCCGGTGAGCCATTTATTGATTAGGGGGTGCTTCCAGATCTGATTGATCTCCTGCATGAGAAAAGGCTCTTCCTCTTTGGAAAGGATTCCTTCCTGGATCAGTTGGCGTACCAGTTTATGGATGTCTTCTTCCTTTGAAATTTGAGCCATAATATCGTGGGCCAATATGCCGTACTGCGCGGCTTTTTCCAGCATCATAATATCATTGATGTTACGCGTACTCGATTTTTCTAAGGCCATTTCCAATTCTTTGGAAATGGGGTAATGGCGAAGGGAAATAATATTGTCTTTCTGAGCCTGATGTTTTTTTTGTTCGATCGTTTGATCGATGTGTACACCTTTTTCTTCCAGTGCAAACGGAGCTATGGGGCTATCCAAGACTTGATAGAGCACATCGCTGATATATTCGTCTTTAATATCATATCCTGTAATTTCACCCGTTTTTTTGTCAACAGATTCTTTAAAGGAAGGAGCCGTAATATAGAGGTGTTCAACAGCACGTGTTGTTGCTACATAGAATGTGTTGAGGGCGTCCATGTAGTTGAACAGCATCTCTTCAAAATATTGCTTGAAAAATACAGATTTGCCGACTGTAGATGTATATTTTATTGGAATTTTTCCCAATTGGGCAAAAGGAGTATCCGAGGTCTCTATCCAAAAATCGCCATTGATCATGCCATCGAGATCCCAGGAACAGAATGGAATCATCACAACGTCATAGGCCAGACCTTTTGATTTGTGGATTGTTGTTACCTCGATCGCATTAATTTCTCCGTTGGAAGGGAGCACCGCCCGGTTGCCATCTTCTTCCCAAAACTCCAGGAACTGTATAATGCCACGTTCGCCATTGGTGGAGAAAGCTGAGATCATATCTTTGAACGCCAAGAGGTAAGGGAGGTGGATATTGTCTGTGGTTGTGAAACCGTAGATTTCAATGAGTTTTTCAATTAAATGAACTAAAGGCTGTTTCTGCGCCATTTCCCAGGAGTCAATCAGCGCCTCGGGGAGATAATCTTTAAGTGCGCGGATGTCATTGCTGGCAAATTTTAACCATGCATTCTGATCGATTGTCTTGTTTTGAATATGCTGGTATAGATAGACCATCTTTGCTTTATGGATGGTATGTTTATCCGAATTATAGACTAAAGCCTTCAACGTTTCGATCAACAATAGTACAGCATCATTGCTTGCTAAGGATAATGCATCACCAGATATCACTTCAAATGTAAGCTGCTGCTCTTTTTTGAAGTCCATGAGCTTTTGGATGACCAATTTAGCCTGCACATTACTCCGTACCAGGATACCGATCTGCTGCGCCTGATATCGTCCACTACCGAGCCAGTCGCCTATTTTTTGACATAGTTGTAGTAGCGATTCTTCAATAACCTGATTTCTTCTGTAGCGTCCATCAGTGACAGGAATGTAGGAGATTTCGATAGATCCTAATTGCTCAAGTTTCCCTTTTTTATGTTCAGGTATTTCCTGTTGGCTGTTTTCATAAGCTTTGACCAGCATCGTGTCATTGCCAGTAGAAATCCACCACTGTTTACCTTCTTCATCAAGGCTTTCGAATACTTTTTCATTCAATACCTGTTGCAGATGCTGGGGAATACTGCTAAAGAGGTAATTGTTTAAATGGATGATATTTGGAAGACTTCTAAAATTGGTGTCAAGGCTTCCGTTTTCGATAAAGGTGGTTTTGCTATCCTCGTCTAAGTGAAAGGTGTGACCAACCTGTTGTTCTACCTGTTGCAGGAGTATACGCCAATCCCCATTTCGCCAGCGATAAATACTCTGTTTGACGTCCCCAACGATCAGGTGTTCGCTGATTGTGCCTTTGGCATCTGCCAATGCATTGATCAGTAGTGGGCTATAATTTTTCCACTGAATACGCGAGGTATCCTGAAATTCGTCAAACAAAAAGTAGTTAAAACGATTGCCGATTTTCTCCCAGATAAATGTTGGGTCGCTATTTTCATCAAGTCCGAGTTTGTTTAATAAAATCTGCGAGTCGGAAATTAATTGAGCGCCATTGTCCCGCCGCCATTGCGTCAGTAAGTCGCTCATTTCCTTAAGCAGGCGTAGGTAATAGA
Source organism: Sphingobacterium siyangense (assembly GCF_023277505.1). NCBI lineage: Bacteria > Pseudomonadati > Bacteroidota > Sphingobacteriia > Sphingobacteriales > Sphingobacteriaceae > Sphingobacterium > Sphingobacterium siyangense. The sequence goes on along the minus strand of NZ_CP080574.1, from coordinate 6,088,613 downwards.
GATTACTTTGTACCGCTTGATAAGCAATGTAAGCCGATAGATTATCGTGTAGCTTTTGGAACGATGCCAGAATGGGGCTGAGTGCGGCGATAAGATCATGCCGTATATTTTTGTCACTATCTGTAAAAGCATCTTCATTGTCGATCAACTGGAGATACTTTTCCAGTACCTTGGCAATTTCGGAAGCGCTCAGCTTTTCCGTTTTTTTATTGGTTTTGCTAGCGGAGATTATTTTATTGCGCGATTTACCTTTCAGGTCACTTTCGGAGATATTAAAATTCCTGAATGTTTCACTAAAGGCTTCAATTGTCATGGAGAGTGCTTCCGTGAAGGAGTTTATCTTCTGTTCAACTTCCTGATTGAGGAGATTAAAAACCTCCTTTGGATTGGCAGAATTGATGTAGCCATCAAATTCCTGAAAATTTTCAGAGAAAATAAGACTTGCCAAACCCATTAGTTGTTGGCGGTAGTTCCAATTTTCATTTTTTGCTATTTTCTTTTCCGCATAAGCGATAATCCAATCCAGTAGGTCGGGTCGTTCATCCAGCAATTGATTAAGCATGACTGTCAGGTCATTTTTCACTTTATTGACATTCATTTCAATCTTATAAGCAGCATCAAGATTGAGTTCATACGTAAATGCACGAATGACTTTTTGGGAAAATCCATCAATTGTACTTATGGTAAAATGACTGTAGTCATGTAGGATACGTCGATACACCCGAAAAGCTTTCTCTTGTACCAGATGCGGATTCCAGTCTGGCTGCTGCTGGAGTAAAAGCTTTCTGAAATCTTCAATTTTAGGGTTAGGATCGCCTGTTGCCAAGCCATGGAGTACCGAGAGGATACGTTCTTTCATCTCGGCGGTTGCCTTATTGGTGAATGTCACCGCCAAAATCTCCTTATAGCTATTCTCGTTGGAGAGTAGGAGTGTGAGATAGTGTAAAGTCAAGCTAAAGGTTTTTCCCGAACCGGCCGAAGCTTTTAGTATTTTTAATGGCGCAACAGATTTCATAGAATGAAGGTAGAAAGTAAAAAGTGAATTGGCAAAAATGTCGATGACTATTTCGAAGGTACTGTACCCAAACGGTTCATCCTGCTTACCGATTTGGTAAAGATGTCCTTTTGAAGGAAGGAACTGTTTTTTGTCTTGATTTTTGAAAAGTTTGTTGTAGCTTCCGTATGGAAGCAAGAAAAGATGAAGGTCTAAGGGGCAGGTATTACGGTTGAAAGAGCTTGTTGAAAGAGCTAACCCTGTCGTTTTCAGTGAAGTTTTATTAAATTATAATGATGATTAGAAAAAAATAACTATCTTTGCATCCCCTCTAGTATGAAGCTCGGGGGATATGTTGAATACATAAAATAAAATTAAAAAATGGCAACTAAAATCAGATTGCAAAGACACGGTAAAAAAGGACGTCCTTTTTACCACGTAGTCGTAGCGGATTCTCGCGCTCCACGTGACGGTAAATTCATCGAACGTATTGGTTCTTACAACCCAAACACAAATCCAGCAACTATCGTTTTGGATTTTGAAAAAGCTTTGGATTGGATGAATAAAGGTGCTCAACCAACTGACACTGCTCGCGCTATCCTTTCTTACAAAGGTGTTCTTTACAAAAAACACTTGCAAGGTGGTGTGAAAAAAGGTGCTTTTGATGAAGCTGCTGCTGAAGCTAAATTTACAGCTTGGACTGAAGCTAATGATGCAAGAATCTCTGGTAAAAAAGATGGTTTAGCACAAACTAAAGCTGAAGCTAAAAAAGCTGCTTTAGTGGCTGAAGCTAAGAAAAAAGAAGAAAAAGCTGCTGCTGTAGCTGCTAAAAATGCTCCTGTAGCGGAAGAAACTGCTGCTGAAGAGACTGAAGCTCCTGCATCAGAAGAAACTGAAGGTTAATTCTTTCATAAAGTATTCGAGAAAGCCGACTCAATCTTGAGCCGGCTTTTTTTGAAACAGCCAATAGGCTAATGGTTTGCCAAATCATGTCTCACAGCTAATCGCTAAATACGAAATATATGACTATTGATCAAAGCTTTTACATCGGTTACATCAGTAAAACAAGAGGTCTTAAAGGAGAAGTACAACTATTTTTTGAATTCGAGGAATACGAGAGTTTGAATATCGATGTTGTCTTTGTGGAAGTGAACAAAAAGCTTGTTCCTTATTTTGTTGATACCATTAAATTTCAAAAAAATAGTACAGCGTATGTGACATTTGAGGATGTGGATCATATCGATAAGGCTCAAGTACTTGTACGTAAAAAGCTATATCTTTCCAATGATAAGATGCCCGAGCGCGATCCAGATGATTTTAGATATACTGATTTAATCGGTTTTTTAGTGATTGATGAAAACCATGGTGAATTGGGGCAAATAACAGATGTTCAGGAATTCCCACAGCAATTTGTCGCTTCGGTAAATATGGACGGTAAAGAACTGATGTTCCCATTGTCCGATGATTTAATCTTAGGAATCGATGGCGAAGAGGAGATCATTGAAGTTGAATTGCCAGAGGGCTTGGTGGATCTTTATAAAGAATAAGCATATCCCCAAGCTTATTCAAATAAATAGCGGTATACGAACTATTGCAGTAATTTCTTATCTTGGTCTGTATATTATTACTGGCCATAATTATTGATTTATTTTGAAACCGTTATTACTGCTGCTATTCCTATTCTCGTTGTCTTCTTGTGCTTTCTTTGGGAAGAAAAAGGACTTTCCTGAAGGCAATTACCAAATGATATTGGGCTATTCAAATGAGGAGTATCATAAAGTAAAAAGAGAATCACCCCAAAATGTGGAGGCAGATGTCTATGGTAATGACCCGACGATATATCGGTCCTTTCTCTCCCTCCGTGATAAAGATAAGTTTGTGATGGCGATCGATGATATCTTACTCTACGGTAAGTATAGATTCGACGGCGATCGATTAGAATTGACCGATGAGAAAAAGGGTAGTCTCGCTTTGGATATTGTTAAGGTAAAAAACGATTTTGTTCAGCTGAGAGGTGATTTTTCACAGTTTAGCTCAGCACGTGTCCCCACAAGTGAAAAACTTTATATCAACTTTGCGTTAGATAAAACCCCTATCCGGGAGACCCCGAGCAAATTTGATAGCCAGGTGAATCTATGGCGAAATGCCCCTGTAAAATCAGAAAGTGAAATGGAGATAAAAGCCAGGGCATTGAATTTTGTAGATTATTCTATCGCTTATTTCCAGCACATATCAAGTTCAGGCACACATCACGATTATCGAATGGATGGTGTTGAATCACCCATTATTTATGCTGAGAATGGCATTGTGCTCAAGGCATGGGCAGATGTTCCCGATTCTTGGAAAGAGTTATTTTACAACGAAAAAAATGCATTAGTCGCCTACAAATATTTATTTGATGGTTTTAAATATGGATCGAAAGAGGAGTACCATGTTACTGGACTCTTACTGATTACATTTTATCTCAAAAATCTACGGAATTCCCTAGCAACGAATCTTTAGCCGATCCTGTTGTGACGTAGTCAGTCTCTTCGTTGCCGATGGTCCTCGATCGTTAATTTTATCTGTTTTTTTAAGTCTTTTACTTTTGGGGGAGCGTAAATTCCTATTATTGCCTGGGAATAAACCTGAAGCCGTATTTATTACAGTCTTTTTGTCGCTATTTTTGCCTTTTCGAAAAAATATTTTTGTCGTTTGATTTTTTAAAACGATATTAGCAACGCTTATAGAGAAAGGCCGAGGGACTAGACCCGTTGAAGCCTTAGCAACCTGTATTGTTCAAGGTGCTAAATTCTACCCTACTCCATGTGGGAAAGATAAGTTACATGTAGATAAACGATTCCTCGACGTGTGCGTTTCGATGTAAGCCAACCAAACTAAAAACAGTTTTTTAATGAAGATTATCGATCATATCCAGAATGCCAAAGGAAAAACATTGTTTTCTTTTGAGCTATTGCCACCGGCGAAAGGGCAGGGCATCCAAAGTATTTTTAAAACCATGGATGAACTGATGGAGTTTAAACCTCCTTTTATCGACGTAACCTACCATCGGGAAGATTATATCTATAAAGAGCATGCGAGTGGATTACTGGAACGCGTTTCCTATCGTAAACGTCCTGGGACAGTGGCGATATGTGCTGCAATCATGAATAAATATAAAGTAGATGCGGTGCCCCATTTGATATGTGGTGGTTTTACAAAAGAGGAAACTGAAAATGCATTGATCGATTTGAACTTCCTGGGCATAGATAACGTCTTGGTATTGCGGGGCGATGCACGTAAGGGCGATGCCGATTTTATACCGACCGATGGTGGACATGCTTTTGCAACAGACCTACTGGAACAGGTAACTGATATGAATAAAGGAAAGTATCTGCATGAAGACATTATCACATCGGAAAAGACTGATTTTTGCATCGGAGTAGCGGGCTATCCCGAAAAGCATTTTGAATCGCCAAATTTCAATACTCATTTTAAATATCTGAAACAAAAAGTCGATATGGGAGCAGAGTTTATTGTGACTCAGATGTTCTTTAATGTTGAAAAATACAAGGAGTTTGTAACAAAATGTAGGGACAATGGAATCCATGTGCCTATTATTCCAGGATTAAAACCACTGACAACGAAAAAACAGTTGGTTACCCTACCAAGGATATTTCATTTAGATATTCCGGAGGAACTGAGTGATGCTGTTTCAGCATGTAAAACGAATGCCGACGTCAGACAAGTAGGTGAAGAGTGGTTGGTGCAACAATGTCAGGAGCTGATTAAATTTGGCGCTCCGGTTTTACATTTCTATACGATGAGTAATCCTGGTCCAACAAAGAAGATTGTTGAAAAACTAGCCTAACTCGTAAAAGTAATACGAAAAGGGAGCGCATAAGCTCCCTTTTTTTTTATGTTAGTATTCGTTGTGAAAGCCTAAAATATGTCCAGAATTTTGATAGTGTAGTTTAGGTCGATCGCTATATTCAGGGGTTAATAGCCTGTTTATAGTCAGGCACTTGTGTTAAATAGTGTTAATTAACTTATTGGAGTCAGGATAACTTTTTAACTTAAAGTGCTAAAAAGGATTTTAACAATAGACCAAATTGACCTTATGACGTACACTAGACTAAATTCTCTACTCGGCTTTTCTTGCGGACTAATTGCTACATGTGTATATATCGCCACCGTTGAAAAGACGGTAAGCTGGTGGGATTGTGGTGAATTTATTGCCTGTGCCTACAAGCTGGAAGTGGCACACCAGCCGGGAGCACCATTATTTCTTCTTATTCAGAATATATTTTCCAACCTGGCTTTGGGTAATGCAGGTAAAATCGCCTATTGGATGAATATTGGATCCGCAATCTGCAGTGGGCTTACTGTTACATTTTTATTCTGGACGATAACAGCAATTGCCAAAAAGATACTCAACAGGCAAGCGAAAGTTCAATTATCGAATTATTTCCAAATTTTTGCTGCGGGTTTAGTTGGTGCAATGGCTTTCTGCTTTAGTGATTCATTTTGGTATTCGGCTGTTGAATCCGAGGTATATGCGATGTCTTCATTGTGTACTGCGATTGTTTTTTGGGCAATTTTAAAGTGGGAAGTCCGTGCAGATGAGGAAGGTAGCGATCGTTGGCTGGTGTTTATTGCTTTTGTTATGGGCCTTTCGATCGGAGTGCACCTATTAAATCTGTTGGCAATTCCGGCTATAGCGATGGTTGTCTATTTCAGGAGAGCAGGACAGGTTAGTGCGAAAGGTACAATAAAAGCTTTCTTGGTAGGAGTGCTGATCTTGGGGGCCGTTTTGTGGGGAATTATTCAATGGTTGGTCGGTCTCGCAGCTAAGGTAGACCTCTTATTTGTAAATTCATTAGGTTTGGGCTTTGGCTCAGGCATCTTCTTCTTTTGTCTGCTGTTGGGGAGCTTCCTCATTTATGGGTTATATTATTCTTATAAAAAGCGGCAATACACACTTCACACCGGGCTATTGGTTTTTTGTTTTATTCTATTTGGGTATAGTTCCTATACCATGGTTTTGATCCGTGGAAAAGCCAATCCGTCGTTAAACAATAATGCGCCGGACAATGTGTTTTCTTTTTTGGGTTATCTGAGCCGAGAGCAATATATCCGGGAGCCTTTACTCAAAGGACCCAACTATGATTCACAAGTCGTTGGTGTAGAGAGCAAAACCGGTTATCGCAAAGATGAATCAGGGTATATTCCTTTTAGTCAGGTCGATAAGTATACGTTTGATAAGGAAACCTTCTTTCCCCGCATATATAGTCAAGATGGAGCCCATCAGGCTTATTATAGGAGTTACCTCAATTTGATGGAGGGGCAGCAGCCACAATTCTCGGATAATTTTAAGTTCTTTTTTAATTTTCAACTGGGCGATATGTATACCCGATATTTCTTATGGAATTTTGTCGGTAGACAGAATGACAGGCAAGGGTATGGGACCTATAGTGACGGCAACTGGTTGTCGGGGATTAAACCATTGGATAATTGGCGTTTAGGGGGGCAAGATAAAATATCCCAATCACAGGAGCATGACCCGAGCCGGAATACCTATTTTTTCCTTCCATTGCTACTGGGAATAGCCGGCGCGATCTGGTTGTACCGAAACAATAAACCTTATACCTTGGTCTTGACCTTACTGTTTGTGTTTACGGGAATAGCGATCGTTGTTTATCTCAACCAAACTCCTATGCAACCTCGGGAACGAGATTATGCTTACGTAGGGTCTTTTTATGCGTTTGCGATCTGGATCGGACTGGGAGCAATAGCATTTGTTCGGTTTCTCAATCGTTTTGTACAAACACGGTATGCGTTAGCGACAGGTATTTCTTTCGCTTTATTGGGCGGTCCCATTATTTTGGCCCATCAAAATTGGGATGATCATAATCGTTCTGAAAAATCGCTGGCCAGGGATATGGCACGTAATTATTTAGAATCCTGCGCTCCAAATGCTATTCTATTTACCTATGGAGATCATGATACATTTCCTGTATGGTATTTGCAAGAAGTGGAAGGAGTACGTCCGGATGTTCGGGTTGTGGTATTAAGTTATCTGACTGGCGATTGGTATATGCAGCAGGCCAAGCAGCCGACGTATCAAGCGGCAGGTCTTCCCGTGACGATCCCAGCTGAAAAGACGAAAAAAGGCGTTCGTGATTATATCCCTTTTGTGGATAGACAACTTGATAATGCCGTGGATATACAGCAATTATTGCAGTTTGTCACATCGGATGATCCGGAGTATAAAGTTCAGCTGAATTCAGGTGATATGGAAAACTATTTCCCTTCCAAGAAAGTCCAATTGCGCGTTGATAAAGAGGAGGTGGTTAAGAAAAATGCGGTTCCGGCTTATTTTCAGAGTGCTATTGTTTCTGCAATGGAATGGGAAATTCCGAATGATCATCTGACCAGGGCGGATTTAACCCTGTTATCGGTGCTTGAAAATAACCATTGGGACAGACCGATATATTTTTCGAACATGCTGCCAAGTGACATTAAATTGGGCCTGGATAAATACCTGGTCAATGAGGGCTTTACTTCCCGATTGATGCCTGTCGCTGCTACAGATCAGTCGACAGGAAAACGAAATGAGCAGGCCGGCCTAGTTAATATGGAAGCATTATATAACAATATTATGCATACGTATCAGTGGGGTAATGTTAAAAATGCACAGTATTTGGATACCGATTCGTTTCGCTTTACAAGTATGTACGCCCGTGATATATTTGGGAAAGCCGCCCGGATGCTCTTGGCCAATGGTCAGGTCAAACAAGCTGGGGAAGTAGCGAAAAAAGCATACGATCAATTACCCGATCGCGTATATGCGATGTCAGATGCCATCAATTATGCCGATATTATCGATAGTCTATATCGTTCGGGACAACCTCAGCTAGCCAACAGGATGATGGACCGAAACCTTGATTATGTGGCTGAAAATATGGAGTATCTACATCAGTTGGTGTCGGATAAGAAAAACCTGAGCTTCGAGTGGAATGATATTCAGACCGGTTTGGATTCTGTAGACCGGTACCAGGCTATTTTATTGGAAGCAAAAGATACCAAGCGATTGGCACGTGTTGAGCGCTTGAGACAGCAATATCAAAATTGGTACGGAGTAGAATAATTTTGATGACACAATGAACCAAATTTACGCGGTCTGCCTAAATGGTAAATTGACTGCTATACTTGAGGTAAAAAAACCAGATGAGGCCTCTTCTAAAATATTGGAAGAGGCCTCGATACATATAGGATAGGGAATGAGCCAAATGATTAGAATTTCATGCCGACTCCAAAGCCGAGCAGGAAGGGATTGATGTCAACTTTTGCCGGTATGGATAAGTTAGGTGCAAGATTTGATGCATCAACATTGACATCTGTTTTTAAAAGAATGTACTTCGCATCCAAATTCACGAAATATTTTTTAGATAGCTTAAAATCAATTCCCAGCTGAGTCGCAAAACCGAAAGCATTATCGTATTTTACATTTTTTACCGTTTGTCCCGCGTTGACGTTATAGAATATTGTATAATTTATTCCTGCACCTATATAAGGTTTAATGGCACCATCGGGGAAGAAATGATACTGAGCTGTCAGTGTCGGAGGAAGGAGCCATACACTGCCAAGATCGACATTGCTGGATGAACTTCCACCAATGGCAGTTAAATTTGAACCTGTTGTATTGACTTTATGTTTTGTAGTCCCAAGGATCAATTCCGCCGCAATGTTTTTTGTGAAGAAATAGGTGAAGTCCAGTTCAGGGATAAATTTCGTATTGATGTCGACGTCTCCGCCTATAGTATTAATATTGGCCGATTCGTTTGGCATGACTGTCACACCTCTGAGTCTCATTTGCCAGCGTTGATTAGGGATTGTTTGTGCCTGTAAACTTAGTGCGCCTAGGGTGAGTGTTAGTGCAATTAAAAGTAGCTTTTTCATATCATTAAGGGTATTTGTTTGCTGTAAAACTATTGCTAAAATCACGGCAAAAGAGTGACGATAATCAGGTTGAAAAATGAATGATACGATGTTTTTCTTATTGCAGATGATGTACCTTTATAAATTACTGCTGTAAAAAAAGAGAAGTACGGGAAAGCATAAATCTTCTCTTGTAGTTTTTCAGTTCGAAGAAAGTAAACGGGCAGGCAGTTTTCAAGCAGTTATCTGGATTGAGAACGAGCTAACCTGATAAAAGGTGGTCATTTTCGAGCAGGAGTGGATCCTGTGCGAAGTTTTATGCTATGAAAACTGATAGTTCAAGAGGTTGATTGAAGTGTAGTTTAGCAATGTTAATGGGGATATAAATCCGGCATGTTGGAGAATATTGGGGATAAGAATACACTATAAAAAGAAGAGGTTGGAATCACTTCCAACCTCTTCTTTTTATGGGTTACGATTTTACGCGTTTTTCTTTACTTCCTTACCCCAAGAATCTTTTAATGTAACCGTACGGTTAAAGACTAAATGAGCTGGAGTTGAATGTGTATCTAAGGTAAAATACCCCAATCGTATAAATTGATATCCTTTCCCCGGGGTTGCATTTGCAAGATCCGGTTCAATGTAAGCACGTTCAATGATATGTAGGCTTTCAGGATTTATCGATGCTTTAAAATCTTCTGCAGCGGCAGGATTTTCATCATTGAACAATCTGTCGTACAGTCTCACTTCGGCTTCTTTTGCATGTGGAACAGAGATCCAGTGGATTGTTCCTTTTACTTTTAATCCCGAAGTGTCTTCTCCCGATTTTGAGTTTGGAACATACGTACAATGAACTTCCGTTACATGGCCATTTTCATCTTTCACAAAATCATGACAGGTGACAATGTAAGCATGTTTCAAACGTACAGAAAGTCCAGGGCCTAAACGGAAGAATTTTTTTGGTGCATCTTCCATAAAATCATCGCGCTCTATCCAGAGCTCCTTTGAAAATGGAATGGAGCGTGACCCTTCACCACCTTCGACTTCTGGATTGTTCTCGCCAACAAGATCCTCTACCTGACCATCAGGATAGTTTGTGATCACCAATTTGATCGGATCAAGAACAGCCATTCTGCGCCATGCCGTTTTGTTGAGATCCTCACGGATACAAAATTCCAAAAGACTGACATCGATCATGTTTTCACGTTTTTGAACGCCGATTTTTTCACAGAAGTTGCGGATACTCGCAGGTGTGTACCCTCTTCTGCGCAATCCTGAGATCGTAGGCATACGCGGGTCGTCCCAGCTTTCAACAAACTTCTCATTGACCAACTGCAGCAATTTACGTTTACTCATGACGGTATAAGTCATATTCAAACGTGCAAATTCGTATTGTTTGGAAGGGAAAATCTCCAATTTATCAATACACCAATCATAAAGTGGACGGTGTGGAATAAATTCCAGCGTACAGATCGAATGTGTAATTTTCTCAATGGAATCTGATTGTCCATGCGCAAAATCATACATTGGGTAGATACACCATTGATCCCCTGTTCTGTGGTGATGCGCATGTTTGATGCGGTATAACAAAGGATCACGCAAATGCATATTGGGGCTAGCTAAATCAATCTTTGCACGTAGCACTTTTTCACCATCTTGGTATTTACCGGCACGCATAGCCGCGAATAAGGTTAGATTTTCCTCAATAGACCTATCGCGATAGGGAGTGGGAACACCCGGTTCTGTTGGGGTACCTTTTGCTGCTGCAATTTCTTCAGCAGTACTGTCGTCGACATAAGCTAGACCTTTTTTAATTAGATCAACGGCATAACTATATAGTGTCTCGAAATAATCTGAAGTATATAATTCCGCTGCCCACTGGAATCCAAGCCATTGAATATCTTTCTTGATACTTTCAACATACTCAGTGTCCTCAGTGACAGGGTTAGTGTCATCAAAACGTAGATTAGTCTTGCCATTATACTGCTGTGCTAATCCAAAATTCAAGCAGATGGATTTGGCGTGACCAATGTGGAGGTAACCATTTGGCTCAGGAGGAAAACGTGTCAATACACGTCCGCCATGCTTCCCTGTACGAAGATCCTCTTCGACAATTTCCTCGATAAAATTTAATGATTTTTCTTCACTCATAATACAAAGTTAATTATTCGCCGTGAAATATTAGCTAGGAGATCGTAGATATTCGGCTTAGCATGAGCGGTTGAATATTGCAGCTGTATCTGTTGGAATGGAGAGACTTAATAACGTTGGGATATGAAATAAAAAAGGGACGAAATTTCGTCCCTTTTTACCGATTTTTGTTACTACTCTATTTATAAGCGAAGACTTCACCTAGCTCATCATTATTGGTAAAGGTACAGTGTTGATCGATCAATTCTCCCGTGCCGATATTGATAATCATTCCATGTACCGCAAGATCATTACGCTCTTTCCATGCGTTTTGGATAATCGACGTCGCACAAAGATTGAAAACCTGTTCTTGTACGTTGAGCTCGATTAAGCGATTTACTTTTTTATCATGTTCTTGGATCGCATCGATCTCTGCGCTATGTAAGCGATAGACATCCTTGATATGGCCCAACCAGTTGTCGATAATACCATACTGCTTACGGCTTAAAGATGCCGCAACACCACCGCAGCCATAGTGACCAGCGATAATCACATGTTTTACTTTCAGCACATTCACGGCATAGTCTAATACGGAAAGCATACTCATATCCGAGTGAATGACCATGTTGGCAATATTACGGTGAACGAAAACCTCCCCCGGCTTTGTACCTGTCAATTCATTTGCGGGTACACGGCTATCTGCACAACCGATCCAAAGAATTTCCGGATTTTGACCTTTAGCAAGTTGTTGGAAGCGTCCCGTAGCGTCATTCTTTACGAATTCCATCCACTCTTTATTTCCCTTTATGATATTGTCAAATCCTATTTTTAAATCTTTATTTTCCATATTCTTCTTATTTCACTCTTGCCCAAAGGCATCGTTTCGATTTTATTATAATAATACAAATGTCTAAATTCATTGTTTACTTCAAACAACTTATTTTTTATTGAAAATCTGTTCTTGATGTTCAATAATCCTTCCTCTTATTTCAACCAAGGATTGCTGGTAGAACGATGGAAGGTAATGGCTTACGCGATACGTCGAAAACCTTTCCCTTATGAGGAGGGTTTTTTATAGACAACCTGCAAAAGCTCGATATCTTTTCCCTTACTTCTCGCGTTCTGCTCAAAATCTTTTATGACTTCGATGACATCCTTGTCTATAAATTTACTGAATGTTCCATCGATGCGGATCTTACTGATCGATTTTGGTAAGCTGTATAATTTCTGTTGGATAGGAACCTTGTTCAAAAAGGATACTTCCTCCGCTAATGTAATGACAGCCTTATCTTCTTCATTGTCTTTTTCAATATTATATTTGAAAGCATTTTTCATATTTGCTCTCAAAATATAGAATGTCGCCACGACAATGCCTATTCCTACACCCATAAGAAGGTCGGTAAACACGATCGCTACAATGGTGACAAAAAATGGAATAAATTGATCTAGGCCTTTTTTGTACATTGAGGTGAATAGACTTGGTTTAGCCAATTTATACCCTGTATGGAGAAGAATAGCCGCTAGGCAGGCCAAAGGAATCATATTCAGCATTGTTGGGATAGCGAGCATAGCAACCAATAGCCACATACCATGCATGATAGCAGACTGTCTCGTTTTTCCACCTGCATTGACGTTTGCTGATGAGCGTACGATAACGGATGTTAAGGGTAGACCGCCTAGAAGTCCACTGGTCATATTACCGATTCCTTGTGCAACGAGTTCACGGTTGGTTGGCGTATTTCTTTTGTAAGGGTCTATTTTATCAACCGCCTCGATACTCAATAAGGTTTCTAGACTTGCAATAATTGCAATCGTAAATGCAGCTATCCACACATCTTTGTTGACAATCTGTGTGAAGTCCGGTAGGGTAAATAATCCTGTGAATTCAGCAAAAGAACCTACAATAGGGACCAAAACAAATTGTTTATCGTGCAATTGGAGCGCTGAGCCGTTGAAAAAATAAGCTAAGCTTACGCCCATAATCACGACAACCAATGGGGCCGGAACCTTATTAAGCTTTGGAATAGATGGCCAGAAGATAAGGATTGCCAATGATAGTGCACAGATGATCAATGCACCAAAGTTGATCGCAGAGGCGATCGTATCAAAATAGGCGCCAATACCATGTCCATTGTCCATTTCGAAGGCATGTGTTTCCACTAAGCCCAATGCCAAAGGAATCTGCTTCATGATAATTGTGATGCCGATCGCGGCAAGCATACCTACAATGACCGCTGAAGGGAAATAATTGCCGATCATCCCGGCTTTTAATATACCAAGAATGACCTGTACTACACCAGCGATCACGACGGCAAGTAGAAAGGTTTCATATGCGCCCAGGCTTTGAATAGCACCTAAGACAATAACGGTAAGACCAGCAGCTGGCCCACTTACACTGAGTGGTGATTTACTGATTGAAGCGACAACGATTCCACCAATTACACCAGTCAATAATCCTGCAAACAATGGCGCACCAGAGGCCATTGCAATTCCCAAACATAATGGAAGTGCCACCAAAAACACCACAACACTAGCAGGGAAGTCATATTTTAAGTCTCTTTTCGATAGTTTCAGAAAAGCCGACGTACGAGTTCCAAACATAAAATTTGTGTTTATCTATAAATAAAGTTTTCATCAGGCAACCTTTAGTGAGCTGTAGCTTTGTATCGTTATATCGTATGTCCTTCAATAGCATTGACAAAGTGTCTTGCTGAGAAAGCTCAACGATAATATTCAACCGAACTAAAGCAGATCGATTACTTCAGAAAAATCAAGGATACCGCACATGCATTATCTTTTGCATGCGGGTCGATGGAATTACATCCCCGAGGGATGCCTTTATTAACAGTTAGGAGGCGGTGTTGGAACCGTAGGATGGAAAGCTAAAATGCTTTTCTCATTTTTAAGATAATTCTTCTGTTTTCCTTGGTTCTCAACGATAATGGTTTCAAATACAATAGGTTCTTCTGTTTTTGTATTGAAAAATTTTGAGGCGGTTTCAAGTGTATCGTTACTTGCACCGTTATTGTTTTCGATTTCAAGTTGTAAAACGACCTGTAAGATGGTGCTTTGATCTAAGCTGTTGGAAAAAATAGGCGAAATAGAGATGGCCATCTTTGTGAAAAAGATGATAGCGCAAAGGAATGCTGCCACAAATCTAAACCGCTTATTTAACATTTTTTATTACCTTTAATCTTACTGTTTTACATCGTAAAAATAGTAATTCTATGTTAAATTCAAATGAATAGTGCACTAAAAATAAAATTTGGCACGAAATTGTGACGAAGAGATTATTTTTTGAAAAGTTTTCAATTTTTTTTGATTTATAAATATTAAGCCTTTCATATGGCAAATAAAGAACAATTTATTGAGAAGGTCCAGGCCTCCTATAATCCCAAAGGAGCATTTATCTATCTGGGAGCGGGAATGCTCAATGGTGAAATTTTGGCAGAGGCAAAAGTGGATTTGGCCTTGAAAATGATGAACCGTCACGGACTTATTGCCGGGGCGACCGGAACCGGTAAAACGCGTACGCTACAATTGATCGCCGAACAGTTGTCGGATGCCTCTGTACCTGTATTTATGCTGGATGTCAAAGGCGATTTATCAGGCTTAGCAGAACCAGGTGTCACCAATCAGGCCCTTATTGATCGGGGAAACGCTGTGGGCGTGCCGTTTGAGCCGTCGTCATTTCCCGTTGAACTGTATTCACTTTCTGGCAATAAGGGGATTCCCATGCGGATTACCGTAGAAGATTTCGGACCGGTCTTGCTGGGCCGGATCCTGGAGCTCAATGAAACACAAACAGGGGTATTGGCCGCAATGTTTAAATATGCGCAAGATCATCAAATGCCATTGATCGATTTTTCAGATACCAAAAAACTGCTAAGCTACCTTTCAGAAGGACCTGGTAGCGAAGAAATCAAAAGCGATTATGGTAAGATTAGTTCCGCCAGCTCGGGAACTATCCTGCGTAAGATCGTCGCCTTGGAGCAGCAAGGTTTGGCTCATATCTTTGGCGAGAAAGAGTTTGATATCAACGATTTGTTTCAAAAAGTAGATGGTAGGGGGGTGATTAGCCTGTTGAATATTTCCGATGTGCAAGATCAACCCATACTGTATTCTACATTCTTATTGAGTTTATTGGCACAGTTGTTTAAAAATATGCCCGAAGTGGGCGACCTGGATAAACCGAAGCTGGTCTTTTTCTTTGATGAAGCCCATCTGCTGTTCAACGGAGCTCCTAAAGCCTTTTTGACACAGGTGGATCAGATTATTCGTCTTATCCGTTCGAAGGGGATAGGTGTTTTCTTCTGTACACAGTCTCCAACCGATGTGCCGGAGTCTGTATTGGCGCAATTGGGAAATCGGGTGCAGCATGCATTGCGTGCCTTTACACCCAACGATGCTGAAAACTTAAAGAAGACCGTTAAAACGTATCCAAAATCTGATTTTTATGAAATTGATCAGATGTTGACCGCTTTGGGGACGGGACAGGCATTGATTACCGTATTGAATGACAAAGGTATTCCTACAGAGGTTGTTGCTACGCATTTGGTACCGGCACGTGCCGTGATGGGGCCTGCAGCTGATGCAACAATCAACCAGATTATCAATCAGTCTGATTTGAAAGCTAAATACCAGGAGCGACAAGAAAATCGTTCTGCAGCTGAAATCATAGATGAGCGAATGCAGGCCGCTGAGCAGGAACAACAACGTGCGGCGCAGGAAAAAGAAGCAGAGAAGGCAAGTCGGCCTTCTTCCAGGAGACAGACGCCTTTGGAGGCTGCACAACGAACTGCGACAACGACGCTAGCACGGGAAGGAGTTAAGTTGTTGGGCAAATTAGCGACGGGTTTATTAAACGCATTTTTAAAAAAGAAATAACAATAATTTTTTGATTCTTTTCGTTTCAATACTATACCTTTGAAGGTGGAGCTGAACTTAGCTAAATTTGCTTTTAAGGGCAAATTTAGCTAAGTTTGCGGACGAAAAGAAAATTCTATTAACGCAATTTAAATATGAGTAAACCAACCCTTTTGATTTTGGCAGCAGGAATGGCTAGCCGGTATGGTTCTTTAAAACAAGTCGACAGTTTTGGCCCACACGGCGAGACAATTATTGACTATTCAATTTACGATGCCATTTGCGCAGGATTTGGAAAAGTTGTATTCATTATTAGGGAGGAGTTCCTAGATAAAATGAAAGAAGTTTTTGATGAAAAATTGAAAGGTAAAATAGAAGTAGATTACGCTTTTCAAGATTTTGACCTAACGAAATTTGGCGTTAACCACGTTATCGAAAGAACTAAACCTTGGGGTACTGCCCATGCGGTGATGAGCGCTAAGGATAAAGTGCATGAACCTTTTTGTGTAATCAATGCAGACGATTTCTATGGCTCGGATTCTTTTCAAAAAATGGCCGAATTCTTAACAACCGAAGTTTCTGATGAGCAAATGTCATTGATGGGCTTCCAGGTTGGAAATACCATGTCTGATTATGGTTATGTTTCACGCGGAGTATGTGAGGTTACCCCTTCTGGACACATGGAAAGTGTAACTGAACGTACAAATATATACTACAAAGGTGAAGGTGACGATCGCAAAATCGTTTATGAAGAGAATGGTGTTGAAACAGACCTAGATCCAAAAACCCGCGTTTCGATGAACTTTTGGGGCTTTACACCAAAGATTTTCGAAGTGGCGCAGGCGATGTTCCCTGCATTTGTTGAGGAAAATAAGGCGAATTTAAAAGCAGAATTTTTCATTCCTTCCGTACCGGATTATATGGTGAAACATAAGTTGGCTGATTTTAAAGTGATCCCAACTTCTTCGAAATGGTTTGGCGTAACTTATAAAGAAGATAAACCTATCGTACAAGAATCGATTTCGAAATTAGTAGCTGATGGAATATATCCTGAAAAGTTATTTTAAGAGCTAAAAGAAATAGCTTATCTTTCACCTGTATTGTCAAGCAATACAGGTTTTTTTTTACCTGTGCGCTAGATTAATTGAGCGGAAATAGATCTTAGATGAAAAAAATTCTTAAGGTGTTTGGTTATATTATTTTAGGATTGTTGTCTTTTTGTGTGCTCTATATTGTTGCTGAATACAGTCTGTCAAGAATTTCGGCTCCAAAGAAGAATATAGACGAAGAGAAGACGATTCAGGTTTTTGTTCAGTCCAATGGTATTCATACCGATATTGTATTGCCTGTCGTTAACGAAGAGATGGATTGGTCGCAACTATTTCCTTATGGAAATACGGTTGGGAAACATAGCGGATATCGGTATGTGGGTATCGGTTGGGGTGATAAAGGATTCTATTTGGACACACCAGAATGGAAGGATTTAAAAGCATCGACGGCCTTTGTTGCTGCCTTTGGATTGGGGGAGTCTGCCATGCATGTGACCTATTACAATTCGGTTCAGCAGGATGAGTTATGTTTTGCTTATCAGATCAGTAGATCCCAATACCGGGATCTGATAAAATATATAGAAGATTCGTTGGATCGAAATCAAGCGGAAACTATTTTGGTGAAAACAGATGCACAGTATGGTGACTCAGACGCTTTTTATGAAGCAAAGGGAGCCTATAGCATGTTTTATTCCTGCAATACCTGGACAAATAATGCCTTAAAGAAGGCAGCTATGCCAGCAGGTATATGGGCGACATTGGACAAAGGAATATTAAGTCACTATAAAAATAAGAAGTAGTTAGAAATACATAAGCAGGATCTCGTTGAATGTGAAGTGAGATAGTGAAAATGATAGCCATAAAAAAAGCTCCAGGATTAATCCCGGAGCTTTTTTTATGAGGAGGAGTGATTACTTCACTTCTTCGTAATCTACGTCAGTTACATCATCACCACCTTGGTTTCCACCTTGAGCTTGACCTGCATCACCTTGAGGTTGTTGTGCACCACCTTGAGAAGCAGCATACATTTCTTCAGAGGCAGCATTCCAAGCATTTTGCAATTCTTCAGAAGCAGCGTCGATATCAGCAAAGTTTTTCGCTTCGTAAGCAGCTTTTAATTTTGTTAAGCCAGCTTCAATTGGCGCTTTTTTATCTGCTGAAATTTTATCGCCATATTCTTTCAATTGTTTTTCAGTTGAGAAGATTAAAGCGTCAGCTGCATTTACTTTGTCAGCTTCTTCTTTCATTTTTTTGTCAGCATCAGCATTTGCTTCAGCTTCTTCTTTCATGCGTTTGATTTCGTCGTCAGACAAACCTGAAGATGCTTCGATACGGATATTTTGTTCTTTTCCAGTAGCTTTATCTTTTGCAGATACTTTGATGATACCATTCGCATCAATATCAAAAGTAACTTCGATTTGAGGAACGCCACGAGGAGCTGGTGGAATGTCATTCAAATGGAAACGGCCGATTGTACGGTTTTGGTTTGCCATAGGACGTTCACCTTGTAAGATGTGAATTTCTACAGATGGCTGATTGTCTGAAGCAGTAGAGAATGTTTCCGATTTTTTAGTTGGAATTGTTGTATTTGCTTCGATCAATTTAGTCATCACACCACCCATTGTCTCAATACCTAATGAAAGTGGAGTAACATCCAATAATAAAACGTCTTTTACTTCACCTGTCAATACACCACCTTGGATAGCAGCACCTAAAGCTACAACTTCATCTGGGTTTACACCTTTAGAAGGCTCTTTTCCGAAGAATGCTTTTACAGCATCAACGATTGCAGGGATACGAGTAGAACCACCTACTAAGATAATTTCATCAATATCAGATTTGCTGAAACCAGCATTTTTCAATGCAGACTCACAAGGAGCAATTGTTCTCTTGATCAAGTCAGCAGCCAAAGCTTCAAATTTAGCGCGTGATAATGAACGAACTAAGTGTTTTGGACCAGTTGCATCAGCAGTGATATATGGCAAGTTGATTTCAGTAGAAGTTGCGCTTGATAATTCAATTTTCGCTTTCTCAGCTGCTTCTTTCAAACGTTGCAATGCCATTGGGTCTTTTTTCAAGTCAAAGCCATTGTTTTCACTTTTGAATTCTTCGTTCAACCAGTTGATGATTACGTTATCAAAGTCATCACCACCTAAGTGTGTATCACCGTCAGTAGATTTAACTTCAAATACTCCGTCACCTAATTCTAATACCGAAACGTCATGTGTACCACCACCACAGTCAAACACAACAATTTTCATGTCTTTGTGTGCTTTGTCTAAACCGTAAGCTAAAGCTGCAGCTGTAGGTTCGTTGATGATACGTTTTACAGATAAACCAGCGATTTCACCAGCTTCTTTTGTTGCTTGACGTTGTGCGTCGTTGAAATATGCAGGAACTGTAATAACAGCTTCAGTTACTTCTTGACCTAAGAAATCCTCAGCTGTTTTCTTCATTTTTTGAAGAATCATGGCAGAGATCTCTTGTGGTGTATATTTGCGGTCATCAATTTCTACACGAGGTGTATTGTTGTCACCTTTAACGATTTTATAAGGTACGTGTTCAGCTTCTTTCACAGCTTCATCGTATGAAAGACCCATAAAACGTTTGATGGAATAAATAGTTTTATGCGGGTTAGTAATTGCTTGACGCTTTGCTGGATCCCCAACTTTGCGCTCGCCACCTTCTACGAAAGCTACGATCGAAGGAGTTGTACGTTTACCTTCGTTGTTCGTAATTACTACAGGCTCGTTACCTTCCATTACGGCAACACATGAGTTTGTAGTACCTAAGTCAATTCCTATAATTTTAGACATATCTTGTGTTTTAATTTTTTACTTAAATAAATTCTATCAGTCTATTATCAACCCTTATGCCAATCCAAAAGTTTTGTAAAAAAAACACTATTTGTCATCAATTTGTCTTTAGGCACTGCCAAACTGACATTTTCAATACACCAGTTGCTCTAATATCCTTTTTTTTGCTGACTCGTTTTGACGATTACGTGGCATATATCTGCCAAAGATTTCCGAGAATTCGGCAAGTTTCATTTTTTTTGATTTCTTATCCCGCCAATCAGAAGGAACAAGTTTATTGGTATAGGCGATATTTGTAGCCCAATATTGAATGTGCATTTCTGGGATGACAAGACCCAATATCATTCCCGGAAGGCCATGGCTCAAGGCTGGTCCTGCCGATACTGGGATTTCTTCCGAATAGTAGGCAATCAGATAAAGTGAGTCTTTGGTGGCACCGTTGACTCTGCGGCAATTTACACCGGCAATATTGCGGAACTCTTCGGTGAAACGCCAAGTAATGCTGTCCAATGTTTCCGAAAGAATGTATTTTTCGTCGATATCAAGCTGGATGTCTGCTGTACCAGCTTTCAGATCCTGGTAGAGGACCTTGCCATTCTTGTTGGCGCCAGCTCTAAACTGCCCCCTTTGGTTTCCTCCGCTTCGGGCCGCACCCTGAGATCTGCCCCTTCTGCCATTTGCCGAACTTATCGTAGGTGCAGCCATTTTTACTTCAGCACGTTGCTTTTCGGTACCCTCGCTTTCCTCGGGCATCAACAGGGTAGAATTCTCATCAAAGTAGAAGTTTAATTTTTCTGTATGTGAATCCGGTACCTTGTCGAGATATTCCATCATTCCCATACCCCTGTCCATTCCTTTCGAGTTCATGTCGTTGGACATCTGCCGTATGCGTGCTTTTGTGTAGGTAACTTTGTCAAAACTAATGGTACCCCTACTTCCAAAATAGGCGTATTGTGCCTGAAGGGTTAAACCATACAAGCAGCAGATGATTAGTGTTAAATATATCTTTTTAATCATTTCCTTTCCCCAGATATTTGTTGAAATCCCATTTTACACCGACCAAAAAATACTGCGTCAATACCTGTTGAACAGATTCGGAATAGTTGGTGTCACTCGCATTACGGCGTGTGTTGTTGAAGGTGTTGAAAAGGTCAAAGGCCTTTACGCTGAGTGTCATGCTCTCATCTTTCAGTACTTTTTTCTCCAATTCGATATTGGTATAAAATTGATTGATTGATTTCTTATAGAGTTTCGTAGGTCCTGTGTAGCTATAGAAAATGTTGGCCATGATATTAAACTTCTTCGGTAGAAAGTATTTGACATAGGCCGAGGTCCCACCTTGAAAACTTGTTGCGTTGTATTGTGTGTTGATCGAGTTTTGCTGGATATTAAAGCCGGCGTTTGCAGATAGGTCGAAATCGAACCCTTCTGAGTCTTGTTCATTTAAGCTTGAACCTAGGCTAAAGTTGGTATTCTTTGCATTGTTCAGCAGAAACTCGCCGCCGGATTGTCCGCCTTCAAATTTGGTGTAGCTATAGCTGTTGTTAAATCTAACATTTGCACTTTTGTTAAAATTGATACGTCGATTGGCCAAAGGCTGCATATGGTTGATATTCAGACCACCATTCCAGTTGGATTTGCCGGATAGATTTTCATAAGTACTGATCTGGGCAGAGTTGTCCAGTATGGTTGTTTTGTTGACAATCGGATTATTTACGAAAGATAAGTTTCCGTTGATATTGATGTTGGTTCCTTTCAATAAACTGAAAGCATTATAGTTGGCCGAAATATTATTGTTCACCGCACGTTTTAAGTCAGGATTACCAACTTGTTGAAACAAAGGGTTGGTCTGAGGTTGCAGCGGTTGTAACTGATCAAAGGATGGAATGATATTCGAACTTTGATAAGCTAAACGTATATTTTTGCTATTTGAAAGACGATAATTCGCATCAACATTTAAATTGTTGTCCCAAAAATTCCGGGCGAGATCGATTGACCTATAACTATCATTTAACTTCTGATTCTTATAGAACGTACGGTTGGAAAAATTGATCTCCAACTTTTCCCTGCGATAGGAAAAATTCACATTAACGCCCTGATTGGTGTTATTGTCAATCTGGTTTTGGGAATAAAGGGAATCAAACTTTTGGGTAATATTGTCTATCGAATTTTGGGTATTTGTATTCTTCGAATGATTGAAGCTATAACCTAAAGCCAGATTGATATAGTCACTGATTCGGTTATTGAAGTTAATTGACGAGTTGAAGTCATTTCCGCTATTCCGTCCGTGCCGATCCTGATCAATAATTGTGCTGTCTCCTGTTTTGTAGAAATAGGTTCGCGAATAGACTTTGCTGTCTGAATTTGACTCTTTGTGGTTATTCCCGACCATTAGGTTGACGGAACGACCCGCTTTTAACCGTTTTCTATAATTTAACCGAAAATTATTGCTGGAGCTTGAAGAGTTCGATTGATTGTTCTCTCTAAAGTCGCTGATCGGATTACCTGATCCGTCGCCCGTTTTGCTGTCTGTATAGGTTAGATTAGCGTTGTTGGCCCAATTGGCATTGGATTGAAGTTCCATAGTTTGCGTGGAATCCAGTCGCATGTTAAGGTTTGACCTTAAACCATGGCTTCGACTATGCCTTTCATTATCGTTTTTGCTGTTTTTTTCCTGAATGGACTCGTCTGGCAGTACATTCTTATTGTAAGTCTCCGAGTGATTCCTGTTGCTGTTGTTGTCGTAACCATAGTTGGCATTGACTTTTAGGGCTTTTTTGAAGAACTGATTTTCATAATTGGCACCAAGGTTTGTGTTCAGAGGTTCGCCCGTAATTTGGTTGTTCATGCGTAGAGAGCCTTCACGACCGCTTGAACTGCCCATGTTGTTGTGACTCGCGGTGATGCCAATCCGCTCGGTCTTATTAAATTTGGCCGCAAAGAGATTTCCCGCATACAATTCTTTTGATCCAGCCAATGCTTCCATGTTTCCAAAGACACCCTTTCTTGCTTTTTCCTTGAGTACTACGTTAACAGTTTGGATCCTTACTCCGTCATCGATGCCCGACAGCTCCGCCTCCTCCGATTTTTTCTCATAGAGCTGTACCTTGTCAACGGCATCTGCCCGTACATTTCGAATGGCTATTTTAGGATCATAACCAAAAAATTCTTCCCCATCAATAAAAACCTTCTGTACTGATTTCCCTTGAGCCGTGATACTTCCATCTCCCGTAACCGTAAAACCGGGTAGACGGCGTAGTAAATCTTCTAATTTCGCATTTTTTTCTGTTGCAAAACTCGCCGCATCATATTCGATGGTGTCGCCTTTCAGTGTAATTGGAAGACGTCGGGTGACAATCACCTCCTGCAAAACATTTCTTTGGGAATTTATTTTGATATCATGCAGATCGAGATCTTTGTCTGCAATTTGGATCGTATCACTATATAGTTCAAACTTAGGGTACGTGGCCAAAATAATATAGCTCCCGGGTTTGATATTTTTGACCTGGAATTTTCCCTCTTCATTGGCTCGGTTAAAATAACGGAGGACTGAATCGCGGTTCAGTAAAATAATGGAAGCATTGGTCAGGGGCTTGTCATCCGCCTTGTCTAGAATCCTCCCCTTGATGTTTATTTGGGAGTAAGCACTGTTGATGACGATAAATAGTAAAAGTATTAATTGAACTAATCTTTTCATGTACGGGTTGTATCTTTCAAAGATAATTTACTTAATCGTTAATAAATGTAAAACATCTCTTCTGAATGTAAAATCTTTGGTATATAATGTAGAGGAAATCATATTTTTTCTTGCTATACATGTACTTTTTGAGCATCATTTTTTTTATTGCATTCAATACAGATTGTTGGCGGAAGGTTGTTTGAGAAAGTTGGAAGTAAAATTTACCTTTGCACAAAATTGGTATTATGACGTTTGAAAATTACTTACAACAATTCGAAGATATCTTAAATCATCCTGAGAATCACCCTACCTATCAAGATGATGAATATTATCAGTACACAAAAATGAACTGGACAAGAATGGGCCGTTGGTTAAAACGCTTTGAACCAACGTCGACTTTTGAACAATTTGTGGAGTCAATTACTGAAAAGCAACAATGGATCATTATTACTGAACCTTGGTGCGGGGATGCAGCGCATTCGGTGCCTATGTTGGCGAAGATGGCCTCAAAAAATCCCAATATCACGGTGGATATCCAATTGCGTGACAGCGCTCCGTTTCTGATCGATTCTTATTTAACCAACGGCGGTAAATCTATTCCAATTCTAGTGATACGTAATGGACAGGGGCAGGATTTGGCTGTCTGGGGCCCAAGACCTCAAGCCTGCCAGGAGCTGTTTTTGAATATGAAAGCGCAAGGGGCAGATTTCTCCGAAATCAAAGAGGAGATTCAAAAGTGGTACAATGCCGATAAAGGAACCGAAATCCAAAAGGAAATCCAGGCCTTGCTAGACAAATAAGAAAAAATTCATCTTTATAAAAGACTGGCAATTTTTAAGTTTAACCGGATAATCATCTCAGGTGTAGACCTGGTCTTTCCTGAGCATGGTTTGAAAAAGTGAAAGAATTCGATGTAACGAGCCGCTTTTAACTCGGTATATGTAATGTCCATTCCTGAAAAAGGTTTACAAAAACCGAATATTAAAATCTTAAATTTAATATTATGAAAAAGCGTATGACAAAACGTAAATCAGGGGGACAGCAAGTTTACAGTGATAGCTTCAAGATCCTCGTTTCCAGAGAATACCTTGCGGGCAAGCTGAGTTATTCGCAACTTGCCCAGAAGTACAATCTTCCGGGGGAAGCCACTCCGCGGTATTTTATGAAATGGTACCAGCAGTGGGAAAACAATCTGGAGCTGGAAGTTTCCCAGACTGTTGAGCCAGAAGACACTGGGGTGAAAAATGAGCAGGATCTCAGGGATGAACTCTTCCAGGCGAACCTCAAAATTACTGCCCTGGAGATGTTGATCAAAAAAGCGGAGGAGCTCCATGGGGCTGATTTTGTAAAAAAGTCTGGGGCCAAATCGTCCAAGAAATGAAGTCGTGTTACCAGAATGTTTCGGTCTCCAGACTTTGTGGACTATTTGGCAGAACAAGGCAATCCTACTATAAATATATGGGCAGAGAACAGGAATACTCCGTTCGCAGCGGGCTTGTGCTGGCGCGGGTACGTGAAATTCGGAAGGACTCCCATCGCATGGGTACCCTTAAACTCCGCAGCATATTGGTCAAAGAAATGGGTAGTGCGATGGTTGGACTGGGAAGGGACGCTTTCTTCAGACTGTTGCGCGAAAATGACCTTTTGGTCAAATGCAAACGCAGGTATGCCATCACCACCCAGTCCGACCACCGTTTCAAAAAGTGGCCCGACCTTGTGCAGCGCAGGCAGGCCCTGCGTCCCGAGCAGATATGGGTAAGTGACATCACCTACATCCGCATCCGGGACAAATGGATCTACCTGTGCCTGGTCACAGATGCCTATTCCCGAAAGATCGTGGGCTACAAACTTACGCACAGGCCAACAGCACAGGCCTGTATATCAGCGCTCAGGATGGCAATATCACATAGAATGTATCCACAGAGCGATCTGACCCACCACTCCGATCGCGGCATCCAGTATTGCAGTACAAATTATGTCACTATATTGCAGGAAAATAGGATTACAATAAGCATGACACAATCCGGAAGCCCGTACGACAATGCCGTGGCAGAAAGGCTAAATGGCATCCTAAAAAGCGAATATCGCATGGCTGAGACCTTTCCAGACTACAAAACGGCACTTGCACAGCTGGTCAAGGCAGTCAATATATACAATCATTTTAGGCCACATATGTCCTGCAATATGATGTCTCCCCAGCAGGCACATCAGCAATTGCAGAACCAAAAAGTTCCCAAAATGTTTCAAAGACGTAACGCTGAGTCAAAAAAGTTCCGCAGCAAAACTAGGGAAACTGTGGTTAGGGAAAGGACAACCGATAACAGTCAGAAAACGGACAATGACAACCAAATCCAGTAGAAAAAATAGGATGTAAAATCTATATAGTAATCTGTTCGGTAAATGTAAACCTATTTCAGTATAAGACATAAGCCTATTTCAGTATAATATATTCTGCCTTTTAACGCTGCTTGTTCGGTGCTTCCTCGGTACTTGTTCGGTACTCATTCGGAGCTTCTTCGCTTGTAACCGAAGAAGCTCCGAATGAGTACCGCTTCATATCCGTCGATAATTCCTATAAAGACCGAAGTTGTCCTATACTTTTCATTGTCTAATTCCAGTTTGTTCCGCATTTGTTTTTCTCAGTATCCATATCGCTTTATTGCCAATAGGTTTAATATCGTCTTTGCTAAAGATTAAAAGATTTTAAGGAAAACGATCCGCTGTTTTTGTTAGCTTTATATGAATTATTGTCCATTTTATGAAGGGCATTCAGATTAACTTAAAGGATAACTAAAACAAAAAAATATGAACATTGAAGATCTGAGAGAATATTGTTTGTCTATTGGGCCAGTTATGGAGGAGACGCCATTTGGTCCGGATACACTGGTATTTAAGGTAGGTGGCAAGATTTTTTTATTGGTGGGACTGGATCAGGTTGATGAGCTTCGGTTTAATGTGAAGTGTAATCCGGAGTGGGCAATCGAACTGCGTGAAAGGCATGAACACACAGTGCTTCCGGGGTATCATATGAATAAAAAGCATTGGAATACCATTATTGCTAATCGGGAACTTGATGATAGAAAGCTTGAAGAGTTAATTTTGCATAGCTATCAACTTATTGTGGAAAGCCTGCCTGTGAAGATTAGACAAGAAATAAGTGGACGCTAGGTGTGGTTTACGTGTAAAGAATTAGTGGTTTACGTGTAAAGAATTAGTTGCTTGGTGCATAAAAGGTATTAAAAGGGCTGTTTTTGGAGCGAGGAATGGTAGCTTTGCTAACTCGATGTATCGCTCAATAACATCGATTATTAAATTTACACTAAATATTATTTTTATGAAACGAACACGAAATTACTCGTGGGTAATCTGTTTTATGCTTCTTTTCAGTTTGGGAAGTTGTATAAAGGAAGAAGCGCTAAATATGGAAGCGGATATTGTCGGTGTTCATGCCGATGAAGATGTCTTCTTGCTGAACCCGGTCATCTCAAATACGCAAGTTACACTTTATCTTCAGCCCAATATTCATGATCTTACCAAGTTGAATATGACTTTTGACCTGACTCCTGGTGCCTCGATTGAGCTTTTGAAGGATTCTTTGAAAATGCCGGCCGGAACTCAGGATATGAATAAAGTAATTGTTGATGAATTGCTAAAAAACGGCGTATATTATAAAGTTACGTCCGAAGATCATCAGTTTACAAAGAACTACCTGATTAAAATTGTGAAAACAGATGGTGGATTTGTTCCAACAGCATATGGTTTTGAAGATACGGCGATCGATAAGGATGATAAATACACCATATTTTATAATAAAATTGATGGCCAGGATTTCTATAATTGGGCTTCGGGAAATCCAAGCTTCTCCTTGACATTGAGCTTAGGAGGAGGTACTAAGGAACCCGAATCATATCCTACTAAAACGAGTTCGGATGCACATTCAGGATCGAAAGCGGCTTTATTGGAAACGAAGTTGACCGGTGCTTTTGGGGCGATGTTCAAGAAACCTATTGCTGCGGGAAATCTTTTTATAGGAGCGTTTGATACGGGGCCTGTATTGACAGATCCACTTTCGGCAACGCAGTTTGGTCTTCCTTTCAATCAGATACCGTTGGTTTTGGAAGGTTACTATAAATATAGTCCTGGCGCGACGGTGACGGACGAAAACATGAAGCCGGTCAATACTAAAGATTCCTGTGATATCTATGCGGTTTTTTATAATCGCAAGCAGCTGATGGATTCGGAGCCTGATCCGAAGAAGAAAGTTTCCTATTTGACCGGACATAATATTTTGAAAGATCCAAGTATAGTGGCTATAGCTAGGCTGGAAAATGGTGGCGCAACCACAACTGATGGTTTTGTCAAGTTTACATTGCCATTTAAGTACACGGCGAAAGTAAACGAAGCGGACGTTGCCAATTTGGATTATAGCATTGCTATTGTAATGTCTTCGAGTAAATATGGTGATAATTTTATCGGTGCTGTCGGTAGTAAGCTGACGGTGGATGATCTCAAAATTGTAACGAAGAAATAATGAAAATGATAAAATATACAATGGCACTATTTGCGCTGGTTTTGACAGGATCTATTGCAAATGCGCAGGAAAATACAACGGATGAAGGTAAATTGGGTTTTGATGTCATGGTTGGCGGTAAGATCGGCGGAGCCGCACCGCTTTCATTGCCACGTGAAATCCGAAAAATTAAAAGCTATAATCCGAATGTTCCCTTTTTTGTCGGAGCAAGGGCAAACTATCGTATTGATCCTCAATGGGGAGTGTCTTTGGGACTCGTCTTCGAAGGAAAGGGAATGGATACAAAAGCGAGTGTTAAGGGATACAAGACGACATTCAACGCCGTGAACGATTCTAAAGAGGAGCTGAGAGGTTATTATACAGGCGACATTACAACCAAAGTGCATAATCTGTATCTGTCTGTGCCGATTCAAGCGACTTATCAGCTTTCAAATCGTTGGAATGTGCAGGCAGGTCCTTATATTTCTTTTGCGGTAAAAAAGGAATTCTATGGCGAGGCTTACAATGGCTATCTTAGACATGAAGAACCTACTGGAAATAAAATTGTTGTGGATAATGCCGATTATGATTTCTCGGAAAGTGTTAGGAGTATTGATGTTGGTATGAGTTTGGGAGCCCATTATGCTATTGACAAAAGATTTTTTGCGTTGGCACAGTTGGATTATGGCTTCAATAATATTATGAAAACCGGATTTGAAAGTATTAGTTTTGGACTGCATAATATCTTTATGAATGTCGGTATAGGATATAAATTGAAATAGTTTAGCGAGCTATAAAAAGAAATGGCCGATCTCAGGATCGGCCATTTCTTTTTTATATGTTGTTATGCTCATTTAAATGATGCGGAGTTTTACATTTTTAATCCGATTTCTCTCAAACGTTCATCCAGGTACTGACCAGCGGTATAATCTTCGTAGATTTTCGGGTGTTCAGCATCTATGCAGGAATCTAATGAAGCCAAACTCATGGTGGATTTTGGATGTAAAAAGAATGGAATAGAAAAACGGGAAGTGCCCATTTTTTCACGCGGCGGGTTTACAACACGATGCGTAGTCGATTTCAACTTATTGTTTGTTAACCGTTGCAACATATCCCCCACATTGATGACAATATCTTCACCTTTGGCTTTGATAGGGAACCATTCTCCGTCTTTTGTCAATACTTCAAGTCCATCTGCACTGGCACCAATCAATAAGGTGATGAGGTTAATATCTTCGTGTGCTCCTGCACGTACTGCATCAGGAGCTAAAGCGTCAGGATCGCTGATTGGAAAGTAATGTATCGCACGTAAAATAGAATTACCGTTGATAACATATTTTTCAAAGTAATTTTCTTCCAGGTCGAGGTAGGTAGCAATCGCTTTTAATAATTCCCGGCCTGTATCTTCTAATTTTTTATACACCTCAGCGGTCACACCATTAAAGCGTGGGATCTCTGCTACTTCAGGATTATCCGGAAAATCAGTCTTGGAGTATTCTTCACCAACGATCGTTTGACCGCGTTGCCAAAATTCCTTTAAATCAGGAGTCTTCGCATCTTTCGCTTTTTCTCTTCCTTTTGCTGTATAGCCACGTTGACCTGCAAGTTCTGGAAATTCATATTTTTCCTTCGTCTCGGTCGGCAAACCAAAAAACTCAGGAACTACCTGATATAATTCTTCAATCAGCTCTTTTGATAAGCCATGATTTGCAATCGTTACAAAGCCCGTTTCGTTAAATGCCTTGCCAATATCTTGGATGAATTGATTTCGTTGTTCTTGGGTTCCTTGTGTATAATGTAGCAAGTCCAAGCGAGGTATGTTTACTAAAGCCATACGATGTTGATATTTGTTCAGGACAAAGTTAACGGAATTAATTTTGATTATTAAACAGGAGCTGTTAATAAAAGTTTTGTGTTTTGTTTTATTTGGTTGTATTTCAGTGCTTAAAAGTTTTCCACATTTTCTGTAATTGGTCGTTTCGGCTAAAAAATGTAGAGCAGCGTCATGCTGACGAATATATGACAAAATTTATATTTTGGATCTTGTTATTCTGATTACTAACTGGTATATTTGTTATGCAAGCATAATAAATAGCTTGTGAGTACGCTTATGAACCAAAATCAGACAATCGACTATTTTTTAAAAACAGGCTGGCAGACAATTGCCAATAAATATAATCAAATTGCTTCGCAGTACGGTTTTACCCAGGCCGCAGGTTATATTTTGATTAACATTCATAAAGAGGGTACACCTGTTTCTCAGATTGCAAATTTGACAGGAGTTAAAACAACTAGTTTGTCTCGGGTGTTGAATAATTTGGAGTCATTGGGATTTATATACCGTGAGACGAGTGAGACCGACAAGAGATCTGTAAAAGTATACTTGACTGAATTGGGTCGGGAGAAAAGAAGAATTGCCAAGGATGTGGTGCGTAATTTCAATCAATACTTAGCGGATAATTTTTCAGAAAATGAACGTGATCAATTGATTGCTTCTTTAGCGAAACTCAATGAGCTTGCAACCAGTTACAAGGAAGAAGTAATCGTTTAGAAGTTAAACCAAATGTACAGAAGTGCATAATAAATATGTTATGATGAACAGAAATATTAGAAAAGTGGCGGTTCTCGGTTCGGGTGTTATGGGCTCGCGAATTGCTTGTCATTTTGCTAACATTGGTGTTGAGGTTTTATTGTTGGATATCGTTCCACGTGAACTGCTGCCAGCGGAACAAGCCAAAGGTCTCACGCTGGAGAGTAAGGTTGTTCGGGACCGAATTGTCAACAGCTCCCTAGAAACGGCTTTAAAAACAAACCCTTCGCCAATTTATAGCAAGTCATTTGTCAGACGTATCAAAACAGGTAATTTTGATGATAATTTAAAAGACATTGCTCATGTGGACTGGATCATAGAGGTTGTTGTTGAGCGACTTGATGTTAAAAAGTCTGTTTTTGAGCGTGTTGAGCAATTTCGTAAGCCTGGAACATTGATTACTTCCAATACTTCTGGTATTCCTATTCATTTGATGACAGCGGACAGAAGTGAAGATTTTAAAGATCATTTCTGCGGTACACACTTCTTCAATCCGCCGCGCTATCTTCCTTTATTGGAGGTTATTCCTACACCGCACACGAAGCCCGAGGTAGTTGACTTTATCCTTCATTTTGGCGATAAGATGCTGGGAAAATCGGTTGTATTATGTAAAGATACACCTGCATTTATTGGTAATCGTATCGGTGTTTATTCGATGTTGGCGGTTACTCATTTGGTGGAACCTCTTGGGTTGACAGTGGAAGAGGTCGACAAATATACCGGTCCCGCAATGGGGCATCCCAAATCGGCAACTTTTCGTACGGCTGATGTTGTAGGGCTTGATACCCTGGTGAATGTTGCCAATGGGCTGGCACAGAATGCGCCTGAAGATGAAGCCAAGGGTGTCTTTCAACTTCCAACATTCATCAGTAAGATGGTAGAGAATAAATGGTTGGGTGAGAAAACCAAGAAAGGGTTTTATGAAAAAGTAAAAGCTGCCGATGGTAATTCGGAGATTTTGTCTCTAAATCTAAAAACACTGGAATTTGGTTCACAGCAAAAAGTGAAATCAGCAACTTTGGAAGCCACCAAGCCTGTGGAGGATATCCGCAAGCGGATGAAAGTATATGAACAAGGGAGCGATAAAGCCGCTGAACTTTTCCGTGCCATGCATTATCCGTTGTTTGAATATGTGTCCCGTCGTGTTCCCGAAATTACAGATGATTTCTTCCGCATTGATGATGCCATGCGTGCTGGATTTGGTTGGGAGTTAGGACCATTTGAAGTGTGGGATGCGCTAGGTGTCCGAGAGACCTTAGCTAAAATTAAGGCCGAAGAAAAACGACTTCCAGGTCAGGATGGGGAGGTTGCTTCCTGGGTACACGAGATGTTGGAAGCGGGATGTGAATCATTCTATAAAATTGAAAATGGTGTACGTCACTATTATGATATTGCGACCAAATCTTATAAAGCTATTCCCGGAACGGAAGATCTGATCGTATTGGATCATATTCGGGAAAGTAAAACAATCTGGAAAAATACGGGGGTTTCTATTATTGATCTTGGTGATGGTATCATTAACTGTGAATTTCATACCAAGATGAATACCATCGGCGGAGATGTTATCCAGGGCTTGAATAAAGCTATTGATCTCGCTGAAAAGGAATATCGCGGTTTAGTGGTGTCCAATGATGGGAAAAACTTTTCTGCTGGAGCCAACATTGGAATGATTTTCATGATGGCCGTAGAACAGGATTTTGATGAATTGAATATGGCAGTCCGTGCCTTTCAAAATACATCCATGCGCTTACGCTATTCGTCAATACCTGTAGTCGTTGCGCCATTTCAAATGACCCTCGGTGGGGGCTGTGAATTCTCCATGCATGCTGATTTTGTGCAGGCTCACGCCGAAACCTATATGGGCTTGGTTGAACTTGGCGTCGGTGTTATTCCCGGCGGCGGTGGAACCAAAGAGTTTACACTACGTGCCTCGGAGGAATTTAAGGAGGATCAGATTGTTCAGAACACCTTGAAAGATAAATTCCTGACCATTGGGCAGGCGAAAGTTTCGACTTCTGCTTATGAAGCCTATGAACTCGGCTATTTGCAGAAAGATAAATTTGCAATTACAATGAACCGTGCCCGCCTTTTGGCAGATGCCAAAGCAAAGGCACTGGAATTGGCTGATGAGGGTTATGTTCAGCCTGCTCCACGCAATGATATCAAGGTTTTAGGAAACCAAGGATTAGGGATCGTGTATGTGGGGGCTTCATCAATGCGTGAAGGTAATTATATTTCTGATTATGATCGAAAGATCTCAGAAAAACTGGGCTGGGTGATGTGTGGTGGAAATTTATCGTCACCGACCGAAGTGTCGGAACAGTATCTACTGGATCTTGAACGTAAAACTTTCCTCGAGCTTTGTGCCGAACGCAAAACGCTTGAAAGGATTCAATTTATGCTGACCAAGGGTAAGCCTTTACGGAACTAAAAATCACTACTCACGAAAAAAATAAAAATAATGGAAGCATACATAGTAGCAGGATTTCGTACAGCAGTAGGCAAAGCGCCGCGGGGAGTATTTCGCTTCATGCGGGCGGATGATTTAGCCACGGATGTTATTAAACATCTTGTATCCACTGTGCCAAATTTAAATAAAGAAGATATAGACGATGTCATCGTTGGGAATGCGATGCCGGAAGCGGAGCAGGGACTCAATATGGCTCGTTTCATTTCACTGATGGGATTGGATACGGATAAGGTCCCGGGAGTAACCGTTAATCGGTACTGCGCTTCAGGTTTGGAGACTATTGCAACAGCGGTCGCAAAGATCAAGACTGGCATGGCAGATGTTATTATCGCCGGTGGGGTAGAGGTGATGTCCGGAATGCCCTTTGGAGGTTGGAAAATTGTGCCTAATCCTGTCGTAGCAAAAGAGCATCCCGATTGGTATTGGGGTATGGGATTGACTGCCGAAGCTGTAGCCAAAGATTACAATGTCTCACGTGAAGATCAGGATGCTTTTGCACTTAAATCAAATCAAAAGGCAGTTGCAGCTATTCAAAATGGTCATTTGAAAGATGGTATCGTACCTATCACCGTAAAAGAAAATTATTTGAAGGACGGCAAGATTGCAACGCGTGAATATGTCGTTGATACGGATGAAGGTCCTCGAGCTGATACTTCCCTGGAGGCTTTAGGGAAATTAAAACCAGTTTTTGCAGCGAATGGTTCCGTGACAGCAGGGAATTCCTCACAAACTTCTGATGGGGCAGCATTTGTCTTGGTGATGTCTGAAGCAAAAGTGAAAGAGCTTGGTGTAAAACCTATAGCAAAGCTCGTTAGTTTTGCTGTAGCAGGTGTTCCACCCCGCATTATGGGTATCGGACCTATCTATGCCATACCCAAGGCTTTGGCAAGAGCCGGTCTTAAAAAGGAAGATATTGATCTCTTTGAGCTGAATGAAGCTTTCGCCTCTCAATCGCTAGCCGTAATTCGTGAACTTGGATTAGACGAAGAGAAAGTAAATGTCAATGGCGGTGCCATAGCTTTAGGGCATCCACTTGGATGTACAGGAGCTAAATTGACGGTCCAAGTCTTAAACGAGTTGAAACGCAGAGGCAAAAAATACGGCATGGTGACGATGTGTGTCGGAACTGGTCAAGGAGCTGCTGGTATTTTTGAGTTACTTTGATCTTAGGAGTAAAGAACAAGGAGCAAAGATAAAAGATGCATAATTTTAGGAATTTAGAAATTTGGAAAGGAGCAATGGATTTGGCTCAAATTCTTTTAGAAACAACCAGATTATTCCCTGTTGATGAAAAATTTGGTTTAACCAGTCAATTGCGACGTTGTGCGGTTTCCGTTCCATCAAATATTGCGGAAGGATCTTCTCGTAGTTCAAATAAGGAATTTGCTCATTTCTTAAAAATATCTTTGGGATCCTGCTTTGAAATAGAAACGCAACTGGTTCTTGCAGAGAGATTCGAATACATTCCATCAGATCATAATGTCAAAATAATTGAACAAGTGGTTACACTGCAAAAACGAATAACAACATTTTTAAAAACAATAGAAGCAAAGCAATAGGGTATTGAGAGTCAATCTTTACTCTTTATTCCTTGCTCCTTAATCTTAAACAAAATGGACAATAAAGCAATTAAAGGCGGAGAGTTCGTGATTAGAGAGACTCCCTATACAGCCGTTTTTATTCCGGAAGAATTTGATGAAGAAGCCAAAATGATTCGTCAGACCTGCTTGGACTTCTTGGATACGGAAGTATTGAACAAGCTGGACCGTATCGATGCGCAAGAAGAAGGACTTATGCCTAGTTTGATGGATAAGGCCGGTGAACTGGGGATGTTGGGTGTTTCTATTCCCGAAGAATATGGTGGTTTCGGCAAGAATTTCAACACTTCTATGCTTGTTGCCGATGCGGTAGGTGGCGGGTTTTCCTTTGCTGTCGCATTGTCTGCTCATACGGGAATCGGTACGCTGCCTATTTTGTATTATGGTAATGATGCCCAAAAGGCAAAATATGTTCCAAAGCTTGCTACGGGTGAATGGAAGGCGTCGTATTGTTTGACAGAACCCAATGCTGGATCGGATGCAAATTCGGGTCGTACTTCCGCAAAATTAAATGCCGAGGGGACACATTATTTGATCAACGGGCAAAAAATGTGGATTACAAACGGTGGTTTTGCAGATATCTTCATCGTATTTGCAAAAATCGATGATGATACAAACCTGACGGCATTTATTGTCGAGAAAGACTTTGGTGGCATCACGATGAATCCTGAAGAACATAAATTGGGTATCAAGGGATCTTCAACACGTCAGATCTTTTTCAACGATTGCGCCGTTCCTGTAGAGAATATGCTTTCTGATCGTGAAAATGGATTTAAGATTGCTGTAAATATCCTGAATATTGGTCGTATAAAACTGGGCGCTGCCACGATCGGTTCGGCACGTATGGTGATCAACCATGCGGTGCAGTATGCCAATGAACGTGTGCAGTTTAATCTGCCGATTTCTAAATTTGGCGCCATTCGTTATAAGCTGGCTGAGATGGCAACACGTTTGTTTGCTGTGGAGTCGGCATCGTATCGTGCCGGTCAAAATATTGATGATGCCTACGAGGCATTGATTGCCGGCGGGATGGATGAAGCAAAAGCAAAATTGAAGTCGGTGGAGCAGTTTGCAATTGAGTGTGCTATCATCAAAGTATGGTGCTCGGAGATGTTGGATTATGTGGTAGACGAAGGAGTCCAGATTTATGGTGGAATGGGGTACTCCGCAGATGCGCCAATGGAACGCGCTTATCGGGATTCACGGATCAACAGGATCTTTGAAGGTACGAATGAAGTGAATCGATTGCTTGTCGTTGACATGCTGTTAAAACGGGCCATGAAAGGTGAAGTGGAACTGATGGAACCTGCGCAAGCTGTAGCCGAAGAGCTTTTAGCTATTCCGGATTTTGGTGAAGAGGACGATGCGCCTTTTGCTGCAGAAAAGAAAATTGTGGCAAACCTTAAAAAAGCAGGATTATTGATTGCGGGAGCAGCAGTGCAAAAATTGATGATGTCTCTTTCCAAAGAAGAGGAAATCCTCATGAATATTGCGGATATTATCGGGTATGTTTATATCACCGAGTCAGTTTTGTTGCGCGCAGAAAAATTGCTGCATACAGGTTCTGATAAAGCAGACTATGCAAAAGATATGGCTAAGATCTATCTGTATGGCGCTATTGATAAAATCAGCGCTGCCGGTAAAGAAGCATTATATTCTTTTGGTGAGGGTGATGAACTGAATATGATGTTGGTTGGTTTGCGCAGATTCACAAAAGCACAGCCATTTAATGTGAAAGATGCACGTCAGCGAATCGCAAAGAAATTGATAGATGAGAATAAATATTGTTTTTGATTGATAATAGATTATTGGTTTTGGTTGATGGCCGGAGAGAAATCTTCGGCCATTTTTGTGTTACAATCCTAGAAAGTCACTGTAATTATGCTAAATTTAACCTTTTAAACCCTAACCATTATATGACATCTTCAAGATCATTTACATTTACAGAAGACTGGGTAGTCGTCATTTTGGGGATCGCTACCATATTTCTCGCACTCTCAGGAATTGTTGCGCCAGTACCTAGTTTTTCGTGGAGTAATTCCGCCGAACTCGTCGCAACGGTTTTCGACCCGACAAATTTAATGAAGCTTTTTGAGCAGTTTATTTTTGTATTCGTTACCGCGATATTGGGCGCCTTTCTTTTGGGGAAATCTGTAAAACATTTATTCGTTGTATTTCCTGTTGTATTTATCCTTACCGTATTTGCATTGGTGCTGGCAGGGAATGCAACGGTTAAAGAATACAATCTCGAAGCTGTAATTTTTAGTTTGATTATCGGTTTAGTCATCAGCAATTGCTTTAAACTGCCTAATTGGTTTAAAGAGGCGCTCAGTACCGAGCTGTATGTCAAGATAGGCCTAATTCTGCTCGGAACTACAGTGATCTTCGGGGATATCCTCAAAGCGGGATCCTTGGGGCTTATTCAAGCACTGGCTGTCGTATTGTCTGTTTGGTACTTTGCTTTCTGGATCTGTAAAAAATTAAAGATTGATAAGGAGATGTCCCTAATGCTGTCGAGTGCAGTATCTATTTGTGGTGTTTCCGCAGCGATAGCAACTTCGGGAGCAATTAAAGGTGATAGCAAAAAGCTTTCCTATGTCATTTCGTTGGTCCTTATTACAGCGATTCCAATGATGATTTTCATGCCTTATATGGCGGAGTGGATGGGCTTGTCGCAAGAAGTTACCGGTGCTTGGCTCGGCGGGAGTATTGATACAACTGGTGCTGTCGTGGCTTCAGGTTCCCTGGTAGGAGAAGAAGCGTTGAAAATCAGTACCATTGTGAAATTTTCCCAAAACGTATTGTTGGGGCTGGCTGCTTTTGCAATCAGTATTTATTGGACTTATGCGAAATCGGTTGATGATGAAACCAAGCGGGATAAGCCTACGCTAAAAATTATATGGGAACGTTTCCCGAAGTTTGTGTTGGGATTTGTATTTGCATCGCTGCTCTTTTCATTCGTGATATCTCCCGAGAAGATTGATGCCGTCAAAGGAAGTTTGAAAAACTTACAGGGCCTCTGGTTTACCCTGGCATTTACATCCATTGGTTTGGAAACGAACTTTAAGGATCTTTTTGCTCAAGATAACAAGAAACCGCTATATGCTTTTCTGATTGCCCAGACTTTTAATGTTATTATCACCTTATTGATTGCACTGGTGCTATTTCGCTAAGACGGTAAGTGTTTCAAGGTGAAATAGATCGTTAAAATATGACTGTAAAGATGGCTGTCTAACTAGGACGGCCTTTTTTATGCTTTTTCATCAAGGGGTTATGAGTGATTTTTTTTCTGATTCGTAGCACAGATCTTCGTTTTTTATAAAATCGCTTGCTTCTTGATTTTCGCTGGATTGTTGGTGTGTAGGATGGTTGCCTTCGCGATTTTTTTCATGCTGAGGGAACTATGAATAGCCTTTTTTTTGGATCTAAATGGCTGTTAGTTAAGGTTTAATTGGGTTTTGAAAAAAAATATCATTAAATCTATCAAATTAGTAGTCTTTTAAAAAATATTTATATATTTGTATCGTTATCTGATTTACAGGTAAATAGGAAGGCGAGCAAAAAGGACTGACTTGATTATGAATCGAACTAGCCATGTAATTGATTTTATAAAAAAGAAATGTGATGAAAGTTGTTTGAAATTGCTGCCTGATAAGTGCATATACGGATTCGTTTATGCAGCAGGAAATAAAAGAAAATAACAAGATAAAAAGAATGAAACAAAATTACTCTCCAAAAACAAGTTTATTGGTTGCTTCGGTAGAAGGATCTGTTGTTACCCTAAAAAGTGACAAGAAACGAATGTGTTGTTAAAATTTCTCTCTTACACTCTCTTATATTAGAAAAGGGAAGCCGAGGCTTCCCTTTTACAAAGTTTTAACAATGAAGCAAGTATCGATTGGCGTTGGCACTTGTTTTAGATTCACCATTAAACTGAATAAATTTATGAAAAAAAATGCTATTTTTCGAATTAGCGTCATTTTTAGCTTGCTTTTAACAGGTTCTTACCATACCTACGCGCAAGTAGAAAACCCTAAACCTATTATAAATGCCTCGTTAACAGGTACCGTAATTGACGCCGTAACAAAAGAGCCCCTGCAAGGCGTAACGGTTCAGTTGGAGGCTGTTACACACCAGGTGAAAACCGACAGTAAAGGCGTTTTCCAGTTTGTAACAGGACAAAAATTGCCATTTTCATTGATTGTATCCATTGTTGGTTATCAAACCCGTCATATCGTGGTGGACCATTCTCCGGCAGTGATTGAGCTTACCCCACGATTGGAAGCATTGGATCAAGTAGTGGTCACCGCACGCCGTCGTAAGGAGCAGTTACAGGATGTTCCGATTCCCGTATCGATTATTCGTGGCGCTGCATTGGAGGATGCAGGGGCATTTAATGTTAATCGACTAAAAGAGCTTGTACCTACAGTTCAGTTATATGCATCGAATGCACGTAATACGACGCTTAATATCCGGGGACTGGGCTCAACTTATGGCCTCACCAATGATGGTATCGATCCTGGTGTAGGATTTTATCTTGATGGTGTATATATCGCCCGCCCTGCCGCGACTTGGCTGGACTTTATTGATATCGACCAGATAGAGGTGCTGCGTGGACCTCAAGGTACACTCTTTGGAAAGAATACAACAGCAGGTGCATTTAATATAACCTCACGTTTACCACAATTCACACCAGAGGCCAATGTGGAAGTCAGCTACGGAAACCAAGGTTTTATTCAGGCGAAGACTTCAATCTCGGGGCCATTGGCCAAAAACCTGGCTGCGAGAGCTTCTTTCTCTGGCACACAACGGGATGGAAACTTGTTTAATGTACATACCAATAGGAAGATCAATGATATCAACAACCTGGGCTTTAGAGGGCAATTGCTGTTTACCCCAACCGAGAATATCAAACTGGTGCTTTCGGGTGATGTTTCATCACAGAAACCCGATGGTTACGGCTGGGCGGTTGCCGGAGTTGTAAAAACA
Source organism: Sphingobacterium siyangense (assembly GCF_023277505.1). Classification (NCBI taxonomy): domain Bacteria; kingdom Pseudomonadati; phylum Bacteroidota; class Sphingobacteriia; order Sphingobacteriales; family Sphingobacteriaceae; genus Sphingobacterium; species Sphingobacterium siyangense. Next base: position 6,049,002 of record NZ_CP080574.1, on the reverse strand, counting down.
CAGCGTGCAGACTATAGACAATTTGATGCAATTATTAAAGATCTGGGCTACGAGTTGCCTTATAAAAGTGCCTTCGAGCGTAAGATAGATTTGGATACGCAATCTAAAGCTGATAATAAATTGGGTGGGGTCGCATTGAATGCCGATATCAAGATTGGAGAAGGGACACTGACCTCAACCTCTGCGTGGCGGACATGGACATGGGTCCCGCTCAATGACCGCGATTATTTAGGACTTCCGGTATACACCGTTTCAGCAGGTAATTCCGTCCATAACCAGTGGTCACAGGAGTTCAGATACTCTGGAAAAATCAGTGAAAAGGTTAGCGGGGTCGTCGGTTTATTTGGCCTTTGGCAGGATCTGGGTACAGACCCCGTACATACCGAAGAAACAGGATCTGCCTTTTGGCGTTTTCAAAAAAGCTCTACCAGTGCTTTGTGGCAGACACCGGGATTATTTGACAATTTTGGAATCAAGACCGTTTACGGGATTAAAAGCACAAGCTTGGCAGCCTATACACAGATTGATTGGGCTGTGACGCCAAAATTACATATCCTCCCAGGGCTGCGCTACAATTACGATAAAAAGGTGGCCAACTACGATAGGCAGACCTATGGTGGTTTGCAGACCTCAGATCCCGCCCTGCTTGCCTTAAAGAACGGTGTATATACCAATCAGACTTTTGATGTCAATGCGGATGCAGACAATTTCTCTGGTCAACTCTCCGCAAGATATCGCTTCAATCCAAAGATAAATGCTTACGCAACGTATTCCATCAGCTATAAACCTGTCGGTATCAACGTCGGCGGATTGCCGACAGCCAATGGAGCAGTGTTGCTGGATCTCGCCGAAGTAAAACCTGAGGCTGTCCGTCATAAGGAAATTGGTGTGAAGACGAATCCAACACGCAATTCACTGCTCAATCTGACCGTGTACCAAACGGATATCAAAGACTACCAGACCCAAGTGCAGACTCCTGAACCAGGGGTGAACCGTGGTTATCTGGCCAATGCCGAGAAGGTGCGTGTAAAGGGTGTTGAATTGGATGGAAACATCAACATCGGACATTTTCTCCGATTGAATGGAGCACTGGCCTATACAGATGCCAAGTATGTCAAATTTACCAATGCACCTGTCCCTTTAGAAGAGGTTGGCGGAGCTCAGGCTTTTAAAGATATTTCTGGTGGCGTCCTTCCTGGTGTTTCCAAATGGTCCTGGTCGCTGGGTGGCGAAGCGAATAAAAGCGGTAAGCTGATCGGGCTTAATGGATCTTACTTTTTAGGTGCAGACCTATTTCACCGTTCTAAATTTTCGTCCAGTTCTTCACCATCCCAATACCTAAATATTGATGCCTATTCGGTCTTGAACGCCAGGCTAGGATTCAGGGGATCGAATGGTATTTCGGTGTTTGTGTGGAGTAGAAATCTAACAAATAAAGATTACTACGAGCAGTTGCTGGCGGCACCTGGAAGTTATGGGCAATACGCAGGTGTAGTTGCAGATCCAAGGACTTACGGCGTTACACTGCGATACAATTGGAAACAAGGGAATTAAATCCGTAATTCATAGTATATTCTTATCGACCGTCTCCATTTTATCATGGGGACGGTTTTTGTTTTTTCGGTAATTTTGAATAGCTCCTTTTTTTATATATGGAAATTTGTATATTAAATCATCATTAAGGTGAATGATTTGCGCATGAACGAAAAAGAGCTTTTACAACACTATAAAACAAGCGGTGACTTGTCTACACTGGGGAAACTATATTCGCCCTATATGTCTTTGCTTTATGGTGTGTGCTTTAAATACTTACAGGATCCCGATCGTAGTCAGGATGCTGTGATGCAGATATTTGAAGAGCTGATACAGAAGCTTCGTCAATATGAAGTCGATAATTTTAAGAGCTGGTTACACGTTTACAGTAAAAATTATTGCCTTATGCAATTACGTAAGGATAAGCGGACGACGCAGGTTGATATTGAAAACAATTTGTTTGAAAGCGAACAAAAGCTAAATGATACCAGTGAAGCGAAGTGGGAAGAAAAGGATTTCGAGAAACTGGAAGGCTGTATGCAAACTTTAAACCGCGAACAAGAGGAATGTGTACGTTTGTTCTATCTCGAGCAAAAATGTTATAAAGATATTGCAGATTTGACTGGATATGATTTGAATAAGGTCAAAAGTGCTATTCAAAATGGAAAGCGCAATCTGAAAATCTGTATGGAAAGGAAAGAAAATGGAAAATAATTATCAATTATCAAGGATCCATAATTACATCCATGGTTTGATGAGTAAAGAGGAGATGTTTCAGTTGGAACGTGAAGCGTTGGAAGATCCCTTTTTACAAGATGCCATCGATGGTTACCGATTACAAAATGGTGTGGATGCCCGGCAATTGAGCCTATTGCAACAACGCCTCAATCGTAGGGTGGAAGATACTGTTGCAACAAGACACGCCCAGTATTTCACATGGCAGCGTTTGGCCATAGGTGCTACCGCAGGTGTACTGTTTGTGACTTTATTGGCCCTGCTATATTTTAAACATTTTAGCGGCAAAGCTGAGCGTACAACGGATGTAGAATTAAGTGAACCTGAAAATAGGGTATCTGTTCAACCTTTGCTGGACGGGGGGGATGCAACACCCCGTGAAGGATGGAAAATTTTTGAACAGTACCTCAATCAGAAGTCGGTAGCGCCTGCAGGAGGTGGCGAAATTATTGTCAATTTTACGATCGACAAAAATGGAGTGCCCACCAATATTGCTGCCGAAGGGCAACCCGATCAGTTACTCTTTAATGAAACGGTTCACCTTCTACAGAATGGACCAAAATGGCAGGGAACAAAAGGCCGTTTAAAGATTGTTTTCCCCGTTAAAGCGGAAAATAATACGGCACAAGCAGCTGTCATTAAACCTCCGCATTGTTTTGGAATTGAGAAGAAATAGAGATCGGTTTTAAATAACAGCCCATTTTGTAATAAATGGGCTGTTATTCTATAAGAGAGGATATAAAGTTTATTCTTCCCAACGAATTTTATCTGCAATGGGTGTACGGTTAGGTTCACGCGCCTCAGATTGGTGGTGTCCTAAGTAGAATAGACCGATACATTTTTGATTTTCCTCGAGATTTAAGAAACCACCCAAGTGATTGATTAAACCTGGAGTCGCCCAGTATCCACCGATATTTAGCGAGTGCGCAGCCAACCACATGTTTTCAACTGCAGCAGCTGTACAAGCTAATTCTTCCCATTCAGGAACTTCACCCGTATAATTGACAACAATCGCAATGGCAACGTTTGACTGTGTTGCTTTTTTGCCCATTGTTATTTCAGTTGCTTCAGTATATTTCTCTGTAGGTGTTACCGATTTGTAGATACGTGATAATTCGGTGCCTAAACGTTCTAATCCTTCTTTGCGGAAGATCACAAAACGCCAAGGTTGTGTTCTTTTGTGTGTTGGAGCAGCATTGGCCGCTTCCAAGATACTCAAGATATCTTCTTTACTGACTTCTTCTTCAGTAAAGGAAGCTTGAAATACGGATCTTCTGTAGTGTATTGCTTTTAATACGTCGTTTTTCATTATAATTTATTTTTCCTTTATGCTTTTTCTTCCCATAAAGATACAACATGCAAAATTGTTTTGACGGCTTTTTCCATATCTTGTACAGCTACCCACTCTTGTTTTCCGTGGAAAGCATGCCCTCCAGCAAAAATATTTGGACAAGGTAAGCCCATAAATGAAAGGCGGGAGCCATCTGTTCCACCGCGGATACTTCTTCTTTCGGCCACCATTCCTGCACGGTTGATGGCTTCCATACCGATTTCCATAATTTCAGGATGCTGATCCAGCACTTCTTTCATGTTACGGTATTGTTCTTTTACGACAAAAGTATAGGTGCAGTTTGGATATTGTTCGACAATCGATTTTGCGATGCCTTCCAGCTCATCTTCATGTTTCTTTAGATTGGCTGTAACGTGGTCGCGTACGATAAATTGAATTTCAGCTTTTTCCACAGATCCACTGATATGAACGGGGTGTACAAAGCCGTCTTTTTTGTTGGTGCTTTCAGGTGAAAGTCGATCTTTTGGTAGTGCATCAATTACCGCACTGGCGATTTTGATGGCGCTTTGCATTTTACCCTTAGCAAAGCCCGGATGTACGGATACACCATGAATAGTTAATGTAGCTCCATCCGCTGAAAATGTTTCATCCTCAATGGTTCCCGCTTTTTCGCCATCCATTGTATAAGCAAAATCTGCTGCTAAACGTTTCAAATCTGCTTTATCAACACCTCTTCCAATCTCCTCATCTGGTGTGAAAAGAATTTTGATATCGCCATGTTTGATTTCAGGATGTTTCATCAATAAACGGGCAGCATCCATGATTTCGGCCACACCTGCTTTGTCATCTGCACCCAACAAAGTGGTGCCACTCGCTGTAATGATATCATTGCCAATTTGATTGGCTAGATCGGGATGTTCGGCGTATTTGATAATAATACTCTTGTCGTCAGGAAGCACAAGATCCTGGCCCTGATAATTAGGATGAACCAGTGGTTTAACATCTTTTCCAGAAGAGTCCGGAGATGTATCCATATGAGAACAGAAGCAGATAACAGGAACTTGCTTGGCAGTATTGGATGGAATAGTTGCATAGATATAGCCATTTTCATCCATTGCCGCGTCCGAAATACCCAATTCCAGCAACTCCGCTACAAGTAACTTTCCAAGGTTCTTTTGCTTTTCCGTAGAAGGACATGTTGGTGAATTTGCATCAGATTGTGTGTCAATCTGTACATAGCGTTGAAATCTTTCGGATACCGAAAAATCACTTATGTTGTTGATCTCAAATGTGCTCATTTTCTAATAGCCTTAATGTGATAAGGGTGGTCAAACTTAGATAAATTGCTTTTTATTTGCAATTTAATTTGGTTGCATTTACAAACAATTTGTCCCTACTCTACAGGTTTGATTCTATTTGTTAACAAACTGACAATAACTGAAACTCATAGGAGGGGGCACGCCCCCAATTCCCGCTGAAAGGAATTTATTGTTATCTATAATTTATTGCTACATACAATGTGCTGTAGCGCTTTTGAACAGTAAAGTTTTACCCATAGATATGTGAACAGAAATCTTGGATGATCCCACATTAAAAAAAAGACCTATCAAATCGTTGACAGGTCCTCTTTTTATTGTATCGTTCTCTATTTCTTTTCGTCTGCGTAACCAAATACTTTCTGTAAAATATTGGTATTTCTGCTGCCGCCTATGTTCTGTCTAATTTTTGACTCCTGGTCGGCAACTTTGATGAAAAGACCATCAATTGCTTTCTGCGTAACGTAGGCAGTAAGATTTGTCTCCACTTTATTGCCTAATGGGAGGTTGTTATAAGCTGAGGTCAATTGTGTCCAATACTGGTCCACATTGTTAGTACCCATGGCAGATTTGATAACTGGACTAAATTTGTTCGTTAACTCTGTCGATGTATTTGTTTTAAAAAACGTTGTCGCGGCGTCTTCTTTGCTGCCTAGAAGAATATTGGTCGCATCTGTAATTGTCATCTTTGAAAGTGCATTGACAAATACGGGGGCAGCCTCTTTGACGGCTCCCTCAGCAGCTCTGTTCATGCTCTGTATAAACTGATCGCATAATTTTCCCATACCAACAGCACGAAGTGTTTTTTCTACTTTCTGTGCTTCGGCAGGCATCAAAATCTTTACTGCCGCATCACCCAAAAAACCATCCTTCTTGGCTAAAGATTCGATACTCAGATTTAAACCATTGCTTAAAGCCTGTTTGATCCCCAATGAAGCATCTTTGTTGGATAAAGACGTCAAGGTGTTGGATTTTGATGCTGTTGCTTTAGTATTTGATGCTGTCGTCGTTTTAGTACTGTCGGTTTGGCCCTGACTTGCTTTTGTCAGTGTTTCACTGATTTTCTTAAAAATCTGTGCTTCGCTTGCATTGGAGTAAAGTAGTCCTGAGACAAATAGTGTACAATATAATAGTGGAAATTTCATCATGTTATTGTTTTGCTGTCAAAATTAAACATATCGACTGTTAATTTATGTGAAAGTTTAAAGCAATTGCTAGGAACCATAGCTATTGTCAAGAATCGTAGCAGATGCGCTACACCGTGCTGAATCGCTATCCCTGATGCGGTATAAATAAAAAGCTGTTCCACAAAATAAAACAGCAGATTCTAAGCGAACCTGCTGTTTGTGTTATAGGGTTGTTGTAATTAACATGATATTATTTCCAGGAGAGCGTCGTTGCTACTGGAAAGTGATCTGAGGGGAATTTATTCATATACGTGTCCGTCAGGATACCATATTTTTTAACCTGGAAAGGTTTGGTAATAAAAATATGATCAATGCGGCCTGTTGGTCTGATGCTTTTGCCCCAGCCATTGAAGGAAGAATTGGGTTCATATTTGAATGTTGCCAGTTCATGTACGTCAGTGACTATTTTGCTATTGGCTAATGTGAAATAAGCCTCATCTTTTTCATCCACATTGAAGTCGCCGGTTAAAATCAAAGGTAGGTCTTTGGCAAACTCTTTTGCTTTTTCTAGAATCAACTTGGCACTCTCGGTGCGTGCAGTACGGCCGATATGGTCAAAGTGCGTGTTCATGAAGATGAAGCGTTTTTTGTTGGCCTTGTCTTCAAAAATACCCCAGGTACAAATCCGCGGTAGTGCTGCATCCCAGCCTTTATTTGGGTGTTCGGTATCTGTTGCCGAAAGCCAGAAAGTTCCGCTCTTTATTGCTTTAAAGCGATTTGTATTGTAATAAATAGCCGAGTGCTCGCCCTCTTGTGCACCATCGTCGCGACCAACACCCACGTAATCAAATCCAGGGAGGAGCTTTTTAAGATCTTGAACCTGATCAAAAAAACCTTCTTGGATACCAAAGATATCAAAGCCATGGTATTTAATCAGATTGGTTAGCGGAACTTTGCGGTCGTTCCACATATTGTCAACATCAACGGTATTTCTTTGACGGATATTATAGCTGGCTGCAATAAATTCCTGTGCATAAGACAGAAAGGATAGGCAGAGCGCTAAAGCGAGAATAATACTTTTTTTCATTTAGAATCTAGTTTTTAAAAAGGTACTGAAACGGTCATGCTCATTAAGTCGGCCTGATAAGTGGTCGACTGATTAGGAACCATGACTATTTCAACGGTATTGTTATTTCTTTAATACACGGAGCAACAATTCAGGTTCGTCAGTTGTAATAAAATCAATTTTCTGATTAATTAGATTTGTCATTTCCTCTTCTGTGTTTACTGTCCACGCATTCACTTTCATGCCAAGTTGATGTGCATCTTTCAGCCATGTCGCATTCTTTTTGAAAACCGAAAAGTGATAATCCAAACCATTTATTCCTGCAGCCTTCACCTCAGCAGGAGTTTTATCGCCTGTGAGGTATTGAATATTGGCCTTAGGCGCCAGTTCGTGAATCTTCTGACAAGCTTCAAAGCTAAAGGAAATATAATCAGTGACTTTCTCTGCTTTCAAGTTTTTAACCATTTCCACCGTTTTTGTTGTCGCTTCAAGTGTACGTTCTACGCCTAGTTTATTGATTTTCAATTCAAGGATAAGACGTAAACCTTTCAATTTTTTTCCAGCGTTAAGATATTCTTCCAAGGTGGGAATAGATTCACCGTTAGGATGCTTCTTTTCTAAGAGCTCCTTGTACGTTGCTGTGGCAATATCGATACCATAGAAATCATTATCATGGTTGACCACAAGAATATTGTCTTTGGTCAAATGCACATCAAATTCGGATCCGAAGAGCTTAAGGTCGTGGGCTGCTGTTAAAGAAGCAATGGAATTTTGTGGAAGATGGCTGTTTTTCCATACGCCACGATGTGCAATGGCCTTAGTTTGTGCAAATAATGCCGACGATGAGATCACCATGGCTAGAGTCAGACAGCTAAAAATATGTTTTTTCATGTGATAATTATGTATGAGTGTTTGTTTTCAACGGCATAATTTGCACGTTTCACTCGTTGATTTATTCCTATTCTATTTCTCTTTTTGGGCATTTATATTACCGATTAAGATGTTTGTGGTAAAAAATCGACCCCTTATGATAGGATCGTTTCTTACAAATCTGTTTAAAAGCTGATTTTACATAGGACAAAAAAAGTGGTACTTTTTATCTCGATGTACAAGATCTAAAGTACCACTTTTATATTTAGGAATTGTTAAGTGTAATTTATTTTTTACCGTTCCATTCGGACATGAACTCATCTAGGAAGCTGAGCATATAATCATGGCGATGCGCTGCGATTCTTTTCGCAGCTTCTGTATTCATCTTATTCTTTAACAATAGTAGCTTTTCGTAGAAGTGATTGATTGTAGGAGCCTCCGAATGCTTGTACGCTTCCTTATCCTTATATTCCTGAACGGGAACATTGGGATTATACATCTCACGGCCTTTGTTTCCGCCAAAGCTAAACGCGCGGGCAATACCTATTGCGCCAATAGCGTCTAGACGGTCAGCATCTTGCACGATCTCCATCTCTTTTGAATGGAATGAAACTTCACCTAAACTTGCTTTGAAAGACATGTTGAAGATGATTTTCTTGACATGGTCAATGATCTCAGGCGAAATTTCTAGACTTGCCAAAAACTCTCCGGCAACACGAGGGCCAATTGTTTCGTCGCCATCATGGAATTTACTGTCAGCGATGTCATGTAATAGCGCCGCCAATTCGCACACCATAACATCTGCTTCTTCATCTTCTAAAATTAACTTCGTATTGTTCCATACGCGTTGAATATGCGACCAATCGTGGCCTGCTTCTGCAAATTTCAACCGGTCTTGCACAAATGCTACTGTGCGCTCAATAATGTTATTCATACAATACTTTTGTTTTTTCGCGAGTACCCTCGTATAATTCGTATTCTAATAATCTACAATCTAATTTACCATTATAAAATTCTATACGTCGGGATGCGCGCAACCCGATTTTCTTTGCCAGATCTGGATTTCCAGTAAATATATAGCCTCTATAACCTTTGCATTCCTGTTTCATGAAATCTCCCATACGCTTATAGGTAATTTCTAGCTTGCTGTGTGTGCCCAAACGTTCACCATATTCAGGATTGAATAAAATGACACCTCCTTCTTTAGGAACGTGTGTTTCGGCAAAATCGCATACTTCAAATGAAATTAATTGCTCTACACCAGCAGTTCTTGCGTTCATCTTGGAGACGTTGATTGCCTCTTCCGAAATATCACTTGCGATAATTTGCGGAGCCACTTTTTTATTGATCTGATCTTTAAGTACGCGACGCTCCTGGAAGAAAACTGTTTCATCATAACCTATGAAATGCATAAATGAATAGTTCATGCGTAATAATCCAGGTTTTCTGTTTGTTGCAATCAGAGCTGCCTCAATAGCTAAGGTTCCGGATCCACACATCGGGTTTACAAAAGGAGAATTACCATCCCATTTGGACGCAATAATAGTAGAGGCTGCCAGGGCTTCCAACATGGGCGCTTTTCCCGGGATCTTCCGATAGCCATGTTTCGCTAGTGTTTCACCTGAGGTATCTAGAAAAATTTCAGCACGGTCATCTTTCCAGTACAAGTGCACAACCGCTTTATTATTGTCCGGACCTGAATTAGGGCGCATACCCTTTTTTTCCTTGATACGGTCTACGATTGCATCTTTAACCTTGACGTTTGCAAATAATGGTGTACTGATTGTCTCATTGTCCACATTGGAGCTGACAGAGAAGTATCCGTCAAATTGAATGAGTTCTTCCCATGCGATTTGACTCAATTCGTCATAGAGCTCCGTCGGATTATTGGCCGTAAACTCTTTTAACGAATACAAAATCTGAGATGCTGTGCGCAGGTTCAGATTGAGCTTGATCGTATCGTTTATACTGACCTTTAATTCTACTCCTGTAGGAAATGCCCTGACAATGTCAAAACCTAACTCTTTAACTTCCTGTTGCAAATAAGGTGATAAGCGCTTATTGCACGTTATAATAACTTTATTGGGGGTGTTGAAAACTTCCATCATATTTTGTACAAAGTTAATTAAACTCTTCCTCAAAAATTGCTTAATTTTACGCTTTAATATTTATTTTTTTGATTATGGAAATTAGAGGAAAAGTACACGAGATAGGAGCGACACAACAAGTGACAGAATCATTCAAAAAACGCGATATGATTGTAGCTTATGCCGAAAACCCACAATTTGTTGAGTATATCCGTTTTGAATCAACACAAGACAGAACGTCAATTTTTGATAACCTAGCAATTGGTGAAGAGGTAGAAGTATCTTTTAATCTTCGTGGTCGTCCTTGGACTAATAAAGATGGCGTAACAACTTATTTCAATTCATTGGTCGCATGGCGTGTAACAAAATTAGGTAATGCTGCTCCAGCACCATCTTCTCCAGGTTACGCGGATATGCCTGCTCCTGTAGATTTGGCTGGTTCATCAGATGATGATGATCTACCATTCTAATCTGAATAGGATTTTATGCACTATCGCCCTTGCGGTAGCCAATAGATTATTTGAACTGTAAACAATTCAGTTATTTACAATAGAAAGGCTTCTTCAAGAAGCCTTTTTTCTTTCATAGCATCAGCATGGGCACCTGATTTTTCTTGGCGCTGAAATTGCTTGCTATACGGTGTCGTACATCAAAAAACAATAGATATGAAATTATCCGTATTATTTCTTTGCTTAGCAGCAGTTTCGCTAAGTGCATGCAATCAAACTTCAAAAGAGAGTCCGCATGCTACAGGAGATTCTTCAGTACATGAGACCGCGGCAGTAGATACTGCCCATACATCGCAAAACTCACTGGATTGGGCTGGTACCTATGAAGCTACTATTCCCTGTGCAGATTGTGAAGGTATCAAAACCAATATTACCTTAAAGAATGATAATACCTTTGCCATCGTCAGTGAATATATTAATAAAAATACCAAGGTTGAGGATACTGGCAAAGTCATGTGGCATGACAACGGATCCGTTGTTCATCTCACAGGGAAAGAGACAAATATGAAATTGAAGGTCGGCGAAAATAAGCTGATTGGACTAGATCAGGAAGGCCATGCGATCGATGGTCCCAATGCACATCTCTATGTGTACAATAAGGTCGAAGGAGAGAAACTGTAAAACGAAGCTCCGATAACAGAATTAGCCGCTGATGTATTTACCGTAGGGAACTTTTCGGAGAAGATACGTCAGTAAGGCACTCGCCAACAGGGTGAGAACCGTTGCTGCCGGGATTTTCCACAAAGTGGATAATGGAAGCAAAGGATGAATATAATTCAGCAATAAAATATGGCATAAGTAAATGCCAAAGCTGTGAATGTCGATAAATTCCCAGAAGGCGTTGAGCTGTTCTGGGAGTTTAAGGCCTTGCACGAAGATGAATAAAAAGCCTGCACTCAATGCGATATTTGGCGAAAGATAGTTGTAAAGTGTCGGGTCAAACTCTCCGCGAGAAGCACTCAAATGCGATGTCCCCGAAGCCGTAATTAAACAACAGATCAGAAAAAACGTAAAACTTGATAATTTGATCATTTGGATTGGATAATTACGCAAATAATGCCCCAAGACAAGGTAACCCGCATACCCTGAGAAAAAGGTCAGGTCAAAATTAGGTAGGTAACTATTGAACCATTTATTTGTAAAAAATAACGCTGCAAACCACAATCCCAAAAAGATCTCAAGCTCCCTTTTACTGCAGTTGCCAACAATTTTGCGTATGAAAGGAACTGCAAGGTAGAGCCCAAGTATCATGTAAAGATACCAAAGGTGTGCATTTGTTCCTGATTTTAAGCGAATTAACACAATGTTAATAACTTGTGGAAAACCAATGTAGTCAAAATCAATGTACCGAATAAAATAATAGAGAAGATAGACGATCGTCCAAAAAAGAAAGGGCGGGACAATTTTTAACAGACGTTTCCGATAAAATTGTCCCGTGCTTTCGTCTTTCTGTAGCAGCAGAGCGCCTGAAATAATGACAAACAGGGGTACGGCAAAGCGCGAGAAGCTATTGATCCAATTGGCATAACTCCAGTCGAATGACTCAAATTCATTGCTGTTTAGGTAGCCCGAAGAGGAATGAATCAAGATAACGAGGAATATCGCAACAATACGTAGTACACTGATATAACTGGTTCGCGCCATTTGATTATGCTGTTTTTATTGACTTTTACTGTCGTAGGCTTTCAAATACAGCAGGGTTAGGAGTGCGCCAATGCTCGCCATACCCACACCAACAAGGGACGGTGTATTGTACGCAAAATGTAAGGTTATTGGAATGCCACCTAAAAATGCACCTAAGGTATTGCCAAGGTTAAAGGCGGCCTGACCACCTGCCGCAGCCAGTGTTGCAGCTTCTTTTGAAGCGCGAATTAACATCAGTTGTGTCGGCGAACCAATGGTAAAGGATACCAGTCCAGTAATAAATGCCAAAGGATAGGCTGTCCAACCCAAAGGCGATATAAAGTAAACCATCACAAGGCATAGCGCCATGGCAGAAAAACTAGCGATCGCAGCTTTAGTTGGGGAGATTGTATCTGCCAATTTTCCGCCGATAAGATTCCCGAAAAACATACCAACACCGATCAGGACCATAATCAACGGTACACGATCAGCAGCGATGCCCGACACATTGGTTACTAAAGGCGCGATGTAACTGATCCATGCAAAAAGTCCACCGGTACCGATGGCGATAATAGCCATTAATAGCCAGGCAATTTTTTTGTTGAAGAAATTGAGCTGGCTAAAGATGTTATTCCCTTTGGAAGCTTCAATTTTTGGCATCCAAGCATAAATTGCTGCAAAAGTGATTAATCCCAATATACTGATGATACCATACGTCAAACGCCATGAATAATGATGGCCGAGGTAGGTTCCTAGCGGTACTCCAGCCAAATTGGCAATGGTCATTCCTGTGAACATGATAGATATAGCCTGGGCTTCTTTTCCCTTTGGTGCCAACCGAGCAGCAACAACAGATCCAACACCAAAAAATGCACCATGCGGAAGCCCGGCCATAAAACGGGAGAGGCTGATCAAAAATTGACCTGGAGCAATACTAAATAGGCCGTTGAAAATAAAGAAGAGCAACATTAAAAAAAGTAATACCTTCTTTGGCGGATATTTTCCCGTAAATAGGACTAATGTTGGGGCACCTACAACAACACCCAGTGCGTATAGTGCAATCAGGTGCGCGGCGGTAGGGATCTCGATATGAAGATCTTTGGCAATATCAGGCAAGATACCCATCATCGTGAATTCGGTCATTCCGATGGCAAGTCCGCCAAATGCCAAAGCGATAATTCCTTTGTTCATTGTATTTTAAGGTTGAGGTTGTACGATAATGGTACGAAGATAATAAATAGATTGTACTAAAAATTATTGATACCTTTTTTGAGGGACACAAGTAACATTTTTAGTCTTTCTTAAGATGATCTGACGTTGATCTAATCTGCTTTCCAGTACCACCGAATCCGCAGCATGATAAACAACTTTAAAGCGGGGGATATACTGTCCGGAAAGATAGCAGCCTGAAATTTTCTGCTTGCCATTCTCTTTGGTATAAATACCATCGACAATGATGGAGTCTCCACGCAAAACATAAATACCCTTTGCATGTTCTGTCCAGGATCCATTTTTGTAACAGCTATCCGGAATTGTTTGTACCTTATTGTTGACGTGCATGGTCGCGTAAACAGAATCACAGGTAAACTTGAAATCGGTCAAGGTATATTGCATCATCTGCTGTTGTCCTGGAATACTGTCTTGGACCCATTCTCCCTGTAAAAAGGGTGCGCCTTCGTTCTGCATATCCGAATTGAATTTGCAGGCAGTAAAAAAGAAAAACATACCTATGGCAAGTGCCAATAGGTATGTCTTTGTTCGTATGTTTTTTATTGAAATAAAAGTCACAGCTTATTTTAAACTTCCAACCATATCTTCTGGTTTTACCCAGGCATCGAAATCTTCAGGAGTCACATAACCTAAGCGTACGGCTTCTTCTTTAAGCGTAGTACCATTTTTATGTGCTGTTTGTGCGATTTCTGCTGATTTGTAGTAACCAATTTTTGTGTTCAGTGCCGTTACTAACATCAATGAGTTGTCTACCAATTCTTTGATGCGTTTGTAGTTCGGTTCAATACCAGCTGCACAGTGCTCTTCAAATGAAACACAAGCATCACCCAATAGGCGAGCAGACTGTAAGAAGTTTGCGGCCATCAATGGTTTGAACACGTTTAGTTCATAGTGACCTTGCGTTCCACCAATTGTAATAGCCACATCATTACCCATCACTTGCGCCGCGACCATTGTCAATGCTTCACATTGCGTTGGATTAACTTTACCTGGCATAATCGATGATCCTGGTTCGTTCTCAGGGATCAAGATTTCACCGATACCTGAACGTGGGCCAGAAGCCAACATACGGATATCATTTGCAATTTTATTTAATGAAACAGCCAATTGCTTCAATGCACCGTGTGTTTCAACGATTGCGTCGTGAGCAGCCAATGCCTCAAATTTATTTTCAGCGGTTACGAAAGGTAGGCCAGTAAATTCAGCGATATATTTAGCAACGACAACGTCATAGCCGTTTGGTGTATTTAATCCTGTCCCTACAGCAGTACCTCCCAATGCAAGTTCTGACAAATGCGAAAGTGTATTTCTTAAAGCTTTCAGACCATGGTTCAATTGAGCAACATAACCTGAAATCTCTTGACCTAGAGTCAATGGGGTAGCATCCATTAAGTGTGTACGGCCAATTTTAACTACGTTTTTAAACTCCTCAGCTTTTTTTGCCAATGTGTCACGCAATTTTTCTACACCTGGAATGGTAACTTCAGCAACAGCTTTGTAAGCCGCAATATGCATTCCTGTAGGGAAAGTATCGTTAGATGATTGTGATTTGTTTACATCATCATTTGCTTTTAACACAGGTTCACCTTCACCAATTTTATGTCCAGCCAATACTTGTGCACGGTTTGCGACAACCTCATTCACATTCATGTTGGATTGTGTACCCGAGCCCGTTTGCCAAATAACCAATGGAAATTGGTCATCCAATTTGCCCGCCAAGATCTCATCACATACTGTAGCGATCGCATCACGTTTCTCTACAGGTAATACCCCCAACTCGTGGTTAGCATAAGCAGCTGCTTTTTTCAAATAAGCAAAGCCTGCGATGATTTCGTGTGGCATAGAAGCTGCCGGTCCGATTTTAAAGTTTTTGCGTGAACGCTCTGTTTGTGCACCCCAGTATTTGTCTGCAGGTACTTGAACTTCACCCATTGTGTCTTTTTCAATTCTGAATGACATAGTATGTAAGTATAAGTAAAACGTAAAAATTAAAAGCATATGTGCAAAGCACATCATACATCACTCACAAAGTTACAGGATAATACAGTAAAGAACAAGGATTAAAGCATAAAGACACAATAAGCAGGCTTTAAAAACCAAGACGTTTTGTCAAGAAATCATTTACATGGTGGAAAACCTGTTTCGGTTTTAACGTCCGCCAGGGGATCACGTTCAATGTACCACCGAAATTAATGTAATAATCTATATTTTGCTGCTGGAATTCTTCAATAACATGCTCACGGAAACCAATGCCCGCAATCCATCCGTCCTCGATATCCTGAAACCATTCCTCATAGTAAGAGTCGTCTGAAGCATGAAAATTCAGTACATTCTCTCCGATTAGAATAAAATACTTGATCCCTTGACTGATCAATACATCAATAATCTCTCGCTTGAGCAACATGATGTCATTGTAGATTGCATCATTCCATTCACCAATCAGTTCGATAATACAGTACTGTTTCTCATAGTCTACAAACAGTATTTTCAGATATAAGGTAAGCGAACCGAATTCATCCCATTGTGGGTGCAAAAGAAAATTATAGATCTGTTTGTCAAAATCGAATTCGCTGTAGACTGTACCATAAAATGGGGATTGTTCATCTTCAGCGGCGATGTAATAGTCCCGCCAATTGTAATAAGGTTCGATTTCGTGCATAAAGTGGAATCTTTTTAATTCAAACTAAGATAAATTTACGCGAATTTGCAAGTTAAATTATAGAGATCATTGTCATGTATTGAAATTAAATGTTTGGCACTCCTACGAGCTGTTTGGTTATGATTTTTGATAAAGACTTTTAATCATGGACAAGCTTTGTTCCTTGACCAAAACCAGGTCGTGAACTTTTTGTTTTTAATGTAAAAATATGGGTTCAAAAACTCGTTTAACCGAATAAACTTGCTATTTTTGATAAAGTAATTAATTGTTGAATAGTTTGTCTCATCTTCGGTAATTCATGAAGATTTCCCATGCAGAAAAGTATTAAACGAAATATTTTTGTAGCCGCTACATATGCTGCAGTATTGCTTCTCGGCTTGCTGTTGGGACAAAATTATGCCGAGGAACAGGGAAGTAACCAGAAAACCACCTTTTCAAGTTTGCGCTCCAATGGCAATTCCGATAAATTACAATATCTCATTCAGTTAATTTCCGAGAATTACGTCGACAATGTCAGTATAGACACCGTGCAGGATGAAGCCATTGAGCATGTTGTTTCCCGCCTGGATCCTTTTTCCACCTTTTTGAAACCCAATCAAGTGCTAGCAAAGCAGGAAACGCTTGAGGGAACATTTGATGGTATCGGAGTAGAGTACTTTCGCCTGAAAGATACGCTACTTGTTGTTGGGATGGTTGCAGCTGGTCCCGCTGAGAAAGCAGGTATGCGTATCGGCGACCGCATTTTAAAGATCGGTAATAAGGATCTTGTCGGAAGAAAGGTTGCCGAATCCGAAATTGAAAAACTGATCCGCGGAAAGAAAGGAACAGCTGTATTGATCTCCATTCAACGCAATGGAGTAGTATTGGGCAATCCAATAAAAGTCATTCGTGATCAGGTAAATGTTTCGAGTTTAGATGCATCGTATATGATCGCTCCGAAAACAGCTTATGTGAAAATTCGAAGATTTGGACATAAGACAGCAGATGAATTCCGCCAGTCACTCATTGACTTACGAAAAAGCGGAGCTCAAGATCTTATTTTGGACCTACGTAATAATGGTGGCGGATTTGTACATACGGCAATTGATCTGGCTGGTCAATTTTTCAAAGAAAAGAGACTGTTGATGTATACCGAGGGTGCGAATGAACTGCGCCAGGATTTCTATTCTGAGAAGGCGGGTGATTTTGGTGATGGCCGGGTCATTGTGCTGATCAATGAAAGCACAGCATCAGCGAGCGAAATACTGAGCGGTGCTCTTCAGGATTTGGATCGGGCAACTATTGTCGGCCGCAGATCCTATGGCAAAGGTTTGGTGCAAGAGCAATTTGATTTTTCAGACGGTTCTGCAATCAATCTGACTGTGGCTCGCTACTATACACCGCTTGGAAGATGTATTCAGCGAAAATATGCACGGGCGAATTTTGATGCAGCAAAATACATGACAGGCTTTGATCTATGGACAATGGATACCGAATTCAGCCAAAAGGAAATGTTTACAACCAGCAAAGGAAAGCTTGTATTCGGCGGTGGCGGTATTCTTCCGGACGTGACTATCCCGAT
Source organism: Sphingobacterium siyangense (assembly GCF_023277505.1). Lineage (NCBI taxonomy): Bacteria > Pseudomonadati > Bacteroidota > Sphingobacteriia > Sphingobacteriales > Sphingobacteriaceae > Sphingobacterium > Sphingobacterium siyangense. The sequence goes on along the minus strand of NZ_CP080574.1, from coordinate 6,031,395 downwards.
TGACACCAATGAAACCAGTGCCAAGTACCGCGAGATATTTCATTCCAATGCAATCGAAGAGTTTGTTTATGATCGCTTCACGAAACATCTGCCGGCATATTCTATCGAGAATTTCATTAGTGGTTATCACTTGCCAGCAACAGAATTTGATCTATTCATTTCATATCTTAATAGCCAAAAGCGGATCGCGGTCACAGCCAAAGAAGCAAAAAACTTACATGATTTAATTCAATCCGATATTGAGGCCTTGGTAGGTCGGTATTATTTTGGTCGTGAAGCGTATTACAAAATCAAAAACCGAAGAGATAAATTTATTGAAATAGGTCTTAAAACGTTGGGGTATCAAATGCCTAAGGTTTAAGTCTAAGATCAGACCATACAGGATAATGATCCGACAATTTTTGTTTGACAATCTGATAGTTCATCACCTGAAATTTCTGGCTGGCAAAAATATAATCGATCTGGAATATCGGAAGCAGGGCATGATGGGTTACTCCCCAGCCATTACCTTTCTCCTTAAATGCATTATACAGCCCGTCTCCAATTAGATTGACCGAGTAGCTCATTGGAGTATCATTGAAATCACCTACAGCAATATAAGGATATTGACATTCATTCATGTGTTTCTTTAACGAATGCGCCTGTTCGCTACGAAGCTCGAAGGCATTCTTAAGTTTGCGACTCAATTTACGTGTCCTCGAATTATCCGATTCATTATTATTCGACAGATTTTGGATAAATTCCTTGTCTTCATTTTGAAGGGCAAAAGAACGGAGATGTATATTATAGATGCGAATCAGTGTATCCTGTTTTTTGATATCTACATAACTAATCCGGTTGATTCCGTAATCGTTGTCTCTGATGGTACCTGAATCATAGATTGGGAAGCGGGATAGGACAGCCATTCCATAAGCCTCGTAATCGTTTTTAGAACTAGGTTCAAAGAAAAAATAATCATAGCCCAGTTTATCCTTGAATTCTTCGGAGAACACATGTTTTCCTTTGATCTTGCTAATATATTCCTGAAAGCAGATCACATCGGGAGATATGCTGTCGATAATTCGGACCACGTCGGCTTTAAAGTTTTTTTTCTCATCGTTTACTTTTTTGAATAAATGAGCATTGAAGGTCATGATGCGCAGGGTACGTGTCTCGGAAGAAACAGGGGCATTCTCTTTGCGAATGTTCCAATGTTTAGTCAAAAAAGGCCATCCAATGAGGATTGTGACGAGTGAATAAAGAGCAATTTTCCGTTTGCGGAGTAGCCAATAAAAGATAAATCCAATATTGATAAGGAGAATTGGAAGGTAGCCCAGGCCCATAAATGCAATTGGCCAAAAAGATTTAGGATTAATGAAGGTCGCCGAATAGCTCATAAGCAATGCAACGATCGCAAGCACATTTGCCAGGAACATTGTTTTACTTATAAAGCCCAGTTTTCTTCTTAAAAATGTCCTTTTATCCATCAACCTTGTCACCACTATTGCTTGCCCTAAAGAGCGTTTCTTTTTCATGGTTCGTTAGACTGTCGTAGCCAGAAACAGAAATTTTATCTAAGATAGCATCGATTTCGTCCTGATTGGGTAAGTCATAACGATGTTTCCGATTTGTCGGAATATTGTTACCTACAACGACTTTCATTTTTGCAGGCTTCTTTTGTTTTTTCTGGAAAATTGTGGACCAGTCCATCCCCGATTTTAGCGCATAAGTGAATCCCATTCCGAAAAGTATAACTGCAAAATACGAAATGGCAGCAGGTCGATTGGTCATGGTAAGGGTAAGGAATTCCAGTCCAAAATAAATAATAGCCACTAATTTTAGCTTAACAGTACCAATAAGGAGAAAGCGTAATTCGTACTTGGGAATCAAAGTCACAATCGCGGCTAATACTGCTGCCAACGGGAGAGAACCGCCCATGAGCTGCACGCTATCAGAAACGGGAATAAGTGATCCAAAGCCCACATAAAGAATGCTGCCGAGCAACCACGAAGCAATATAAACAAATAGAAATTGCCTCTTGTTTAAGAAGGTAAAAAAGATCTGACCGACCCAATAGAGCCAAAGACTATCAAAAAGTATAGTCAGAAGCTTGACGTAAACGAAATTTGATGTGATTAATGACCAAGGTTGTGCGATAAATGCTGAGAAATTACTCGGTAAACTTAATCGACGTACAATAGGCTCCAAAAAGCTTTGTGGTACAATTTTTAATTCGAAGAGCAGGTCTAAAAAATAAATGAGGACAAATAAACAGACCTGAATACTGATCACCAAAGGTACAGGTGAGCCAGTTTTATAGGTTTGTCTCCAAAAATCTTTTAAACCGATGTTATTCATTGCGCACGATATTAATAAATTCCTTTTCTAATCTTCCACAGTTTAAGCAGTAGATAGCCAAATAGTGCACCACCGACATGAGCCAGGTGAGCCACAGAATCCCCTGGTCTAGACAAGCTCATATAAATTTCGATGAGGATAAATCCACCGATCATATACTTTGCTTTGACTGGTACAGGAATAAACAAAAATTGAAGCGGTATGTTTGGAAAAAGGTAGGCAAATGCTAATAGAACACCATAAATCGCTCCTGAGGCCCCCAACATCGGAATGAGGTAAGTTAGGGCTTCATTATTTCCGGTATTGGCTATGGCAATAAGTTCGTTTCCGCTTATGCCGTGAAGTGGAGCGAAAGAACCTGTCGCATTATAGAGTTGTATACCATTCACTGCTGTATAAAGAAACCAGGCACCGATTCCCGAAACTAGGTAGAAATTTAAAAAACGTTTTGACCCAAGTACCTGCTCAATCATAGGACCGAACATAACCAATGAAAACATATTGAAGAAGATATGGCTAATATCTTTCTTGTCGTGCATAAACATATGCGTGATCACCTGCCAGATTTTAAAATAAGGGGAGTCCGGATAATAGACCGCAAGATAATCATATGCTACAGGTACAAGTTGTGATCCAATATAAAATATGATATTGATGATCAATAAATTCTTGATAACAGGTGTCAGTTGTGGAAACATATATTTTATCTTCTAATTTTTGCCAAATTTTTCCGCTAACTCTTGCAATGTAAATGTTACAATTACAGGGTTGCCATAGATGGAGATATTGGGTGAGTGACAGGCAAATAGTCTGTCCACAAGCTCTGCCATTGCTGTATTGTCCAACGCGGTACCAGGCTTAATGGCCGCATTACGGGCAAGGCTCTTAGCAAGATTTTCGCGCTTAGCGAGCTTATACTCAGATTGATTGTTTTTGTAATCCTCCAATATTTTCTCAATCATCTTTATTTCGTCGAATCCTGTCCCTAAGTCTGCAGGAATTCCGTCAATAATATAGGAATTTTTTCCAAATTCACGAATTTGAAAGCCTAAGCCATTGATGTCCTCCAGAAGGTCTTTCATTAATTCATTATCTGCAGCATTCAGGTCCAAAGTCTGTGGAAACAAACTTTGTTGACTCAGACCTTTATGTTGGTCCAGTTGCGCAAGAAATTGCTCAAAGAGAATGCGTTCATGTGCAGCCTGTTGATCGATTAGAATAAATCCAGAGTGAATCTGAGAAACAATATATTTATTATGGAGCTGAAAAAAGAGCTTTGAGGATGACTTGTCTTCGACCTGAATGACCTGTGAGCTATCCGTATGCAATTCCGGCTCCGCATGCAATGGCAGCTGAACAGATTCCTCCTTTTCGACGATTTGGTACAAGGAATCCCAATTGCTGGGTATGCCACCTGTTTTCTTACTGAGTCCTTCAGCGTAGCTTTCTGAGCGCGTGTAGCTCGAGCCAGATTTTGATTTGTCTGTATCAAATGGATTGAAGTCCGGATTAAAAGTTACCGTTGGAACGATAATTTCATCCAATGCCTTTTTTGTAATGAGATTGGTGAAGCTCGTTTCCTGTTCAAAATCCAAAGATGGCATAATATTGTACCGTCCCAACGATCTTTTTACGGCTGAACGGATAATGGCGTAAATAGCCTTATCGTCTTCATACTTAATTTCTGTCTTGGTAGGGTGTACGTTGATATCGATGCGTGCAGGATCTATGTCGATAAATAAGACATAGAAAGGGAATGTTTCGGCCTGTAAAATATCTTCATAAGCATTCATGACTGCATGATGCAGGTATGGATCACGTACAAAGCGTTTGTTGACAAAGAAAAACTGTTCACCACGTGTTTTTTTTGCAAATTCAGGTTTCCCAACAAAACCTTCTACCTTGATGATCGACGTATCTTCTTCCACAGGGACAAGTCGCTGATTGTAATTGTTGCCAAAAATATGGACAATACGTTGTTTCAGCGTCTCAGCCGGCAAATGGTAGATCTCATTTCCGTCGCTATGCAAGGATAGGAAAATCTGTGGATTTGATAAGGCAATACGTTGAAATTCATCAATAATATGACGCATTTCTACGGAGTTACTCTTTAGAAAGTTCCTTCGCGCAGGAATATTGTAAAAAAGATTTTTAACTAAAATATTTGTTCCGGCAGCAACAGCTTCCGGGTATTGGTTGACAACTTTTGATCCCTCTATCTCAACAACTGTACCCAGTTCATCTTCGATGCGGCGTGTTTTGAGCTCTACCTGTGCAATCGCAGCAATGGAGGCCATTGCTTCACCACGGAAACCCATTGTGCGGATAGCGAATAAGTCTTCAGCCTTACGAATTTTCGATGTTGCGTGACGTTCAAAACAAAGACGAGCATCAGTTACGCTCATGCCACAGCCATTGTCAATGACCTGGATCAATGACTTGCCTGCATCTTTAACAATAAGTTTTATTTTGTCAGCTCCAGCATCAATAGCATTCTCAATCAATTCTTTAATGGCAGACGCTGGTCGCTGCACCACTTCTCCCGCCGCAATCTGATTAGCAACATTATCTGGAAGTAATTGAATAATATCCGACATATAATACAAAGTTAAGAAATATCCATATTTACAGCGTATAAACACTGATGAAAATCAACTGGACATTCCGTATGTTCTTTAAAAGCAAAAACCTTTAATGTGTTCATTTATACAAATGAAAATGGATGGCATTGATAAATAGTTGCGCCCTATTCCTCGGCCGTCAATCAGTGTGCGATATCTATTGCCCCCTGTAAGACAAAGCTCAAGGAGTTGGAAAACATTCCTGCGCAATAACCGAGCCATCCCGGGCAAACAGCAGCCGTGAAACATAATACTTCGCGGCTGCCGTTTCAAAGGCATTACATTTCCAATTTTAAGAAACGTGCTGTTTCGCTTTTATTATTTTTAATTAAGTTTTCAGGTGTTCCTTCAAATAGAACCTGCCCACCGTCTTTGCCACCTTCGGGACCGATATCAATGACCCAATCGGCCGATTTAACGACATCAAGGTTATGCTCAATAATCAAAATGGTATTCCCGCGCCCGACCAGGCGATTGATAACGCCCATAAGGACATTGACATCTTCAAAGTGAAGACCTGTTGTCGGTTCATCAAGGATATAGAATGTATTTCCAGTGTCTTTTTTAGAAAGTTCAGTAGCCAATTTTACCCGTTGTGCCTCACCTCCGGATAAGGTTGTCGAGGACTGTCCTAAGGTGATATAACCCAAACCTACATCCTGCAGTGTTTTGATCTTTCGGTAAATACTCGGTACATTTTCGAAGAAATCCACAGCATCGTTGATGCTCATATCAAGTACATCGGAAATGGATTTTCCTTTGTAGCGTACCTCTAAAGTTTCTCGGTTGTAGCGTTTTCCGTGACATGTTTCACAAGGAACCTGTACATCGGGGAGGAAATTCATTTCAATGACTTTCAATCCGGCTCCCTGACAGGTTTCACAACGACCACCTTTGACGTTAAAGGAGAATCTTCCGGGCTTATAGCCTCTGATCTTAGCTTCTGGAAGCTGAACAAATAAGGTTCTGATATCCGAAAATACACCAGTATAGGTCGATGGGTTTGACCGCGGTGTACGGCCGATAGGACTTTGGTCGATCTCGATGACTTTGTCAATATGTTCTAACCCTTCAATTTTTTTGAAAGGCAGTGGAATTGCTTTGGCTCTGAAAAAATGTTTATTCAAAATCGGGTATAAAGTACCTGTGATTAGGCTTGATTTACCCGAACCTGAAACACCCGATACAACAATGAGTTTTCCTAATGGAAAAGAGACAGACAGATTTTTTAAGTTATGTCCGGTTGCTCCATGTAATGACAATGTTTTTCCATTGCCCTCACGGCGTTTCTCAGGAATCTTAACCTCTTTTGTCCCGTTGAGGTAAGCTGCTGTTAAAGAGTTTGATTTTAAGATTTCTGTTGGTGTACCTTCGGCAACCACAGTCCCACCATGAACGCCTGCAGCAGGTCCCATGTCGATAACATGGTCGGCATGTAGGATCATGTCTTTATCATGTTCTACAACAAGGACCGAATTGCCAATATCGCGTAGGTTTTTAAGTGCATTGATCAAACGTTCGTTATCCCGCTGATGGAGCCCAATACTCGGTTCATCCAGAATATAAAGTACATTCACCAGTTGGGAACCAATCTGTGTGGCCAGACGGATCCGCTGTGCTTCACCACCTGAAAGTGTTTTAGCAGTACGGTCTAAAGTCAAGTAATTTAGGCCGACATCCAGCAGGAAGCCTAAACGTGCGCGGATTTCCTTTAATATCTCCGTTGCAATAATGAGCTGGCGTTCATCAAGTTTGCTTTCAACCTGATCAAACCATTCTTTGATGGATGTAATGTCCATCGTTGAGAGCTCATGGATATTTTTATCCGCAATTTTAAAATGTAAAGACTCTTTTTTTAGACGTGCTCCCGCACAGGTTGGACAGGTCACTTTCGTTCTGAAGTCATCTAAAGAAGGCGCCTCATCCGATGATTTTCCCGAAAACTCTTCCAGCATCTTAAAGATTCCTTCAAATTCAACACGATATTCACGCGTGCCATAACTTCCATAAGATACAGTGACAACGATAGGCTCTTCCTTATTGCCAAATAAAAGCTGGTCAATCTGTTCTTCAGTTAGTTTTTCAAGCGGTGTCGTAATGGTAAAATCTAATTTTTTTGCGACAGCTTTCAATACTTCCGAAGTCCAATTTTCCCGGGTAGGTCCCAAAGGGGCCAAACCACCTTTTTGAATACTTAGTTTTTTATCCGGGATAACGGCATTCTTATCAATTTCAAAAATATAGCCCAAACCATCACATGTAGGACACGCACCGTATGGGGAATTGAATGAGAAGGTATTTGGCTGTGGCTCATCATAAGAGATCCCCGATTCGGCATCCATGAGATAACGGCTATAGAATTGCTCCTGATTATCTTTCGTGGAGACCTTGATGATACCTTTCGCTGTTTTCATCGCCTGCATCACGGAAGTTTGTAAGCGCTTTTTATCTTCACGCTCTACTTTCAAACGATCTACGACGATTTCAATATCGTGTATTTTGTAGCGGTCGACCTGCATTTTTGGAACAAGGTCCAATATTTCTCCATCCACACGTACCTTCACATAACCTTGCTTACGGATTTGTTCAAACAACTCACGGTAGTGGCCTTTACGTCCCTTAACCACTGGTGCCAGGATGTTCAGGGCCTGTCCTTCAAACTCAGTCAAAATCCGTTCGATAACCTGATCGTCCGACATACGCTCCATTTTCTTCCCGGTCACATAGGAGAAAGCTTCTCCTGCTCGGGCAAATAGTAGACGCATAAAATCATACACCTCAGTAATGGTTCCAACAGTGGACCTCGGGTTTTTGCTGGTGGTTTTCTGCTCAATGGAGATCACTGGGCTTAAGCCCGATATCTTGTCCACATCCGGACGTTCCATGCCACCCAAAAACTGACGGCTGTAGGCACTGAATGTCTCCATATACCGACGTTGTCCTTCGGCATAAATGGTGTCAAAAGCCAAGGAAGACTTTCCGCTGCCACTTAAACCTGTGATAACAACCAATTCATTTCTCGGAAAAGAAACATCTATATTTTTTAGATTATGCGCACGCGCTCCAAATACCTGAACTTCACTTTGTTCGCCCAAATCTGGGCTTCTTTTTACTGCCATGAAAACTCCTTAAGGTCCCCGTGTGAGGGATTAAATGCAAAACATGCAAAATTACAGATTTTAAAGGAATTATGCGAGCCTATCTGACTTTTGGAACAAAATGTGATATACAAGTGATTTAAAAAAATAATGTACCTTGCACAGTAAATCTAAATTTATGCGAAAATACGACGTCAGCAAACAAGAGAAACAATCGATCGACGATATTGTCCAATTTTGGAAGAAAGAGAACTTATTGGATGAACAAAAAGCGAACGAGCTGATGGATAGTTTAGACGTGAAAAGTTTTGATTGGGGACAACTGGCTAGATATGCCTTTTGGATTGCCTTGGCATCTCTGGTCTTCGCTGTTTTTTCGTTGTTTACAGATGCATCATTCTTGGCCTTTGTGGATACCCTCTACGAAGCACCTAATATCCTATTTTGCTTCTTTTTCGCTGCCGTGGCTGTATTATTCTATACGCTGGGTTTTCGGTATAAGAAACGCTATCCTTATAAAAATCTATCCACGGAAACCATGATGCTGATTGGGGTTTTCGGAACTGCGGCCTGTATCGGGTTTATGGGTAAAGTATTGGATAAAGATACGATGCACTATTCCCTGTTATTTTTACTCTCCGTGGCGATTTATGGCTTTCTTGCCGTTAAGCTCGAGAGTAAGCTGATTTGGACGTTTATGCTTTTGGCCTTGGGCGTATGGTTTGCGACCGAGACCGCCTACCATAGCAATTGGGGATTTAAGTTTTGGGGGATGAACTATCCGCTGCGTTTTACCATTTTTGGGGCACTGATAACCGCGTTGGCTGTTTGGGTTCAACCCAGGTTTGAACGGCTACAAATCTTTCAGCCCATCAGTTATATTGTCGGATTGATCTATCTGATGGTATCCTTGTGGACCCTTTCTATTTTTGGAAATTATGCTGATTTCTATGAATGGACGACTGTACGTCAATACCATATGTTCTATTGGGGTATTTTATCCACTGCCGTGTCGGTATTCCTGGTTGTCTACGGCTTAAAAGCGAAAGATAACGTCAGCAGAGAAGTAGGCTTTGTATTTTTAGTGCTCAATATCTATACCCGCTATGTCGAGTATCTCTGGGATAATATCAATAGAGCAGTGTTCTTTTTAATTTTGGCCGTGTCCTTTTGGTTTGTCGGCCGTTGGGCAGAGAAATTATGGAACAAACGGAAGGAAGAGATTGCTGGATAACTCTTAAAATTGAATCGTAAATCCGATACCTCTATTCGAACTGATGCTCAGATTGGGATCCAGACTTAAATATTTGCGGATTCGCGTAATAAAGACATCCATGCTCCTTCCTGTAAAGAAATCTGCATTTCCCCATACCTTTTCAAGGATTTCTTCACGTGTGACAAGCTGACCATTGTGTTGCCATAGAAAGAGGAGAAGTTGTGCTTCACGTTCAGTGAGCTTAAATTGTTCCAAAGTATGGCTTAATAATAATTGTTCAGGATGGAATAGATAGCTCCCGATGGCGATCGATTTTGGAGTACTATTTTTCTGATTCCGCTTTAATATATTTTGTATGCGAAGCAATAGTTCCTCGGGATCACAAGGTTTAGTGACATAATCATCTGCACCGATTTTTAGTCCCGTGAGCTTATCTATTTTTTGCTCCTTTGCTGTTAAGAAGATAAAGGGTAAAGCAGGGTATAGTGCATTGATTTCTTTGGCGAGGCTAAAACCACTGATTTGAGGAAGCATAACATCCAGTATAACCAGATCGTAATCGGCTAGCAGCTGGAAATTTTCCGTCAGATCATTGGGCTGCGCTATCCAGTCTATGGCAAATGTGGATAGCTCAAGGTACTGCTTAAGCATATAACCAAAATCTGGATCATCTTCAACGAGTAATATTTTATTCATTTTTGTTTTCAGTAGTTGAGTTAATATAAATGCTTTAGTCTATGGCCGCCTATTGTCTTTTCACAGCTTATCCTTGTTTTTGGTCATATTTCCGATGATGGAACAAGCGTATGCGGCAGCTGGATTTTAAACGTAGTCCCGACATTGGGTTCGCTGGTTACAGTAAGCTGTCCGTGATAACGATCGACGATTTTTTTTACAAGGAAAAGGCCGATTCCCAGGCCTTTGGTGTCGTGAACATTGTCTTTTTGGATACGGTAAAACTTGTCGAAAATATAGGGTAGCTCGGACTCCTCCATGCCATAACCGTTATCCTGTATATAAACCGAGAGTTTACCTTTTTGATCCTCAAAAAAGATATCAATCCAAGTTGCACCATATTTTACGGCATTGTTCATCAGGTTCTGAAATAATGTTGTCGCATCATTTGGGCTCAGGCATAGTTTGCCGTCAGGCAAAGGACTTAATTGGAATGCGATAGCCGGATTGGTCAATTGAAAATCGTCGAAAATAGCTTGAAGTTCTGCTCTGGTAACAGGAGGCTGATCAGTTGTTTGAAGGTTCTCGTTAAGGGGATCAATTGTCTGTTCCAAGCGATTTACTTGTCGCTCAATAACCGTTATAATGTTTTCGTCTGTTGATTTTCGAAGTGTTTTAGCGGCAATCTTCAGGGTTGCAATAGGTGTTTTGAGTTCATGTGAAATATTGTCGACGACATCGTGCAGTACGGTGATCTGTTTCTGCTGTTTTCGGAGATTCTGAATGGTTCTATAAAAAAGCCAAAGAAAAGCGGCTAGAATAAATAAGGTGCTCAATAGGAGCGAAGTAAGTTCTTTGAACAATATCCAGTTGAGATTCGTTACCTCAAAGGAAGTTTTCCGATGTACAAAAAAGGTGTACAAGATCTCTCGGCTTTGGATACTGTCTTTGATTTTCTGTGTTTCTGTTTTTTCTGTTATCCATTCGCTTGAAGAGAGTTCTACGGGTTGACGAAACGTTCCATTTGTTATGTAGACAGTGATAGGCCCCGCTGCGATTTGTTTTTCTAGGTTCTTGAAGTAAATACCCAAAATTTCCTTTTTCAGGATGACATCCATTCCCAAGGGTTGAAATAAGCTGTCGACATATCGCGTGAGCCTTTGGGATGTTTTATGGGCGTTTGCATGGTATAACTCCTTTAATTTTTCGGCCGTTATCTCATGTTTAACCAATTTGATGTAGTAATCTCTAGCAATGTCTTTGCTCATTAAATCATCATCAAAAAGCTTGTCGTTGTCATGAAGCTTGCCCAGCTTGCTTTTCACAGTGGCAAAAATATCACGCTGTTTGAGCTGATAAGTATTGTACAATTGATACCCCTGTATGCCAATAAGTACGGCAAAAAATAACGCGAAGAGGACGATATAACTTTTGGGTTTCAATTCCATACACAAATATAACTGCTGAGGGCTAAGATAATATACCTTAACCCAGTATTAACCCTTTATTAACCATTATTTGCCGTCACTATAGACACTTTTGAAGCATAGAATATCAGCGTATGAAATGGCCGCGATTGTCAAATAGGTATGACCACAAACTGGCCTACGTATTACAAAACATAAATTCTAACAAATAGAATAATGCGGATAAGCTATACTACTATTAAAATACTAATTATTTGTACATGAAATTGATCCTATTTTTTCTGGCTTTCCCCTTGTTGCTTTCGGCACAGACCAAGCAAATCGGGGGACAAGTACAGGATGCAAACAAAATTGTGCTGGCGGGAGCGACTGTTATGCTATTGGATAGCAACTATCAAGAGATCCGTGAAGTAAAGACTGACCATTTTGGAAAATTCTTACTTACGCTGGATCATCCTAGTGGATACTATCTACGGACAAGCTATCTGAACTTCAAGTCTCAGGAACTTTTTTTTCGCAGCGATACCATTTCACGCCCTTTGTTACTTGAACTTATTCCCGAAGCAAAGGTACTTGAAGAAGCGCAGGTCGTGGGTCGAGCTCCCCGATTGATCCGTAGGTTGGATCGCTTAGAGTTCAACGTTCAGAATTCCAATCTTTCAGCACTGAATAGCTGGGATATTTTGAAGCGTACGCCATTGGTGATGGTGAATGGTGCGGATTTAATGGTCCGTGGAAACAAAAATATTGTTGTCCTCATTAATGACCGAAAAGTGATGCTCACGGGGGACGAACTGAAAACCTATCTGGAGAATACAGCAGGTAGCGACGTGCAATCGATAGAGGTTATTACCAATCCACCTGCAAAATATGAAGCTGAGGGAAGTACGATTATCAATATTAAACTTTCCAAATCCAACCTATATGGCTATAGAGGCACGGTGGTTGCATTGGCCGAAAAAAGCAGTACCTGGAAGCAACTGTTTGGACTAACCCAGTATTATAAAAATGAAAAATTCAATCTTCGAGGTACGTATAATTTCGGACGAGGGACTTACGCACGCTATGAAACGAATTATGTTTATTATCCAAATGAGCAAACCTCATGGGAAGGTGTCATGGATCGATTTGATACCAATAACAGTCAGAACAGCTATGTGTTTTCGATAGACTATACACCCGATACAACCTGGGCGGTTAATGCTGGACTAAATGGATATTACGGACCGAAAACCTATGGTATTTATGAGGTGCCCACCATTATATACGATAAAAATCATGTACAGGAGTCCAGTTATTTTACCACCAATGATCATCAACGATCGACAAAAACGAATAACCTCTACCTTCAGGTAACAAAGAAGCTTAATTCCAGGTGGAGCATAAATTGGTCATCCTACTTCACTGACAATCATTCGACAAATGATCAGGATGTACTGACAGCGCTGCGATTTAAGGGGGAGGAACCGACAGATACCCGATTTATTAGTAATAATGGAAATAAAAATCGGCTTTTTTCTTCCCAGATAGATTTCACCGGAAAAATAAAGAAGCTGGGGATGGAGTTTGGTGGAAAATTTAGCGATGTGAAAACGACGAGTACCCTTGCTTTCTTTGATGATGAATCAGGAGAGCTCGAGCAAAGGCCTGATAAGAGTAGTGTGTTTGATTACAAAGAACGTAATGTGGCTTTGTATGGCTCATTGGACTATGCCTGGAAAAAATGGAGCTGGAAAGCAGGTTTAAGGGGAGAATATACCGATTTGGAAGGTATTGTATCCGAACCAGCTGATATCAATAAGCGTGATTATTTTGTGCTCTTTCCGACATTTTACATGCAATATGCCTTGACTGACGATCAGCAGTTTGGTTTTTCTTATGGGAAGCGTATCAGCCGACCTTCTTACTCTTGGCTTAATCCCGCAAAATCCTATTACAATCGTTTTTCTTATTTTCAGGGAGACCCACGTTTAAGGGCGACGATCGTTCATAACCTGAATCTGACCTGGACAAAAAACAACTGGAATATCGATCTCTTCTACCGATTTGAAAAGTGGCCCAATATGGAAATTTCCCGCCAAGATAACAACAATCACCAACTTATTTTCCAATATACCAATATCAAGAAAGGACAAGGGGCAGGGATAGACTTAGGAAAGAGTTTTCAGCTGACCGGGCGCTGGGGATTGAATCTGCAGCTAGAGGGGATGTATAACCAGAATTACTTTATGGGTACTGATGACGTATTGCACAAGAATGATGTGTATATCGGCAACGGAAACGTAAGCACCAACTATGTGCTGAATAAGGATGCCGGTTGGAACCTTGAACTGGGTAATACATTTACATCGCCCACGATACAGGGGCCATTTCATATTACAGGGTATTCAAGTACCTATGTGATGACAAATCGAAAATTCTTTAAAAAGAAATTTGAAGTAAATCTATCATTTATGGATATTTTCAAAACAGAGAAAATGACGATATCATCCAAGTACGGCGATCAAAATAATTTTTATAGGGACTATCGGGATACTAGAAAAGTAAATCTGACGCTGCGGTATCATTTTGGAAATCAGAAAGTCAAAAGCAGTAATCAGCCCACTAGAACAGAAGAACAGAATCGTTTGTAAATCAGTTAACCTTAGTAAAGTTAAATCCTGCTACAGATTCTATTGTCTGTCGGTAAATGGGAATGAATGCAACACGGATAAAACAATAATCCTCCACATCGCATGTGGAGGATTATCAGATGCCCAGAAAGTATTTTCTTAGTTTATTTTCAAAGAATATGTGATATTAATACCACCAGCGGCAAGCATATCGTGTACTGAGCAATACTTTTTAACGGCTAATTCAGCCGCTTTGGCTGCTTTTACCTCATCAATTTCACCTTTTAGGAAAAAATTAATGTGAATATCTGTAAATACTTGTGGAATTTCTTCCCGGCGTTTACCTTCTACTTCGACCTGGATATCGTCAATTTGCTGGCGTTGTTTTACAAGTATGCTATGGAGGTCAAAGACGCTGCAAGAACCCAGTGCCATTAAAACCAATTCCATTGGACGAACACCTTTACCTTCACCGCCGATAGCTTCCGAGCCATCAATGTTGACTTTGACAGGGGATAATTCACTGCTGGCTTCGAAATGCACAGCTTGGTTGACACGGTTTAATTTGATTTTCATCTTATTTTATTTTATTCTTTTTTGCTCGTTTAGGCTGTGGGACATGATATGATACTTCACTTCCTTTTTTCAAACCATACGAGGGCTTTGTAGTTCAATCTATACTAAACAAATATACAAAAAAGGCAGACGAATATTCGTCTGCCTTTTGTCAGTATGTAGATCATTAACTAGTTTGAAGCAGGGGCAGTATCTGGCAGTTTAACACCGCGATATTTTGCTACGTCAACTTGTGGGATCTTCGATCCATATTTTGAATTGATCGCACTGATGAAGATGTTGGCCATTAGGGCATTTCCAATTGGCGTTAGGTGGATACCATCCAAAGAGAAAGCATTTCCAGTGATATATTTTGCACTAACCGCTAGTCCGTTGATACGAACACCATCTTTTACATTATTCAAGAACTCATGTACATCCGCTAGAGCCAGGCCTTTTGAGTCCGCAGCAGCTTTGATGGCCGCATTATACTCGTTGATACGTTGTACAACTGTTGCCGTTTCGCTTACATCAAGCACGTATTTGTCTTCCACAGGATTCAGTGGGTGTAAGCCGTACGGAATTTGTGCCGCATTTGGTTTCCCCAATAATCCTGTTGAAGAGAAAGGGAGAACAAAATAATCTTGATCAGTAGCTGCACGAGGACCTGACTTTGTTGCAATGTAGATATTTGTTACCGGTGTCGGCGGATTTGTTGCATTCACAGCTGCCAATAAAGCAGCACGGGTTACCGTCGTAAAATAAGGTGTTGCTGTTACATCTGGAATTGTGGCCAGTACGCCTTTTTGACCTCCTGCTGTTAATGTCGTTACATAGTTGCCCAATAAAGACGTGAAGAGCGCAGTAGAAGTCAATGTTGATGTTGGTCCATCTTCTACACCACCGTTAGTCGCCCAGCCTAGAGCATCGTTATTGCCTAAAGCAAAACTAAAGAAGGTATGGTTTTGCGTCGTTGAATAGGCAAAATATGTTTTCATCGCATCCGCGTCAGGTAGTAAGCGTTCGAAATACATGTTTCCGGCCTGTGACCCTATCCCAGCTACAAAAGCCATATCCATACGCATGCCTGGTACACCAAGGTTGTTGATCGGGTCGGTATATTTGGTCAATAATTTTGGTGAAGCCGAGCGATAAGCTAATTTATCGGTTACCTGTGCCGTCACAGGCTGTCCATTGACAAGTGCTGTAAGCGTAATATAGCCAGAACCATTGGCTTGATCTTCACTGAAAAATGGCGATTTGAACTCACCTCCACCCACTTGTTTCAATTGTTCCGCAATTAAATTGGGGTAAGCCACCTTTTGGCCCTCTAAGTAGAGTCCGCCATCGGCATATCCTGCTGTCAATGAATTACCGATGGCAACATATTTTGAAAAATTAAGCGATCCAGCCGAAGGCGTATATTCGTCCAAGGTCGGTTTACATGAGGCGATCGCTAAAAGTGCTAACGCCGCAGCTATATAAAGTTTGTTTTTTTTCATCTTAGTCAAATTTGGCTGTTAATTACCATTTATAGCTTACACCAATACCAGGAGCAAAAATATTTGTTGCATAAGTACCTGATAGATGGCTCTCCACGTTGGTTGACTGGCGAGCCACAATCCGTTGATACGCAAAGGAACCTGTGACGTCAAATTTTGGTGATGGTTTTATTGTAAAACCTCCCGATATTAAGTATCTGGTGTTGTCTGGTGTCTCGGGATAAACATAGGCGCTCTGTTGCACCGGTGTTGCGATCACACCGCCACCTATACGTAATTGCAAGCGGTCGGAAGCAATATATTCCAATCCTGCTTTGACGGATCCTGCTTTATCGTATTTTTTTGGTGAATGCGTATCTTGCAATACGGGCGTGTTTTCTTTGTAATCGAAATCTAGCGCTTTATATATGTCGTAGTTGATGAGCGTTGCATCAAGAGCCATCTTCAATTTCTCCGAAATAGGGAAGGCGATGCCTGCGGCAAATGTGGATGGTAGCGGTAATTCAGCACTGAATTTGTTGCCCGCAGGGAAGTTGCTTGCGACGGATTCAGGTACGTCAAAATTTGCATCCCCATTTTTAAGTTTGGTGACGACTTTAGAGCGGTAACTTACCGATATGGCAAATTCGTCTTCTAGGTTATAATGTATACCCACGTTATACCCCGTTCCAGTTCCAGTTCCTTTTAAGGTTGCCAATCCGGCGTGACCGTCCGGATAGAATACAGGAACAGAATTTTCGAGGTCTACGGTACCAATGTTGTATACAAAACCACCCCCAACACTAAAATTTTCAGTTAGTTTGAAACTTAATGTGGGCTGAATATAGATTGCACGTAGCGAAAGGCTAACCAAACTGAATTTACCCACCCAATCTTTCCCCCAATCGACGGCTCCACCATAAGGTGTGTAGACTCCAATACCGGCTTTCCACCAGGAATTTTTAGGGCCGAATGCGGCAAATAATGAAAAAGGAGTTGAAATCTGATTTCTAGTATGATAAACAACTGTACTTCCAACCTCTTGAAATGCAGATTTGTACATTACGGCATTACCTGCAACTGAAATAGCATTATGGTCCATTTTTGCTAAAGCACCCGGGCTATAGAAAATGGAAGATTCATCTAAAAAGTAAGCAGAGCCTGCTCCTCCCATTCCCACTGCCTTGGGACTTTGTAGATTCACTTGTGATCCTTGTGCAAACAAGAGTGACGGACTTGCACAAAGTATTGAGAATAGTAGTTTCTTCATACTAGTGTTTATTGTTTGGTTAACATTCCTCTTTCAAATACAATGCTAACATAATAAATGTTTGACTAAAATTAATAAATGTTGTGTAATATTTTTTTTGCTCGTACCTTTAAGTGCAAGGATACTAAAAATTAAACGATCATATTATATGGCTACAATCACTTTTAAAGGCAATCCAGTAAACACGAAAGGCAGTTTACCACAGGTTGGCGAGCAAGCTCCTGATTTTAAATTAACTGCAGGCGATCTTTCCGATAAGTCTCTTACAGATTTCAAAGGAAAAAAAATTGTATTAAATATTTTTCCTAGTGTAGATACCGGAACTTGTGCTGCTTCCGTACGTGCATTTAATAAAGAAGCATCGCAGTTGGATAACACTATTGTGTTATGTATATCGAAAGATTTGCCTTTTGCACAAGGACGCTTTTGTGCAGCAGAGGGGCTAAATAACGTAGTGACATTATCAGAGTATAAAGATTCAAACTTTTCAGATGCTTATCAATTGGCTATCGCTGATGGACCTTTGGCGGGTTTATTGAGCCGTGTTGTCATCACATTGGATGAAAATGGAAAAGTATTGTACGAAGAGCAAGTCGCAGAAATTGCTGATGAGCCAAATTATGCTGCAGCGATCGCATCGTTGAATTAAGAAGGATGCGAGTGAATAAAAAAAGCCTTTGCTTATGCAAAGGCTTTTTTATTTAATATGTCTTCTTGTTGTTATTTTGTTTTTTCTAATGCTTGCAAGATGTCGTTGATGATATCTTGTTGATCTTCCAGACCCACAGACAGGCGGATACTGCCCGGTTTGATGCCTAAGTTCAGGCGTTCATCTTCCGACAATTTTGAGTGTGTGGTGGAGGCTGGATGCGTTGCGATTGATCTTGAATCTCCTAAATTAGAGGTATATAAAATCATTTCCAAATGATCCACAAAGGCTTTTGCTCGCTCAAAACCACCTTTGACAACAAAGGTTACAATACCGCCACCAGCTTTCATTTGTTTCTTGGCCAGCTCATATTGTGGATGGCTTGGTAAAAATGGATATTTTACATCCTCAATTTCCGCATGATTTTCCAATGCCTCGGCCAAAGCCAATGCGTTAGAACAATGACGGTCCATACGGATGCCCAACGTGTCTAAACTTTTTGATATGATCCAGGCATTGAATGGCGATAATGCGGGGCCTGTATGACGGATAAAGAACATCAATTTATCGATTAGCTCTTGTTTCCCGACAACAATTCCACCCAAAACACGACCCTGTCCATCCATATATTTGGTCGCCGAATGGATAACCAGGTCAAATCCATATTGAATCGGTTTCTGAAGATAAGGTGTGGCAAAGCAGTTGTCGATCGACAGAATGATATGAGGATATTTCTCCTTGAATTTACCCAACCATTCCAAATCAACCAATTCCAGACCAGGGTTAGAAGGTGACTCTAAAAAGATGATTTTCGTATTTGGCTGAATCGCTTTTTCCCATTCTTCCGGATTAGCTGCGTCTACGTAAGTTGTTGTAACACCCCAACGTGGGAAGAGTTCTGTAAATAACTGATGTGTAGAACCGAATATTGCACGTGAAGAAACGATATGGTCTCCACTTTCGATAATTCCTGCAAAGGAGGCAAATACTGCTGCCATACCTGATGCAAAAGACAATCCTGCTTCTGCACCTTCAAGAATACAAACTTTGTTGATGAATTCTGAAGTATTTGGATTGGCATAGCGGGAATAAATCATTGCATCCTCTTCGCCAGCAAAGACCGCCCGACCTTGTTCAGCGCTGTCGAAGATAAAACTTGATGTAAGGTATAAAGGAGTCGAATGTTCGCGAAGTGCTGAACGATCGACCTGTTCACGTATGATTTTAGATTGATCTTGTTTCATGATGTGTAAAGGTACGAGATGAAAATTTTATATTTGTATAATTAGCATCGAAATAACCCATTTTATGAAAAAAAATTGGCTTTTGCCTTGTACTATAATCCTAGTGCTTTGCTTTTCCTGTTCAAAGGAAAAAGAAATGGACTTAGGGAACAAACCGAAAAAAATTGCGATTTTTTATTTAAACTCTTATATAGATAGAGAGCTAATATCTCCATTGAGCGAGATGAAACTGACCTATAAAGGGAATAAACTTACGCGCATTACCGGTGATGTGATGCCATTACCTTTGGCAACAGGTTACAAGCCTTATTTTACCGATGAAATTTATTGGGATGTTAACTTAAGTGGCAATCGAGCAATATTGAAAAAAAAGAGTACCAATGCAATGATGGCTTTTACTGAAACGCATGAATTATTGTATCGGAATAAGTTGATTGTTGAAAGAACAATCGTTCAAAAAGATGTCCCCACTAATTTCTATAGCTATGAATATGAGGGGAACCAGTTGAAAAAAGAATATCGATATGTTGATGGTAAATTATATACCGACAAGACGTTTTATTTTAATCAAAAACAAAATTTGGACAGTATTGTATCTGAATTTTCCTATGTTACCTCCAAGACAGTAGAAATATTTAGTAATTATGATACACAAGAAAATAAGGTGAGAGGACTTACAGTACTTGAAGATCTTATGCCGAGGGCACTGTCCAAAAATAATTATTTGAAAAAAACTACTGTAACGATCTTTGAAAATGGCCAACGAACTGCGCCCAATGAGAAAAAATGGGACGCAAGCCTTTTCAATTAATGAAACATAACACTATTAAACTTTATGCTTTGGGATGAATCAATAGTTGTGAATGTTATCCGAAGTATAACCTGGTGGATAACCTCGACTCCTAAATGAAAAAAGCCGGTATATGTACCGGCCTCTCTTATATCATTAAACTAACTTATTTTTTGACGAATTGCATCACGACGATATCTCCAGAAATAAATGTCAATTCATTATCCCGTACATCAAAGTTTGTCGTAGACTTTAAACCATTCATAAATTCGTTGTAAGCCGCATTCTCACAGTGCATCATGGTTGAAACCAATTTATCACCGATTTTGATCGAATTGCCTTTTTCGCTTTCGTAAGTTCCACCAATACCATTACAGCCGTTGTTACCATCTACTTTGTGGTCTTTTGTATTGAAAGTCAATGTTGGAATTTTGTCCTTAAATAAATCCTTAAGTTGTTTTCCTGCAGTTTCTGGTGTGGTCAGGGATTTAAGTTCCCAGGTGCCTTCCAGAGACGCATTGTCCACTGTGCTTGGTTTTTGAACCGTAGTCGCAGTGTCGCCGCTACCTGTTGCCTCAGCTTTTTTTCCAGTTGTGTTACATGCGATTGTTGAAAACGCCAATGCAACCGCTAAAATCATTAAATTACCTCTCATAATCATTTTTAATAATATTAAACTTTCATTATTTCTTCAGCATCAAAAACCATGAAAACAACCTGAAGGTTCTTTTTGGTCAATAAAGACAGACACTTTTAGAAAAAACGTTCCTTTTTCTGCCCTATACTTATAATTATCATGCCAATCTCAGGTATAGCCCAATGGAGCATCTATTTGAATGCTGTTAACTACTTTATCCTCTATTAATAACTTATGGATGATTTTTGTTTGACCGACAAGCGAAAGAATCTGATTTTTGGGGAAATTAGGGTGAAAAAAGGACAGTTTTGGTTTGATATAGCATATCAATCGAGGTAAAGCATGTTTTTCTTTGGTGTTGAAGATAAAAAATCGCTTATGCCGGTATACGAAAAGTTAAATAACTGGCTGTAAATAGTACCATTGATAAATTGGAATTCTTGTTTTAATCAATCGATTGATTAAAACAAAAAATACGATTTGACCTGGGATTTATCCTATTGGAGCTGAGCATCGGTCGGTTTTGTACGCAAATGTTACATACAGCATTTTGCAAAACTTCTTATCTTAGGGCTTTACAACCTAATTTTCTAGCACATAAATATAGACTATGTTGACAATCTTGTTATCCTCCATTTTACTTTCCAGCGGGCCTGTAGCCAAATCAGATACTTTAAAAGCTTACGGGGCTCTGCCAACCGAGCGTCAATTAAAGTGGCAAGAGATGGAAACGTATTGTTTGATTCATTATACGCCGACAACTTTCCAAAATAAGGAGTGGGGTTATGGTGATGCACAGCCCTCATTGTTTAATCCTTCGGCTTTTGATGCAAATCAAATTGCTAAGGCAGCGGCAGCGGGTGGTTTCAGGGGCTTAATTAGTGTGGCAAAACACCATGATGGATTCTGTTTGTGGCCAACCAAGACAACATCCTATAGTATCGCTTCTTCGCCATGGGAAAATGGAAAAGGTGATATGGTCAAAGATTTTATGCAAGCGACCCATCGAAATGGGATGAAATTTGGTGTATATCTTTCTGCTTGGGATCGTCACGATGAACGTTACGGTACTCCGGCCTATGCTGAAGCCTACAGACAGCAGCTGACTGAATTGATGAGCAATTATGGCCCTTTGTTTACATCCTGGCATGATGGAGCAAATGGTGGTGATGGCTTTTATGGTGGCCATGAAGGAAAGCGTATCATCGATCGAACAACTTACTATGAGTGGCATGAAAAAACCTGGCCAATTGTACGAAAATTACAGCCTGAAGCGGTTATTTTCTCAGATATCGGTCCCGATATGCGTTGGGTGGGTAATGAAAAAGGATTTGCTGCTGAAACTTCATGGGCAACATTTACGCCGATTGGCTTAAACGGAAAAGTCGCTGTACCCGGAGCGACAGAATCACATAATGCCGAAACAGGTGACCGTAATGGTAAATATTGGATACCTGCTGAATGTGACGTGCCACAACGTCCGGGATGGTTTTATCATGAAGAACAAGATAGCCGTGTAAAAACACCAAATCAGCTTTTTGAGATCTATTTAAAATCCGTTGGAAGAGGAGCATGCATGAATCTTGGCTTAGCACCGATGCCTTCTGGTACATTACATGAGAATGATGTGAAGTCGCTGCAGGCTTTTGGGAAAAAAGTGAAGGAAACTTTCCGTACCAATTTAGCCAAAGGAGCGACCATCACGGCATCCAATGTCCGTAACGGTGATTCAAAATCCTATGGTACTTCATTTATTACCGATAACGACCGCTATAGTTATTGGGCAACAGACGATTCCAAAACATCGGCTACATTGGAAATAAAATTAAAATCCCCAGCGAAGTTCGACCTTATTCAGTTGAGAGAAAATATTAAGTTGGGACAACGTATCGATAGTGTTTCGATTGAACGTTGGGAAAATAACAGCTGGAAGCCTTTGGCCAAAGCAACAAGTATCGGCGCAAACCGCCTCATCAAACTCGAGCAACCTCAAACTGCAAGTAAATTACGTCTTCATGTTTATGCTCCTGTAGCGATTACGCTCAGTGATTTTGGATTGTTCAAGGAGTATAACGAGCCTTTTGCATTTAATACCAAAGAGGTGAAAAAGCTGACTGGATTTAAGATTTCGACAGGTAGATCCAATAATAATGCTTATATATCTGACGGAAAAACAAGTACTTATGCCACTGTTGCCGATCAAGGTGTAATCGTTGTCGCTACAGACAAACCTGTTTCTGGTATCGGCTTCCTTCCTCGTCAGGATGGAAAGAACATAGGGACACCAACACATTATAAAATATCAACCAGTACCGACGGAAAAACATGGACCCTTGTTAAAGAGGGCGAGTTTTCCAATATTAAGGCAAATCCAATTTTGCAACAGGTGTTTTTTGATACGAACAGCGCAACCAAGTTTATCAAATTTGAACCAAAACAATTTATCGACGGCAATGAATTGGCCATAGCGGAACTTGAATTGTATGGCAAATAAATTTTTAATGCTTATCGTGGTATGTATATGTCATACCACTTTGCTTTTTGCCCAACAAAATCCACTCGTACTTTGGTATAATAAGCCCGCGAAGGTTTGGGAAGAAACTCTGCCATTGGGAAATGGACTCATCGGCATGATGCCAGATGGAAATCCTAGTCAGGAAAAGATCGTGCTCAACGAGATCAGTATGTGGTCGGGCAGTCCAGAAGATCCCAATAATTATGAAGCCTACAAAAATGTTGAAGCCATTCAGGCACTGCTTAAAGCTGGTAAAAATGATGAAGCCGAAAAACTGGTCAATGAAACTTTTGTGACCAAAGGCAAGGGGTCTGGTTTTGGTAATGGTGCAAAGGTTCCCTATGGCTGTTATCAGCTATTCGGCGACCTTTTACTGGATTATAAATTGCCCACGGGAACGATCGGAGATTACAAGCGTTCCTTGGACTTAGCGACAGCCTCGGCACAAACTTCATTCAAGATTAACGGACAACAGTTCCAACGTCGTTATTATACTTCTTTTGACAATAATGTAGGTGTTATCCAATTAAGTCAACATAATGATGAGGTACAGCAGTTAGGCATATCATTCCAGCGCCAGGAAAATATTGATCGTTATACCTTGTTGGACGATGGGATTCTGATCGAGGGATCTTTGCCTGATGGAAAGGGAGGTAAAAATCTGAAATTCGTTGGATTAATTCAGATTAAAGGTAAAAATCTGCAGATCAGCAAAAAGGATAAAACCTTAGAGCTGTCTGCAAAAGGTGGTCTCACGGTCTATTTCTCAGCAAGTACTTCCTATTATGGGAAGGATCCTTTACCTGTTGTCAAAGCGGCTGTTGCAGCCGCAAAAACTGCTGACGAACAGAAAATATATAAAAACCATCTTGCTGCCTATCAAGAAATCTTTAATCGGGTAAATCTTAATTTGTTTGGAAATAAGGCGAATAACGCTATCCCTACCAATGAACGGATTGCCAATTTCTATAAAAATCCAGTTCAGGACCCTGATCTGGCCACGATTTATTATCAGTATGGAAGGTATTTGAATATTTCAAGTGCTGCTCCTAAAAATACAAATTCTCTGCCGCCAAATCTGCAGGGACTATGGGCTAATCAGATCAATACACCTTGGAATGGTGACTATCATCTCAATATCAATGCACAGATGAATCATTGGGGCGTGGAGGTCAATAACCTGAGCGAATATCATAAGCCTTTTATTGAAATGATAAAGCGGATTGCAAAAACTGGCGAGCAGACAGCAAAGGCTTACTATAACGCACCGGGTTGGGTGGTCTATATGATGACGAATATCTGGGGGTATTCCGCTCCGGGTGAGCAGGCTTCCTGGGGAGCGAGTACGGCATCAGGCTGGCTATGTAACCATCTCTGGGAACATTATCTGTTTACCGGGGATAAAAATTACCTCAAAGAGATTTATCCGATACTCAAAGGAGCGGCAGAGTTCTACGATCATACATTGGTTCAGGACCCTAAAACAGAATGGTGGGTCACTTCACCGTCGGTGTCGCCGGAAAATGCTTTCCGAATGGCCAATGGAAAAGTTGCTGCGGTTGTGATGGGACCTACCATTGATAACCAGATCGTACGTGAGTTATACCAGGCGGTGATCAAAGCTGATTCTATCCTTGCGACGAACGATAGTTTTGCCGGCGCCTTGAAAGCGAAGCTGAGGGATGTCCCTCCGCCTGTAGTCGTTAGCCCATCGGGGCGTGTGATGGAATGGCTCGAGGACTATCAGGAAGTTGAACCTAAACATCGGCATGTATCGCATTTATATGGTCTGTATCCTGCGGCATTTATCTCGCCACAGACGACACCTGAATGGGCTGACGCAGCACGTAAGACTTTAGCTGTACGTGGCGATGAAGGAACCGGCTGGTCTAGAGCCTGGAAAATATTGTTTTGGGCGAGATTACAGGATGGTGATCATGCACTCGAAATTCTAAGGCAGTTGCTTAAACCTGCTTTTACCAATGAAACAACCTATCAGGGAGTCGGGGCAGGTACCTACCCTAATTTGTTCTGTGCGCATCCGCCTTTTCAGATAGACGGAAACTTTGGCGGTGCAGCCGGGATTGCCGAGATGTTGATACAGAGCCACAATGGTTATATCCATCTATTACCTGCTCTGCCTAAAGCCTGGTCAAAGGGTGAAGTTAAGGGACTTAAAACCCGTGGAAACTATACCGTAGACATCAAATGGGAAAATGGAAAGGTTTCCGCCGTGCAGATTAAAGGTAAAAAAGGAAAGCTTCGTCTATTTGAAAACGGAAACTATAAAGATTATGAAGTTCGTTAACTATTTTTGCTTGATTTCTGTGCTGGCCTTGGGTACGACAGCCTGTATCCAAAAGTCCGAATCGGCGAAGACAGCCGCCTTATTGAATAGCTTTAGCTATAAGATAACTGGAAAAACCACTGCCGGGGACGGGACTCAGGTGAGCCTCGTCGATCACGACAATAAACTGCAGCAATTTGTAAAAACACAGGTTGCTAATGGGCAATTTGTTTTGGAAGGCGAACTAGCCATGGCCGGATTTTATGATATTCAGATAAAGGGTATGGAGGCCTATACATTATTTGTCGAAGGCGGGAGTGACTATGATCTGAGTGAAAATCAGGGTAAGTTTACCTTGACAACCTCTTCGCAGAATGCCAAGGATTTCATACAGTTCAATGCGAACTATAAACAGCGTGAAGAGGAGGAAAAAAATAAAACAGCAAATAAAAGCCAACGGGTAAGGCAGCTGGAGAGTCAGTTGCCTTCGATGGCTGCAAGAAATGATGGTTCCTATGAGAAAACAGTGGATGAAATACAGCGCTTAAGCGGTAATGCCGCATTTAATCCACGCACACTATACGCCGATTTTATTCTCGATAGTACCCACCGTTCATCCTTAGTATTGCCTTATTTTTTTAAATACATCTCCTTGGATCAGACGAATTATAAAAAATTCGATGCCGCATTGCTGAGTTTTAATACGGATTTGCAGAAGCATCCTTATTTTAAATTTGCCCGCGAAAAGGTCGATAGGGTGAAAGACTTCTATGAAAATATGCCTGTATTTCCTGCTATTAGCCCCATGAATGTGGAACGGGATAGTTTGAATTTAAAGAATATTTCAAAGGCTAAAATGCTGATTGCCGCGTTTTGGAGAACTTCCAATACAAATAGCAAGGCCGATATGGAGATGTTACGGAAAAAAGAATCTCAATTGAACGCTATGGGGGTAAGGGTTATCTATTTTTCGCTGGATAAGGATCTGGATAAATGGATCAAATCAAGTAAGGAGCTGGCGCTAGGCAAGCAGAGCTACTTTTTGAATTATAATGACCAGGCAACGATGGAAAATGATTTTGGTATAGATCGTACGCCAAGTTATCTATGGATAAATCCGCAGACCTTCCAAATTTTATCCTTGAGTGGTGAGGATCCAGCAATGCCACAGTTTTTAGGAAAGGTAAAGGAATTTCTTGCTAAAAATTAACGATTATTGTCTTAAAAAATCTTACATTTGAATTAACTGTTTAATATTTGTTATTTCAATACATAATGAAAGTCGTTCAATTTACAGTTCCGGTTGTTTACCAAGGATCTATTTGTGTGCAGGAAGACATTCTGCCTTCATTCTATAGCAACTATCACCGACACAAGGAAATCCAACTGACCTACATCCTGAAAGGGCGGGGAACCTTTATGATTGGCAACTTTACACATAGTTTTGAAGAGGACGAGATCTATATCGTTGATGCGGATGAACCGCATATGTTCAAAACGGGGGAAGATATAAGGGATGGCATTCATGCCATCCATATTTTTTTCGACTACGAACATTTTAAACCCTTTCTGGATTTCCCTGAATTCGATGATGTTAAGTATTTCCTGGAACACATCAACGTCAGTAAAAAATTGGATGCAGAGCACTCCGTCGCGTTGAAAGAAAAATTTGTACAGATTAACGTGAGTGCGGGCATAGATCGTCTCCTCTCGTTTGTGAAGCTGATTAATTTTTTAAGTAAAAAAGTGGATCAATGGACTTCGCTGTATACAGGTATTCCACAAAAGAAGTTCTCAGATGCCGAAGGATTGCGAATCAATGAAATATTCCAATATACTTTCCAGCATTTTGGAGACAAGATTTCCTTGGAAGATATAGCTGCGGTAGCACACATGACACCACACGCATTTTGCAAGTATTTTAAGAAACATACCCGGAAAACCTATGTTACCTTCCTCAATGAAATCCGGATTGAACGCGCCTGTAAAATGTTGATTGACGAATCTTCGGAAAGTGTTTCTAATATCGCTTTTAAAACAGGGTTTAACAATGTTGTCAATTTCAATCGGGTGTTCAAGAAAATAACCAAACTTTCGCCGAGTGAATATGTACAGGAACATCGTATGCGCGACTAGGCTGTTTGGCGGATGTTACTATGCCGTTTAATGGAATAGTCTATGGGGATTTCCGAGCTATAGCTGGATCCTCATGCCGTTGATTTTTGGTAGGCTCGCCTCCGCGGAAATCGGAAGAATGGTTTTGTTGACAATATCGGAGAAAGACTCGTCAATAAAATTTAAAAATAGCAGGTGCTAAAATGGTATTTTTGAGTTCTAACGATAACCATTCCGATGAATAAAAATCTATTTATTGCACTCCTAGTTTTATGTATATCTGCGCTGCAGCTCCGGGCCCAATCTTCTCTTTTTAAGATCGATACGCTGCAATACCAAGGAACGGATAAGCATATTGTCAATTTGGTCATTTTGGGGGACGGTTACACCAAAGCACAGCTGGATGACTACGCTGCCGATGCCAAGCAGTTTACCAACTATTTTTTCTCGATCGAACCCTTCAAACAATACAGCAGTTTTTTTAATGTGTTTGCTATTCGTACGGTATCCGAGGAATCTGGTGCAGCGCACGACTGCAAAGCGGGTGACTGTGTACATGGTGAAACCGATCTGAGTAAATATCCCCCCCGTTACAATAAGTTTACACGGGATCATGCTGTTCCGATTGCTCATCCGAACACGATTTTTGGAAGCAGCTTTGACAATGGTGGTTTACATCGTTTGGTTGTACCGCAGAAAAATGATCGTATTGAAGAGGTATTGAAAATGCATACCCCAAATTATACACAGGTCGTTGTGCTGGTCAATTCCCCATTTTATGGTGGTTCAGGAGGAAAATGGGCAACTTCTACTGTTAATTTTAAGAGCAATGACATCGCGGTGCACGAAATTGGACATTCTTTTGCCCAGCTTGCGGATGAGTATTGGGCTGGTAATCAATATGCTATTGAGTCTGTAAACCGCTCGCAATCGGCAGATGCAAAGCAGGTCCCCTGGAAATACTGGCTTGGAAAAGACGGAGTTGGTATTTACTCTTATGGTGGTAAAGGTTCGCCCTCTAACTGGTTTAGACCACATGAATATTGTAAAATGCAATACCTGGTAGCTCCATTTTGTCCCGTTTGTCAAGAGCAATTTGTTGCTTCCATCAAGAAGAAGTCAAGTCCATTTATTCAGGTAAAACCTGCCCTCGATAACCCGATTACCTTAGATAGTGTTCAGAAGTTTTCGCTACGTCTGGCAAAACCTTCTCCGAACACCTTTAAAATGTCCTGGTTGTTGAATGATCAAACAATTGCGACCGACATTGATTCGATTTACCTTGATCCGGGAATGCTAAGCGTTGGAGCGAATACCTTGAAGGTGATGATTCAAGATACGACAAATCTATTACGTAATCCATCCTATGTCAACCATCGAGACTCGGTTGTATGGACATTTAATCAGGTAAAATTGATTGATTTAGCGAAACCATCGACCACATGGGGCGATACATTGGAAACCTGTTATGGTGGTGCTCAGGTGCTTACAGTAAAGCATCCTATTGCCGGACTTGAATATCGCTGGTATGATGCCGCCACAGGATTTTGGGAAGAGACGGGCAATAATATTTTTTTGCAAAATATTGTGGAGTCAAAAGTATACCTCGTCCGTGGTATTTGGGATGACCGGGTTTCCGAGAAAACAAAAGTTTACATTAACATATTGGACAAAATTGATAAGCCAAAGAATATTCAGGTTAAAATCGACAAGAAGAAAAACACAGTACAATTGACGGTAAAAGATAAAGTCGATGCGCGTTATAACTATATCTGGTTGAACGAAGAAGGTAATCCGATCTATGAATGGGACGAATTTAATGGCGAGTATGTACGTCCAACAGGGGTGAACAATGTGCTTAAAATGAAATTAACAACCTCTTCTGGAAAGATATACGTTCAAAAAATAGATAAAGAGACCACTTGTAAAAGTGAGAAAACGATTGTAACTTTTTAGTTATACTGTTGGAGTGAAATGATTTATAAGTTAATTTTAGTCTGCCGGTTAATTAACTTATAAATCATTTATATTTATGAAAAGAAAATCCAAGTCAACTTGGGGAATTCTTTCATGTGTATTCATCCTGGTTTTAGCCGCAATGCCTTCGTGCAAAAAGCATGCAAAACTTCCCGATGAAAACGATGAAACAATTCATGCGGTAAAATTCAAAGTCAAGGATTTTGAAGCGATTGTTACTCCTCTAAAAAAACAATCAACCACGGCAAAACGAGCAGCGCTGAGCGGAGCTGCTTCCGAAAACGAATTGCTGTACCACTGGACGTTTGATAATAGCAACACTGTTCCAGAAGGCGCACTCGATGCCGCTGTTTTGATCGATTACAACAATGGAAAGACAGACTATGATTTTTTGGGCGGTTGGCCCGCAACGGGAAAAGCCATAAGTTTTAAGGGCGGGAAAGAGATCCTAATCAAAATCCCTACCAAAGGTATTCAATCCTTAGGCAGCTGGACGTTTGATGGCAATAGTTCGAGTACAGGACCAAGGGCGCTGCTTTTGAGTTATTCGCTGGATGAGGGGAATAGTTTTTTGGCGCTCTCGGACACAATCAAGTATCCATCGAATGTGTCACTTTCAGCCAAAATCCCTGTGAGTGTATCGTTGGCGAATATTCCTCTTGGTAATAGCAAAGAGCTCTGGCTGAAAATTTCATTATTTGCGGGTAGCAGGGATGGAGGAGCGGGTTACAGTCCAACGACAGGTACCTTTAAGATGGATAACTTAATGGTTTACGGACAAGTCAACCCGGCCGCTTTACCAAGCAAGTTTTACTATCATGTGTTCGATGCAAAATCGAAGGCCATGATCAAATCGGGCGTACTTAATTCGCAGGAAACTTTCGATGTTGAATTGCCGAATGGAACCTATTATCTGAGCCTGATTGCTAAAAATTCAATATTGCCGCTGATTATGGCAGAGGCTGTGGATTTTGAACACTTTTATGCTAGGAATGCTTTTTCTGAACAATCTGCGGAGTTGTTTGCAGGTCGGGATACCTTTGAGGTTAACGGGGCGCTAGAGCGGGTACTGAAGTTAAACCGGATCTACAGTGAGGTCAAGTTGACCTTTACAGACAGCGAAGATCTGAGCGCAATTGATAGTATTCAGGTGGAGCAACTTCATCCTGTATTTCATTATTATCCTTTTATGACGCGAAGTAGCGATCAGTTCGATAAAAGTGTGTTGACTGTTGTCCCACATTTTACGGTAGCTGATCAAAGTTTTTCGTTTAACCAATTTATGGGCTATTATCTTGATAACAAGGTTATTCGGTATCAGTTTCGAGTTTTCAAAGACGGCCAATTACTGCGTACATTTGAACTGGGAAGCGAAATCCGAAATAATGTTCAAATACAGTTTAAGGGCAAATTGCTGGAGACTGCCAATGGGAATTTGGGCTTTCAGGTCGTGAAGAACGAACATTGGGACGATCATATTGTGATAGAATACTAGCACAGTTATTGTACTTAGCATCTAGCCGCCCTACATCTATTAAAACAAAAAGGTGTCCAGCAATGGACACCTTTTCTGTGATAGCGGATTGGCTATATCAATTTTTTTAGCAAGGTATTCCAACCAGCCAAGTCATTCAATATTTTTTCAAGATCGGCAATGGCAACACGTTCCTGTGCCATCGTATCGCGGTGACGGATGGTAACGGTGTTGTCTTCCAGTGAATCGTAATCGACTGTAATACAGATTGGTGTTCCGATTGCGTCTTGACGACGGTAACGTTTTCCAATGGCATCTTTTTCGTCATATTGAACGTTGTAATCCAATTTTAACGTATTTAGGATCTCACGTGCTTTTTCTGGTAAACCATCTTTTTTGGTCAATGGTAAAATTGCAGCTTTTACCGGTGCCAATGCTGGTGGAAATTTCAATACAACACGAGAATCTTGTTTTTCTGCAGTAGAAAGATCTTCCGTTACCAAAGAGTTGCATAATACTGTTAAGAAAAGGCGATCCAATCCAATTGAAGTTTCAATTACATATGGAATGTAGTTTTGATTGATTTCAGGATCAAAATATTGCATTTTCTTTTTAGAAAATTCCTGATGTTGTTTCAAGTCAAAATCTGTACGCGAGTGGATACCTTCAACTTCTTTGAATCCGAATGGGAAGTTGAATTCAATATCAACTGCAGCATTTGCGTAATGCGCTAATTTATCGTGATCGTGGTAACGGTAGTTTGA
Organism: Sphingobacterium siyangense; assembly: GCF_023277505.1. Lineage (NCBI taxonomy): Bacteria > Pseudomonadati > Bacteroidota > Sphingobacteriia > Sphingobacteriales > Sphingobacteriaceae > Sphingobacterium > Sphingobacterium siyangense. The sequence continues at coordinate 5,999,651 of NZ_CP080574.1, read as the reverse complement.
TGGATCGAAGCCCAAGGCCAAGTGCCATTTCAAGCGTGTCTCTTTCCATTTGTTATACCATTCCAATTCAGTACCCGGGCGGCAGAAAAATTGCATTTCCATTTGCTCGAATTCACGCATACGCATGATAAACTGACGTGCAATTACTTCGTTACGGAAAGCTTTACCAATTTGTGCAATACCAAACGGAATTTTCATACGTCCTGTCTTTTGAACGTTCAGGAAGTTGACGAAAATACCTTGTGCAGTTTCAGGGCGAAGATAAACTTGATCTGCTCCATCTGCCATAGCACCCATCTGAGTTGCAAACATCAAATTAAATTGACGTACTTCAGTCCAATTTTTGGTGCCTGAAACCGGACATACGATATTATGTTCTTCAATGATGGTTTTTAGTCCAGCTAAATCGTCGGCATTCAATGCGGTATTCAAAGCGTCTAATAATGCAGCAGCTTCAGCTGTCTTACCATCTGCCTCATAACGTGCAATCTTATCTTCGATCAATTGATCAGCACGGTAGCGTTTTTTTGAATCCTTATTGTCGATCATCGGGTCGTTAAAGCCATCAACGTGACCAGAGGCTTTCCATGTCGTAGGGTGCATGAAAATTGCGGCATCAATACCAACAATGTTTTCGTGCAATTGCACCATGGATTTCCACCAATAAGTCTTTAGGTTGTTTTTTAATTCCGAACCTAATTGACCGTAATCGTAGACGGCACTTAATCCGTCATATATTTCGCTCGATTGAAATACAAAACCGTATTCCTTCGCGTGTGATACTACACTTTTGAAAAAGTCGTCTGTCTGTTTGCTCATAAGTGGCAAATATAGATATTAGTTTTAGATTTTAGATATAAGATTCTTGATAAGAGGTATTCTTTAAATGCCTAAATCACGGATCTGCTGGGACGCATTTTTGTTATCTACTTTTTTGATGATATGCTGGATAATGCCATCTGCATCAATCACAAAAGTGGTGCGTGCTGTGCCCATATACTTTTTGCCATACATGTTCTTTTCGACCCATACACCATAAGCCTCTACAAGGCTCTTGTCTTCATCTACAAGCAGCTGAAAAGGAAGCTCATGTTTGCTGATGAATTTTTGGTGCGATGCCTCGCCATCCACACTTACGCCTATGATTTCAAAACCATCTTTTTTCAAAGACTGATAATTGTCTCTGAAATTGCAGGCCTCCGTGGTGCAGCCTGGGGTATTGTCTTTTGGATAAAAATATAAAATAACTTTTTTTCCTTTAAAATCTGAAAGATGGACTGTTTCACCATTTTGATTTTTTGCACTAAAATCCGGTGCTTTTTGTCCTATTTCTAGTGTTGCCATATTACATTGTATTTAGTCGATTAAGATACGATTAATCTCTTGAACCCCCTGATTTATTGCCAAAAATTAGAGGACTACCTTATAAAAGAAGCTTCGTATGTCTTTAAATTCCCTTTGTTGTCTTTCACTTCGAGTTTAAACGCATGTCGGCCACTGCTTAAGTCGGGTTCGAAGTCGTGCCAGATATGTCTCGTTTTAGGGTCATATTTCATCAAGGCCCATTTTCCATCAATATAAGCGTCAAAAGTATCTATTCCAGAGAGATTGTCGCTGATTGTAAAGTCAATGGATTGCTGTCCACTCACATTCTTTCCGTCGGTCAGGTTACGTGCCACAATATTCGGTGCAATGGTGTCAACAGCAACATAAAAACCGCCAAACTCGCGTACATTGGCCACGACCCAACCGTTCTCATATTTACCTCCCTGTGCTCCGCCGTCGGAAGAAACAATCAAAGCCTTGTCATAAAGATTTTCAGACAAGCTGTAGTCTGGTTTGATCATGAGTTTGTAATATCCAAAGACTGGTGTATAAGCGTTGTGGATATAGTGCATTGCAGAGTAGCCTTTTGCAGGTTTTGCTCCCTGCGAATAATTGAAGTAAAGGTCGTCATACAATATATTTTTGCTCATATAAACCCGGGCATTCTCCGCTTCATATTTGTTCTCGTCAGCATAGTGGAACATTTTGAGGCCTGTAGCACCTGTACGGCTGATGGAAAGTGAAGGGTTATTCTGCACCTTAAAATTCAATTCGCTCGTATTCCCTTGAACATCCTTGACAACATATTTGACATCATGGACCTCATTGTCTTTCAATTCGATTTTCCCCAGGTTATCCAGGTGTTTATAGATGTTGATCGGATTGTTTGGGTCTTTAAAACTTTTTTGAACGCGTACACCGGATTTTTTTAAGTAAGGGTAGTCTACGTAAGACTGGATCGCACGGGTCTGATCAAAAGGGATTGATTCAAACAGCACCGTACTGATGTTTTTGTTGTCCAAGAAAAGTTCGATCGAGTAGACACCATACGTAAATGAGATACCACTGCGTTTATCAACCGTATTAATGCCTAGCCCAAAGGTGCCATTCACAGAGATGGGGGCGTTTGTTGCTAAACTATAATTGCCACTACCAACGGATTTGATCGTTTGATGTCTGCGGGGCGTATTTTCATCAAACAGTTCGGAGCCTAAATCATAGACCGTCATGCCGCGGATGATCGGTTTTACACCATCCGGAAAGAGTAGTCCGAACAATTGTGGATTGAGTGGCAGTTGGGCTTTTGTATCACGGATTTCAAAATGAAGATGCGGACCTGCAGACCCGCCTGTATTGCCCGAATTAGCAATAAACTCACCTTTTTTCACCGGGACCTGATTTGGTTTGAGGAATACATCGACATCAAAACGTTTCTGCTTGTACTGCTCATCTTTGATGATTTTAGCAAGATCCGAATTGAAACTCTCTAGGTGCATGTATACCGAGGTGTAACCATTGGGGTGATCAATATAAACATAATTACCACCACCACCTATCTGTACCCTGACACGGGATACAAAACCTTCCGCCGCTGCATGCACAGGAATATTAATGCGTTGTTGTGTCCGGTAATCGTCTCCGCCATGGAAATGCGTTGCGCGCAATTCGCCGAACGATCCTGAAGCCTGAGGCGCAATGTCCATGGGCCGTACAAAATAGTTTTGTGGATAATTGCGGCTTTTGATAATATCTTGCCCTTGGCTTAGGCCTGCCATACAAGTGAGGAGGGCCAGTAATGCTATTCTTTTTTTTGTCATAAGATGTCCCAGCTTATTTAATTTTACAGCTAAACATCTTCTGTTCGCCGATGAAACCTTCCAATAAATCGCCGATGGCTACCGAACCGACACCCACAGGCGTACCCGTGTAAATAAGGTCCCCTTTGCGGAGGGTAATAAATTTGGAAGTATACACAATCAGATCTTCGTAGGAGAAAATCATGTCCTTGGTATTTCCCTGCTGAACTGTTTGCCCATTTTGCTGCAGGGAGAAATCAATCGAATTCACATCCACAAGCTCCTCTTTAGGAATCAAGTTGCTGATTACTGCAGAATGGTCAAATGCTTTTGCCAATTCCCAGGGAAGGCTTTTTGCTTTTAGTTCTTGCTGCACATCCCTTGCGGTGAAGTCAATTCCCAGGCCGATTGCATCGAAGTATGTTGATGCAAATTTTGGTGTCACATGTTTTCCTTCTTTACAGACCCGGAGGACAACTTCGGTTTCGAACTGAATATTTTTGGAGAATTCCGGGTAATAGAAATCTTTGTTATCCTTTAATACCGCAGTATCAGGTTTTAAAAATATAATGGGATTCTCTGGGACTGGATTATTGAGCTCTTTCGCGTGGTCGATGTAATTGCGACCGATTGCAATTATTTTCATTATATAAATTTTTAAGGCAATGAAGCTTTCAGATTTCTTGCGAACTCATGAGCTCGGTTTTCATCGCGTGTACATTTGAGGCGGTATTAGAAAGTACTATATGCTATTTGTGAATTACCTACACTTGGCCGGAATGCGCTATGCTAACAAACGTAATGGCTATCTTCTAAAAGCTTGTCGTGCATTCATACTCGGTATACATTAGTTTTCGTTTACCACAACAAACTTAATAAATGTCCAAAGCTTATCCAAAAATGAAGGAAAACAACTGCTTTTGTACGTACTATCAAAGTAACTATTTACATAGGGTTTAGTTAGGGTTAGCTTAGGGTTTAGTTAGGGTTTGTTTAGGTATAACCTAATTAAACCCTAACTTAAACCTAGCTAAATTCTAATTTATTGCTAAACTAAATCAAACATTGATAACTATTATTTGTTAGGGTGTAAAATAGATCCCGCAATTACAATAAAAAGGTTAGAAAATGGCAATATTAGAAGATGGTCCAAATGGTGGTTTTCGAGGTAAAGTAGGTTCAGTATATGGCTACAATCTCAATGGAAAATGTGTTATACGGGGGGCGAGGAAGAAAAGTACGAAACCACCAACTGCCGCGCAATTGGCACATCGTCAGAAAATAAAATTGGTAAGTAAGTTTTGTGGCTGGATAAAGCCTATTGTCAACTTTGGGTATCAATTTGAAGAAACTAAAAACTCCGGGCGGGGGAAATTTCAACTTGCACAGCAGCATATTTTCAAAAATGCGCTTGATGTGGATGTCGAAAATAAACCTGTTATTAATATGGAAAAAGTGCAGGTATTTGTCGGAGAGCTCGTCTCACCCGAAGGTGTTCAGGCTCGTTGGGAAGATGATCTGTTGAAATTATCGTGGATACCGAATCCGAAATACGGGGATAGCATGTTTAAATTAAATTTGGCCTTAGTCAGTTTAGATCGGGAGGGCGACCTCAAAATGGCCATCGCGGATGCGGCGCAGGGGGAATGTACGGTTGACATCGCGGCATTTAGAAAGGATAAATTTGATTATCATGTCTACATCGGTTTTTGGGATACCTATCATGGTGCATTCTCAAATTCTACCTATTGTGGCGTCATTTAATAGGATTTTTCCACCTACTTGTGTATCTTTAACACTATGAATAAAATACTGGCGGTATTGTTCGATCTGGACGGTACGTTAATTGATTCGGAATATTTCTATTTCAAAAACTGGGCACCTATATTAAAACAGGAATTTAACCTTCAGATCAACTATGAAGATTGGATTCGCGATTTTGCTGGACATACTTTAGCACATAATGTCAAGCGTCTTACCGAGGACTATGGCTACGAAGTGACGGAAGAACATATGTGGAAGCGTACACGTGCGGCTTATGCCGATTCTAACATGAGCGATATTGAATTGATGCCTGGAGCACGAGAAATTTTAGCTTTTTTGAAAGCAGAAGATATCCGTATTGGGCTTGTGACCTCGAGTTATAGAAGCACAGTCGATACTGTTTTGGGCAAGCACGAGCTTTTGGATTATTTTGAGTTTTTTGTCACGCGTGAGTGTGTGGAGCTGCCAAAACCCAATCCGGAACCTTATCGTTTGGCATTGACACATCTGGGTCTACCAGCCGACCGCTGTGTGGCTATTGAGGATACGTCAACAGGAAGTACATCGGCATTGGGAGCAGGCACGCAGTTGATTGCAGTTACGAAGCAAGAGGTAGAACGTGCTAGACTAACAGCTGTTGATAACATTGTGGAAAACTTATCTGAGGCGAAAGCCCTGTTGGCGCAATGGATTTGAGGGTTGTAAAATAATTTAATCGTTTTAGCATTTGTATTTTTATTCGGATATATGTAATATTACCGAATTGTAAAGGGAACTCTGATTATGAACCGTAGAACCGCAATAAAGCAATTTTTCATTATAGCTGGCGGACTGACAATTTTGTCGTCCTGTCTGAATGATGGAGGTGCATCAATTGTATTAAATAAGCTGAAGATTTCGGCGGAAGATGAGCAATTTTTGGGCGATCTGGCTAACATCCTGATTCCGAAATCGGATACACCGGGAGGAAAGGATCTGAACCTGCATCTTTTCGTCATCAAAATGGTAGATGACTGTGAGTCGCCAGAAAATCAGGCTAAATTTGTCGCTGGTTTCAACAAGTTGCGAAAACAGTTGAATTTAAAAAATAACAAAGAGACTGAGACCACTTTGGCGGGGTTAAAAGACCAAACCGACGAGAAGGCTTTTTTTGAGACCTTCAAATCGCGTGCAATTCAGGGGTATATGAACTCAGAATACGTGATGAAGAATAAGGTGATCTATAAACTTATTCCGGGTCCGTACAATGGTGCGGTAAAAGTTAAGGCATAAATAGCAGATGGCAAATCTAAATATTGACAGTGAAAAAAACAGAACCTACGATGCGATCGTGATCGGTTCGGGAATTAGTGGCGGTTGGTCCGCAAAAGAGTTGTGCGAGAAGGGCTTGAAAACATTGGTTTTGGAACGTGGACGTGATGTACAACATATCAAGGATTACCCAACCACCAATATGATGCCTTGGGAGTTTGAACATCGGAATGAAATGCCTTTCAAAGTAAAAGAAGAAAATCCGATTGTCAGCAAATGTTATGCATTCCATGAAGATGCGGCCCATTTTTTTGTAAAAGACAAGGAACATCCTTATATTCAAGAGAAACCTTTTGACTGGATCAGAGGCTATCAAGTTGGCGGCAAGTCGTTATTATGGGCGAGACAGACGCAACGTTGGTCTGACTTTGATTTCGAAGGGCCAGCGAGAGATGGTTTTGCAGTAGATTGGCCGATACGTTATGCTGATTTGGCGCCTTGGTATGCTTATGTCGAAAAATTTGCTGGTATTGCCGGTAATCACGATGGACTTCCTGAATTGCCAGACGGCGAGTTTCTGCCAGGGTACCCCTTAAATATTGTCGAGAAGTATTTTAAAGAAAGCGTCCAAAAGAAATTTCCGGAGCGCAAAGTGATTTCAGCACGTTGTGCACACTTATCTAAACCAAATCAGATTCACATCGAACAAGGACGTGTACAGTGTCAGAATCGCGTACTTTGTCAGCGAGGATGTCCTTTTGGTGGATATTTCAGTTCCAATGCAACGACAATTCCTTGGGCGGCCAAAACCGGAAATATGACGCTACGCCCATTTTCGGTTGTTCATTCGATTCTCTATGATGAACAAAAAGGAAAAGCAGTCGGTGTACGTGTTATAGATACCAATACAAAAGAGGAAATTGATTTTTATGCCAAACTGATTTTTGTCAATGCGGCTGCAATCAATACTAATTTGATCTTATTGAATTCTAAATCGAACCGTTTTCCAAATGGTTTGGGTAATGATAGTGGTGTGCTCGGAAAATATGTTGCCTTTCACAACTATAGTGCACGCATTTATGCAGAGTATGAAGGGATGTTGGATTTTACGGCCGAAGGGCGGAATCCCGCCGGTGGAGGGTATATTCCACGTTTCAGAAACTTGCACAAACAGGAAACGGACTTTTTAAGGGGCTATGCCGCCGGTTTCGGAGCTTCGCGTAGTAAAGAGTCCGATCGTTCGGGCGTAGGGCTAGATCTGAAAAACAATTTGTTGAATCCTAAATTAGGTGTTTGGCAGGTTGGATCTCACATGATGGGGGAAACGATACCAAAAGAATCGGGCATGGTTTCATTGGATAGCAGTAAGAAAGATGACTGGGGTATCCCGTTGTTAAAAATTGCTGTCGATTATGATGAGAATGATGAAAAAATGAAAAAGGATTACATTGCTGTCATGACGGAGATGTTTACGGATGCTGGCTTCACAAACATTCGCCCGGATTCACACTGGCAGGCTCCAGGTTTGGACATCCATGAAATGGGCGGTGCACGTATGGGGCACGACCCGAAAACTTCGGTATTGAATAAATGGAATCAGATGCATGCTGTGAAGAACGTTTTTGTCACAGATGGTGCAAGTATGACCTCGACATCAACACAAAATCCTTCATTGACCTATATGGCATTTTCGGCACGATCTGTCGATTATGCGATTAGCGAGATGAAGAAAGGAAATATTTAGTTTACCGGGGAAAGGTTTTGAAAATAAATCTTTCCCCTGTAAAATTAAAGTGCTATCTTTCCACCCGAATAGCACGTTAAAACCGAGAAAGAATAACCAAAAAGGAAAACAATAACGAATAAACAATAACGAATAAACAATTAATGAACCAATAAGTAATCAAAAAAAGCAATTAAAAAACCAAAATAGGGCAACCAAAAAATTTTACAACAAAAGCAAAAGCGATTTAGCAGACTTTATTGCAGATTCTATGCGGCAATAATACCATAGACATTTGAACCCAGACGTTTTCTGTTAAGTGAAAGCAATGGAATATAGCAGGCAATTTTAAGAAAGTAGATCGATTTTAAAACTATCAATTAAGGGAAACTAAATTAAACTAGACGTTCTAAGTATCTTTTTGCTAAAACGTTTTTATAAACCAAATCACTATTAATATGAGCAAAGTTGACGTAAAATCACTTGCGCAGCTTGGGAAAAAATCAAAGTTATTTTTCTCATTGGCTGTCATTGCTGGTACTTTCCAACAAGTCAATGCCGCAGTCGGAACTTCTGCCAATTACGATGGCAAATCCTTCGTAAAAGAAGTAAACCATGTGCAGCAGCAAGTTAAAGGAAAAGTATTGGATGCTACTGGAAAACCAATTTCAGGAGTTAACATCGCCGTTAAAGGTACTTCAAAGGGCACACAATCTGATGCCTTGGGTAATTTTACATTGGATGCTAAAGCGGGGGATGTATTGGTCGTCTCTTCCATTGGTTACAAAGCCAAAGAAGTTACTGTTTCCGGGGCAACTGTTTCTGTACAATTGGACGATGATCAGAGCCAATTGGACGAAGTTGTCGTTGTGGGTTACGGTACAATGCGTAAATCTGATGTGACAGGTTCTATCGCCATGGTCAAAGGGGCGGACATGATCAAAGATCAGAGTTTTAGCCCTTTAGATGCTTTGAGGGGAAAAGCTTCGGGGGTGAATATCTTTTCTAATTCCAGTCAACCTGGAGCATACGGAAATAGAGTCGTTATCCGTGGTGTGGCTACGATCAACTCGTCTTCCAATCCTCTTTACGTTGTCGACGGAGTCGTGATGGAAGATTTTAATTTGTTGAATCCGAATGATATCGAAAATATTGAGGTCTTAAAAGATGCTTCTTCTGCAGCTATTTATGGTGCACGTGGTGCAAATGGCGTTATCTTGGTAACAACAAAACGTGGAAATAAAGACGGATCTAGAACAATTAGTTATCAAGGATCAGCTGGAGTGAGCTCTGCTCAACGCTACATGGATGTGCTGAATGCACAGGAATGGGTGGATGCCTTTATGATCGGATTGGAGAATGAAAACAAATACCAGGGAAAATCTTGGTCTTTGGATAAAAAGACCTGGTTTAATGATGAAAACTATTTTGATGGAAATGGTAATCCACTGTATGATACGGATTGGCAGAAAGAGGCAACACGTACAGCTATTTCACATAATCATCAACTAAATGTACAACAAGGTGATGAAAAATCTTCTGTTGGTGCATTTTTGAATTATACCGACCAACAAGGGATCATGAATAATACCTGGAACAAGCGGATAAATGCAAAAATGGCTTATGATGCAAAACCTACATCCTGGTTATCTACAGCAATTAATTTAACCGTTAATCACACTTGGGGACGTTATACTCCAGAAGACGGCGGTGGACAGGAAGCTCGTCGTACCATGATTGAGATGATTCCTTGGTATCCAGTTTATGATAAGGACGGTCTCTATACGAACTCGTCGTCATCGACTGTAGCAGAACAATTGGGTTTTGAAGGTATGTCCAATCCCGTCGCCATTCTAGATTTGCAAAAACGAATGCGCTACAATACACAAATTTTTGGAAATGCGGCATTAACATTTCATCTAGCTGATGGTTTGGATTTGAAAACCCAACTAGGGATTGACCATCATAGAAAAGATTATAAGGGATATTCTTCAAAGCTGTTAAATAATATTTCTAGGCCGAATGGCTGGGCAGAACGTACCCATACAAATACATTGTATTGGCAGGAAGAAACTTATCTAACCTATAATAAGCAATTCGATAAACATCGGATCAATGCAATGGCAGGTCTCTCTTGGCAAAAGAAAACGTATGATTACGATAAAATGAGATCAGAGGGATTTCCGGATGATTTTTACGAGTATAATAACATGGGATTGGGCATCACTCCTTCTGGACTCGAGTCTAATGTCAATGAATGGGCGATGAATTCATATTTCTTAAGAGCTGCTTACTCATATGATAATCGCTATTCAGCAACGGTAACCAGCCGTTATGATGGTTCATCCAAATTTGGTAAGAACAATAAATATGCATTTTTCCCTTCACTAGGTTTGGCATGGAATGTGTCCAATGAGGAATTTTTACAAGGCAACGAAACAATCAGTAATTTGAAATTACATACAAGTTACGGTTTGACAGGTAACTCCGAAATCGACCCCTATAAGTCGTTGTCAATCGTCGACGCGGGAACAATCTTGCTGAATAATGCTAGGGCTCCATATTCATTTGTGAATACGATTTCGAACCCGGATTTAAAATGGGAAAAAACGGCCCAGTTTGATTTTGGGGTGGAACTGGGATTACTAAAAAATCGATTAAACTTTGATATTTCTTATTATCGTCGGAAAACGACAGATCTTTTGTTGGAGGCGCCTCTACCAAGAGCAACCGGCTTTAATTCGGTTTATAAGAATATAGGATCTGTTCAGAATCAAGGTTTAGACATGATGATTACAGGTACAATTGTGACCAATGAGAATTTTGAGTGGAAAGCATCGTTGAACGGAAACTATAACAAAAATAAAGTCTTGAAATTAGGCGAGAACAACGCTGATATCTTACAAAATGATTGGGTCGGCGGGGCCAATAGCATTATTCGTGTCGGTGAAAACCTAAATAGTTTCTATGGCTATAGAAGATTAGGCGTATATACACAGGCGGATGTTGACGCAGGAAATGCAGAAATAAAAGATATAGGACGTGCAAAACGTTCAAAAGAAAAGGAAATCATAGGAAAAGGACTACCTGATTGGACAGGTAGTTTTATTAACAACCTCCGTTACAAGAACTTCGATTTCACCCTAGATCTGCAATTTGTCAAAGGAGTGGATGTCATGCAACAATTTTTCCATTCTACTTATGATCGTTTTGGAATTACCAATGGTCTGAAGGAAATTTTGACAGATGCATACAATGGTTCCAATCCGAATACCATGCAGCAGGCCATCTATCTGACCAATGGTGGGCATGCGGGACAGGATACCAATGTGGATGATGCTTGGGTTGCGGACGGATCTTATCTTCGTGTAAACTTGATGCAATTGGGATATACATTCAAAGCTGATGCATTGAAACGAATAGGATTATCCAGGTTACGTGTTTATGCAAATGCAAATAATCCATTTTTGTTCACATCAAAAGATTTTAAAGGTTATGATCCAGAAAGTACCTCACAAGGGGAGAGTAAATTTGGACAAAATATGACCTTTTTCTCTTATCCTAGAGCGAAGACTTTCTCTTTAGGTGTTAATGTTACATTTTAATTCATAGAATTTAAAAAGATGAAGACTAAATTAATCATGTTGTTATTAGCCGGAATGGCATTGACAACATCCTGTAATAAATTTTTGGAAGAAAATCCGGGTTCAAACTTATCGTTAATAAGTTATTATCAGAATGAAGGACAGGCCGAAGCAACTGTAAATTCACTTTATCGTCGCGGGGCGCCAATACGCTATTCTTCTACCGGTTCTTACCTTGGATCTACAGCCTCGATCAATACTATTTTGACTGGATATTTTACAAATAGCTACGAAGGACAAGAACGTGTTAGTTTATTCGCCCGTGAATTGACGCGACAACAAAATACAAATATCATTTCGCCCACGATGAATACAATCTGGGATGAAGGTTTTAAAGCGATTAATATTGCCAATGCAGGTATAAAGTACATTCCAGAAATAAGTATGCCAAATGAGGCAAAGAAAAATACGTTGTTGGCAGAGGCAAAATTCTTTAGAGCTTATAACTACTTTTACCTTGTCAAAACATTCGGGGCACTCCCGTTGTATACGCTTCCTAACGAAAACTTGACTGATCCACTTTACATAGAGCGTACAGATGCTGCGAAAATATATGAGTTGATCGAGCAAGATTTAAAGAGTGCGGTTGACGTATTGCCTGCAAAAAAATTTGCAGAGAATGGGCATCGCATTACTAAATATGCAGCAGCAATGCTCTTAGCTGATGTTTATTTGCAAGAGGGAAAATACGCAGATGCGGCAACAGCAGCTAAAATTGTGGTGAATTCTCCGCATAAGATGACTGAAAATATTGATCTTGAGCAGAGTAGTGCATATAACTTACTGCGTAAGACTGATGACTTAGATGAGGTTATATATGCACAGGAGTTTGATGAAACTATTAATAATAGTGGTGCGCGAACAGCGACTGCTTTTAGTTCTTCGGCAGTTTCTGTATTTACTACTTATTCGATATTTGAGCGTGTTTTTGGCCCTACTAAGCAGTTTTTGAATGTTTATGATAAAAAAGATTTGAGGATTAAACCAAATCAGTTCTACCATTGGTCATATACAAATCCGATTAACGGTAAAACATGGACATCAACAGATGCAGGAATATGGTATTATGTGGATGAACAGGCATTGCTGACAACAGGGAGGGGTACAAAAGACTGGAATTTTTACCGCTATCCCGAGGCATTATTGACTGCCGCTGAAAGTATTGCTAAATCAACGGGTGTAAGTGCGGAAGCAGCGGGTTATTTAGCGAAGGTCAAAGCTCGTGCTAATACCGAAGGAAAATCAGTTGCTGCTTATACGGCCGAATTGCAAACATTATCAGCAGAAAATTTTGTGAAAGAATGCTGGAAAGAGCGTCTCCGCGAGTTCCCATTGGAATTTAAAATGTGGGACGATATTGTTAGAACTAAAATGTTCCCTGTTATTTCTACAACAGAAGCTGGAAAAGTAGATTTTGTTCCATTGATTGGTGCAAAGAATGGCTCTGGAGCAACATTTAAAGAATCTGACTTATTATGGCCTATTTCTCCTGATGAGATACAGCGTAATAACAAACTGACTCAGAATCCAGGATATCAATAGACATAACTAATATAAGATAAAGGGTATTCAATCTACCCTTTATCTTATCAATGTATAAAAATAGGGCTTGTGAATATTCATGAGTTCTTTTTTATGGGATATAAGTTGCTTTTTAACTGAATTCCCATAAAAACAATAATTTTAAATTATTTTTGATTTAAAATTAAAAATAACTATCTTAACGATCGAATCATACACTTGAACTAAATAATAAACCAAAGAAGGAAATCAACAACGTATATTTCTAAAATAGCTTCCATTTTTTTTACTTTCTTAGCAAAACCGATTTTGCTGATATAGGATGGCGATTTTGAATCACGTGCCGATACTCAATTAATATTTAATACTAAATGTTTCCGATATAATGATGTGTATTGAATAACACAATAATCACTGTTTTCGGAAACTATTATAAATAATAAATAAAAATGCCTTTGCCAATAAGCTAAATCGTTTTATATACTAATCACCATAATAAAAATATGAGCAAAATTGATTTAAAAACAGTTGTGCGATTAAAAGGAGAATCTAAGCTATTCTTATCTTTGATTTTTATCGCAGGAGCAATGCAGCATGCGCAGGCTACTGCCTCTTCTCAAAGGATGTTAAACAACTCTTTTCTAACGGAATCGAAAAAGCCCCAACAACAAATTAAGGGAAAAGTCTTGAATGCTGATGGAAAGCCAATTTCAAGTGTAAACATCACTGTTAAAGGAACATCGAAGGGGACACAGTCAGATGTGTCAGGTAATTTTTCTTTGGATGCTAAACAGGGAGACGTGTTGGTTGTCACTTCTATTGGTTATAAAGCGAAAGAAGTTACAGTTTCTGGTGAAACCATTTCTGTTCAATTGGAAGAAGACCAAAGTCAGTTGGAAGAGGTTGTTGTTGTCGGTTATGGTACGCAAAAAATAAGGGAAGTTACTTCTGCAGTAGCCCATGTAAGTGCAGACCAATTTCGTCAAAGCGGCGCGAGAAACCCGTTGGATCTCATTCAAGGAAAGGTAGCGGGACTGCAGGTGTCTAGAAGTGGGTCAAATCCTAATTCAGGTGTAGCGACTCAATTGCGGGGCGCGATTTCCGTTACTGGGAGTGCAAGTCCATTGTTTGTTATTGATGGGATACCTGGAGGTAATCCGGATCTACTGCAACAAGATGATATTGAGTCTATAGATGTGCTGAAAGATGGATCCGGTGCTGCGATTTATGGAACAAGCGCCAATGCCGGTGTCATTCTGATTACGACAAAAAGGGGAAAACCTGGTAAATCGGTATTCAACTATTCCAGTTATTTTCGCAAAGATTTTGTCTATAATAGACCTGATTTTTTAACTCCACAAGAGTTTAGGGATAAGATTGCTTCTGGTGAGCTAAAACAAACTGATTTTGGCCATTCTACCGATTTTTTTGATGAATTGATTAATAAAGATAATTTTTCACAAAACCATAACCTTTCACTGTCTGGAGGTAATGAATCAACTACCTATCGTGGAAGTGTCAATTTCCGAAATTTGGAAGGTATTGCAAAGGAAAATTCAAGAAAGGAATATACAGTAAGAACGAGTATAAACCAGAAGGGCTTTAACGATCGTTTGAATTTTCTCCTCAATATCGCTACCAATACGAACAATGCGAACTTGTTAGGCGGTGGTGGCTGGGAAAGTGAAGCTACGAAAAATCCGACGCTCTCAAATTATAACGATGATGGATCTTTTCGTTATGACCGAACGAGTACAAATGAATTTGCTCGATTGTTTACTGAAACAAGTTATCGGAAACAACAGACATCTTCTTTAGACGGAAAAGCAGATTTAAATATAATTGAGGGATTAAAGGCCAGTGTTTTTGGGTCGGTACAACGTAATTCCTATACAGATGGTGCTTATAGAGCGCTCAATAGTGAAGCGTCTTTAGAAGATCAAGATTATCCGGGTGGGGGATATGCTTCCAAATCCAATCTATTGAATGAAAAATATGCATTTGAACCGACACTTCAATATAACACTACCGTTGCCGAAAAACATGCAATCACAGCATTAGCAGGATATAGTTATCGTTATGAGAAAGATGAGGGACAAAGTGCAGACAATAGGGGATTTATAAATAATAATTTCCATGAAGATAATTTGTCGGAAGGACAAGCGCTTCGGGATGGACGGGCTAATATGGACAGCTATAAGAATGACAATACTTTGATCGCTTTTTTTGGCCGGGTAAATTATACCTACGCGGATAAGTACATGGCTCAGTTTATTCTAAGGCGTGAAGGTTCGTCTAAATTTGGAGCAAATAACAAATGGGGGAGTTTTCCGGCAGTATCAGTGGGGTGGAACATCAGCAATGAAGATTTTATGAAAGATATCGGTTTTATAAATAATTTAAAATTACGTGCTGGTTATGGCGAAACGGGAAATACGGGCTTTGCTAATAATGCCTCTCGATTAACTTTGGGGGGCGGAGGAAAATATCTGTTCCCTGATGAGTCCTACCGAGAAACCTACGGACCCGACCGTAATCCGAACCCAAACTTGCGGTGGGAGACGAAGAAGGAAACAAATATCGGTGTTGATTTCACAATGTTGAGCAATAAGCTTTCAGGTTCAATTGATGTTTTTCAACGAAAAACTGTTGATCTTTTGGATACATATACTACCCCACAGCCTCCTTATATAAGAAATAATATATATTCCAATGTAGGTACGCTTTCTTCTAAGGGTATTGAGCTAGCGCTTAGCTATCGTGCTATAGACCGTGAGAATTTTAAGTGGAACATGGATTTTACAGCTAGTACGCTAAAAAATGTTTTAGATAGTTATTCGAATGATATATTTAAAGTAAAATATAAAACATTTGGTGAAATCGGCGGAGCAGGAGCATTGGGCGATGCATTCACAACGTACGAAGGGCACAAGATCGGTGAATTTTTTGGTAAACGATTTGCCGGATTTGATGATGAAGGAAAATGGCTTTTTTATAACCGAAATGGCGAAGCTGTGCACAATGATGCGATTAATAATTCAAGAGATGATTTGAATTCTTCTGATTTAGCGGTAATAGGAAATGCAGTCCCCAAATATTATATTTCCTGGACGAATAATTTTTCCTATAAGAATTTTGATCTGAGAATTTTTATGCGGGGTAAATTCGATTATGATATCTTAAATACAACGGCACTTTCTTATGGCAATAAGGTCTGGTCAGAGAATCTTTTGAGAGATGCTTTCACCAAATATAAAGATATTAATGATACCTATATGTATTCTGATTACTATTTGGAAAGTGGTAATCACTTAAAAATTGATGAAGTTACATTGGGATATCGATTTAAATTGAAAAGTAACACTTGGGTGAATAATGTGCGCATATATTTGACGGCTCAAAATCTGGCAACAATAACAGGGTATTCAGGGAATGATCCTGATTTTGTATTGGATACGGGGCTGGGTAATGAAGTAAATGGACAACGTTTAGGTATTGATAGTAGAGGACCTTATCCCAATACGAGATCGTTTTTGTTTGGCGTAAATTTTGGTTTTTAATGGATAGTATTATGAAAAATATTGTTAAGATTTTATTTTTAGCTTGCGTAATTAATGCATCAAGTTGTACAAATTTAGATGAAAACGCTTATGATATCATTGTAGCGGACGATTTTTATAAAAATAAGAATGAGGTTATATCAGCTGTATTGCGTCCATACACGCATGCAAATGCGTGGATATCACCATCAGGGCAGGATGGATGGTGGCGGCCAGCAGAATTATCCGCAGATCAATTGGCCTGGCCGACCAAAGGGCGGCATGGAGAGGATGGAGGCAAATGGAAAAGGCTGCATTATCATACTTGGACAGTAGATGAAGGTGGGTTAAACAATGCATGGGTATTGATGTATTGGGGAGTAGGTTTGTGTAATAGCCCCATCGATATTCTCGAAAAATCTGACGTGGCTCGCATGGGGATAACAGATGCTGAAAAGAATGAGTTTATTGCTGAACTAAAGCTTTTACGGGCATTACATTATCTAAAGCTAATGGATTTATTCGGCAATATTCCAATAACTACCAAAGCGCCAAGTTCAGCAGAGGAGCCTTTACCTCAGCCCTCTTCTACAAAAGAGGTTTTTGAATTTATTGAAAAGGAAATTTTAGCTAATATTGATCTAGCGCCCAAATTATCGAGAGCCATGTTAGGTCGGGTTTCGCAGGCGGCAGGTTATGCTATGCTGGTGGAGTTGTATTTAAATGCTGAAAAATGGTCTGGTCAACCGCGGTGGGATGATTGTATTGCAGCGGCGGATAAATTGATATCGGGTGCTGGAGGAGGTTTGAATGGTGCCATGGCATTGGATCCAAATTTAACAGATTCCTATGTGCCGACGAATGACATGTCTAAGGAAACTATTTTTTCAATTGCTTACGATTATCAGACAGCAGACTTTGAACCCGGATTTCCAGGGGAATTTTATCATTTCGTACAAAGCGAGATCTATGGGGGCGGACGAACTGGCAATAATGGTATCGTATTGATCCCTGGTGTTTTCAGCCAGTATAACGAAAAAGACCTACGAAAAAAAGAATGGTTTTTAAGCGGGCCGATGGTTAGGTTTGTGGATGGTAAAATTGTACAAGGTTCGGAGGAATACAAGGGAGAACAGCTTGTTTTTGTTGATTATATTCGAAGGGCTAAGACTGGAGGTACGTCTTCTACCATGAGCGATGGAGAAGAGAATAGTGGTATCCGATTTAATAAATATAAGCTTGGTAACTCTGTTGAGGGTACTGTCAACGGTGTTAAAATACCTGCGAATGCAAATTATAACAATACAGATTGGAACGTCTATCGTCTAAGTTGGATCTATTTTGCGAAAGCCGAGGCATTGATGCGAAAAAATGGAGGACGCCCTTCGCAAGAAGCTGTCGATTTGATTAATAGTTGTAAAAAGAGAGCCTTTTCTGATGCAGACTGGAATGAAGCAAAGTATACCACAAGCACACTGACACTTGACGAGCTCTTGGCAGAGCGAGGACGCGAATTTATTTTTGAAGGATTTAGAAGGGAGGATTTAATCCGCTTCGGCAAATTTCATACAGCAACGTGGTGGGATCATAAACCTTCTTCTGACAGCAAAACAGTGTATCCAATACCTCAGCAACAGATATCGATGAATCCCAATTTAAAACAAAACCCCGGTTATTAATGTTCAGGAATAGTAGATGCCGCATAGGCATCTACTATTCTTTTACCTAAAACACATGAAAAGATATTTTACGTTGTTTCTTTTGAACTTTATTGGTGTAACCTTATTTGCACAAAAAAATAATTTTCAGAACTATGCTATCCAAACTTTAGATAGCATCTATAGCAAGTTTGGAAATACCAAGAATCAGCTCTTGGCTGAAAAATATCCCTTTGATGAAAACTTTAAAGCTGATTATCTGGATAATAATCAACAGGCAGCGCAACAAAAGAAATATGCTTATCTATGGCCTTTCTCGGGTAGTTTCTCGGCTGTAAATGCCTTGATGGACTTACCAAAAACAAAAAAGGCATTTCAGTTCATACTTGACAAAAAAGTCCTGATGGGCTTACAGGAATATAGGGATGAAAGTAGGTCACCTATTGGCTATGCGTCTTATTTAAATACAGCTCCTCCCTCGGATCGTTTTTATGACGATAATATCTGGTTGGGTATCGATTTTACAGATAGCTATATCCATACAAAAAAAATAAACTACCTGACTTCGGCCAAAGAGATCTGGAATTTTGTAAAGAGTGGGGAGGATGATAAATTAGGTGGTGGCATTTATTGGTGTGAACAGAAAAAGGAATCTAAAAATACGTGTTCGAATGCACCAGCAAGTGTATTTGCACTGAAGTTATTTATGGCAACCAATGATAGGTACTATCTGGAAGAAGGGGAGCGTCTTTATGAATGGACAAAAAGAAATCTTCAGGATCCCGAAGATAAGTTATATTGGGACAACATGCAGCTCAATGGAAAGATTGGAAAAGCTAAGTTTTCGTACAACGCCGGACAAATGTTGCAGGCAGCTGCATTGCTTTATAAGTTGACGAAAAATAACCGGTACCTCGCGGATGCACAACAGCTGGCTGAGGCATGTTTCGGCTATTTTTTCGAAACGAAGGAGAAATTGGATTTTCCAAAATTGAAAAATAGCAATTTGTGGTTTCATGCTGTTATGATGCGTGGTTACATAGAGCTCGCTGTAGTGAATGGCGACAAAAAGTACCTCACAGTGTTTGCAAAGAATCTTGAATTTGCCTGGCAGCATATGCGCGATAAAGAAGGATTATTTAGTGCAGACTGGACCCTGAAAGATCAGCATAAATCGAAATGGCTGCTCGATCAATGTGCTTTTGTCGAAATGTACGCACGGTTGGCAAAAGCTGGGTATTAAAATCGATGTAAAACGGTATAAGGTTAAGACGCTGAAAATAATTTTTCAGCGTCTTTTTTTTGTTCTGTAACATATTGGTTAGAGAGATTAAATAATGTTTACTTAACATAATATACACTGTAAAATTTCTATTTTTGAAATAGGTCAACTTATTACCAGCGTGACTTGTAAAATATGATCGATAAACCTTGATCTAGCATGTGAACGATTCATTGGATAGGCGGGGCATCAGGTTATCTATTTTGGATACAAGAAAGCTTGAGTAGGTTGCGTACTCATTGAATACCAAGTTATTTTATTATGAAACCATCATGATTTATTCAATCACATTAGGGAATGAATAAATCTGATAGCTTCATCGCAATTGAAAAAACAAATTTATACAGATGAAAATTAAAAATCTATTATTACCATTGATCGTACTGGGGCTATCCACAAGTGCTGTGTCGGCACAGAGCAAAAAGATCAAACACGTTGTTTTAGTTGGTTTTGACGGTTTTGGAGCGTATGCTTTACCAAAAGCGGAAATGCCAAATCTTAAAAAGATGATGCAGGAGGGGACATATAGTACACATGTACGTACCGTATTACCTTCCTCTAGTGCTGTAAACTGGGCTTCCATGATTATGGGCGCTGGTCCTACCGCGCATGGATATACAGAATGGGATAGCAAGACACCCGAGATCCCTTCTACAACCAAAACAGCAAACGGAATGTTTCCTTCCTTATTTAATGCTGTTGCCAGCAAAAATCCCAAGGCACAGTTTGCTGTGGTGCATAGCTGGCCGGGTATAGGTTATTTGATCGACAATAAAGTCGTGCAAAAAATCATTAACACCAAGGATGATGATGAAGCGACATTGAATACCACCGTGGATATCATAAAAAAGGAGAAACCGACGATTACTTTTGTGCATTTCGACCAACCTGATGGTGTAGGCCATAATATCGGGCATAATACACCGGAATACTATGCCGAACTAAAACAGGTCGACAGACGTATTGGTACATTGCAGCAAGCTGTAAAAGATGCGGGAATTGCAGACGAAACAATTTTTGTTATTGCTGCGGATCATGGTGGTACCGGAAAAGGACACGGTGGTAAATCGCTGGCCGAGGTGGAGATTCCTTGGGTAATGACCGGACCAGGTGTGCCAAAAGGAAAAGAAATCAAGGAAACTTTGATGATTTATGATATCGCACCTACGTTAACTTGGTTGCTTGGTGCACCGCTTGATGCCGCTTGGCGTGGACAGGCAATCAAAGCATTCCAACAATAGTTGTTGCCCGTCAAACAAAAAGCCCCAAAGAATTTTCTTTGGGGCTTTTTGTTTGACGAATCGTCAATATTATATATCTACGACCACATCCATTTTGAAGTCGTCATCTTTTAGATGGACAATTTCCGTTGCTTTTTCGTAGTTAGTTGATTTCTTGGAGAAGAAGTCATGTTGTGTCGTTTCAGTATTCAAACCATTCAATACGATTGGGTTGACTTGTTTTACTTCGAAGATCGGATCAAAGCCCAAATTCATCAATGCTTTGTTGGCATTGTAACGAACATATTCTTTTACCTCTGCGGTTAAGCCAACTTCAGTATAGATCTCTTCTGTATATTTCAGCTCATTTTCATACAAATTGTAAAGCAAGGCCAAGAAACGAGCTTTTACCTGATCTTGATTTTTTAATTTTTTGAATTGATCTTGGGCTATTAATCCAACGAATACACCATGAATAGATTCGTCTGCAATAATTTTCTTAATGATATCGGCAGAAGCAACCATTTCACCTTGTCCACATAACCATAATGGCAAGAAGAATCCAGAATAAAATAAGAATGACTCCAATAATACAGATGCAGCCATCGCCATATAAATCTCTTCGTCCGAAGCATCTTCTTTATCGATCGCGCGGTAGTAACCATCAATCGTTTCTGCTTTGTATTGAAGATATTTATTTTGTTGAACCCATTCGAAAATGTCGTTTATTTCTGCGGTTGTAGAAACTGTCGTGAAAATAGTGGAATACGATTTTGCGTGGATAGCTTCCATCATACACATATACGACAATACAGCTTTATTCTGTAAAGTATCGATATGATCGATGATTTTAGGCATACCTGTGTGGCTTTGAAGAGTATCCAACAAAGTTAATCCTCCTAAAGCTTTTTTATACGCATCTTTCATTTCTGGGCTGATACGTTTCCAGCTATCGATATCTTTTGAAGGAATGTATTCCGTATCGATCCAGAATTGACGGATATTTTGTTCCCAGAACATCAATACATAATCGTTCTCAGGGGTATTCCAGTTGACAGCTTTATATGTTTTACTCATTTTTAGTTTAAAGTATTAGGCATTTATTATCACGTATTTGGATTGTTGATTTTAGATAAGCCAAAAGCCGCCAATGGCGTAGGCAACTTTTGACTTTCTCCCATTATATATCCAAATACTAAAATCTCAAAATTAAGCTGAACAAGAGACACATTCGTCGATGGTCGATTTTCTTGTCCGTGTATAATAAAGGGATTTCAATCCCAATTTATGTGCATAGATATAATATCTAGACAAATCTCTCGTCGAATCCTTTGAGTTTGTATGCAAAATTGTAGATACACCCTGATCAATATGGCGTTGGATAACCGAGATCAATTTTAAGACCTTGAATTGATCCATATCATAAGCCGATTTGAAATAGAAATAATTATCGTTTGTCAAGTATGGCATTGGATAGTAAGTTGTACTATCTCCATACTCACGTACCTCAATGATATCTACGATTGGCATAACTGATGCGGTTGCATTCATGATATACGAAGTCGATTGATTTGGAGCAATAGCCAAGCGGTAAGCATGATAAATACCATGTTCTTTGATTTTCGCTTTTAATTCCAACCAATCTTCTACAGTTGGAATATGTATTCCTTCAAATAACTCCGCTACCTTAGCTGTTTTAGGCATATAATCGCGGTTTACGTAATTGTTGAAATATGTACCATCGGCATAGGCTGATTTTTCAAATCCAACAAATGTTTTACCACGTTCTTTGGCAATTTCCATCGATGCTTCCAATGAATAATAGTTCATCATCATAAAGAAGGTATTGGCAAAATCCAGTGCCTCGTTAGATTCATACATGATGAAGCTTTTTGCAAGGTAACCATGGAGGTTCATTGCACCTAGCCCTACAGAATGCAATTCACGGTTTGCTTTTGCAATAGATGGAACCATATCGATATTGGTCACGTCTGTAACGACAGTCAAAGCACGCATAGCCGTTTTTACGGTCTCTTTGATACGTTTGTTGTCCATTACAGTCGCAATATTTAAGGAGCCTAAGTTACAGGAGATACCATAACGGATCGTGTCCTGTTTACCATAGATCTCAATATCGGATACTTGAGATACTTGCATGATTTCAGTACACAAGTTCGAGAATTTCACTTGACCGATTTCATTCAATGCATGGACACGGTTGGTGTTCTCTTTGAAGAAAATATAAGGATATCCTGATTCTTTTTGTGTCTGTGCAATTTTAACTAAAAGGTGACGAGCATTGATTTTTTTCTTTTTCACGTTTGGATTCGTGATCAATTCGTCGTACATTTTGTCCATGTCCATCTCATCCAAGAATTGTCCATACTCTTGCATCACCGTATGTGGGTAGATCAAATAGCATGGTTCATCTTTTTCTGCCAATTCCATGAATTTATCAGGAACGATGATACCGATAGACAATGATTTGATACGTACTTTCTCGTCAACGTTGATTTTTTTACAATCTAAAAATTCTTCGATGTCGGAGTGGAAAATATTGAGGTATACTGCACCAGCACCCGGACGTTGTCCCAACTGGTTCGCATATGAAAATGTATCTTCCATAATCTTCATGATTGGAAGTACACCGCCGGCACGGCCTTCAACACCTTTGATAGCTTCTCCGCGAGCACGGATTTTAGAGATATTGAACGATACACCACCACCGATAGAAGACAACTTCATTGCGGAATCAACAGCGTAACCGATACCATTTAAGTTGTCACCGATTTCATCCAAGAAACAAGACACCAATTCACCCGAGCGTTTCTTTCCTGCATTTAAGAATGTAGGGGTCGCTGGCTGATATTCTTGATTGATCATGATTTCTGCGTACTCAATTGCTTTTTGAACACCCTCTTCTCTTGCTAAGAACAAGGAAACAGCAACTACACGGTCTTCATAACGCTCTAAAAACTTCTCGCCAGAATCGTCACGTAAAGCGTAGCTCTGGAAGAATTTAAATGCCGCCATAAAAGATTCGAAACGGAATTTCTTCGCATACACATAGTTGAATACCGTTTCCATTTCTTCAAATGTAAACCATTGGTAAAAGTCAATATAATAGTTGTTTTCTACCAAATAGTCTATTTTTTCCTTTAATGTATAAAAGAACACTGTGTTCTTATTTACATATTCCAAGAAATATGCACGAACCGCTTCCTTATCTTTATGTAAGCTGAATTCGTCATCATGCTTAATCATGATTTCATTATTAAGCAATATCCAGTTTTTTGCTACTTCGTTTGCTACCATCGCAAAAGTTCTTTAAGATGTCAATAAATTGATTAATATCTTCCATTGTTCCGGACAGTTCAAATTTGAACGCCAGTGGAATGTCGAAATCCTGTGAAATGCGATCAGCTGCTAGACCAAAATTCGGTCCCCAGTTGCGGTTGCCACTGGAAGTAACAGAATAGATATTTTTAGCTTCGCGTTTCATGAATTCTTTTGTGTTTTCGGGCACCTGTCCAAAATTTGTGGTGAAAGTGACCAAATGCCCAGGGTCTTTTACCGTTAAATCGGCGGTGATCTTATGAATTTGCCAACCCGTTATCTGAGCTACTTTATCCATAAAACGTTGTACGTTCCCCGTTCTGGAATCATAATAAATGTGTATCATGTCACTGTTTCATTTTAATGATACGCTGAATTTATTAAAGTGCAATGGCAGCCAATTCCTCTGGTTTAAAGCCAATGATACGGTGTTGAATCTCTTCATTTTCCAACACAATTACCGTAGGAACTGTGCGGATTTTGAATCTTGCGGCCAAGTCTGGTTCATCAAAAGGATTAACCGTTTCATATTGGATACCTTTTTGATCCAAATAAGCCGATACTTGTGCACAAGGAGCACAATCGTTTTTCTCAAATTTGATAATTCTTGCCATGTTTACTTGTTTATTTTTTTATTCCAATCTTTATAGAAAAACTCGGTACGGAGTTAATGGTATCAATTTTAATCGGGGAGACCAGATTTAAGGTGCATCTGGCCATTTAAAATAGACAATTCATCAAAAAGAAAAGTCTGTGTTTCGATACTTAAAAACTTCGTTGAGTTGCCAATTCTTTCATTAGCTTAACAAATATCTTATATTTTCTTTCGATGCGGTAGTTTGACTTTTCCACATTTTGGGTAAAAGTTTGTCAGAGAATGCGTTTGCTGCAGATTAGTGTTTGTAAGTTGTTGATTATCTTGGTTTTGTAAATGTGGATAACTTTAAATTAGTAAATTTTACCACTATTTTACAAATGATTTAAGTTTAATTTTACTGTCATAAAAAAGCTACAAAGCTTGCTTTTTTATGAAAATTTTATTACCTTATTTTGCCCTAATTTGAAAAATAAATTTATGAAGAAACTATTCTATGGTCTCTTGCTTCTAGCGTCGCTACAGACGCAAGCGCAGGAAAACATTACCTTTCAAAAACCTTCTACTGAAATTTTGGCCTTAGCCGATTATGTGCGCCCCCCTCAGATAAAGATTTCAAGCGATAGAAATTGGATGTTATTTACATTCCGGCCTACGTATAAAAGCCTGGCAGACTTAGGCCAGGAAGAAATGAAACTGGCTGGATTGCGGATTAATCCGAAGACGAACATGGAAAGTTCGACAATCTTTTTCGATAAGATTGCCTTGAAAAAAATAGGACAAAATATGGAATTTTCCGACTTCACGGGGATGCCCGAAAAAGCGGCGATGGCCAATTTTGTGTTCTCTCCAGACAATAAGCGTTTGGCATTTAGCAATACAAATGAAAGCGGAACAGCTTTATTTGTCATTGATCTTGCAACGCGAAATGTCAAACAGTTGACAGCGTACAATTTGAACGGAACATTGACAGCACCATTTCAGTGGCTGAGAAATTCTTCCGGTTTAATAATAACAAGCCTGCCAAAGGATAGGGCCGCACTGTTGGATCCTTCAAAAGATTTGCCGACAGGACCTATTGTCTCAACAAGTGATGGGAAGGTGTCTCAATTGAGGACATACCAAGATCTGCTTAAAAATCCGCAGGATGAAGTGAATTTTGAAACATTGGTGCAATCCAACCTTGAACTTGTAGATCTGGACGGCAAGATTTCTTCCTTTAAAGATAAAGCCATTTATACGGGGATCAGTTTCTCTCCGGATGGTGAGTATGTGATGATCACGACGATTACAAAACCTTATTCCTACGTAGTTCCAGTCTCGTCTTTTCCACAGCAGGTTCGTATTTATGATCGATCGGGCAAGGAAATAGCGTTGGTGAATGAGGCAGCCTTGACAGAGGTAATGCCGAAAGGTTTTTCGTCGACACGATCGGGAAAACGTGCCTGGCATTGGCGGAGTGATCAGCCAGCTACGTTGGCTTATGTAGAAGCCTTGGATGGCGGGGATGCGAATAAACCTGCGGAGTTTCGTGATGCCTTATATACTTTATCTTACCCTTACAATGGTGCGGGAAAGCTTATTTTTAAAATCAAAGACCGTTACGCTGGTGTAACATGGGGGAATGATAAATATGCATTGATCAATTCGCAATGGTATGATACGAGAAACGCAAAAACTTTTGTGGTAAATCCTTCCTCGGGAGAATCTAAACTATTGCATGACCGGAACAGTCAGGACGTCTATAATGATCCGGGAGATGTGTATATGGAAAAAAATAGTTTAGGCACTTATTCGATGTATATAGATAAAGATAAAGTGCTGTTTGTAGGTAAGGGGTTTACTAAAAATGGTGAGTTTCCTTTTGTGGATGAGCTTGATCTGCATTCATTGAAGAAAAAACGCATCTACACTGCTCCAGCATCTGAACTGCAGGAACGTATCATCCAACTCGTGAACCCTAAAACTGGGGATTTGTTGATTTCGCTTCAGTCAGCATCGATTTATCCGAATTATTTCATGAAAAATATGAAATCGGGGAAACAGGTGACGCTCACCACGTTGGAAAACCCGTTTAAATCTTTGGAAAAAGTTCATAAAGAGATTTTAAAGTACAAACGCAAGGATGGGGTCGAACTTTCCGGAACATTATATTTACCTGCCGGTTATGATTTTACGAAGAAAGAGAAGTTGCCTCTGCTAATGTGGGCTTATCCAAGGGAATATAAGGACAAGAATACAGCCGGACAAAGTACGGCCAATCCGAAAGAGTTTACCTTCCCAAGTTATGGTTCTTTTATCTACTGGGTATCGAAGGGGTATGCTGTATTGGATAATGCGGCCTTCCCTATTGTTGGAGAGGGAACAAAAGAACCGAATGATACCTTTATTGAACAACTTGTGGCAAATGCCGAAGCTGCAATTGATGCGGTAGATCATTTGGGTTATATCGATCGGAAAAAAGTTGCTGTGGGTGGGCATTCCTATGGTGCTTTTATGACAGCACATCTGTTGTCCAATTCAAAATCGTTTGCCGCAGGAATAGCGCGTTCTGGAGCATACAATCGGACCTTAACACCATTTGGTTTTCAGAGTGAACAACGTAACTTCTGGGATGATCCAGCCTTGTATATGACCATGTCTCCATTTGTGAGTGCTGATCGGATGAAAACCCCACTTTTGTTGGTTCATGGCGGAGCCGATAATAATCCCGGAACATTCACCCTGCAGACAGAACGCTATTTCCAGGCCCTGAAAAACTTGGGAGCTCCCGTGCGTATGGTCATTTTACCACGTGAAGCACATGGATATGTCGCCAAAGAAAATATCTTCCATTTACTTTGGGAGCAGGATCAATTTTTGGAAAAATACCTTAAAAAATAAGGTGAAGATCGAAAAGAATATAAAAAGGTTGCCTTGTACGGCAACCTTTTTTGTTGCTCAAGTTTCGCTTAAATGGATCGATGTACTCCACTTGATGTACGTTAATCTGATTTGGATACCCCGAAGTTAGGACTCAACTTTGGCAGGCTCCTGTTGCACAGCCGGCAAATGTGCTGAAGTACCAATGGATTATACATAATATTTTTTTAAGTTTGGGTAATTTACTGGAGGGAAAATCCAATTATGAGACCTGATATATTTAGAGAGAAATCGCCATTATCTTCCGATGACTGCTTTGTGGTCTTCGATCGGAGAAAATCTTCCTTTACGTTTCCTGTACATATTCACCCAGAATATGAGCTCAATTATGTTGAGGGGGCAGTGGGGGCACAACGTATCATTGGCAACTCGATAGAGTCTATTGGCGAGCGGGATCTGGTACTAATTGCAAGCCCCGAGCTTGAACACGCCTGGAAAGATGGCGATTGCCAATCGAATGATATTCATGAGATCACGATTCAGTTTCATCCTTCATTAATTGAACAGTATCTGGATAAAAAGCAGTTTGCAAGTATACAGCAGTTATTATCCAAAGCTTCGCGTGGTGTAGTTTTTGGGAAAGACACAGTAGATCGGGTATTACCGTTGTTACGCATATTGACTTTGGAAAGAGACGGATTCTATTCGGTTATGAAACTTTTGGTGTTGCTGTATGAATTGTCTAAGGGTGAAGATATCCGTGTACTATCTACGGCGACCAATACGGTATTGAGTAATAGCGAATTGATGATGGGACGACTACAAGAATATATCGTTACCCATGTAAATAGAGAATTGAGCCTTCCGATGGTTGCGGCAGTAATGAATATGAGCAAATCAACATTTTCCCGTTTTCTGAAATCGACTACAGGAATGAATTTTACAGATTATCTGCTGGATTTTAGGATCAATATGGCCGTGCGATTACTGAAAGAAGAGACCTTGATTGCCGATATTGTCGAACAATGTGGCTTTAACAGCGTTTCGTATTTCTACCGTGTATTTAAAAAGAAAAAAGACCTTACTCCGGTCGAGTATAGAAATAGCCTCCGCAAGCAACAGATGATTATCTAATTTTTTTCTTTTTTCCTTTCTCATTTCGCTTTTTTAGATAGACGAAAGATCTATATATGTCTATCTAAAAAAAGTCAACCATTCCGTGAATATGGTGGGGTTTAAACGCTATTTAGTTATTGATTACCCCTATTCCTCTTGCTAGATAATTCAATACAAGTGAGTTTAAAGTTCAATAAAATGGTCTTTATTTGTTTTTAATGTGTTGTTTTTTAGGTTTTTACGATGTTGTTCTGTTGCCTCATTTTTTTTCCTATTTTATTGTTATTTCTATTTTGCGCAATCGTTTGTGTTGACATTTTTGTGTTTTTTCCAGGAGAAATATGAATGAAAAGTACAATACAAATGAGTTGATCTTGCTATTTACGGCATCTCCTTTTCTCTAATTTCGTCAAACAAACCAATAGAAGAATACCAATTAAGTATAGACATATTATACAAACCATCTATTTATTGTAAACCTTAAATACACACAATATGAGAAAAACAGCTTTACTACTCTTACTTTCCACTTATGGGAGCTTAGCCTTTGCACAGCAATCCCAAAAGGTGAGGGGCAAAGTCCTCGATGCGGATAATAAGCCAGTGGCAGGAGCTACGGTCAATATCAAGGGGAGCGCCAGCGGAACGAAAACAGATGCCGATGGTTCTTTTACACTTGATGTTGCGAAAGGCAAAACCTTAAAAATTACCTACGTGGGGATGAAGGAGCAAGAGGTGCTTGTCAATGATGCATCAACCTATAGTATTGTACTTCAGTCGAGTACGGAATTAGATGAAGTTGTGGTGATCGGCTATGGTACGGTGAAAAAAAGTGATTTGACCGGTGCAGTGTCATCCGTGACGGGAAAGGATCTGCAATCGAATTTAGCTAAAAGTGCTGCCGGCGCTTTACAAGGGCGCGTTGCTGGGGTGAGTGTGTCAAATGCTGGCGGATCGCCAGGAGCAGGAATGAATATCAATATTCGTGGTATAGGTTCGATGGGCAGTACTAATCCTTTATATGTGATTGATGGTGTATTTGGCGATATCAATACGGTAGATCCAAACGATATCGCTTCATTGGAAGTATTAAAAGATGCATCAGCAGCAGCTATTTATGGTTCTCGTGCGGCTAATGGAGTGGTGATTATTACAACGAAGGGCGGGAAAAGGGCAAGTCCAGCCACGTTGAGTTTAAATGCTTATACTGGGGTGCAAAGTCTACCAAAAAAAATGAGCTTGATGGATGGACCGCAATGGAAAAAATTTGTGGACGAAAAGGGATATCTACCAGTACAAGCCAAAGACTTCAATGCGAATACCGACTGGCAAGATGAAGTGTTTCAAACAGCACCCGTGAATAAGATCAATCTGGATGTTGCTGGTGGTGGCGATCGATCGACCTATAGTGTTTCCGGAGGGTATCTGAATCAAAAAGGTATTTTGAAAACAACGGGTTATGAATCTTTCAATGTACGCAGCAAAAATACCTTTAACTTTTTCAATGATCATCTCCGTGTTGGAAATACTTTATTGATTAAATCGGGGGATCGCCAATATGCCAATTTGGTAATCACAGATATCCTGCGTCAAAATCCGTTATTACCGGTTTATGATGCCAATGTTGTCGGTGGATATTCAACCTATGCACCATGGATGAAAAATTTGGATAATCCCGTTGGTAATTTGAATCTCAATACCAACCATGTCTATCAGACAGATATCATGCTCAATGGATATGCGGAGGCAGATCTTTTTGTAAAAGGATTAAAATATAGATTGAATGTAGGGATTAATAGAACCACAGGAAGAAATTATAACAAATCGGATCGACGTCCCGATGGTACTGCCGTTTTGCAATCTTCGCTGAATGAAAGCGCTTTCTTCAATAATCAGTGGCTGATTGAAAATACCTTACATTACGACAATACTTTTGATAAGCATACAATTTCCTTATTGGCGGGTTACTCCTCTCAGGAAAACTCAAATAGAGGATTTGGTGCCAAGAGACTTGATATTCCAGCAGGCACGGATGCAATTGATGCAGCATCACCAGCAGAGCAATCAACTTCAGGAAGTCTGCAGGAAGCATCCATGATATCGCAATTTGGTCGTGTGATGTATACGTATGATAACCGTTATCTATTTACTGCAACGGTTCGTCGAGACGGATCTTCGAAGTTTGATAATGGACATCGCTATGGGGTTTTCCCATCGGTGGCGCTAGGCTGGAATATCATGAACGAAAGCTTTTTTGCAAAGGCGAAAAATTCAGTCAATGAATTCAAAATCCGGGCAACTTATGGTCGCTTGGGTAATCAGGAGATTGCCAATTATACGACACAAAATGTTACGAGATACGGTATTAACTATATCCAAGGTGGAGCGTGGTGGCAAGGAGCAATCCCTGGAACGAGCTGGGTTTCGCCATCTAATCTAACTTGGGAAGAGACCGAGACGAGTAACCTCGGTGTTGACCTGGCTTTTTTACAAAGTAAGCTAAGAATCAGTGCAGATTATTATGTTCGAAATACGAAAGATATCTTGTTGTCAATCAACCAACCACCTTCTGCAGGAAAATCGGGTTCACCAGTAATGAATGCGGGTACTATCAGTAACAAGGGTTTCGAGTTTTTAGCGAGCTATCGCGATGCAATTGGTGAGGTAAATTACAATATCGGTGTCAACGCTTCGGCCGTTAAAAATAGAATGAAAGCGATTACCGTAGGAAATAAGCAGGAGTTTGAGGGGTATAATCCACAGGGTGAAGGTGTAATCAGTTGGGCTAAAGTTGGTTATCCCATTGGCGGTTTTTGGCTGATCCAAACGGATGGATTGTTCCAGTCAGATGCTGAAGTACAAGCCTACAAATCGGGGAATGGTACTGTAATCCAACCTACTGCCAAAGCGGGGGACATTAAGTTCGTGGACTACAATGGCGATGGAAAGATCGATAACAACGATCGTCAATACATGGGCAGTCCTTATCCTTCATTAGCCTACGGTATCCGTGGTGGACTGGATTATAAAGGCGTTGATTTTGCGTTCTTCTTTGATGGTATGTACGGTAACAAAATATACAATTATACGCGTGCTAGAATAGAGAGCACAAGTGAGGTGCATAATTATTCTACCAGTCTTTTGAATTCGTGGACAGCAAGTAATACCAATACCGATATCCCGCGTTATACGCGTGAGGATCCCAATGGTAACGTACGTCGCGTCAGTGACCGCTGGTTGGAAAGCGGTGCGTTCTTCCGTTTAAAAACAATAGAATTGGGGTATACGCTACCTAATACTTGGTTGAATAAAGTAACCTTGAAAAATGCGCGTATTTATTTGGCTGCTGACAACCTGTTTACCGTAACAAAATATAAAGGTTATAGCCCTGATTTAGGTCCAAGCAATAACGATAATGGGGTCGGCCAGACAGGAGTAATGACGGCTGGTACAGATCATGGTCGGTATCCGCTGGCGCGAACTATTATGTTTGGTATACAGGCTAATTTCTAGTGGATTACAGGAAGTTTACAATTAAATTTAAAATGAAAAGGATGAAGATTTCAATTAAAAAATATACAGCAGCAGCAGCCGTTCTTCTTTTGATGGGAAGCTGCAGCAAAGATTTTCTCAATCGTACGAACCCAAACAAACCGGTGTCGGAGATTTTCTGGTCGAATGAAGCTGAAGTACAGGCGGCAATGGCAACCGTTTATTCACCTATCCGTGGGCAAATGGAAGGGTATTATGGCGCCTATACGGGATGGCAGACGATGAATCGTGCTGATGATGTTTGGTTCCTTGCAGGTGAAGAAAGATTTACATGGGAATATGCAACCTTTCTAAATACTCCGGGAACTGGAGGAAGTGATTTTGGAAGTTTATATAATGGCATTAATCGAGCCAATGTGCTTCTCTATAATATTGGGAAAGTTTCCATGGACGAAGCAAAGAGAAAGGAGCTGATTTCCGAGGCTACTTTTTTACGGGGTGTATATTACTTTTTGTTGGCGTCAAATTATGGCGATGTACCGTTATTGTTGGTTCCCGCAGATGTTGATCCCGAAAACAAACCATCGACAGCTGAAGCTGATATCTGGAAACAAGTGATCGCGGACTTCAAGGCTGCAAAAGAAAATTTACCTGTTACACGTCCAGCAGCAGAAGCGGGCCGAGTGACTAAAGGAGCAGCGATTGCCTTTTTAGGAAAGTCATTGGTGTATACTAAACAATACGGGGAAGCCGAAACAGAATTGAAGACGCTGTTAACTGCCCCTTATAACTATGATCTTGTCGAAAATTTCGAAGATAATTTTAAAGACAATACAAAGTTAAATAAAGAATCCGTTTGGGAATTGGTATATGATGGTAAATATGGTTCAGATGGTATTTGGGGGGCAGAGAATCCCAATAGTCGTCAAGGATTTATCATTCCCAATTTTGCGGGACCGGCAGGTACAGGGGCTTGGTTTAAGTTGGTGCCCGGAATTTCCGTTGTTCGCGATTTTATCGCAGAGGAGCGCCCAAGTGGATCAGATAGCCGTTTTGACAAACGGATGTATACCAGCTTCTACTGGAAATATTCGGACTATGAAACTGGTCTTACAGACGGCGCTTGGTTCGGCAATCTTTCTTTTGATAAGTTGTGGTCAGAGTCTATGGCTAAAATTTCAGCAAATCCAGGTCTTGTGTATCCGACGATAGACAATAAGCCTGGACGATTCTTGATCAAGAAATACACCAACTTCTTTAGAAATGTATCCGGAGCTAACAGTATGTACGACGCCGCAAATACAAACAATAACTTCCGTCTGCTACGTTTTGCAGAAGTACTACTTTTACATGCAGAGGCATGTGCTAAGAATGGTAACACTGCCGGGGCAGCTTCTAGTTTAAAACGCGTTCGCGATCGTGCAGGATTAGCCAATAAAACTTGGACCAACGCGGATGATTTGATGAAAGAGATTATTCACCAGAACGAACTTGAGTTTTTCTTTGAAGGTCATCGTTTCTTCGATTTAAAACGCTGGTATCCTTATGCCCAAATGAAGCAGATTTTTGTAGATAATAAAAAGCAAGGTGCCGCCGAGTTTCAACCAAAGCATTATTATCTGCCTTTGCCAGAGGGTGAAATTAATACCAACACCAAGATTCAGCAGCATCCGTTGTGGCGATAAAGAAGTATAGTCAAAATCTTAATCCGTATAAATTTACCGATCATTAAAATTGTAAAGTATTATGAAAAATTATCTGACATTATGTTTATTGTGTTGTATGGCTTTTGTTGCAAGTAGCTATTCTGTTCCTAAACTTATTGAAAATGAAAATAATACAAATAGCAAGGATTATGTAAAAACAAAGAAGCTTGTATTTGCTAATACAGTTTCTATAAACCTTAATAATTCAACCGGTACGGCATTACCTAATTGTGGTGTTTATCTCAAACAAAATGGAAATATAGTGATGACTTTGTATTATCCTATTGCGCCTGGTGTTAACTTTTATACGAACATTCCAGCAGGAACTTACGAAGTTGAAGGGTTCTTTTTAGGATCGAATTCTGGCCAATATCTTTATGGATTGCCAATGAAGGGATCTAAATGTGGGGGGCCGGAGTCGAACTTCGGGAATTATCAACTTAACGATTATGACCAATTTTCCATCATATGTATACTTGCTAGTCAAGCTAGTGGTTATCCTTTCTGTGCAAATCACTAAGAGCTTGGCATACACATAAAAATTTATTCTCGATTCCACAGTTGAGTGTTAGTTTTTTCCGGTAGGGGAGTAGATGCCTCTGCCGGAATACTTTTAAAATTTCTTTTAAACAATAATATGTATGATTGCAGTACAACGGATGGGTAGATTTTTCACTACTTTGATTTTGCCACTTATATGCTTTGTTCTGTTGTTTTTTTCCTGTAAGAAAGATCGGGAAACAACGAATGAATTATCTTCCAAGCTGGCATTGACATCCAAAATCGATGCAGGAGAATTGTTGCTTGATGTCAATCAGCATACACTAGAGTATGTTTTCAACTTTGAGAAGGGAGCCGTAAATGTCCCCGTAAAGGATATCCTCAAGATAACTTCTGATCTGGCACATTGGCGTACAAAACTCTCCTTTAGCGACGGATCGGAGATGGAGGTACCTACCAAAGGTACTTCGCTCGATTTTATTGTTGAAAATATTAAACTGGATCCTTCGGGTTATAATCCACTGTCGGCCAGGGTAAATGTATGGTTACCGACCTATGGTCGTGTGCGGGTAACCGTACGCGGTAAGCATGGCAAACTGGGTACTATTACGCATTTATGTAACGATGATACACCACGTCAAAACGTACCGATATTAGGCTTATATGCCGATTATGATAATGTGGTTGATCTTGCTTTTACTGACCGGGAAGGCAACGAGCGCGGTAGCACAACGATACATATTATCACACAAGCTCTAACAGAGCAAGACTTTCCCCAATGGAAGATTGTTAAAGGGCAAACCGAGAAAATGGAGCCTGGGATCAATTTGGTGAGTTATCCGGGGCAGAGTGAACTAGATACTTCTTTACCTTATATGATTGATAACGAGGGGGAATTGCGTTGGTTGTTGCTGTTGAAAAAATCGCCTGATTTACAGAAGTTTTCCGGATCGATAGGTCTTAAGCGGACCAAAAAAGGGACCTTTATTTCGGGTGACCAGTCTCAACAACGTGTCGTTGAAATTGATCTTTTTGGAAATCTGATCAATCAGTGGGATCTGGGGAAACTGGGGTATGGATTTCACCATGAGGTTAGTGAAGCAGCCAATGGTAATTTCTTGATCAATGTAACCAAAGTTGCGGCACGTTTAACTAATGGCGGCCCCCGTATTAACGACTTTATCATCGAATTGAACCCCCAAACAGGTGTCTTAGTCAATGAATGGGATCTTGCCAAGCAGCTGGATACGACGCGTTATGTCAAGCCCGATGGCATAACACCGCCAGCATTTTCGCAAAGCCCCAATAACTGGGCGCATAATAATTCAATCACAGAAATTGGCGAAGATTTATTGGCCACGGCGCGTTATCAGGGGATTTTCAGTTTTAACCATTCGGGAGTGACGCAATGGATTATATCGCCCCATAAAAATTGGGGAGCCAAATACCAGACCTTGTTGCTAAAGCCAATTGCCGAAGATGGTACAGCAATTACAGATCCAGCAGTGATCAATGGGGATGCTGCAGTTGCAGGTTTTGACTGGCCTTGGGGGCCACATACACCTGTCGCGTTGAGCAAGGATCGTATTTTAGTTTTCGACAATGGGTATAACCGGCAATGGAAATCAAATTTTGCTCCCGGGGTGAAAAGCTTTAGCCGGGTCGTGGAATATAAGGTTGACCTGACCAATAGAACGGTACAGCAAGTATGGTCTTATGGAAAAGATCGCGGGACGCAAGGCTTTTCACAGGCCATTTCGGGCGTGCAATATTTGGGGCAAACTGGACATGTTTTATTTTGTCCGGGTATGGGGGTAGCAACTTCTATTGGTTCAGGCGGACGTGTTGTGGAGATTGATCCGAAAACAAAAGAAGTGATATTTGATCTTGAGGTCGCTACTGGTAGCGGTACGGCATTCCATCGTGTGACCCGTATGCCGCTTTATCCCGAAAACTTGTAAAGTAACTTTTTTTTTGAACTGAACTAAATTTATGGCCGAATCATTTGAACGTCAGCAAGCTTATATTATCGAATCACAACGCTTATTATTGGAGAGAACTAATGTTGAACTGTCTAATCCAGGAAAAATTGTTAAGCGTTATTTATATCCTGTTGTTACCAAAGAACATATCCCCTTGACCTGGCGTTATGATTTTAATCCCTTGACAAACCCGCTTTTTCTAGAGCGAATCACCTTCAATTCAACAATGAATGCGGGGGCACTCTATTGGCAAGGAAAGTATCTGTTGTTTGTTCGGGTTGAAGGGGCTGACCGGAAATCATTTTTTGCGATAGCAGAAAGTGAAAATGGGGTGGATAATTTTCGTTTTTGGGATCAGCCAATGGTACTTCCGGATTTGGATAAAGAGGAAACAAATGTATATGATATCCGGCTGACTGCTCATGAAGACGGTTGGGTGTATGGTATTTTTTGCAGTGAAAAACGCGATGCAGCAGCTGCTCCGGGGGATCTCTCCAGTGCCGTTGCTTCTGCAGGGATCATTCGATCAAAAGATTTGAAGCACTGGGAGCGTTTACCCAATCTGAAAGCGAGCAGTCAACAGCGAAATGTCGTATTGCACCCCGAATTTGTACAGGGGAAATATGCCCTCTATACACGACCACAAGATGATTTTATCCTAGCAAAACGTGGTGGCGGAATTGGATGGTCATTGATTGATGATATTAAAAATGCCGTTGTTGTTGAAGAACAAATTATCAACAAACGTTTTTATCATACGATTAAAGAGTTGAAAAATGGTGAGGGACCTGCCCCTTTAAAAACGGCGAAAGGCTGGCTACACCTTGCCCATGGCGTACGGGGGACGGCAGCAGGGTTACGTTATGTGCTCTACCTTTATCTCACCAGTCTGGATAATCCAAGCCAATTGATCGCCGAGCCTGCGGGTTATCTGATGGCGCCAGAGGGAGAAGAACGGATCGGTGATGTTTCCAATGTGTTGTTTTCTAACGGTTGGATCATGGATGCCAATGGTATGGTTTATATCTACTACGCATCGAGTGATACACGAATGCATGTTGCGGTATCCTCGGTTGACCAGCTTTTGGATTATTGCCTAAATACAGCACCCGACGGCCTTCGCTCGGCAACTTCGGTTGACAATGTCCTCCAGCTTATTGGTCGCAATGCGCTATATACCATGGAATCTGGAATTTGTTCCTGAAATGATGTGAAACGGACCTGATAATAGGATTTGAAAATTGAAAGCCGGTCTCCTATTCTAGATTGGATAGCCCAGCTTGTTTTTAGTTATTAAGGCTTATTATTAATTATAAAATCGATATTTTTTAGGAGTGTAAAAATGAAAAATCTGATCAAGTTTTATGGGGTGATTGCTTTACTTTTGCTGTGTTTGACCGTGAAATCTCAGGCCGATCAACCGCTAAAGATAATTTCTTACAATATCTGGAATGGATTTGAGCATACGAAAGCAAGATCGGATAAATTTGTCCATTGGATGGAACGACAGCAACCGGATATTGTTGCTTTAGAAGAACTGGTCGATTTTAAACAGGCCGATCTTCAACAGCTTGCCAAATCCTATGGACATCATTATAGCATTTTACTCAAAGAGAAGGGATATCCGGTAGGGATTACATCTCGCTATCCGATTACCCTGATCAAAGCCCAGGAGGATGAGTTTTGGCATGGCATGCTGCATGTTAAAATTAAAGATATTGACATTATAGTCACGCATCTCAGCCCTTTTTCCTGGAAGTATCGATTAAAAGAAGCACAGCAGATTGTGGATTATATCAAAAGTAATTCCTTGAATAACTGTATGATCATGGGGGATCTCAATGCTTATTCCCCATTGGATGCAGTTTGGCTGGAACACAAAGCACTACTGAGAAAGAATTTATCGAATTGGGAT
Source organism: Sphingobacterium siyangense (assembly GCF_023277505.1). Taxonomy (NCBI): domain Bacteria; kingdom Pseudomonadati; phylum Bacteroidota; class Sphingobacteriia; order Sphingobacteriales; family Sphingobacteriaceae; genus Sphingobacterium; species Sphingobacterium siyangense. The sequence continues at coordinate 5,961,422 of NZ_CP080574.1, read as the reverse complement.
CAAGCACATCCAGAATATGGCAATATGCGTGGCCAGCATTTTGACTATAGTGTCCTGTCGACTTTTATTGCTGCAGGTTTTGATGATTGTATAGGACGTATGGTATTTCCGGAAAATAAGCGTGTCAGTTTTCCGACAGCCACGCTTTATGGCTGGAATTGGGGCGACAGCCGATTAGCTGAAGTGTCGGAAAGACTTGATTATATCTTATTGTCGGAGCGATTGTCGCCTTTGGTTCAGCAGGCCGAAGTGCACAATGGTCCTGATCTCGAAGGAATATCAGATCATTATCCAGTTTCTATCGTGATTGACCAATTGGAGAAGTAGAAATATAATTGTAGATTGCGGTTGACCACGAGAAGAATATTCATGGAACTTTCCGTAATAGATATAGTGATCATTGTCTGTTATTTGCTGACGATGATTGTCATTGGCCTGATTCTTAAAAAGCGAGCTTCTAAGGATCTCGACTCTTATTTCTTGGGAGGGAAGTCACTTCCTTACTATATGCTTGGTATTTCTGATGCATCGGGGATGTTCGATATTTCGGGCACAATGTGGATGGTTTATCTTGCCTTTGTCTATGGCCTCAAGAGTATGTGGATTCCTTGGTTATGGCCTGTCTTTAATCAGATTTTCCTGATGGTTTACCTTTCGGTATGGCTACGGCGTTCAAATGTGTTGACGGGAGCTGAATGGATCCGAACCCGTTTTGGGCATGGTAAGGGGGCAGACGGAGCTTACACCATCGTTATTTTATACGCCATTGTAGCGGTATTGGGTTTTCTATGTTATGGATTTATCGGAATCGGTAAATTTATGGAGGTATTCTTTCCCTGGGAACAGCTCTCGCGGTTCATCCCGTTGACTATTGACCCTATGTATGTTCCCCAGGTATATGGCATATTCTTTACAGCTATTACCACATTTTATGTCATGCTTGGCGGCATGCATAGTATCGTTTGGGCAGATATGGTGAAGTTTGGAATCATGATTGTATCTGGCATTGCAATCGCAGTGATTGCAATGCAGCAGGTAAGTCCTGAATTGTTGGCCGCCAATACACCCGAGGGGTGGGACTCTCCCTTCTTTGGCTGGCATTTGGATATGGACTGGAGTAACGTACTCCCTTCTATTATGGACAGAATAGCCGATGATCAATACAACCTGTTTACCATATTTGTGATGATGATGCTTTTCAAAGGTATTTTCATGAGTATGGCTGGGCCGGCGGCCAACTATGATATGCAAAAGATTCTTGCTTGCAGGTCACCAAAAGAGGCCGCATTAATGAGTGGTTCAGTATCTGTTATATTGCTGATCCCGCGTTATCTGATGATCATGGGTTTTACGGTATTAGCGCTTGTGTTCTTTCGGGATGAGTTTACAGCAATGGGAAGCCATATGGATTTCGAGATCATCTTACCCAAAGCAATTAGTCGTTTTGGGAAGGTTGGATTGACAGGTTTATTATTGGCTGGACTGCTGGCGGCTTTTATGTCTTCTTTTGCTTCAACGATAAATGCGGCACAAGCGTATTTGGTCAATGATGTCTTGCTGAAATTTTTTTATCGTTCGGCTTCGCCTAAAAAACAGATTCGTTTGAGTTATATTGTTTCTGTTTCTGTGGTTGTCTGTAGCACGATCATCGGATTATATGTCCAAAATATCAATTCGGTGCTGCAGTGGATCGTTTCGGCACTCTATGGTGGGTATATTGCCGCGAATGTGCTCAAGTGGCATTGGTGGCGATTTAATGGAACCGGATTTTTTTGGGGAATGTTGACCGGTATATTCGGTGCGATTATTCTGCCTCAGTTTTTCCCACATACTTTGCCGCTTTATTATTTTCCTTTTTTGTTTGTCCTATCCTTACTGGGCTGCTTACTTGGAACATGGTTATCTAAGCCAACTGAGGAATCGGTTTTGGTTGATTTTTATGTTCGTGTTCGCCCATGGGGATTTTGGGGGCCAATTCACCAAAAAGCGTTGGAGAAATACCCCGATCTTAAAAGAAACGATCACTTTAAGCGTGATTTATTTAATGTTGGGGTGGGGATTGTATGGCAATGTTGTTTGACATTGATCCCGATGTATATTGTTATTCAACAGGGACAGGGCTTATTGACTAGTATACTGATATTGGGTATCACCACACTGATTCTTAAAAAGAACTGGTATGACAAGATGTGCCGCGATGAGGTTGAATATGATGCTTTTATGATAAAATACGGAATGAATAAAGCGGATTGATAAGTAATTAAGTTCTTACAATAGGGCTGAAAGAAGCGAAGAATCATGTAATCGGACGGCCTGTTGTTTGATTAAAAGATCGTTCACTCGTACCGTACCGATTACATTGATAATGCGTTTTTAATTTAGTTGCTCGCTTTAACCGTAAATGGAACGACATACTGTCCCCACTCCAAAGAAATAGTTCCTTGTGGAGTCGCATTGATCTTAAACTGTTCCTGTGAATTGCTTGCTGTGGCATTGCTAACAGAAACACGTAGGGCATCTTCGTTGGCATCATATTTTGTTCCCCACTGATTCCACACTTTATTAAACATAATTGTTGTTTCGTGTTCTCCAGGGATACTGTAAAGACCATATTTTCCAGCGGCTAATTTCTTGCCTTCAACCAATACATCTTTATTAAATTCGATGGTGGTCGCTTCATTCGCTCCAGTACGCCATACAATGCCGATAGGGGCGATATCAACACCAAGCTGACGGCCTTTCAAAGAAGGGCGGCTATAGTTAATGTCGATCGTGACACCGTCGGTGGTGGTTACTTTGGTGTTGTCTGGAGGGCTCGGGCGTTTACTTTTGTCGGTCTGAGCAAAGGTAAGTTGACCTATTAAGGTCAGGATTGTTAAAATTAGTACTCTCATTTTGCGTATATTATTGATTAAACAATTAAATATAAGATTTTTAAATTATGGAATTGTTAGTTTTTTTTGAAGACTTTGGGTGAGGTATTTTGGTTATATAAACGAGAAAAGCCAGGATACGAATCACTGGCTTTTTTCATTTATACCTATTATTTAAACAAGATATTCAAATAGTGTCTGGTCTTTGTTGATTTCAATGACATCAAACTTATATTCTTTCATGCGTTCAATCAATGTTTCGTAATCCTCAGGCTTGTTGAGCTCAATGCCGACTAGCGCTGGACCTCTTTCGCGTTCTGTTTTTTTGATAAACTCAAAACGGGTAATATCATCCTTAGGTCCCAATACTTCAGAAACGAAGAGTTTTAATGCACCTGGGCGTTGTGGGAAACGAACGATAAAATAATGTTTGTAGCCTTCGTAAAGTAGAGACAATTCTTTGATTTCACTCATGCGGTCGATATCGTTGTTTCCACCGGATATGATGCAGACGACCTTCTTGCCTTTAATTTCATCTTTGTGAAATTCAAGAGCAGCTACCGATAAAGCACCCGCGGGCTCAACGACAATTGCATCCTTATTATACAGCTCTAGGATACAGGTACAGATCTTTCCTTCAGGAATAGAGCGTGTATCATCCAACAATTGTTTGGCAATTTCAAATGTCGTTGCACCGATCTTTTTAACGGCGGCCCCATCAACAAATTTGTTGATATGCTCGAGCTCGATCGGTGCGCCATGTGTCAAAGCCGCTTGCATAGAAGGAGCTCCCTCGGGTTCAACACCATAACATTTGATCGCTTTGTTTTTACTCTTCAGGTAATAGCTCGCTCCCGCGGCAAGTCCACCGCCACCAATTGGGATAAATATGGCATCCATATCGGGAAGATCTTGTAGAGCTTCAACGGCCACAGTACCCTGTCCTTCCACAACTTTGAGATCATCAAATGGCGGGATGAAAGTCATGCCATGCTCTTCTGTGTAAGCCAACGCCGCTTTTTGACAGTCATCAAAAGTGTCTCCGGTCAAGATAATCTCTACATTACCGTTACCCCACATTTCCGTTTGTGAGATCTTTTGGCGTGGTGTCGGTCCCGGCATAAATATCACACCTTTGATGTCGAGTTTATTGCAGGAGAAAGCAACGCCTTGGGCGTGGTTACCTGCACTCGCACATACAACGCCGCGTTGTCGCTCTTCCGCTGTTAAGGAGATAATTTTATTGTAGGCACCGCGTAATTTATAGGAACGTACGACTTGTAAATCTTCCCGTTTGAGATAGACTTCGGCACCGTATTTTTCGGACAGATGCCGATTATATTGAAGCGGTGTTCTGTTGACCACAGACTTGATGCGGTCAAGTGTAGCTTCTGAATTGATGTTTAAGGTTGATAGATTCATTGTTAGATGATTGCCTAGTTAAGGTAGCAAATAAAACGCAGATATTCGCTGTTATATGAGAGATTCTACCTATACAGTGTTTAAATTGAGTTGATTTTGAATGGAAGACCGTCTGAACACATGCTAAAATAATAATCAGCTATGCGTCATGTGGATCCTTTTAAAAAATGTACTTATGATAAAAAAAGGCTGCATCTGCAGCCTTCCTTTTTTTATATTTTTTCCTGGATGAGGCTTTTTAGGTCGTCATCACAAATATTTTTCTTTTCGTCGGCTAAAACCAAGAAACGTTGGTAGCAATCTGCTAAATCATCTTTTTCAAGATGGAAGCCTAAACGCTCCAAATGGTGTTTAAGGGCATGTCTTCCTGAGCGTGCAGTTAAGATAATATCAGCTTCAATCAAACCAACATCTTCTGGTCTGATGATCTCATAGTTTTCGCGGTGTTTTAGGAAACCATCTTGGTGAATACCTGAGCTATGCGCGAAGGCATTACGGCCAACGATCGCTTTATTCGGTTGGACAGGCATGTTCATCATTTCACTTACCTTGCGCGATAAGTACGTAAACATGCGGCTATCGATGTTTGATGTTAAGCTTCCAAACGACTGGTTGTGCACCTTAAGGATCATGGCTACTTCTTCAAGAGACGTGTTTCCGGCACGTTCACCGATACCGTTGATCGTACATTCTACCTGGCGGGCTCCATTTTGAATGGCAGCGATAGAATTTGCTGTTGCAAGTCCTAGGTCATTGTGACAATGTGCGGAAATAATTGCCTGATCGATATTGCGTACATTCTCCTTTAGGTAGTTGATTTTTGAACCATATTGGTCTGGTAAACAATAACCGTTTGTATCAGGTATGTTGACCACCGTAGCACCAGCCGCAATCACCGACTCAACCATTTTAGCTAGAAATTCCAAGTCTGCGCGACCAGCATCTTCTGCATAAAACTCGACATCTTCCACATAGGATTTGGCATGTTTTACAGCCGCAACAGCACGTTCTAAAATTTCTTCTCTTGTGCTGTTGAATTTATATTTGATATGCATGTCCGAAGAACCAATACCGGTATGGATACGTGGGCGTTTGGCATATTTTAATGCCTCGGCAGCTACGTCAATATCGTTTTGATTGGCACGGGTCAATGCACATATAATAACATCGTTCACCGCTTTAGATAATTCTACCACCGATTGAAAATCACCAGGGCTAGACACTGGGAAACCGGCTTCGATAATATCTACCCCTAGTTTTTCCAAGTCTTTAGCAATCTCAATTTTCTCTGGAGTAGTTAATTGGCAGCCTGGTACCTGTTCGCCATCACGTAAGGTGGTGTCGAAAATGTAAAGATGATTAGGATCGTGTAACATAATTTCTTAATTCAAAAGATTTACAAATTAAAAAGGGTATACTATTTAATAAACTCCAATACTTTTTCACCCATTTCCTGAGTACCTAAGATTTTTGAAGATTCAGTGCTGTTGTTGGCAATATCACCGGTTCTCCAACCAGCTTTTAATGTTTCAGCAACAGCATTGGTAACAGCTTTAGCTTCGTCCTGTAGACCAAAGCTAATATCAAGCATCAAGGCTGCGGATAAAATTGAAGCAAGTGGATTTGCTTTATTTTGACCAGCGATATCGTGTGCTGAGCCGTGGATAGGTTCGAAGAAGCCTGTGCCATCACCTACGGAAGCAGAAGCCAACATACCCATCGAGCCCGCGATCTGTGACGCTTCGTCTGTCAAGATATCACCAAAAAGATTTGCCGTCAATACCACATCGAATTTCTTCGGATTTTTAACCAATTGCATGGCTGCATTATCGATAAACATGTGCTCAGTTTCAACATCCGGATATTCTTTTGCGATTTCCTGTACCACTTCTCTCCATAGGCGGGATGTTTCCAATACATTGGCTTTATCAACAGAGCATAATCTTTTGTTACGTGTGCGTGCTGCATCATAAGCTTTACGTGCGATACGTTCAACCTCGTAACGGTGGTAGTTCATCAGATCTGACGCAAAGGTGTTGTCCTCATTACGGTTTTTTTCACCAAAATACACATCACCTGTCAATTCACGGAAGAAAAGGATATCTGTACCTTGAAGAATTTCAGGTTTTAAACTCGAAGCATCCAATAACTCGTCGAATAAAAGGATTGGACGAAGATTTGCATAAAGACCTAGTTCTTTACGGATTTTCAACAAGCCTTGTTCAGGTCTTACTTTAGCAGAAGGATCATTATCATACTTGATATGGCCAATGGCGCCGAAAAGGATCGCATCAGAAGCTTTTGCTTTCGCTAATGTTTCATCAGGAAGAGGGTTGCCCGTAGCTTCAATTGCAGTATGACCCATGATAGCTTCATCAAAGCTGAATTCATGACCATAATTTTCACCGATTTTTTCTAAAACTTTTTTACCCCAAGTTGTTACTTCTTGGCCGATGCCATCTCCAGGTATGATTAAAATATTTTTCTTCATTGTATTTTTAGTATTGAGCTATCAGCGATATGTATATTGAAACTTTGGAAGATAGGCCTAAGCCCTATTGTATTGTCTTTATTTTTGACTTTTGATTTCCAGTGTTTAGCCGATAGCTTGATTCTCTTTTTATTTTTTTGTTCTTGTTTTCGAATTAATTGAAGTTATCCACATTTTTCATGTGGATAAAGCTTCTTTTTTGTGGATAACTTCGGATACAGCCTTTACTTCTCCTTTTTCCAACACGATTTTATTGTCAATGCAGGTTGGTAGTTGTGTCTGGAAGTGCCCTACATAAATGAGCGTCTGGCCACTTTTACTGAGGTCATCAATGACATCGTTGAAATACTGGGTCTGCTCTTTATCTAAGCCCTGACAAGGTTCGTCCAAAATCAGCAATTCTGGATGCTTCACGATCGTGCGAGCCAATAGGACCAAACGTTGTTGGCCTAATGGTAACGACCCCAAGGTTTTGTGTTTAACCTCTTTGAGGTCAAAAAAATGGAGAATTTGCTCGAGCTTTTGCTGTTGTTCAAATCCTAATCGCTGGTATAGGCTCATGGAATCAAAAAATCCAGAAGCAATAGTCTGCCCAACGTTGGCATTCATATCATAGTACCAATGCAATTCTGGCGATATAATACCCAAATGTTCTTTGATATCCCAAATGCTTTCTCCAGATCCTCTTTTTTTGCCAAAAAGATGGATGTCGTTGGCATAGGCCTGTGGATGATCGCCATTGATTAAACTGAGCAACGTGGATTTTCCTGAACCATTATGCCCTTGTAGCAACCATTTTTCGCCGGCTTTTACTTCCCAGTCAATATTCTTTAAGACTTGTTTTTCGCCATAGGAGATATTGATCTTGTTCATTTTTACCATGATTGGAGAAGTTACTTCAGGGGCTCGTTGCAGAAAATAGGGGAGTGCCTTTCTTGTGCGGGGCAAGCCTCTGGATAACGCATTGCTATTTTGGCGAATAACAATCTTACCATGCTGGATCTCCGCAAAACGATTGATACATTCCGGTTGTTCGTCATCATTACTTATCAACAACAAGGTAACTCCTTTATCCGCAAGCTGATCGAAAATCTGATTGAGATCTTCCCGAGACTGTGCATCTAGTCCTGTATAAGGCTGGTCGATAATGAGCACCTGAGGTTGAAGCCACAAGGCCTTGATCAATTGCAGTCTTTTGTGTTCGCCACTCGAAAGTTCAATCAACTGCTGATCTTTGAAATTTTCGAATCCAAAAATGTTCAGGTAAGAACGTACGTTTTCAAAAGAAAGCTGTTCTTCTTGCGCAAAATGTTTCAACTCAGCAAAAACCGTTAATGTATCGTTTTTTGCAAATTTGTTGTAGCGCTGTTGGTAATAGAAATTGCGATCGCCTTCAAGATTGGTAAACTGAAACCAATTGGAAACGTAGTGAATTTTCGCTGGCAGTGGGCTTGTTGGATTAAGGTGGAATGTGATCTCGCCTTCATACTTCAATTGCCCGGCAATCGCTTTTGCAAGTGTGGTTTTTCCTGTACCGCTAGGACCGCCTAAGATCCATTGTTCGCCAGGAAAAATTTGCCAATTTAAGTCTTGCAGTACGGTATCTTTACCGTACTGAATGGTTAAATTGGCAATATGGACGACAGGATCTACCATTGTCTGTTTGCTTCAAATGCTTCGATTGAATCTTTCTGGTTAAGGATAAAATCAATGTCATCATATCCATTGATCAAACATGATTTTTTGTATGGATTGATTTCAAACTCAAATTGATCACCTGTCTCTGTCAACATGACTGTTTGTTTTTCAAGATCAACGATAATCGCTGTTGTCGGATTTTGGTGCACCAATTCGAAAATTTTTGCCAAAAACTCTTCGGGTACCTGAATCGGTAATACACCATTGTTAAGGGCATTTCCTTTGAATATATCGGCAAAGAATGAGCTGATGACCACATCAAAACCATAGTCTTGAATAGCCCATGCGGCATGTTCGCGGCTTGAACCACAACCAAAATTCTTACCGGCAACCAATATTTTCCCTGTATAGGTCGGGTTGTTCAATACAAAGTCAGTTTTAGGCTGATTGTCTGTATCAAAACGCCAGTCGCGGAATAAATTATCACCAAAACCTTCACGCGTGGTTGCTTTTAGAAAGCGTGCGGGAATAATTTGATCGGTATCAATATTTTCGATAGGTAGAGGGACTACCTGTGACGTTAAAGTTTCAAATTTTTTCATTTTTTTCTGCTTAGATCAACTCTCTTACATCTGTTACTTTACCTGTTACTGCCGCAGCTGCTGCTGTCAAAGGAGATACCAGCATGGTGCGGGCATTCGGTCCCTGACGCCCTTCGAAATTTCTATTTGAAGTCGAAACACAATATTTACCAGCAGGGATTTTATCTTCGTTCATACCTAAACATGCCGAGCATCCTGGTTCACGTAACTGGAATCCTGCCGCTTCAAATATTTTATCCAAGCCTTCTTCTTTAGCTTGTTTTTCTACTTGTTTTGAGCCCGGTACAATCCATACTTCAACGTCTTGTGCTTTTTGCTTGCCTTTAACGAATGAAGCTACTTCACGTAAATCTTCAATACGGGAATTGGTACAACTTCCGATGAACACATAATCAACACGGTTGCCTAAGACTGTTGAGTCATCTTTGAAGCCCATGTAATCCAATGCTTTTTGGTACGATGGTCTTTCTGATTCCGCTTGTGCGCTAGTTGCTGGAATATGCTCCGCAATACCCATACCCATGCCTGGATTGGTACCATAAGTAATCATTGGCGCAATGTCTGCAGCATCAAAAGTCAACACTTTATCAAAGATGGCATCTTCGTCAGAATACAATGTTTTCCAGTACGCTAGGGCTTTATCCCATTCTTCACCTTTCGGTGCGAATTCACGACCTTCTACATAGTCGAAAGTGATCTGATCCGGAGCAATTAAGCCTCCACGTGCACCCATTTCGATACTCATGTTACAAATGGTCATACGTGCTTCCATGCTTAATGAACGGATTGCTGAACCAGCATATTCAATAAAGTAACCTGTACCGCCGGCAGCAGAGATTTTGGAGATGATATATAGGATGATATCTTTTGCCCCAACACCTTTTTGAAGGGTACCGTTGACTTCAATTTTCATTGTTTTTGGCTTCGACTGCAATAAACATTGTGTTGCGAAGACCTGTTCAACTTGAGAGGTTCCAATACCAAAAGCAATAGCTCCAAAAGCACCATGTGTTGAGGTATGACTATCGCCACAGACCATCGTTTTACCTGGTAGGGTGATACCCAGCTCCGGACCAATAACGTGTACAATCCCTTGGTATGGATGCCCCAAACCATATAATTCAATACCAAATTCAGCACAATTTTTGGTGAGCATATCAACTTGATAACGGGATAGCTCTTCTTTGATCGGTAAATGTTGATTGAGTGTCGGTACGTTGTGGTCGGCAGTAGCTACCGTTTGCTTTGGACGAAAAACTGGGATTCCTCTTTTACGCAAGCCATCGAAAGCTTGAGGTGAAGTAACTTCATGAATCAAGTGGGTGTCGATATATATAATATCCGGAAACCCTTCTTCACGCTTGACGACGTGCGCATCCCAAATCTTTTCTACTAATGTTTTTGACATTTTTTATTCTCTCTTATGTTATTTTTATATGAACCAAGGTGATATTGTAAATGTCTCAATATCACCTTGATTTCAATATACTAAATTACGAAATATTCATGATTTTTGGAGCATGTATAATTTCGTATGAACTTTTAAACAGTTTTGATCGCTTTCATTGCAGTCATCGCTTTACGCAATTTGCGACCAACGATTTCTACTGGGTGATCACGCAAAATTTCATTGATAACAACCAATTGTGCATTGTCAACTGCAGCGTCTCTGCCTTCGTTGAAGTTTTTACCTACTAAGTCCGTGTCAACAGTTTTCATGAAGTCTGCTAATAACGGTTTACAAGCCTGATCGAATAAGTAACAACCATATTCAGCTGTGTCAGAAATAACACGGTTCATCTCGAACAACTTCTTGCGAGCGATTGTGTTAGCGATCAATGGTGTTTCGTGCAATGATTCATAATACGCTGACTCAGGTTTAATACCCGCTTCAACCATTGTTTCGAATGCCAATTCAACACCTGCGCGGATGAAAGCAACCATCAGTGTATAGTTGTCGAAGTATTCTTGTTCGTTGATTTTAACATCACCAGCAGGTGTTTTTTCGAATGCAGTTTCACCTGTTTCGGCTCTCCATTTCAATAAATTTGCATCACCATTTGCCCAATCTTCCATCATGGTCTTGCTAAAGTGACCTGACATGATATCATCTTGGTGTTTTTGGAATAAAGGACGCATGATGTCTTTCAATTCTTCTGAGATCTCAAATGCTTTTACTTTTGCAGGGTTGCTCAAACGGTCCATCATTCCGCTTACACCACCATGTTTTAAGGCTTCCGTAATCACTTCTACACCGTATTGTACCAATTTCGATGCGTAACCAGCTTCGATACCTTTCTCGATCATTTTGTCGAAAGACAAGATCGATCCTGTTTGCAACAATCCACAAAGAATTGTTTGCTCACCCATCAAATCTGATTTTACCTCAGCTACGAATGAAGATTTCAATACACCAGCCTTGTGCCCGCCTGTTCCTACACAGTACGCTTTTGCTTCAGCCCAGCCTTTTCCTTGTGGATCATTTTCCGGGTGAACAGCGATTAAAGTAGGAACACCAAAACCACGAAGGTACTCTGCACGAACCTCAGAACCTGGACATTTTGGAGCAACCATGATGACAGTAATATCTTTACGGATTTGCATACCTTCTTCAACGATGTTGAAACCGTGTGAATACGATAACGTAGCGCCTTCTTTCATCAAGGGCATTACAGCGTTGATTACTGAAGTATGTTGTTTATCTGGAGTCAAGTTGATAACTAAATCCGCAGATGGGATCAATTCTTCGTAAGTGCCTACGTTAAAGTTGTTGTCCGTAGCGTTTTTCCAAGAATCTCTTTTTTGTTCAATAGCTTCTTTACGCAAAGCATAAGAAACGTCCAGTCCGCTATCTCTTAAGTTTAAACCTTGGTTCAAGCCTTGCGCACCACATCCTACGATTACGATTTTTTTACCTTTTAAAGCGTTTACACCATCCGTGAATTCGGTGTTGTCCATGAATTCAGCGTGACTTAATTGTTCTAACTGCTCTCTAAGCGGTAAGGTGTTGAAATAATTTGCCATTGTTTTACTTTCTTTCTGTTATGGGTTGTTGATTATTTATTTTAATTATTGTACTAATCTGCGTTGAGCCATTGCGTAACCGAAATGAACGTTATCGTGTCCTGATGTCAGGGCTATAACTTCTTCAATGGTATCCATTGGATAGCCATAGGTTGCTGTTGAAAAAGAGGTGATTTCTCCGAAAACACCGTTTTCATAGTCAGCAGCAATTTGCTCAATACTGCGGATTGCGATTTCTTTCAATTCATCAACCTCTGCTTGTTCAACAAAGCGGGTTGGTTTGGTGTCTTTTTTATAATCTTCGTTATATTTTACCCAGTTCGTATCGGCCTTGATTCCTGTACGGACATAAACCAAGGTCTGTGTACTGACGACAATGTGGGCAAAATTCCAGATGATATTGTTGTTAAATCCCGCGGGAATTTTGTTAAGCTGTTCAATGGAAAGACCGTCAAGTAATTCAATGAATTTTTGACGTGACTTTAAGATAAATTTAAATGTCTCTTGCATAATACTATTAAAACTTACATCGTAAATACGTCATCTCTTTTGTCGAGATACTCGTTTTCTACAATTTCTATCGATGGTTCCTTGGCTTCAAACTGAACCAATTTGGAATGGAAACCTGCACTATCTTTAATGATGGCGATACGTGCGCCACGGACAAATTCGATCAAACCATATTTGGTCAATTCTTCTGTCAACTTGTCGATCTCTTCGCGGTGACCTGCAGTTTCAAAGACGATATAGTCGTTGCGGATCACAACAACATTGGCACCATATTGACGTAGTAAACGTTCTACATATACTTTTTCATTGACCACATCCGCAGGTACTTTATACAGCGCCTGTTCTTGCCAGATCACTTCATCATTGGTGTTGTAATAGGCCTTGAGGATATCAATCTGTTTTTCCAGTTGACGACAAAGCTTACGCAGAACATCTTCAGCCTCCGTAATTACGATGGTAAAACGATGTATTCCTTCTACTTCAGAAGGAGAAGTATTCAAGCTTTCAATATTGATTTTTCTTCTTGAAAAAATTGTTGAGATCCGACCGATAAGACCGATTGAATTCTCTGTATATAGGGTGATGGTATATTCTTGTTTTTCCATGTTAAATTCTACTTTAAGCGTATCTCCGATACCGATGTTCCTTGTGCAACCATTGGAAATACATTGTTTTCCTTACCTACCATCACTTCCAATAGATATGCACCGTCGTGATCAATCATGGTTTTCAGGGCATTACGTAGGTCTTTACGTTCCGAAATCTTCTGACCGTCGATGTAATAGCCTTTCGCTACAGCAACAAAGTCAGGACTCGTGATATTCACGAATGAATAACGTCTGTCGTGGAATAATTGCTGCCACTGGCGTACCATGCCCAAGAATTCATTATTGAGGATCATGATTTTGACTTTTGCGCCAAATTGCATAATCGTTCCGAGCTCCTGGATCGTCATTTGTATACCACCATCACCGATGATCGCTACGACAGTTTTCTCTGGCGCGCCATACCAGGCACCGATTGCTGCCGGAAGACCAAAGCCCATCGTTCCTAAGCCCCCTGAGGTTACATTCGATTTGCTGTTGTTGAATTTAGCATAGCGACAAGTTACCATTTGGTGTTGACCGACGTCCGTTGTAATGATCGCATCACCACCTGTCAATTCATTCAACACATTGATGACCTCACCCATGGTCATAATATCTGTTTGTGGGTGAAGTTCATTTTGGATGACTTCTTTGATTTCTTCTTTTTCAAGTTCACGGAATTGTGCAAGCCAGGCGGAGTGATCCACAGCCGTTACCAATTCTGTAAGCATCGGAAGAGTTTCTTTACAGTCGCCCCATACAGGTACGGTTGTCTGTACGTTTTTGTCAATCTCTGCCGGGTCTATATCCAAATGGATTACTTTTGCCTGTTTGGCATATTTGTCCAAACGACCTGTTACACGGTCATCGAAACGCATGCCGATGGCTATTAAAACATCACATTCATTGGTCATGACATTTGGCGCATAGTTACCATGCATACCCAACATCCCTACGTGAAGTTGATGATCCGTTGGAAGTGCACTTAAGCCCATTACGGTCGATGCCGAAGGAATGCCAGTTTTTTCGATAAAAGCTTTGAATTCTTCCTCTGCTTTTCCAAGAATGATACCTTGTCCAAAAAGAACAAATGGTTTTTTTGCATTGTTGATTAACTCGGCTGCCTGCTCAACATATTCTTTACGAACTTGTGGTGCAGGTCTATAGCTACGTACGTGGTTGCATTTTTCATAACCAAAGTAATCGAACAATTGCATTTGTGCATTTTTAGTGATATCGATCAATACCGGTCCTGGACGACCTGTGCTGGCAATATAAAATGCTTTTGCGAGTGCAGCTGGAATTTCAGTTGCGTCGGTGACTTGGTAGTTCCATTTGGTGACCGGTGCCGTGATATTGATGACATCTGTTTCCTGAAAAGCATCTGTTCCCAAGAGTGAAGCAAAGACCTGACCTGTGACACAGACGATAGGGTTACTATCGATCATGGCATCAGCCAGTCCAGTAACTAGGTTTGTTGCTCCAGGACCACTTGTCGCAAAGACGACGCCTGTACGACCTGAAGTTCTTGCATAACCTTGCGCCGCGTGGATTCCACCTTGTTCATGGCGCACTAAAATATGCTTCAGACGATCCGTATAATCATAAAGGGCATCATAGATCGGCATAATTGCGCCTCCAGGATAACCAAATACGGTATCAACTCCTTCGCTCAATAAGGCCTCCAATACAGCTTTCGATCCCGAAATTTGTGTCGGAGTTTGCTGCGCTGTAGCGGCCTTATTTTCTGTTATTTCCAGTGTACTCATTACGTTGATTTTTTTTATTGTTGATTATTCAGTCTTTTTAGTATTTAGATATTTGATCTGAGACATTAAGCATCGATTGTTTAGGTCTCTATTTGCTTAATGTCTCTGTTTTTATTTTCTACTGATCCGTTACACAGCCTTCTGAGGCATCGGCAACAGTTTTAGCGTATTTGTATAAAACTCCTTTGTTAACTTTTAACGCTGGTTGTACCCAAGCGGCGCGACGTTGCGCGATCTCTTCATCGGAAAGTAGCACATTGATGCTGTTATTCACTGCATCGATCTCGATAACGTCATCATCATGTACAAGACCGATTAATCCGCCTTTGTAAGATTCTGGTGTGATATGCCCTACGACAAAACCATGTGTTCCACCTGAGAAACGGCCATCGGTAATTAAAGCAACAGATTTACCAAGACCGGCACCAATAATCAAGGAGGTTGGTTTAAGCATTTCAGGCATGCCTGGTGCTCCAACAGGACCTTCATTTTTGATTACGACAACATCTCCTGGTTTGATTCTACCAGATGCAATACCGGCCACTAAATCATGCTCTCCATCGAATACGCGTGCAGGACCAGTGAATTTTTCACCTTCTTTACCGGAAATCTTGGCAACAGAACCTTTCTCTGCTAAGTTCCCATAAAGAATCTGTAAGTGTCCAGTAGCCTTGATTGGATCGCTCAATGGTTTGATAATCGGTTGGTCATATTCCATGATTGATTTAACATCAGCCAAGTTCTCAGCGACCGTTTTTCCTGTTACCGTAATACAGTCACCATGAAGTAAACCTTCATTTAAAAGATATTTCATGACAGCAGGAGTTCCACCAAATTGCTGAAGATCTTGCATCAAGTATTTACCGGATGGTTTGAAGTCAGCTAATACAGGGGTTTCGTCACTCATGCGTTGAAAGTCGTCTTGCGTGATATCTACGCCCACGGCTTTGCCTATTGCGATAAAGTGAAGTACAGCATTGGTACTACCGCCCAAGATAACAATGGTACGTAGCGCATTCTCAAATGCTTTACGTGTCATGATATCAGAGGGCTTGATATCTTTCTCAAGCAGCGTGCGGATATGTTGACCTGCCTCTAAACATTCATTTTTCTTTTCTTCCGAGATCGCTGGATTGGAAGATGAGTATGGTAAGCTCATTCCCAAGGCTTCAATTGCCGAAGCCATAGTATTTGCTGTATACATTCCGCCACAAGCACCAGCACCAGGGCAGGTATGTTTGATAATGCCTTCATAGTCTTCATCGGAAAGATTGCCGCAGATGCGTTGTCCCAATGCTTCAAATGCAGACACAATGTTTAATTCTTCACCTTTATAGTGGCCTGGAGCGATAGTACCGCCATACACCATTAAAGAAGGACGGTCCAAACGGGCCATTGCCATAATAGCACCGGGCATGTTTTTGTCACAGCCAGGAATAGAGATCAAGCCATCATAATACTGTCCACCACAGATCGTTTCGATACTATCAGCGATCACATCACGACTTACCAACGAATAACGCATCCCATCGGTACCGTTGCTCATACCGTCACTGACGCCAATGGTTCCAAAGGTCAAACCCACTAAATCATTGTTCCAAACGCCCTTCTTGACGATTTGTGCCAAATCATTTAAGTGCATATTACACGTATTACCATCATATCCCATGCTGGCAATACCGACCTGTGCTTTGTCCATGTCGGCATCCGTAAGACCGATACCATAAAGCATTGCTTTTGCAGCAGGTTGCGTTTCGTCTTGTGTAAATGTACGGCTGTATTTGTTCATTCCGTTTTCGCCGTTAGATGATGACTTCATAATTTTCGTTCTCTAATACTAAATTTTTATATCTTCTTTGGATTGATGCACCTATGCTGTGTTCCCAGGCTTCTTTGTAGATGACATCATCGACTTGTTTGATTCCGATAATTTCTGCCGCAGTCCCGCATAAGAAAGCGCTGTCAGCAGTATAAATGTCTTCTATCGTCAATTGCTTTTCAATGACTTCGAAGTTTAATTTTTTACAAATGTTTTTTACGGTCTGACGTGTAATGCCCGGGAAGATATTCTTCACTGGCGGCGTATAGATTTTGAAATCCTTTTCGATGAAAATATTTTCACTGGATGCTTGGGCAACGTAGCCTTCGTGGTCGAGCATTAACGCTTCGTCGTAACCCTTCCTGATGGCTTCAGTTGTCGCAAGGATGGAGTTTACATATTGCCCAGAGATCTTCGAGTCAATTTTAAACGACTTTGGATTAGGTCTTTTGATATCAGAGATACATACCTTTAATAGGTTTTGACCAAGATATGGTCCCCATTCCCATGCTGCCATCATGATGGTTGCTTCGGTTGATGAGGTTAGGTGCATATTTGAACCGGTCAATACCAATGGACGTATATAAGCTTCTCTTAGGTTGTTGTTGGCCAGGAGCTCATAACAGATGTCGATCAGCTCTCGGTTGCTCCAACGATAGGGAATATTAACTGCTTCACACGATCTCTTTAAGCGATCGAAATGCATGTCAGCTTTAAAGATACGTGGTCCATTGTGGGTATTATACGCACGTAGACCATCGAACACCGCATACCCATAATGCAGTGACTGTGCAAAGGGATCCAATGCTGCTTCGGAAGCTTTTACAAAAGCTCCATCTAAATAGATCAACGTGTTTTTATCGTAATATTTCATAACCCAAAATTTACCTAAGTATAATAGTTCCCTTTGTTGTAATATTGGTGGTAAATCATGCTATCTCAAGCTTCTATAAAAACTTTCGATTTTCATTTCCTCAAGGTAGCAGGAATTACAATAATTGGCAATAGGTAAAGTGCTAATTTTGTATTTAGAATAAAATTTCATTAAATATGTTTTTGTAAAATTTTATTTTTTAATAATTCATTTTATTCGGTTTTATATTTTGTTAGTCGTATACCATATTTAAAATTGGTCTACAGGTGTAAAAAATTATTTTTTGTTACAATGGCCAATTTTCTTCCTAAAATGAAGAAAATGTCAAAAAAACTTTAAAAAAAAAGCTTCCGATATTTCTATCGGAAGCTTTTTAGATTTTATAAAATCGATTTGATTTAATCTCCGATAATTCCTTCAGCAAGCACGGTAATGACGTTGTCTTTTGCTTCCACAACACCACCTTTAATGAACACTTCTTGTCCACCGTTACCTTGTTGAATAATTACTTTTCCATCTTCCAAAGTAGAAACGATGGCAGCGTGGTCTTTCAAAATTTGAAAAGAACCCGCAGTGCCCGGTACAGTAACGGATGTTACTTCGCCTTCGAATGCTAATTTGTCTGGAGTGATAATTGTTAATTTCATTATTCTTAGATATAATCTAGATTAAACTGCTTCTGCTAATAATTTTTTACCTTTTTCGATAGCATCATCGATGTTACCTACTAAGTTGAAGGCAGCTTCAGGGTACTCATCTACTTCACCGTCAATGATCATATTGAAACCTTTGATGGTATCTTTGATGTCTACCAATACACCTTTTAAACCTGTAAATTGTTCTGCAACGTGGAAAGGTTGAGATAAGAAACGTTGTACACGACGTGCGCGGTGTACAGTTTGTTTATCTTCCTCAGATAATTCGTCCATACCTAAGATGGCGATGATATCTTGCAATTCTTTATAACGTTGAAGAATTTCTTTTACACGTTGTGCAGTATTATAGTGTTCGTTACCTAAAACGGCAGGAGAAAGGATACGTGATGTAGAATCCAAAGGGTCCACAGCAGGGTAGATACCTAGCTCAGCGATTTTACGAGACAATACTGTAGTTGCGTCCAAGTGAGCGAAAGTTGTCGCTGGAGCAGGGTCAGTTAAGTCATCGGCAGGTACATATACAGCTTGAACCGAAGTGATTGATCCGTTTTTAGTTGAAGTGATACGCTCTTGCATTAAACCCATTTCAGTTGCCAATGTTGGTTGGTAACCTACGGCTGAAGGCATACGGCCCAAAAGGGCAGATACTTCAGAACCTGCTTGTGTAAAACGGAAGATATTATCGATGAAGAATAATACGTCACGGCCTTGACCTTCGCCATCACCGTCACGGAAATATTCCGCAACTGTCAAACCTGATAAAGCAACACGCGCACGTGCACCAGGAGGCTCGTTCATTTGACCGAATACGAAAGTACATTTAGAATCTTTCATCAATTCGTGGTCAACAGTATCCAAAGGCCATTCGCCTTTTTCCATGCCTTCCATAAAGTGCTCACCATATTTGATGATACCAGACTCCAACATCTCGCGCAATAAGTCATTACCTTCACGTGTACGTTCACCTACACCGGCGAATACAGAAAGACCACCGTGACCTTTTGCGATATTGTTGATTAATTCTTGGATTAATACAGTTTTACCTACACCGGCACCACCGAATAAACCAATTTTACCACCTTTAGCATATGGCTCTAAAAGGTCAATAACTTTGATACCAGTAAAAAGTACTTCGGATTCAGTTGACAAGTCTTCGAATTTAGGAGGTACGTTGTGGATAGGACGACCATTCTCTTTATTCAAATTTTGGATCCCGTCTATGGCATCACCAACTACATTGAATACACGACCTTTGATTTCTTCACCAACAGGCATTTTGATAGGAGCACCAGTATCGACAACTTCCATTCCGCGAACTAAACCTTCAGTTGCGTCCATGGCAATTGTACGTACACGATCCTGACCTAAGTGTTGTTGAACTTCTAATACAACACGTTGTCCATTTTCTTTTTGAATGTACAATGCATCGTAAATTTTAGGTAGATTTTCACTGTCGGCGAAGTTGACGTCAACAACTGGGCCGATAATCTGCGCTATTTTACCAATCTTGGGCATATTATAGGGACTAAATATTTATTAATCAATTTTATATAAGAGACATAAAAGGCCTCTTTTTTGGTCAGCAAAAATAAGGTTATTCGTTTTTAAAAACAAATAGAATTTGCAATTAAATTACAATTTTATTAATGTAGGTCAAAATGTTATCGATTGTAATTCTGTATGTTTCGATTTCTATACCTGCAAATATAGTTTTTCTCTTTTATCCGGCTATGTATTTTTGAAGTTTACAGCTTTACTTCGCTGAATCTTTTATTCGTTTAGGAATGGAAACTGATTAAATAAAATCGACCTGTAACGGAGTGCCTCTAGGATTCGTTACAGGTCGATCGAAATAAATCTGCTATTTTATGAAAAGCAGGACTAGATTTTTTTGTTTAGTTCGTCCTGTAACTGACGCTTGAGCAATTGTTCCTTTTCCATGGATTTTTTGCGGAAAGTAGCAAATTCCTCTTGCGATTGCTCGGCCGTTTTTTGGAATTCCACCGTGTCCACTTTCGCCTTCCGATAAGAAAATAAAAAGATAAATGCTGCTACTGCCAATACCGCAATGATCGTCCAAACAACAGTATTGTAAAAAGTTTTAGATGTATTGATTCCCAAGAAAGAGAAACTTTCTGTTTTTTCCTTCTCCTGTGCCAACTGATCCTTTAAAACCTGAATTGAATCTTGTAAAGTTTTGGTATTGGACGTATAGTTGCTTGAAGATGATTTTAAAGAGCTGATTTCCTTGTGGAGTTTTGCTACGGTATCAATTACATTTCGTTTCACAATATCAAGGTTGGTTTTTCGTACCATCTTGAAATCATAGTTGTTTTTCGAAATATAATTCAGGTGGTCAAATTGATTCGCCAAACTTCCTTTTTTTAATCCATCCGGACTGTACTTGAAGGCATTATTCTGTTGTGCTGCTGTAGTGGCGGGAGCCGCAGCAGGAGCTTGAGCCTTCAATAGTGTATGTGATGAAATAAATAAAATCGTAAAGAATATAAATGCTAATCTCAATTTGCTCATGTTGTTTATTTTATAAAATGCGTTAATCTAGCTTATCCTAATTGTAAAACTAGGATATACCTGTGATAAATATAAGGAATTATTGAAAAAACGAAAATGTTAAGTGAAATATATTCCAATTCCCATCGGTCATTTCCCGTTACTTTATCATGATTCGATAGACCAACTTGGCAAATACCGTAAAAAGGACATGATCTTTTCCTTATAGATCGCCGTATTTAGTTTGAAATAGTATGCTCCTTTTTTTGAGTTTTCCTTATCCTTTTCCTCCAGTTTGATTATAAGGTCTGAGGAAAGCAGTTTTCGGCTGAAATTGCGCTTATCCAACTCGATATTGTAAACACCCTCATAGAGTGCTGCAATCTGGGGAATCGTGAATTTCTCAGGCAGCAATTCAAATAATATCGGATACAAAGCTGCCTTCATGCGTAGGCGGTGCTGTGCCGAAGCGATCATCTGATCATGATCGAAGATCAGTGTTGGATGCTCCTGTAATGGAAACCATTGAGCTTCGTAATCGTCACTGAGGATATGTTTATATTGCTGCGTATCAATCAGCGCAAAATAACAGATACTGACAACCCGGTCGCTAGGTTCACGCTTAGGTTCACCGAATACACTACATTGTTCCATATATACATTTTCAAGTCCTGTTAACTGTTTGAGCACTCGGCTCGCCGCTTCTTCCGGACTTTCGTCAGATTGAACGAAACCACCCATCAGACTCCATTTATTTCGTTCGGGTTCGAAATCACGTTTAATTAAAAGTACTTCAAGGGATTCGCCGTTAAATCCAAATATGATACAGTCTACTGCCAAAAGGATCCCTGAATCTTTTTTATAATATTCCATCATCTATCGTTTTATCTTTTTTTATCTGACACCACCCCATTTATTCCACGAGCAAAACTATGTAAAAAAGTAAATAGCTAAAAACAAGTATAATAATTGTCTGATACATTCCTTTAAAAGGCTTTTATACGCCTATGTCAGGAATTCGGGTTAACCATAATTTGCTGCTATGAAGTTAGCTCTATTTTTTAAATATGAAAATTTTCTTTCATATTTAAAAAAATAAATGTTTATTTGACACTAATTGTTTTTTCAAGGCGAACTTCAGAAAGGGGGGGATTGAAAAATAAGGCGTTAGAGACAATTATAAATTATAAACCAAATTCAGCAAAAATGAATAAATCGTATGTCATTGGGGTGGACTATGGAAGTGATTCGGTCCGTTCGGTATTGGTTGATGCTAACAATGGCGAGGAGATAGCTTCTTCTGTGTTTTACTACCCGCGTTGGAAAAGAGGGGAGTATTGTGATGCTGCTTTAAGTCAGTTTAGGCAACACCCGTTGGATTATATCGAAGGCTTGGAAGCAACAATAAAAGATTGTTTGCTCAAATCGGAAATCGACAATATTGGCGCAGCTGTAAAAGCAATTTCCGTGGATACAACGGGATCTACTCCAGTTGCCGTAAACGCAGCCGGGGTTCCATTGGCGTTGTTGGACGAGTTTAAAGACAACCCCAATGCCATGTTTGTTTTATGGAAAGATCATACAGCTGTTGGAGAGGCCAAAGAAATTAACCTGCACAATCAAAATAGTTCGGTGGATTATTTGAAGTATGTGGGCGGAGTATACTCTTCGGAATGGTTCTGGGCCAAATTACTTCATGTTTTTAGGGCTGATGAAAGGGTCCGTGCCGCCACATATAGCTGGGTTGAGCATTGTGATTATATTCCTTTTCTATTGACCGGGGGAACACAGGTGTCTGCTATGAAGCGTGGGGTTTGTTCAGCGGGGCATAAATCGCTTTGGGCCGAAGAATTTGATGGCCTACCTCCAAATTCTTTCTTTTCAACACTTGATCCATTGCTGGATGGTTTGGTTGATCGTTTGTTTTCCGAAACATACACTGCTGATCAATCTGCTGGTCAGCTTTCGGAAGAATGGGCGCAACGATTAGGTCTTACAACATCAGTCGTTGTTGGTGTAGGTGCATTTGACTGTCATATGGGGGCCGTCGGAGGACAAATTGAACCATATTATCTGAGTAAGGTGATGGGGACATCGACCTGTGATATGCTAGTTGCTCCGAAGGAGGAGGTTCAGCATACGTTGGTCAGGGGAATCTGCGGTCAGGTAGACGGTTCAATTATACCGGGAATGATTGGTATGGAAGCTGGGCAATCGGCATTTGGAGATGCTTACGCTTGGCTGAAACAGGTGTTACTGTGGCCAACGAAAAATTTGATACAAGATATTGAAGAGATCGAAGCGCATACGCGTGAACAGTTGATGGCAACTCTGGAAGAGAAACTCTTGTTCAGTCTAAGTGAGCAGGCTGCATTACTTCCCGTAACGGCAACATCTGAATTAGCTTTGGACTGGCTCAATGGTCGTCGAACTCCGGATGCGGATCAATCCTTGAAAGGAGCGATTACAGGTTTGCACCTCGGAACAGATGCACCTCGGATCTTCAGAGCGATTGTCGAAGCGACCTGTTTTGGCGCAAAGGCTATTGTTGACCGTTTCGTGGAGCAGGGTATTCCGGTAAGAGGTTTGATCGGTTTAGGCGGAGTTGCAAAGAAATCACCTTTTATTATGCAAATGATGGCCAATGTGATGAATATGCCTATTCGTATTCATAAAAGTGAACAGACTTGTGCCATTGGCGCAGCAATGTTCGCCGCAACAGCTGCTGGTTTATATGACCGGGTTGAGGATGCTATGAAGGCAATGGGGCAAGGTTTTGAACGAACTTACATACCTGAGGAAAAATGGGTAACCATCTATGCCGAACGCTATGAATATTACAAGGCTTTGGGAGCTTTCATCGAAGGAAAGGAATCGCTCGCCATTACTGTTTAACCATTCAAATTTTAATCATGTATAATTCAATTAAAGAAGAAGCCTACCATTGCAATATGCAATTGCCCCAGCTGGGATTGGTGCTTTTTACATTTGGAAATGTGAGCGTTGTCGATCGTCGTCAGGAAGTTTTTGCGATTAAACCAAGTGGAGTTCCATATGAAGAGCTTTCACCGGAACATATGGTGATTGTAGACTTCGATGGTCAGGTGGTTGAGGGGAATCTTCGGCCATCATCAGATACGAAAACTCATGCGCTACTGTATAAACATTGGAAGGAAATCGGTGGGATCACCCACACGCACTCCACCTATGCGACAGCATGGGCACAGGCGCAACGGGATATTCCCATTTTCGGAACGACACATGCAGATCATTTGACTGTAGATATTCCCTGTGCTCCACCAATGCACGATGAGATGATCGCCGGAAACTACGAGCATGAAACGGGGTTTCAGATTATCAATCACTTTGCCGAAAATAAGCTGGATTATAAAGAGGTGGAAATGATTCTGGTTGGTAACCACGCGCCGTTTGCCTGGGGTAAAACTGGAACAAAGTCTGTTTATAACAGTGCAGTATTGGAACAGGTTGCTAAAATGGCTTGGTTGACAGAACAAATCAATCCGAATGCGCCTCGATTAAAGCCTGCACTGATCAAAAAGCATTACGAAAGGAAGCATGGGGCCAACGCCTATTATGGTCAATAATTTTTAGTAATAAAAAATCTATAGCAAAAACTACAATTTAACATGAATATCAATTTAAAAGAGCTTGAGGTCTGGTTTGTCGTGGGAAGCCAAGACCTATATGGTGAAGAAACCTTGCGGCAAGTTGCCCTACATGCTGAGGAAATAGCCAATTATTTACATACCCAAGCAGCGATTCCAGTAGCGGTAAAATATAAACCGATCGTAAAAAATACGGACGAGATTTATGCAACATTGGCAGCCGCCAACAATGAAAAAAACTGTATTGGGGTTATTACTTGGATGCATACATTTTCACCTGCAAAGATGTGGATCCGAGGATTAAAAGCATTGCAAAAGCCATTGTTGCATCTGCATACACAGTATAACCAAGATATCCCATGGAATAGCATCGATATGGATTTTATGAATCTCAACCAAAGTGCGCATGGGGATCGCGAATTTGGACATATCGTTAGCCGCTTAAAAATAGGTCGTAAAGTCGTTACCGGGCATTGGAAAGATGCGGAAGTGTTGGAACGGATTAATGTTTGGGCACGTGCAGCCGCGGGATGGCACGACTGGCAGGGGGCTAAGTTTGCACGATTCGGCGATAACATGCGTTATGTGGCTGTTACAGATGGCGATAAAGTAGAGGCAGAGGCGCAATTTGGTTTCGCTGTAAACACCTATGCCATTGGTGATTTGGTAGCGGTTATCAATGCGAGTACGGAAGCGGAAATCGCGACATTATTAGCGGAGTACAAAGCGACTTATGAACTTGCCGAAAATGTGAAAGCTGGCGGTGAATATCATACTAACCTCATCGAAGCTGCTAAAATAGAAATTGGCCTACGGAAATTTTTGGAACAAGGAAACTTTAAAGGTTTTACGGATACTTTTGAGGATCTGCATGGGATGGTGCAACTTCCGGGCTTGGCGGTACAACGTTTAATGGCTGAGGGGTATGGTTTTGCCGGCGAAGGGGATTGGAAAACTCCGGCTTTGGTGCGCGCTTGCAAAGTAATGGGTGCAGGATTAGCTGGAACAACCGCATTTATGGAGGACTACACCTACCATTTTGATCCGCAGAATCCCATGGTACTTGGCTCACACATGTTAGAAGTAGACCCCGCTTTAGCAACTGGAAAACCACGTATAGAAGTACATCCGCTAGGAATTGGCGGCAAGGCGGATCCTGCCCGTTTGGTTTTCAATGGCCAAAGCGGAGATGCATTGAATGCCTCTTTGGTCGATATGGGAACGCGTTTTCGTTTGATCGTGAATAAAGTACAAGGTGTTGCTGTGGAAGAAGAGTTACCTAAGCTTCCTGTTGCGCGTGTGTTATGGAAACCGCTGCCAGATATGAAAACAGGCTGTAGCGCCTGGATTGTGGCAGGGGGGGCACACCATACAGCCTACAGCTTGAGCTTAACACCCGAATACCTGGAAGATTTTGCACGTATTGCCGGACTGGAATATGTATTGATCGACGAGGATACTACGGTAGCGAAACTCGAAGATCAATTGAAATGGAATGAACTATATTATTTACTGAGTAAATAATAGCCTAAGCCATTTATATCTGCTCTTCGGGTATAGATGGCTTATTGATAATAACCAATTTGGGAAATATGGAAAAATTTGCAACGGTAGATTACATCATCTTCGTAATTTACTTCTTTATTGTAGCCGGTTATGGCTACTGGATTTATCGTAAAAAGACGAATAGTTTAAGCAGCAGCAAGGACTACTTTCTGGCAGAAGGATCACTGACCTGGTGGGCCATAGGCTCTTCGTTGATCGCATCGAATATTTCTGCTGAGCAGTTTATTGGTATGAGCGGTAATGGATTTGAGGTCGGTATTGCTGTAGCCGCTTATGAGCTCATTGCTGCGGTAGCGCTAATTATTGTTGCGGTTTGGTTTATTCCAGTCTATCTGAAAAACAAGATTTTCACGATGCCCCAGTTTTTGAACAACCGATACAATGAAACGACGAGTCTCATTATGGCAATCTTTTGGTTGTTTTTGTACGTTTTTGTCAATCTGACCTCCATTTTGTATCTCGGGGCAATCGCCATTTCGAGTATGGCCGGAGGTGGCGACAGTTTCCACACCATTACAGTTGCTTTAGCTGTATTTGCCGTTATCATTACGCTGGGTGGAATGCGTGTTATTGGTTTTACAGATGTGATTCAGGTTGTTGTATTAATTATTGGTGGTATAGCAACGACCTATGTGGCATTGACCTTGGTCAGTGAACATTTTGGTTTGGGACAAGACGCCTTAGCGGGATTCAATAAACTGATGGAGGATTCGCCGGAGCATTTTAACCTATTTGTCGATAAACCTGGACCGGGTGCCAGTCAGGAAGATATCAATAAATATCTGATGCTGCCTGGAATAGGGATGTACCTTGCTGGGATCTGGATTGTCAACCTAAATTACTGGGGCTGTAACCAATACATCACACAACGCGCTTTGGGAGCTGATTTAAAGACCGCACGTACAGGGATTCTTTTTGCGGGATTTCTAAAGTTGTTTATGCCGATTATCGTCATGCTTCCAGGAATCGCTGCTTATGTGCTTTATAAAAATGGAGCATTACAGCACGAAATGGCTCCTGGAGGGGTATTTCATGCCGATAATGCGTACTCGGCGATATTGGGCTATCTGCCAAATGGAATGAAAGGACTCGCGCTGGCGGCGCTTACAGCGGCTATTGTGGCCGGATTGGCCGGAAAGGCGAATAGTATCGCAACGATCTTCACATTGGATATTTTTAAAAAATACATCAATAAAGATGCGAGCGAAGCAAAAATGGTCTGGGTTGGAAAGATAACAATTGTGATCTCTATTCTACTTTCTGTTTTATTTACCTGGAATGATGCGTTGGGCATCGGTGGCGCCGGAGGATTTACTTTTATCCAAAAATATACAGGCTTTATCAGTCCGGGTGTTTTTGCGATGTTTTTGCTAGGTATGTTCTGGAAAAGGACTACGGGTGCAGCCGCCATTACTGGCCTGGTTACGGGATTTGCATTGTCGGTATTTTTCAACGAGTTTGCAACAAAAGTTTTCGGACCAGAAACATGGATCTATACGGCATATCTTAACAAAGCGGGCGTTTATGAAATTCCATTTCAGATATGTATGGGATTAGCATTTGTGTTTACGATGATCGCTATGATTGCTGTCAGCTTATTTGGACCAAAAGTTAATCCAAAAGCTTTTGTATTGGATCGATCGATGTTTAAAGTGGAACCGTCCGTATTGGCATTAATTGTTGTGACTTTATTGTTGGTGACTGCTATCTATGTGCGTTTTTGGTAGAAATGTTCCCATTTGAATAATTAAATGATTATGAACCATTCCTAATTAAAATTAGGAAGCCTCCATCGGACCGATGGGGTAAAACTTAATTGCAGATGAATAAGAAAATTATTATTGGTTTGTTGACTTGTGCTTCATTGGCTTATGGCTGCCAGTCTTCATCAACTCAAAGTAAGCAAGCAGCGACCTTGACTGACTCTATCTCCAACCAAGCTTTTGATAGCCAGATTGATGGTAAAGAAGTTAAACTATTCCAGCTCAAGAATAACAAACTCGCTATTACATTGACAAATTATGGTGCACGCCTGGTAAGTTTAAAAGTGCCAGATAAAGACGGTAAATTGACTGATGTGATTTTGGGCTATGATTCGGCCAAAGAATACAAGGATAACTATAATAATTTTTACGGCGCAATTGTAGGGCGTTATGGGAATCGGATTGGCAAAGCTAGCTTTAAACTGAATGGAGAGGTTTATTCTTTAGAAAAGAATGATGGCGAGAATTCACTTCATGGCGGTACCAATGGCGTTTACAACAAAGTGTGGGATGTCGTCAGTAGCACTTCGACATCAATCACATTAGCCTATACCTCACCTGATAAAGAAGCGGGTTATCCGGGAACGGTCAAGATGGAGGTTACCTATACCCTGGAGGACAACGGGGCTTTGGCCATAGCCTATCAGGCGACAACAGATAAAGAGACGGTCTTAAATCTGACCAACCATGCTTATTTTAACCTCAATGGGGCCGGAGATTCTTCTATTTTGGATCATGAACTTCAAATTGATGCAAAGGCAATTACCGAAGTTGACAATACCTTGATTCCAACTGGAAAGAGTTTGCCTGTAGCGGGCACAGCATTCGATTTTACAAAACCTACACGTATTGGCGCTCGTATTGAAGATGAAAATGCACAACTGAAGATCGGAAAAGGCTATGACCATAATTTTGAACTAAACAAGAAGGATGGTTTTCAGAAGGTCGCACAGGTGTATGCTGCTAAAACGGGTATTGAAATGGACATCTACACAACCGAACCTGGTTTACAGTTTTATAGTGGTAATTTTATGAAGGATTCGGACCCTAAAGGGAAAGAGGGAAAAGTGTATCCATTCCGTTCTGCGTTCTGTTTGGAGACACAACATTTTCCAGATGCACCAAATCACCCCAATTTTACATCAACGGTGTTAAAACCTGGAGAAAAATATAGTTCAAAAACAACCTACCAGTTCAGTGTGAAATAATTGAATCTATATGATGAAGCTAAGATTAAAATTAGGCGTTGTTTTTACGCTGGCCACTGGATTACTGTATGGACAGAGTAGTGTAAGATTAGAAACGCCGCAGCAGGAGCAGATTATAAGTCGACATATCTATGGACATTTTGCCGAGCACTTGGGACGCTGTATTTATGATGGATTTTATGTCGGTGAGAAAAATGACTCAATTCCGCATGCTGATGGCGTCCGGAAAGATGTTATCGAAGCCCTTAAGAATTTGAACATTCCAAATTTACGTTGGCCGGGTGGATGTTTTGCCGATACCTATCATTGGAAGGATGGAGTTGGGCCCAAAGCGCAGCGTCCTGCTATCGTAAACAACTGGTGGGGTGGCGTGACAGAGGATAATTCTTTTGGTACACACGATTTTCTCAACATGTGTGAATTGCTTGGAGCGGAACCTTATCTGGCGGGTAATGTGGGTAGCGGTGAGGTACAGGAGCTTGCCGACTGGGTCCAATATGTGAATTTTAAAGGAGAAAGCCCCATGTCGGATTGGCGACGAAAAAATGGTCGGCAGGAACCTTGGAAGGTAAAATTCTGGGGCGTAGGAAATGAAGCCTGGGGCTGTGGTGGAAATATGACCGCCGATTACTACACCGACATTTATCGCAAATACGCCACTTTTATGTCGGATTGGACCAATGGAAGTGGTTTGTATCGGATAGCATCAGGAGCTAACAGTGCAGATTACAATTGGACGGAGACACTCATGAAGAAAATTCCGAGCGGTTTGATGAAAGGCATGGGACTTCATCACTATGCAGTGATCAACTGGGATAATAAGGGCTCTGCGACCCAATATTCGGAGGAGGAGTATTTTAAAACCATGAAATCAGCTTGGTTTATGAATGAGCTCGTGGAAAAGAATATCGCCATTATGGACAAATACGATCCGAAAGGACTTGTGGATCTGATCGTAGACGAATGGGGGGGCTGGTATGCGGTAGAGCCTGGTACGAATCCGGGTTTTCTCTACCAACAAAATACCATGCGTGATGCCATGATTGCAGGAATGACACTCAATATCTTTAACAATCATGCTCGTCGGGTGAAGATGGCCAATCTAGCGCAGGCTGTGAATGTATTGCAGGCGGTTATTCTAACAGAAGGAAAGAATATGATTTTGACCCCGACTTATCATGTGATGGAAATGTATAAGGTACATCAGGATGCTACGTTAATTCCTATTTCCCTTCAATCAACGGATTTTGAATTTAACCAGGAAAAAATTCCGGCCGTTTCGGTTTCAGCGTCACAAGACAAGCAGGGCCGTACTCATATCTCCTTGGTAAATATTGATCCGAAAAAGAATAATAAGGTACGTGTGGATCTCGGTTCAGTGAAAGCTGCAAAAATTTCAGGCCGAATTCTTACCGCGGAGAATCTACGCGATTATAATTCCTTCAAGAAGCCCACAACAATTAAACCTGTTGTGTACAATAAGGCAAAGGTAGTGAATGGTACCATTGAAGTGGACATTCCGGCATTTTCAGTTATTGTATTGGAATTAATATAACAGTCAATTTTGATAGGGTTGTCATGTCGTGCTACCTTATTTATGCTGTTAGAGCTGGTGTAAAAACCTGAAATAATAAATTATTGTTGAACAAATACATATAGGGATGAAAAGAGTAGTGTCAACACTGTTACTGTTAGCGAGCTTGGGCTCTTCAGCAATCGCACAGTCACCGATAACATTAAATATAGCATTGGATAAACCTACAGGCAAAATATCTCCACATATGTGGGGCGTCTTTTTTGAAGATATCAATCTTGGTGCCGATGGGGGAATCTATGCTGAATTGGTAAAGAATAGATCATTTGAGTTTGATCAGCCTTGGATGGGCTGGAAAAAGCTTGAAAATGGTCCTGAGGGAACCTACCTGCTGCTAAATGATAGCAAACGTAAAGGCAACAAACGGTATTTAAGGATAAACAATGTGGCTAATCTGAAATTAGGACTACAAAATGAAGGCTTTAGAGGAATAGGAGTGAAAGCGGGGGCAGCATATGAGTTCTCTGTACAATATCAAAGTGCAGCTAAGGGGATGAAAATCCATGTTGAGCTGCTCGATCAACAGAATAAGGTTATTGGCGCAGCTGAACTTCCACTTGAACCCGTCGGATCATGGTCTGAAGCAGCAGTTAAATTTCCTGTCAACCAAACGACAGATAAAGCCAAATTAAATGTTTGGTTTACAGGGGCGGGTACGTTAGACGTAGATATGCTTTCGTTATTTCCAGTAGACACCTGGAAAGGAAGACCGAAGGGTTTACGTAAAGATATGGTTCAGATGCTTGCCGATATGAAACCCGGATTTATCCGCTTTCCTGGAGGCTGTATTGTTGAAGGGAAAGATTTGGCTAATCGGTTTCAATGGAAGAAAACTGTTGGACCAATAACAGAAAGGGAATTGATTATCAACCGGTGGAATACCGAATTCAGCCATCGGCTGACACCTGATTATTTTCAGACCTTTGGTTTAGGATTTTATGAATACTTTTTACTGGCAGAAGATATTGGAGCATCTCCAGTTCCCATTCTCAATTGCGGTATGGCCTGCCAATTTAATACCGGAGAACTTGTACCATTAGACGAACTTGATACCTATGTTCAAGACGCTTTAGATCTGATTGAATTTGCCAATGGCGCAACAGATACAAAATGGGGGAAATTACGGGCGGATATGGGGCACCCTGAGCCTTTTCACCTCAAAATGCTGGGGGTTGGAAATGAAAATTGGGGCCCGCAATATATCGAACGGTTGACCGTCTTCAAGAAAGCATTAAACGAAAAGCATCCAGAGATCAAAATTATTGCCAGTTCGGGCACGGATCCCGAAGGAGATCGTTTTGACTTCTTAAATGATCAACTGCGGGCGATGAATATCAATATCATTGATGAACACTATTACCGCCCACCATCCTGGTTTCTGTCTAGCGCCAATCGCTATGATAATTACGCTAGAAATGGGGTGAAAATTTTCGCAGGAGAATACGCTTCGCATACGACGCGACCAAACGGTCCAGGGAAAAGTACCTGGGAGGCGGCCCTCTCGGAAGCCGCTTTCATGACGGGCCTCGAACGAAATGGCGACGTCGTGGAGATGGCATCTTATGCGCCATTATTCGGCCATGTCGATGGCTGGCAGTGGTCACCGGATTTAATTTGGGTGGATAACTTGCAGGTATATGGAACACCGAGCTACCAAGTACAAAAATTATATGCTACCAATAAAGGAACAAGCATTGTTCCGATCAAACGGGATGGCGAATTCGTAGCTGGCAAAGATAGCCTCTATGCTTCTGCAGTATTTGATGCAGCTGCGCAACAGCTTATCGTGAAAGTCGTCAATTACAACAGTAAGCCGATGAAAGTGAACCTCGACATAGATTCGAAGAAAAAGCCTGCTGCGGCAGCAGAGAAAATCACTTTGGCCAATGCCAACCTAAACCTGAGTAACAGTATCGAGGAACCATTGAACATCCGTCCAAAACAGAATACGGTAACTTATAAGGGAAAGACGATTGTTGAAACATTTGAACCCTATTCCTTTACCTTGATTAAAATGTCCGTTAAATAAGATGAATATCCGTAGACTCTTTTTTACTACCCTGATTCTATTTGCACATAACGTGTTTGCACAGGTAAAGGAATCGGATCTGGCGGCTTACCTGATGGTTTACTTTAAGGATGAAAGCCATGGTCTGTATGTTGCTGTCAGTCAGGATGGCTATTCTTTCACCGATATCAATAAAGGTAAACCGATCATTGCTGGCGATAGCATTGCACAGCAGAAAGGTATCCGGGATCCCTATATCATGCGCGGAAAAGATGGTTATTTTTATATGGTCATGACGGATTTACATATCTACGCACAAAGGCAGGGTTATAGAAATACGGAATGGGAGCGTGACGGAGTCGCATTTGGATGGGGTAACAACCGAGGTATTGTCTTAATGAAATCGACTGATTTAATTCACTGGAAGCATACGGAGCTCTACTTGGAGAAAGCCTTTCAAGGTTGGGAAAATGTAGGCTCCTTCTGGGCTCCCGAACTCATATATGATGATCGTACTGGGAAGATGATGATCTATTTTACGATGCGGTTTGGCAATGGACTGAATCAGCTTTATTATGCCTACTTAAATAAGGAGTTTACAGCATTTGAATCAGAACCACAGCTTTTGTTTCAATACCCCAAAGCAAATAAAAATTACATCGATGGCGATATTACGAAAGTGGGCAATAAATACCATCTTTTTTATGTCGCCCACGATGGTATTCCGGGCATTAAGCAAGCTGTTTCAGATTCTCCAAATGGCCCTTATCAGTACGATGATCGCTTCTATGATCCTGAACCAGAAGCCTGCGAAGCTCCGAATGTGTGGAAAAGGATAGGGGAAGATAAATGGGTTTTGATGTATGATATCTATGGGATATCGCCCCATAATTTTGGCTTTAGTGAAACAACAGATTTTAAAAATTTTGTTGATTTGGGACACTTTAATGCAGGTAAAATGAAATCTACTAATTTCACTTCGCCTAAACATGGCGCTGTCATCCCAATAACAAAGCAAGAGCTGGAGCGATTAGCAAAGCATTGGCAGTTTGATTTGTCTTTGCAAAAAAAATAGAAGCTTTTAGAACAGATCTTCGTAACTTATTGCCTTTACATGGCAATAAGTTACTTAACCAAATAAATTGCTGGTGAATTTAAGCTTAATACCGAGTTGAAAATTATTGATTGTTTTGAATATTTCTTTAATTGTCGCCTTTTCAATATTTGTCAAACTATCTATAGGTACGTAATTGTTGGGTGCCAGTTTAGCGATACGGATCTGGTTAGCCTGATTTTTTAGGCGGATCGACATCAGGTAATAATAAGATTGATTTAATTCCTCGTACTGTTCTTGTGTGAAGATGCCCAACTCAAGAAGCTGTTTTAGCCTACCACCTGTATTTTCTTCATAAATTCTGTTTTTCAGCGCGTAAACCCGGACTAAATCAACAATGGGCGTCATCGCTTTCTTGATATTGAAGACTTCAGAAGAACCTATTGTTTGCGTTTTTATCGCTTTGAAAAATGTGAGCGGCGGTTCATATTGCAGCGCATTCTTTGCAATGAACGTAAAAAAACGCTCGTTGGGTTTTTGTAGCTCAATATTGAGAAATTCTTTGAGTTGATCAATAATGCCCTGGTCACCATATAATCGCCTACAGTCGAAGAAGGTCGAAAATTTAATCGCATTCTCGGGGATACTTTCTTCAATCCATTTTTTGTAATTTTTCTTCCAATGTGACAGCGAATGTGTCCATTCGGGATTACTGGCCATATACCCCCCGGTACAGTAGCTAAAACCAATTGTATTGAGATGATCCGATACGCGACTGGCAAAATTGAGGAAATACGCGCGTACAAGATCACGTTGTTCGTTTGCTTTATCTTCGTAAATAATTGCATTATCCTGGTCGGTCATTAGCGTCTGTTCTTTCCTTCCTTCGCTACCCGTTACCATAAACACAAATTTTGCAGGCGGTTCGCCCATTTCCCCGATCACTTTTTCAATTACTTTAAGTGCAATACTGTCGGCAACGGTCGTAATAACTTGGTTCGCAATCTCTGCATTTACACCTCTACCGAGCAATTGGTGAATAATCTCAGGAACATTATTCCATTTTTCACGCAATT
Source organism: Sphingobacterium siyangense (assembly GCF_023277505.1). Lineage (NCBI taxonomy): Bacteria > Pseudomonadati > Bacteroidota > Sphingobacteriia > Sphingobacteriales > Sphingobacteriaceae > Sphingobacterium > Sphingobacterium siyangense. The sequence continues at coordinate 5,926,751 of NZ_CP080574.1, read as the reverse complement.
CATCCAATGTTTCTGCGAGTTTAACCGATTGAATAAATACGAGAGGAGACTGCCCTTGTTCACTCAATAACCGATTTCGGCTAAGGAAGCCGATATAATTGCCTGCCTTCTCAACAAGGAGATATCTTGATTTCGTACGGAACATCATCAGTACAGCTTCGTAAAGATAGGCCTGATCCGAAATACTGACAATAGGGTTATCCATTACCTGAGCAATAGATTGTGTTGCAGGAATCTGCTGGGCCACGACATTGTCTCTTAAGGTAATATCTGTCGCATAGCCAAGAATATGCTCCCCTTTTTTGATAAATATGCAGCTTACCTTGTGTTTCGCCATGGTTTGTGCAGCCTCAAAGATTGGTGTATCCGGTGTACAGGAAACGATATCTTTGTAGGTGATGTGTTCAATTTTACGCGAATAAAGTTGATCTGCAGCAAAATAGCTTTCCTCGAAGGAGGCTGGCGACTTAACAAAATGAGAAAACTCCTCATCTAACATTCTTTTTCCAAAGGAATTGGTGAAAAAATGGAAAAACTCTTCATTCGCATTACAGAGCTCAATAAAGTCTTTTCGGGGTAAACGATAAATGACCGTACCTTTTTTGGCAATGACGGACTTGAGTGCTTTCGTTCGGTTTAATAAGACCGATATTCCACCAAAACAATACGGTTTATGGTGTATCTCGACCAATCGTTTATTATCGGAAACATCTAGAAAGAATGTTTCATATTCACCTTCGAGGATTAAATCAACACCATCCATATCGGTAATGTTCTGCCGATAAACTAAGGTGTCTTTGGAAAAACGATGTTCATTGAATCTGTCGACAATACTCAATTGTAGGGTTTCGGGCAGAATTTGAAATGGCTGCGTAGATTTCAGCAGGGGTAGGATAGCGTCGGAGTTTTTCATGGAAGTCACATTAACAGATGTTCTCGAATTCAGCTTGCTGATTTTGTATGTCCTGCTCGGATAATTCATCTCTTCGAATCATTTCAAAATAGCATTTAGCAGTTATTTCAGCATCTTTTTCAGCATTGTGCATTTCTGTGGCTGGAGTCGCAAATAGTGTATCATGCAGCGATGAAAGTGGAAGATGCACCATATTCGGATTCCGAACGTATTTTTTGCTATGCAACAAGGTGCAGAAATAAGCTAAGTTATGAAATGGAATAGCCAAGTTGGATCGATAGAATTCGGCCGCTAATACCTGCAGGTCGAATGAAAGAAAATGCCCGATAAGTTGGGGCTTATATTTTTTGATGTCATGACTGAATTTCCGTAATACTTCTTTTTTCTTCTCACCATATTTCATTAGAAAAGGCGGTGTCAATCCATGAATCTGTTCTGATGCAGGACTGATTGGTATTAACGGCTCATAAATATATTTATTGGTTCGTTTAACTTCATGTTGCTCTTCGTCATAAATGATCCAAGCCAGTTGCAAGATGTGGGGCCAATTATCACCGTCCATGTAACTCTTGTTCCACTTTTTCGGTAAACCAGATGTTTCCGTATCTAAGAATAGCAAATATTTTTTCAATGAATTGCAGTTGAATGAATTCTAAAATACTAAAATAATCTAGTTATTAAATATATAAATCTCTATTTGTAGAAGGATAGCTTTGTAAAAAACGAGATACGTGTTTAAATTATTGAAATTTTATATGTAAAATTGACATTTATTAGTGAATTAAAATAACCAATTATGTACAGAAGGCTATTATGCACGTTACTCTGTGTCTGTTCTCTTGTTGTTGAGATCAACGCAAGAGATAAAACATCCTCCGTTTCTTATACAATGGATGGGATTACAAATCGTGATAGATTTCATTATGCGATTGAACTTCTCCAACATGAGTTAGAGGTCTCGTCATTAACCACGAAGATAGAAATCAGTACAGTGGGACAACATAGTTCGTTGCCCGATTCTTTGAAAGAAAAGCTAGTTAATAAGGAACATTTTATTATATATAGAAAATCCAGTAAAGGAGCAATATCCTTGATTGGTATGGACGAATCTGGTGTGCTTTACGGGTGTATGACATTGCTTGCACACAGACAATGGTTGAAAGGGGAGCCATTCTTTTTTGCCGACGGTCCAAAAATGGTTATGCGCGGGACAAGTGTTGGACTTCAGAAAACAACCTATTTGCCCGGCCATGATATTTACGAGTATCCTTACACACCGGAATCTTTTCCTTGGTTTTACGATAAGAAGTTATGGTTAAACTATTTGGATATGATGGCCGAAAATAGATATAATGCTCTGTATCTATGGAATGGGCATCCTTTTTCTTCGTTAGTAAAATTAAAGGATTATCCTTATGCGCTAGAGGTGGATGAGGGAACATTTGGAAAAAACGAGGAGATTTATACATTTCTGACCAAAGAAGCCAATAAAAGAGGGATCTGGATTATCCAGATGTTTTACAATATTATCTTGCCAAAGCCATTCGCCGATCGCCATGGTTTAAAAACACAGGAACGAAATCGGGTTATTACGCCCTTAATTTCCGATTATACCCGAAAAAGTATTGCCGCTTTTGTGGCTAAATATCCTAATGTGGGTTTACTAATAACGTTAGGAGAGGCAATGGAAGGCGTCGGCCAGGATGATGTCAACTGGTTTACGAAGACAATTATTCCGGGAGTACAGGATGGACTACATACATCAGGGATCAGCGTTGAGCCGCCTATTATTTTAAGAGCACACGATACCGACGCACCTGCGGTAATGGAGGCCGCTTTACCAATTTATAAGAACCTGTATACCATGGCAAAATATAATGGTGAGGCACTGACTACGTATACGCCGAGAGGGAAGTGGGCGGAGTTACACCGCTCTTTAAGTGCTATCGGCACGGTCCATATTCAGAACGTCCATATTTTGGCCAACTTGGAACCTTTTAGATATGGCTCACCTGATTTTATTCAAAAATCAGTTAAAGCTATGCACGGAATTCATCATTCCAATGGTATCCATATATATCCACAAGCTTCGTATTGGGATTGGCCATATTCGGCCGACAAGGTCGCTAATAGATTGCTGCAACAAGATCGGGATTGGATGTGGTACAAAGCGTGGGCACGGTATGCTTGGGATGAAAATCGAGATTTACTACATGAGCAATCGTATTGGTCGAAGGAGCTTGCTCAATATTATGGTATCAGTGAGACAGATGCTCAAAAATTATTATTGGCTATTGAAGAAATTGGTGAGATATCGCCTAAAATTTTGCGACGATTTGGTATTACAGATGGTAACAGGCAGACATCCTCCTTGGGAATGTTGATGACGCAGTTGATTAATCCTTATCGCTATGGCTTGTTTACTTTACTTTATGAGTCGGAAGCTCCAGCAGGGGAAATGATAGTCGATTATGTAGAGAAGGATGATCGCCATGAAACTCATGTTGGAGAAACTCCAGTGCAGGTGGCAAAAGAAATTGTGCAGCATGGCGAACGTGCGCTGACGCTCATTAGCGGATTGGGAAAGCCGACTAAAAATGTGGCTGAATTTAATCGCTGGCTCCAAGATATTCGGATTCATCATTTACTAGCGAACCATTATAGTTGTAAGGTTAAGGCCGCAATTCAGCTTCTTCAGTATAAATATACTCATGAACTAAACGCTCTTCGAAAAGCTTTGCCTGATCTTGAAAAAAGTGTTTTGGAATACCGTAAACTGACAGAGATAACGAATGAAAGCTATTTATACGCAAACAGTATGCAAACCAAACAAAGAAAAATACCGATGCGTGGAGCAGATGCTACCTTCATTCACTGGAATGAGATGTTGCCTGTCTTTGAAACTGAATTGAATAACTTTAAACATGCGATAGATTCCTTATCAACGAGGACTGGCATTTCAGCGCCTTCAAAAGAAAAGCTAAAATCCCAACAGATTACCTTTGAAGATCGTCAACAATTGCTCCCATTGAAAAAAGGAGCAAAATTGTATGCAGATCAGGAATTGGTAGTTACACATATGGCGAATGAATTGGAAGGACTTCAAGCGCTACAGATTGACGCTGAAAAGCAAAAGCTCCAAGGAACACAGCTTCGATTTAAGAATGAAAGAGCTGTAAAGATATTGGTGGGTTACTACAATAGCACCGACAAAGTTTTCGCACCTAAACCTGTACTTGAAATTGATGCGAGCGCTAATGATTTTGGGCAGGCAGAAACAAAAGTACGTAATGCCATCCGAATTCAGTACATGCCAATGGTTGATATTCATACTTATTCCTTTCCTCCAGGAACCAATGAGCTAAAAATACCGAAAGGAGAAGTGCTGATCTTAGGCATTGTGGATGACAAGGAACTCCAAAATCCATATAATGCTGATGTGGACAATCAAGGCGATGATCTAGACGATTTGTTTGGTTATTACCGTGGAACTAAATTGTAAATATAACTATGTTCAGGATAGTACAGGATAAACAACTTAAACGAAGTAGGTATTTTACGAAAACACAATAGATCTACTTCAACTTTTTTGATAATAATAAGGAATAAGGAATGAAAATTAAAAAATCTATTCTTGCGCTTCTTTTCTGTGCTCTTTCTTATGCAAAAGCACAAGAAAAATTAGTGGATAAAGTTCACACTTATGTTCAAGAGTTTAATAACAACGATAACGAAGCTGTGATCAATAAAATTCCGAATAAGGATGCCTATGATTGGATGCTGGCGAATATTCCTTTATTGGACTGTCCCGATAAAGAAATTGAGCAAACTTATTATTTTCGATGGTGGTCTTTTCGAAAACATATTAAATCGAGCCCCGAAGGTACCTTGGTAACCGAATTCATTGAACCTGTAAAACACGCTGGAAAATACAATTCGATCAGCTGTGCGCTAGGGCACCATTTGTATGAAGGAAGATGGATTCGTGACAATGCATTTCTAAAAGAATACATAGACTTTTGGCTTTATCATGCTGATAAAAATCAATCTAAACCGAGGTTTCATCAGTTCAGTTCTTGGTTGCCAGATGCTTTATTAGCTTATTATAAAGTAAATCCCGATAAGCAATACTTAAGAGATAGACTGTCGGACCTTGATCTAGATTTTGAAAAATGGGAGAAAGAAAGAAAAAGTAAAAACGGTCTCTTTTGGCAATTTGACGTTCAGGATGGCATGGAAGAGTCTGTTTCTGGTGGACGTAAAGTTCATAATATGAGACCTTCGATCAATAGCTATATGTATGGGAACGCTGTAGCAATAGCAACAATTGCCAAATTGGTGTCCAATTCAGCATTAGAGAAAAAGTACATTACCTATGCCCAAACTTTACGTGAACTAGTATTGGATTCACTTTGGGACAAAGAAGATCAGTTCTTTAAAACGAGGTTAGAAAAAGGAGGTCTACATCCTACACGTGAGGCAATTGGTTTTATACCGTGGTATTTTCATTTGCCACCAGACAAAACGACGTATGGAAAAGCTTGGCACCAGCTTCCTGATACAGCAGGATTTAATGCGCTGTGGGGAACAACAACCGCTGAACGACGTGAGCCGACATTTCGAACGCGCGGAACTGGTCATAGTTGTGAATGGGACGGAGCAATTTGGCCTTTTACGAGTTCACAGACCATTAGAGGAATGGCTAATTATTTAAGCGATTATAAAAAGAATAAGGAATTGGATGCAAACGACTTATATGACCAAATTCATAAATATGCTAAATCGCATGTGATGAACGGTAAACCTTATATAGGTGAATACCAGGATGAGAAGACTGGAGAATGGTTGAAAGGAGACAATCCGAGAAGTAAATTTTATAACCATTCCACATTTGCGGATGTCATTATTCAAGATTTAATTGGAGTAAAACCACAAATTAATTCTATTCTTGAAATAAAACCCTTGATTTCGAAAGATAAGTGGGACTACTTTGCGTTGACCCAATTAACGTATCACCGTAAGAACATTGCTATTTACTGGGATGTCACTGGCGAAAAATATCACAAAGGAAAGGGACTGACCATCTATGTAGATGGAGTGAAATCACTACAAAAAAGGGATTTAAAAAATTGTAAGATTAACTTAAATTAATATGATCAGAAAGCGCTATCATCGTGGAATAATAACTGTTTTGCTCTGTTTATCCATGCTGGGTTTGCAAGCACAAACTTGGCTAAATGTCATGGATTTTGGTGGCCAGAAAGATAGTACCGGAAGTAACACATTGGCTATCAAAAAGGCTATTACAGCAGCGTCAAATAAAGGCGGGGGTACGATCTATTTCCCGGCAGGAAAATACGTCACTGGACCAATTCATTTGAAAAGCAATATTACGATTTATATCGATGCGGGAGCTGAGTTACATTTTAGCGATAATTTTGATGATTATTTGCCCATGGTAGAATCCCGCTGGGAAGGAACTGCTGTAACAAATTTTTCGCCATTATTTTATGGAAATAACCTCGAAAATATTAGTATTCAAGGACGTGGGATTATTGACGGACACGGTAAAAAATGGTGGGGCTATTCGGAGGTTGAAGTTAAAAAACAGACAGAAGATAGTAAATGGCAAAAAGAATTTAAACGCCTCAATAAGAATGTTTTGGCTCCAGACCTTCCGGGATGGATTGAAAGAGGGTTTTTACGACCGCCCTTTATACAGTTCTTAAACTGTAAAAATGTACAGATCAAGGATATTAAAATTCAAAATTCGCCATTTTGGACAATTAATCCACAATATTGTGATAACGTTACCGTAGACGGCGTAACGATTGATAACCCCCCGTCGCCTAATACAGATGGTATAAATCCAGAATCTTGTTCCAATGTTCGTATCGCCAATTGCCACATTAGTGTAGGGGATGACTGTATTACCATAAAATCTGGTAAGGATCGCTCGGGAAGAAAGATCAATATCCCAGCAGAGAATTATACCATTACAAACTGTACAATGCTTCGCGGGCATGGTGGGGTGGTTATCGGGAGTGAGATGTCCGGTGGAGTTAAAAATATTGTTATTTCTAATTGTATTTTTGACGGAACAGATCGCGGTATACGTCTAAAAACCGCAAGAGGTAGAGGAGGCATCGTGGAAAATATTCAAGTTTCTAATATTGTGATGCGCGATATTCGAGATCAGGCGATTGTCATGGACATGGAATATGCTAAAAGTGAACCGGGGCCAATTAGTGAACGTACGCCTAAATTCAGGAATATCTTTATTAATAATTTGTCTGGCACAACAAACCGTATTGGCTACATGCGAGGCTTAGCAGAAATGCCAATAGACAATGTAGTGTTTTCGGATATAAATATGGAAGGGAATACGGGGTTTTCAGCACTCAATGTGAATGGATTGACATTGAGTAACGTAAACATAGCAATCAAACAAGGTGCATTATTATCTGTCAACAATGCTAAGGAACTGAGTTTAGTAAATGTAAAAAATGCGACACCAGTGGCAGAAAAATCGCTGATCGAGCTTGAAAATTGTAAATCAGTGAATGTGCAGAGTTGTTTTCCTTTGTTAGGTACAGCACTATTTTTGGATTTAGTAGGATCAGAGAATGAGTCGATTTATATTCATGGCAATAATTTAGCCCGAGTAAAGCAAATTCTCCGTGGTACTTACAAAAGTGGTCAGTTCATATCAAATATAAACCCTTCGGAACCTAAATAATGCGTTTATACCTGTATATTTTATTATCGTTTTTATCGATATGTCTCTTAAACTCCGCTTTTGCACAAACGCGTGTATGGTTTGATCATCCTGCCAAACAATGGGAGGAGGCTTTACCTATTGGTAATGGGCGGCTTGGGGCCATGGTTTATGGCGGGGTCGAGGAAGAAGAATTACAGTTTAATGAAGAGACATTATGGACGGATGGACCACGAAATTATAATAAAAAAGGCGCATCGAAGTATCTTCAAAGTATACGGAACCTGCTTGATCAAGGTCAACAGAAAGAAGCGGAATCTTTGGCGATGCGGGAATTTATGGGGCTTAAAAGTGAATCAGAAGATCCTAGTGCCTGGTTGGAAAAAATTGGGAAAATTCGTGAGCAGAAACATGGGCCATTTCAGGTCGTTTTTGACGATAGCAAATGGCCGCTTATAGTGGTGCCGCATTACGAGGGCTGGGAGAATCTGGGACTGGAGGGCTTGGATGGCGCTGTTTGGTTCCGTTATGAATTTAACCTTTCAAAAAATCAGCTATCAGAGCGCTGGTCGTTGGATTTAAATAAAATCCGGACCAATGATTATACCTATATTAATGGTAAGCTTGTCGGCCAGTCAGCGGGAGATGATACCCGAAGGCTGTATCAAATACCTAAAGAGCTGCTGCGGGAAGGTAGAAATAGTATCGCAATTCAGGTGATCAATTTGGAAGGGAAAGGAGGTGTAGCTGGATATAAGGATACAAAGCAGTCAATAGGATTAAAAAGTGCGAGCGGAAAAATTATTTCACTAAATGGGCACTGGAGATACTATATTCAAGATCAAAATATTCCTAAAATAGGAAGTTTTCAGGCATCCTATCAGCCTTTTGGTACATTAAATTTAAAGTTCAATCACAGAGAGGCAAAGAACTACAGCCGGATACTCGATATGGATAAAGGCGAAGTTTGCGTCAACTATGATGCTAGTGGAATCCATTATAAAAGAACTTATTTTGCAAGCTATCCCCAGAATTTTATCGGCATACGGTTGGAGGCTGACCAGAAGAAAAAAATTACCTTTAGGCTTGCAATGAATACCAAACATCAGCGTGCAAAACTTGATCACCTCAATAAATCATCAATCCGCTTGGAAGTATGGGTGAAAAATGGAGCAATGCGAGGAACAGCTTTTCTTCAGCTTAAATTGAAAGGGGGACAAGTGTCCTATACTGGCAACGAACTTGTCGTGCAACAAGCGGATGAAGCTCAAATTTATCTGACTGCCGCAACAAATTTTAAATCATATCAAGAGTTGAATGATCAGTATTCTGCAGTTGCATTGGATAGATTCAAAGATTTATGTAAGTTGGACTTTGATAAATTGTATGAACTCCATCAAAAAGATTATCAACAGTTGCATCATCGCTTTGAAATAGATTTTGGCGACGGGAGCCAACTTGATACTATTCCAATAGATAGAAGATTACAAAGGGCAGTAATGCTTGATGATCCAGGGCTGCTCGCACTTTATGTGCAATATGCCCGATATCTTCAAATTGCTGCGTCTCGACCAGGTAGCCAGCCAATGAATCTTCAAGGTATTTGGAATCCATCCTTAGAACCATCTTGGGGTAGCAAATACACAACTAACATCAATTTGGAGATGAATTACTGGCCGACTGAAGCTTTAAATCTTTCTGAGTTGCAGCAACCTCTATTTCAAATGATTCGAGATCTTCATATGGCGGGTGCAGAAACGGCCAAAGAATATTATGCTGCTCGAGGTTGGGTTTTGCATCATAACACGGATTTATGGCGCGGCACAGCTCCCATCAATAGTTCCAATCATGGTATATGGCCTACAGGTGGAGCTTGGTTGGTGAGACATCTTTGGGAGCATTATCGATATACGCAAGATATACACTTTTTAAAAGAATATTATCCAATCATTAAAGATGCTACCTTATTTTTTAAGGATTTTCTCGTCAAAGACAAAGCAACGGAATGGTTGGTAAGCTCGCCTTCAAACTCTCCTGAAAACGGCGGGTTGGTGAAGGGACCTACAATGGATCATCAAATTATTCGTTCATTGTTTGATATTTTCAATCAAAGCTCGAAGTTGTTGGATGCCGATAATCTCTTGCGGGATTCAATTATAAAGATGCGGAATCAGATTGCGCCGAACCAGGTTGGGCAGTACGGACAGCTGCAGGAGTGGTTGACGGATTTGGATGATCCAGAGAATAAACATCGGCATGTATCCCATTTGTGGGGGTTATTTCCCGGAGATGAGATCAATATGATTCGTACGCCACAGTTGGTAGAGGCTGCAAAACGCTCGTTGGTGTTACGGGGAGATGAAGGGACAGGTTGGAGTTTGGCATGGAAAATTAATTTTTGGGCTAGATTAAAAGATGCTCAGCATGCTTATCACATGGTAAAAATGCTATTGCGACCGGCGGGGAAAGGTGGCGGCTCTTATCCAAACCTATTTGACGCTCATCCTCCATTTCAAATCGATGGGAATTTTGGAGGGGCATCGGGAATTATCGAGATGTTGCTCCAGAGTCAGACGGATGGAATTGAGCTATTACCGGCATTACCAGTTGAAATTGGCACAGGGAAAGTCAAAGGGATCAAATCCCGTGGTGATTTTCAGATTAGTATGGAATGGAAAGATAGTCAGTTACTAGCCGTGACCGTTGAATCGCTTTCAGGAGAAGAACTCCATTTGCGTTATCAGGACCATGAAGTAAAGATAAAAACTAAGAGAGGCGAATCTTATGCCTTTGATAAAGAGTTGATTTTAAAGAAATAATGAAGACCAGATTGATGTTGACGAGAAAGCTGTTTTGCTGCCTATGTATCTTATTTTTTGGACTATTTTCATTTGGTCAGAACTTTCGTAAGACGATTACACTGGATACTGACTGGGAGACGATAATGGACCAAAAAGATTCTGCGAGGTACAATGGATTTCACAATCTGTCTTTTAAGACAGATAAGGACTGGCGGAAGGTCGATGTTCCACATAACTGGGATGGCTACGAAGGATATCGTAGATTGCTACATGGCAATTTACATGGTTACGCATGGTATCGGAAAAATTTCTCGCTCAATCAACAAAGAAATAAAAATAGATTCTATTTATTTTTCGAGGGAGTAGGTTCCTATGCTACAGTTTGGTTAAATGGTATACGGGTTGGGTATCATGCGGGCGGAAGAACCACATTTACATTGGATGTTACTGATGCGATTAGATTGGACGGTACTCCTAATCTATTAGCTGTCCGAGCAGACCATCCAGTTCATATTATGGATCTTCCTTGGGTCGATGGAGGTTGTTCTATGGAGCGCGGTTTTTCCGAAGGATCGCAGCCTATGGGAATCTTTAGGCCAGTGAGCCTATTGATGAAAAACGAAGTCGCTATCACACCTTTTGGCGAGCACTACTGGAATGATGAGACTGCTGATCCTAGTAAAGCGGTCGTACATCAGGTCGTTGAAGTGAATAATAAAAACCAGAAAAGTAAAGATTTGGAGATTGTAACCGAAGTTTTGGATCAGATGGGCCAATTAGTTATTCGATCAACATCGGAGGACCAGATAGAGGGAAACGCAATTAAGGAAATTCGGCTGAAAGATCTTGTGCTGACAAATCCACAACTATGGTCTGTGGAGTCACCTTACCTGTATCGTATAAAAATGCAACTCAAACATGGTGGGCAGGTGATTGATGAGGTAGAAACGCGCTATGGAATTCGCTCGGTTCGTTGGTCAAAAGGTTTAAAGCCTTCTGGTGATCTACGTCTCTTTGTCAATGGAAAGCCCGTATTTATTAATGGCATTGCAGAATATGAACATAAACTGGGGCAATCACATGCCTTTGATAAAGAGGAGATTGAGTCCCGGGTTAAACAAATTAGGACTCTCGGATTCAATTCATTTCGGGATGCACATCAGCCACATAACTTACGTTATCAACAAGCATGGGATCAACACGGTATTTTATTATGGACGCAGCTCGCAGCCCATATCTGGTTTGATACTCCCACATTTCGTGCGAATTTTAAAAAATTATTAACAGAATGGGTTCGCGAACGTAGAAATAGCCCATCAGTGATTTTGTGGGGGCTCGAAAATGAAAGCACGCTTCCAGAAGAATTTGCGCGCGAATGTACAGTATTAATTCGCAAACTAGATCCTACAGCATCCATACAGCGATTAGTGACGACATGTAATGGTGGCAGTGGGACCGATTGGGATGTCCCGCAAAATTGGACGGGAACCTACGGGGGAGACCAAAAATATTATGGTGAAGATTTGAAAAAACAGCTGCTTGTTGGTGAATATGGCGCTTGGCGAAGTTTGGGAATGCATGCCGGGCCACCCTATCTTCCTAACGAAAATAAATACAGCGAAGAGCGTTTTGCTGATATCCTACAAACAAAAGTACGTTTGGCAGATTCTGTTAGAAATAATGTCATAGGTCATTATTTATGGCTTTGGAACTCCCATGATAATCCGGGCCGTATTCAGGGAGGAGAGGGAAATCGAGAGATCGATCGGATTGGACCAGTTAACTATAAAGGCTTATTGACACCTTGGGGGGAACCCACAGACGCTTATTATATGTATCTTTCGCATTATGGTAAGAAGGAGCAACCCATGGTTTATATTGCTATGCATTCTTGGCCAAACCGTTGGTTAGCTCCCGGAGTGAAAGACAATATCCGTATTTTTTCGAATTGTGAGGAAGTCGAACTGTTCAATGATCTAGGATACCTGTCATTAGGGAAAAAACGACATGCTGGATTTGGACAGCATATTGAATTTGACGGTGTAAATGTCAAGTATAACGTATTGTACGCTGAGGGTCGCATCGGAGGAAAAGTTGTTACTCGTGATACCATTATATTGCAAAATTTTCCACAAAGTCCACATTTTACTGACCTGTTTCAAGATCCATTGAAGATTCTAAAACCTGAGCCGGGATATCACTATATCTACCGGATTAATTGTGGCGGCGATAATTTTACGGATGAATACGGGGCCGAGTGGAAAGCTGACCAACCTTATCGGTCCCAATTAGGCTGGGGTAGTAGATCTTGGGCGGATAGTTTTGAAGGGATGAATACTAATTTTGCTAGTCAACGGATTATTTTTGATCCAATTGGTGGAACAAAAGACTGGTCGCTTTTTCAGAGCTTCCGCTATGGACTGGATAAGTTGGGCTATCAATTTGATCTTCCAGATGGAACTTATTGGGTTGAATTATATTTTGCCGAACCTTGGTACGGAAAGTTTTCGTCGGGAAATGGCGATCGAGTTTTCGATATTGCTATCAATGGCCAAATTGTAGAACATAAGTTTGATATTTATAAAAATGCGGGTTTCCAGCAAGCGATCAAAAAAACGTATGCTGTCAACGTGGTTGGTGGAAAGCTATTGATCAACTTTCCACGTGCGTATGCTGGTCAGGCTTTAATACAGGCAATTACTATTGTGTCAAAGAAGCCCGTTCATTTAGTCTCAAAATCAAGTGCTCAAGATCATTATAATCTTGATTTAGGGAATCAGGAAATTCAACGCCATAGTTGGCTGGATATAGGTAGTGTATTGAAGAAGGAGGGGGATTCAGTTACATCATTCTTCTCGTTGCCACCATCTCTGTTTGGTTCAGATTATTTTGAAATTGACCCCCATAAATCTTATCATTTACGTTTTAAAGAACCAACTAATGTCTTTTTTCTGGGGCAGATGAAACCCTATGATTTTGAAGATACCAAGGACAGTGTACAATTAAATACGGGGAAATATCTTTCCGTTTTTCGTAAGGTTTTGCAAGCAGGTGATGAGGTATTTTTAACCACGGAGCGCCATGGGGAAGTTGTGGTATTTCAGCAGCAAAGCGGTCTTCTGCCTGTCTATGATCTTAAAGAAGTGAAAAACTATAAGGCCTACCAAAGTAGTTGGCGACAAGGTGTTTCAGAAATTGATTTTGCAGGGCAAAAACGTTTGGAATTTAGCAATCGAGAAGCTTATATTGGTTGGCAATTTCAGGTAGGTGCCGCAGACGTTTATTCATTATCTATTAAGTACCATAATCCATTTAACCAATCGCGTCAAAGTTATTACGAGATTTTAGATAAGGATAAGCATGTACTTGTGCCTAGAACTCCAATACAATTGGACCCCACGCGCTCAGGCAAATGGAATTATATCAATACTGATACAAAGACGATGATCAATGCAGGTACTTATTATGTAAAGATGTATTCTGGTGATTCAGAGGGGGTTATTGTTGATAATTTGGAGGTTAAATAATATTGATGTCAGGATAGTACATGATGGTTGTCCATAAAATTTTCAGTTATATTGAACACTCAATTTTTTTTGTCGTTTTGACGTTTAATTGAGAGATTATATAAGAAAGTAAAGTTAAGGGACTTTATTTTATGTTTAATAATAACCAAAAGAAGGGATAAACCATTTCATGCCTATGAAACGTTTTGCATTACTCACGTTTTTATTTTTAAGTGTGTCTATGACATTTAGTCAAACACAAGACGCTTATTGGAAAACTATTACCGATCGGTCAGAAAAAATTGTAGCGAAATTATCGTTACAAGATCAGAAAAAAAAGGAAGCAGCAGTTCACATTATTCGTGATCAGTATTATCTTTTAAACGCTTGTTATGCGCTTCGTGATTTGAAAATCAAGGAGAATACGGATAAGAGCCTAAAAGAACAAATCACACAAGAAACGCTTCGGGAAACAACTAGTTTAAATCAAGCTTTTGTAGCTCGGCTAAAAGAGGTTTTAACAGAGCCTGAAGTTGAGGCGGTTAAAAACGGTATGACCTATAATGTCTATCCAAATACGGTGAGAGCCTACCAAGATATGATTCCGCTGCTTACAAAAGATGAAGTTCATATGATTGATAGTTTGTTGTATGAAGCACGGGATTTTGCCATGCAAGCTGAATCATCTGAAAAAAAGCATGCTTGGTTTGGCAAATACAAAGGTAAAATCAATAACTATTTAGCTTCCCACGGTTATAACCTCAAAGAAGAAGGCGATAAATGGGCCGCGAGATTAAAAAAATAACCCAATAAATCAAATTAATACCCAAATTATGAATCAGTTCATATTCCCGAGTAAATCCTCTAAAAGGTTGGCAAAACTGCTGGCCATTGGAATAATGACTGGCGGGATCATTCCGTCATACTCCTATGGAGTAAATCTAAGTGAACACAATCTACACTTTTTTAAAAATATCACAGGGAAGGTTGTTGATCAAAACGGAAAAGCTCTTGCGGGGGTAACGATATCCATTAAGGGATCAAAAACTGCGACGTCAACAGACGCAGATGGTACATTCAGGCTAAATTTGCCAGTTGGAAATGAGATTTTGGTGCTCAATTTTGTTGGCTATAAAAGATTAGAAATACCAGTTGGAAACCAGAATGTGTTAAACATACGCATGGAGGCTGAAAGTCAGGAGCTCGAAGAGGTTGTGACAGTTGGTTATACCACACAGAAAAAAGCACATTTGACTGGATCGGTTGTGGCGATAAAAGCTGAAGAAATTGAAGATTTACCTTCGACGAATGTGGGTTCGACATTGGTGGGCCGGGTTGTAGGTCTTAACGTCAGCGGGGGAACGAGTCGTCCGGGAGCAAAGCCCTCCTACATTCTACGGAATCCAATGGGCGGCGGTAAAGATGGCGGAACAAGTGCCCCTTTATTTGTGATTGATGGTGTGATTCAGGTAGATGGACAAAATCAACCTGATCAGACGTTGTTTAATAATCTCGATGCTTCAGAAATTGAGAATATTTCCTTTTTAAAGGATGGTGCTGCGGCGGTGTATGGCGTTAGAGGGGCAAATGGCGTTGTTTTGGTAACAACCAAAAAAGGGAAAGTGGGTACGCCAAAGATCAGTTACAACGGTTCGTATGCCATTAATGATGCAACCTATCATTCAAAAGTGATGAATGCGTATCAATTTGCTAATTACTTTAATATCATGAACGGACTGAATGGAGCAAACCGTGACCCAAAAGCAGCTGGTTTTGACAAATGGTTTTTCTCGCAAGATGAGCTAGACTATTTTGAGAATCATTCTTATAATTGGTTAGACGATGCTTGGAAAGCAAGTTATCTGACACGACACTCGTTGAATATTTCGGGCGGGGCAGATAAAGCGACTTATTTTGCAAATGTGGCTTATAATAAACAAAACGGTAATTTGGGTACACTGGATTATGATCGCTGGAATTTCCGAGCCGGAAGTGATATTCAAGTGGCAAGTAACTTTAAGGTAGGTATGCAGGTTTCGGGGAATACAGGTAACCAGCAAAAAACCTTTAATAAGATTGGCGGTGAAAATGACGATAACGATTACAGAAATCTATTGTTGGCTTCGCCCTATGTTCCAGCTTATGTCAATGGTTTGCCAGTTCGTCTGCCGGGAACAGCAGGTGATCTATCTGCTTATCATTATTATGAATTGCAGAAATTAGGTAATTTAACAACTACCGATTCAAGACAATTCAGTATTAACCTCAATGCCGAATATCAAGCCCCTTGGTTAAAAGGTTTGACTTTACGAGGATCCTATGCTAAAAATTTAAAAAATGAGCGTGGGGACCAAATTGGGACAAAGTATCAAACTTATACATTTGATCAAAGAAGCGGTGAAAACGGACATATTTACGATGAAAATATATCTGGAGAAAAGGCTGTCACTTTTAGCAACGGTAATCGCGTTTATTTTTCAAATGCAACCGGTAATAATTATCAGGCAAACTTTACGGCGACCTATGATAAACAGTGGAAGAAGCATAATTTCTCGGGATTATTTTCGGTGGAAAAAGCGGAAGCAAAATCGTCCCAGGAAGACGTTTGGAAAAATGATCCATTACAAAATACGAATGGACAATTTGGAACTGCTTTTGGTACTGTAGAAGGACGTACAGCGGCTTATGAATCTGGAACCTTAGGCTACCTTGGCCGACTAAATTATCGCTATAGCGAAAAATACCTTGCGGAGGTATTATTCCGTTCGGATGCTTCGACGAAGTTTGCGCCCGAAAACTATTGGGGTAAGTTTTATAACGTCTCTGTAGGTTGGGTCATCAGTGAAGAGGATTTCTTTCATGTAAAAGGTATTGATTATTTAAAAATGCGCCTTTCACATGGTAAATTGGGGAATGATCAGACCGCCGCTTGGGGATGGAAACAACGTTATACCTATCAAATCGGAAAAGGTGGAGTATTTGGAGGAAACGGCGACGCAACCACAGGAATGAAGATGGAGAAAACTGCTAACAGGAACGCCACGTGGGCTAATGATTATAAAAATAATATCGGTATCGATGCCCGTTTCTTCAATAGTCGGTTGTCGGCTACCATCGATGGTTATTATAATTTCGGACGAGATTTGCTCCTCGAGCGTACAGGAAATGTCCCAATCTCGGTCGGCGGTTCTGTTGCTGCTGAGAATTTTGCAAAAAAGAATACTTATGGTCTTGAGTTTGACTTGGGGTGGCAAGATAAAATTAACGAATTTAGCTATGGAATTAGCACGCGCCTTTCATGGACAAATGATAAGATTCTGGTGTGGAATTATAATGATGTGGATATGATGTATCCATGGAATCCCCAGCTAAATGCTTCTTCAGATAATGGTGCCTGGGGGTATGATTATTTGGGTATGTTTAAGACACAACAAGATATCGATAACTACGTCAGCCAGTATAATATTACCCAAGTGTTCAATGAGACGGCCGATAAGTTGAGGCCAGGTATGCTCTACTATCGTGACGTTCGGGGGGCGCTCCAAGCTGATGGTACATTTGCTGGTCCTGATGGAATTATCAACGAATTCGACCAAATTCAATTAGCCAAAAATAATACCAATCATTACTCAGTTGGAATGACATTAAAGGCTGGTTATAAAGGGATAAGTGCGGAAGCAGTTATTACTGGTTCTTTCGGCGGTTATAATGAAATTACTGAACGTAAACCATTGAATAATGATATTTCGCGTGTTTACACGAATTTACCCGCTTTTTGGGGAGATGTTTATGATCCAGTGCTAAACCCAACAGGGAATATGCCAAATCCCAATTGGGCAGATATGTATAATGTTCGTTCGAATTTCTGGACTGTTCCAGCTTTTCAAATGCGAATGAGCAGCTTTAATGTAGGTTATAGATTTCCAGATAAAGTTAATAAATACTTGAAAGTTTCAAATCTAAGGGCCTATTTAAGTGCTATGAATCCATTGACAATTTATAATCCATTTGGTTATAAAGACGGTAATGGTGGAGGATGGGATGTATATCCGAATTTGAGAACTTATTCTTTTGGTATTAACGTAACATTATAATTAGGCAATGAAAAAATTAACAATTTTAAATATAGGACTTTGTTGTTTGTTACTGACCAATCAAGCCTGTAAAGATAACTTTCTAGAGGAAAAAAGAGATTTAGGGGCCGTTGATGAAACAGATTTGTTTCAAGATCCTATTTTAGCCACAGCTTATGTGGATTATGTTTATGGCCTGTTCTTGCCAGCGAATAATGCACAATCTTTTGTTGCTACTCAAGATGCTTCGGATAACGGAGGGTATAACAATACTTTTACACAAACCACAGATGAATTAGCTGGGGAAACCGATTTCAATAAGCAATGGAATGCGATTTCCTATATTAATAATCATGCAAATAAATATTTTGGTCAGCGCATGAGTGCTAGTATTGGGAATAATGTGTGGACGCGAATGAAAGAGATCAATGTTTTTCTCGAAAAAATCGATCTGGGAGGGATTGACGAAGCAACTCGAAATCAATTAAAAGGTCAAATGTATTTTTGGCGTGCTTTTCAGTATTTCCAATTGGTTCGGATGTATGGTGGTGTACCTTTAGTTCTCGAATCACAAAATCCGATAGTAGGAGATAGTGATGCTAATTCAATTCCCAGAAGTACAACTACAGAATGTATTGCGCAAATTGTGAAAGATCTGGATTTAGCCAAAAGCCTCTTGCCAGGTAAATGGGATGGCGGCAACTGGGGGCGGATTACTAGCGGTGCAGCAGCAGCGTTAAAAGGACGCGTGCTCTTGACTTATGCTAGTCCGCAATTTAATCCAAATGATTCACGTGATCGTTGGGAAGCGGCTTATGCGGCAAATGCGGAAGCAAAAGCGCTACTGGAGCAAAATGGCTTCGGTTTATTTCAAACCGGAGGTACTGTAGGAGGCAAGGCTTGGAGTGATATGTGGTTTACTGAAGTAAATAATCCCGAAGCTGTTATTGTATACGGATTTAATAATGCATCTTCCAGTTCAACAGCTGTAAAAAATAACGGCTGGGAGCAAGTAATTCGCCCGCGAGAACTTTCCGGTGCAGGATCGATTTCGCCAACTAAGCAGATATTTGACGCTTTCCCGATGTTAGATGGTAAAAATATTGACGATCCGACATCTACATATACTTATGATGCGAAAAAGTTTTATAAAAATAGAGATCCACGCTTTGCCCGAACTTTCGTTTATAACGGAGCTTTATTTCCTTATGCAAATGGGGAGAGCTACCGCCAATGGACCTATTATTGGAAAAATAGTAAAGGAGCCTACGTTTCGACGGAAACTAAAGGTTCTAACGCAAGTGGTATCTATCTTCGAAAGGGATCTAACCCTGCTGCGTCTGCTACATCGAATGGGGCAGCGGGATTTCAGCAAAGTGGTACAGACTATATGGAAATGCGTTTTGCTGAAGTAGTATTGAATTTAGCAGAATCGGCTATCGGCGTCGATAAATTACAAGAAGGTTTAGATGGAATCATTGAAATCCGGAAACGTGCAGGAATTGAGGTCGGTGATGGATCATATGGTTTAGCCACGGTTGCAGGGAATCGCAATAAATTATTTGGGGCGATTATTAATGAACGCAAATTGGAGTTTGCGTATGAAGGTAAACGATTTTATGATCTTAGACGTTGGAAGCTTTTTGAAGAGGATTCACCTACTGCCCAACGTATTGGTTTAAAACCATTAAATGGAACAAGAAGAACAGGTTTGTTAATTACGGTAAAAAACAATGGCATGGAATATACCGGTAATTCAGATCCGTTAGTTCGGAATGGTTCAAATGTTCCTGTAGTTGAACGCCAGCCCGCCACTTATCCTGACGGAATTGAAAATCAGGAGCAATATTTGGATTATCTGTACGATAATTATTTTGTAATTGCTGAAAAAGATGATTTGGATCCGACAAATACTCCATGGAAATTTAAATGGTACCCAGAGTATTACTTTTTCGGATTAAATCAAACAGCCTTATCTACTTCACCTTATTTACAACAAACTACAGGTTGGGATAGCATGAATGGAGCTGGAACTTTTGATCCGCTAAAATAATTCCATTTGTAAAAAATATTAAAGCAATGTATGTGAATTGTGACACGCATTGTTTTTTATAAATGTATATCTGACATATATTTGAAATAAGAATTATAAATCCTACTAACTAGATAAACATGTTACATAAAATAACGCTGACAGCATTGTTAAGTCTCATTACATCAATCGCATTTTGTCAGTATCCCAAAATTCCAGAAGACGTTAAGAAGAATACAGATGAGCTGATGCGCAAAGCGACCAAACAGTCTGATGAAGCTTGGCAAAAAGCCCTACCTGTCATAGAAGAATATGCAAAACAAGGTAAGCCTTATATTCCTTGGGCTGGGAGGCCTGCAGATTTACCACAAGCGACTATTCCGGCTTTTCCAGAAGCGGAAGGTGGTGGTAAATTTACTTTTGGCGGACGTGGTGGAAAGGTGTATGTTGTGACCAACCTGGAAGATAATGGTGCTGGTTCATTGCGGGAAGCCTGTGAGAAAGGTGGCCCTCGTATTATCGTATTTAATGTTTCGGGTATCATTCGTCTGAAAACGCCATTAATTATTCGGGCTCCATATGTGACTATTGCTGGACAATCTGCACCAGGTGATGGTGTCTGCGTGGCGGGTGAATCCGTTTGGATCAATACACATGATGTTTTGATTCGTCATATGCGTTTTAGACGCGGTGAAACATACGTCGGTCGTCGGGATGATGCGATCGGAGGGAATCCGGTGGGAAATATTATGATAGACCACGTTTCTGCAAGTTGGGGACTGGATGAAAATATGTCCATGTACCGTCATATGTATAATGACAGCACGGGAAAAGCAGAGGAAAAACGAGGTACAGTGAATATAACTATTCAAAATTCTATTTTCTCTGAAGCGCTGGATACTTGGAACCACGCCTTCGGTAGTACCTTAGGTGGAGAAAATTGTACGTTTATGCGTAACCTTTGGGCGAACAATGCGGCCCGTAACCCATCTATTGGCTGGAATGGTTTGTTCAATTTCTATAATAACGTTGTTTACAACTGGGTGCATCGCTCAATTGATGGCGGTGATTATCAGGCGACTTATAATATTGTGAATAATTACTTTAAACCAGGTCCAGCGACCCCACTGGATCAGCCTGTAAGTTACCGGATCTTAAAACCCGAATCCGGCAGAAGTAAACTGTCTTACGTGGTATTTGGCCGTGCACATGTTAAAGGTAACATTGTGGAAGGGAACGCCAAAATCACTTCAAACAACTGGGATGGTGGAGTACAATTGGAAAATAAAAAGGGGGATGCGATGACTTATGCTGAAGCGCAACCTTACTTTGCAGCAATGAGCGCAAAGGAACCATTTCCTCATGCTAATTTCCCTGTAATGTCTGCGCAGGAAACTTACGGTTTTGTTCTTGAACATGCAGGAGCCACCTTACCTAAAAGAGATCCTGTCGATACACGGGTTATTGGCGATGTTAAAAACGGTAAGCCAGTCAAACTATTAAGCAATGTGAAACTGCCAGAAAAAGATTTTGAACATCGGAGATTACCAAAGGATTCGTATAAAATCGGTATTATTACTGACATATCCCAAGTGGGCGGATACCCAGTATATAAAGGGACACCTTACAAAGATTCCGACAATGATGGTATTCCGGATGCAGTAGAAAAAGAAATGGGACTTAATCCAAATGATCCTAGCGATTCTGCGAAGATTACAGCATCAGGTTATGCGAATATCGAAATCTATCTGAATAATTTGGCGGCGAAATAATTGCTGCTGGCATACCCTTGTTTAGGAGATAGGCACAGCATCAAGTAAGCTGGGTATTTATATAACCAAAAAAAATAAACGGAGCTTGCGAGCTTATGTTAATTACTTACATATGAAATCATTATTTAAGCGAAATACCATGTTAATTTTGGGGTTAATAAGCCCAATAGCAGCATTAGCTCAATATCCCGTTATTCCAGATTCACTAAACAAATTGGCTGCTGAACGGGAAAATATGGAAAACATACGCTTAGAAAAAGTGTGGGTGAAGGCACAGGAAGTTATAAAGAAAGAAGGGAAGCCCTATATTCCTTGGGCAGCCAAACCTAATGACTTACCACAGGCGAAAATTAAAGCGTTTCCTGGGGCTGAAGGTGGGGGTGCTTACACTGCTGGTGGCCGAGGTGGAAAAGTTTTTGTTGTGACGAGTCTTGCGGACAGTGGACCGGGAACGTTGAGAGAAGCCTGTGAAGCTGGTGGTGCCCGTATTGTTGTATTTAATGTTGCTGGTATTATTCGACTGGAAAAACCAATTGTCGTTAAGGCGCCTTATATTACGATTGCTGGACAGACAGCACCAGGAGATGGAGTGTGTGTGGCTGGAGAATCTTTTCTGATTGATACACACGATGTCATTTTACGCTTTTTACGTTTACGTCGCGGTGAAACTGACGTAACGCGTCGTGATGATGCTGTAGGCGGTAATGTAGTTGGTAATATCATGATTGATCACGTATCTGCAAGCTGGGGCCTGGATGAAAATATGTCGATCTACCGGCATGTATACGACCGCGAAGGCAAAAATCTCAAATTGCCTACATTAAATATTACGATCCAGAATTCTATTTTTTCTGAAGCATTGGATGCTTACAACCACGCATTCGGAAGTACAATAGGCGGATTGAATAGTACATTTATGCGTAATCTATGGGCTTCAAATATTAGCCGGAATCCTTCCATAGGAATGTATGGTGACTTTGGATTTGTTAATAATGTCATTTGGAACTGGTGGAATCGAAGTGCTGATGGCGGAGACAATAAATCCTTATTCAACTTTATCAATAATTACTATAAACCCGGGCCGATTACACCTAAAGATAAACCGATCGCATACCGTATCTTAAAGCCAGAGTCTGGAAGAGATAAAGCATTTAAAGATCAGTATGGTAAGGTATATGCACATGGAAATGTAGTAGAAGGTTTTCCAAAGGTCACTGACAATAACTGGGATGGCGGTATCCAGATTGAGGATCTACCGAATGTTGGCGGCCGTGAAAAAGAAATCCGTGTTGATAAAGCTTTTCCAATGGCTCCAGTTACAACACTATCCGCTCAAGATGCTTACAATTATGTCCTTAAAAACGTAGGTGCTTTTCTGCCTAAACAGGATGCTGTTGATCAACGGATCATTAAGCAAGTGTCGGAGAATAAGGTTTATTATGATACAACGAAAGCGCAACATGGATTTGTATCACCATATGTTAAGCGACGCCTCCCAGAAGATTCTTACAAACAAGGAATTATATCGGATATCGCGCAGGTGGGCGGTTATCCAACTTATGTGGGGGAACCTTATCAAGATTCAGACAATGACGGTATTCCTGACAATCTGGAAAAGAGCATGGGTTTAAATCCCAATGATCCCGGCGATTCGAGAAAAATAGCAAAAAACGGCTATGCCAATATTGAGAACTATTTAAATGGGGTTGTAGCATTAGATGCTGTCGTACCCAAAAAATAAAAATAACCATGAGAAAAAGAATGCAGTTTTTTTCTTGTATCGGATTATATGCTTTCACCTGTATTGCTTTTACTGCACATGCACAACAAATGAAAGCGTATACACCTTTGGTATGGGATGAGGCAAAGTTTGTGTACCATGCAGATTCGCTTGGAAATCAGATTCCTGATTTTTCCTATGCGGGATACAAAGGGGGAAATGCAGCTATTCCTACAGGGGAGATTGCTGTTGTCGTTCCTCTAAAAACAGGTGATGCTACACAGCGTATTCAAGCTGCTATCAACTATGTGTCAATGCTACCGTTGGGTAAAGATGGATTACGAGGAGTGGTGCTTTTACAAGCGGGAGTTTATTCTGTTTCCGGTTCTCTTAAAATAAGTGCCTCAGGTGTTATTCTGCGTGGTAGTGGTTTCACAACAAATGGAACGGTCATCATTGGTGAAGGAACAACAAGAGAAACACTCATCCGTATTCTCGGAAAAGACGATATCACGTTTGCAAAAAAGACAAACGTAACAAGTGCTTACGTCCCTGTCAACGCGCGGGTATTGGATATTGATCATGCGGCTTCCTATAAAGCTGGAGATAAAATTAGGATTACAAGACCTTCCACGCAAGATTGGATTAATCAGCTTGGTACTGATCATTTTGGTGGTGGCATTACTTCGCTAGGTTGGAAACCCGGGCAACGCGATGTTACTTGGGATAGAACGATTGTCGCAGTGAAAGGTAATGGTATCGAGATTGATGCACCAATCACAACAGCATTGGACAGACGCTATGGCCAAGCGACTGTTGAGCAATATAATTGGAAAGGAAGAGTCGAAAATGTAGGTGTCGAAAATATCGAACTTAAATCTGCTTTCGATGCGAATAACCCAAAAGACGAAGACCATCGCTGGATGGCAATTACGATTGAAAATGCTGAAAACGTTTGGGTTCGGCGCATGCAGTTCCGGCATTTTGCAGGATCAGCTGTCTACGCTTTGGCAAGTACTCAAAAATTAACTGTAGAAGATTGTATTTCCCGGGATCCGGTTTCGGAAATCGGTGGGCAAAGAAGATATACGTTTTTTACAAAGGGTCAGCAGACTTTGTTTCAACGGCTCTATTCCGAACATGGGTACCACGATTTCGCAGTAGGTTATTTGGCTGCAGGGCCAAATGCTTTTGTCCAATGCCAGGCAGTAGAACCTTTCAGTTTTAGTGGCGGGATAGATAGCTGGGCATCGGGGGTTCTTTTTGATAATACAGATATTGATGCGCAGGCGCTAAGCTATAAAAACCGAGGTCAAGATGGCCAAGGAGCGGGCTGGTCAGCAGCAAATTCTGTGTTTTGGCAGTCTACAGCTGGACTCGTGGAGTGTTTCCAACCCCCAACGGCACAGAACTGGGCTTTTGGGATTTGGTCTCAATTTCAGGGAAATGGCTATTGGGAGCAATCGAATGAATATATCAAGCCCAAAAGCTTGTATTATGCACAGTTACGGGAAAGAATTGGCCTAGCGGCTGATGAACGCGCAGTACTGTTGCCAGTTTTGACCGAAGCATCCAGTAGTCCGCCCGTCAGTGTTGCCATGGAGCTGACACGTCAGTCTGAAAATCCAATGACGAAACTGGTAGACTTTATTGCAGAAGCCGGTGATCGTTATCCCTTAAATACGACCGCAAATGTAAAAACCATCGATCAAATCGGCTATAAAGAGACTACCCCAGCAAAAAAACAAGCCGATATGCGTGTCGTAAACGGTTGGTTGGTACGTGGTGATGAAGTACTCGTAGGGGCCAAATCGGATGTTCCGTGGTGGAGTGGTAGCGCTCGACCGCATGGTGCTGAAAAAGCTAAACCACATATCACGCGCTATGTGCCTGGAGATGTTGGCACGGGGCTGACGGACGATCTTGAGGAGATGACGGATTCATTAAAAAAAGATAATATTATCGCCATTGATCACAATTACGGACTTTGGTACGATCGGAGACGTGATGATCACGAACGTATTCGTCGGATCAATGGGGAGGTGTGGCCTCCGTTTTATGAACTGCCATTTGCGCGTAGTGGTCAGGGGTTAGCCTATGACGGCCTGTCTAAGTATGATTTGACAAAGTACAACAAATTTTACTGGGGACGCTTGAAACAATATGCAGATCTAGCAGACCAAAAAGGTTTGGTATTACTGCATCAAAATTATTTTCAACATAATATTATCGAAGCTGGTGCACATTACGCGGACTTCCCATGGCGTGCAGCTAATAATATCAATAATGTCGGATTTCCAGAACCGGTTCCTTATGCTGGTAATAAACGAATTTTTATGGCAGAACAGTTCTACGATATCGATAACCCTGTTCGTCGTTCGTTACATCGCGCTTATATCCGTCAATGCTTGGATAATTTTAAAGATAACTCGGGAGTCATTCAGATGATCAGCGCCGAATATACGGGACCCTTACATTTCGTTCAGTTTTGGGTCGACGTAATCAAAGAATGGAAAGCGGAGACAGGTAAAAATCCAATTATTGGTTTGAGTGCAACAAAAGATGTACAAGATGCCATCTTAGCCGATAAAGAACGTGCTAAAGAAATTCAGGTCATTGATATCCGCTACTGGCATTATCAAGCCGATGGAAAGAGCTATGCTCCCCAAGGTGGGCAAAATCTGGCGCCGCGTCAGCATGCACGATTGTTGAAACCAAAGAAAACATCGATGGAGGCCGTTTATAAAGCCGTATCCGAATACCGCACAAAATATCCGGATAAAGCAGTGTTATACTTTGCTGACAACTACCCAACGATGGCTTGGGCATCTTTTATGGCAGGTGGCTCTATGGCAAACCTACCTAAGATAGGAAACAACGATGTCTACCGTGCAGCATCAGCGATGAAAGCGACAGAAATCAATGGCACTTGGTTGCTAAAAGGTAGCCAAGGTCTGATCATTTATAAGGAAAAATCCGATGCAGAAGATATTGATCTATCCGATTATAAAGGCGGTTTTGAAATGACACGCATTAATCCGAAAAACGGAACGATTATTAAAACGGAGAAGATCAATCTCGGGAAGCATATTCATTTGAGCAATTATACAAAAGAGCCAGAAATTATTTGGCTAAATAAGAAATAACAACATGTCTATTCGTAAGAAACTTATACTATTTACAGTTGCAGGAGCCCTTTTTTCGTGTGCGTCCAATGAGGAGTCCAACCAGTCCACGCTTTTGAAGATCTCGGAAAATGGCCGATATATGATGACCGAGGATGGGCGTCCCTTCTTTTGGTTGGGCGATACGGGCTGGTTGCTTTTCAACAAGATGAACCGGGCGGAAGCGGAGCAATACCTGGAGGATCGGAAACAAAAAGGTTTCAATGTCATCCAGGCCATGGTCCTGCATACCGTTCCTTCCGTAAATAGTTATGGTGATTCTTCGGTTGTCAACAAAGATATTTCCAGACCGCTTGTGACCGAAGGGAACAATCCGGATAATGCAACAGCGTATGATTATTGGGATCATGTCGATTACATTATTGATAAGGCTGCTGAAAAGGGACTCTATGTTGCTTTGGTCCCGGTTTGGGGATCACCGGTGAAGGATGGAAAAGTATCAGCTGAGCAAGCAGAAAAATATGCCACGTTTCTTGCGGAAAGGTGGAAAGACCGTCCGAATATCATTTGGTTAAATGGTGGTGATATTAAGGGATCAGATAAGATGGAAGTGTGGGAGAAAATCGGCCAAACAATAAAAGCCATCGATCATAACCATTTAATGACTTTTCATCCTAGAGGACGAACGGCTTCTTCGGATTGGTTCCACGATAGACCCTGGCTGGATTTCAATATGGTGCAATCTGGACACCGTACCTACGCTCAGGACACTTCCGCGAATGAACAGAAACATTATGGCGAGGATAACTGGAAGTTTATGGCAGCCGACTGGGATATAAAACCCATTAAACCAACGATCGACGGGGAACCTTCTTATGAAGGCATCCCACAGGGATTACACGATATCACCCAACCGCGCTGGAAAGATGCTGACGTCAGAAGATATGGCTATTGGTCTGTATTTGCGGGTGCATTTGGTTATACCTATGGGCAAAACTCGGTCATGCAGATGCATGGGAAGCAAGATTCCACCTCGGCGTATGGTTCGGATGAGCTATGGAGTTCGGCAATTAATGCGCCGGGTGCGTTCCAAATGAGATTTTTGAAGGAGCTTATGCTGTCAAGAGACAATTATTTTGATCGTGTTCCCGATCAGTCTTTAATTGCGGATAATGGTGAGAAATACAATCGTTTACTCGCGACAAGAACTGGGAATTACGCATTTATCTACAATTACAATGGGAGGGAAATGAAAATTAATATGGGAAAAATCGAAGGGGACAAAGTAAAAGCATCCTGGTTTGACCCCCGAAATGGATCAACCAAGGTAATCGGAGAGTTTGAAAATAAAGGTGTACAAACTTTTGTGCCCGAAGGCGGGCAAAAGGAGGGAAACGACTGGGTGTTGATCTTAGATAGCATTTAATGAGGAATTTAGTCAAATTGTTTGTTTTATTTAGTGTGACATCTCTCTTGGCTTCATGTCAGAGGGATGTTTACCTATTTACCTCCTTCCGCGAACCAGCTAATGAAGGTTTACGTTATCTGTATAGCAAAGATGGCTACCATTGGAATGCGATTAATGGGGTTTATTTGAAACCGGAATTAGGAAAACAGAAAATCATGCGCGATCCGTCGATGATACGGGATAAACAAGGTATTTATCATTTGGTATGGACCATTGGTTGGCAGGGAAATGAAGGAATCGGCTATGCACGTTCAAAAGACTTGATCCATTGGGAAAATCAACAGATCGTTCCAGTGATGCAACAAGAAGCAACCACTGTCAATGTTTGGGCGCCAGAGTTATTTTATGATGATATAGAAGACCGGTTTATTATTATTTGGGCTTCCACCATTCCTTATCGCTTCGCAAAAGGCGTAGAAGAAGAGAAAAACAATCACCGCATGTACTCTACGACAACCAAGGATTTTAAATCTTTTACGGCAACCAAATTATTTAGCGATCCCGGATTTAGTGTCATTGATGCGGTCATTGTCAAGAAGGCGCAAAAAGATTATGTATTGGTACTAAAAGATAATACGCGGCCCAACCGGAATCTAAAAGTGGCTTTTGCAAAAGATGCATTAGGACCATTTCAGCAGATCTCTGAGCCTTTCTCGCCGTATTTAAGTGAGGGGCCTGCGGTGCTTAAAGTCAAGGATCAATGGTTAATCTATTTCGATTCATATGGTAGCAAAAGCTATGAGGCTGTGTCCACCAAAGATTTTAAGGTCTTCGAAAAAATCAACGACAAGATTTCCGTTCCAGAAGGGCATAAACATGGAACGATCTTCAAAGCGTCCAATAAAGATTTAAAAAATTTGCTTCGGGATGAAGCCAAAAAGAAATAATATGACGATCAAATCAGTATTAGTCAGTCTATCGCTGGCTGCTGTCGTGCAACAGGTGGTAGCACAGCAAGATACGGTACGGTATATAGGAAAGACATTATCCAATGTAGACTATCACCACGGACAGCTGACACCTGCTGTGGGTACGCACAATATCCAGGTATTTCGAGCAAACAGAGAATTTCCTGAATTGGCCGGCGGACACAATTTTACCTATAACCATCAGCCTTTTTTAGCGTATTGGAATGATACTTATTATTTACAGTTTCTGAGCAATCCTATTGGTGAGCATATCGCGGAAGGAAAGACCTTGTTGCTGACGTCAAAAGATGGCCGCAATTGGTCTAATCCAACGGATTTGTTCCCGACTTATCTGGTTCCGGAAGGTTTTACCAAGCCAGGACATACTGATAAGGCCGGGAAAAATTTATATGCAATCATGCACCAACGTATGGGCTTTTATCATGCAAAGAATGATAAACTGCTGACGCTCGCATATTACGGTGTAGCCCTGGATGCAAAGGACGATCCAAATGATGGAAATGGTCTTGGACGTGTCGTTCGGGAGATCCACAAAGATGGTAGCTTTGGGCCGATCTATTTTATCCACTTCAATGCCTCTTTCGATGAGAAGACCGCAAAATATCCGTTCTATAAGAAGAGTAAGGACAAGGCATTTGTACAAGCTTGTGACGAGTTGCTCGGCACGCCGCTTATGATGCAACAATGGGTAGAGGAGTCCGACCGAAACGATCCGTTAATTCCTTTGCAACGTCCGGTAAAAGCGTTTTCCTTTTATCATCTCAATGATGGAAGGGTCGTCGGTTTATGGAAGCATGCATTGACATCGATGAGCAAGGACAATGGAAAGACCTGGCAATATTCACCGTTGCGTGCCCCCGGATTTGTGAATAGCAATGCAAAAATCTGGGGACAAAAAACATCCGACGGGCGCTATGCAACAGTGTATAACCCATCGGAATTCAGATGGCCGTTGGCCGTATCGACCAGTAATGATGGATTGAATTACACGGATTTGTTATTGGTTAACGGGGAGATCACCACTATGCGTTATGGCGGTAACTATAAGTCTTATGGACCGCAATATGTTCGTGGTATCGTCGAAGGTAATGGTGTTGTTCCCGATCGTAACATGTGGTTGACGTACAGCATGAACAAGGAAGATATTTGGACTGCAGTTGTGCCTGTTCCGATCAAATCTACCGTAGATGAGGCCGTGAACGACGATTTTGCGAAAAATGCAGGACAAGCCTATAACAACTGGAATATCTATAGTCCATTGTGGGCAAGTGCCAAGGTTGAAGGAAAAGCGTTGGTCTTGCGTGATAAAGATCCTTTTGACTATGCGAAGGCAGATCGTGTGATTCAATCGGCCCAAAAAGGGACCATTGAATTTACGGTGACGCCACAGCAAAATGATCATGGCTCTTTACAGATCGAATTGGTGAATGATAGTGGCTTAGCAGCTGCGCGAATTATCATGGACAAAGACGGCATTATTAAAAATAAAGCCGGGTACCGAAATGCTTCGTTGACGAAATATGAGGTTGGAAAATCTTACCACTTTGTGTTAACTTTCGATGTGAACACCCGTTCTTATCAAGTTGCCATTAATGGCGAGGACAAAGGTATGAAGCTATTTTTCCAACCCGTAAGCAACGTGAGCAAAGTGTCGTTCCGTACGGGCGATGTCAGAAGGTTTCCCAATGCGGATACGGAAACAGATCAGGACTTTGATGTCGAAAATGCGGGAGCTTCGGTAAAAGAAGCTACTTATCAGATTACTTCGTTGAAAGCTCAAAAGCTGAAATAAATGAGACGGTTTATTGTACATATAGCTTTATTGGTAGCCGGTTTTTCGGCAAAGGCGAATGTCATATTGCCGAATATTTTTGCGAATCACATGGTTTTGCAGCGCAACCAAGCGGTCGCGATTTTTGGTTCAGCGAGCCCTGGCGAGCAGGTAAGCGTAGCTTTTCAAAACCAGTTGAAGACGACAGAAGCCGATCAAAATGGTCGTTGGAAAGTTGAACTAAAAGCCATGCCGGCTAATGCGGTTGGACAGACGTTGACCATCAGGGGAAACAATACGATCGAACTTAAAGATGTTGTGGTCGGTGAAGTATGGTTGTGCTCGGGCCAATCGAATATGGAATACCAAATGCGTAAAATTGAGAAAGTTAAAGCTCCGTTGAGAGGTACCTATTTCCCTAAAAATGAAGTTTCAGAAGCAAACAATCCCAATATCCGAATTTTTTTAGTACGCCGAAAATTTCTGGCCAAGCCGGATGGCCAATATCAGGGCTGGGCTGTAGCACGGGATTCGGCACTGCGTCAATTTTCTGCACCGGCCTATTTCTTTGGGAAAACGCTACAGCAAGAATTAGGTGTTCCTGTAGGCATTATTTCATCAGCTGTGAGCGGCAGCAGAATCGAGCCTTGGTTCTCTGAAGAATATTGGGCAGGTTCACCTTATCTGAAAGATAAAAAGAAAGAAGGCGATCCCGGTAAATTCTTTCATACGATGATTGAGCCATTAGCGCCTTATACCTTAAAAGGATTTGTTTGGTATCAAGGTGAATCCAATACCTTTTTAAAAGAGAATATTAGTTATAGTTATAAAATGAAGGCGCTGATCGAAAATTGGCGGACTCTTTGGGAGAACCCCAAATTACCGTT
Organism: Sphingobacterium siyangense; assembly: GCF_023277505.1. NCBI lineage: Bacteria > Pseudomonadati > Bacteroidota > Sphingobacteriia > Sphingobacteriales > Sphingobacteriaceae > Sphingobacterium > Sphingobacterium siyangense. The sequence continues at coordinate 5,895,036 of NZ_CP080574.1, read as the reverse complement.
TTATTTTACCGAGATCGCACCTTTTTATTATTCCCTGGACGAAAAAGATCATGTCCGTATGCCGAGAACGGTGTTGCCGGAATTTCGGGAAGCCCAAGATCTGGTTTTACAATTGCCGCATACAGCACGTATCATTACGACGGATTTGGTCGATGATCCACACGATCTCCATCCAAGTTATAAATGGGAAATCGGTCGTCGTCATGCCCTTAAGGCTTTAAAATATGTCTATCATAAAAATATTGTAGCCGATGGCCCTGAACTAAAGATCGTAAAATATCAAGGCAAACAAGCAAGGGTAAAATTGAAACATGCGAAAGGCTTAAAGGCCATTGATGGTAACCTCTTAACATCATTTGAAGTTGCGGGTGAGGATGGCATCTTTTATCCAGCACAGGCTGCTATCAACGGACAGACAGTCATACTTGAAAGTGACCAGGTACAGCAGATCCGTCAGGTTCGGTTCGGATGGGACGAAGTCGCGCAACCCAACCTGGTGAATACCGCTGACCTGCCGGCCGCACCTTTTAGAACAAATAATCCATTACAACATATTAAATTGAAATAGTCTTTAGCGATCATGAACTTGAAAACAAAAATAGCGTTATCCTTACTTTTTTTTGGGACTATGGGATTGCAGGTATCTGCCCAAAAAACAGCGAGCCAATACCTCTCTGGAACAGGAAAGGATGATGGTGTGTTATGGGATTTTTATGTGACCGAAGGCTTGAACGCTGGGAAATGGACTAAAATACCAGTTCCCTCCAACTGGGAACAACAGGGCTTTGGGAAATATAATTACGGCTTCAATAAAGAGGCTGATAAAGGCAAAGAGGTCGGTCACTATAAATATAGATTTAATGTATCCGATGCCTGGAAAGATAAGCAGGTTCGGATAGTTTTTGAAGGTTCGATGACCGATACCGAAGTCAAGATCAATGGTAAGCTGGCTGGCGCTATCCATCAAGGATCATATTATGTTTTCAAATACGATATTACAAAACTATTGAAATTTGGCGAAGAAAATCTATTGGAGGTCCATGTTGCTAAGCATTCGGCAAACAAGTCAGTGAATGCGGCGGAACGGGAAGGTGACTTCTGGATTTTCGGCGGCATTTTTAGACCGGTCTATTTGGAGGCTCTGCCCCTGCATCATATTGAACGTGTTTCGTTGGATGCAAAAGCCGATGGTACATTCCGGGCTAAAATTGCCACGGTGGGAGAAGCGGACGAAATTACGGTTCAACTGCTTGATGCAAAAGGAAAGAAATTTGGAAAACAGCTGAAAGCAAAGCTGTCAGACAAAAACAATTGGCTCGAGGGACAATTTTCAGCTCCGCAATTATGGTCTGCTGAATTTCCAAACTTATATATAGCACAATTTACCTTGTCGAAAAATAGTAAGGTACAGCACCAGCTGGAGCAAAAATTTGGTTTTCGAACCATAGAAGTGAAAGAACGTGATGGCGTGTATGTCAATGGCGTAAAGGTTCGATTTAAAGGTGTCAATCGGCATGCGTTCGTTCCGGAATCCGGACGGACGACGAGTAAAGAAGTTAGCATTGCCGATGTGAAACTCATGAAGGAAATGAATATGAACGCTGTTCGGATGGCCCATTATCCACCAGACAATCATTTTCTGGCTGTCTGTGATTCATTGGGTTTATATGTCATGAACGAGATAGCGGGCTGGCACGGGCACTACGATAAGGAAGTCGGTACTAAATTATTGCGGGAGATGATGGTGGTATCCGAAAATAATCCGTCCGTTGTTTTTTGGGCAAATGGGAATGAAGGTGGGCATAATCCGGATTTCGATCCCATCTTCGCAGAGGAGGATATTCAAAAACGTGCCGTGATTTATCCTTGGGCCGTACATGATGGTTTTGAAACAACCCATTACCGGGAATATAACTATGGTATTGGTACCTATGATCATGGACACAATATCATTATGCCGACGGAGTTTTTGCATGGCATGTACGATGGCGGGCATGGTGCTGGATTGGAAGATTATTGGAAAGCGATGCTTGCCAATCCCCTTGCTGCGGGTGGTTTTCTTTGGGATTTTCGCGATCAGGGGATCGTTAGGACAGATAAAGGCGGTATTATAGATACTGATGGAAATCGCGGTTCGGATGGTATTATTGGTCCACATGGCGAAAAGGAAGGAAGCTTCTTTACCATAAAAGAAGTTTGGAGTCCTATCTTCTTTGAAAAACGAGAAATGACAAAAGGATTTGATGGTTCGTTCCATATTGAAAATAGATATTCTTTTACCAATACTAATCAGTGTACATTTTCGTACGAACTCAAAAAGTTAGGCGGCTATGATGAAGTGAAAGCAACAAAAAGCGGAACGATTGTCGCTCCCAATATCCGCCCCGGTGATAAAGGGATTTTAAAAGTTGATTTCCCTACGGGTTGGGAGGACTTTGATGTCTTATATCTTACCGCAAAGGATGTGCATCAACAGGAACTCTTTACCTGGAGCTTTCCGATTACATTGCCGAATCAGGTGGCAAGTAGCCTTCTGAAACCAAATGGAACAGGGGAGATTGCCGTACAGGAGACCGCGAATGCCTATCTGGTGAAAGCGAATGGCATTCGCTTTCAAATCAATAAGAGAAGCGGATTGCTGGAGCAGGTTCAAAATGCCAAAGGAATAATTCCTTTCAAAAACGGACCGGTTTTGCAGGAAGCGGCGACAAATTATAAGAATTTCAAATTGGGCCGTGAGGAAGGGAAAGTGATTATCGCATCTACTTTTGATAAAAAAGATAGTTATAATACCTTGCGTTGGGAAATCCTTGCTTCGGGACAGTTGAAAATGCATGTTCAATATTTTCCTGAAAGTTATTTTACACGTTTTGTTGGAGTGAATTTCGATTTTCCAGAAGATCAAATCGAAGGTGTTGAGTATCGGGGAATGGGCCCTTATCGGGTTTGGAAAAATCGGATGAAAGGGAATCAGTTTGGCGTTTGGAAAAAGAAGTACAATAATACCGCAACGGGCGAATCGCCATTCGAATATCCCGAATTTAAAGGGTACCATGCCAATATGTATTGGACCAAATTTATCGGAAAGGATCAAAGTTTCCGCGTGTTTACCGATCGGGAGGATGTGTTTCTGCGTTTATATACGCCAAAAGGACAGCAAGATACCGAATGGAAAAACATGGAACCTACTTTTCCGAAAGGCGATATTTCTTTTATGAATGGTATTTCAGCCATCGGCACGAAAACACAAAAGCCAGAAACGACCGGGCCTATGGGCATGAAGCACGTTTACTACGATTTTGAGAAGGAACCGAGCCGGGCGCTGCATATGGTCCTCTATTTTGATTTTGAAAACTAATGAAAGCAGGAACTGTCATATCTACTGTAATGGTCTTCTTGTCGATCTTGTGGCATCAAGCTACAGCGCAGATCACTGTTGCAAACCTGCGGACTGAATTACGTTCGAATCCGATCGGTATAGATGCCATTGCTCCAAGACTGAGCTGGCAATTGCAGGGCAGCGGGCGGTCTATCCGACAAGAAGCCTATCGGGTTTTGGTTGCTTCTTCACAAGAAAAACTGGATCAGAATATCGGCGATTTTTGGGATTCTGGGAAACAGCTTTCGAATAATTCTACGCATGTTATTTATGCAGGCAGCGCTCTGCGGAGCCGCATGGGAGTGTTCTGGAAAGTAAAAGTGTATACGAATAAGGGTGAAAGTAGCTGGTCTGAGCCGGCGGGTTGGACCATGGGACTGCTGCATTACAAGGATTGGACAGGACGCTGGATTGGTTTTGATCAGTACTTCCCGACAGACAATGAAAAGACTGGTCAATTGGCTGCCCGTTATTTCAGAAAGGAATTTATAACAACCAAGCAGATTAAGCAGGCTACAGCCTATGTGATGGGGCTCGGACTTTATGAGTTATATATCGACGGCAAGAAGATAGGGGATCAAGTACTGGCTCCAGTGTCTACGGATTATACCAAGAACATTAAATATAATGTTTTGGATGTAACAAAATCACTTTCGCAGGGTAAACATGCGCTTGGTGTCATTTTGGGAAATGGACGGTTTTATGCCATGCGTCAAGCAAAGCCCTATAAAGTGAAAACTTTTGGATTCCCAAAAATGCAGATGCAGCTTATGCTGACTTATACGGATGGTTCAACAGAGGTCATTAAGACCGATGATTCGTGGAAAGGAACGACCGAAGGACCCATAACGGCAAATAACGAATATGACGGTGAGAATTATGATGCCAGAAAAGAACTAACGGGTTGGGCAAATCCGGATTATGACGATAAAACATGGTTAAAGGCTGCTTTTGTGCAGGAGCCCGGTGGCAATTATGAAGCGCAGTCGGAAGGTATGAAGGTGATGCGAGATATTGCACCGGTTTCGATCGTCAAAAAGTCTGAAGGAAAATACATCCTTGATTTCGGACAGAATTTCTCGGGTTGGGTAAAGATGACGGTGTCCGGTACGCGTGGAACAGCAGTGACATTCCGTTTTGCAGAATCTTTGACCGAAGACGGCGAATTATTTACGACCAATCTGCGTGACGCGAAAGCAACGGACCATTATATATTAAAAGGTGGCGGAAAGGAAACCTGGGAGCCGCGATTTACTTATCATGGATTTCGTTATGTCGAAGTCAGCGGCTATCCGGGTGTAGCTTCAAAAAGTAATTTTGTTGGCCGTTTTGTCTACGACGATATACCCGATGCAGGAACCTTTGTGTCTTCCAACACACTCATCAATCAGATTCATCAGAATGCATGGTGGGGTATCGCTTCCAATTACAAAGGTATTCCGGTAGATTGTCCTCAACGCAATGAGCGTCAGCCCTGGTTGGGTGACCGTCCAGTCAGTGCATACGGTGAGAACTTCCTCTTTGATAACGCCAATTTTTATCATAAATGGCTCGAAGATATTCGGCTGTCCCAAAAGGAGGATGGCGCGTTACCGGATGTTGCACCAGTTTTCTGGCGCTACTATAGTGATAATATCAGCTGGCCAGGAACTTATCTATTTATCGCCGATATGCTCTATCAGCAGACCGGAGATCTACGCATTTTGGAAAAACATTATCCGGCCATGAAAAAATGGATGGATTATATGCAGGCCCGTTATACAGGCCCGGGCGGTATCATTACCAAGGACAGTTATGGAGATTGGTGTTTCCCACCGGTAACCATTGAAGCCGGCAGAGGTAAGATTGCCGATAAAAAATATCCAAGCGCATTGATCGCGACATCTTATTACTATCATTTGCTACAGACCATGGCCCGCTTTAGTGTCCTCGTCGGCAACGGACAGGATCAAGCTAACTTTTTGGATCGTGCAGCGAAGATGAGAGTCGCATTTAATGCCGCTTTCTATCACGATGCAGGATATTATGGTAGCAATTCATTGACTGATAATTTATTGGCGCTATCTTTTGGCTTAGTCGAAGATACAAACAAAGAAAAGCTCAGTAAGCGGATTGTGGAGATTGTCGAAATAGAAAATCGGGGGCATCTGAGTACAGGACTTATCGGAACACAATGGATTATGCGTGCGCTCACCGAAATCGGACGAGCAGATCTTGCCTATAAGATTGCAACCAATAAGACCTATCCTTCCTGGGGTTATATGGTCGAAAATGGGGCCACAACAATTTGGGAACTATGGAATGGCAATACAGCCCATCCCAAGATGAATTCACAAAATCATGTGATGATGTTGGGCGATCTCTTGGTATGGCTCTATGAGGATTTAGCGGGTATCAAATCAAAGGAGCATGCCTTTCAGACTGTTGTCATGAAACCGCAGGTCGTAGCAGGGTTGGATCATGTGGATGCAAGCTACAAAAGTGTTTATGGAACCATTCAATCCAATTGGAGCAAAAGCAAATCGGCTTTTGAATGGAAGATTTCTATTCCGGCCAATACCAAAGCAGAGATCTATCTGCCCACAACAGTACGGTCATCTATCCTGGAAAGCAACCGAAAATTAAAAAACGATAAAGATATTCAGATCCTACGACAGGAAAAATTAGGCACTTGGTTCATGATCGGATCCGGAGATTACCAGTTCAGCATTAAATTATAACAATATGAAAAAGACTTTGTCAATCTTTATCCTCAGCTTGTTTGCACTGAGTTTGTATGCACAGGACAATTCAACGGAGCAGAAAAAATCGCAGGAGTGGACTGCAGAGCTCAAGCTTGCCAATCCTGCAAAAGAAGAAAAGATCAAAAGCTTGATCTTGAACCATTTGATAGCCGTGAAAGAGTGGCATAATAGCCATCCGATTAGTACTGTTCCAGCAGGAATAAATCCGTACACGGGCGAAAAATTAAGTGATATGGATCGTTCCATTATTGCAGATTCAGCGCAGCCCGATTCTATACACAACAACTTGATGGCTGGTTTGCGTCAAGAGCTTGAAGAGCAACAGGTTGCTTTTATCTTGGACAAATACACGATCGGAAAAGTTGATTTCACCTTAAAAGGATATAAGGCAATTGTCCCAGATCTGACAGCAGTTGAGGAACAGACCATCCGTAAAAATTTAGAAGAAGCCCGCGAAAAAGCAATAGATTATAAAGGGATTAAGCAAGTTTCTGCCATTTTTGAAATTTACAAAAATAAATGTGAAGCTTACTTAAATGCCAACGGCCGCAATTGGCGTCAATTATTCAAAGATTATGTGGCAAAGGTAAAATCCGAAAAAGAAAAGCAACAAAAATAGACTTGAGTTTACCAAATCAGTTCCAATAAAAAACAAACATCGTATGCGTTGGCAGGGGAAAAAACAGTTAAGATGCATACGTATAAAATATCGATAAACAGATGAAGATAAAGATCAAATTGGCAACAGCCCTATTGTTTTTATGCTCCTTGAGTTCTTACGGACAAAATCCGACATTAAAAAAATGGCAAAAAGGGGTCATAAAAGATGAGTTTATTTATGATACGGCATCTTTCCCTTCCTGCCATTCCGCTACCATGGCAGAGACAGACCAAGGTTTGGTTTATGCCTTTTTTGGTGGAACGAAAGAACGTCATCCCGATGTGGAGATCTATGTGAGCAGATTTGAAAACGGCAACTGGTTAGCGCCAGTGTCGGCAGCGGATGGTGTACAACCGGATGGCAAGCGCTTGCCGACCTGGAACCCAGTTTTATATCAAATACCTAACGGAGATCTCTTGTTATTCTATAAAATTGGGCCTAAACCATCGGAATGGTGGGGCATGCTCAAACGCTCCAAAGATGGCGGTAAGACCTGGTCTGCTGCCGAAAAGTTGCCTGAAGGCTTTATTGGACCGGTGAAAAATAAGCCTGTTCTTTTGCAAAATGGCACCCTGCTGAGTCCTTCCAGTACGGAAGGAAGTGGCTGGAACATACATTTTGAAGCGAGTTCGGATTTTGGTAAGACCTGGCGCAAAATAGGTCCAATCGCCCGTGGTGCAGATAATCTGGATGCCATACAACCGAGCATACTTGATCACGGAAATGGTCAGTTGCAAATATTGGCGCGCACACGCAACCGTGCGGTCGTAACATCTTGGTCTAAGGACTGGGGCGAACATTGGACCCCACTGGAAAAAACGACGCTCCCCAATAATAATTCGGGTACAGATGCTGTAACATTGAAAGACGGTCGGCATGTACTGGTGTATAACCACGTGCTTCCGGAAGGTAACTTAGCCAAAGGGGCGCGTACACCATTGAATGTGGCTTTTTCCAAAGATGGCAAGCAGTGGCAGGCCGCACTTATACTTGAGGATTCGCCAATCAGTCAGTATTCTTATCCCGCAGTGATTCAAACCAAAGATGGGCTATTGCATTTTGGCTATACCTGGCGTAGAAAGAAAATGAAACATGTCGTCGTAGATCCGAAGAAAGTGAAGTTAATCCCGATTGAGGATGGCATCTGGCCAACAAAAAAAGGATATAAAAAACCAGACCCTAATGCATATGTTAAGGAAGAAGATTAAGTTCGTTTGTGCAGTCTGCTTGTTTTTTGTCTCGCTTGTTGTCCAGGGGCAGGACAGCTTACTCAATTATGAACATAAATTTAAGCAGCCCCTGGAAAAAGTTCTGGCAATGATGCAAGAACGGTATCAGGTCAAGATCAAATATGATCCACGCAATGTCAAAGACATTATGGTGGACTACGCACCTTGGAAGTTTAGGGCAGATCTTGTGGGCACAGAAATCAATCTACTGTATCCATTGGGTTTTAAACTGCAGGAGGAAGCCAAGCCCGATACCTATAAATTAAAATCATACGAATACAACCGCTGGAAACCACAGGAGGGTTGGGATTTTCTGAGCTTACTGTCCAAAAAATATACGGATAAGGCAAGTTGGGAAAAGAGAAAAGATCAATTGCGTGTTGCGTTGAGACAAGCGATGTACTGGGATAAGCTGAAAAGTATACCGAATCAACCCATTCGATTGGGCAGGGTACGTCGCTATGCGGACTACCAAGTTCAGAATTTTGCCTTAGAAATTATACCAGGGGTCTATATCAATGGCAGTATCTATTCTCCGCTCAAACAGAAGAAAAACATTCCTGTGGTATTATCTCCTGACGGTCATTGGCCACAGCAGCGGTATCGTTCGGATGCGCAGAAGAGATTTATCACCTTGGCTCGACTGGGCTGTATGGCTGTAAGCTATGACCTATTTGCCTGGGGGGAGTCTTTATTGCAGTTTGCTGGTTCAGATCATCGCAGCAGCGAAGCCATGTTGATGCAGACCTGGGGCGCTGAACGTATTTTAGATTACGTAACCAGCTTGCCACAGGTAGATCAAAAGCGAATAGGAATCAGTGGCGGATCGGGTGGTGGTAGTCACAGTATTTTGATGGCTGCCTTAGACGATCGCTTTACGTTGGTGGCTCCTGTCGTGGCGATGTCCTCCTACTTCTTTGGTGGATGTCCCTGTGAGAGTGGACTGCCCGTGCATTTTGTCTGTGGCGGGACCAATAATGTCGAACTGGCTGCGATGACAGCGCCCAAACCACAGCTGATCATCTCCGATGGTCAGGATTGGACGAAGGAGACTGCTATCAACGATTTTCCATACCTGCAAAGGATATACGGATATTATGGGCAGCAAAATCAGGTACGACACGCACATTTTCCTGAGGAAGGTCATGATTTTGGCTATAACAAAAGACAGGCGCTCTACAAATTCCTGCTAGATCATTTTCGTTTGGATCAAGCGAAAGCTGCCGATAACATCGCGGAGACCGGTATTCAGATCGAGCCAGAGGAGTTGTTATACAGTTTTGGAAAGAAGGGGGAAAACTTACCAAAAAACGCGATTCGTGGGATGGAACAATTGAAAGCATTGTTAAAATCATATCAGATTGAACTATGATGAACCGAAAAAAATTTATATGCGATACCTTGGCCTTAATTGGTGTAGCAGCGCTGCCTTCTGCTGTCTTTGCCGCACCTAAGCAGCGTTACAATGTCGCCGTAATTGATCTGATGATTTTAAAGCGGCAAAAACTAAGTGCATTTGACCTGGCAAAAGAAATAGGAGCGGATGGGTTGGAAGTTGATATGGGCGGATTGGGCAACCGGATTACTTTCGATAGTAAGTTGGGCGATCCTGCGCAACGGAAGGCCTTTCTTGACAAAGCAAAGGAAACCGGAATAACGATCTGTTCGTTGGCCATGACCGGCTTTTATGCACAGTCTTTTGCTACGCGGCCGACTTATCAGCAGATGGTAGGGGATTGTTTGGACACTTGTCAGAAAATGGGGGTTAAAGTGGCTTTTTTGCCTTTAGGCGTGACGTGCGACTTGGTTAAATATCCCGAACTGCGACCTGCTATCGTCGAGCGTCTTCGTATAGTAGGTGAAATGGCAAAAAAGGCCGGTGTGATCATCGGGATTGAAACAGCATTGGATGCAAAAGCTGAGGTTGAGCTTTTAAAGGAAATTGGGTCCAAACATATCCAAATCTATTTTAATTTTTCCAATCCGTTGAAAGAAGGGCGTGATCTGATTCAGGAGCTGACTATTTTAGGAAAGAAGCGGATCTGTCAGATTCACTGTACGGATGAAGATGGTGTATGGCTCGAAAATAACAAACGACTGCATATGCCTTTGGTAAAACGGACCTTGGACCGTATGGGCTGGCGCGGTTGGCTCGTGATCGAGCGATCTCGCGATGCTAATCTATCACCACGTGCCGTCAAAGAAAATTTTGGTGCAAATACACGTTACGTAAAACAGGTGTTTCAATGAAATTAAACTGGATAATATCGCTTGTAGTGGTAGTAATGGGCATGCAGGGATGTCGAAGTCTTCCGATTGGAAAGCGGCTGAATAAGATACTGTTGCGTTCCGATCAGGTAGGGGCTGGACAGATGCCCGCTGAGCCAGAAAAGGTGCAATCCCCTTTTACGGCATGGAATGTCCAGCGGCCAACATTTCCGATGCGACAAGATACGGTATGGCCGAATGACGATATTCAGGGTAAGCTCGATCAGCTTGCAGCTCATGGAGGAGGTACGTTAGTACTGAAAGGACACCACCATACAGGACGTATTACGCTAAAATCCCATATTAATCTAAAAATGGATGAAGGTTCCGTTTTGGAATTTAAGAATGAAATTAATGATTTTCTGCCTGTGGTGTTTACACGGAACGAAGGGGTAGAATTATATAGTTTGGGGGCTTGTATTTACGCCAATGGGGCAGAAAACATTGCCATCACGGGATCAGGTAGAATTATTGGCCCCGGTGAAGGCAACGTCCGGAATAAAACCATGACGCATGACGTCATTGAAAATATTGTCGACAGTAATACGCCTGTTGAGCAGCGGATTTACGATGGGAAGACCGCAGATTTCATCTTTCCACCGGCACTCATTGCGCCCATTAACTGCAAAAGGGTCTGGATTGAAGGTGTATCGCTCGAGCGTACGGCTTTTTGGAATATCGTGCCCACTTATTGTGAGGATGTCGTGATCCGTGGAGTCCGCATCCATTCTATGGGTATACCACGTGGGGATGGGATCGATATTGAATCATGCAACCGTGTACTTGTGGAGTACTGTACTCTGAATACCGGCGACGACTGCATTGCCGTGAAAGCAGGACGTGGATATGATGGACTGCGGGTGAACAGACCTTCGCAGGATATTGTTGTCCGCTATTGTTTTTCGGAAAAAGGTCATGGTGGGTTTACGATCGGTAGTGAGACTGCCGGCATGGCCAAGCACGTGTATGTCCATGACTGTGTGTTTGGAAAAACCAATGTTGGTATCCGTTTTAAGACGAGAAGGCCACGGGGTGGTGGCGGATCTGATATTTACTTTGAGCGTATCCGGATGCAGGAGGTCGAATCAGCTTTACGCTGGGATATGCTGGGACAGGCCCAACATGTAGGCAATCAAGCTAGCCGTGATTTCGAAGTTCAGAAGAATGCTCTGACACCACGTTTCTCGAATATCCAAATAAAGGATATATATATTGATGCGGCTAAAAACTGTATTAAGATTGAAGGTATTCCGGAGTCTGTTTTGGAAAACGTATCTATTGATCGTGTTTTCGGACGCGGTGACCGGTATTTGTCGATTAAAGATGCTAAAAATATCAAGATTAAAAATAGTGTTTTTGTGTGTAAAGATACCAGCGTTTCGACAATCAATGTTTCGGGACTGATACAGGATCGTGTCCGCGTGATGACTGAAGCGCCTTAATAGTTGGATATGAATACAGTCGGGGAAAAAAGAAAAAGAATGAAGAATATTGTAAAAAAGGGAATCGTTTTAGGAAGCATTTTTCTGTTATTGCTTGCTATGCCCATAGTTGGTATGGCCAAGTTATCAGTAACGCGTGTTTTGATAGAAGGACGCGAAAACCCATTGGGTATAAATACATTAAAACCTTCATTTAGCTGGCAATTGCACAGCGATAAATTTGATGTACAACAACAAGCTTATCGTATCCGGATCAGTAAAAGCACTCGTTTTGCAAAACAGGATATACTTTGGGATTCCCAATGGGTAGCGACAGAACAATCCCTAAATTTGTTATACCAGGGAAGCCCTTTAGTTACAGGTACAAGTTATTACATCAGGATACACGTTCGTGATAATAAAAACGAGACAGCCAGAAGCGCGGTACAACGATTTCATACGGGATTGCTGAATGCAGAAGATTGGGGGAATGCCCGATGGATTGCTAAAGATATATTACCGGATTCGTTGGTCAATCCACTGCCACTAAGCTCCAGTAAGCTTCGGTTGGATAAAACTTACGACCTTCCGGTTTTCAGGAAATCAGTTCAGGTGAAAAAGAAGATCAGTTCGTCAATCGCTTATGTGGCAGGCTTGGGACATTACGAGTTGCTATTGAACGGCAAGCGGGTAGATGATGCAGTGCTACAGCCGGGTTGGACAAAATATGACAAAGAAGCCTATTATGTGGTTTACGATCTTACCCAAGCCTGGCAACAGGGAAAGAATACTATCGCTGCCCTATTAGGAAATGGGTTTTATTATATCCCACCAATTAAAGGCCGATTTCAAAAACATAAAGTTGCTTTTGGCCTGCCAAAGCTCAAACTTAAGATCGTCAATACCTACACGGACGGGACGCAAGAAATCATCGTTAGTGATGCCGACTGGAAAACACATCGGTCGCCAATTACTTTTTCCAGCATGTATGGGGGCGAGGATTATGATGCACGAATTTTGCATGAGGATTGGTCAGCTCCTGCTTACGATGACCGGAACTGGCAGCAAGCGGTCATAACGGATGGACCACATCTACGGGCACAGGATATCGATCCGGTGAAAATTATGCAGCGCTTCGCACCTGTTGGATTTCAGCAGGCTGATGGGGGGAAACGGATCACCTATGATTTTGGACAGAATGCATCAGGCATAGTCACCATGCAAATGACCGGGCAAGCTGGTGATACCGTACGGGTGTATCCGGCCGAATTGCTGACAGCGGATGGACGCCCTAGTCAAAAACATTCAGGAAGCCCCTATTATTATCAATATATTTTTGCAAAAGATGGGGCTGTGTCCTGGCAGCCACGTTTTACGTATTATGGATTTCGTTATGCCGAAGTTCAGTTACATCCTGCCGGTAGCAAAGCGGTTCGGATGGATGCGATACAGTTGGCCCATATCCGGAATAGTACAGCGCAGGTAGGAAGCTTTCAAAGCTCCGATACGCTATTTAATCAGATCCATGGATTGATCAATTGGGCTATTAAGAGTAATATGGTCAGTGTCTTTACCGATTGTCCACACCGCGAAAAATTGGGCTGGCTGGAGCAGTTACATTTAATGGGGCCGTCGGTACAATTTAACTTTGATGCTGAACGCCTGTTTGCCAAGTCGCTGCGAGATATGCGACAATCTCAGACAAAGGATGGTCTGGTTCCTGAAATAGCGCCCGAATATGTACAGTTTGACTGGGGGGGCGATATGTTCAGGGACTCACCCGAGTGGGGGAGCAGCTCGATTATCCTGGCCTGGTATGCCTATCGCTGGTATGGAAACAACGCTTTTCTTGCCGATAATTATGCCATGATGACCCATTATATCGATTATTTGGGCTCCAAGGCGAAGGACCATATTTTGACACAGGGCTTGGGTGACTGGTATGATTTGGGACCAGAGCGTCCGGGTGTTTCCCAGCTGACTACCCCGGGAATCACGGCTACGGCAATCTATTACTATGACCTCAAACTGATGAAAGAAATTGCTACGCAGCTTGGAAAAAAAGAAGATGCCAAAAAATTCGAGACGTTACAGCAGGCTGTATTCAATGCGTTCAATCAGCAATTTTATCGACCTCAGGAGCATAGCTATGGCTCTGGTAGTCAGACAGCGCTGGCCATGCCGCTCTACGTTGGTTTAGTACCTCAGGAGGCTGAACAGGCAGTCTTTGACAGATTAACAAAAACGGTCTGTCGAAACGATACAGCGTTGACGGCCGGAGATATCGGTCATCGTTACCTGTTGCAGGTGTTGCAGGCCAACAACCGTGATGACCTGATCTATGCCATGCATCACCGTGATGACAGGCCCGGATATGGTTATCAGCTGCGGAAAGGTGCCACAGCACTGACCGAATCCTGGGCGGGGCTCCCGAATGTCTCCAATAATCATTTTATGCTCGGACACCTGATGGAATGGTTTCATACCGGTCTGGGTGGCATACAGCAAGCTGCAGGTTCTACCGCATTTAAAAATTTTCGGATCGAGCCCAAAATGATGGACCTGCTGAAGGATTGTGAAATAAGTTTTGGAAGCCCTTATGGGAAGATCTATTTTAACCGGGAACAAGCGGAAGTGTACAAGTTGGAGATCCCCGTCAATAGCCAATGTACCTTGGTATTGCCCAAAGGAAGCTATCTGGTTAATGGAAAACAGCTGGACCCCGATCTCGTGTTGTCTGCGAAGGAGCAGGTAGAGCTGAAGTTGGGTTCCGGAAAATATACCATCACAAAGTAAAAACAAGCAAGCCCCCTGTCGTTAAAAGTAGCATGGACGATGGTTTTGCTGTCACATGGGGGACTTGAAAGCAACGATGAAAGAATAACGATTATAGATGAGACAACTGAAAAGAATACTAATATTGCTGTTTTTTGGATTGCCAGGCTGGACATCTCGGGCACAGGCCCAAAGAATTTCCAGTGCGGAAATGACAAAAATTTATCAAGAAGTAAAGACACCTTACAAGTACGGGCTCGTGCTGGTTCCGCAGCATAAAGGTGAGCTGATGGACTGTCCAACGCTATACAAAGCCGGAAAATATTGGTATATGACCTATATTGTATTTGATGGAAGTGGTTATGAGACCTGGTTAGCGCAGAGCTCGGATCTCCTGAATTGGAAGACCCTGGGGAAACAGCTCTCTGTGGCACCCGACGGCAGCTGGGATGCCAAGCAGCGAGCAGGCTACAATGCCTTGGTTGATACAAAATGGGCCGGAAAATATAAACTCAATACCTATGCTGGAAAATATTGGATGTCCTATTTCGGTGGTTCTACTGCAGGTTATGAGCCTGAACCTTTGTCGATAGGAATCGCTTATACCGGTATGAAACCCATCAAACCCGTCCAGTGGCAGCAGCTGACCAATCCAGTCCTAAACAGTACAGACCCAGATGTTTCTTGGTGGGAAAACCGTCATAAGCTATTTAAAAGCTATGTCATTGAAGACCCTGATAAAAATACGGGACATCGTTTTGTGATGTATTACAATGCTGTGGGCGATTCTTTGGCGAACAACAAGGCAACCCGCTGGTATGAACGCATTGGTATGGCCGTATCTGACGATATGAAAACCTGGAAGCGTTTTCAAAAAGATCCGGTGGTTCATCATCCCATGGGTATCACAGGCGACCCCATGATCCAGCGTATACATGACACCTGGGTAATGTTCTATTTCGGGGCATTTTGGAAGGATCGTAAGGGCGCATTTAACCGCTTTGCAGCATCCAAAGATCTGATCCATTGGACGGATTGGGAAGGCGCCAACCTAATTGAATCAAGTGAAAGCTTTGATCAGCAATATGCCCACAAGTCTTTTGTATTGAAAACGGAGGGTATCGTCTATCACTTTTATTGTGCCGTAGATAGCAAAGGTAACCGCGGCATAGCCTTGGCGACCTCTAAAGATTTAGGCCGGAGTAACCTGCATTTTTAAGATCTTAAACCAAAAACGAGAATAGCCCTTAGGCAATCATCATCTATGGAGGGCCTCTCCACCTGAGTTTTGAAACTAGGGTAGCATAAATACCCTAAAATTGATTAATAAATAAATAGGCAACACTTTCATTGACGGCAATGAAAGCGGTGCTAATAAATCACCATTTGAACATGAAGTTACATTATTTTATTTCCATGCTCTTTTTACTGCAGCTTCAACTTGTATCTGGACAGGGACCTGCCAAAATAAGCTTTAATGATAGCTGGCATTTTACATTGCAGGACCGGTTGGGCTACCGCCTGCAGGATATCAATCCGCAGGCCTGGGAATCGGTCAAACTGCCTCATGACTGGAGTATCAACGCTGATTTTGCTGCTACTTATCCCGCAGGAAATGCCGGTGGAGCATTGCCGGGCGGAATTGGCTGGTACAGTAAGGAATTTAAATTGCCGGCAGCAGATCAGGGCAAAAGTATACAACTCTACTTTGGCGGAATATATCGCTACTCGGAAATATGGATCAACGGTGTTTATTTGGGAAAAAAGCCCAATGGTTACCTTTCCTTTACACTGGATCTTACGCCACACCTTAAGTTTGGGAATCAGCCCAACCGGATTGCTGTCCGTGTGGATAATAGTAAACAGCCAAACTCCAGGTGGTATTCGGGCTCCGGAATCTACCGCGATGTCTACCTGATCAAGAGCAGCGCAGTACACCTCGATGAGCAGGAGACTTTTATCACCACGCCCGAAATCCATGGTGAACTGGGGCAGCTGAAAATACTTTCCAAATTGAACAAGCTGTCCCGTTCTAATGGAGTTGCAGGGAAGAAATATCAAATTACGGTATGGGATCCCAATGGCAATCTGCTGCTGAAAAAAACAGGGGTTGAGAAAGATGGATATATTGATGCATCACTTCAAGTGGAAAAACCCCAGTTGTGGGATCCAAAGTCGCCAAATTTATATCGCGTGCAACTCACTCTTTTAAATAAAAATAATACAGTTGAAGATCAAATTGAAAAGCGTATCGGATTCCGGACAATTCGGTTTGATGCAAAAACAGGTTTTTACTTAAATGGCGCATCTTTGAAGATTTATGGAGTCTGCATGCATCACGATTTGGGCGCTTTAGGGGCCGCTTTCAATAAGTCCGCTGCAAAAAGGCAGCTTGTCATGATGAAAGAAATGGGCGCCAATGCTATTCGCACTGCGCATAACCCACCGGCAGAAGAGTTACTCGATCTTTGCGACGAAATGGGAATTTTGGTTTATAATGAAGCATTTGACATGTGGAAAAAGCGAAAAAATAAGTTCGACTACCACATTGACTTTCCTACGGAACACCTCAAGGATATTGAAACATGGGTGCGTCGAGACCGCAATCATGTTTCGGTTATCCTATGGAGCATCGGAAATGAAATCCGAGAACAATTTGACTCCACGGGTATTGCCTTAACGCAAGAAATGGCCAAATTGGTAAAATCTCTGGATCCAACACGCCCCGTTACTGCTGCCTTGACCGAAAATAATTATGTAAAGAATTTTATCGCACAGGCAGAGGCTTTGGATGTACTGGGCTTCAACTACAAACATGAAGATTATGATAAATTACCTGTAGAATTCAAAAATATACCGCTGTTGGCATCAGAAACTGTTTCTGCCCTAGAGACTAGAGGGGTATACGACAAGTTGCAAGATACGATTCAGCTATGGCCAGCATCATCAAAAGACAAATATGTCGTCAATGGTAATCCCGATTTTACGGTTTCGGCTTATGATAATGTTGCTGCCTATTGGGGTACAAGCCATGAGAAAGCCTGGCTAGCGGTTAAGAACCGTCCTTTTTTGGCGGGAACATTTGTCTGGACCGGCTTCGATTATCTTGGGGAGCCTGTTCCTTACCCTTATCCTGCAAGGAGCTCCTATTATGGTATTGTTGATCTTGCTGGTATTCCCAAAGATGTGTACTACATGTATCAGTCTGAATGGACAAACCAGGATGTCCTTCATCTTTTACCGCATTGGAATTGGAAAGCTGGCGACAGTGTAGATGTATGGGCCTATTATAATAAGGCTGATGATGTCGAACTATTTCTCAATGGAAAGAGTCTGGGAACTTCAGCTAAAACCGCAGATCGTCTGCACGCCAGCTGGAAGGTGCCCTTTGAAAAGGGGGAATTGAAAGTCGTTAAAAAACGAGATGGTAAAGTTGTTCAGGAAGCGAGTGTCCGCACGGCTACAGGAGCACATGCAGTAAAAGTTTCTGTGGAACATGAAAAATTTGCCACTGGAGAATCCCGAGACCTTTTTTTTGTGACCGCAGAACTGGTGGACAAGGCAGGACAGTCCGTGTTGCACAATGATCAGGAAATTGAGTTTATTGTAAAGGGAAATGCGAAAGTGCTCGGAACCGATAACGGATTTCAGGCCGATCTAAGGGGCTTACATCAGCCCAAAAGAAAAACATTTAAGGGAAAAGCATTGGGAATGATTCAAAAAATGGCCGACACACCCTGTACTGTGATCATCCGCTCGGCTTTAGGTGACAAACAAATAACGATCTAAGTCCAGCTATTCATTTATGATAAAGAGACAGCTGGATCTAAACAAATAAAAAAATAACCACATTACGCAAATAAATCTAAAAACTCAATATGAATACAAACAAGATTAATCTCGGGAAAATGACATTGGGGGCCGCTGCTTCCGGTTCAAAGTATCCGATGTTAATGCTCTTTTGCAGCAGCTTTATACTAGGCGGGGCACTCTTCTCCACTGCTGTGTCAAATGCCGCTACGCTTCATAAAGTCACGGTCAATCAGGTAAAAGAAATAAAAGGTAAAGTTACGGATGAGCAGGGAAATCCAATCGTGGGCGCTACTGTGGCGCTTGGTAATTCGACGCAGACCACTTCGTCCAATGCTTCTGGAGAATTTATCCTGAAGCTGTCAGGTGAAAGTGGCTCCATCAAAATTACATCATTGGGTTACGCTGAAAAAGTGCTGACCGTAAAAGCTGGAAATAGTGTCAATGTGGTGCTTAAGAAAAATGATCAGGCATTGGACGAAGTCGTGGTCATCGGTTACGGTACGGCCAAACGTCGGGACTTGACAGGAGCGGTAGCTTCGGTCAAATCAGAAGAAATTATGATGACGCCTACGGCTAATGTCATGGACGCGCTTCAGGGAAAAGTCTCCGGTCTGGATATCAGCAAATCATCCGGACGTGCAGGTGCCAATGTCAGTGCGAGCCTACGGGGCAACAGATCCATCAATGGTGATAATAATCCGCTCTATATTATTGACGGTATCCCAGGTGATTTTACCAGTTTAAATCCAAGCGATATCGAATCCATAGACATTCTCAAAGATGCATCATCTACGGCAATCTATGGCTCTGCAGGTTCAAACGGTGTTATTATCATTACGACAAAACAGGGAAAAGCCGGTAAAGCAATCGTGAATTTTGATTCCTATTTTGGATATAATGGATTTCCCAAATACCCCCATGGGTTGGTCGGAGACGATTATATGAAACTGAAAAGGGAAGCGTACCGGGGTGAGCATGGTAACTATCCGGAATTTGCCAATAATATTTTTAAGAATCCCGCACAGCTGGAGGCTTTTGAAAATGATAAATGGGTGGACTGGATGGACTTGGTCTTAAAAGACGGAATCCAGCAGAACTATAGCTTTTCAGTGAATGGCGGGAATGAAAAAACAAAAGCTTTTTTGTCACTCAACTACAACGATGAAGAAGGCCTTATAAAAAATGATAATAGTAAAAAATACGCTGTAAGGGCAAATATAGATCATAAACTCTCTGACCTGTTTAAAGTAGGTACGAATCTACAGTATACGTATAAGGATAATAACCAGGCTGCACAAAATGTATTCGGTAATAGTTTGACCTTTTTGCCTTTAGGTGATGCTTTTGATGCCGACGGTAATATCAATCATATTCCAGTGGACGGAGTCACCAACCCTTTATCCGATCAGATTAAGGATCAGTATAAAAATAATATCCTGAACAATTATTTTGCAGGCAATGCCTATCTTGATTTTACGCCGGTCAAAGGATTTTCCTTTCGTTCAATTTTTGGTGCGACGATTGGCTCTCAACGGACGGGAAGATATTTTGGCTCGCAGTCAATTGCAAATCCGGAGGCTGGATTCAAATTGCCTGCAGCTGTTATCATCAATGACAGAAATTACAACTACCGTTGGGAAAATATCCTGAATTATGAATTTAACCTACGTGAAGATCATCATTTTGCGCTTACTGCAGTCACATCATGGTCAAAAAACCAAGCAGAGCAGGCCTATGCGGGCGGATCGGGATTCGACCTCGACTCCTATTCTTTCCATAACCTCAGTGCGGCCACAACTTCCGTAATCCGCTCTTCTTATATTGGTTCACAGTCAATGTCTTATGTAGGTCGGATCAACTATAACTATCAAGGACGGTACTTGCTATCCTTGTCAAGCCGTTGGGACGGTGTTTCCCGACTCTCGGCAGGCAACAAATGGGATGTATTTCCAGCGGGAGCTTTTGCCTGGCGCCTGAGTGACGAGCAGTTCTTTGCGCCATTGAAAAGCAAAATATCGGAGTTAAAGCTACGCGCTGGTTATGGTATCACCGGTAATTCTGGTGGTGTAGGGGCTTACGGTACGCAAGCAGGAGGATATAACGCACCTAAGCCGGTAGGTTTTGGCGAAAGTACGCTCGGCCCGGCCTTTATTCTGAATCAACAACTGGCGAATAGGGACCTGGGCTGGGAGAAGTCGTATACGACCAATATTGGTCTCGATGCGCAATTCATGAACCAAAGAGCCAACCTGACCATTGATTGGTACAATACGGAAACAAAAGATCTACTCTTTCTAAGGGATATGCCAGCTTCATTAGGCGGTTCCTGGGGTGCCCCTTTCAAGATGTGGCAGAATATTGGTGCAACGAACAACAAAGGATTTGAACTGACCTTAAATACAAAAAATATTCAGGGGGAAGGGGTTACCTGGAATTCAACATTGACTTTTGCAGCGAATAAAGAACGTGTGACTGCACTACCCGGAGGAAAAGACCTGATTTCAAATAACCTATTTTTAAATCAGCCGATCAGAACATTCTTTGATTATCAATACCTCGGCATCTGGCAGGAAAGTGAAGCGGAGCAGGCAGCCTTGTTCAATGCTAGGCCAGGTGATATTAAATTAGCCACCGATGGTACGGTCAATGAAGATGGTACCCATGCCTATGGTGCCAACGATAAGCGCATTCTCGGATCAGCGGTCCCGAGATGGACCGGTGGATTTCAGAATAATTTTAAATACAATAACTGGGACCTTTCGGTATTTTTAACCGCAAGATGGGGGCAGATGCTGTCCAGCAACCTGATCACACGATATGATCCGACAACAGGCGTGGGAAATAGTCCCGATGATATAGATTACTGGACACCAGAAAATCCAGACGCTTATTTGCCAAGACCAGGATTACATTCCTCGACCAGTGGTTATATCGGGTTTGATGCGTTGAAATACGTGGATGGATCCTATTTCAAGATTCGAAATATCACCTTGGGCTATAGTTTGCCGAAATCATTTATTAAGCGGCTTTCCATGGAACGTTTCCGTTTTTATGCAACCGCTAACAATCCGTTCATCTTTACGAAAAGCAACTTGTTAAAGTATCAGGATCCCGAATCCAACGGTTCGGATAATTTTCCTTTGACCAAGCAGTTTGTTGTAGGATTGAATGTTACTTTTTAATGCCAATATGTTATGAAAATCAACTATTTTAATATACTGTTATGTGCTGGCCTTTTTCTAAATTCCTGTAGTCTTGATGAATATAATCCCTCAGGGGTCACTGTGGATAAAGTCGCAGAAAATAAGGCCGGTTTCGATAAATTAATCAATAGCTGTTATTTTGATTTGCCACGTTATTTCTATGGGCGAAACTTCTTACTTGTTACCGAAGGAGGAACAGATTTATGGACTTCCGATCTCAATTCAAATAACAACCAAAATTATTTAAAATATGCTTCCGGTGGCTCCATGTCCATAGACATGGCTAAGGATTACTGGAATGGTGCTTATGATGCCATCAATTACTGCAACATCGTCATCGGTAGAGTAGATCAGGTCAAAGATTTTTCTAGTGAGCAGGAAAAACAGGAAAAAGTTGCCCAAGCTTATTTTTTAAGAGGATTGTATTATTTTCATTTGGTCGAACAGTTTGGTCCTTGTCCGCTCAATCTTACGGAGACAACTACAGCCAATACTGCCGCCATACGTACACCTGTGTTGGAAATTTATGAAAAATGTATCCTGCCCGATCTGAGATTTGCGGCAGAGCATTTGCCTGTAGGACCTACAGAAGCCGGGCGGCCAAGCCAAAAGGCTGCATTGGGACTATTGGCTAAGGCCTGTTTGCAGACAAAAGAATATAATGCCAACCAATATTTGGAAGAAGCGCTGCTGGCGGCAAAGAAATTGATTGATAACCAGGCAGGCTACAATGTACGCCTTTACGCCTCCTTTATAGACAATTTTAATGCGGCAAATAACAAGAAAAACGCCGAAGCACTTTACCAGATTCCTTACTCGCAGGAGTATGGATCTACCAATGTATACGATCACAACAATGATTTTAAGCGTTTTTACTGTACACCGACGACCTTTGGTGCCATACAGCTTTCCGGATTTCAGACCGAAGTAGGGCGTTGGTCCGGTGGAACATTTATGCCGAGCAAATACCTGCTTGATGTATTCAAAAATAGCGATAACACCTTAGATCCCCGTTATGGTGTTTCATTCCAAACACAGTGGACCTCCAATGCCAATTACAACTGGAGCAGAGATGCTGTCGTGCAATTTGACCGTGATGAAAATGCTGTCTCCGTCGGGGCTAACCTTCCCAAAGGAAGTCTAGCGATTAAAATAGCCCGTAGCGAGGAAACCGGCTACGCCGAAGAGAAAAAGACCCAATTTCAACAGCATTATATTTGGCTTGACCTCGAAGATGTCTATGGATCGGATAATAAGGTCAAAATGAAATATACGCGGACAAACCAGCAGCCGGGACAGGTGGACAATCCATTCATCGGTTTTTATCCATCTCTAGTGAAATTCAATTCCGGATCGTTAATCAGTCCGAAGGCAAACAATTTTACCAGCGACGCCTATGCTACTGTCATGCGCCTGGGGGAGGTATACCTGATTGCTGCTGAAGCTTCCTTTTATCTGAACGGCGCCAATGCCACAGCCGCCAGCTACATCAATGTGTTACGCGACCGGGTTGGAGCCAGACAGATTACAGCTGGGGATCTTACGGCCCAGTTTATACTCGATGAGCGCGCCCGTGAATTATGTGGTGAGTATACACGTTGGTATGACCTGAAAAGAATGGGCAAATTGAACCGCTCCTATCTGATGGCGGTCAACCCTGATGTAGGACAATATTTTAAAGATGGCGTACATGGCCTTCGGCCTATTCCGCAGGGACAGATGGATGCCGTCAGCAATCCTGGCGAATTTGTTCAGAATAATGGCTATTAATAGCCCTATGTAGCAGATGGATGAACAGATGGTAGCGCGTTATGGTATGAACTCGCTCTTCCATGGTCATTGAGCAAAAAAATGTGCCTGCTTTAGTCTGTCACAGGACTAAAACAGGCATACCACAAAAATCATTAACAGATGAAGCAGATCATTCTCATATCGGTTTTTATAGTGTTTTCGCTTTTGGCATTTTCAGCCCAGTGCGGAGAAATCTATGTGGGTAAACAAAGTAAAAAGGGGCAACGGGACGGCAGCTTCGAAGCACCGTTTTCAAATTTGGAAGATGCCTTGCGCGAGGCGAGGGAATGGCGGCGATTACAGGATCCAAGGATGCAGCATGGTATCACAATCTGGGTTCGGGATGCAGTCTATGCACCCGTTCAGACCATTTTGATTCGGCCAGAAGACAGCGGTACAGCTCAAAGCCCAACCCGAATTAAAGCCGTAGGAGGAAACGCGATCTTTTCAGGTGGGATTGCGGTTGCCGGCTGGCGGCCAGTAAAAAGCGAAAAACGACTGGACCCTGCTATTGTCAAGCATATTATGGTGGCCGATGCCCCACAGGCCGGTGGAAAATATTTTCCTTTCCGTCAATTATGGATCGGCTCTCGGAAGGCGGTTCGGGCAGAAAGTCATGACGATGCCCATCTGCCCCGGATTATCAATTGGGATTTTAACAAACAGGCGGCTATTATCCCCAATGTGTTACCCAAAAAATTCAGCTACAAAGCCGGTATGGAATTTTTTATCCATCAATGGTGGGCAATAGCACAGCTTCGTATTCGTGAGACGATTGTTACAAAAGATAGTATCACACTATTTTTTCATGAACCGGAAGGGAAAATCCAGAACGAACATCCTTGGCCAAAGCCATGGCTATCCAAAGAACATGGCAACTCTGCATTTCGCTTAGTGAATGCGCTTGAATTCTTGGATCAACCAGGAGAATGGTATTTAGATGAAGAAAATCATCAGGTATATTATTACAAAAGACCTGATGAAAATTTAGACCAGTTAGATGTTGTTGCTCCTTACCTGGAGACAATTCTGACAATGCAAGGTACATTAGAGGCGCCTGTTAGCCATGTGTATATCGAAGGGTTGAAATTTCAGCATAGTGCCTGGTTAAGACCTCATTATTACGGTCATGTTGCTTTACAGGCAGGTATGTATTTTTTGGATGCGTATAAATTAGCTAAGCCGGGGACTGTTGATAAAGCTGGGCTGGAAAATCAGGCCTGGTTGGGTCGGCCACAGGCGGCAGTCACACTTAGCCACACGGCCTTTACCCGTATTTCAGCTTGCCGGTTTTCCCATTTGGCATCCACCGGCATTGATTATCGGCAGGGCAACCTTAAGGATAGTCTAATTGGAAATCTATTCCAGGAGATCGGCGGATCGGGCGTACTGCTTGGTCAGTTTTCAGATGAGCAAGTTGAAGCACATTTGCCTTTTCAGCCCAGCGATGGGCGAATCTTGACAGATGGCGTTGTGGTCAGTAACAATCTAATCCAGGATATTGGGAATGAAGATTGGGGAACAGTGGGGATAGGCGCTGGATTTGTCCGCAATGTATCCATTCTGCACAACGAACTGCTGGATCTTCCGTACACAGGTATCAGCCTGGGCTGGGGCTGGACACCTACAGTCAATGCTATGCGTAATAATCGTGTTTTCAAAAATAAGATCACACGTTATGGCAAATACATGTATGATGTAGCTGGTATCTACACCTTATCGGCGCAACCTGGAACAAAAATACAGGAAAATTATATCGATAGTATCTATGTCTCACCTTATGCCCATATGCCGGATCATTGGTTTTATCTCTATACTGATGAAGGTTCGGCCGATATGAATGTCAGCAACAATTGGTTTCCTACGAACAAGATATTGAAAAATGCGAATGGCCCAGGCGTGGAATGGGATGACAATGGGCCTGACGCCGCTGCTGAGGTGCCCCAACAAGCCGGTATCCAATCCAGGTACCTGGAGCTGCTGAAAGCAAAAAAGTCATGGGTAGCAACGGACAGGATCAACAGTTATGTACCATTTACAAAGCCTGTGTTTTTCCAGATCCACGATGTGAAAATGCAGCTTAAAATGGCTGAAATAAAAGATTTTTTTGCTCGACAAGGCGCTGATAGCAGCCAGGTATATCGTTGGAAGGATTATATCCTGCTCATGACAGATGATGAGATCGGAAAGAAAATATCCAGTGCCTGGATAGCCAATTATCCGGAAATTCCCCATAAGTTGTTTAATGATCTTTTTTACACATTCGATCGCAGCAGCTGTGGCGGAAAAGTGAAAGAAACCGATTTTGTGCTGCTTACCGCGCAGCTGGTAGACGATAAGTCCAAACAGGAGGCCTATTACAACGCACATAAAAGACAATTTAAAGAATGGCCCGAGGTTGCGGCAGGTTTTTGTAACGCTGGATTTGACGAAGTGCTCGTCTATCGCAATGGGCGTCAGCTGATGTTATATATTTCTTTTCCAAAAGGACAGAATTTTAAAACAATTGATCCGTTGACAACCAAGGATAATCCACGAGTTGTGGAGTGGAACAAACTCATGAGTTCCTATCAGGAAGGTATTCCCGGAACCAAAAAAAATGAAACATGGATTTTTTATAAACAGTAAAATGGAAAATATACAGCAGTTAAAATTAGGAATTTTAGGACTAGGTGAGGGCCGTAGCACCATGTCTGCAGCATTGCAAAGCCCATATGTCGAATTGGTCAAGATCTGTGACCTGAATGAAGAACTTGGGCGCAAGCGTATGAAAGAATTTGATTTTCATGCGTATACCAATGACTATCAGGTGATGCTCAATGACAAAAGTATTGAAGCCATCGCCATTTATACGCCCGATCATCTTCACGCACAGCATATTCGGCTGGCGCTGGCACACGATAAGCATGTGATCTGCACCAAACCATTCATTGACAACCTAGCCGATGCCAACGATTTATTGGAACTCGCGGCACAGAAAAACAAACGTGTATTTGTCGGACAGAGCTCCCGTTTTTTTGAACCGGTAAAAAAGCAAAGAGAAGATTTTGACGCTGGACTTATTGGTGACTTAATTACGATCGAAGGTTATTATCATGCTGATCACCGCTGGTTTTTGGATAAACCTTGGTCTTTGCAGTCTTCTTTCAAATGGCTTTATGGAGGATTGAGCCATCCAGTTGATTTTATCCGCTGGTACCTCCCCAATATTGAAGAGGTGATGGGCTATGGCATGTTGAGTGCTAATGGGAAAAAAGGTGGGCTTCAAAATGTTGATACGATGCATTTTATTTTTAAAGCCGAAGATGGCCGGGTCGCCCGTGTGAGCGGGGCGTATACGGGTCCTGTACAGCCTGTTACACGAGATAGCGAAATGAGCTGTATTCTAAGAGGGACAGAAGGGGCGAGCCAGGCTGACTATATGGACCTTCGTTATGCGATCACAGATAAAACCGGCGAAGAACGCATGTTGACTTGGGAGCATCAACTAAAACACTATTTCCGTTTTGAAGGAAAAAGCCATCACGCTGGTGAGTATCAAAATTACCTAGAGCATTTTGCAAAAGCTATACGTACTGGAGAGGAAGCCTATCCAGATATGAAAGAAGGTATCGGGACAATAGCTTTATTGCAAGCTATGGATGAATCATTGACAACAGGAAAGCCTGTCCGTCCAAATGAACTGCTGGAAAGATATGGTGTCGACTTGAGCTTAGGAAGATGAACAGTATCTTAGACAAGTTAACCATTTACGACTATTGCATCGTCGTAGCTTATTTGTTAGCATTACTGACAATCGGCCTCTTGTCATCTCGTAAAAAGGTAGAAGGGGCAGAACACTTCCTAGCCAGCAAATCCTTAAGCTGGTACAGTATTGGCTTCAATATGTGGGCGACCAATGTTGGACCATCTATGCTGCTCGCTTTCGCTACAGTAGGTTATACAACAGGTATCGTCGCAGTCAATTTTGATTGGTATGCTTTTATCTATTTATTTTTGTTAGCGGTGGTGTTCGCACCCCGCTATATTGCTACTGGAGTACGTACCTTACCCGAGTTTATGGGCAAGCGGTTCGGTCCAAATACGCAGACTATTCTGGCTTGGTATTCATTGGTAAAAATGCTTATTTCATGGTTGTCGTTGGGACTGTTTGCTGGCGGATTTTTAGTGCGGCAGATTTTAGGTATTCCAATGTGGCAATCGGTTACTGTTTTAGTCTCCTTAGCTGGTTTGTTTGCGTATACGGGAGGATTAAAGACAGTTGCTAAAATCAATATCTTTCAGATGATCTTGCTGATCGCCGTGTCGGCATTTTTGACTTTTCTGGGACTGTCCAAAATCGGAGGGTTAAGTGCTTTGGCGCAGCAGACTCCCACTAGCTATTGGTCATTGATTAGACCTGCGAGTGATCCAGATTACCCCTGGTACGCCATCGCCTTAGGATATCCAGTGGCAGCGATCGCTTTTTTCTGTACGGATCAAGCCATGGTACAATCAGTTTTGGGGGCAAAGAATCTCGAACAGGGGCAACTAGGAATTAACTTTATCGCTTGGCTCAAGATACTTTCCTTGCCTTTGTTTATCCTCACCGGTATCATCTGTTCGGTTTTATTTCCGGGACTTAAAGACCCATCACTTGCTTATATGACGATGGTGACTAACCTGTTTCCTACAGGCCTGAATGGATTGGTAATCGTGGTGTTAATTGCTGTATTGGTGGGCACCATTGGTTCGTCGCTTAATTCCTTGAGTACGGTGTTCACCATGGACATTTACCTCAAGCATATTCGACCAAAAGCAAACAATCAGCAGATTACGCAGATAGGGCGATATACAGTTATTGTGGGCTGTTTAACTTCGGTTTTTGTCGCACTGGCGATTGATCAGATTAAAGGACTTAATCTTTTTGATGTGTTCCAATCTATCCTTGGATTTATCGCGCCCCCGTTAGCGGTCGCTTTCCTGATGGCTGTATTATGGAAACGGACTAATCGAACGGCCATCAATACCATTTTAACCTTTGGAGCCTTACTAAGTTTGGGTACAGGAATATGTTATCTTTGGATATTTCCTAAAGATGTCTATACTTTTTGGCCGCATTACTTGATGCTTTCATTCGGTTTGTTTGTTCTATTGCTGCTTATTGGAACTGGTGTATCGTTGCTCGTCCCAAAATCAGCTTACGAATTAGCACATCAAGATATGGTTGATATCAGGATGGAAAAACCGAGTAATCGGGTCAAAATTGCTTGGGGAATGCTGTTTGTCGTCATGGTATTGTTGTACACCGTATTTAAGTAGCCTTTTCACCTCAACCCGAGATTGGATTCAATTTGTGATCTGCATTTTTTTAGGCTTGTTACAATGTCCTCCGTAGACACGGTATGCTCAGTTTGACGTCGGATGAGTTTTGAAACAGTGAGACAGGCGATGGTGCCTGTTTCGCTGGTTCCTATAGGGACAGAAATATCGATGATGCCCTCTGCGTAAGCACTAGGCATCTCATAAAATCCCTTAATTCTAATATCGTCCAAATCACGGTCGAATTGTTGGCGATCTGCTTTCTTCAAACTCCGGTAATAGGAATCAGCCTCTAAAATGGATTTTCTTTTTTCGGTCTCGGAAAAACTTAGAAGGAGCTTGCCTGAAGCTGTTTGTGAACTATTGTATAACTTACCCTCTTCAATAACGATGCTGATGGGGGAAGATCCTTTGGCGTAGGCAATTACCATGACTTGATTGTCGTAAATCACACACAGGTGACATGGATCCTTAATTTCGTTGGAGCTCTCCTGCATTGGCAATAAAGACGTTGCCCGTAATTTCTCTATAAAGGAATGACGGTGCGAAAGATAGTACAATTTCAGTGAAAGCGAATATTTGGATGAAATTGGGTCACGATGAATATAGCCGTTGGACTCCAGCGATGCAAGCATCCGATAGATCTCATTGGGACTTCGATGTAATCCCAAGGCGATCTCGGATTGTGATTGTGCTGTGGATTGTAAGGCCAGAAATTCCAGAATCTGCAATCCCTTTTCGAGCGCTGGCGCTTTATATTTATCGGAGCTATTTGATGTCATAAAATGTTTTGCTTACAAATGATCGGGCTAAAGATAGAAAAAGTATTTGAAGCGGCGTTTTAGCTCTTCAAAAAACAGGTTAAATTTTTATATTCAAATATTGTATTTATATTTGAATATTATAAACCGCTTTTTTCATTGCGAAAAAGCATTAGAAGGGAAAAAGATTATAAACATATTTAATATCAACATTAGATTACAGTATTGCGCTGCTTGGGCTATATTATCGTGACTGGATAGTCAAGAAGAATAGGATAAAAATAGCTACAACTACAATGTTATGTTTTACTTTTTTTTGATATTGGAATAAGTTGAAGTTTGGTAATCAAATGGTTGGATAAATATCTCAACAAGACTACATAAAATAATACATAAATACAATGACAGAGAAAATCCGGTTAAAGGGGATTACCTGGGGGCATACGAGAGGTTTTGTGCCAATGGTTGCAACGGCACAACGTTATGAAGAATTACATCCGGAAGTAGAGATTGTTTGGACAAAACGTACTTTGCAGGAATTCGCTGATAAGTCGGTAACGGATTTAGCCAAGGAATATGACCTGTTGGTGATCGATCACCCTTGGACGGGACATGCCGCGGCTAAGGGGATGCTGGCCCCATATGATGATTATCTGTCCACGGAGTTTTTGGCCGATCAACAGGCGAATAGTGTTGGGAAGTCTTATGAAAGTTACAACTTTCTTGGCAAGCAATGGGCCTTGGCTACTGATGCGGCGACACCAGTGGCTGCAAGCCGCCCTGATATTTTACGTTCTCTAGATGTGGCGCTCCCTCGTACCATTGAAGAAGTCTTGGCCTTAGCTAAAGCAGGACGGGTTGGATTTTCACTGTTGCCGATTGATTCTTTGATGCACTTTTATGGCCTTTGTTGTTCTTTGGGTGAAGAACCTTGCCAGAACGACGAAAAAGTAATCAGCGAAGTTGTCGGGGTACAGGTCTTAAAATTATTCAAATCACTTGCGGATGAATTGGATGCTGGATTTTATGAGAAAAATCCATTCAAAGTGTTCGAAGAAATGACGCAGCGGGATGAAATTGCTTATTGTCCATTTGCGTATGGTTATTCCAATTATGCGCGAACTGGTTATGCCAGTAAAGTATTGCATTTTCATGATTTAGTGTCGTTAAACGGTACGCCAATGATTAGTACACTGGGTGGTGCGGGATTGGCAGTATCCTCTCAGAGCAAACATATTCCTGTGGGTATGGATTACGCTCGATTTGTTGCTTCACCAGAAATTCAGGCAACATTATATGTCGAAAATGGTGGTCAGCCGGGACATTTAGGTGCCTGGGAAGATGAGCAAGTCAACGCCTATACGGCCGACTATTTTAAAAATACCCTACCTACATTGGAGCGTGCCTATCTGCGCCCGCGTTATGATGGTCATCTGTATTTTCAGGATCATGCAGGTGATATTGTAGTTGACTATCTCAGACAGGGCGGGGATGAAATTGCCGTATTAGAAAAGATGAACAAGATGTATCGGGAATCATTATTGAACAGAGAAGACAATGGATAATAAACCACTGGAAGGACTTTTAGTTCTCGAGTTTTCACAATTTATGGCAGGGCCAACCGCTGGCCTGCGGTTGGCTGATCTCGGTGCCCGAGTTGTCAAAATCGAGCGTCCCGGCGCCGGAGAAGGCGGAAGACAGATTGCGATTAAAAATATTTTTGTAGATGAGAGCAGCCTGGTCTTTCATACCATTAATAGAAATAAAGAATCGTATGCGGCCAATTTGAAAGACGAAAATGATCTGGAAAATATTAAGAAATTAATCCGTCAGGCGGATGTAATGACACATAACTTCCGTCCGGGAGTGATGGAAAAGATCGGTTTGGATTATGAGAGCGTACGGAAAATCAATCCAAAGATGATCTATGCCACAGTAACTGGCTACGGGAATGAAGGTCCCTGGGCAAAAAAACCAGGGCAAGATTTACTTGTGCAGTCGCTGTCGGGACTTTCTTGGTTATCAGGCTGTGCGCAGGATGGACCAGTACCTTTTGGATTGGCTGTGGTCGATATGTATTGCGCGACACATCTGACACAAGGTATATTGGCGGCATTGTTGAAACGTGCCCGAAGCCAACAGGGCGCTCTTGTTGAAGTCAGTTTGCTTGAATCTGTGTTGGATATGCAGTTTGAAATGCTGACCACACATGTCAATGATGGACGTAAGTTGCCACAGCGCTCGGCTGTTCGAGGAGCAGGCCATGCCTATTTAAGTGCACCCTATGGACTTTATAAGACACTAGATGGTTATCTAGCTTTGGCTATGGGCAACGTGGGACATATTGCAGAAACAATAGGTCTGTCTAGTGAGCCTTATCAAGATGCTTCAACCTGGTTTTCGCGACGTGATGAAATATTGGAGGCCTTTGCTACGGTATTGTGCCAGAAGACCACTAGCGAATGGGTATCCCGTTTGGAATCGGAAGGGGTCTGGTGTGGTGCAGTCAACGATTACCATCGTTTTTTTGAGGAGCAAGGTTTTAAGGAGACAGGGATGTTGCAGGAAGTCAGTTTACAGGACGGTACCGGACTAACCACCACCTGTAGTGTTTACCAGATTGATGGAAAGCGTTTATATGCGGACAAACCTGCACCAAAAGTGGGTCAACATACCGCATCAATTGTTCACGATTATTTAGAAAATTAATATGTTACCATTAGCAGGTTATACCGTAGTCGACTTTAGTCAATTTTTATCCGGCCCATTAGCAAGTTTACGGCTAGCTGACTTAGGCGCGCGGGTTATAAAAATAGAAAAACCGGAGACGGGTGATATTTGCAGGCAATTATATACCTCTGATACAATATTGAATGGTACTTCAACAGTGTTTCATGCCATTAATCGGAATAAAGAAAGTATGGTTTTGGATTTGAAAAGCGAATCCGACAAACAGATCATACGTGATTTAATCGCGCGGGCAGATGTGGTGCTGCACAACTTTCGCCCAGGTGTCATGGAACGTTTGGGCTTTGACTATGCAGGTGTCCGAGAGATCAATCCGACAGTGATTTATGGAGAGATCTCGGGATATGGAAAAGAAGGGCCCTGGGTGAAGCGACCTGGCCAGGATCTATTATTGCAATCGCTTACTGGGATGACCTGGTTGAGCGGCGATGCCAATAATGGTCCAGTGGCCATGGGGCTTTCCATTGTGGACATGTTTGCCGGCTCTAACCTATGTAGTGCCGTATTGGCTTGCCTGTATCGTCGTGCGATGCAACAGATGGGGGCACACGTGCATGTTAGCATGTTGGATTCTGCTGTGGATATACAATTTGAGGCCGTCACAACCTATTTTCGTGATGGTAAATTGTTACCCCAACGTAGCGAGGTGAGCAATGCGCATGCATATTTGGCGGCGCCATATGGCGTGTACCGTACCCAAAATGGTTTTCTGGCGCTTGCTATGGGCTCTATTCCTTTTCTCAGCAAATTATTAGATTGCACAGCGCTGGAAGGCTTCGCGGACGGTGAACAGGCTTTCCGCGAAAGAGATACCATTAAAGCGATATTAGGGGTACACTTGGCAACAGCATCTACGGAGCATTGGTTAGCGATCTTGGAAGCAGCTGACATCTGGTGTGCAGACGTATTGGATTGGCGCCGCTTGACAGAGCACGATGCTTTTAAAGTGCTAGACATGCTACAGGAAGTAGCGATGGGCGACGGCTTCGTTTATGAGACCACCCGTTGTCCGATTCGCATCGATGGCGAGCGGTTAACCGCGACAAAAGGCTCGCCCAAACTAGGTGAGCACACCGCTAAAATACTGGAGGAACTATATGGATAAATTACGTTTTGCAGTGCGGAAATTTGAACCTTTTGAGCGTGCCATGGAGAAATGTTGGGCGGCTTATCAGAAGCTATATCCATCGGATATGAAGATAGAGTTTGTTCCATTAGATTTAGAGGAATTGACAGCAGCCTTCTTTGAAAATCAAGGCCTTCATAATGGTGATTGGGATATTGTCCATATCAATACCGATTGGATCGCACGTGCTTACGAAACGAAAGGTTTGGCTAAGCTCGATCTTATGCTCGATCAATACCCACCCGAAGAAGTGGAGCGTGCATGGCCCGAAAGTTTACAGGCTTTACAACGTTTTGATGGGCAAGTGTTTGGTTTACCTTTTCATGATGGTCCCGAATGCCTGGTCTTTCGGAAAGATCTGTTCGATGATCCACAGGAGCAGAGCCGTTTTCAAGCGCTTTACGGAAAGCCTTTGGCTGTCCCAACAACCTGGACTGATTTTTTAACCGTTGCTACATTTTTTACGCGTCCGGAAGATAACCTGTACGGAACCGTGTTTGCCGGCTATCCGGATGGACACAATGCGGTATTCGATTTCTGTATTCAACTTTGGTCCCGTGGAGGCGATTTGCAGCAAGGAGAGATACCTGTTAAGCTGGATCAGCCATTGGCTGTAGAAGCATTGGATTTTTATAGAGGGTTATTTAAAGAGAGTAGGGGATTGCACCCCGAATCGGTCAATTATGAATCCGTGCAGGCCGGTGCCGCCTTTGCGCGGGGAGAAGTAGCCATGATGGTCAATTGGTTTGGATTTGCATCCTGGGCACAAATTGATGCGGCGTCGGCAGCGCAAGGTAAGGTAGATGTAGCAGCCATTCCTTCAGCAGAAGGTGGAATGTCATCCTCTCTAAATGTGTATTGGCTGTATGCTATTCCAGAAGGTAGCCGCCATAAGCAAGTTGCGTATGACTTTATCCGCTTTGCAGTTGGCCGCCAACAAGACAAACAGCTCACCGTCGAAGGGGGAGTAGGCTGTCGTTACTCTACCTGGTATGATTCCGAAATCAATCAGATAATACCCTTTTATAATAAATTGGCTGAATTGCACAATACTGCACGTACTTTACCGCGCTTGGCCAACTGGCCGCAGATTGCACATATCATTGATGAGACCGTCATAGCAGCGATTAATTCCGAGGAGAGTAGTCTTTCATTATTGAGTAAAGCACAGAAAAAAATAAATACATGGATAGGATAGATATTCAATATAAAACAATATTACCCCAAACGTCTTTGCCCATTATTATAATAGGTGCAGGCGGGATAGTGAAAGATGCACATCTCCCGGCTTATCGTAAGGCAGGCTTTCATGTCCATGGTATTGTCAATCGTACAAAGGCGAAAGCAGAAGCATTGGCACAGGAGTTCGGTATTCCGAATGTATACGATACGGTGGCGGATGCCGTCGCGCAGGCACCCGAAAATGCGGTGTACGATATTACGACTATGCCGGATATCTATGTCGAAACCTTAGAGACTTTGCCCGATGGAGCAGCGGTATTGATCCAAAAGCCGATGGGCGATTACTATGTCGGTAGCCAGGCAATCTTGGAGGTCTGCCAGCGCAAGGGGTTGGTGGCTGCGATCAATTGTCAGTTGCGTCAGGCACCTTTTGTCAATGCGGCTCGTTGGCTGATCGATCAAGGTTACATCGGCGAACTCTACGATATAGAGGTGCGCGTAGCCGTGCATACCCCTTGGCAGCTTTTTCCACACGTGATGGTGCATCCGCGTTTGGAAATACTATACCATAGCGTGCATTATATAGACCTGATCCGTTCTTTTTTGGGTACACCGGCATCGGTTTATGCCAAGACCTTGAAGCATCCAGCCAAAGAACTATCTTCGAGCCGGACAACCTTGTTATTTGATTATGGGGATACTATGCACGCGGTGGTTAATACCAATCACGACCATGAATTTGGACCACACAACGAAGAAAGTTACATCAAATGGGAAGGGACTAAAGGAGCGATCAAAGCTACGATGGGCTTATTGATGGATTATCCGCACGGCGTGCCCGACGTATTTGAATATTGCATCAAACCGACCGACGGTAGTAAGCCGCAGTGGGTACAATTCCCGATCGAAGGGACTTGGTTTCCAGACGCCTTTATCGGTAGTATGGGTAGCTTGATGCGCTTTAAACTGGGCGAAATTGCCTTATTACCGGCAGCGGTGGAGGATGTGATCGAGACCATGGCCGTCGTGGAGGCTGCTTATAAAAGCAGTGCTCAGGGCGGTGTACCTATCGTAGAGACTAGAAAATAAAGATTGGAGATCAGCGAGTAGGAACTAGAGGTTATAAACATAAAATAAACAATATGCATTTTGAATCGATTTTTTTTGAAGACTATATATTAAACGACAAACGGACGACCTTGGGCCGTACGATTACCGAAACAGATTTTGTTGTTCATGCTGGACATACGGGCGACTTTTTTCCCCATCATCTGGATGCGGAATGGTGCAAGACCCAGCCTTTCGGACAGCGCATCGCGCACGGAACAATGATCTTTGCGATTGGTATCGGACTGACGGCCTCAGTTATTAATCCGGAAGCATTTTCCAAAGGCTACGATCGCCTTCGTTTTGTTAAGCCTGTGTTTATTGGCGATACCATCCACGCTGAGGTGACTATTTCTGAAAAATCCGACGCAAAAAAGCCTGAATTCGGTACTGTAGTTGAGCATGTTGAAATTATCAATCAACATGGTGAAGTGGTGTTGGTCGCAGACCATATCCTGCTAGCAAAACGTAAGGAAGCTTCAATTAAATGATAAGCATATGGAAATTGGTACAAAATCATCAATCAAGCTAACAGAGGCATCGTCTAATAAGGGCTATCTCCTTCCGTTTATTCTGATTGTCAGCCTGTTTTTCTTATGGGGTATGGCTCATAATTTAAATGGTGTGCTGATCCCGCATTTGAAAAAAGCCTGTCAGTTGAATAACAGCCAATCGGCACTGGTTGATACATCCGTATTCTTCGCTTACTTCATTATGGCTCTACCCGCAGGTTATATATTACGCAAGTGGGGATATAAGTTGTCTATTATTCTCGGGCTGCTTACTTTTTCCGTCGGCGCATTTTTATTTATCCCTGCTGCAGATCACCGGATGTATGAGCTCTTTTTATTGGCTTTATTTATTATTGGTTGTGGACTAGCTTTATTAGAAACAGCGGCTAATCCCTATGCTGCAGTTTTGGGTAAGCCCGAAGCAGCAACACATCGGCTTAATTTGGCGGCCTCTTTTAATGGATTGGCGGCAATGGTCGCTCCAGTGGTAGGTACGACCTTTATTTTGTCGGGTACGAGCTATTCAGAAACGGAATTGTCGGCTATGACAGAAAGTAATCGCATGGCATATCTGCTCCATGAAGCGTCTTCCGTAAAAATGCCTTATTTGATATTAGGTTTAATCTTGTTAGTTGTAGCATTTGTCTTTTTGTTTATAAAACTTCCTGAAATTCAAAGTGAAAAGGAAGAAAGAGAAACGGGTGAAAAGTCGGGATTATTTGCTGTACTTAGACACAAGCATTTGAGTTTTTCTGTGATCGCGCAGTTTTTCTATGTTGGAGCACAGGTTTGTGTAACCAGTTTTTTTATTCGTATGGCACAGCAGGGAGCAGGTGTTGACGAGAAGACTGCTGGATATTTCCTAGGTGTATATGGTTTGCTCTTTATGGGCGGACGCTTCGTCGGTACACTATTGTTGCGTTATACGACAGCCCAGCGTTTATTGGCTATTTATGCCGTTTGCTGTGCTATATTGGCAACTGTAGCCATTTCGGGTACAGGTATGGCCATCTTGTATGCGCTAGGTGGACTTGGTTTCTTTATGTCAATTATGTTTCCTACGATTTTTTCTTTGGGTATTGCTGGACTCGGAAACGAGACGAAACAAGCCTCTTCCTGGTTGATTATGTCAATTGTCGGCGGTGCCGTATTTCCCTTTGTGACCGGAAATATTATTGATGCGCTGCATGATAATACGCAGATTGGTTATAGTGTACCTTTGGTCTGTTATCTTGTTATTTTATGGTTTGCATTGAAAGGATATAAACCGGCAAAAGCCTAAGTTGTGTCTCACCGTGTATTTTAGTGAGCAATTGAAAAAACTAGAGCGCGTGTTTTACTAGTGAAAAACACGTATACCGCCGAAGTTAGCGTTGGTTTTGGTGTTAGTGAATTGATTAACAATGATTCGAATATGAATAAAATTATTTTAATTATAGGTTGTTTAATTGCAACAACGACAGCATTTGCACAACAGGTAAGTACCTGGATCTGGTATCCTGGAGATTATGAAGTGTGGTTAAGCAACAACATGCAAAATCGTCGTACGGACAGAGGAACCTTCTTTCCACCGTTTTGGAAGATGGATAGTCACTATGTTCTTGTCGAGTTCAGTAAAGAGTTTGATTTGCCTGCTGATGAAGAAATCAGTATTTATGCCGAAGGCAAGTATAATGTCAAGATCAACGGGAAAATGCTTCCAGGGGCACCTGCTAAAGTACAGCTTCAAAAGGGAAAGCAAAAAATCAATATTAAAGTTTACAATCAAGGAAATGTTCCCGCGCTGTATGTTGCAGGAAAAAACGTAACGACAGATAGCGATTGGAACGCAACCTATGAAGATAAGGAATGGATTGATGAGACAGGTAAAGCGTCTGATCAATCTGGAACAAACTATGTTAAGGCCGGTAAATGGAACTTTAACGAACCAACAGCTCGACCATCCACGTTTAAATTGCCCGTGAAACCACAAGAAGCGTTTTCGCGAGAAAAACAAGGTAATGGTATTTTGGTCGATTTCGGAAAAAATACATTTGGTTTTCTGACTCTGCATAAGTTGGTGGGGACAGGTCGCCTGAACATCTATTATGGCGAATCCCGAGAGGAAGCACTTTCGACGAAAACCAGTGAGACCATCGATTTACTTGAGGTACATAATCAACAGCCACAAGATAGTACACTTGATCTATCCAAAGCTTTCCGCTTTGTTTATTTAGAACCCGAAGGATCGGTAAAGTTTGATCAAATATCCATGAAATATGAATACTTACCAGTGGCAGATCGCGGATTCTTTCGTAGTTCCGATAATGAATTAAACAAGATATGGGATGTTGCCAAATATACCATGGAACTAACCACACGTGAGTTTTTTATTGATGGTATCAAACGTGATCGATGGATCTGGAGTGGTGACGCCTATCAATCGTATGCCATGAATTACTATTTGGGTTTTGATTCCGAAGCCGTCAAGAGAACTATTTTAGCCTTACGGGGTAAAGAACCGACGATCAGCCATATCAACACCATTATGGACTATACCTTCTATTGGTTTTTGAGTATCGCGGATTATTACCGTTATACCGGTGATAAGGAATTTATAGCAGGCATCTATCCACGTATGAAAAGCCTGATGCAGTTTTGTTTGGATAGAAGAAATAGCGATGGTTTGATGAAAGGTTTAGCTGGCGATTGGGTTTTTATTGACTGGGCCGAAGGTCTCAGCAAGCAAGGGGAAGTGAGCTTTGAACAATTATTGCTGTGCCGTAGTCTCGAAACCATGGCAATGTGTGCCGATTTGGTTGATGAGCCGAAAGACAACCAACACTATCAACAAGAAGCTCAACAACTCAAAGATAAGCTATTTGCCTATTATTGGAACGATCAGAAAAAAGCCTTTGCACATAGTCGTATTGATGGCAAGCAAACCGATAACGTGACACGCTACAGCAATATGTTTGCGATTTTCTTTAATTATCTGAACGAACAGCAACAGGCAGGCGTGAAGGCTAATGTCTTGTTAAATGATCAAGTCCAACAGATTACCACACCTTATATGCGTTACTACGAACTTGAAGCTTTGTGTGCACTTGGTGAAAAGGACTATGTGATGAAAGAAATGAAAGACTATTGGGGCGGTATGCTGAGATTGGGTGCGACGACCTTTTGGGAAGAATTTAATCCAGCGAAAAAAGGAGCTGAACACTATGCGATGTATGGAAGGGATTTTGGTAAGAGCCTCTGTCATTCGTGGGGAGCAAGTCCGATCTATCTTCTGGGCAAGTATTATCTCGGCGTACAACCAACGGCTGCGGGTTATTCGCAGTACGAAATCAAGCCCTATTTGGCATCCTTAGCGTGGATGGAGGGAAAAATACCAACACCAAATGGTGAGATTGAACTTTACGTGTCGAAAAACAAGATCAAGGTAAAATCACCTGTTGGAACAGGGACATTAAAACTGCGGAGCAAGGTTGTTCCACGCGTGAAACACGGTCAGGTAAAACATATCTCAGGAAACGACTATGAGCTCGTTTTGGAAAAAGGAATAACATATGAAGTCGATTACAAATACTAGGTTATATAAAAAAATAGTCGTGTCCAAGCTGAGTGTTGCTTTGTTGCTGTCGATGTTTGCGGTTTCAGTACAGGCGCAAACGGTAGACGGTAAGCCAGCGGTCATCCCTCCGGTACCGAATGGTCAGATTGCCGCGCCTTGGGAAAATCCGATGATTACTTCCATCAATAGAGACCCCTCACGTGCGACAGGATATTCCTATGCCACGCTTGAAGAAGCCTTGAAGAATGAAAGAGAAACAAACAAACGGATGCTTTTTTTAAATGGCGAATGGGATTTTAAATTTGCCGTTAAACCGGCCGATGCACCGCAAGATTTTCATTTATCCGAGGTCAAGGGATGGGACAAAATCCAGGTGCCTTCCAATTGGGAGATGAAAGGTTATGATATTCCCATTTACCGTTCGGCAGTCTATCCATTTAGCCCAATTGATCCGCCGCGCATTCCCAAAGATTACAATGGTGTAGGGTCTTATCAAAAAACATTCGAATTGCCCGAATCATGGGATGGAATGAATATTACCTTACATTTTGGTGGTGTTATCTCTGCCTATCAGTTGTGGATTAATGACAAATACGTAGGGTATGCGGAAGACTCCTGCTTGCCATCTGAATTTAATGCCACACCCTATCTTAAAAAAGGTAAAAATCGCATCTCTATCCAAGTCTTGCGTTGGAGCGATGCTTCCTATCTAGAAGATCAGGATCATTGGCGCATGAGCGGTATTCACCGCGAGGTGTTTTTGATGGCAGAACCGAAAGTTCGCATTACCGATTTTCATTGGCAGGCGACTTTAGATGGGGCTTATCAGGACGCCAAATTCTCACTTCGCCCAAAAATCGATAATTTTTCGGGCGACAGCATTAACGGTTTTACGCTACGAGCACAACTGTATGATAGCAATAATAAACCTATTCTCGACAAACCATTAGAAAAAGATGCTTCGGCTATCTTTGATGAAATCTATCCGAGATTGGATAATGTGAAGTTCGGACTATTGGAAACGACGATCAAAAATCCAAAGAAATGGTCGCCGGAAGAACCTCATCTCTACCGTTTGGTACTGACCCTTTACGATAAGGAAAATCGCTTGCTGGAAGCGAAGACTTGTCAAGTCGGGTTTCGGAGCATCGCTTTTTCTTCAAAAGACAGTAAACTTTTGATCAATGGCAAAACCACCTACCTATACGGTGTCAATCGTCACGATCATCATCCCGAACGTGGGAAGGCACTGACACGTGAAGATATGGAAGCGGATATTCGCCAAATCAAACAATTTAATTTTAATGCCATCCGTACTTCTCATTATCCGAATGATCCCTACATCTATGAGCTCTGTGACCGTTATGGTATTATGGTGATGGATGAAGCTAATATGGAGACCCATGGGCTTGGTGGAAAACTCATGAACGATCCCTCCTGGCTGGCGGCGCTTCAGGAACGTGTCACACGCATGGTGGAACGGGACAAGAATCATCCTTCCATTATCATCTGGTCGTTGGGAAATGAATCTGGAAGAGGTCCGAATACTGCCGCGATGGCTGCCTGGATCCATGATTTCGACATCACACGTCCTGTACATTACGAACCGGCAATGGGAAGCCACCAACTACCGGGGTATATTGATCCTTCGGACCCACGTTATCCAAAATCCAACGATCACTCGCACCGGATTCAGAACATAAAGGATCAATATTATGTCGATATCGTGTCGCGGTTTTATCCGGGCATTTTCACCCCCGCGCTCTTACTACGTCAAAATAATGGTGATAATCGGCCGATTCTCTTTGTTGAATATACCCATTCCATGGGCAATTCGACCGGTAACATTCGTGATTTCTGGGATATCTTTCGTACACATCCCCGTTTGATCGGTGGTTTTATCTGGGACTATAAGGATCAGGCCTTGATTCGCAAAGATTCCGTTTATGGTAAAGTATTGGCCTATGGTGGTGATTTTGGCGAAAAAGTACACAATGGCGCTTTTAGTTTGAATGGTATCACCGATGCCTGGGGGCGACCAAAAGCGGCGATGTATGAGAATAAACGAATCTATCAGCCTGCAGAGGTCACTTTGGTTGATGCGCAGAAGATCATGGTACAGCTAAAAAATAGATCGTCGGTGCTGAACCTCAACCATTACGATGCCGTCTTATTGTTTCGCAGAAATGGGCTGCTCGTAAAAGAAGTGCCGATATCGGCCATGAATCTGGCCGCAGGCGATTCTACACAGGTAAGCTTTGCCAAATATTTACCTTTCAAACGTGCCGCAGATCAGGAATATCAACTCGATATTCAATTTCGTTTACGGGAAGCGACAGCATGGGGACCAGCGGGATTTGTAGTCTCTTCCTCGCAGGTTCGATTGCAGGAACAATCCAATATCCTGCGACCTTTATTAAATAAAGGAGGTAAATTGATCAAGACAGAAACTGCCGATAAGTATCAGATCGTAGGCAAAGACTTTCAGGTTAGCTTTGACAAATCGACTGGAAGTTTGACTGCATTTAATTACAAGGGACAAGAAATAATCAAAGAAGCAATTCGCCCAAGCTTTACGCGGCCGGCTACGGACAATGACCGCCGGGGCTGGAAACCGGATAAAAAACTAAAATACTGGTATGGCGCACCAAAAATAGTGTCGGTAAACGCGCAGGAAAAAGATCAAGGGTATGAAATACATACACTGTATGCCCTTGCAGCTGATTCTGCACAGGTAAAAGTGATCTATACGGTGAAAAATCCAGGTATTGTGTCAGTAAATTACCAGTTGCAGGTGAAGGTTGGACTCCCCAATATTCCGAAAGTAGGGCTTCAAATGGGGATCAATCCTACATTTGAAGATATCCAATATTATGGCCTAGGGCCAATGGAAAACTACCCTGATCGTGCCTATGGTTTTGATCTTGGTGTTTATCACATGAACATCGATCAATTCATGGAGCATTATCTTTATCCACAGGAAAACGGGAATCGGATGGATGTTCGTTGGATGCACCTTCGAAATAAAAATGCAGGTCTTTTGGTTGTCGGCGAGCAGCCGCTGTATATGAGTGCATGGCCTTATTCACAAAAAGCAATCGTCGAAGCAAAACACTGGTTTAAATTGAAAAAAGAAGATAAGATCACTTTAAATGTCGATTTAAAGCAGATGGGGGTTGGCGGAAATGACACCTGGACAGATGTGTCGCAACCGTTGGAAAAATATCAAATTCCGGCAAAAAACTACAACTATTCCTTTTATTTGATTCCGACGGATTTGAAGCAATCGATCAAGGATTTTGTAAAATCTGATTAAATAAAGGTTAGCAGGAAGATATCCAGCAAGTAAAGTTAAACCCTGTAAGAGTCGACTACTTGAAATGACGCGATAAGGGAGATACATTCAAAATTGAAAGAAATAGGCTGTCCAACCTTTTTGGATAGCTTTAAAGAACAAGATAAGATATGACGAGGATTAAGTTGCTATTAGGAACAAGTCTTCTTTTGGGCTGTTTGAGCAGCAATGCGCAGATTAAAGGTATTCCAACGGCATTAGTTCCTTTGGATCAACATTCGTTTGAACGAGCAAAACCTTGGGCGTTTTGGTACTTTATGCATGCCAGCTATTCCAAGGAAGGGATTACTGCGGATCTGAAAGCCATGGCAGAAAATAAGATCGCAGGAGCCTATCTAGCACCGATCAAGGGCAAAACTAATCCGCCTCTTTTCGATCCGCCGACAGAGACGTTGACACCAGCATGGTGGGATATGTTCAAATATATCGTCCGTGAAGCAAAAAAATACGGAGTAAAAATAGCTTTATTGCCCAATGATGGATTTGCAACCGCGGGGGGACCGTGGATCAGTCCCGAGAAGTCGATGCAGAAAGTCGTGTATGCCGATACCATAATCGATAGCAATGGGAAGCGGTTGCGGAATATTCAGTTGCCACAACCACAAGCCCAACAAGGCTATTACGAGGATATTGCGTTATTTGCAATGCCACTGGCGCATTCGCCGCGAAAAAGCTTTACAGAGAAGGTACAGGTATCCAATAGCTATGGTGAAGATCTGAAACGTCTTGCTGACAAGGGTAACAACCAAAATTTCGCAACAGCTGTGCCAGGGTGGATACAGTATACTTTTGATCAGCCCTTCCCCTGCAATTCATTGAAGATTGAATGGACAGCATCCAACTACCAAGCGAATCGTTTGCAAGTTTGGGCCAGTGATGATGGCCTAAACTTTCGGAAGATTACACAATTAGAATCCCCGAGAATGGGCTGGTTGGATTGGGATAATGGCGTAACACATCTGATCCCCTACACCAAAGCGAAATATTTCCGCTTTGTATACGATCCTACAGGAAGTGAGCCGGGAGCCGAAGATCTTGATTCCGGTAAATGGAAACCTTCCCTAAAATTAAATGGAATCAGTCTGTTT
Organism: Sphingobacterium siyangense; assembly: GCF_023277505.1. Classification (NCBI taxonomy): domain Bacteria; kingdom Pseudomonadati; phylum Bacteroidota; class Sphingobacteriia; order Sphingobacteriales; family Sphingobacteriaceae; genus Sphingobacterium; species Sphingobacterium siyangense. The sequence goes on along the minus strand of NZ_CP080574.1, from coordinate 5,851,016 downwards.
GAAGAAGCGCAGGTTAATCAAATCGAAGGCAAGACAGGAGAGATCTGGCGTGTTGGGAAAAAATCCGACCCAAGCGCTGTTGCCAAGGAAGCTGTTTTCGGACAACAGCAGCTTATCCGTTTGCCTAGGCCAGACCAAGCAAGCCGTGTAGACTTAACATTACCCGCAGGAAAGTGGAAAATATTGCGTCTTGGACATACCTCCACAGGGCATAAAAATGAAACTGCTGGGGCTGGAAAGGGGCTGGAATGTGATAAATTGGACGCTACTACAGTTGCTTTTCAATTTGATCAGTGGTTTGGAGCAGCCAAAAAGCATGTGGATCCACAGTTATCTAAAGAAGTCCTCACGGTATTTCATATTGATTCTTGGGAATGTGGCAGTCAAAACTGGACCCGTAGTTTTCCGGATGAGTTTTTAAAACGCCGGGGATATGACCTGACCGGCTATCTCCCTGTTTTAGCAGGTTGTTTTGTCAATACTGTGGAAGATTCTGAAGCCTTTTTGCAAGATTACAGACAGACGATCAGCGAACTGTTGCAGGAGAATGGCTATGCAACATTACGTCGGAAAGCAGATGAATACGGTGTCGAATTTACTGCCGAGGCCACAGCCCCTGTGATGGTTGGTGACGGTTTGGCTCATTTTGCTTCGACCGATCGTCCGATGGGGGAATTTTGGCTCAGAAGCCCCTCGCACGACAAACCTGCGGATATCCTAGATGCCATTTCAGGAAGCCATATTTATGGCAAGCGGGTCACCATGTCCGAAGCCTTTACCCAGATTCGAGCGCAATGGGATGAACATCCACGGCTCCTGAAAAGTCTTCAGGACCGAAATTATGCCTTGGGGATCAACAATCTGGTTTACCATGTGTATGTCCATAATCCATGGATGAACCGTAAGCCAGGCATGACAATGGATGGTATCGGAACCTATTTTCAGCGCGATCAAACCTGGTGGAAACCCGCTAAGGAATGGGTCAATTATGCGATCCGTTCACAGCAGTTATTGCAATACGGGGTACCTGTACGCGATGTGGCCGTGTTTATTGGTGAGGAGATTCCCCGAAGATCGGTACTCCCAAGTGCTTTGGTCGATGTGCTGCCAGGTATTATCGGTGAAGGTCGTGTCCATCGGACAGATTCTCTGTTGGCCAATGTCGGCTTACCCTTGCAAAAAATCGCTGGTGTAACTACTGGAGCCAATATGTATAGGCCGGAAGATTGGGTCGATCCACTACGCGGCTATGCCTACGATTCCTTCAACCCCGATGCGCTTTGGAACCAGACTCGGGTGCAGGACGGTAAGGTGATTTTTGCGGACGATATCGCTTATGCTATCCTTGTGATGCCAGGTCAAACTGCGTTGAATCCAAATGGCAGTCAATATTCACTACGTACCCTGGAACGCTTGCGTACGCTCGTCCATGCGGGGGCTACGGTGCTCTTCCAAGATATCCCACAGACATGGCGGGGCAAACTGACGGACGAAAAAGCACAACAGTATCGCGCTTTGCTCGCAGAATTATTCAGCGACCTCAAACCATTGACAAATACAACAGTACAAGTTAAGCAATTCGGCAAAGGGCGCGTACTTGTGGGAAACTATAACGCCAAGGATTTTAGTCCATTAAATATTGCTCCCGATGTGCTGATCAACGAAGGGTACAATCGACATATTTCTTGGAACCATCGCCGTTTCGATGGTGGTGATTTGTTTTTTGTAGCCAATCAAGATAGTTTAGCACAAAAGGCAACTTTATCTTTACGGACAAAAGTAAAATATGCCTACCGTTACGATCCTGTAAGCGATAAACTAGCGGTTTTACCGTTTAAAGTGATCAACGATAGGACAGTGGCTGAACTATCGTTTGATGCTTATCAATCTGGCTTTGTATTGACCAGCGATACAAAAATCGATATACCGACCTATCAATACTCCCGAAAAACAGCTTTGACAGGAGCCTGGTCATTTACGGCTGATGGGCTATCCCGCAAGCGGGCAATTAAACAGCAAGAGCCTCAGTTTTGGACAGCCAGTGCAGACGATGACATTAAATATCATGCTGGATCGGGAAATTATCAAACTACCGTTCATATCCAAAAAATAGTTAAAAATCAACGGGCTTATTTGCAATTTTCGGACATTGAATCCATGGCCGAAATCTTTATCAATGGCCGATATGCAGGTGTCCTGTGGACCAAACCCTATCAAATTGATGTAACAGATTTTATTCGACAAGGTGATAATATAATAGACGTCAAGGTCTATAATACATGGGGGAACCGTTTCCTTTATGAAAAAGAGAATACAACAGTAGAAAAGAAAATACAGACAACAGCGTCAGACAAGTTCCTCAAAGGCTTATTACCTTCCGGATTACAAGGGAAAGTTGACTTACTGTGGTTAGATGTAAAATAGAAAAAGATGAAGAAGCGTAAATTAGTAATGATGGCCCTTTCTGTTGCGTTTGCCTGGAGATCGCAGGCGCAAGAAAAGTCAATTACCAACACGGGGGCGAGTCCCTATGCTGTTCAGAAAGCTGTAGATATGGGCGACGTGAAATGGACGAAAGGCTTTTGGGCGGATCGTACAAAGTCATGCTATGAGCAGATGGTGCCGAAACTTTGGCACGTCTATACTGATGCCTCCATCAGTCATGCCTATCGCAATTTTGAAATAGCCGCTGGATTGGAAAAGGGTGAACATAGCGGACCTTCCTTTCATGATGGTGATTTTTACAAAACCTTGGAAGCTGTCTGCGCCATCTATGCACAGACGAAAGATAAAAAGCTGCTTCGCATGCTGGACGAAGTAATCCCAGTAATCCGCAAAGCGCAACGTGCAGACGGTTATATCTATACCAAAGCAACCATTGACCAGCAACGATCGGGTGAGAATATCGAATTTCAGGACCGTTTAAGTTTTGAATCCTATAATATTGGTCACTTAATGACCGCCGGATGCATACATTATCGCACGACTGGACAGCGCGACCTATTGAATATTGCGATAAAAGCGGCAGATTACCTGTATGGATTCTATAAAAAGTCCAACCCAACCTTGGCCCGCAATGCGATTTGTCCGTCCCATTATATGGGGACCATCGAACTCTATCGGACAACCAAGGACCCCAAGTACCTCGAACTGGCTAAACATTTGATCGATATCAAAGGTGAAATTGAAGATGGCACGGACGACAATCAGGACCGCATTCCTTTCCGGAAGCAACATAAAGCCACAGGGCATGCCGTGCGTGCAAGCTACCTCTATGCGGGTGTAGCGGATTTATGCGCCGAGCTGGCCGATACAACACTGAGCAACCGTCTTTTTGAGATCTGGGATGATGTCACCCAGCGTAAGATGTACATCACGGGAGGCTTAGGTGCACTGTATGACGGAACCTCACCGGACGGAACATCCTATGACCCAACGGACGTGCAAAAGATCCACCAAGCTTTTGGCCGGGATTATCAATTGCCCAATTTGACAGCCCATAATGAGAGCTGTGCAAATATCGGCAATATGCTGTGGAATTGGCGGATGGCCAATTTTACCGGTGATGCAAAATACATTGATGTCCTGGAATTGGCTCTCTACAACAGTGTGCTTTCGGGAATTAGTTTGGACGGTGACAAATTTTTATATACCAATCCATTGAGTTACTCCTCCGATCTTCCATTCCAGCAGCGCTGGTCGAAAAAGCGGGTTCCTTATATCTCATTATCTAATTGCTGTCCACCCAATATCGTTCGTACGATTGCAGAAGTAGCCAACTATGCTTACGGACTATCCAAAGATGCTGTTGCGGTCAACCTGTACGGTGGAAATGAATTGAATACAAGGTATCAAGGCAAACAGATCAACATTGTACAAGAATCCAGCTATCCATGGGAAGGATCTGCTACCTTTACTCTAAAAGAGTTTCCTTCTAACTATACCCTGAAACTACGAGTGCCAAGTTGGGCCGGCAAAGCCGAAATATGGAAAAATAATGTAAAGATTGAAACACCAATCGAGAAAGGTTATGCCCTTTTAACTGGATCGCTGAAAAAAGGTGACCGCATCGAGATCAGATTACCAATGGCGATTTCTTTGATGGAGTCAAATCCGCTTGTTGAGGAAACGCGTAACCAGGTCGCTGTTATGCGTGGACCAATTGTGTATTGTCTGGAAAAGCAGGATGTTGCAGCAGATGTCAATATCTTTGATTTAAAAATGAAACCGGCAACGGACTTTGTACCCAAACATCAGGATATACTCGGACAGGATATTGTCTTATTGGAAGGAAACGCCTATCGTACAAGCAGCACGGAATGGAATTCACTGTACCGCAGAGCTGCTGCGGGAAAGCAGGAGACTGTTCCTGTACGATTGGTGCCCTATTTTGCTTGGGGAAACCGTACATTTGGTGATATGAGCGTGTGGTTACCTGCGTTGTGATGCACCCATCCATAGGATTGTGCAGTCTATCGCACGTTCCTATGGATCAACAAAAGGGTCTGAATGATTATTCATCAGATGAATAAACCGAGCGCGTTGAGCGTAGGATGAGAACTGATCATAAACCGGAGTGAATCATGCCTGTTATGTGTTATTCATTCCCATGAAATCAAAAACAATAGATCATCGTTTACATGAAACCTTATTTTTTTACGATAGCGCTGCTACTTATGCAGTGGAGCGCGATGGCGAAAGTTCGTTTAGCGGCCCTTTTTACGGACGGAATGGTGCTGCAACAACAGGCGCAGGTTCCTGTTTGGGGCTGGGCTGATCCACAGGCTACTGTGACTTTGCAAACGTCCTGGAACGGACAAAAATACCAGGCGAAAGCCGACGGCTTGGGCCAATGGAAAATCCAGGTGCAAACACCGGCTGCCGGCGGTGCTTATCAGATCAAAGTCGCTGAAAAGAATGTCATTGAACTTCAGGATATCCTGATCGGTGAAGTGTGGTTATGTTCGGGGCAATCAAACATGGAGATGCCTTTGAAAGGTTATCCCGGACAACCTATCCTGGGCAGTACAGAAGCGATCATGAATTCAAAAGATGAGCAGTTGCGTATCTACACCATACCGCGCAATCCACTGCTCCAACCGGCAGTGGACAGTAAACCCAGTAGTTGGAAGAAAGCCGAACCACAGTCGGTTGTCGGCTTTAGTGCAACAGCGTACTTCTTTGGGCGACAACTGCGCAAGACGTTGGGCGTACCGGTAGGTTTGATCCATAGCAGCTATGGCGGTTCCAATGTCGAGGCCTGGATGGAAGCCTCCTGGCTAGCAGATCAACAGGATATTCAGATCCCCAGACAAGAAGAAGGGCTGAAAGATAAAAACCGGGTTCCGACCATGCTTTATAATGGTATGATCCATCCCGTTGCCGGTTATGGGATCCGGGGGATGATATGGTACCAGGGCGAATCCAATTACGAGCGTCCGGATCAGTATGAAGTTCTCTTTCCCCGAATGGTGGAAAAATTCCGCGATCTGTGGGGAAATAAGGAGTTGCCTTTCTATTTTACGCAGATTGCCCCCTTTGATTATGCTGCATTACCCCCTTATCATGTGGGTGGAAAATATAATTCAGCCTACCTGCGGGATGCACAGCGTCAGTCGCTCGATAAGATTCCCCAGGCGGGAATGGCCGTCACAATGGATTTGGGTGAGCAAAATTGTATCCATCCGGCGCATAAACAACAAAGTGGTGAACGTCTGGCTTACCTCGCCTTGCACGATAGTTATGGCTTTAGTACACTGAATCTGAAAAGCCCCCGTTACGACAAGCTTGAAATCAAAGGCAGCACAGCGGTACTTTCCTTCAGCGATGCACCTTTGGGATTGACAGCCTATGGCAAAGAAGTAAAGACTTTTGAAATTGCCGGTAAGGATCAGCAGTTTTATCCTGCACAAGCTGTATTAAAAGGAAAGACGATTGTTGTTGCTTCACCGAAGGTGGCTGAACCGGTGGCGGTACGGTATGCCTTTAAAGATTATATTATTGGAGATGTGTTTGGCGTCAATGGCTTACCATTGAGCTCCTTTCGAACAGACGATTGGTAAATAAAATGACTAGAAAACTTATCTTCGGTATGCTATTCCTGTACGTTGTTTTCGTTGCGCCCGCCCGGGCCCAAGAATTCAACTGGAAAGACTATAACGTCTCCTGGACGACACAAAGCAAAAATTCTGCTGAATCGATGCCTGTGGGTGGGGGAGATATTGGCCTGAACGTTTGGGTGGAGAATGGGGAGTTGCTTTTGTACTTGGGCAAAACAGGCGCATTTGATGAAAATAACACCTTGTTGAAACTCGGTCGGATTCGTCTCCAGCTGTATCCGAACCCCTTTGAAGGCCAAAAATTCCGGCAAGAATTGCAGTTGGACAAAGGTCATATCGTCGTGACAGGTGAACATAAAGGTGTCAAGGCCGAAGTGTTGGTCTGGGTGGATGTATTCAGCCCCAATGTCCATCTCGAAGTGAAGGCCAATCGGAAAATTGAGGTGGAAGCCGCTTATGAAAGCTGGCGTTTTCAGGATCTCTTTCCAAAGAAAAAGGAAAATAATGCCAACTCCTGGAAATGGGCTCCCCCAAAACCGGTGGTAACCCCCAAGGACCAGATAGAAGTAACAGCAAATAATATTGTTTTCTACCATCAAAATCAGGACAGTACCGCATTCGATATTGTCGTGAATCAACAAGGATTGGCAGCAATAAAAGATTCCTTGTACAATCCGCTGAAAAAGTTGATCTCCGGTGGTCTTGTTCAAGGACGGGATTTTGTGTACAGCGGTCAGCGGTCAGGCAGCTACATGAATACACCGTATCGATCCTGGATCCTCAAAAGTAAAACTGCAAAAACCCATCATGCACTTCAAGTGACCTTACATGTGGGGCAGGAGACTGAACAGCATGCATGGAAGACAGCACTAAAGGAGCTGGCAGCAACCAAGCCCACATTGGTATCCCGCAAGCAGGCGACAGAATCCTGGTGGAAATCCTTTTGGGACCGAAGTCATATCGTTATCCAGCCCGGAGAGAAAGACCCTAACGATACCGCTTGGCAGGTCGGCCGGAACTATCAGTTATTTCGGTTTATGTTGGCCTGTAATGCCTATGGCGATTACCCAACAAAGTTTAATGGTGGATTGTTTACCTATGATCCTGTCAGCATCGATAGCAGTTTTAATTTTACACCGGATTTTCGAAACTGGGGTGGGGGAACGCATACGGCCCAAAATCAGCGTTTGGTGTATTGGCCCATGCTGAAAAGTGGGGATTTAGATATGCTTCCGGCGCAGTTCAAGTTTTATCAACGGATACTAAAAAATGCCGAGTGGAGGTCCAAGGTTTATTGGGGGCATGCGGGAGCGAGTTTTACCGAACAGATCGAAAATTTCGGCCTTCCTAATCCGGCAGAATACAATTGGAAACGGCCAAAAGATTTTGACAAAGGTCTTGAATACAATGCCTGGCTGGAATATGAGTGGGATACGGTATTGGAGTTTTGCATGATGATGCTGGAGACAGAACGGTATCAGGGCGCTGATATTCATACGTATATTCCATTTATCGAAAGCTGCCTACGTTTTTTTGATGAACATTATCAATATCGAGCACGTCAGCGCGGAAGTAAGGTCCTGGACGATCAAGGGCACCTTGTGCTGTATCCAGGTTCTTCGGCCGAAACGTATAAAATGGCTTATAATTCAGCAACGACCATTGCAGCCTTACAGCAGGTGACCCGCCGGATGCTGACCTTGCCAGAAACGCTGGTCGATCCAACACTTAAAAGTTATCTGCAGGGCTTTTTGACACGCATTCCACCCTTGCCATTACGCGAGCTGAACGGAAAAACGTTATTGGCACCGGCACAGCAATGGGCGAGGGTCAACAATACAGAATCGCCACAGTTATATGCCGTATATCCCTGGGGAATTTATGGTATCGGTAAACCCGATCTAGCTACCGCGATAAATACCTACAAGTACGATCCCGATGTGCTTAAATTCCGGAGCCACGTCGGTTGGAAACAGCATAATATTTTTGCTGCACGCCTGGGCTTGACCGAAGAAGCAAAAGAGCTCACGGTCTTAAAACTCAAAAATGCTGACCGGCGATTTCCAACATTCTGGGGACCCGGATTTGATTGGGTGCCGGATCATAATTGGGGTGGCTCTGGCATGATCGGACTGCAGGAAATGCTGCTGCAGGCAACTGATGATAAGATTTACCTGTTTCCGGCCTGGCCTAAGGACTGGGATGTGGATTTCAAATTACATGCACCCAACCAGACCATTGTCGAAGGACGCTTGAAAAATGGGCAACTGCTTGAACTGAATGTTTTTCCAAAGGATCGGGAAGCTGCCATCGTCAATCTTTTAAAATAACTTTTGTCCTGAATGGCCGGTTATCTCATTATAGCGCAATGAATGACGCTGAGTGAGGTAAGCACTTCAGACGAAAAAAATCAGGCTTTCATCGTTGAGCCCCGTATCGTTGGGCTAAGCGTATACCAAAACACAAAGGTGCTGTCCAATCTTTTTGGACAGCACCTTTGTGTTTTTGACCCCGCAAACGAGGGGATCATAACAGTGCATAACAGTTCTGAAAAGTCAAAGAATTAACTTAGTCCCTAAGAACCTAAATAACGTATATATGAATGCAGTTTTCGGAGTTATATTTCATTTCATAGGCGGATTCGCCTCGGGAAGTTTTTATGTGCCGTACAAAAAAGTGAAAGCATGGTCTTGGGAATCGATGTGGATTCTAGGTGGGCTATTTTCCTGGATCATCGTTCCTCCGATTGCCGCCCTATTGACTATCCCCAACTTTGTGACGATTATCCAAAGTACGGATGCAGTCATTTTGGGTTATACATTTCTCTTTGGATTACTTTGGGGAATCGGTGGACTTACCTATGGATTAGGGGTACGTTATCTCGGTGTTTCGCTGGGCAGCAGCATTATTCTGGGGCTCAGTATGGTCTTTGGTTCGCTCATGCCAAGCATTTATTATTTCTTCAATCAAACCGCCGGTAAACACGGTATCGATTATTTCTTTACCACACATTCGGGAATATGTATTTTCATCGGTCTCATGATCTGCGTTTTGGGCGTATACCTCTGTGGCAAAGCCGGCATGTCTAAAGAAAAGCACCTATCTTCTTTGTCCAAGGAAACAAAGTCGGATTACAATTTTGGACTGGGCATTATCGTTGCAATTGTGTCTGGTATCTTAAGTGCCTGTTTCAATTTTGGTATCGAAGCTGGCAAACCAATGGCCGAGGTGGCTAATGCGTTTTGGAAGGCCGCCCATCCAGGACAGGGTGAATTCCTCTATCAGAATAACGTGACATATATTGTCATCCTCTGGGGTGGCTTCACCACCAATTTTATCTGGTGCGCTTATCTACTCTTAAAAAATGGAAGCTATCGGGATTATGGTAAACCCGCGGCACCGAAAGCCAAAAATTTCCTGCTTTGCGCCCTTGCCGGTACAACCTGGTACCTACAGTTCTTCTTTTATGGAATGGGGGAAAGCAGACTGGGTAATGGGGCAAGCTCATGGATACTGCATATGGCCTTTATCATTTTGATTTCAAATGCCTGGGGTGTTGCGCTCAAAGAATGGAAAGGCGTCGACAAGCCAACGTACCGTTCAATCATTGCCGGTATCGTGACGATCATTATTTCGATCGGTGTGGTCGGCTTCGCAAAAACATTGGAAAATTAATAGGTATGAACGGCTAAAGCGATTGAAAGGAACCAAACAGCAATAGATCAGGAGTACCCTTTTGTGCTCTGGAAACAATGCTGTTATCATAAACGCATGGATACATTAGAACAGCTATTAAAAAATAATGACTTAATATGAATATAGACAAAGTGAAAACATACAAACATGTAAACTATTTATGGGACGACCAGAAAGCACAATCGCTAGCAGGTGACGAGGTTGCTTTACTGCTGTACCGTTCAAATATTTTAGGCGCTGACCTACGCATAACAAATTATGGTGGTGGAAATACATCCTGTAAAGTGACGGAAAAAGACCCGTTGACCGGAGAGGAAGTAGAGGTCATGTGGATCAAGGGCTCAGGAGGCGATATTGGTACGCTCAAAAAATCAGGCCTTGCAGCATTGTACTTACAGCGGCTCCGCAATCTGGAGAATGTATACCGCGGTATTGAACATGAGGATGAGATGGTCGAATTATTTAATCATTGTATCTATGATTTAGCTTCCAAAGCGCCATCGATAGATACGCCATTGCACGGATTCCTGCCGTTTAAGCATATCGACCATTTGCATCCTGATGCAGCAATTGCCATTGCGGCAGCGAAAGATGGTAAGCAAATCACGCAAGAACTGTTTAAGGGAACGATCGGCTGGGTAGACTGGCAACGTCCGGGCTTCGATCTGGGCCTACAATTAAGAGCCTGTTTGGAAGAAAATCCGGGTATTCGTGGTATTATGCTGGGTTCACACGGTTTGTTTACCTGGGGGGACACTGCTTACGAATGTTATATCAACTCCTTGGATGTCATTGAAGCCTGTGCGACCTACCTGGAGCAAAATTATGGAAAAAAAGGACCTGTATTTGCTGGTCAAAAGGAAACAAGCCTACCTCAGGAAGAGCGTGCAGCACAAGCTGCCAAATTAGCGCCTATCCTGAGAGGATTCTGTTCTAGCGAACGCCATATGATCGGCCATTTTACAGATGATGAGCGGGTATTGGAATTTATTAATTCGAATGACCTGACCCGTTTGGCCCCTTTAGGGACAAGCTGTCCAGACCATTTCTTAAGAACTAAGATCCAACCGTTGGTGTTGAACATTGATAAGTCGGAGAACTTGGATAACGTCGAAGAGCTGAAAGCAAAACTGACGCCATTATTTGAAGAATATCGCAACATGTACGCCGCCTATTATGAAAGCTGTAAACATGATAATAGTCCTGCCATCCGTGATAAAAACCCGGTTATCGTATTGTACCCGGGTGTGGGGATGTTTTCTTTTGCCAAAGATAAACAGACCGCCCGTGTGGCAGCAGAGTTCTATACGAATGCAATCAATGTGATGAAAGGCGCTGAGGCGGTGAGTGAATATACGGCCTTACCACGCCAGGAAGCCTTTGATATTGAATATTGGTTATTGGAAGAGGCGAAATTGCAACGTATGCCGAAGCCCAAACCGCTGTCGGGAAAAATTGCACTGGTCACTGGCAGTGGCGGCGGAATAGGGAAAGCAATCGCCAAAAAGATGGCGCAGGAAGGTGCAGTGATCGTGTTGAATGATATCAACGCCGAGCGCCTGGCGGCTTCTGAGCAGGAGTTCATTACAGCTTTTGGTAAAGATGCGGTCATCGCAGCAATAATCGATGTCACCAATGAAGAGCAGATTCATGCTGCACTGAAGGACGCGGCGTTGGCATTTGGTGGAATTGATATCATTGTGAATAATGCTGGACTATCGATTTCTAAATCCATTGAAGAACATAGCCAGAAAGATTGGGACCTCTTGTATGATGTGCTTGTAAAGGGACAGTTTTTGGTTACACAGGCAGCCATATCCGTATTAAAAGGTCAGGATATTGGCGGTGATATCCTGAATATTGTAAGTAAGAATGCTTTGGTCAGTGGCCCAAATAATACGGGTTACGGCAGCGCCAAAGGTGCCCAGTTGCATTTAAGCCGCCTATGTGCAGCAGAACTTGGACCGGCACGTATTCGTGTGAATGTAGTCAATCCAGATGCGGTGATTTCAGATAGCAATATCTGGGCCGGGGGCTGGGCTGAAGGCCGGGCAAAAGCTTATGGTGTGAAAGTGGAGGAATTACCAGCATATTATGCAAAACGGACGCTACTCAATGAAATCATTTTACCTGAAGATATTGCCAACGCTTGTTTTGCCTTTGTGGGTGGACTGTTGAACAAATCGACCGGAAATGTATTGAACGTTGATGGTGGTGTGGCAATGGCATTTGTACGCTAATTTTTATATCTTAGGTGTCGCGTGTGGAAAGGGAAACAGGCGCGGCACCTAACGATTTTTTACAATAACCAAAACATTATGATTCTTGATAAGCAAATTATAAATCAGCACAATAACCAATTCATCGATAAACATAAAAGAGCATTTGGCTACCTTGCTCAGGATATACCGAATGTGGAACCCATTATCGAAAGACTTCAACAATTCCAGATTGCCATTCCGAGCTGGGCCCTGGGAACAGGGGGGACACGTTTTGGCCGCTTTTCTGGCCCAGGCGAGCCAGGTACCCTGGAGCAGAAAATTGAAGATGTAGGCCTACTTCATGCCCTGAATAAGTCCAGCGGTGCAATATCCTTGCATATTCCTTGGGATATTCCTAAGGACAGCGAAAAAATAAAGGCCCTGGCAGCTTCTCTGGAAATCGGTTTTGATGCGGTCAATTCCAATACCTTTCAGGATCAGGTCGGACAGGAGCATAGTTATAAATTCGGCTCATTGCACCACGTGGACCCCAAAGTTCGTCAACAGGCTATAGCTCATAATATTGAAGTGATCAACTATGGTAAAGCTGTCGGTTCGAAAGCGCTGACAGTCTGGCTGGCAGATGGATCATCCTTCCCCGGGCAATTAAATTTTAGGGATGCTTTTCAAAATACCTTGGCGAGTTTACAGGAAATCTATAAGCATCTACCGGAGGATTGGAAGCTATTTGTCGAATATAAAGCATTTGAACCCTATTTTTATTCGATGACGATCGGTGATTGGGGACAGTCCCTGCTGCTGGCCAATAAATTAGGTCCCAAGGCCTATACTTTGGTGGATTTGGGACATCATTTGCCAAATGCCAATATTGAACAGATCGTTTCCTTGTTGCTGATGGAAGGCAAATTGGGGGGATTCCATTTCAACGATAGTAAATATGCAGATGATGATCTTACGGCGGGAAGTATCAAGCCTTATCAATTGTTTCTGATTTTTAACGAATTGATTGACGGAATGGACCGCAATGGGATAGACCATGCTTCAGGGTTGGGCTGGATGATTGATGCCTCACATAACCTGAAAGATCCATTGGTGGACTTATTGCAATCTGTGGAAGCCATTAAGATCGCTTACGCGCAGGCACTGCTGGTGGACCGTACTGCCTTGAAGCAGGCGCAACAGGCAAACGACGTGGTTAAAGCACAGGAAATTTTGCAGGATGCTTTCCGTACCGATGTGAGGTCACTGGTAGCTGAAGCGCGTTTGCGCAGTGGCGCAGCATTGAACCCTGTTCAATTGTTTAATGAGACGAAATTAAGAGATCAACTTATCGCCGAACGTGGCCTGAATACCGTAGCCACCGGTTTATAAAGAAGGAGAGAAATGAAGGGGAAACCAATACCGGTAGTGGCGATATTTGATGTCGGGAAGACGAATAAGAAGTTGTTTCTATTTAACGAGCAGTATCAGATCGTATTTGAGCGGTCAGCCCGTTTTTTGGAAACAGTAGATGAAGACGGCGATCCCTGTGAAAACCTGGAAAGTTTGCGCCTATCTGTGTTTGATTCATTGCATGAAGTATTTCGGAAAGGGGAGTTTGAGATCAAGGCCATTAATTTCACCTCCTATGGAGCAAGCTTTGTCTATATCGACAAAGATGGCCGCCCATTGACACCCCTGTACAATTACTTGAAAGAATATCCGAAAAAAATGCTGGAATCCTTTTATGCCCAGTATGGTGGCAAAGAGAAATTTTCGACGGAGACCTCCTCGCCAAGTTTGGGAAGCCTCAATTCAGGCCTGCAGGTCTATCGTCTGTCCAAATTGAAACCGGCGATCTTCAAGGAAGTAAAATGGGCACTTCACCTGCCCCAATACCTGAGTTATCTGATCTCGGGTACGCCTTATGCAGATATGACCAGTATAGGCTGTCATACAGCACTCTGGGATTATCGGAAAAATGATTACCATCAATGGGTGAAGGATAGCGGCATCATCGAAAAAATGGCCCCTATTGTCCCTGGTGATCGTTTATATCGGGCAACATTTCCAGGTAGTGGGTATCTGGTGGGGAGCGGACTACATGATAGTTCCTCGGCATTGATCCCCTATTTATTGAATTTTCATGAACCTTTTATCTTGATTTCCACGGGTACCTGGTGCATATCATTCAATCCATTTAACACGGATCCGCTGACCCAAGATGAGTTGAATAACGACTGTCTCTTATATATGACCTATACGGGTAAACCGGTCAAAGCATCCCGTTTGTTTGCAGGCTATGAGCACGAGGAACAGATGAAACGGATTGCTAAAGCATTTCAGGTATCTACCGGGAAATTCAAGCAGATTACATTGGACTGGGCTATTATAGAGAAATATCAGGCTTTGGATATCTCAGATGAATTATCTGCTTTTTCGACGATAGACCTGAGTCATTTTGATAATTATAGCGAGGCTTATCATGTGCTGATCATGCATTTGGTCAAGGCACAGATTAAAACAACATCGCTGGTGATGAACCAAAAAGGCGTACAGCGCATATTTGTGGATGGTGGTTTTAGCCGCAATCCGATCTATATGGCCTTACTCGCACAAGCCTTTCCCAACAGTGAAGTATTCGGTGCTTCCATGGCGCAGGCCACTGCCCTGGGAGCGGCACTCGTCATTCACGACCATTGGAATACGCAAGCCATCCCCAATGATATCATTGAGCTGCGTTATTTCAGAACAAAACAAGCATTGCATTAATGAATTAGGTGAATAAATTTAGTTTTTTTATTAGTTATCGTGTGAGGTCAGGCAATTCGTTGTCTGGCCTTTTTTATAGGACCACAGCAGCTTTTTAAGGTATTTAGATCGAATGGGAAGGATATACGGAAGAAAATAAATCAGGGGTGATTAAGAGCGGTTATCTCCAAGATACAATTGAACATAAAAAAGGCTTTCAAACGGGGAGAATGAAAACCTTTTTTTAACCTAAAATTATGAATAATTATATTAATTATTATATGATGGTTTAAAGATCATGAAAAGAAATGATTTGACTGTCCTGAACTGTTGATGGGCATAACGGTGCAGAACAGTTGCTCGGAAAAGCTTGATTATTTTTATTGGAAAAATACATCTGTAACCTAGTGCTTGCGCTGTCAATAAGGACATAAGTAGGAGCAAACAGGTTTTAATAGGATAATACAAAAACCAATTTGATCAAAAAGATAACCATGCGTAGAAAATCAGGGGAATTATACTTCAGTGCTTTAATAACCAGTATTTTCATGGCTGTAACAGTTTGTGCACAGGGAAAAAAGGAATTAGTCGTTAAACAGATTCAAGAAGGCCCAATTATTGACCATAAGCACCCAGATATTAGCGCTAGCGGCAATAAAAGTGGCTTTGAAACCGGTCAGGTTGTCAAAATCAAGGGCGTATATCACATGTTTGTCAATGAAATGTTTGGTCGGCCACATTTGGATATGCGGATTGCCTATTGGACAAGTACAGATGCGGTAACCTGGAAAAGAAAATCCACCGTCGTTGAGAGTGTACCCGGCCGTTCGGCAACTAACCTGCGCTCAGAAGTGTGGGTGACCGCTGTTGAATTTAATGAAGAAGAGCAGGCCTGGAATATCTTTTATGTGGCCTATCGTGGCGGTGACAAGGCCCGGGGCGAACTGGAAGGCTATGACTATGCCGGTCGCATCTGGCGGGCAAAATCGACGGTTGCGGGTCGGGATGGTATAGCAGGACCTTATGTCGATACGGGTATTGTCTTGCAGCCCGATGCAAACAGTCAATCCTGGGAAGGGCAGCAAGCTATCGCAGCATTCAATCCTTATCGGGTAGGGGATAGCTGGTATGCATTTTACGATGGACATAATCATGTGCCCAAGAGCGATTGGCCACTGGGGATCGCGAAAGCTCCCCGATTAAGTGGCCCCTGGACCCGGCTGCCCGAAGGACAAAACCCCATCCCGATTTCGGCTATTTTTAATGAAAATGTAGAAGTTACAGAACTTAAAGCTGGTGGCTATCTCGCTATTTTTGATTCTTTTGGTGATCAGGAAATCGGCTACAGCCTTTCTGACGATGGTATCCATTGGGCTAAAGAGCGCCGGCTGAAGGTACAGTCCCCCAACAACCTTTGGGCCGATGCCGGTGACCATGCCACCCGTACACCATTGGGTGCGATAGAAGAAGAAGATGGATCGTTTACCGTCGTTTACACCGCACGCTATACGAAGCAAGGGAAGGTCTTTTTTGGTTTAGGTCAGGTGGTACTAGGATGGGAGTAATCTATTTTTGTTTTTTTGATCCAGATAACTTCAGCAATTTGTGAATGGATAAATATTAACCAACTTGTTTTAAACTATTGAAATCAGTAATTTAGGGTTTATTTAGATCTTACAATGACCAATTCCATAAATCAGTTTCTGAAAACATTAGAAATCAGTGATTTTTCTGCTACTCCAAAATATTTGCAATTGGCAAATACAATTATAGATGCTGTTAAAAATGAAACATTGGTCAGAGATGATATGTTGCCTTCCATTAATGAATTAAGCACTTATCTCGAAATATCCCGTGATACGGTTGAGAAGGCCTATCGTTATCTTAAGAAAAATGAAATTATCGCATCTAACCCGGGAAAAGGGTATTATGTGAATAAAACGGATGTCGAATCTAAACTTAAGATAGCACTCTTTCTAAACAAACTAAGTGCCCATAAAAAAATAGTATACGATTCCTTTGCAAAAGAGCTGAGTGACTATGCCAACCTGGATCTATTTGTATACAATTCGGACCTATCGTATCTGAATACACTGTTGGGAAGCTTAACAAAGACATATGACCACTATGTTCTATTTCCACATTTCAAAGAAGGAAGGGACAAAGCACCTGACATCATCCGTAAGATTCCGACAGAAAAGCTGATGTTATTGGGTAAGTTTATTGAAGATGTGCCCGGAGACTTTCCTGCAGTTTATGAAAATTACGAACATGATATTTATTCCGCATTGGAGGAAGCTAATGACGTACTGAGTAAGTACAAGAATTTGAAACTGGTATTTCCCGATTATAGCGACTTTCCAAAAGCCATTATCAAGGGCTTTTATAAGTTTTGTCAGCAATATGCATTTGAACACGAGCTCGTATCCGATATTGATGAAGAGAAAGTAGAGAAAGGAACATGTTACATCAATATTATAGAAGATGATCTGGTAAAATTGTTAAACAAGGTTATTCAGAAAAAACTGGTCATAGGAAAAGATGTGGGTATCATTTCCTATAATGAAACTCCATTGAAAAAGTTTATCCTAAATGGTATTACGACAATATCGACTGACTTTGAAATGATGGGGAGAATGGCTGCTGAATTGATTATCAATAAATCTAAAGATCGCGTTGAAGTGCCATTCTATTTAAAGCTTAGGCCTTCTGTATAGACCCAAAAAAACAGGCTAATCGCGCTGATTAGCCTGTTTTTTTTGATAAATATTTTCTAGCTCTTTGCGTATTATGATGCAATAATCAAAGAAGCAGCTAGTAGGTTTTTATTTCTTTAAGGTCTTCACAGGGAACAAGTCAATAACACCTTTTGCAACCTTGCTGATGTTATTAATTGCTTTTTCGGGGTTGTCAACATCGCCAGAACCACGTGCCTGCCAGATCACAGCGTTCGTTTTGCGATCGATGGCCTCGATAATCAAATGGCCATAACGATAGCGTTCTTTTGCAACTGGGTAATAGCCGCCGCCATAGTAATATGGTGAAAACCATGGACGGTACCAGCCCCAGGGGCCACCCCATCCGTAATAACCGCCGCCACCATAGACCAAACGGCTTTTATTGTTGACAATGGTAATATACCGAAATAGTAAATCAGGATTATCTTTAGAATATTGTAGGCCCTTTGCCTCCAGCGCAGTATTCGCGGCATCCAGGATATTGGCTTTGGCGATATCGTTGTCAAAATAAGACTTCGAAAGCGAGTCTACCGGAGGTAACCAAGCATACGTCTTGAAAGGAGTAAAATCCATCTTTTCTACCCGAGTGGTATTGTATTGATAAGACGAACATGATGCGAGTGCAACGCAAAGCACCAAAAATAATAGAATCTTTTTCATCGTAGTAATTTATTTATCAACTGTGATGAATCTACCATGAGTATTTTGTCGCTGCATTGGACAACCACACTCATGATGGTTCATGGCCTATATGGAACTTATATTTATTTAACTAATTTGTTTTTATTCTTTATCCGCATACCTTTCAATTGTAAAAATTGTACAGTTGACGGTCTTCATGGCAATTGTTTTTTTATCGTCCGGGATGCTACCATCCTTTTTGATTTTACAATCTATTACTTTAGACAAAAAACTATAAATATGGTTTAATCCGAATTGTAAAATTAATAAGGATATTTTGCCACCAACGGAATCTGCCTTCCTGGACCAAAAGCTTTTGGACTAACACGCAGGATAGGCGGAGCTTGAAAACGTTTGAATTCCGCATTATTAACTAATTTACATACCCTTTCTACTAACGATTTTTCAAAGCCCATTGCTACAACCTCAGATCCCGCTTTCTCATTTTCGATAAGTTCAAAGAGGATTTGATCCAATAGATCGTATTCGGGTAGCGAGTCCGAATCTTTTTGATCTGGTCGAAGTTCCGCAGAAGGCGCTTTTTCAATGGTATTGACTGGAATGATCTCCCTTTCTCGATTGATATAGCGCGCTAAATCGTAGGCTTTGGATTTGTAAACATCACCGATTACAGAGATGGAGCCTGCCATATCACCATAGAGTGTACCATATCCTACAGCAGCCTCACTTTTGTTGGATGTATTGAGTAAAATATTGCCGAATTTATTGGAAGCGGCCATCAGAATTACCGCACGTGCGCGCGCTTGAATATTCTCTTCAGTCGTATCTGGCTGTAGCCCTTCAAAAAGAGGAGCTAAACTATGTTCGAAGGCATTGGCGATATCTTTGATCGGAACGATATAATGTTTGCAACCGGTATTGTTGACGAGATCCATCGCGTCTTTTATCGAATGGTCGGAAGAGTAGACCGATGGCATCAGAATGGCTAATACATTATCGGCACCCAGAGCCTCGCAGGCCAAAGCAGCAACTAAGGCCGAATCTAGCCCACCGGACAGACCTAAAACCGCCTTCTTGAAACCAGATTTTTGAAAATAATCACGTAGCCCGAGGATCAATGCATCATGTATAAGAGCCATCTCAGCAATAGACTCTTTCGAAGATGCTGTGGTGGAGGTTATATTTCGTTGATGATAGGTGACAAATTGAAGATCTTCTTCAAAGCTTTTTAGCTCAGCAATTTTTGTTCCTTCATTATTCAGGGCGATTGAGCGGCCGTCAAAGATAATATCCATGTGAGCGCCAATTTGATTGACATAAATTAGCGGTCTGCCAGACTTTTTTACCTGTTGGCTGAGGACCTTGATCCGTTCATCAAAATGGGTATAGGAAAAAGGGGATGCCGCAATGTTGATGAGGAGGTCTGGATTTTCTTTTCTCAGCTCTGCCATGGGGTCACCAACGTAAGAATTGCCCCCTTCGTCGTCATCCCACAAATCTTCACATATGGTTAAGGCGATTTTTACGCCGTTCAACTCGATACAATCAAAACGTCTGCTGGGCTCAAAATAACGATATTCATCAAATACATCATAATCGGGCAAAAGGCCTTTTTTAACAATGTTTCGGACTTCCCCATGCTCAATAAATACAGCGGTATTATAAAGCTCTTTGCCCTCAGGATCACTGTTTTTGACTGGGGCTCCGATGATACAGGCGATATCCTGACAATGAGCAGCGATTTGATGAATAGCTTCATCGCATTGACGTTTAAAGGCCTTACTTCGCAAAAGATCCTTGGCAGGATAACCACCAATCGCGAGTTCGGCGAAAATAATAAGATCGGCCGTTGCTTCTTTGGCCTGTTGGATCGCGCTAATTATTTTTTTAGTATTTGCTTCAAAATTACCGATATGGTAATTCAATTGTGCTAAAGCTATTTTCATATGCTATTAATCGTCTAACTAAATAAGATACCAATTGATGTCGGATCTTCTCACAAATTTATTTCTTTTTTTTGATACTCAGACCGCCCTTGGTCGAATAAAAGCGCTAAATTATCTTCCGATCAATTGAAGAACATCGTATTACCGGCTATGGCCTGTAAGTGGAATGAATGCACAGTGAGTCCATGTTGAGCCTATCTGTTGAGCTGCTATCGTTGTAGATGTATGTTTTTTACAACGCGGGACGGTATTGAATGTGCTAAATTGTTTTAACATAATTTTAACAACGTTAAATGCTGTTAAATTTCTTGACATGAAAGCAGATCTGTAGTACCTTTGATATATCAAAAGAAACGAAAGATATTAAAAATAATATATAAAGAACTTTTCATAATTTAGGTTAATAATTGGTTAGGTAAAGCTCGGAGTTCCCCACTTCGAGCTTTTATTCTTTCTAGACACCTGTTTCAAGTCGTGTTTCAATTTCCTTCTTTGTTTAATTAATTTAAGGTGTTGTTTATGGATCATACTATTGTCGCACAACAGCGCTCTTTTTGTTACGTAAGTATAGCTTCTACCCTTTTTCTCTTTTATTTTTTAGCGGCAAATTAAAATCAGATAGTGATCAAATTAACTCTTTTGACAGTGCTTGTTCAGTGATTGTTCAGTGCTTGTTCAGTGATTGCTCAGTGTAGACTGAATGATCAATGACTGATCACTGTTTAAAAAGCGATTGAAAATTGTTATTAGGTATAGGTTGATCTTAAAATATATCAGTTTTAAGATCTATCTTACTTTTAAGTTTTGGATAATTTTGCTAGCATATAAAACTATCGTACAATAAACACATTAATTGTTGAAAACCTCATTGAACTAAAAAGCTCCTAAAATGATGTCATTTTAGGAGCTTTTATGCTTTATTGCTTCAAGAGAAGCTATAATTATTTGATATCCGTTACTTCAATCACAAAATCCAATGGCGAGTTTGCCGGAATAGTTCCCACAGCCTGGTTTTGGTATCCATAAAGGGAAGGTGCCATGATGTGAATTTTACTGCCCTTTTGTAGACCTTTTTCCGTTAAGCCACCTAATTTCATGTCACCGATTTTTTGCGGAGCAAATGCGAAGGTCCAAGCAGGAATAATGGTGCTGTAAAATGGATACTGATACCCCGTGTTTGTGATGATTTCAAATTCTTTGGCAGTATCAGTTTGATCAAATACACTTCCACTCAATAATTTTCCAACGTATTTTACAGTCGGTTTAAATTTTAAGTATTTGCCATTTAATGTGTCAACCACTTTATATTCATAGTTCCCTGTTCCTTCGGCAAGAATTTCATACCAAATTCCTGTTTCGCTGTTGTATTGTGCATCAGGGTAATTTTGGCTGACGTAATTTTTAAGTGTTACAGAATCCGTTTTAAATTGTGCATTCGCATCATAAACCGGCGCATCGTCGCTTTTGTTACAGCTGATAATAAGGAAAGCGATTGCTGCAATTCCCATGAATAGTGGTGATAACAGTTTTTTCATTATATTTTTTATTGGTTTTTCAAGGAAAAGCTATTTTCTTTATGAAAGTAGCTTTGCAAATGTATATTATTTTTTCTTCGTTAAAGGTTTTCGCTATAACAATTAACATTTTGATACATTAATTTACACTTCTGAACGTGTACTTACAAAAAAGCCATTCTCACTAGGAGAACGGCTTCGATGAATGCATTGTTTTTATTTTTTATTTAACAGCACCAACAGCTTTTAGGTCGATGGTGTATACTACTGGTGTATTTTTAGGAACAGTTACCTTTTCGCTTCCTGTTGTATATTCTACTTGATCAAAAGAATAGTAAGAAGGAGCAATAAAGCTTATTTTGTCTCCTTTTTGCAATCCTTTTTGTAATAAACCTTCAAATCTTACATCTTGACCTTGGATATTAATAATGGTAGGAATAAATGCTTGCACCCATGCTTGGCCATAAGTTTTTATGGCAACGCGAATGTCGTCATAAACTTTAGGAACACCATCTGTATTTTTGTCGAACACAGTTCCATCCATCAGTTCGCCTTTGAAGTTTAAGGTTGCAGACCACGCGTTTGCTTGTGGACCATAATAGCCGATACTTCCTGTATAACTATATGGTGTTGAGTTATCTGTTGCAAGCTCTACTTTGTACCAGATTCCTGTAGAGTCGGAAAACCGTGCATTTTCTTTCCATTTGGTTTTGGCGTATTGCTCTAAAAGAGGTGCTTGTATTCTTAATAGGGAATCCCTGCGTGCTTTTTCTTTTCTAGCAGCTTCTATTTGTTGTCTATTCAATGCATCATAATCGATATTATCTTTATTACAAGCCGTAAAAAGAACCCCCAGACACAAAAACGCCATTAATAATTTCGTGATATTTTTCATAATTTCTTAAAGTGTGTATTAATTATAAAATCCAAAACGCAGGAATAATGGAGTTCGCTACAAGTAAATGTTAAATTATTCTAAAAAAACGGCTAACTCCTTTGAGTTCAGGTATTTTTGTCGTATACTTTTTAGACAAAATTCGCTGTCAAAACGTAGGAGAGTTGGGAAGATCATTTTTCTTCCTTGTAGCAATTGCAAAGCTAAAGGATGGTATTGTCCTGTTTTCTTTCTTTTGCTTAAGGGCCTCCATATACTTTGGTCAAAAGAAATGTCTTGGATAGATTCTGCATCTAAATGAACGGCGTAATAGCGCTCATTGATTAATTGGACAATCTCCTTTTTTGTAAAGATTTCCTGTTCCATTTTCCGGCAATAGCTGCACCAATCTGTATGAATAAAGAGAAGTGTTTCGCGCGGAGAAACAGTCAGGAGTGAATCCAGTTGTGCAAAATCAATCCAATTTATCCGCTCCTGTCCATGAGAACAGAGCGGATAAAAGAATAGGATCAATAGCACATATATTTTTTGGAAATGCTTCATATCCCAAATTTGTCTTAATGAAAATGACCAACACGTAGGCCAAGCGTATAAGTTCGAGGGCGTGTTGGACCGTAGATATAATCTGAATCACGTAGTGCTCCCTTGTCGAAGTCCTTCTGAAAAGCATTGAACATGTTTTGTACACCACCAAAAATTTCAATGCTGAAATCTTTATGTATTGGAAAGGTGTACCCTAAGCGGAGATTTAATTCCACAAAGTCCCGGGCATTTTTAAGGGTCATTACATCTTGTTGGATATGTGGAACAATCATTTTTCCCGTGTACACGCCCGTCAGATCGATCGCAAATTGTTTGGTCGCTTTCAGGTTGCTATTCATATAACCATAGATATTTGGCGTACGGACATATTTCTTGGTGAGGATGTCCTGCCCATCTTCTTTTCCTGTATAGATGAGTTGGTCTTTTTTATAGCGTGAGCGCTGGATCGTCCCACCGGTTTGGAAAGAGAACCAGGAGGATGGTGCGATATTGATTTCAATATTGGAACCGTACACCCTGGCGCCTTCACCATTTTGCATTTCCTGAATAATCAATCCATCTTTTTCAGACGCCATGACGTTGACAAACTGATTGTTTAGATCCGTGTAAAATCCTTCCACGAGCAAACTTGTTTGTACATTTCCAAAATTTTTATTGTAGCTAAAAGAACCTGTATAGGCATTGGAGTATTCGGTTTTCAGATTTTCACCGATCAATACAAATACTTGGTTTCCGCCAATGGAAGTGACGTGCATGTCTTCATTAAATGCTTGTGGTGCGCGGAAGCCACGTGCATAGCCGCCTCTAAATTGAAGGTCTTTTGTGATATCGTATAAGATGGTCAACCGTGGGCTAAAGGTGCCGAAGCGCTGATCCGAGTTTCGGTTTATACCTGCAAGACTATATTTACCGTCAACATAGGTGTAATCATATCGCGCTCCGATTAACGTTTTAAAATTGCTTAAAGGCTTCCATTCGTATTGGGCATAACTGCCTAGTCCTTTGTTCTGCTGATCAATGGTTCGTTTATACCCTGGTATTTCATCCTGGGTGTTGTTGTATGAAAACTCCACTCCGGCAGTAAATACATCTCTTTCAAAGTTGTAGGTATATTGTCCCCCGGCAACTAGCGCAATATCATTTGTTTTTCCATAGGCATTTGCGGCTAATGTGCTGTCCGCAAGGGTTGTTCCGCCCCCAAGACCGCCATAGTAGCTGTCGCGAACAGTTTTCTGCACAGAGCCATACAACGACATTTTTTGCTTATAATCTGTGGAATAGTGATCGTATGTGATTCCGCCAACAAGCGAACTGGTTTCCAACTGCTCGGTGATCTGCGTCAGGTGCGGTACTTTATCGAGTTGATCACCACCGCGACGGAATTCATTCACGGTACTAAAATCAACCGTTATCTTATCCACGTCACTCGGTTTGTAAAATAGTTTTGTGCCGAAGGTGGTGTTACGAAGTTTGGTTATTTCCGAAAAACCATCGCCATTGGCATCGTAAGCTTCCCGATTACGGTGCATACCGTAGAATGTGGCTCCTCTTTTGAGGTCTTCCGAAACTGTTGATGTATTGAAGTCGACCGTATTATCCCAGCTTTTGCCGCCAATGAGTGAATTGGTGGATTTTACTTGCCAGTCGTTTTCTACAGGATCTTTTGTAATAATATTGATGGTTCCGGCGATCGCATTGGCACCAAATAATGCCGAACCGCCACTGCGCACAACCTCAATACGATCGATCATACTTGTTGGAATCTGATCCAATCCATATACGCTATTTAGCGCGGAAAATACCGCCCTACTGTTGATCAATATTTGTGAATAGGGGCCTTCGAGGCCATTCAGGCGGACTTGTGAAAAGCCGCAATTCTGGCAATTGTTTTCTACCCGTACACCCGGCTGATAATTCAATGTTTCCGACATAGCAACAGATTGTGTCGCATTAAATAATTTTGGACCAATGACATTGACAACCACGGGGGCGTCCTTACGTTTGACGCCATAGCGTGTAGCCGAAACAACGACCTCATCCAAATTGAGGTTGTCTTCTTCCAGTTGAATTTGCAAGGGCGTCTTCAACGTGTCTAAAGAGATGACTTTGCTGATGGAGCGATAGCCCACTGCCGATATATTTAAGGTTACTTTTTGCGTTGGTATGGCGGATAGCTTAAAGTAGCCATTTGGATCGGATGTAGTTGCGAGCTTGCTGTTTTTTAAAGTCAGTGTACCAGAAGGAACCGCCTCATGGTTTTTGTTGAATAAGTAGCCTTCAAGTTTTGATTGGGCGTATATAGTGGATGTACCAGCCAGTAATGTGGCCAATAAAGTGTATTGCTTTAGCATCGTAATTTTATAAAAATTTTATAAATACAGGCCTCGTATAGCATGGTCTGTTCCTCGTTATGAATAGCGTCCAAGGCATTGCGTCTTATCGGAAGCAGGGTAATAGCTTGTTTCCGACAAGGTAATGTATGCCAATGAGCTCACTGAAACCATAATGACAGTATTCAGCGAAGGTTTTCGCTATTGTAACAGGGACAATTCTCAAAGAAGAGGCAAATAAAAATGGGATCAAAGATGATATCTCGATAGCGGTATTTCATGCTGTCGTTCTGGAGCCAAGCGATTTAGCACATGCGTAATGTCTTACTTGTTTGCACCAAGTTCGTTTGATTGTTATGGAACCAGGGACGGGCCCTCGAAATCTTTGATTTTTGGTTTATGCTAAGCAGGGGGGACCACGTAAGTGGTAGTGATCGATCGTTGTGCTGATCGCCTCCGGACAAAATGAATTATAATGTTCTTCTTTTACTTCACGCGGAATAGGAAATTCAAGGACAGTAAATTCGGTTTGTACGTAGGTATTGTGATAGATGACATTGAGGTATTCGATTTGGTCATCTGTTTCTTGCGGCTTTTGTTTTTTGGTAAAATCATAAGGGTGGGTGTGCATGACAATTTCACCGGTTGATTTTACCTCTTTGTGCATAAAAACAACACCCGAAATAATAATCAGCGACATTAATACCAATTGGCAAAATGCGATAAGCTGACGTGGGGATTTTGTTGTTTTTCGGTACATAAAAAAGCGCTACTTTTTAGGGTAACGCTTCAAAAATACGATTTTATTTTGTGAGTATTCGTGATCTACTCATTAAAAAAATATGAAATATCTATATACTAAGCTTACAGTGCTTCCTGATTATTTAATCAGATGATTGTTGTCGTCTGGAAATACAACGGAAGGTTTAAACTGCTTAGCTTCTTCAAAATCCATGTTCGCGTAGGAAATAATGATGACAATATCGCCAACTTGAACCAGGCGAGCCGCAGCACCATTCAAACAGATAATACCTGATCCACGTTGACCTGGGATGACGTATGTTTCAAGACGGGCTCCATTATTGTTGTTTACGATTTGAACTTTCTCGTTAGCGATGATATTTGCGGCATCCATCAAATCTTCATCTATTGTGATACTACCCACATAATTCAATTCCGCTTGTGTGACTTTAACGCGGTGAATCTTGGATTTCATTACTTCTATTACCATGGCGCAAAGGTAGGGCTTTCTGCTGAATTTGAAAGATTTGTCAATTAATTTGACAAATTATTCAGAATCATATTGTCAATCAAACGGACACCTTCGACCCAGGCCGTGACAAGTGCGACATGCTGCTTGCTGAAATCGATGTGGTTGACTTCTTTTAACGTTGAACTTTCACATAGCGCAAAGTATTCAACGCTAAGCCCATCGGTGTCTATTAAAATCTGTAAGGCTTTGTCTTTTATTTCCGCTAGGGGGATAGGGTCATGTATATGATCTTTTACATATTGCAGCGAACGGGAGAGTGCCAAAGCGGTTCTTTTTCCAGCTTCGCTTAAGCGTGCGTTTCTAGAGCTCAGTGCTAGGCCGTCTTGATCTCTAATGATAGGACATATCGCCAATTGAATCGCGAGATCCTTCATGGCTATCATGCGTTTGATAACCATGACCTGCTGAAAATCTTTCTGCCCGAAACAAGCAATATCCGGTTGTACCAATGTAAATAATTTATAGACCACCTGCGTGACACCTTGGAAATGGCCAGGGCGTTTTTCACCTTCCCAAATTTGGTCCAGTTCGCCAAGATCGAGATGCCAGGCCTCATTTTTATCGGGGTACATCTCATCAACACTTGGTAAGAAAAGAATGTCGCAATCAACGGATTCCAGTAATCTGATGTCGTTTTCAATGGGCCGTGGATATTTTTCGAGATCTTTCGGATCGTTAAATTGTGTGGGGTTTACAAAAATGCTGCAAACACGAATATCACTGATCGGTTTTGCATAATTTAATAGGGATAAATGTCCTTCATGTAAAGCGCCCATCGTAGGGATTAGGGCGATTTTTTGACCTGTTGATCGGGCTTCTTGCAGGTATGCTTGGAGAGATGCTTTCGTTTTGAAAATTTCCACTTTGCTATTTAGTTTTTTGTTGGCAAAGGTGCATAATATTTTGGGAATATAAAACGATGATTAATAGTAAATTGCATAGTAAGTATTTTTTTCGTACCTTTGTAGACCGATTTTACTGTTCGAAAATAATAAATAAAAATAACTGGAGATGGCAAAAACGAAGATATTGTTTATTACTCACGAGATGTCGCCTTTCCTCGAATTAACTAAAATTTCTGAAATTACACGTCAACTTCCACAAGCGATGCAAGAAAAGGGTTTTGAGATCCGGATCTTAATGCCGCGTTTTGGGAATATCAATGAGCGTAGAAATAGATTACATGAGGTTATTCGTCTTTCAGGCTTGAACATTGTTGTGGATAATAATGATAATCCGCTAATTATTAAAGTTGCTTCATTACCTGCGGCCCGTATGCAGGTGTATTTCTTGGATAATGAAGACTACTTTCAGCGTAAAAAAGTTTTTAGTGATGAGCATGGCGAATTCTTTGCAGACAATAATGAGCGTTCAGTGTTCTTCTGTAAAGGAGCGTTGGAAACTGTGAAGAAATTAGGATGGTCCCCTGATGTAGTACACTGTCATGGATGGTTCTCTGCTTTGGTACCGGCTTACGTGAAGACAACTTATAAAGACGATCCTACATTCAAGGATGCAAAAGTGATGTACTCTTTGTTCAATGAAGAATTTAAAGGTACATTAGGTACAAAGTATGCTGAAATGGCGCCAGAAGGTTCCTTTAAAGCCGCGGATGCGCAGGTGTACGGTGATGGTAGTTATGAGGCGATCTACAAAGGTGCTTTGCATTTTACCGATATGGTGGTTGTCGCTGACGAAAATGTCAACACTGAAATAGTTGATTTTGCTCGCTCAAAGGATATTCAGGTTTTTGAGCCTAATGGCGATCAGGACTACGATGCTTTTGGAGAAGTGTATGATCAGTTTGCGCCCGAAGAAGTAGAAGCGTAAGCTTTACTTTTAGAAGCGTTTCGAAAAACAAACAGACAATAATATAAAAAAGGCTATTCTCAAGGATAGCCTTTTTTTATGCGTCTCTTTTTTCATCCGGTCAAACCGTTATTTCAATGATTTTCGTTGCGCTACCTGCTAGAAACCTTTTGTCGCGGTAAATGTAGCTGCGAATTGTTATCTTCGCAGTAATCTGTCATTGTGTTTAGATGTTCATGCCCGGGGATCTCCGCGAAGATGAATCGGGTTTGATCTAGACCTAATAGGCTAGGTTATCAAATAGCATACATAGGCTGTATTTTATTGTATTTAAATCGGGTGTTTGGGCATGTTTTCTAGGATATGAACAGACACCATAGCTATAATCGTGTAATGAAAATTAAGGTAGGATTTGGATTTGATGTCCATCAGATGAAAGAAGGTCATCCATTTATTGTTGGTGGAGTGCAATTGGAGCATCATGCTGGTGCCTTTGGGCATTCTGATGCCGATGTGTTGGTCCATGCGATATGTGATGCCATTTTGGGCGCTGCCAATTTAGAAGATATTGGCTACCACTTTCCAAATACAGATATGCGCTGGAAAGGCATTAGTAGCTTATTGTTGTTAAAAGAATGTATGGCGCTGATTGCTGCGAAGGGATATACGCTTGGCAATATTGATGCGATGCTGTGTCTCGAAGCTCCTAAGATCAAACCCTATATTCCACAAATGAAAGTTAAACTGGCTGAAGCAACGGGTTTGGACATCGACGACATCTCTATTAAAGCAACAACAAATGAAACGATGGGATTTATCGGTCGTCAGGAAGGGGTGGTTGCCTATGCGGTTTGTTTGATTGAACGCGCGTAGTTCGCCTCAATATTTTCACGTTTAAATTCTTGCTTTTGGCCCAATTAGTAATACCTTTGCCAAAGTAGGGATTCTTGGCACACTATCTGATAGAGTGAGCATTAATGTCTTAATTGAAGTCTTTAAAGATCGAAAAATGCCGTATCCAAGTTTGCAAAACACGACTGCAGATGGAAAAATGGACTATGCATTGCGGTCTTTAAAATGAATAATATTTACGTCTGAAATTTAGTAAATAGATGAAACGAGTATCAAAAAAAAATCAACTTACTGAGGCTGATGTCAAGCGGTATACGTTCAATTTTTGGAAAATTATCGTCGGGATCGTCGCGATAGGTTTCCTTTTTATATTGAGTATACGTCTTGGCGTATTTGGAAAATTACCCTCCTTCAGTGATTTGGAAAACCCCAAAAGTAATTTAGCTTCCGAAGTTATCACGGAAGATCATAAAGTATTAGGGACCTATTTTGTCCAAAACCGCTCCAATGTGAAGTACAGTGAGTTGTCACCTTATTTGGTCAAAGCATTGGTTTCGACAGAGGATAAGCGCTTTTATGATCACTCTGGGATAGACTACTCGCGTACCTTTACAGTTATCTTTCACACCTTGACCGGTAACAAACAGGGGGGGAGTACAATTACACAGCAGCTGGCACTTAATCTATTTTCGGATGGACGACAAAAGAATTTTCTTAAACGTGTCATCCAGAAATTTCAGGAATGGATTACAGCTGTTCGCTTAGAAAGAAATTATACCAAAGATGAGATTATTACCATGTATTTTAACACGGTAGACTTTGGTGCTTACAATACATACGGAATCAAATCTGCAGCGCGGACTTATTTTAATACGACTCCAGATAAATTGACAGCTGATCAAGCAGCCCTTTTGGTGGGGATGCTGAAAGGACCTGGCGTATATTCTCCTGTACGTTATCCTCAAAATGCAATGAAACGCCGTAATACGGTGTTGAATAATATGGTTGCCGCAAATTTTATTTCGGCTGAGGAGGCTACAAAAGCAAAAGAAAAACCACTTGGTTTAGAACTTAAGATCGCAAATTACGGTGAGGGTTTGGCACCATATTTTAGAGCGGTATTAAAGGATGAAATCAAAAAGGAATTTGCAAAATTGTCCATCACCAAACCGGATGGTACACCTTATGACCTCGATCGTGATGGATTGAAAATCTATACGACGATCAATATGTCTATGCAGCAATATGCCGAAGATTCGCAAAAAGAGTGGATGAGGCAACTGCAGTCTAAATTTGCCGCGCAATGGAAAAATAGAGATCCTTTTAAAGGAGATAAAGCCAAGCTGCTCGTTAGCGGAATGAAGCGCTCTGACCGTTACCGTATTTTGAAAGAAGAGGGCTTGAATGAAGACGAGATCAAAAAGGCCTTCAATGTCAAGGTTCCGATGAATATATTTACATGGAAGGGAAGTGTTGATACGATGATGACGCCAATGGACTCCATTAAGTACAATAAACTCATGTTGCGCAATGCGATGATGTCTATGGAGCCGAAGACCGGACATATCAAAGCCTGGGTTGGAGGTATTGACTTTGACCACTTCAAATATGATCAGGTAAAAATGGGTACGCGTCAAGTCGGATCAACAGCGAAACCATTTACGTACGCGGTGGCGATTGACAATGGTTATTCCCCATGTTACAGTATTCCCAATTACCAACAAACTTATAACGGATGGACACCAAGAGGAAATGCACAAGGTGGAAACCCGATTACCCTAGCGAAAGCATTGGCGTATTCACAAAACTATGCGACGGCCTATCTGGTGCACGAAGTTGGCGCTGCGGAAGTAGCTGCATTGACAAAACGGATGGGTATAACAAGTGATGTGCCTAACTATCCATCGATCTCATTAGGTGCTTATGAAGCGTCGGTCTTTGATATGGTGGGTGCTTATTCGGCATTTGTGAATCAAGGAACTTGGATTGAGCCAACAGCGATCTTACGGATTGAAGATAAAAATGGTACACCAATCTATGATAAAGCACCAAAGGTTGTAAAAGCCTTAAATAGTGAATCCGCTTATATTATTGTTGATATGTTGAAAAAGGTGGTATCCCAGGGTACGGCGAGACGTATTCAATGGATGTATAAGCTCACAAATCCAATTGGCGGTAAAACAGGTACAACCAACGATAACTCAGATGCCTGGTTTATTGGTATTACACCGGAACTGGTTACGGGTGTTTGGACTGGTGCAGAAGATCGAGGCATTAGTTTCGACAGGATGGAGTACGGACAAGGGGCTGCAGCAGCGATGCCAGTATTCGCTTACTACATGCAGAAAGTGTATAAAGATTCAAATTTGAAGTATACCAAGGGTGATTTTGAGCAACCGCAGGGTGGGCTTACCCGCGTCATTGACTGTAATCAGTATTGGGGCGGTGGTGGCTCCGATGTCGAAGATGGGTCTACAGATTCAAGCGGCAAAGATGCGACTAAACTAAAAGATGATCGCTTAGGTTTCTAAGTTATTTTAACGAATACCATTGGGCCAGACAATAAATTTTTTCGAGATTTGTTGTCTGGCTTTTTTGCTAAAGGTGTTTGATATTGGAACATAATGGACGTATTTGACTATAGAGAAGAATTAAAGAAGATACCGCATCGACCGGGAGTCTATCAGTATTTTGATAAAAATAACGAACTGATCTATATCGGTAAAGCGAAGGATTTGCGTAACCGGGTCGGTTCGTATTTCGTTAATGAAAATCAGCTGAATGGCAAAACCCGTGTTTTGGTTCGGAAGATCAACCGTATATCTTTTACTATCGTTGACACGGAGATTGATGCTTGGCTGCTTGAGAATTCATTGATCAAAAAACACAAACCCAAGTATAATGTTCTGTTGAAGGATGATAAAACCTATCCATGGATTGTCATCAAGAACGAACCTTTTCCGCGGGTTTTTTGGACCCGACAATATATCAAGGATGGGTCCCGTTATTATGGCCCCTATCCTTCGGTGGGGATGATGCATATTGTATTGGATCTGATCCGTGAATTGTTTCCCCTCCGTACCTGCAATTTGGCCCTAACACAGGAAAATATACGGAAAGGCAAGTTTAAGATCTGTCTCGAATATCAAATTGGAAATTGCAAGGGGCCCTGTGAAGGGTATCAGTCCGAAGACGACTATGATCAGAACCTGAGTGATATCAAGGATATTCTGAACGGAAAGATTGCTGTGGTGACCAATCGTTTAAAGGAGAGTATTGCTACCGCAGCAGCAGCTCTGGATTTTGAAAGAGCGCAGTTAATTAAGGCGAAGCTGGATAAGCTGGACAATTACCAGAGCAAGTCTACGGTGGTCAACTCATCCATTACAAATGTGGATGTATTTAGTATCGCTTCAGACGAGGGATACGCTTTTGTCAATTACCTGAAAGTCATGAATGGTGTTATTATTCAGACACAGACGCTCGAAATGAAGCGGCGTTTGGATGAGAGTGAACAGGAGCTTTTGGCCTTGGCCATACCGGAGATTCGGGAACGCTTCAAAAGCCTTTCGCGAGAAATTATCGTACCCTTTGAATTAGATATTGAAGAGAACGAACGGATTCGATTTACGATTCCGAAGCTGGGCGAAAAGAAAAAATTGCTGGAGTTGTCTCAAAAGAACGTGGCATTTTTTAGAAAAGAGCGTCTGTTGCAATATGAAAAGCTTAATCCTGATATTCGGACCGAGCGCATCTTAAAACAGATGCAAAAAGATCTTCGCATGAATGTGCTCCCTCAGCATATTGAATGTTTTGATAACTCGAATATTCAGGGGAATTATCCCGTATCGGCTATTGTTGTCTTTAAGGATGCAAAACCTTCGAAGAAAGATTACCGTCACTTTAATGTGAAAACAGTTGAGGGACCCAACGATTTTGCCACGATGGAGGAAGCTGTTTTTAGACGCTATAGACGATTGTTGGATGAGGATCAACCTTTGCCGCAGTTGATCATTATCGATGGCGGAAAAGGGCAGCTAGGCGCAGCCTTAAAGAGCCTGCGCTTGTTGGGGATAGAGCGAAAAGTAACCGTCATCGGTATTGCCAAAAGACTGGAGGAGCTTTTCTACCCAGGTGATCAATATCCACTTTATTTAGATAAAAAATCTGAAACCCTCAAGGTCATTCAACATCTTCGGGATGAGGCACACCGCTTCGGAATCACCTTCCACAGGAATCAACGGAGCCGGAAGACCTTCGTTTCAGAGCTGGAAAACGTTCCGGGCATAGGTAAAACAACCGTTGAGAAAGTATTAACTGAATTTAAATCGGTGAAAAAAGCGAAGGAAGCCTCAGATGAAGAGCTAAAAAAAGTGCTTAATCTGAAACAGATTAAAGCACTTCGTGAATATTTTGCAAAGTAAAAATTTACAAGAAGAACAATTCGTGTAGGGGAGGTCGGTATAAAAAGATCTCCGTACGAACTTTTCAATGCGGATTAATCGTCGTACCCGAAACGTTTAAGGTAGTTCTTTTTACTTCTCCAGTCAGGAATTACCTTAACAAAAAGCTCGAGGAATACTTTTCCGTCGATAAACTCTTCAATATCCTGGCGCGCATAGGTGCCGACTTTTTTGATCATGGCTCCTGCTTTTCCAATGATAATGTTTTTTTGAGAGTCGCGCTCAACAATAATTTCGGCAGCAATACGTGTGATATTTGCTTCTTCTTTGTAAGATGTAACGATTACTTCTGTACTGTAGGGAATCTCTTTATCGTATAGTTTGAATACTTTTTCACGAATCATCTCAGAGACAAAAAAACGCATGGATTTATCCGTTAACTCATCCTTTTCATAATAGGCTTCGTGAATCGGTAACTTGTCCTTAATGTAGTGCATCACGGCAGCAACATTATGATTTAATTTTGCTGAAATCGCAAAAACGGTATCCGGATTTAATTTTTCCTGCCAAAATTCAATCTTAGCCTTGACCTCTTCTTCCGAAGATTTATCGATTTTGTTGATAAGCACGGCAACAGGGGAATTTGTTTTACGCAATTTCTCCAGGACATCGTTCTCATCGTATTTTTCGTGGATATCTGTCACAAATAAAATAATGTCTGCATCGATCAACGATCCTTGGACAAAATTCATCATCGATTCTTGCAAAGAATAGTTTGGTTTGATAACACCAGGGGTGTCCGAAAACACAATTTGATGGTCTTCATCGTTTACAATACCGATAATGCGGTGTCTTGTCGTTTGCGCTTTGGGTGTAATGATAGACATTTTTTCACCCACTAAAGCGTTCATTAGGGTGGACTTACCAGCATTTGGCTTTCCGATGATACTTACGAATCCTGCTTTATGTGACATTTTTCTAAATTTTATTAGGATTACAAAGAAACAAAATATATCTTTGTACTCCAATTCGGAAGGATCATAATCTTGTTTTTTCAAAAGAAAAAAGCAATTTTGTTCAAAAATATATTGCGGGGTGGAGCAGTTGGTAGCTCGTCGGGCTCATAACCCGAAGGTCACTAGTTCGAGTCTGGTCCCCGCTACTAAAAGAAAGAGCCGGTTGCAATGATCGGTTCTTTTAAAGAAATTTAAAATACATTGCGGGGTGGAGCAGTTGGTAGCTCGTCGGGCTCATAACCCGAAGGTCACTAGTTCGAGTCTGGTCCCCGCTACTAAAGAAAGAGCCGGTTGCAATGATCGGTTCTTTTAAAGAAACTTAAAATACATTGCGGGGTGGAGCAGTTGGTAGCTCGTCGGGCTCATAACCCGAAGGTCACTAGTTCGAGTCTGGTCCCCGCTACTAAAAGAAAGAGCCGGTTGCAATGATCGGTTCTTTTAAAGAAATTTAAAATACATTGCGGGGTGGAGCAGTTGGTAGCTCGTCGGGCTCATAACCCGAAGGTCACTAGTTCGAGTCTGGTCCCCGCTACTAAAGAAAGAGCCGATTGCAATGATCGGTTCTTTTAAAGAAATTTAAAATACATTGCGGGGTGGAGCAGTTGGTAGCTCGTCGGGCTCATAACCCGAAGGTCACTAGTTCGAGTCTGGTCCCCGCTACTAAAAGAAAAAAGCCGAGGTGAATATCTTGGCTTTTTTTGTGTCCTAATTTACGCTATAATACCGCCTGTTTTTCAGGATCATCTTTTTTTCCTACTCTTCTAAATTTCTTATTATCGATTGTCGTGAGGTTGTTAACAAACTGTCTTTTGCTGTTATTTAATCGTTCTAATTTTTTGATATTGGATCACGCTGTAAAATGTGTGTTTATGCAATCGTTTGTTTAATTGGCGCAATCTATTTCTTTGTCGCTAAATTTTGATATGCTGTCATCATCCGTTAGTTTTAGCATTCATGTACCTAAATTTTGATTAGCAAGCTAATCAATTTTTAAACTAACTATTAAATATTATGATTTCAAAGATTCTCGACAATCAAAAGTTGAGTCTGTTATCATTAGCTTTACTCATTGCAAGTACACACAACTCGGCTAATGCTAATGGTCTTACATTTCCAAACAACAATATTTTGTTGAATGACGCGGTTTATCAACAAAAAGTGAATGGAAAAGTGCAGTCTACAGACGGCCCATTGGCTGGAGCAACCATTAGCGTTAAGGGGAGCGGTAAATCGACATCCGCAGGAGCAGATGGACGTTTTACAATAGATGCTAAATATGGTGATGTACTGGTCGTTACAAGTGTTGGTTATAAAGCACAAGAAGTGACCGTAACAGGACCGGTTGTTAACATCAATATGGAGTCCAATAGTGAAGCACTCCAGGAAGTTGTCATTGTTGGTTATGGAACACAACAGAAAAAAGAAAGTTTGACTGGCGCTCTTCAGGCGGTTAAAGGAAACAAATTACGCGATGTCACTACGCCATCGGTTGAAAACATGCTGAATGGTAAAGCTGCCGGGGTATATGTTGCCCCAGGAGCCGGTAAACCAGGGTCAAATGGCGGTGTTGTGATTCGTGGTCAGGCAACATTAAGTGGTACGACCAGCCCATTGTGGGTCATTGACGGTGTTATTGTTGGCTCAAGCCCAGGTGATATCAATCCGGACGACATTGAGTCATTAACCATCCTAAAAGATGCTGCTTCAACCTCGATTTATGGTTCTCAAGGTGCGAATGGTGTTGTCGTTGTGACAACTAAAAACCCTACTGCATCCAAAACAAGCATTAGCTTTTCTACAAAAATGGGTGTCAACCAACTTTCCAATGGGCACATGGAAATGATGGATGGAGCTGAACTTTATGATTATTTTGCCTCTTTTTCTAATCCAGGTGACATCAAATTTCCACGATGGAATTCTGAATTACGTGATAGCAATTTTGACTGGTGGAAACTGGCGACAAAAACCGGATTTGTCCAAAACCACAATTTGTCTATTCAGGGTGGAAATGATAAATTACAGTCTTATTTGTCTTTAGGTTACTACAACGAAGCCGGTGCTGTAAAAGGATATGATTACGATCGTTATAATTTTAGATTACGTACCAACTATAAGCCTTTCGATTGGCTGACCATTAAGCCATCTATTGCGGGATCAAGACGTGCTGTAGATGATCGTCAATATGATGTCAATGCCATGTATGGAAACCTGCCTTGGGACAGTCCTTACGATGCAAATGGAAATTTAGTGCCACATCGTTACAGCGGCTGGGTCAACAATGCAAGCACAAACTACTTGTACGACCTCCAATGGAATCATAGTGCCAATACCAATTATGAATTTATGGGTAACTTAGATTTCGACATCAAATTAACAGATTGGTTGACTTTCTCTTCTGTCAACAATTATCGTTACAATAGTTATTCCGATAGCGGCTATCAAGATCCACGATCAAACAGCGGCGAAAGTGTAATTGGTCGTGTGACAGATTATCGCATGGAATTTGCCCGTCGGTATACCAACCAGATTTTACGTTTCAACAAGACTTGGGATAAACATAGCCTGAATGGATTGGCTGCATACGAATTTAACGACTATTGGACAAAAACCTTAGATGCTTATGGAACAGGTATTGTAAATGGTTTCGAGGTATTGGATGTTGTTGCAAAACCAGAGCGAACCAGAGGTGGAATTTCCGAATGGGCAGTACAGTCATTTTTGTCTAATGCAAACTATGCATACGATAATAAATATTTGGCACAGGTATCTTTCCGTCGTGATGGAGCATCCAATTTTGGTACCAATGCAAAATATGGGAACTTTTTTTCAGTTAGTGGTGGTTGGAATATCAATAAGGAAGAGTGGTTCAAGGCTGATTGGGTAGATAATTTAAAACTGAGAGCGGCTTATGGATCGGTAGGTAATAGACCAAGTTCATTATATCCGCAATATAGTCTTTACTCGGTGTCTGCATCATCAAGTTATAATGGTATACCAGGGGCATTAATTAGCCAAATTGGTAATAAAGATCTGACTTGGGAAAAAACTTACACAACTGGTTTTGGGGTTGATGCAGCCTTGTTTAAGAATAGATTGCGATTCAATGTTGATTATTATGACAAGAAGACCGATAATGTACTTTATCAAGTGCCAATCAGCGGTCTGACCGGTGTTACTTCTATCTGGAAAAATATTGGTAAGATGCAAAACCGGGGGATTGAATTGACCATCGGTGGCGACATCGTTCGAAATGACAATGTACATTGGAGCTTGGATGTTAATTTGAGTCACAATGTGAATAAATTGACCGAGCTATTTGCGACAAAAGATGCCAATGGTAATCTTGTTTCAAAACCAATTATCGCAGGTGATGGATCAGGTATCGCTGGATCGGCGCAACGTCTGCTTCAGCCAGGTCTTCCGGTAGATACCTATTATTTAAAAGAATGGGCTGGTGTTAACGTAGATAATGGTTTGCCAATGTGGTATCGATACGAGACTGATGCCAATGGCAATGAAACAAGGACAACGACGTCGAACTATTCCAATGCAACTTTCCGTAATGTAGGAAAAGGAAATCCGGATCTTTTTGGCGGTTTCAGCACGGCTTTAAGTTATAAGCAGTTTGACCTGAATGCCGTGTTCGGTTTCTCCTTGGGGGGGAAATTATATAATTACTCGCGTCAGGAATTTGATTCGGATGGAACCTATACGGATCGTAACCAGATGAAGTTACAGGATGGTTGGAGCCGTTGGGAAAAACCTGGCGATGTTGCCACTCACCCGATTGCAAGATACGACAACCAAGATAAAGGTAATTCACCTTCAACACGCTTTTTAGAAAGTAACAATTTCTTGAAAATGAGATCACTGACCTTAGGGTACAACTTTGATCTAAAGAAATATAACATCAAAAATTTACGTGTCTTCTTAGCTGGGGAGAACTTATTTACGATTACAAACTATTCAGGTGTCGATCCAGAGCTTCCATTGACTGAGCCGGATGGCAAAGGTGGGGGTGGTCAAATGATCCGTTCAACGGGCGTTTCGGTGTACCCAATGGTTCGTAAATATATGTTTGGCGCAAGTGTGACATTTTAATTTTAACGTTTAGAAAATCAATCATGAAAAAAATACTAATAGGACTTTTAATAGCTACAGCAGTGTCCTCTTGTGATATAGATCGTCTTCCTTATACTTCAATGGATGAAGAAAATATCGTTAATAATCCGGATGCAATGGTAACAGGTACCTATGCGCAGTTAAAAGCTTGGTCTGATCCGATGCACCGTCTTGGTGAATACGCTGGTGATAATATGATGATCCGCGGGTCGTCGACAGATGCGTTCTACGAATTTATCTCCTATGCGAGAACACCCAATAATTACCGTTTGCAAAATTTTTGGGACTATGGCTATAAGGCTATTGCACAGTCTTCGAACGTAATCAAGAT
Organism: Sphingobacterium siyangense; assembly: GCF_023277505.1. Classification (NCBI taxonomy): domain Bacteria; kingdom Pseudomonadati; phylum Bacteroidota; class Sphingobacteriia; order Sphingobacteriales; family Sphingobacteriaceae; genus Sphingobacterium; species Sphingobacterium siyangense. Next base: position 5,811,895 of record NZ_CP080574.1, on the reverse strand, counting down.
GTTTGCGGAAGGTCAGAGTACAGAAATGGATAATAAACTGGGTGAATGTTATTACATCCGTGGAATGATGTATTTTTACCTTTGCCGTGCATTTGGGAAGCCATATTATCAAAGTCCAGAGACAAATCTTGGTGTTCCGATCGTTAATGGTACTCCTGACGATGTCTTCAATGATTTAAACTTGCCCGATCGTTCGTCTGTCAAAGATACATACGCGCAAGCGATCAGTGACCTGAAAAAAGCAGAAGCTTTAATGACACTTGATAAAGGGGCAGCGTATGCGTCTAAGGGTGCAGCGCAGGCAATGCTTTCTCGCATTTATCTATACATGAGCGGGACATATAAGAATCCGAACGCGGAATATGCACGTCTTTCTTTAGAGTATGCCAATAAGGTGATTAATTCAGGTAAATATGTCTTGTTGGCCCGTGAGCAGTTCATGAAATACAATACCTTTAGACCTGAAGATAACAAGGAGACCATCTTTGCCGTGAAACGTGTTGCGTCTGAGTTCTCGGGCGATGATCATTATTATGGTATCGGTGGTATGTATTCCAATATTGGTGGTATGGGCTGGGGTGAGATGTATTCCAGTGCCAAATATATTGATCTTTTGAATGAAACTGGTCGTAATGACTGGCGGCCAGATCATTATAGCATTGTGGACGCACGCGCAGCTTTTATAGAGCCGACTTATTCCAAAGACGATAAAGGCAATTACTCAACTGTTTTTCGATTTATCAAACAGAACTCACCTGCAAAAGTCGGTGACCCTAAAACATTAAGTTATGTGCAAATTCCGGCCATTATTAATGGGAATACAGTAATTGCTCGAGAAGTAAAAAAGGTGGGTGATCAAGAAGTTGTTAAAGAATATACTTTAGCGACAATTAATGCTGGTCAGCAAACTTATTCCATTACCTATGAAGACGGTAATACCTATTCGGGTATGATTGATTACTATATTTCCTTAAATCGTGCTTATCCACAGTTTTATATTGTGAAATGCTCACGTGAAGGTGAGGAGTCTCAACTGCACTCCCCTGTAATCAGCCGCTTGGGTGAAATTTATTTAAACCGCGCAGAGGCTAATGCAAAATTAGGTAATTATGGTGCAGCGCTAAATGATTTAAATACCATCAGAAATCGTTCTATTGTCAATGGCGGATATACTTCAATTGATGCGGCCAGTGCAAGCAAACTGATTGACAAAGAACGTCAGTTGGAATTGGCCTATCAGGCTGAACGCAGCTACGATGTGTTCCGTAATGGGGACCCGTTAAACCGTACCTATCCGGGGCCACAGAAACAATTTGAAGATATTGTACCAACAGATTTTAGAGTAACTTATTTTATTCCTCAGGATGCGATCAATTCATATCCGGGCAAATTGACTCAGAATCCAACGTCTAACTAGGCGAATATTGATAATTTAAACCCTATAAATGGCTTTACTTCACGGTAAAGCCATTTTTGTTTTTGTGTCGCGATAATCCCTTTCGAATCCGTATCTTTGTTCCCTTAAGTATATTTTTAGCATAAAAGTGCCACCTGCTGTGATAGTGGGTGGATCAAATAAAATAAATATGGCAAATATTGTTGCAATTGTTGGTCGTCCAAATGTTGGTAAATCTACCTTATTCAATCGTCTTACAGAAAGTAGAAAAGCGATTGTTGATGACTTTAGCGGGGTGACGCGCGACCGTCATTATGAAACAGCCGAGTGGATCGGAAAGAAATTTACAGTAATTGATACAGGTGGTTTTGTACATGGTTCGGATGATGTCTTTGAAGAAGCTATTCGCGATCAGGTCTATATCGCTATTGAAGAAGCTTCAGTAGTTATATTCATGGTGGATGTCACAACTGGCATTACCGACTTGGATGACGAAATCGCTGATATTCTGAGAAGAAGCTCCAAACCTGTGTATGTAGTGGCCAATAAAGTCGATCACGCGAAATTGCATCATGAATCGGCAGAGTTTTATGCCTTTGGTTTAGGAGAGGTTTTCAATATCTCGTCGGCTACAGGATCGGGTACAGGTGAACTGTTGGATGCTGTGGTTTCTCATTTCGAAGTGGAGGAGGAAGAAGAAGAATCCTTACCTAAATATACCATCGTAGGCCGCCCGAATGTGGGTAAATCTTCTTTGACAAATGCTTTGATCGGCAAAGATCGCAACATTGTAACGCCAATGGCAGGGACGACACGTGATTCAATCCGTATACATTACAATCAATATGGACATAACTTTCTATTGATCGATACTGCAGGTCTTCGTCGTAAGTCCAAAGTAAATGAAGATATTGAGTTTTATTCGGTGATGCGTACCATCAAAGCCTTGGAAGATTCTGATGTGACGATTTTAATGTTGGATGCACAGGATGGATTAGAAGCGCAGGACGTTAATATTTTCAACCTGGCAGAGAAGAACCGTAAAGGTATCGTAATTGTTGTCAATAAGTGGGATTTGATCGAAAAGGACAACAAAACAATGAAGGCTTTTGAAGATCGCATCAAAGAGAAAATAGCACCATTTACAGATGTGCCTATTATCTTTACTTCCGTAACCGAAAAACAACGTGTTCTTAAGGTACTGGAAGTTGCCGACAAGGTATATGCCAACAAAACCAAAAAGATCCCTACTTCCAAATTGAATGAAGTGATGTTGGATATTATCGAGAATTATCCACCGCCATCCTTAAAGGGTAAATATATCAAAATTAAATATGCAACACAGTTGCCAGGACGGACACCGATGTTTGCATTCTTCTGTAATCTACCACAATACATCAAAGATCCGTACAAACGTTTTATTGAAAACAAATTGCGTGAGAACTTTGACTTTACAGGGGTGCCAATTCAAATATATTTCAGACAAAAATAGATTTCCAAGCAGCGATTAAACATGGACCATAATCTCTATTTATACAATACGCTTTCGCGAACAAAAGAAAAATTCGAACCTATTCATCCCAATCTTGTTGGTATGTATGTATGTGGGCCCACAGTGTACAGTGATGTGCATTTGGGAAACTGTCGGACGTTTGTGTCTTTTGATTTGATTTTTAGATACTTGCGTCACCTTGGTTATAAAGTGCGTTATGTGCGCAATATTACCGATGCGGGACACTTGGAAGGCGATCGTGATGAAGGGGATGATAAATTTGCAAAAAAAGCAAAATTGGAACAATTGGAACCGATGGAAATCGTTCAAAAGTATACGATAGGTTTTCATGACGTATTGCGTCTTTTCAATACGTTGCCGCCCAGTATTGAACCTACTGCGACAGGACATATTTCTGAGCAGATTGAAATGATCGAACAGATTATAGAGAATGGCTATGCCTATGAGCGCAACGGTACCGTCTATTTTGATGTTGAAAAATACGTTGAAACATACGATTATACGATATTGACCAATCGTAAATTGGAGGATATGCTCAATAATACCCGTGAATTGAGCGGTCAGGATGAGAAAAAGGGGCGTTTGGATTTTGCCTTATGGATCAAAGCAAAACCTGAAACGATTATGCGTTGGCCTGCACCTTGGAGTGTTGGCTTCCCAGGTTGGCATATCGAATGTTCGGCCATGAGCAGAAAGTACTTAGGTGATCAGTTTGATATTCATGGCGGTGGAATGGATTTGGCAGCTACACATCATACCAATGAAATTGCACAATCAGAAGCATGTAACCATACGAGCCCTGCCAAATATTGGATGCACACGAATATGTTGACTGTAAATGGTGCGCGTATGTCCAAATCTGCCGGAAATGGATTTTTACCGGGCGAACTATTTACTGGAAATCATCCCTTATTGAATAGAGGTTATTCGCCGATGGCCGTACGATTCTTTATGTTACAGGCACATTATAGAAGTACGCTGGATTTCTCCAATGAGGCATTGGATGCGGCCGACAAGGGGTATAAAAGACTTATGACTGCGATCAGTCTTTTAGACAAATTGAAGGTGTCGAAGGGTGCTGATTCATTCAATTTAGCTGAAATCCGCCGCAAGTGTTACGCAGCTATGGATGACGATTTTAATAGTCCTGTACTCATTGCCGAATTGTTTGAAATTGTACGTATCATCAACTCGATTTATGATGGTAAAGCGAAAGTAACCGCTGAAGGATTGGAAGGTCTTCAAGTATTCATGAAAGAATTTGTTGAGGATATCCTAGGGCTTAGAAACGATCAGACTTCAGCATCCGATGATATCGATGACGTCATGAATCTGGTCATTAAACTACGTAATGAAGCCAAAGCAAATAAAGACTTCGTCACCTCTGACCGTATTCGTGATGAGCTTAATTCTATTGGAATTCAATTGAAAGATAGCAAAGAAGGAACACTTTGGAATAAGATTTGATAGATAAGAAATCGAATTTATAAAAGAGGAATAAAATGGAATATTCCTATTGGGAAAACACATTATCGTGGAAACCAATGGATATTCCATGTAACCTTTAAAAGAAAGATCAATTTGCATATGAATTTTTGGAATAGGCTATCCGTCGTCGCATTCATGAGTGTTGCTAGTACAACACTTTATGCGCAGATACCTGAGAAAGTTGGAAGCCTATTACAGGCCGATAAGGATGCTGCAGCACTGGCTAAAGCCACTACGCCGCATCAAGCGTTTCTTTCGATCATTGATAAGGAATCTACGTTTTACGTCCCATCGGCAGTAAATGCTTACAACTATCTTAATAATAGACCAAATATTCCCGATGTTTTAAATTGGCAACCTACGTTTGCGTTGATTGCTAAAAGTCAGGAATTTGGTGTGACTTCGGGGTCTATGGACTTTCAGAAAGTAGGTGCAAGGTTGCGTCATGGAGAGTACTTGACTGTCTGGAAACGCAACAAAAAGGGTAAGTGGCTGGTCGATATTCGGGCCGAAGTTGAAAACAACGGGAAGGATGGGGAATTTGATCTTGAATATATCGAACCTACCGATTCGTGGTATCTGAAGCACCGCTCTAAAGTGCGATTGAATCAGCGTGAAGATATTGTCCTGGAGACAGACAAATTGATGTCAACAGTTCTGAAGGCCGATAACCCAACCGCATATAAGGAGTTTTTAAGTGAGGATGTCCGCTTTTTGTTTCCTTGGACTAGTCCGATGGAGGGAAAGGCCACAATGATGGCTTACCTCAAAAAACAACGGATGACGATAGAAACAGTGCCCGAAGAAGTAAAACGTTCGTATAGTGGCGATTTTGCCTATACAAAAGGAACTGCAACAGTACGACAAAAGGATAAGGTGGTGAAGTATAATTATATTCGTATCTGGCAACTGAGCGAATTGGCGAAGGATGATGTGAAGAAAGCGAACTGGAATATTCTGATCGAGATGATGTTTGAGAAATAGCATGACGATTGCCAAATAAAAAAAGGGCTTGAATATATACTATTCAAGCCCTTTTTTTATAGGATAAGTGTTGTACTGTACACTTATTGTTTTTTCCATTTTTTCAATTCATCGCATGAACCAAACTCGTCACTGATATTGATAAATGTTGTTTTCGATTTATCATCGAACCATTTACTTAGATTGCGATTGATTTTATCTTGTCTGGCAGCCTCTTTGATTTTGGTGAAATCCTCGTCCAAATTTGCTTTGTGCGGCGGAATACGTGTTTTCAAGTAATTGAAACGGTAGCCAACATCGCCCATTTTGTCTGTAAATTGCTCTGGTTTGGAGTATTCTCCTGGTTTTAGGGGATCGATTGCTGTAAATACCGATTTTTCCAAGCCATCCATAGGAATTACGGTTGTGCGGCTTGAGCCTTCTTGATTTAGGATCATACCACCATTGAATTTGCTTTCTTCTGCATCCGAATAATTTGTAGCAGCGTGATAGAAATCCATTTTTTTGTCAACAACCAGTTTATAGATACTGTCCAATTTATTTTTGGTTCTTTCTAACGCAGCAGTACCAGGATTGATCTTCATCAGGATATGGCGTGTGTGCACCTCTTCGCCCCGTCGTTCGAGTACCTGAATAATATGAAAGCCAAATTTGGATTCTACAATTGGTGAAATTTCTCCCGGTTTTAATTTAAAAGCCATCGCGGAGAATTCCTTTACGTAGTTGTCACGTGTGCCGAAACCTAAATCACCTCCATACGGAGCAGATCCGGGATCTTGCGAGTATATACGAGCCATTGTACCAAAGTCCGATCCATCTACAATCTGCTTGCGGATACCTTCAATCTTATCTCGCTGCTCTTTTTTTTCCGCATCTGTCAATTTGGGCATCATCACAATCTCACCAATTTCTACCTCGGTATTGAAGTAAGGCAGACTGTCTTTATTCAAGCCTTCAAAATAACGCTTTACTTCCAATGGTGTTACGTCTACTTTTTGAACAATGTTTTGCTGCATTTTGTTAGCTTTCAATTGCTCAAAAACACTTGAACGCATTTCTTCTTTGTATTGCAATAAAGAGCGATTGAGGAATTTTTCAAGACGTTCTTGCCCTCCTGCCTGTTGTGACATATGACGTAGGCGAGAGTTAAGGTTATCGTCAACTTCGGTTTCCGTTACATCTATAGAGTCAATTACTGCCTGTTGGGAAAGCAATTTCTGAATGATTAACTGCTCAAGTACGCCGCATTTAAAATTTTCATTAGGTTTATTCCCTTGCGCTAACCATTGAGAATATTGCATATCCACGTCGGACTGTAAGATAATGCCCGATCCAACCGTTGCTACAACGCGATCAATAACTTGACGTTGCGCAAGACTGGCCTGAATTGATGCAAACAGCAATAAAAACAATATATAAATGTTTTTTTTCATCCGTATAAATTATTTATGATATTTATGAGTGATCTTCATTTGTATAAATGAACTCGTTTCACTCGGTTATTTGTTCATCATTTATTTTTTTGTCACAAGCATTCACGCTGCCTTCGGCGGTATACGTAGTAATTGTGTTCAATATATACTTTTTTGAACAACAGCACAAAATTATCAGATTATATGAATTATTCGTACTTTTATTTAACAATATTTTTGTATTCCCAATATTTTAAATGGGCGATTTTAGAATTGTTAAAATTGATGTGCTAAAATACGCATTTGCCTATTAGAAAGGACGGTTTTAACCAAATTTAACAAGTCTATTGACGATATTTACGCCTGTAAAATGGAGGGGGTTTTAGATCCTCAGACGGAGGAATGAATTAGGGAATTTAATTGGGTTCCCGTATAATTTAGCAACAAACTTGATGTAATGGTCTCATTCGATAAATGAGTAGCTACATCTATAAAATAATTTCAATGAAAAAAGCATTTATTTATTTGATGACAATTTTACCTCTGGCTAGTTTTGCGCAACAGATTCCCATGTTTGTGGGCACTTATACGAGCAAAACCGCGAGCAAGGGCATCTATATTTATAATTTTGATGTTAAAACTGGTGAAACAACCTTGTCGAGCACGCAAGAAAGTAAAGATCCATCCTTTTTAGCGCGAAATAATAACTTTATTTATGCCGTTAATGAGGTTCCAAATCAAGAGGGGTCTGTTTCTGCCTATTCTTTTAAGGACGGTCATTTAACTTTTCTAAACTCACTTCCTTCCGGAGGGGAGTCGCCTTGTTTTGTTGAGGTACATCCTAAGGGTAGCTTGCTCGCTGTGGCAAATTATACAGGCGGCTCTGCGGCGTTGTTTGATTTAGAAAGTAATGGTGTTTTAAGCAAAAGAGCACGCTTAATACAACACGAGGGTAAGGGGGTGGACCCCGTACGCCAAGAAAAGCCACATGTACATTCTACTTTTTTCTCCAATAAAGGAGATAAGTTGTACGTCCAAGATCTTGGTTTGGATGAGATTTCTATTTATCCGGTGAGTAAAACGGGAAATGCCTATAGTCTTGCTGATGAATCAGAAGATATCTTTACGCCAGCAGGAGGGGGACCGCGTCATATCGTGTTTGATAAGAAAGAGAAATTCCTGTATGTCGTATTGGAAATGACCGGTCAAATTGCATCGTATAAGAAAGATGGTGATGCATGGATGTATCAAAGTACTTTTGATATTAACCCCGAAGGTTTTAAAGGGAATAATGGTGGTGCGGATATTAAGATGTCGGCTGATGGAAAATTCCTGTATGCGACCAACCGTGGCGATGCCAATACGATAGCTACTTTTTCGGTCGAGAAGGATGGGGAATTGAAGAAAATAGCGAATCTTTCAGTAAAAGGTAAAGGTCCGCGTAATTTCAACCTTTCTCCGGATGGGAAATATCTTTTGGTCGCCAATCAATATACCAACAACATTGTTTTGTTTAGCCGGGATGCTAAAACGGGTTTGTTGACAGATACTGGAAAAGAAATTGCTGTACCAGCACCTGTTTGCATTATCTTCTAATCCAGAAAAGAAGTTCGAATAAGAAAAGAAGATTTTTAGGAAAAACCGTATGCGCTTTTTCTTAAAAATCTTCTTTTCTACAATCTAATTTACCTTCCTTTTCAAGGTCATTTAAGGTGGTTCCCTTCCATGTTTTTACCCGCTGGATATAGGCTGCCCTACCAATCATGTGTGCTGCAACCGGAGCCGTTAGGATCAGAAAAAATCCAATAGCTATAGCCTTGGTCGTTACGGATACATCCGGGAAGGTCATTGCCGCACAGATAAGTAAAAGTCCCACACCCAGCGTTGCCGCCTTTACCGTAACCGAAAGGCGTAAATAAAAATCGGGCATCCGCAAGATACCAATAGACGCAAATAGTATGGCCAAGGCCCCGATGGTACTGAGAATGGCTAAAGTAATATCAATCATCTTTGCTTTGTTTTTCTAAATAAAATGAAAATGCGATCGTACCAAGAAATGCGATAAGCGCCAAGATCATGGCAATGTCTAAAAACACTTCCTGCGAAGTTCGTATACTATAAACGGTAATAATGCCAATTCCGATGGTGATAATGAGATCTAGGGCAATAACACGATCAAATATCTGGGGTCCTTTATACAGACGAATAAAAGCCAGTATGACTGAGATAGTCAAGATCGGAAGGATCACATAATCAAAATAGCTATTTAAAGTCATCTTAAGAGTTCTAAAAGTCTTCGTTCAACATTATTTTTAAGGGTAGAAACAAACTGTTCCTTGCTTTTCATGTACATGACGTGAATAAAGAGCGTTTTTTTATCTTCACTTACGTCGAGGATAAGTGTGCCGGGTGTCAACGAGATAAAGGTTGAAAGCAGGTTAATTTCCAAATCGGTTTTTGCATCCATCGGGTACTTGACAATCGCAGGTTTGATAAAAAACTTGGGGGTTATTACGTCGTAGGCAACCTGCACATTGGCAACAATCATTTCCCACAGGAAAAAAAGAATAAAACTCAATGTTTTGGGGACCCGATAAAAGTAGCGTTGGTCCACCTCATTCCTGTTCATAAGCCAGAGGATACCAAATCCCAGCATAAAGCCGAATAGGAAGTTGGTGTAATACATCGATCCCGTCAATGCGACCCAGATAAAGGATAACATGAGGTTCATTAAAAACTGTTTTATCATATCATTTCTGCCCTCCTAATACAGCGTTTATGTAAGGTGATGTGTCCAATAATTGTGTAGCGATTTGATCCGCGACATGGATAATCGCTTCAGCGTTGAGTCCGATATACAGGGACGCAGAAGCCAAAATAACAACAGGCAGTATGAGCATTGTTCTTTTATAGCCGATCATACCCGCAAATTTGTCCTCAATGATTTCCGGATCAGGCGCATCTTTCCAGAATACCTGCGCCCACATTTTGGCGATGACAAACAAGGTGATAAAGCTACCAATAATCAGGGCTCCCGCGAAAGCATACTTCTCTAAGTGGAAGGCATCTTTGAATAGATAGATTTTAGGCCAGAAGCCCGAGAGAGGCGGGATGCCCACCAGTGAAAAAAGAACAATGGCAAAAAGTAATGAAATCTTTGGGTATTGGGCATAAAGTCCGCCCAGTTTAGTCATATCCATGGTGCCGCGGAGTTGTCGTATAACACCGGCTATGAGGAATAAATTCGTTTTGACCATGATATCATGAATCAGATAGAATACTGCCCCCAATAAAGCCCATTTACTATATAAGCCCAGTCCACCAATCATAAAACCGATATGACAAACGATCAAATAAGAAAACAACCTTCGGATATTAGTTTTGATCAGTGCGCCAAAAGCACCCGTTAGAATAGTCAATATGGCTAAGACGATAAGCAGTTCCTTGGTAAAATGATTGGGAATAAATAGTAAGGAAAATACCCGGAACAAGGCGTAGATCCCAACCTTGGTCAATAAGCCTCCAAATGTCGCTGCTACGGCCGAAGGTGGCGTATGGTAAGAGGACGGTAACCAAAAATAGAGTGGAAATACGGCGGATTTAATACCGAAACCGATCAGGAAAAATGTTGCTGTAATTTCTACTAAAGCCTGATTTTGTATTTTAGGAATACGCAGGGCCAGGTCGGCCATGTTTAATGAGCCTGAAATACCATAAAGTATACCTATTCCTGTTAAGAAAAATGTGGAAGCCAGAATATTCATGGCCATATATTTTACGGCACCTTCCAATTGGGATTTTCTGCCCCCCAAAGTCATCAGCACAAAAGAGGAAATAATAATAACTTCAAACCATACATACAGATTGAAGATGTCACCGGTTAGAAAAGCCCCATTGAGCCCCATCATCAAAAAGTGAAAGATCGGGAAATAACCATAGAGTATGCGCTGGCGCCCCACACCGACACAGGAAAAGATGGAGACCGCCAGGCCTGCGATAGAAGTGAGGAGAACAAGGGTACTGCTGAATAGATCGGCAACAAAAACGATCCCAAAAGGAGCTTTCCAATTCGCTGCATTCATGGTCAGAATACCATCATCATAAACCTTGAAGAATAGTTTAAAGGCAAGAATAAGTGCGAGCAAGCTTCCGCCAACGCTCAGAAAACGTTGTGCAGTGGATTTGCGCCACAACATCAGTTGGACAATAGCAATAAATAAATGCACGATAATCGTGGCAATAATGTGGTTGTCTATCATATATCTTCTTCCTCAGGCGTGTTCAAATCATCCAGATCATCTGTACCCAGCAATGCATATACACGCTTGAGTAAAACGATGGCAAAGGAGGTTAGGCCAAAGCTGATCACGATGGCCGTTAAAATAAGTGCTTGCGGAATCGGGTCCGCATAAATATCTGTGAATACCTTCAGATCGGGTCCAATGATGGGTGGTTTACCTTTAATAATGTTTCCCAATAAGAAGATCAATATATTGGTACCATTGCCCAGTAACATAATCCCCAACAACAATTTCACCATGCTTCGACGCAAGATGAGGTATATTCCGGCAGCATAAAGGATGCCGATCAATAACACGAGTATCAGTTCCATTATTCTTCTTCAGTAGTTAAAGCAATTGTAAATAAAATTGTCAGGACAACACCGATGACAACAAAGTATACACCAAGGTCAAAAAATAAGGCGGTTCCTATCATCCCGATAACGGGGATTTTCTCTTCCAGCCAAAGCCCGGTCATGACGGGGTAGCCAAAAAATGCAGGTAAGAACATGCTTATGGCCGAAATCCCCAATCCGATGGGGATGAGTGACAGGGGTTTGTACTGAATCAGTTTCATGGTATTTTGAGGACCAAAGGCAAAACTATGCAGCACAAAGGCAATCGAAGCAACCAAGCCGCCAACGAAACCTCCGCCGGGGTAATAATGCCCCCTGAGTAGAAGGAACACCGAGAAAAGTAAGAGTATCGGTAATAAATACCGCGTAGCGGTCTGTAATATTGTACTGTTCATTTGTTACTATTTAGCAAGGAGTTATCAGCTCATTTGTGCATAACCTTTATCAATCATTATTCTTTATCAGAGGATTTTAAACGTAATTTTAATAAGCTATATACCCCTAATGCAGCAATACTCAATACTACAATTTCAAACATGGTGTCAAAACCTCTGAAATCCACAAGTATTACATTGACGACATTTTTTCCTTTAGCAAGCACATAAGCATAATCGCCATAGAAATCACTGATATTGGTTGTCGTTGGTTCATGGAGGACACGGAGTGCGACCATGGATAGCAGAATTCCAAAAACGATAGCGACCACGGCGTCGCGAATGATGGTGCGTCGGTTGGCCAAATTCAGAAAAGAAGGGAGCTTAAAGAGTACCAATACGAAGAGTACCACCGTGAGTGTATCAATGGTGAATTGCGTCATCGCTAGATCTGGGGCACTGTAAAACACGAAAATAAGACATATGGCATAGCCTACAACACTGGTGGCTACTACGGCTGTTAAACGGGATGAGGTGCGGATGGTGAGTACAATGGCGCCGATCAAAATGCAGACTGTGGTGACTTCGTAGAAACTCACTGGAGATAAGGTTTCCCATTTGATATGGAGTGGTCCGCCCAAATATAACTGGTAGGCGATCAATAATTCGGCAAATAAGATAATTTTCAACAGATACGAACGCAAATAGCCATTGTGCATTTTGTTGGTGAAGAAAGTAGAGAACAAAACAATTTCCTGTGCACATAATTGGATGATATATTCAGGAGAAATCTTATTGAAATTTGCAATCCAAGCCAATTTTTTCTCGCTGGGCCTGTTTATGAAATAAAGTAACGTGCCAGCGGCAATTGTAATAGCGCTTAATAGCAGGATTAAATTAAAGCCATGCCAGATTTTCAGGTGAAATGTTTCGCGGCTTGCGAGTATACTTGTTGCGGTAGGTCCGGCAATCCATTCCCCGACAAGTCCTGGGATGCACCCAAAGACAACGCCTAATATAGCTAAAAGTAGAGGTGGGATCCACATGGCTTTATAGGGCAGGTGGATTGTATTAAATTGCTCGGGTAGCTTACCCATAAAAGGTTTGATGCCGGCCATAAATCCAGCAGAGACCAAGAGTATATTTGTTACTACTGCAGCGAAGGTCAAATAGAGAAATAAATCGGGTGTGGCATGTAGTGTTGCCTCGTAAATCAGATCCTTTCCAATAAATCCAAATGTAAGTGGAATACCTGCACTGGAAAGTGCCGCTAGGAAACCTGCGATAGCGACAGGCATTAATACCTTGCGTAGCCCCCGCAAGACTGTAAGATCCCGCGTTCCGGTTTCATGGTCTATAATCCCCGTAATCAAGAATAATGCGGCTTTATATAGGGCATGTACGAGTATAAAGACACTTGCAGCAATAATGGCATCCTTGGTGCCGAGCCCCAATAAGAAAACCAAAATACCGAGGGCGGATATGGTTGAATAAGCGAGTACTCCCTTGAGGTCTGTTCTGAAAAGCGAATGGAAGGCGGCATAAAGCATCGTGAGGCCACCAATGGCCATGAGGGAATACATCCAGATCGGGTTGCCCCCAAGTATCGGTGAAAAACGGGCCAAAAGGTAGATTCCGGCCTTTACCATGGTTGCCGAATGTAAGTAGGCCGACACAGGTGTTGGCGCCTTCATGGCACCGGGTAACCAAAAATGAAAAGGGAATTGTGCTGATTTCGTAATCGCTCCAAGTGCTACGAGGCCAAAGACCAGGGGAAAGAGTGGATGTTGCTGAATGATCGATACTTTGCCGATGAGAGCTGTAATATGGTAAGTGCCAGCAATATTACCCAGCAAAATAAAACCTGCCAGTAGAAAAAAACCACCCAACCCGGTAATGGATAGTGCAGTCAGTGCGCTTTTGCGTGAATCATTTTTGTCATTGTTAAATCCAATGAGAAAAAATGAGCTGATCGAGGTCAGTTCCCAAAAGATAAACAATAGTAACATGTTGTCCGACAGGACAAGCCCCAGCATAGCCGACATAAAAAGGCAGAGGTAGCCAAAGAATCGATCGATATATCGATGACCTTTGAGATAGGCATTCGCGTAAAAGAATATACAGGATCCGATCCCAGTAATCAATAAGGCGAAAAGTAGTGACAGTCCATCTAATTTAAAATCCAGATTGATGCCTAAGGAGGGCACCCACGATGTTGATTGGACGAAATAGGAGCCTTGACCAATAGGTACAATATATTGAGCAAAGTATAGAAATAGAAGTACCGGTAAGAATGCGAGAATAAAACCCCATTTGGTTTTTAGGAATCGACCAAATGGAACAATAAGGCTCGATGTTATTAGTCCTGAAAGAACAGTAAATAGCATGTAGTCTTTGTTTTAATTTTTAACCTTCTACATTTCATCGTTGCCAATGCTTATATGGCGATGAAGGTTTTTTGAAAGTTTACAATATAGTAAAAAAAAGCGAAAAAATGCTAGTTTTTGGCCGTTTTCTCGCTATATAAATAATAAAAGCAGGAATTTTGTTTTGTTTGTCGGAAAAAAACTAAACTAGTTTAGCAATCTAGAGAGGAATAAATGCGGGTTTAGAATTATTATTTGGGATTGACAAAAAAAAAGAGCATTTTTACGATACAATTATTAAACATCCTCAATTGGATGTGTTTTTTACCCTAAATAATCTCATCTCTAAAAATAATAGAATCAGAGTGTGGAAGAGATCTAACTATGCAGAAAGAAGAAGTATTGTTTAAGACACACTATAATGGACTTTGCCATTTTGCTTGGAAGATTGTTGGTGACCTTTCTCTAGCAGAAGATCTGGTACAAGACTCTTTTATTGCTTATTTCAAAAATACTGATCATGTCAGTGATAATGAGATTGCAATAAAGAACTATCTCTATAGTTCTGTGCGTTTCGCTTGTTATAATCATATCCGTCATGAAAAGGTCCGTCAAAAATATTGGAATGTTGTAGGTTTTACCGAAGAAGATAATACTGCGCTTGAATTGAATATGATTCACAGTGAGGTCATTCAGGAAATATATAAAATTATTGAGGAAATGCCTTTCGCCTGTCAACAAGTTTTTCGGCTTGGTTATCTTGAAGGTTTATCCAATCTTGAAATTACACGGGAGCTGCAAATTAGTATCAATACTGTAAAAACACAAAAGCAACGCGGCATGAAAATGTTACTCAAACGTTTGAATCCCGAGTTTATACCCCTTATTATATTTTTGTTAAAAAATATTTAAATTCTTGTCACCCTTTTCTTCGTCTTAAGTTTCTTTATGGTAATTGATGAAAGAAAACACAAGACATATCACTGATTTAATACAGAAATTCCTTTGTGGTCAATTGACAGCAGAGGAACAAGTGCAGCTTGATGAATGGCTCAATGCCAGTTCACAAAATAAGCAGCTTTTAGAGTCCTTCCGAAAAGCGGAAAATATAGCAGAAGATTTGGCCGTTATTCGGCAGTTGGATGTAAATCAGGCATGGGAGCGGTTGAAAAATAAAGAATCCAACAGTGCGAGATCTTTCCGGAAATGGTCTTTAAGCATTGCAGCATCTATTGTATTCTTGTTAGGTGGTTTTCTATTATGGAGAGGTGATTTTGCCTCATTCTTTTCGGGAGATAAAAGTGTAATAGTTTCAAAAAAGCAAGATATTGCTCCTGCTACAAGTGGTGCAGTATTAGTGCTGGCTGATGGCTCCAGGCTCTCTTTGAATAGTGATTCCACTAAAACCTTGACTAAAAACAATAATCTAATCGGGAACAGCAATGAGCTGATCGTTAAGCAAACAGATCAAGCGATCCCATTGCAGTATAATTCTTTGATTGTGCCAAAAGCAAGTTTCTATAAGATGACTTTGGCTGATGGCACAAAAGTTTGGGTAAATGCGCTATCGCAATTGAAATTTCCTGCGCAGTTTTCACCGAAAGAACGTAGAGTCTTTTTGGATGGAGAAGCCTATTTCGAGGTTGCCCCCAAGTCAGATCAACCTTTTATTGTGGAATCGAAAGGTAATGAAATTAAAGTGCTCGGAACGCATTTTAATATTAATTCTTATTCGGATCATGTTCGAACAACTTTAGCAGAGGGGAGAGTGGAGGTACGTCAACATGATCAACGGGTAGAATTATTTCCTGGTGAATATGCTTCTTCTTTTAAAGACAACTTAGTTAAGGGAAAAGCAGATCTGGCCCATGATCTTGCTTGGCACAATAATGAGTTTTATTTCAAGAAGGAAACGATTACGAATATTGCACATCAACTATCACGTTGGTATGATCTCGATGTTACATTCCGAGGAGATGTGCAGTTGGACAAGGAGTATACCGGAAGTATCGAGCGTGATGTAAAACTGTCTCAAGTATTGGAGATGTTATCCTATGTCAGTAACCTAAGATTTGAAGTAGAAGGCAATAAATTGATTATTGCTACCAAAAGTTAAGGATTAACAATTTATAAAAAAGAAAATAGCGCGCCTATGATAAAATAATACATCAAAAAGCAATGACCTAAAAAAGAGAACAGGAATGTTGCAGCATCCCTGTTCAGAAAAAGATGCGATCATCAGGTCCTAAATCTAAAAATGAACAATTAAATCCCAATTAACCACAAAGTGTAAATGTATGAATAACTTACCACTTAGCAAAAGGTGGAGCTTGATCCCTCAAGACCCACGATTTTGCAAACCATTACGTATTATGAAAATTAGTACATGTCTTCTATTCGCATTTGTGACGGGTGTGCACGCTAAGAGCACGGCACAAAAAGTCACGTTGAATATGAAAAATGCACGTATTGAAGAAGCATTGTCTGCCATCTCCAAGCAGTCCCATCTACGTGTTTTATATAGTGAAAATCTGAATACTAAAGCACGGATCTCTGTGAACGTTAAGGATGCGTCCGTTGAGGAAGCATTGAATGCTGTCTTGAAAAGCAATAATATTGAATACAAAATTATTGCTAACACCATTTCGGTCAACAGTAATGCAAAGAATATCAGCATGACAGTCCCATTGGCTATTCAGCAATCCGTTTCAGGTACAGTCACTGACAAAAATGGAAAGGGATTAAGTGGCGCTACTGTAACTGTAAAGGGAACTTCTATTTCGACGCAAACAGATGATTCAGGGCACTTTAGGATTAATGCCTCTTCATCTGCGGTTTTGGTCGTTCGGTATGTCGGGTTTGGAACCAGGGAAATTTCCATGGCTGGTAAGTCAACTATAAATATTGTACTTACAGCTAATGATCAAAAATTGGATGAAGTCAATGTGGTTGCCACGGGGTACCAAAATTTGGATCGTAAATTATTCACAGGCGCTTCATCGAAGATCGATGCGAAGGAGGCTGAACGTGCAGGGGTTCCGGATATTTCTCGTATGTTGGAGGGACAAGCGGCTGGTGTTTCTGTTCAGAACGTGTCTGGTACTTTTGGTGCGGCACCTAAAATTCGGGTACGTGGTGCAACCTCATTGACTGGAGATAACAAACCATTATGGGTAATTGACGGTGTCATCCTGGATGAGGCGGTCAATATCTCCAATGAGGCATTGTCAACAGGGGATGCAAATACGCTATTAGGTTCTTCTGTAGCAGGTTTAAATCCAGATGATATTGAGTCGATCACTGTATTGAAAGATGCTGCTGCCACAGCCATGTATGGTGCTGCTGCAATGAACGGTGTTGTGGTCGTAAATACGAAAAGGGGACGTAATACAGATGGTGTTGTCAATTTTAATTATTCAGGAAACTTCACCACCTATATTAAGCCTAATTACAACCAATTTGATATCATGAACTCAGCGGAGCAGATGCAATTGATCATTGATATGGAAAACAAAGGCTATTTAAATCATTCACAGGTTTCTCGCTCCCCAACTGGAGGTGTCTTTAACAAGATGTATAATCTGATGTATGATTATGATCCTTCTACTGATTCGTATGCTTTACGCAATGATGCTCCCTCTCGGTATCAATTTTTGCAGCGCTATACCAATGCAAATACAGATTGGTTCGACTTACTTTTTAAGCAGTCCCTTGTTCACGATCACTCCCTAAGTATGTCTACAGGGACGGCTAAAAGCCAGACCTATGCATCTACTAGTTTTATGAATGATTCTGGTTTTACGTTGGGGAATTCTGCGAAGCGTTTTACTGCGAATGTCCGTAATAATTACAAAATCAATGATAAATTGAGTACCGAATTTATCTTCCAAAGTAATATTAGGGATCAGCGTACTCCAGGAACATTAAATAGAGTTTCGGATGCTGTGTATGGTAGCTATTCTCGTGATTTTGATATTAACCCATACTCTTATTCGCTAAATACGAGTCGTATTATAACCGCTTACGATGAAAATGGAAAACTTGAGTATTTTAATAGAGACTACGCACCATTCAATATCCTTAATGAACTCGATAATAATTATATCAAGTTAAAATTGATGGATATTAAGGTTCAAGCTGGTATAACGTATAAAATTTTACCTTCTCTGACTTATTCTGCAAATGGGATGTATCGTTATTACAACTCCGAAAGACAGCATATGATCACAGAAAATGCGAATCTTTCCAAAGCATATCGAGCAAACCAGGATCAAACAGTAAATGCAGGAAATAGGTTTTTGTACGCGGATCCAGATTTCCCCAATACGGATAAATATGTGATATTACCCAATGGAGGATTCTTTAATGTTGCCAATAATAATATGATCAGTTATTATATGCGCCACAATTTGGAATACAACCAAAAATGGAATGATCATACATTAAATTTATTTGGAACCTACGAGCTTCAGTATGCGGACAAACAAAATCATGATTTTAATGGTCCAGGAATAGAATATGGCAATGGAAATTTAGTAATGCCTACCTATCGCTATTACAAGTATGCGATTGAAAGTGGCAACGTTCCTTTTTCAATGGCCTATAATTATGATCGAAAATTGGCCTATGCACTTCGAGGTGCTTATAATTATAAGGATAAGTATTCATTTAACTTTACGACACGGTATGATGGCTCAAATAAAATGGGACATTCTAATGTAGCTCGCTGGCTGCCTACCTGGAATTTATCGGGAGCATGGGACATTGACCAGGAAAATTTTTTCAACCGTGAAAATAAAATTCTCTCTTCAGCACGCTTAAGAGCAACTTATGGTCTTGTGGCAAATATGGGAAATGCGTCAAACTCCTCTGCTGTATTTTATAATGCGGTGGCATATCGACCTTACGAATCGGAGAAAGAAGGTAAAATTAATATTGACGGTTTAGAAAATTCAGAATTGACTTGGGAAAAGATGTACGAATTGAATATTGGTACTGACCTAAGCTTTTTAAATCGTCGAATTGATTTGAACTTTGATTATTATAGAAGAAACATTTTCGATTTGATTGGGCCTATTCGAACATCGGGTATTGGAGGTCAGTTCGAAAAACTGGGTAACTATGCGGATATGAAGGGGCATGGTGTTGACATTCAACTAGGCGGATATCCTTTTAAAGATCCGCAAGGTTTTACTTGGCGGACCCAGTTTACCCTAGGCTTTAATAAAACAGAAATTACAAAACTTGATGTGACACGTAACATCTGGAATTTAGTTTCTGCTGAAGGTGGGGCCAAATTAGGAAAGCCACATCGTGGATTGTATTCTATCGATTTCGATAAGCTTAACGCAAGAGGTGGGTACCCGATGTTTATCGGTACTGACGGGACACCAGGTGCTACGTATTTTTGGCTGCAGGACAATGAAACTGATTTCTTAAAATATGAAGGCCCTGTAGACCCTACAATAGCGGGTGGATATTATAACCGATTAGAGTATAAAAATTTCAGTTTGTCCTTTTTAATGAAATTTGCTTTTGGTAATAAGGTTCGTCTGCAACCTAGTTATTCCTCATCTTATTTGGATATGTATAATGTATCAAAGGATTTGATCAATAGGTTTTTATATCGTGGTGATGAGTATATAACGGTGATTCCCTCGACTTTGGATCCGTTGTCGGCAGAATTCGATGTTAAGAATGCTTTGGAAGAAAGAAATGCGGCAAACTATACGTACAATGCTTACAACTATTCATCCGAGCGTGTGGCGAAAGGCGACTATATTCGTTTGTCACAAATTTCTATTGGATACAATGTACCTAAGGAGCTCGTGTCACGCATTAAATTCAGAACAGCACAGTTTAATCTTGTAGGGAATAATTTATGGTTATTATACTCAGATAAGAAGTTAAACGGAGTCGATCCGGAGTTTTATAGTAATGGTGGAGTTGCTCTTCCTGTGCCAAAACAAATTACGTTATCTGTGAAGTTGGGATTCTAAAAATATAAATCATGAAATTAAATACTATCAAATATATTCTTTTATCCGCTGCTTTTTTGTTCAGCGGATGTAGCAAATATCTTGATCAGGAGCCTGATATGCGTGCTCAGATCAATACTGTAGATAAAGTCAAACGATTGGTTGCGTCAGCCTATCCTGGGCGAAATTCTTTGGCTATGGCTGAAACGTATTCGGACAATGTCGAAGACAAAGGTGTTGGCGATTTGTATCAACCGGTTCCTGCTCTTTATGAGTGGAAAGATATTATCGGCGATGATACGGATTCTCCAACCGCTTATTGGAATTCATGTTATGAGGCAATTGCAGCAGCTAATCATGCACTGGATGCTATTGAGAAGAATGATTTTGGCGCTGATGTTTTGCCTTATAAGGGCGAAGCACTTGTTGCTCGTGCTTATTGTCATTTTATGCTTGCCAACTATTTTGCAAAAGTATATGACCCAAAATCGGGAGCTAGTAATGATTCCCCAGGTGTACCTTATGTGAAAGAACCTGAAACGGTGCTTATAAAAAAATATGATCGAGGAACCGTTAAATCGACTTATGATAATATTCGTCAGGATCTGGAAGAAGGATTAGCGTTATTAGACAAAGGAAAAGGACTTTGGGATGTCCCTAAATATCACTTTACACCTGAAGCGGCTCATGCTTTTGCTACACGTTTTTACTTGTTTACAGGAGAATGGCAAAAGGTAGTGGATAATGCCAATAAGATTTTCGGTGGTAATTTTACGGGTAAATTAATTCCTTATAATTCCACGTTCAAGACATTGGGGTTTGAGTCCGTTCGTACAGAATTTGCCAAAGCCGAACAGCCCTATAACTTATTGATTAATGAAACTTATAGCGGTTACCAAAGATGGTGGAACAATCGTTATGCGATGGGGATAAATGTGTTTCAAAATATTTATAATGGTATGACGGCTGCTGGAGCTAAGCTTTATAACTTTGGGGTAAGTTATGGATCTCCACATTACACCACCTATCTGTGGAAAGAGTTTTGGTACGTGACAAATCCAACCGCAAATACAGGCTATCCAATGTTAATGGTACCCGTATTGATTACAGATGAGGTATTATTGAATCGAGCAGAAGCTTATGCCGAATTGGGGAATACCAATAGTGCCTTGGCGGATCTTAATTTATTTGCCAGCAATAGGATTAATAATTATAATCCCAATACCTATGCTGTAACAGTTGCAAAATCCAAGGATTTTTTTGGTGTGGCTGATGATAAAGAAGCCTTGATTGAAACAACATTACAGTTTAAGCAAATTGGCTTTATGTCGATGGGTCTCCGTTGGTTTGATATTATACGTAAAGGATTAACTGTTAGGCACAATATGATTGGCAATGATGAGCGTGAAACCATTCTAGAACTTAAACCTGAAGATCCGAGGAGAGTCTTTCAAATTCCACAAGAAGCGAAGTTAGCAGGTGTCGAACTAAACCCAAGATAAATCATGAAAACAATTGTTAAAATATTTACAGGAGTTAGTCTGATCGGATTAATCTTTGCCTGTAATAAAGAAGATAAACTAAATTACACGCTTCAGAACTACGATACATTTGTTCCGGGGGCGATTGATGAATGGATTACTAAAAATCTGACAGATCCCTATAATATCGAAGTCGTATACCGCTATCAGCGTAATATGCATGATATAAATAAAAATATATCTCCTGCAGATGAATCGAAAGTGATTCCGCAAATGGATATTGTTAAAAAGGGATTTTTGGATGTATACAATAAAATTGGGGGAGCCACCTTTATTAAAACCTATACCCCAAAACAATTTGCATTATTTGGTTCCGGAGATTATGACCCAGATGGCTCAGTGAAAGGAGGAACAGCTGATGGTGGACGCCGGATAACACTCTATGGATTAAATGGACTGAATGAGAATAATCCTAATTCAGTAATTGGGAATTTACAAGTGATCCATCATGAATTTACCCATATATTAAATCAAACACGATTTATACCAGTCGATTTTGAAAAAGTATGTGTTGGAGATTATTATTCCAATTGGACTGCACAAGAAAATACACCAGCAGCAGCGAGAGCACTTGGATTTATCACTCCATATGCCCGTAAAAATATTGGTGAGGATTTTGCCGAAACGTTGTCGCACCTAATTGTTGGAGGGCAATTGTATTATGACCAATTTGCTTATCAATCTGACTCAATTCCCTATGTTAAGTTAAAGCAAAAAGAGACCATTGTGCGGGACTATATGATTAAGTATTTTAATATTGATGTTACTCAATTACAAATGGAATTTCAAAGGGTAATGGAGGAGCAGTACAAGAGTCAATCTTATAGTTTTTTGACGGCTGTGACGAACAAAACAATCACTGAAACCATCGATATGGATATTCGATCAAGCTGGGGACAGGAAAATGTCTTATCACCTAAGCAGATTGAATTATTTACGCCTATTCTAGATGGATTTGGAAGTTATCAGGTTAAAGGGGTACGGTTAAAGATGCTTAGTGCGAGCAAGATGACCTTGTCCATTCCATTTGGCAATAATACTGATACCTGGAATGCTTTATATGATTTGGATATTATTAAGATCGATAATGAGAGTTACAAGATAAAATTGTCTACTGTACAAGGGACCGATGCCGGGTACGGATACGGTAATTTTTCTTACATTATAAGTGATGTGAAACCTTTATTAAATTATTTAGAGAGCACAAGTTTTAAATTCTCCTGGAGCATAAACGGTGTACAAACGCCACTTAATTATTTGAAATTTGTAAGTATTCAGGATTTAGCAAATCCTCAGTTTAGTCTCACGGGTAAGGTCTCAACTAAGAAATATTAATCATTTACCAATCCTCTTTAAAATGCCACTTAATAAAGAAGGTGAATTTGGAATAACAAATTCCGTATTATGGATTGGAAATTAAAAAATATGTATAGATGAAAAAGATATTTTATTTTATATGTTTTGTATTACTCGCAATGAGTTGTACAAAATCAAAAGAAGTCGAACTGGAGCTGGGGTCTGATCCAGACTCTCGCATCTCTGATACCCTTTCGTATGTTAGGAAAACATTAATTGGTGCTCCATATGGATGGAAAGCAAGTTTAACGACAGAGTATTCTGGCGGCTATGGGTTTTACATGCAATTTGGCGATAACGATCGCGTAAAAATGGTTGCCGATTTAAATGATGCAACTTCTTCGGAACTCAAAGAATCTACTTTTAGGGTCCGTCAAATTATGGCGGCGACCCTGTCATTTGATACCTATAACTATCTCACCATGCTACAGGATCCAAATCCGGGAACATATGGAGGTCAGGCTGGTAAAGGAATGGGAAGTGATGTTGAGTTTGATTATGTTAAAACTCACGGAGATACTTTGTTTTTTGAAGGAAGAAAGTTTCAAAAGCCTTTAATTTTGGTAAAGGCGAACGAATCAGAAGCAAGTAAATATATTGCGAAAGATTATCTGAATACGATTACAAAAAATAGGACATTTTTTAAGAAGAACCCATTGACCTCCATTGTCGTTGACGGGGTAGAAGCAGAAATAGCATTTGGTTTTAGTACGAAAAAGATGTCTGTGGTTGTTGCTAATTCAGATGGTACATTTTCTTCTTCGTTTGCAGATTTTTGTAGTACGATTGATGGACTAGAGATTGTTGGCGGAGCGCTATTAGGTAATGCTAAAATAGAACGTTTTATTTGGAAGGATGAAAATTCGATTGTTGGAATCGACAGCGGAGGTAAAGAATATCCTGTGAAAATTAATTCTTCTTCTGTTATTCCTTATATTACAGCATTGGGGACTAGTTTTTCAATCATTACTATTCCAGATGTTACAACCTTTAACGGGTGGAGTACAGATTTTATCGCAAGGAAGGCGTCAACAAAGGCAGGTATCGGTCGATGGAATATTGGTGGCCAGACCCTTATTTTAAATACGACAGATTTTAAATTTCAAGTTGTGAACAACAAGATGGCTGTTGTATTTAACATTAAATATGGCGAAAACAGAACGACATTGACGTACAATTATACGTATACAGTAGAAAACGGCAAATTTAAATTTACACCTAGTGGAACGCCAGGCGGTAATGAAGGTGCACTTTATAATGATGTACGCTATTTACTTCAAGAAAGAATCAACACCGATACATTTGAATTAGATTATTTTGTAAATCCTGAAACATTTGAGGTAATGTCTCAATTTAAAAGCATTGAACATCCTGATTTCTATTTTACTGGACAAAATAATTAATAACATCTTGATTTAATATTAGGTTCGATGCAGTATGTCGAACCTAATATCCTATTATCCGCATGAAGTGCGTATAGGATTACTAATATAGGATTATGTTAAAATATCACGGAATAATATATTTTTTCTTTCTAAGTCTATTTGCTTGTGAAAGGAATCAAAAGGTGGATCTTACCGGAAGTCTGGAAGTCAAGTCGCCGTTTTATTTTGATTTATATGAGATGGAAAGTGGAAGTAAAGTTATCGCAGACACGCTATATAGCGACACCTTCAAGATAAAGCTTGATAAACTTCCAAAAGGAATCTATCAAATCGTTTTTTCCTGGGAGAGGGATGTGGTGAAGCCACAGGAGATCGAACGATTTGCCCGTCAACCTGAACTTGGTACACCAAAATATTATTTGTCAGCCACATTTTGGTTAGATGCAAAAGAGTCAAATAATTATACATTGTTACTGGACAGTACTTATCAACAATCGGAGCTAGAAGAATTATTGTTGGCTAAGAATGGGAGTGAATCAATTAAAATTGCAGTAGTATCCGATGGAGCAAACAACAAGTTATATAATAGATACTTAGCATTAGTGGATCGTTATAGGGCTAAAAATCGACATCAAAAAGATAGTCTTCAACAAGTAGTGGCACATTATAATGATCTTAAATTATTCGAGGATTCAGAGCGATTAAACGCGCTCTTAGCAAAAGATTGGTTGCCAAATATTAAAACAGCACTGTTACGTGAAGAAATAAATTTTATGAAAGATAATATAGATAGCGAGGTCATTCCTCCAATCTACCATATTCAGGTTAATACGAAAGAAGATTTCGAACAATATCGTGAAGTCTATAATTTGTTTCCGCTTTCAGTTAAGCAAAATTTTACCGTTTGGAATAAAAGTAACTGACCTAGCAAACTATTGATTATGAAAGAAGTATTTAATACCCACATACCCTTCGGTAGTTATATATGGGGGGCTGGGATGATTATATTTATTGCCATGGTATCATATGGAGACTTGGAGCAAGGACTTTACACTGGGGCACTTTTGTTGTTTGCGGTATTTGCATTAACCTGGTATTTCACTTTCTTCTATAAACGTTATTGGATTGAAGACAATAAACTGTTTATTAAAAGTATCTGGGGAACCGATTCTGTTGATGTCAACTCCATTCGCAAAGTTGAAGCTGATAAGGTATTTTGGTTTGGATCGATGAGGTTCACCGTTTTAAGGCCCTATAGAAGGGGAATGATTCTGCATTATAATGTAATTGATGATATATTCGTTGATCCGGAAAATCCAACCCAATTTATTGATAAATTGAAACAAATTGCACCCAATATCAATGTTATCGAAGCGAAATAGTCTTTTTCCTCAATAAAGTTTCGTCAATACGAATTGGTTACTCGGACTAAACATCTGCCATTTGAGACGATCTATTTTGCCGGTGTTCAATTTAATAACGCTAGCAATCTGAATAGGATCTTGAAAGATTATGATTCCGGAAAGGTACCTCTATTTGGGTGGAATGCTGGAGCTGGACTTGCATATAGGATCAAACAACCCCTCATTGGCGTGAATTTTAGCCTTTCCACAAGCAGTAAAAATGACAATACAATGAATACAGGCGATTTTACGGTTTATGTATCTACCAATGCGATACGTACAGGCAGATTGATCTTTAGCCCGCAGCTGGGAGTAGGTACGCAGTCTACTACTTTTACCGTTCAAAAGAAAAATCTGAATGGAGAATTTGGAGACTTTTTGACCAGGCAGTCCAACCAAACTAAAATGGAGCACGATGCTGCTATCGTAGACTTGAGTGTCACCTTGAAAACTTTCAATACGGAACGTAATATCTTTCGTCCTGAATGCAGAGTAGGTTATAAATCTTCTATTACAAAAAATGAATGGAAAGTAGTGAATGCTGCTGTTTCGAATGCGCCGAAGGATAGGCTTGGAAATTTCTATGTGCAATTCGCTTGGGGTAATGGACGATAAAAAAGGATAATTTATTTTATTAGCAAACAGGAGTAATAGTCAGCACTTATAGATCTTTATGAAAACACACCGCAAATTATTTTTTATCTACTGCCAGATCATGTTGGTAATCATACTCAGTCAGCAACTTATTGACGTTTACTTTCGAGGTGAAGTGACAGAATTTACCGTCGGTAGACTAGTTGCAACATGTGTGTATTTAATAGTCGGTGCGCTGGTACTCACATTTGTGGAAATTAAAACTAAGAAACGTAAATAATTTCAGATCTTTAAATATATAGGTTGTTATAACAGGATGCGGTATCCTGAAAAACATAGGAAAGCATGTTATTTAACCAAAAAAATGATGAAAAGATTATTTTTTATTAATAGGCTGTCAGAAAGGTGAAAAGAAGATATAAATCCGTTGCTAAAAAGGAGCTATTAACATCTAATTGGTTCACACTTAAAGCTAGGCAAGAGCCCGCGGTTTGGAATAAAAGTTAACTTACTTCTCGTTTCTAATTTTTGAGCTTCTTTTGGAGAAAATGTCGACATTTAATTCTGTCAAAATAAATAGGAGTGCGATCCAAGTGGTTAAATGGTGCTTATCCTTTATACCTATAACCAATAAAAGGAGAGCAAATATTATTCTAAGCCATCGACCTATAGATATTTCGACGATAGTGGTTGTCGTAAAAAATTGATAAATCTTTAATAAAATTGTGTTCATTGCTAGAATTTTAATCTATTAAAGATAAGTCTATATAGAGAATAGATCAGAATTGCAATAGCACAGATATCAACTAATGTTACTGATATAATTTTCAGTATTTCAGCATCTCGATGTATTAGGATATGCTGAGGCATTTGGCTGAGTAAGAATAGAGCAGTAATAATGTTCAAAACTAATGACAATGGGGATTTCGCTTTTAAGTATGTTTTCATCATTCTGATTATTGTATTATAGGTTTAAATTTGGCATACTTAAAGATAGTTATTTTTTTTGAAATGAAGCTATATTATCTGACTTTCTAACGGTGCTGTGATTGTAATTACAAACTCTAACTTCTATAGTAGATAACAACGTATTTGACCGAAAAAT
Source organism: Sphingobacterium siyangense (assembly GCF_023277505.1). Lineage (NCBI taxonomy): Bacteria > Pseudomonadati > Bacteroidota > Sphingobacteriia > Sphingobacteriales > Sphingobacteriaceae > Sphingobacterium > Sphingobacterium siyangense. The sequence continues at coordinate 5,784,364 of NZ_CP080574.1, read as the reverse complement.
GATGAAAAGATTATTGTTTATTATTCCCTTTGTTGTTTTCTTTCTAGGATGTAAGAAAGAAAAAGACGATGTTAATCCTTTCGTAGGAGAGTGGGAAATCAAGACTATCTATACAAAGTATACCGACCCGGTTGCTGGACTAAAAGAGGAAACAACGGACGTGAAAACATTTTTGACAAAGAATGGCTATTACCCATCGACCTATAAAGGACTGCTGTTTTATGCTGTTGATAGTGCCGCATTGATAACATCGGAGATATTCACGCTGCCCAACGATGATGGGCACCTATATGAGGACCCGGACAAACCTGATAGCGAAAGTAAAACGGCCGATAGGATAAGAGCCAGCTATAAGGTCGATGGCAATACCATCACTCTTCAATTGGAACCATTACCAGTCTCACAGAAGTTAACTTATCGTTATGCTTTTGTAAATGGACTACTTGAACTTGTTGTAAATGATATAGATAGCGCTTCGGGTGGAAAGCCCATGATCCATAAAGAAGTATGGACATTGCAGAAAAGCAAATAATGCGATAACTTAGCGTAACCTATTTTTTGAAATTTACTTATCATGAAACGGATTATTTTCCTCCTATTCATTATTCTTATAAATACAGTTGCCGTGCAAGCGCAACAAAAGACCAGAGCATTTCTATTTACGAAACCACATAAGATCGTCGAGAACGCTAAGTATGGCAAAATAAACCTATACGACGCAAGAGAGATAAAAGATAATCTGGGCGTCATACAGGTCGGTATAATGAACGCAAACCGGTTGTTGGTGGCGGAGCCATCATTGGAAAAACAGTTGCAGAGCCAATTGGAACAAATAACCGGTCGTAAAGGCAATGGTGAATTGCTGATGCGGTTGGAAAAGTTCTGCATAGCGGAATTGACGGGAGCTTTTTCTGAAAAGGGATTTTTGGATTTTAGAGCAATCTTATTCTCAAAAGAGGCTAATGGAGAATATTTACAGCTAGCCCGAGCTGATACAGCTATCGTCGTTAAAGGGATGGATGTAACCAAAGCGACTTTGGCACGCGCCAGCGAGGTTGTCAATAACCTGATCCTTGATGCATTAACCAAAAACGGCGATACCACAAAAAGCTATAGTCTCAGTGAAATCGAACATTACGACGATATTCAAAAGAAACAATTGGCACTTTATAACACGGAAACATATAAAGATGGGTTATATCTGACCTACGAAGAATTTGCCCTTCAAACACCATCAGGTGGGCAGGCCCAATTAAGAGAGGGGGATTTAAACTTAGGCTTCTTTAAAGAGAATGAAAAAGGGAAACTTAAAAAGGTAAACCCGAAAGATTATTATGCAGTAGTGCATGCTGGTAATCCTTTTATTTCAAGTCAGGATCAGTTTTATGCTTTAATCAAGGAAGATGATGATTTTATTTTTGTGGGTCCCGTTATGGAAACTGCATCTGCAACCAATGTTGTTGTAGCTTCCGTGTTGCTAGGTGCAATAGGAGGTGTGTTGGTAGCAGGCCCTGAAACAAACTACTATGCGCAGAAACTCGATTATGCAAATGGTAGCTTTATTCGGCTGCTGAATAAACAATAATATGTATCTCTTATTTACATCGTAAAAAACTTTCGACAGAACATAGTATATCGTCCTATTTTCCGAGTAAAATTTGATGTGTTTGCAGTTTTCCACAGTTTGTTAATAACATTGTGGAAAACGTTCTCACTCCAGCGTAGTTAAATAGTGTTCCTAGTTGCTGAAATGGATTAATGGTATAAATTAAATGAATTTACCTTTATATATTAGATGTCTTTTGTATATTAAATTGTACTCTATTAACCCTTGACTAATGAAAACCAAATTTATACTTGTTTTAATATTGTCCTTCATCGTCTGCTTTTCAATAGCAGCTGCTGTATACTATTTCTTGGATGAGAAATCGTCCATTCCCGATTCTTTGTTCGTAGGGGCTATATCAAGCTCTATTGTGATTACACTATTCTCAAAGTTCAATACAGCCGCTCGGCGCAAATAATTATATTTTCCTGACAGCAACTCCATACCAACTTGCGATCAACTCCGTACTGTAACCACCTTGTGTGCACAGTGAGTCCACGTTGAGTCCACCTTTTAAGGGTGCTTTCACTGTACAGACATCCTGTCTGCATCTTGCTTGCAATTAGAAGGTGGTTAGGAATTGGTTATAACTAATCCCCAAAAAGGTATCACTAAATTTTCAAATTTATAATTGCTGTTTGCTGCAGCTTCCGAAATCCTTAAAAATGAACAAGATACTTGACATAGGGTCGTTTTGGTGGTATATTTATTGTATGGGAATAAATGATAATGGCTATATCCGTGGACTGGTTGGCCCACTGGTAAGCAGGAAGGTAGGAACAAAGAACTACATTCAAGGTAAACCACATCGTGTAAAACAAAACGTCGACACGAAGAATGCTGGTAAAGATTTTGGACAGGCAAGTCGCGCGGGCGCCGCAATTAGGCAGGCTTTTGGGTTAGTGCATCAGGAACTGCATGATGGACAAATGGGCAATCGCTTGAATAGACAGATTTATAGGGCAATGAAGACAAATATCAATGACGATAGGGGAACACTTTGCCTAAACAACTGTAGGCTCGACAGATTGGTGAATTTCCAATTCAACGAAAATTTCCATATGCAGGATGCGCTGAATATCGATCCAACGGTTAGCCTTACCAAGGAGAATCAGATCGAAATATCATTTCCAATATTTGACATTAACCGAGCATTGCTGCTACCCAAAGATTGTAATGCTATCGCCTTTAAATTCCATACCTTTTCTTTCAATTTCAAAGAAAGGGAGTTCACTGAGGTAAAGGATGAAGAATGGGAAATCGATATCGTCTATGGGCAGGATCCAATTCCGGCCAAGACAATCAGCATTCCATGCAACGAATTTGTTGGTACGCCGATCCTGGTTGGATTTACGATCATATATCTTCATAAAAATGGCCGACGGTGCAATGTGCTGAATGAAGTTGATTGTACGCCTGCAACTATTCTAGCTGCTTTCCAGTTATAAAAGTAACGTTAACCCGTACCTGTGTTTTTTCCTACCGGAGCGGATATCCATTTACCGCTCCTTTACCTCCATTTACCGACTTTTTTATTCCGTTGATCTAAATGTAATAAAATGGGATGCTGCGTTGTCTTACTTTTGAATCAGAATCTTAAAGGAAATGATGCAACAAAATCAACTTCCTTGCGACAATAAGAAAAGAGATAAAAAAACTAACAATATAAAGTATAGCAATTATGAAAACTTTAGTAAAGACATTCGCAGCAGCAGCATTGATTACACTATCAACTTTCGCAATGGCAGCAGCTGACCCTGGCAAAGCATTGAACCTTTCCACAGCCGATTTGGCCATCGATAGCTATGTGTCGGTAATGACAGAAGGTGCATCTCAGGGCGTAGAAAAATTGTTCGCATCGGAATTCAATCAAAAATTTCAGGGAAAAGCTGCACGCACCAATAGCCGTTCGGAAGTCATTTCGTTCCTAAAAAAGCAAAAAGGTGAAAAATTGAACTGCAGTACAAGTACCGAAGTACTCGAGGAGTCTGAAAACTATATGGTAGCACGTGTCACCATGAAGTTTGAGGATTTCACGAAAACAGATTTGGTGACATTGATCAATGAATCGGGAACCTGGAAGGTTGCAAGCTCCGTAAACTCGTATAAATAGAAACTGTTTAATTAAATTCATATGTTTATTTTAGCCACGTCGGGATGATGTGGCTTTTTTGTGTTTAATGCATTTTTGTTTCTGTTAATCTTAAAGTGCTTTTGAACTTATCAACAATGTTATTAACATCGTGTGGAAAACTGTTTTTTTTCCTCACTAAATCGATGCATCGCATGAATTATGTAAATTAGCCCATAAAATTATTGTCCTACGCACATTTTATGAAATATTATTTAAATCAATTGTTGAAATTCATTTGCTTCATTACATTATTGGTCTTTTATCTGCAGGATGCGGCGGCCCAAGATATCGACACAACATTCCATAAGAAAGATGGGAAAGAAATAACAGCGAAAGACCCCGCTTATTTTAAGCGTATTATTCGTCCTGTAAGCGATCAAAACAAAAAATATTATGTTATTGAAGAGTATTATATCAATAACAATACGATTAAGTTAAAAGGCACCAGCAAAGATGCTGGTTTTCCATTTAGCTTTCAGGGTCAGAAATCTCAGTTTAGCTTTCAAGGTCAGAAATCTCAGTTTTACGAAAATGGAGTGTTAAGGAGCCTGGAAAATTTCAGTGAAAAGAGTGAACTGATAGATTCTGCATACTATTGGTACCCAAATGGTAAGCCTGAGTTGACTGTATTTTACCCAAGCTCATTCGATAAAAGAGGTAACCGGGTTGCAGAGAATCCTATTTATGTGGCTTATTTTGACTCGTTGGAGAATAAAACATTGGCGGATGGAAATGGTTTAATTTGTTTACGTGAAGGTGGTGACGATAATTTTGAAGAGGGGAGGATGGTCAATAATTTGCGTGAAGGAGAATGGAAAGGAATGGCAGATAATGAAACTTTTGTCGAAACGTATAAAAAAGGAAAGCTATTAAAGGGTAGTAAAATCAAAGAAAATGGGGAGCTCATAAACTATGATGCGAAAACTTATTTTGCGCAACCGGAATACCCTGGAGGTATCTATAAGTTATTGACTTTTATTGCTAAAAATTATGAGTATCCCAAAGAAGCTGTCAAAAATGGGGTAAATGGTTTAGTAGAAATAGATTTTGTGGTCGACAGAGATGGCCATATCGAAGATATAAAAGTAAAGAGTGATTTGGGATTTAACACTGGTGAAGCTGGTATCCGAGTTGTAAAAATGCTTAAGAAATGGAAGCCGGGTATACTGAGAGGAGAGTCCGTAAGAGTGGGTTATACCTTGCCCATACGGCTAAATTATGTACGTTAAGGATATAATGACTGTCGGTTTTTATGTTATCCACAATGTTATCAACATAATGTGGATAACATAAAACAGGTATTGGCAATTCCAACGCGATAAAACTAAACATTATTTAACCGCTTAATTTTTTTACTATCCTGGATATTTGTTATTATTACCCCTGTATTAACAATTATTATGAAGTATTATTTACATTTTTTGACAAGATCTATCTGCTTTTTATTATTCACCCTTTGTGTATCACATCTTCTCGCTCAGAACAAGATTTCCTACTATAAAAAAAATGGAGAAGAAACTAGGCTGAAGGACTCTGCTTATTACCTTAGGATAGTTAGTCCCGAAGGAAATGGAATTGATACATTTTATCGCGTGGAGGAATTCTATTTTCACAATGATTCAGTTAAGCTTAACGCTATAAGTAAAACTGCCCAATCACCTTTAAAATATCATGGGAGAAAATATGAGTTTTATGAAAATGGTCGTTTAAAAAATTTAGAAAATTTTTTTAATGGAACCAAAATAGATTCTGCCTTTTACTTTTATCCAAATAATCAATTGGAGAAAATTTTGTTTTATCCAAATAGGATCGACGCAAAGGGGGAAGTACAGGTAGAAAAACCGATTTATGTAGCATATTATGACTCTCTTCGGAATAAAACATTGGAAAATGGTAATGGCTTAATTCGTTTTTCGGGGTACAAGAATAACTATGAGGAAGGAACTATGTTAAATAGTTTGCGTGAGGGTAAATGGCATGGCAAATTGGGAAAAGATAGCTACGTTGAAATCTATAGCAAGGATAAATTGATTTCGGGTATCACAACTAAAGAAAATGGGGTTTTAATAAGTTATGATTCAACAAATTATATGATTCCACCTCAATTTCCAGGTGGAATATCTAGACTAATGGGCTATATCGGCAGTCATTATATTTACCCCAAAGAAGCTATTCGAAATAATGTAAGCGGTGTGTTGTTGATTATGTTCATGATCGACCATGAAGGGAATATAAAAGATGCTGTAGTGAAAGAGGATTTGGGGTTTGGTACAGGGGATGAAGGTATTCGCGTGCTAAAAAAGGCTGGGAAATGGAAGCCTGGTGTACAGCGCGGTGAAGCAGTAAATGTGGCTTACATGCTACCTATTAGACTCAATAGATGATTATTTTCACACAAAAAAAAGCCTTCCATTTGGAAGGCTTTTTTTTTAAGATACTTTATACGTTATTTTTTCAAAGCCGCAGCGCCTTTGATGATTCCTTCGACAACGGCAGGATCCTGAAGTGTTGAAGTATCTCCTACATTGGCGATATCGTCTTCGGCAATCTTGCGTAAGATACGACGCATGATCTTTCCTGAACGTGTTTTTGGTAAATCATCAACAAATTGGATAATGTCTGGTTTAGCAATTGGACCGATAATACGTGAAACGGTTTCCATGATATCCTTTCTGGTGGCTTCTGCATCGGTGTGGTGATTCGCAATGACATAAGCATAGATACCCTGGCCTTTTACTGGGTGGGGATATCCGACAATGGCCGATTCAACAACGTCAGCGTGCATATTGATGGCATTTTCCACTTCTGCTGTACCAATACGGTGACCCGAAACGTTCAATACATCATCTACACGGCCTGTGATTTTATAATAACCCTCCGGACTACGGAAACATCCATCGCCTGTAAAATACATATCCTTATACGTCGAGAAATAGGTTTGACGACATCTGTCATGATCCCCCCATGTCGTGCGTAGCATACCTGGCCAAGGGAACTTGATACATAGGTTTCCTGTGACATCATTGCCTTCGATTTCTTTCCCATTCTCATCCATCAAAGCGGGTTGAATGCCCGGCATCGGGAACATCGCATAACTTGCTTTTTCCGGTGTTACTCCCGCCAAAGAAGTGATCAAGTGGCCTCCATTCTCTGTCTGCCAATAGGTATCAACGACAGGACAATTCTTTTTACCAACTTTTTCGTTAAACCAGTTCCAGGCTTCTTCGTTGATTGGCTCTCCTACAGATCCCAAAACGCGCAAAGAGGAAAGGTCGTTCTTGTCGACAAATTCATCACCAAAAGCCATCAATGAACGTAAGGCAGTAGGGGATGTATAGATAATATTGACCTTGAACTTATCAACAATGTCCCAATAACGGCTCGCGTCCGGGAAGGTTGGAATACCTTCAAACATTAAAGAAGTAGCTCCTTGTGATAACGGCCCATAGACGATGTAACTGTGTCCTGTAATCCAGCCAATATCTGCTGTACAGAAAAATACATCGTTTGGCTTATACTGGAACGTATTCATAAAGGTATAGCCTGTATACACCATATAACCGCCACAGGTGTGTACTACACCTTTAGGCTTACCTGTGGATCCCGATGTATAAAGGATGAATAAGTTGTCTTCCGCATCCATCTCTTCTGCTGGACATGCTGGATTTCCTTGTGTTTCTACTTTTTTGATCTCATCTTCCCACCATACATCGCGTCCTTTGATCATCGATACCGGTGTACGTGTACGTGTTAAGACAATTACTTTTTCAACAGTGTCACATTGCATTAAAGCATCGTCCACAATATTTTTTAAACCAATGGTTTTGTTGCCACGGTAACTACCATCTGAAGTAACGATCAGTTTGCATTCCGCATCGACGATACGATCCGCGATAGAACGTGCTGAAAAACCTCCAAATACCACCGAGTGGATGGCACCGATACGTGCACAGGCCAATACTGCAATAACCAATTCAGGAACCATCGGTAAGTAAATACATACCCGGTCTCCTTTTTTGATGTTATTATTTTTAAGTACGTTGGCAAATTGCTCTACCTTTTGTAGTAATTGTTTATAGGAAAGAATGCGGTGCGCTTCATTGGGATCGTTAGGTTCCCAGATGATGGCTGGTTTATCACCATTCGCATAAATATGGCGATCAAGACAGTTTTCTGTAATATTTAATTTTGCACCCTCAAACCATTTGACATTGGGTTCCTCAAAGTTCCAGCTCAGCACTTTATTCCATTTTCTCTTCCAGAAAAAATGATCTGCAATGCTCGCCCAAAACTCCTCAGGTTGTTCTACACTTCGCTTATATTCACTTTGATATTCTTCAAATGATTTTATTTGTAGGCTCATCGTTATTAGGATTATTATGAATTATTTTAATTTATATTGTTATCGTTGCGAAATCGTTTTTGATATTTCGATTTCGGTGTACAATTTAGCGGTTTTTGCCCATTTTATCAAAAAATTGATGTTTAATATAATGTTAAACTACTTTTATCTATAAGATTGTTATCTTGCATCAAGATTTACCAAGATGTCTTTTCTAAGAAAGCTATTCTATATTACAATCTATACAAATCTGCTGATCGCCATGGCGGCCATGGCACAATGCGCGCTGACTTATATCATATTTGAACGACCTATCAATTGGTATATTGTTTTAGTGGAAGGAACAGCGACTTTGTTGCTTTATAATTTTAGCCTGTGGTGGTCCAAACCGAAGAACCCAAAAGAATCAAAATTCCCGCGGACACGCTGGATCTTTAATCATGAATGGGTCATGTGGTTAAACAATGGTATCGCTTTGCTTGTGCTCGGTTATTGCTTGTGGTATATTCATGTGTACTCTTTTTTGTTTTTGGGTTTTATTGGAATCCTGAGTCTATTATACGGAATGCCCCTGTTTACCTTCCGTGACCGCAAAGTGGGCCTTCGACAGATACCCGGGGCCAAGATTTTTCATATTGCCCTGGTCTGGGTCTGCAGCAGTGTGGTGCTTCCCTATGTGGAACTGGCCAACGTCGGTGTCAAAATAGATCAGTGGGTTTTTATTGCGCTCTGCGGATTGAAGTTCATATTTTTGGTTATCTGTACCCTGCCTTTTGATATTCGGGATATCCAACAGGATTCCTATTATCACCTGCGGACTTTGCCCAATATGCTGGGCGAACAAAAAGCTAAAAATCTAACTTATGGGCTGTTGGGCCTCCATTGTGTTTTGATCCTGACGGTACCTTATACAGTATCGATTAAAATTGGATTGATTCTGACCAACGTGCTCATATTTGCTTTGCTAAAATTGGCTGTTTTCAAAACAAAAGATCATTATCACTATGCTTATCTACTTGACGGTAGCTTGGTGCTTCAGTTTCTGATTGTTGTTGTTATCGGTATCTTTAGTGCCGGAACCTGATTTTTTATACGTTTCAAGAGCAATAGGTTACTTTAACCTCCTAAGCGTGTATGGATAGGAGGAGATTGCTAGATTGCTTGCTAGATTGCTTGCTAGATTGATTGCTAGATTGATTGATTGATTGATTGATTGATTGATTGATTGGAGATTTTGGCAAATAGCTCTTTGTAAAAATTAAGATGTCAGAAAGGCGATGATCTTATCGGCAGCCACTTCCGATAATTTATAATAACTTTCGAATGTCCATCCGGCAACATGTGGAGATAAGATCACATTGTCTCTACGGATAAGATCTGCATACCAGTTCTGTTCAGCGAGTTTTGGGAACTTTTCTACGGGCAACACATCGAATGCTGCTCCGATAATGGAACCTGAATCAAGGCCGCTAAGCACTGCGGGTACTTGTACAATACCGCCTCGTGCCCCCAGTAAAAAGAAAATAGGTTTTTCAAATTTAGCCAGATAATCCACATCAATCATCCCCTTTGTTTCATCCGTTAAGGGGATATGGAAACTGATCACATCGGCTTCTTTGCAGATCTTTTCCATGTCTGCTGCTGATGCATATTGATCGGCGTAGTCGATTCGATATTTATCATAAGCAAGCACCTGTACATCAAAACCGGATAGTTTTTTTGCCATGGCCATACCATTGTGCCCATAGCCGATCAAGCCTACAGTACGTCCCTTAAGTTCGTATCCACGATTGGCTTCACGCAACCACTGGCCAGATCGTATTTGTTGGTCACCCCGATTCAGATTGTTCATTAGACTGAGCAACATACCGATCATATGTTCACCTACAGCATCCCGATTGCCTTCATTGGCCGGAATTAACAGCACATCTCTTTGCGCAGCAACTGTATCGTCGATATTGTCCATACCTGCACCAGCACGGGCGATAAAGCGGAGGTTTGGTGCCAGGTCAAAAAAAGCCTTATCTACCTGAAATTTGGAACGAATAACCATCCCCGAGTAATTGCTGATAATTTTTTCAGCCGCTTCCCGACTGATATCCGGTTGATAATGGAACGCGATTCCTGCCTCTTCAAATTTCTCAAGCATGATTTCATGAATGTCGTCGACGATCAAAATGGTAGTTTTCATTCAGTTATTTTTTTATGTGGGACTGATCAGTGAATACTGTTGTGGTGTAGTACGATGATTTAGATCCCAGCGTCATGATTATGGTTGATCTGCATAAAATCTACAGATAATAATTTGTTTAATTGTTGTTGTTTCATGCGGTTAGGCATTATTTTCATGCCAAAATTTCGCATTCTTATCAGGAATGGATTCTCCCATTGTGCGATTTTTCCTATCCTCCAGGAAGTATTACAGATGTAATTTACCCGATCCAATCTTCTTTTTTCGAATCCTTGAAAAGCCAAACTAACGGAAGCTGCGGTCTGGAGTTCATCCACGAGAACAGCAACATCTTCAATAGCCTGACAGGCTCCCTGGCCCAAGTTGGGAGTCGTTGCATGTCCAGCGTCACCCAATAATAGGATATTGTCAAAAGCGAGTTGCTGAAGTGGTTCGATGTCAATGATGTCATTTGCAATTAGCTCGCTATCCTTTGTTTCCGAAAGAATCGTTGGAATAGGGGCATGATAATCTTTAAAATTTTCGAGGAGCTCCTTTGTTTTCCAGTTTTTTAAGACCGGATTTTGTGCCTCAGTATTGATGCATGCGTACCAATAGATGCGGTTATTGACAAGTGGGGTCATCCCAAAGCGGCCTTTGCTGCCCCAGGTTTCTGTCCCTTTACTGAGCTGTATACTGCTATTATCGATGGTGGCCCGCCAACAGGTATAGCCTGAATAACGAGGTGCCGAGCCTGGTATGAGTTGTTGTCGTAATGCTGAGTGTACGCCATCGGCAATCAAAAGGGCTTGGCCGTGTACATGGCTTCCGTCTGCGAAATAAACTTGAATATCTTCTCCCTCTCGTTTAAAGGAAACGGCACGTTTGCCGAGATGAACTTGTCCATTGGGGATTTTGGATAAGAGAAACTGATGCAGATCTGCCCGATGGATAGCGAAATTGTCCTGTTGATATTTTTGACTGATTGACTTGGTGTCTGGTTCAACAAGAATATTTCCCTTTTGATCCAAGACATTATAAGATGCAAGGTAATGCCCAATCGGAACGATTTCATCCTTCAATCCGAGATGTTCCAAAGCTTGCATGGCGTTGGCTGCGAGCCCGAATCCAGCACCTATGCCTTTGAGTTCATTGGCGCTTTCATAGACATGTGCTTCAATACCTACTTTTGCAAGCCCTATTGCAGCACATAATCCAGCGATACCTCCGCCTACGATAATAAATGTGCTGTCCGTCGAATGCATATTAAAGACTGTTTGCTATTTCGTTTGTTAAACCGACAAAATCATCTACCGTCAATCGTTCTGCGCGTAGCTCGTACAGTGGATTGTCGGACATTTTATCTTTGGGAACAACGCCCGAAAGTGAGTTACGGAGGGTTTTACGACGTTGATTGAAGCCCGCTTTAACAACACGCCAAAATAGTTTTTCATCACAATTCAATTGTTCACGGTCATTGCGCGTCATGCGGATAACGCCCGACAATACTTTTGGCGGTGGATTAAAAGCTCCTGCTTTTACAGTAAAAAGGTATTCTACTTTATAATAGGCCTGTAAAAAGACACTCAAGATACCATATTCCTTGCTGCCCGCCTTAGCTGTACAACGTTCGGCTACTTCTTTCTGGAACATACCCGTCATTTGAACGACACGTTGGCGTTCATCCAAAATTTTAAAGAGAATCTGGGAGGAGATGTTGTAAGGGAAATTGCCAATGACAGCCATTTTCTCACCAAAATACTGTGAAAAGTCAAGGTTTAGGAAATCACCGTGGATCAATCGCTTACCCAATTGGGGATATTTATCGTCTAAATAAGCAATGGATTCGTCATCCACATCGATCAAATAGGTTTCATATTCCTCTTTTTGCAAGAGAAAATCAGAAAGTACACCCATTCCTGGACCTACTTCAAGCACTTGGCTAAAACCCAATTTAGGATCCAATGCTTCCACAATCTTTTGTGCAGCATTTTTATCGTTCAAGAAATGCTGTCCTAAATGTTTTTTTGCTCTTACTGTGCTCATGTTGCAAAAGTAAAAAATAAATAAGTGAAAAGTCATTCTAAGAAAAAAATCCCTATTTTTGAATCAAAGCATTTAAATAGAATGAGCGATAAATTAAAAATCGGAATTACCGTAGGCGATATTAACGGCATTGGACTTGAAGTCATCATTAAATCTTTGGTAGATCAGCGTATGTGCGATTTCTTTACGCCAGTGGTTTACGGAAATACAAAGGTTGCTTCTTTTCACCGTAAAGCGATCGGTGTAAATGATTTTAGTTTTAACGTGATCAATGATGCTGAGCAGGCGCATTCCAAAAGAGCAAATATGATCAATTGCTGGCAGGAAGACGTCAAGATTTCGTTGGGTGAAGAAAACGAAATTGGCGGTAAATATGCTTTCCTTTCGTTGGAGAAAGCTGTTGAGGACCTGAAAGCCGGCAAGATTGATGCTTTAGTGACTGCCCCAATTAATAAGCATAATATTCAACAGGAGGGATTTCAATTTCCGGGCCATACCGAATACCTGCAGGCCAAAGTAGAGGCGGATGATGTATTGATGTTTATGGTTTGTGATGAATTGCGTATTGGTGTGGTAACAGGTCATATTCCACTGCATGAGGTTGCGGCTAATATTACCGAAGAAGCTATTCTTAAAAAGCTAGCCCTGATGAATGACTCGTTGAAGAAAGATTTTTGGATTGAAAAGCCTAAGATCGCAGTTTTGGGACTAAATCCACATGCTGGCGATCATGGGATTATTGGCACCGAAGATGATCAGATCATTAGACCTACCGTAGAAAAAGCAAACGAACAGGGGATCTTCTGCTTTGGTCCATATCCTGCCGATGGATTCTTCGCAAAAGGTGCTTATGAGAAATTCGATGCGGTACTCGCGATGTACCATGACCAGGGGTTAATCCCTTTTAAGCATATTGCCAAAGGTGCCGGTGTAAACTTTACAGCCGGTTTACCTATCGTACGCACTTCGCCAGATCATGGTACAGGCTATGATATTGCTGGAAAAAACTTAGCTTCTGAAAGCTCTTTTGTAGAGGCAATTTTCTCGGCTTTACATATTGTAAAACGCCGTCGTGAACAAGCCGAATTACTTAAAAATCCACTTGCTTTCCGTAAGTTGTCCAAAGATAGGGATTAGGGAAAAAAAATGTTACTTTTGCAAACTGTTTGGTTTTTTACCTGCTGTTTTGACTATGTACGATAATTTACAACATCCAATCTTTTCAATCATTAAGGAACTCGCCGAGACAACAAATACAGAATGTTATGTCATTGGGGGGTATGTTCGCGACTATATTATGAAGCGGCCTTTTAAGAATGATGTGGATATTGTTGTCGTCGGCAGCGGCATTGAATTTGCGACTTTATTGGGTGATAGGCTACATACTAAAGTTGCTGTCTATAAGAATTTTGGTACAGCAATGTTGGTTTATGAAGGACTCAATGTGGAGTTTGTCGGTGCCCGAAAGGAATCTTATCGTGCCAATTCACGTAAGCCTATTGTGGAAGACGGTACCTTGTCCGATGATCAGAATCGACGTGATTTTACGATCAACGCGATGGCGTTTTCATTGAATAAAGCGGATTATGGTACTTTAGTGGATCCATTTGACGGCGTGCAAGATCTTGAACAGCGTGTTATTCGAACGCCTCTGGATCCGATAGAAACGTTTTCCGATGATCCACTGCGTATGATGCGGGCTATCCGTTTTGCGACACAGCTAAATTTTAAAATCACGATTGATGCGATCAAAGCGATTAGCGATACCAAAGAGCGAATAAAGATTATCTCGAAAGAACGTATTATCGATGAAATCAATAAGATTATTCTCTCACCTAAGCCGTCAGTAGGTTTTAAATATCTTTTTGATACCGGTCTCCTGGAATTGATATTTCCGGCCATGTATAATTTACACGGGGTTGATGTTATTGATGGCAAAGGCCATAAAGATAATTTCTACCATACGTTGGAAGTGCTGGATAATGTATGTGAATTGTCTGAAGACCTCTGGTTACGTTGGGCGGCGATTATGCATGATATTGCTAAACCTGCAACAAAACGTTTCGATAAAAAGCTCGGCTGGACGTTTCATGGCCACGAAGATCGTGGTGCCCGTATGGTACCAAAGCTTTTTGCTGAATTGAAGCTGCCGCTCCATGAGAAAATGAAATTTGTTCAGAAGCTGGTACAATTGCATCTTCGGCCTATTGTCTTGGCGCAGGATATCGTAACGGATTCTGCTGTACGTCGTCTCTTGTTTGAGGCGGGGGATGATATTGAAGCCCTTATGATGCTATGCCATGCGGATGTGACTACAAAAAATGAGTTTAAAAAGAAAAAATATCGTCAGAATTTTGAACTTGTCAAACAAAAATTGAAGGATGTCGAAGAGCGGGACAAGGTTCGAAACTGGCAGCCGCCGATCAGTGGAGAGGATATCATGATCCTATTTGGCTTAGCGCCAGGGCGTACTGTAGGCCAGCTGAAAAATTTGATTCGTGAGGCTATTCTGGAGGGCGATATTCCAAATTCCAGGGTAGAAGCTTATCAATTCTTGGTGAAAAAAGCAGGGGAAATGAACCTGACGATCAAACAAGAAATCCCATTGGAAATTTCCAATTCTTAAAATATAGTATTAATTTTAGAGGGTTAAAAGAAGAAAATAGCAGAGATGGCAATTTATAGATTTAGAGTTACTTTTGAGGATTATGAAGATGTATATCGTGAGATCGACATGCCTTCTAAAAGTACATTTATAGACCTGCATGAGGAAATCCATAAATCAACAGGTTATGCTGCGGATGCATCTTCCTCGTTCTATGTGAGCAATGATCAGTGGAAAAAGGGAACGGAGATTGCATTCAAGCCTACACAACGTAAAAAAGATGCTGAGGTATTGTTGATGGAGAATATCCGTTTAAGTAAGTTTATTGATGATCCACATCAGAAATTTTACTACGTTTACAATTTTGATCGTCCTTATGATTTCCAGGTTGAATTGATCAAGATCTTGAAGGAAGAGGATGGAAAAGACTATCCGGCGCTGTTTAAGTCTATGGGTCAGGTTCCCAAAACTATGACTGCGGCTAATTTCCCCGTGTCAGATTCGGTTGAAGAGGACGATTATGTAGAGGAAGATGATACGCAATATGGCGTCGATGATGAAGACGAATTGGATGGCTTCGACAGTGATGGTGACGATGAGGAAGAGGGCGAAGAAGGTGAAGAGCGTGAAGAATCCAACGGCTACGAAGACGAATATTAATTAACAAGACTTTACAGGTTCTTTTCAGCCTGTGAAGTGCTATATTATGGCAAATAAAAAAACATTGATAGCCATTGTGGGGCCAACTGCTGTTGGTAAGACCACAATGGCTATTTCATTGGCGCAATATTTTAAAACAGCGATAATTTCTGCTGATTCTCGTCAGTTCTATCGGGAAATGTCTATTGGTACAGCTAAACCAGATCCAGCGGAACTTGCTGCTGCTCCTCATTATTTCATTGATTCACACTCCATCACGCAGGATTATTCTGCAGGCGATTTTGAACGTGAGGCCTTACTGAAACTAGAAGAACTATTTCAATTGCATGACGTCGTAATTATGGTAGGTGGATCGGGCCTGTTTGTTCGGGCCCTGTGCGAAGGATTGGATGATCTGCCCAAGGCGGGGGATGAAGTGCGCGAGCGACTTAATCATGAACTTGCAGTATTGGGATTGGAGGTCTTAAAAGATCGATTGAAAAGTATTGACCCTGCATATTTTGAAACGGCAGACATCGATAATCCGCAACGTGTCGTACGGGCGCTTGAAGTTTTTGAGGCGACTGGTAAACCGATGTCATTTTACCATAAGAAAGATGTCGAGAAAAGACCTTTTGATATCCTTACCATTGGCTTGAATATGGATCGGGCGAACTTGTATGAAAGGATCAATTTACGTGTAGATTTGATGATGAAAAATGGCTTACTGGACGAAGTGAAAGCTTTACTTCCTTTCAGAACGAAGCCTGCATTGCTCACTGTTGGCTACGCTGAGTTGTTTGATTATCTCGATGGCAAGCAGTCTTTGACGGAAGCGACCGAGAAAATCAAACAAAATTCGAGACGTTATGCCAAGCGACAGATTACATGGTTTAAAAAATATGGTAATACGCACTGGTTTCAATCCCAGGAGACAGCCGCTATAATTGATTTTATTCAAAAGGAGCTGACAGGAGAGCATTCCTAAGGATCTAGCAGCAGTGAACTAGATGTTATCCTCGAAGGTTCAGACGAGGTATATAGACCGCGTTTCAAGGTATGCATAACGTATATAGGCCATAAAAAAAGCCTTTGTTATTAATAACAAAGGCTTTTCTATTTTATTTTGGAAATTACTTTACTAAATAGTTCCATCCGAATGGATCTTCTACTTTGCCATAGCGCAAGTCGTTGAGGTAATTCAAAACACGATTTGAAAACTCGCGGCCCTCTACTGGTGGCAAGTGGTAATCTTGTCCTTCAAAACCGATACGGCTGATATCCGTAATTGTGGCTGCAGTACCAGCTGCGAAAGCTTCAGTTACTGTACCGGCTTTAATACCGTCAATTAGTTCTTGAATAGATACCTTTCTCTGCTCGGCTTTATAACCCCATTTCTCCGCCAATTCCATAATTGTACGTCGTGTTACACCGTGTAAGATCGTATCACCATGTGGTGTAATAATCGTATCTCCAATGCGGAAAATAAGGTTTGCCGTACCTGCTTCTTCAATATATTTATGTTCAGAAGCATCTGTCCACATAATTTGGTCATAACCTTCATCATTGGCCAATTGTGTAGGGTAAAGCGATAATGCATAGTTACCTGCATTTTTAGAAAAGCCAACACCACCTTCTGCTGCACGCGTATAGTAGGTCTCAACTTTTAAGCTGATTGCTTTGCTGTAATATGCGCCTACAGGGCCAGTGATAATGATAAATTTATACGACTTTGAAGGGTGTACACCTAATGCTGCTTCTGTTGCGAACATAAATGGACGGATGTACAATGATGAACCTTCTTTTGCCGGGATCCAGTTACGGTCGATGTCCAATAGTTTGCTTAGGCCATCCATAAAAATCTCCTCAGGTACCTCCGGCATTTGAAGACGTGCGGCAGATTTGTTGAATCTTTCCCAGTTTCTGTCCGGACGGAAGATACTCACTGTTCCATCTGCAAATTTATAAGCTTTGATTCCTTCAAAGATCGCTTGACCATAATGTAAAGCGGACATCGAAGGACTAATACTGATATCTCCATAAGGGACGATGCTGACATCTTTCCATTCACCGTCATCATAGTTTGCGACCAGCATGTGGTCGGATAAAATCTTTCCGAATTTTAGATTGTCGAAATCTACTTGCGAGAGTCTTGAATTTTGAGTTGGCTCTACGCGAATTGAATAGTTCTCTGTCGCGTTCATCTTATTTTTTAATTACTTAGGCTAAGTTAGGAAAAAAATGAAATATAAGTTGCACCTGTACCCGGATAATTTACCCGCGTTGATATGCCTTTTATTTCGGACAGTTGTTCTCTATTTTACTACACTTTTTTTGAAATGGAAGAATTTTACTTCATATCTCTCGGTTGATCTATATTAATAATTAAATGTATTAATTATTTATTAATTAACACCGTGGTTTCATATTATGGCATAAAGTTTGGCCATAAAGAATGCGGTCCTATAGATGGGCTTTTTGGTCCGCAGTAACGCTATAAAATCACTTATCATAAAAATAAACTTAATATGGAATTGACTCACAGTCTTAACAAAAGTAGTGAAGTAACATCAGGCGATAATCGCTCAGTGTTACAGGGTGAAGTTGAAGTTCAGAAGAAAGGTATTTCTATGAATTTTATCCTTGGTTTTTTTGTTTTTTTATATAAAACGGCAATTAAACCTTAACAAATCTCCATTATAGTCTAAGCTTTCTTGAGCTTACCAATTAGACGAACTCACAGCGGTTCATTAAAACAACAAAATTCAGCAATACGAGATTAGCCAAAATAAGGGAATCCAAAAATTTTGGCTAATCTCCAGCCGGAGACCCCCTATTATTCGGTCAATGTGCGGAATATTTCAGTCTGTAAGCCGTATTATTCGGCTAGTATTTTCAATAGCGGGTCGAGATATTCGCGACTATTGCTCAATCTTGGAACCTTATTTTGTCCACCTAGCTTACCTCTTGATTTCATCCATTTATAGAACGTATCTTCGGGCGCATTGTGTACAATAGGTGGTCGTAGCGCCATATTCTTAAAACGTTTGGCGTCATAATCCGAATTGATTTCACGGAGTTTAGCATCCAATATTTCACAAAAACGCCTAAAATCATTGGGTTGTTGTTCAAATTCTATCACCCATTCATGTGCTCCGGCTTCGGCATCTTTAAAATAGACAGGTCCAGCAGTATAATCTCTTATACGTGCCTGTGTCAACTTGCTCGCTTCGGCCAGGGCCTGTTCGGCATTGTCAACAATAACCTCTTCGCCAAAGGTGTTAATGTATTGTTTGGTACGTCCGGAGATCTGAAAACGATAAGGAGATAATGACGTAAACTTGATGGTATCTCCGATTTTATAACGCCACAAACCAGCATTCGTTGAAATGATCAATGCATAGTTTTTGCCAAGCTCCACCTGATCCAAACGTAAGGTTGACGGATTTTCTTCGTGCATTCGCTCAGTAGGTAAGAATTCGTAATAAATACCATAATCTAGCATAAGCAGAAGGTCTTCCGAATCCGATTGATCTTGTAGACCAAAATATCCTTCTGAGGCATTATAATTCTCTAGATAATACATATGGTCAGAAGGGATCAATTTTTGGAATTGCTCGCGATAAGGTTTGAAGCTCACTCCGCCATGCCCATAAAACTCTAGATTTGGCCATACCTCCAGGAGGTTGTCTTTGCCTGTAATCTCAAGAATACGTTTGGCCATAACAATATTCCATGTCGGTACGCCGGCTAGGCTCGTTACGTTTTCTTTGAGTGTAATTTGGGCAATCTGTTCAATTTTCTCTTCAAAGTTTGGGTTTAAAGTAACCTCCATATTGGGCGTTCGCTTAAATTCTGCCCAGAAAGGAAGGTTACGGATGAGGATTGATGAAAGATCGCCGTAGTAGGAATCCGGACTGAAATTGTTGATTTGTGAAGAACCACCAATAACAACAGATTTTCCCGTAAATACGCGGTTTTCGGGTCTATTATGACAATAGATTGTAAGCATATCTTTACCGCCTTGGAAGTGACACTCTTCGAGTGCTTCCTCACTAACGGGAATAAATTTGCTACGGTCAGATGTGGTGCCTGAGGACTTGGCAAACCATTTGATATCAGAAGGCCACAAGATATTCTGTTCGCCTTTTATCATGCGATCAACGTAGCCCTTAATATCATCATAGTCCTGTATAGGGACACGTTCTTTGAAGATTTCGGGCGTTAATATACTTGTATAATCGTATTTTTTTCCCCATTCCGTAGCTTCAGCAGTGGCAATTAAACTCTGAAACCATTCTTCTTGTACATCGTGTGGGTATTTCATGAAAAGTTCAATCTGGTGAATTCTTTTTTTCATGAACCAAGTAAAAATGGAGTTTAATAAGGCCATAGGGGGAGAGATTCTTTAATCTTTAAAATTTTTTCCTTCTTAATTCAAAATGTCTACCGAGATAAAATTTACGGGCAAGCTCATTATCTGCAATTTCCTCAGGTGTACCCGTCAGCATAATCTTTCCTTCGGTCAGGAGGTAGGCCCTGTCCGTAATAGATAGGGTTTCCTGTACGTTGTGGTCGGTAATTAAGATGCCGATATTACGGGTTTTGAGCTTGGCTACGATCGTCTGAATTTCTTCTACGGCGATTGGGTCAACCCCTGCAAAAGGTTCATCCAAAAGTATAAAAGATGGATTTGCAGCTAATGCTCGCGCAATTTCGGTACGTCGACGCTCACCACCGGATAACAAATCACCCCTGTTTTTGCGGACACGGTGCAGGCTGAATTCTGTGAGTAGTTCTTCCAGTTTTGCCAAACGTTCTTCTTTATTCGGATAGTGGATTTCTAATACAGCCAGGATGTTGTTCTCTACGGAGAGCTTCCGAAAGACCGATGCTTCCTGAGCGAGGTAACCTATCCCACGTTGGGCACGTTGGTACATCGCATCCTGCGTAATCTCCTGATCGTCGAGGAATACTTTGCCTTCATTGGGCTTGATAAGACCAACAATCATATAGAATGAGGTCGTTTTTCCTGCCCCATTAGGACCCAATAACCCGACAATCTCTCCTTGTTCCACATGGAAGGAAACATTGTTGACAACGGTGCGCTGCTTATATTTTTTTATGAGATGTTCTGCCTTTAAAATCATCTTCGTGGAATGTCTTGTGTTATATGTATCTGTTCAATAGGACTACTTAAGAACCCTCACCGTTCTTTCATGCCTGGTATCTAATCCAGTATGAGGGTTTTATGCCTGACCAAATCTTGTGTAAATATATTTAATATCTTCTTACTATTGCAATACTAATACTTAATCCCTTTGATGTTTAGCTGTAAGTTTCTTTTGTTGCGCCACACATTCTCTTCAATGCTGTAACAGATGTCGAAACTTTGTCCGGAATTGATATGTGTGATATGTTCTGCCAGTCCAAAACCGATACAGTCAAATGAAGGAGAGTCTTCTTGAACAACGGTCATCTTGAGGTGATTGGTGCCTACAATAAAAGCTTGTCCTACTGCATTTACCTTTTTACTGAGGAAAATGGGAGATTCATTTTGGGGCCCGAAAGGTTCAAACTGCTGGAGAATACGGAAGAACTTAGCATCTATATCCTTCAACGCTAGCTTAGCATCGATCAAAATTTCTTGGGTCAGCATTTCAGGACTGATACGTCGCGATACCACTTCCTCAAAACGATCTTGGAATAGGGTGACATTATCTAAGGACATCGTTAATCCGGCAGCATATTTATGACCGCCAAATTGTTCCAATAGATCGGCGCATTCGCTTAAGGCTTCATACAAGTCAAAACCCAGTACCGAACGGCAGGAACCTGCAATATGACCATTTGTTTCGGTCAATATAATCGTCGGACGGTAATATTTTTCGGTCAGGCGGGAAGCTACAATACCAATGACACCTTTGTGCCAGTCGGCTTTATACAATACCGTGGATTTGCGGCTTTTAAGTAGGGCATTGTCCTCAATGAGTGCCAGCGCTTCTTCTGTTATTTTGAGATCAAAATCTTTACGGACATTATTTTGATCGTCTATGCTCGAACTGAAGTCTTTGGCTTCTTGTAGCGATTTGGAAATCAAAAGCTTGACGGCGTCTTTGGCATGGTCTATTCTGCCCGCAGCATTAATGCGTGGGCCGATCTGGAACACGATGTCGTTAACTGTAAAGATCTTCGTTCGATTATTTGATAAATCAATCAGTGCCTTTAGTCCGACGCAGGGATTCGTATTAAGTTTAATAAGGCCAAAGTGGCTGAGTATTCTATTTTCACCGGTAATCGGAACAATGTCCGAAGCGATACTCACGGCCACAAGATCTAGAAACTGATAGCAGGCATTGATATCCATGCCATTGGTCAATATAAAAGCCTGAATAATCTTAAAGCCGATTCCACAACCTGAAAGTTCTTTATAGGGATATTCACAGTCTGCACGCTTGGGATCTAATACGGCATAGGCTTTAGGAAGTTCTTCACCGGGAAGGTGGTGATCGCCAATGATAAAATCAATTCCTTTGCTATTTGCGTAATCTATTTTATCGACTGCCTTGATACCACAGTCCAATGCAATAATTAAGCTGAAACCATTTGCTGCGGCATAGTCGATGCCTTGTGTAGAGATGCCATAACCTTCGGCATAGCGGTCTGGTATATAAAACTCCAGCTGGCTATGAAATTCCCTGAAAAAACTATAAACAACGGCTACCGCTGTGGTACCGTCTACGTCATAGTCTCCATAGATCAGAATTTTTTCTTTGTTGCCGATGGCTTGGATAATACGGGTGATGGCTTTCTCCATGTCCCGCATCAAAAATGGATCGTGCAAATCCGATAATTGAGGTCTAAAAAACTGCTTTGATTCGTCAAAAGTCTCAATTCCCCTGCTCACGAGCAACTCTGCCAATACAGTGTTGATGTTTAATTCCTCGCGCAGTTTGTTGGTTATTTTGACATCAGTTTTAGATTTTAGTACCCACCTTTTTTGCATATCTTTGCACAATATTTTAAGTGTAAATATACGTTTTAAGGCTGGACTTACCTAATTCCTAAACCCGGTATTGATCCGCTGTTGCTTAACGTGCATATTCCCAATGTTTTAAATATGGTGCAGGCTTATTCTTTATATGAAGGTTCTTTTTCCGTAGACAAGAGTAGAAAATTTATTCCCTTTGACCCACTTCTAGACGACCCTAAGGACCGACCGGGGGCGATGTTTATCCATGTCCATCCCTTCTTGATCCAAACTAATTCCGGGCTTATTCTCTGTGATACCGGCCTTGGCTATACGGATGACAGTGCTGTGCTACAGCTGCATCATAATATCCGTAAGGCTGGCTTTAGACCCGAAGATGTAAAATATGTACTGATGTCCCATCTTCATAAGGATCATGCCGGTGGGATGGTGACATTTGAAAACGGAACAGGACGTATCGCATTTCCTGAAGCCGAATATATTGTTCAGCGTGGCGAATGGGAAGACGCCTATTCAGGCATCTCCAGTTCATACAGGACCGAGATTTTTGATGTGATTCAACGCAGTGGAAATTTGGTACTGGTGGAAGGTGAAGGAAAAATAAATGATGAAATCAGCTATGCGCTCAATGGTGGACATACCGCACATCATCAGGCATTTCATATTCAAACGGATGATCAGCACTATTTCTTTGGCGGAGATGTATTACCTGAGCCTGAAGAAATTTTCCATAATTATGTCGCCAAATATGATTTCGATGGTCGGCGCTCCAAAGCCTTGCGTCAGGAGTATTGGGCAGAAGGCGCGCCAGCGGGCTGGATTTTTTTGTTTTATCATTCTAAAAATATAACCATTGGCCGTAGTCAGATCCGGGAAGATGGAACCTATAAGCTAGTTGACGCAAAGTTATAAAGGAAAAACCTCCATGACCTTTTGGGAACATGGAGGTTTTTGGAAGGTTTAGTATCCCGGATTTTGCGGGAAGGCTGCGCCAGTGTTACTGTCAATAACTTCTTGTGGAATAGGCCAAAGAATAAATTCTTTTTTCACCACATTTTTTGATTGTGTGTTTAATGTTTGCACGCGACGTAAAAAGATGTCCTCACCAAAACGGGCAAGGGTCATACGGCGCATTTCCTCACCAATAAGCTCCCGGGCGCGTTCGTCGAGAATCAAATCAGCATTGATTGCTGTGGCATCGATTAATGACGCCTTTGCACGCGCGCGGACAGCATTGATGGCGTCTTTAGCTTGTGCCGGTTTATTGGCGCGCCAGTATGCTTCAGCCAATAGCAGGTAAGTTTCTGCCAAACGTACTTTCACACGGTCCTTCATATTTCCTTCAAATGCAGGGTCAACAGCTGTCTTTCCGTAGAAAAATTTGGTTGTTGTCGGGAATACATTGCCTGATTCTTTGATGGCGTCGGTCAGTTCGATCTTCTTGCCATAAAGTTCAGGGACGGAAGGATCGTTGTAATACCAATCGCGTTTGATATTGAAAGAGGAGTTTCTGACATCTTGTTTTTCATAACTATCCAGCCACCATTGATAAGGACGTACATGCCCAAGACCTCTTCCACCAAGTGAGTCGGCCAAGGCAAATCCTTTTTGTTGTGAATAGAAAGGTACCCAGGCACGTTTACTCCAATCTGTGTAGCGGTCGCCGCCCCCTTGTGTATTGTATTCCAATTGGATGGCCCAGATCGTTTCTTGATTGCCGGAACCACGATTTTGATTGTTTTCGATAAACATATCGTGGAAATAATCCCCGGGTTTATCTTTTTCGGCGCCAAAACGTTGATCGTTCAATTTAAAGTAGCCACTTTGAATAACTTTGTTGGCAGCTTCTGCAGCTAAATCAGGCTGTCCAGCTTCGATATATGCTTCTGCCAGGTAGTGTAAAGCAGCCCATTTCGTCAATTTACCTTCCTGAATTGTTCCTGGATTGTCGGGCAGGTTTTCACTTGCATACTTAAGGTCTTCAATCATGTGCGTCAAGATTTCAGCTTTCGGTGTACGCGTGAAATCACGACGGGGTGTTTCGGATACTTTGTCCACCCAAGGCACATCGCCATACAGGTTGACTAAGTAGCGATAACTGTAGGCACGGAAGAAACGAGCCGTTGCTTCCACACGTTTTGGATCGTTGTCCTTGTCTGTCCAGCTAATACCATCCTTTTTTAAAGCCTCAAGGATGGTATTGGTATTACCAATAAATCCGTAGGCATATTTCCAATAATTGCGGACATAAGACGAAGCAGGATTTAGCGTATAATTGCTGAATGGAGCCAATGTAGCGTCTGTACCTGTGGTTTTGATAGCAACGATATCTGTTCCGACCTGTAGCGCTTCCTGTGGAGTTGCTCCTTGGGAAAAGATACTACCGTTCCAGGTCAGGAATTCCATGCGGGCATAAGAGTATAAACCATTTAGTCCAGTTTCGAAGCCTTTCGTATTAATATAGGTATTATCAGGTGACTGAAAGCTGCTGGTGTCTTCATTTAAGAAGTTCTTGCTGCAGCCTGTAAAAAGTAAGCTTAGGCCAGCTAGCATTGTATATAAAGTTGTATTTCTTTTCTTCATGATCTTGATGTGTTTAGAATTGGACATTTACTCCAAATGAGAATGTTCTCGCAACAGGATAAGGACTGGCAATATTTGTCGTTGTTGGATTACCTGTGGTCGAACTTACGCTTAATGCCTCTACGTTGTAACCTTTGATTTTCGAGAATGTATAGAGGTTACGGGCGTTAATAAATGCTTTAATGGAAGAGAGATTCAATCTTTTTAGAAAATCGCCATCAAAGGTATAGCCCAAGCTAAAGTCCCTAATTCGCCAATAGGATGAATTGATATAATACGTATGGTTGTTTACTGGCGTGTATCCAGGGGATGGGATGTCTGTGTTTGTACGCTCCGGTGTCCAGTAAGGCATGTCAGCAAGATAATTGGCGCCGTTGTTAGGTAAGAAACGTTCGATGTTTTTGAAATCATCTATTTTCGTTCCACCAAATGCCCCATTCATAAAGAACGACAGGGAGAAATTTTTGTACGTGAAATCATTGCCTATACCGAGCGTATAAGGTGATATTTTGTTCCCCATCATGGTACGGTCATTGGCATCGATTTTACCGTCGTTGTTGAGGTCTGCTAACTTGGCATCGCCAGGTTTCGCTTTAGGTTGATAGGAGTTTGCGATGTCGTCGCCCTCTTGCCATACACCAATGACTTTATAGTCGTAGAAAATACGGATAGGCTTTCCGATTAACCAGGCATTGGTCAAATCATCTTTTCCGTCAGCGCGCAGTTTGGTGATTTTATTGTTGTTATAGGCAAAGGTTGTATTTACATTCCATTGGAAATTGTCATTTTTGACAGGTATGGCATTCAAGGTAACTTCTATCCCTTTGTTGGAAGTTTCACCGATATTGGTTAAAATGGTGTTATAGCCGTTCATGACAGGGACCTGTTCACTTAATAAAAGATCCGATGTTTTTGAGGAGTAGTAGTCGATCGTTCCTGAAAGTCTATTTTTGAGAATCGCAAAATCCAAACCAAGGTTTAATGAAGCTGTCGTTTCCCAAGTTAGATTGCTTCCACGTCCATTGAAATTCATCACAAGTCCTTTGACTGGGTCAAGACCATAGATATAATCGACGTTGGTCAGACGGTCGTAAGTTTGATAAGGTGATACGGCCTGATTTCCATTTTTACCATAAGAAACACGAAGTTTTAACAAGTCGAAATAGTCCTGCACATTCCCTTCTTTAGAAACCACCCAGGCTCCTGCAACGGATGGGAAAAATGCATATCGGTTGTTAACAGAAAATGCGCTATAACCGTCCGAACGACCTGTTAAGGTTAATAGGTAGCGATCCTTAAAGGCATAGTTGATTCTTCCCATGTAGGAAATCATCGCTGTATTTTGAAGGTTGGATTCGATCTTAAGATTTTTAGAGGCAGAAGCCATGTTGTTATATCCGGCATCTGATACAAAGTCGTCTCCATTCATTCTTGAAGTTTTCAAATTTGTTTTCTGAGAAGAATAGAGGCCCACGACATTGATCTTGTGGTCACCAAAGGTACGGTCATAGGTCAAGAGATTTTCCCAGGTCCAGTCCCAGAAGTGCTCATTGTAAATTGATCCGGTACCATTCACGCCACGTCCTGTAACCGTATTTGAGCCATAGTAGGAGTTTTCGTTAATATTTCGGTAGTTGGTTCCGAATGTGGTTTTGAAACTTAATCCTTCAATAGGGAGTTTCACATCAAGCCAAGTATTCGCATAGACCGTTCTTCTGGTCTGATCCCACTGGCCTTTTTCGTCTGCGAAAGGGTGTGCCCACAGCGTTTGTGCGTACATTGGGTACGTTACAGCAGTGCCATCGACATCACGGTTTTTACTGTAAGGGGAAAGTTTTACAACACTTTCAAGGTTAGGCTGTACGCCGTCACGGTTCCCTTGAGAAGCCTGCATGGTCATTCCTAGCTTTAACCAAGAGCTTAAACTTTGGTTGAGGTTTAGATTGACATTATATCTTTCGTAGGGCGTGTTTTTTACCACACCATCTTGATTTAGGTAGCTTACAGATGCATAATAATCGGATTTATCCGTTCCACCCGAAAAACTGAGTTGATGTTCCTGAATGGGAGCGCCACTATTGAATACTTCGTCCTGCCAATTGACTTCTTCCCCTTTTTTGTATTGTTCTAATACGTTGGCAAAAAGATAATTTTCTGGGTTGAGTTGATCGCCGGTTTTTCCTTTCGAAGCCTGGTAATCACGCATAAATTGGATGTATTGTGGACCGTTCATCAATTTAAGGCGGCGTTCTACACTTTGAACCCCAAAATAGCCGTTATAATTGATGCGTGCTTTTCCTGCTGCACCCTTTTTTGAGGTGATGAGGATAACGCCATTTGCAGCTCTTGAACCATAGATTGCGGTGGATGAAGCATCTTTCAGTACCGAGATACTGGCAATTGTATTGGAAGAGATATCACCCAGGGAACCACTAAAAGGAATTCCATCCAGGATAATTAGGGGGGCATTGGACGCGGAGATCGAGTTCTCACCGCGGATATTGATAGAAGCTGTTTCGCCAGGTTTGGCCGAACCGGAATTGATCGCCAGACCGGAAATCTTACCCTGAAGTTTATCGACAACATTCGGTGAATTTATTCGTTCCAGGGATTTTGCTTCCACTGTAGCGATACTTCCTGTCAAATCGCTCTTTTTCTGTTTACCATAACCTACGACCACAACTTCATCCAAAACATCCTCGGATTTTGTCAAGGTTATTTGTGATGCTTGTGATACGGGAACTTCTTTCGCCGTAAATCCGATCGAGTTAAATGTTAGGATGGCGCTTTTTGAACTGACGTTCAGTGAGAAGATACCGTCTTGATTGGTTGTAGTTGCTGCTGCTTTACCTTTTTCAGAAACAGTAACACCGCTTATTGGTTTCCCCGTTTCGTCAACGACCTTTCCGGAGACGGCTTGCTGGAAGGGTGAACGACTGGTTATTGCAACCAAATTACGTGGATTTGCTACCCCGTAAATAGGTGCCGCTAATGACAAAATTGATAATGGTGTCAGAAGGATGAGATGACTCTTTTTGACCATAGGTGTGTAATTTAGATTCAGTAAGTGTTTAATGCGGCAATTATAAAGAAATAAAGCGTTGGCAATTCTATTGCTTCTTGGAACAAACGATTGCACGAACTACGAAAACGTTATAGAAATGGGGTTTTGTAATGAAAAATTGGAGCTAATGAAAGCTGATTTATTCGGCTAGGAATTCCGATCGTTAATAACATGTGTGCGTCGAGCGCTTTTATTGTTGTTCAGTTGTGTCATCAAGATGCCATACGTCGAAAAAAGGGATGATATCGGTTAAAAGGGTCGTTTTTCTGCTCTTTTTTTAGTATTTTGGGGTAATTTGGTCTTTGTAGCCCATCCCGTCAGATACCAGCGGATTCGTTTAAGATTGATTTTTTGGGTAAATTTGTGTTTTAGTAGCTAAGGGCTGATGCTGTTTTTTCTAAAAGTCTTTGTTTTTTGTTAGAAAGAACCTTTAGCTTGTTTTCGTAATTGTTGTAAACAACGTTATGAAGCTTATATTATTAGTATTTATTTAAATAGAAGATTATGTCTATTGTAAGAGAGTCCGATCTGATTGGAATTGGAAAAAAATTTCAAATTGAAACCGATGCGGGAGACAATATGGTTGTTGTTATCCATGACGATGGCAGACGGGAACTTTATCGCTATGATGACGAGGAACATGAGTCACGTTGCGTCATGACACTCAATGACGATGAATCTCGGCAGATTGCGGGTATTATCGGTGGTTTGTCCTACAAGCCTAAGGCTTTGGAGACAATTGAAGTTGCTTTGGACGATTTACGCATTGAATGGTACAAAGTGGAAGGCAAAAATGAGGGGGCCGGAAAGACGATTGGAGAGCTGGAAGTTCGTCAACGTACAGGTGCATCGATTATTGCTGGGATACGGGATGATGATACGGTTATCAATCCAGGACCGTCTTATTTGATTAGCCCAGGCACCACACTTGTCATTGCTGGAAAGAAGAATAATATTAAACTTTTGAAGGAAATTTTACTGTAATTTATGCTATCACATACCTTAATACTGGAAATTGGAATCGCTGTAGGACTTGTTGCCATTGTTGGCCTAATAGCCAATAAGCTTAAGTTTTCTGTTATTCCATTTTTCATTATTATAGGAATGGTTTTGGGACAGCACGCTCCGCAGGTTGGTCTGGTGGATTTAACATTTACAGAAAGTAAACCCTTTATAGATTTCATGGGACGGTTGGGTGTATTATTCCTGCTGTTCTACTTGGGACTTGAGTTTTCGGTCAATCGCCTTATTAAATCCGGTAAAGCAATTGTGACAGGCGGGACAATTTACGTCTTATTGAACTTTACTTCAGGCTTGTTGATCGGATGGCTAATGGATATGCCATTTAAGGAGATGATGGTCTTATGCGGTATCATGACAAGTTCTTCCACGGCCATTGTCGCAAAGGTTCTTACAGATCTCAAACGTACGGCCAACCCGGAGACTGAGGTCATTATGGGGATGATTATGTTCGATGATCTGTTTATAGCGATGCATATCTCTTTCCTTTCAGGCTTGATACTGACAGGAAGCAGTTCGTTTTGGACGGTAGCAGGAACGTCCTTACTGGCCTTGGGATTTATATTGGCCTTTTTGATTTTGGGCAGAAAACTGGTGCCTGCGATTGATCGCTTATTGAAGGAGAAAACTTCTGAACTATTTATATTGATCATCTTTGCCTTACTGTTTATTGTAGCAGGTTTCTCTGAAACCATCCATGTTGCGGAGGCTATTGGGGCGTTGATGGCTGGCTTGGTGTTGGCAGATTCGCAATACATCAAAAAGATTGAATCGATGGTACTGCCTTATAAAGATTTTTTTGGGGCAATGTTTTTCTTTAGTTTCGGATTGTCTATTGATATTATGTCACTTGGGGGAGCTGTATTTTGGGCTTCGATTGCAGCACTGGTGACGGTGATGGGTAATCTTGCATCGGGGTATTTTGCAGCTAAATTTTCGGGCATGAAACCTAAAACTTCTTTTGATATTGGCTTTACCTTGTCTGCGCGGGGAGAGTTTTCCATTATCATGGCAAACATTGGTAAAGCAGGGGCTTTATTGCCCGTTATTCAATCCTTTGTGGTTGTATATGTTCTCATTCTTTCCATAGTATCCCCACTATTGACCAAAGAGTCCCGTAATCTGTGGAAATTACTTTTCGGTGCGGATACCAATAGCTCCAAGCCTTTGAAAAAGTTGAGTGATTTAGAAAATAAGCAGACCACTTAGCACTTCTGGATGATAGAGTTGCTCTTAAATGAGTGCTCACAAGCAAAGGAGGATCCTACAGTACTGTAGGACCCTCCTTTGCTTGTATGAGCTATTGAATTTTACAAAAATCCTAATTCTAGCTTTGCTTCTTCCGACATCATGTCTTTTGTCCAGGGTGGATCAAATGTCAATTCGACCAATGCTTCTTTGACACCCGCGACGGCAGCAACTTTTTCTTGAACTTCATTCATGATTTCGCCTGCCACGGGACAGCCAGGAGCCGTCAGCGTCATTACAATCTTTGCAATACCCTCTTCCTTCGTAATGATTTCATAGACAAGCCCCAAATCCACAATATTTGCAGGTTTCAGTTCAGGATCATAAATTGTTTCCAGTACAGCTTGGATTTGTGGCGCTAGACCCAGTTTATCTAATACAATGATACTCATTTATTCAGTTTTTATCGTGAATAGCGTTTTGATAGATCGCTAATAATTTCGCTTCATTTATTTCAGGAGTAAAATTACTAAAATAGTAAGCAATACAGGTCTTTCTTATCTCATCTTTTTCATTTGTCGTTTTTGTACTCCACTCCGTTAAACATTGGATGATATCGTTTTTGTTGTGGGGATCGAAAGTTTGTCCTGTTTTGCCGGGGATAATCAGTTCGGGGAGTGGGCCTAGATTTGAGCTGAGCACAGCTGTTCCGACTGAATAAGCCTCAAGAATCGTGATCGGCATACCTTCAAAACAAATCGATGGTACGAGTAGTGCCTGTGCTTTGGCTATCAGGGGAAGTATTTCTGACCTTTTTTTAAAACCGAGGTAGGAAATATTCGGCTGGTCTTTAATTCTTCTCAGGACCTCATTTTCGAGCGGACCGCCACCAATTAGCTGTAGTTGAAAATCTGTTCCGATAAAAGTATCGATCAGATTCAATATCCCCTTTTCATCTGAAAGACGACCGACGTATACGAAGTGGGCCTGTGTATCTTCGGGCGCTATTGCATTAGGGAAAACGAAGTTCGGTTTAATCTCGAACTTAGAAGACGGAAGGTGTATGGTCGATTCAACGAAGATGTTCTTTGCAAAAGAGCTTAAATTGATGTAGCGATTTACCTTTGCCCAAGTTCCAATTTTACGATGAAACCAGTAATTCAGTGCGAGAAGAAATGTTTTTACTATAGAGTTGTTAAATGCTTTTTGTCGAACGGCTGTCCACGGAAACTCCTCTTGGAGTGAGTCCAAAAAGAGATGGTTGTGGTGGTACAGCGTCGCCGAAGGGCATAGTAAACGGAAGTTATGCAAGGTCATGACCTGAGGGATGCCGAGTTTTGCAATTGTACGAACGATAATCGGGCCCGCTGCGTAATGGGTGTTGTGAACGTGAACGATGTCCGGTTTAAACGTCCGAATTATTTTTTTGACACGTTGAGCAGCGCAAATATTCCAAAAAGATCCTATTGTCTGTAATGCACCCTGCCAACCCTTTTTATTTTGAAAGGTTAGCGTTTGGACCTCATGTCCTTGCGCGAGGAGGGAAGATTCCTGCTGAAATACAGTGTCTTCACCACCAGGATCTTGATAAAATGTATGGATAATCAGTATGCGCATAATAAAAGACTTATACAAATGTACAATTTTGAGGTGACTTCCTTTAAAGGGACAAAATTGCCATTTCTATATGATTATTGCTATATTCGCAAGATTCGATCGTAAAGATATATGCAACATTTACAACAACTCGTGATAGAGGCGATAGAGACAAGTCAATTTCCTGAAACACCATCAAATTTATATGATCCGATACGGTATATATTGACTTTGGGCGGAAAGAGGGTTCGACCAGTGCTGACATTGATGGCAGCCGAATTATTCGGTATGCAAGAGATGGATGAAATTATCCCTGCTGCCAAGGCAGTGGAGTTTTTTCATAACTTTTCACTGATCCACGATGATCTGATGGATAAGGCTCCTTTAAGAAGGGGTAAAACGACAGTTCACGAAAAGTGGGATGCTAATATTGCTATATTGTCTGGAGACGGCTTGTTGGTCAAAGCTTATGAGGAAATTTCAAAGTGTAATCCTATTTACCTGCCTGCAACCTTGAAAATTTTGAGTAAAGTGGCTATGGAAGTATGTGAGGGGCAGCAATTAGATATGGATTATGAAAGTCGGGATTCGCTGACAATGCCTGAATATCTTGAGATGATCCGTCTTAAAACTTCGGTGTTATTGGGCGGAGCGTTACAGTTGGGTGCTATTTTGTCTGGAGCAGATGAACAGCAACAGCAGCTGATCTACGATTTTGGAGAGAATGTCGGCTTAGCATTTCAATTACAGGACGATATCTTGGATGCCTATGGAGATCCAGATACCTTTGGAAAGATCGTTGGTGGTGATATCATGATCAATAAAAAAACCTTTTTATTGGTGAAGTTGATGGCGGTAATTTCGGACGAAGATAAGACCGTCTTACAAGGCTTATTGGACGCGTCTATAGCAACTGCTCCATCAAAAGTAGCGGATATGCTTACCTTATACGAGAAGTATGCGATTAAAAGTGCTGCCGACGAATTGAAAGATATATATACACAACGGGCATTTGAAAAAATGGAAGCATTGAATGTACCAAATGATCGCAAAGAAGCGTTATTAGTGTTAGCAAATAACCTTTTGGTAAGACAGCAATAAGTATAAATTCTATTAAAATTCGTATCTTGCCTGTAAATGTTTTTTTTGTAAGAAAATAATTAAATAAATTTTTAGATTACGTTCATGGAGCCTTTAAAAATCACCGTATTTCAAGCATATTTATTCTGGGAAAATATCGAGAAGAATCTAAATAATCTTGCATTGAGACTTTCCTCATTGCGTGAGAAAACGGATGTTATTATTCTCCCCGAAATGTTTAATACAGGCTTCACGAATAATGTCGAGAAATGTGCAGAACCTGCAAATGGACCTACAACAAGATGGCTATTTGAAATGGCAAGCTCACTTAACTGCGTTGTTGCCGGTTCTTTGATTATTGAAGAAGGCGGGAAATACTATAATCGTTTTGTATGGATGTTCCCTGATGGTAAATATGTCAAATATGATAAACGTCATCTTTTCGGACTATCTAAAGAAAGCGAGTACTTCGAGCCAGGAAATGAACGTATCCTGGTGGATATCAAAGGATGGAAAATTTGCCCAATGATCTGTTATGACCTTAGATTCCCCGTCTGGTCTAAAAATCAAAATGGCGCCTATGATATTTTAGTGTATACGGCCAGCTGGCCGGATAAGCGTTCTGCACATTGGAGAGCCCTTATTCCAGCACGTGCTATAGAAAATCAAGCTTACGTTGTTGGAGTAAACCGGGTTGGGCATGATGGTAATGATATTTACTATTCAGGTGGTTCTATGTGTATCTCTCCACTTGGTGATGTGGTGTATTATAAGCCAGAAGACGAGGATTTGTATACATTTACCTTAAATCCGAATGACCTGTTGGAAGCACGGGAGAAATTTCCTTTCTTAAAAGACTCCGATTCTTTTACAATCGGGTAACACGCTCTAAATTAGGTATAATTGCAAGCATTTATTTTTTCTGAGAGTGCCTGATCTTATTGGTCAGAAAGAACCTTCAGTTTGATTTAATTGCTGTTGGTGTTTCTAAAGTTATGAAGGTTTTGTTTGTATCCTTTTTATTTGTTAAATTCAGTCTAGTATAAATCAAATTGTTATGATTTATCAACATCTACTGGTGACATGTTGATAAAATTTTGTTTGAGACAGTTAGATTAA
Organism: Sphingobacterium siyangense; assembly: GCF_023277505.1. Classification (NCBI taxonomy): domain Bacteria; kingdom Pseudomonadati; phylum Bacteroidota; class Sphingobacteriia; order Sphingobacteriales; family Sphingobacteriaceae; genus Sphingobacterium; species Sphingobacterium siyangense. The sequence continues at coordinate 5,750,181 of NZ_CP080574.1, read as the reverse complement.
AGTGTAATTTAGGCTAACTATTAGCCAAAATACGTTTAGCTTTTTCTCAAATTATATGAAAGACAACGTTTTATTATTGCAATAAGTTGCGTAAACAACCATAACCATTATTCATATGTTAGACCAAGATTTAGTATCACAAGAGTATTTTTATAATTTCTTAACAGGGAAATACTCAATTGCAGTTATGCGGAGATTACAGCGTAATCTCAAGGAGGCCGGGTTAAACATTACTTCTGAACAATGGAGTATCATGTATAACCTGTGGGTAGAAGAGGGGCTCACCCAGCAGGAGCTTGCTGTTCGCACATTTCGAGATAAACCAAGTGTCACTCGATTAATTAATAACCTGGAAAGGGTAAATTTGGTTATCCGCGTTAATGATAAAAACGACAGACGGTCCAATCTGATCTATTTAACAAAAATAGGACGAAAGATGAAGGATGAAGGAATGAAGCAGGCAAAAAATACCATTGAACAGGCTTTAGGCGGATTAGCCGACGATCAAATTGCCTTGTCAAATACCATTCTGCATCGCGTATTATTTAATTTGAAATAAAGATACTTAGTGGGGGTTATTTTATAAGTGAACTATCAGGGTATAAAAAAGGTCCCCTATGTTGAATACATAGGGGGCCTTTTTTATATGAATTTCTAGCAGTTAATCTTCGAAAAGTTTGCTTTCGAAATCTGTGTGGCTATTGACCAATTTACCTTCAGTTCCGAAATAGATTTCCTGAAAACTTAATGTACGGATAGCGTCTACCTTACGATAGAATTTATCAGCAGATACATCTGAAAGTGTTTTGAAACCACAAGCTTCCATAATTTCGACTGTAGCACGTAATGTGTTGCGGTGGAACTGAGCTACGCGTACATATTTATCATTTACGTCGAGTCCTTTGTATAAATGCGGCTGTTGCGTGGCAACTCCAACCGGACAAACGTCTTCATTACACTTAAGTGCTTGAATACAACCTAAAGCGAACATCATACCGCGAGCACTATAACATGCATCTGCGCCTAAGGCAATAACTTTTAAGATGTCGAAACCCGTTACAATACGGCTGGATACGATAACTTTAACATGTTTTTTCAAACCAAAAGCAATCAAGGTTTTCGTTACAAATGCCAATGCATCGTATAGTGGCATTCCTAGGTTATCTGTAAACTCTAGTGGCGCAGCTCCTGTACCACCTTCTGATCCATCTACGGAGATAAAATCCGGGAAGATCTGCGTGTTTTGCATGGCGTGACAGATGTCGATAAACTCATGTTTATCGCCGATACAAATTTTGAAACCGATAGGCTTTCCACCCGATAGCTCGCGCAGCTGTTGTATGAAGTGCATCATTTCAGTCGGTGAGGAGAAAGCGCTATGTGCTGGAGGCGACATCACATCTGTTCCTGGAATGACGTGACGAATAGCCGCGACCTCAGGGGTGTTTTTTGCCGCTGGAAGGATACCCCCATGACCGGGTTTAGCACCTTGCGAAAGTTTCAATTCGACCATCTTCACGTTTTCACGATTGGATTTTTCTCGGAAAAGTTCCGGATCAAATTTTCCCTCCTTATTACGGCATCCAAAATAACCTGTACCCACCTGCCAGATTAAATCACCCCCATTGTTGTGGTAATCGCTGATTCCCCCTTCGCCGGTATTGTGTGCAAAGTTTTGAAGTGCAGCACCCTTATTTAATGCCGTTATCGCTGTTTTACTCAACGCACCGTAACTCATTGCCGAGATGTTGAACACACTTAAGCTATAAGGTTTTTTACAGGCTGCATTTCCAACAGTGGTGCGCAGGTCGTGATTTTCGATATGGCAAGGGAAAACAGAGTGTGCAGCCCATTCGTTCCCGACAGCCTGTGGATCAGTCTGCATACCAAATGCGACAGTTTCACGTTGATTTTTTGCACGTTGGTATACGATCGAACGCTGTCTTCTGTTGAAAGGACGTCCATCCATGTCTGATTCCCAAAAATATTGTCTCAATTCAGGACGAATAGATTCGAAGATATAACGGAAATATCCAACTAAGGGATAATTGCGTAGGATGGCATGTTTGGTCTGGAAACTATGGTATAACGCGATCAATAGCAATGGAAATGGGATGATAAGCAGCCAAAACCAGCTTGATGTAAATATAAATCCAAATGATACAATGATTAAATTAATCACAATCATTATTGAAAGAATGAGTTTTCTAACTTCCATAGAAAATACGATTGTTTAGTTTTAATTCGCTATTTTAATGTTTAGCCCAACTGATTATTTTATTACTCAATTAGCATTCCAAAATGCGCTTTTGGACGAAGCAAATGTACTAAAGTTCCTGAAGTAAATGGATATATTTACCCCTTGGAGGTAAGTTTTGATAAGTTTATAACCGTTTCTCACAAACTATTTTCTTTTATTAATCTCCTGCGATAAAAGTTGATAGATTTGCTGTAAATCTGGTTTATTGCTAATAAATTGCAAATGTTTTTGCATTGTTGTGCTGTCCTGTCGGATCGCTGGTCCTGTCTGAACTGTTATTGGAATATGATTTTGCACTTTTTCTGCCGTCTCAAGGATGATTGGTTTGATTAGATCAAAGGACAAGTCGTTTTCTGCTAAGAGCTCATAGGCCATCTGATAAAGGATGTTAGTGAAATTGTTGACCATGACCGAGGCAAGGTGGATGGCTAAGCGCTGCTGGGAATTACAATAGATGCTCCGCGGTGCAAATGTCTGTGCTACCTGAAGTAGCGCGGCACTATTTTCATCCGTGTTACCTTCAACACAAAGTGGGACGGTCGAAAAATCGACTGCTTTATTTTTGGATAATGATTGTGGTGGATAGATGACTCCCGCATTTTTAAATCCGGCTAGTACAGAAAGATCGGTTGCTCCCGAACAATGAATAACAACACCTTTTATATCTTTTGGTAGCGCTTCTACCAGCGATACAATGGCCTGATCGGTAACGGCAATGAGGTAAAGATCAGCATGTAGGTCTAGTTCAGATAGTTGGTCAATTGCTGCGCAATGAAGAGCAAAGGCCAATGCATCTGCATTGGCCTTTGTTTTACTGTAGATCTGAACGATATGATGTCCTGTTTTTTGAAACTGTTGTCCAAAATGCGTAGCGGCATTACCGCTTCCTAAGATCACAATGTTCATTATTTAAGTGCTTTTCGTTTCTCCTCTTTATTTCTTCTCACAATGGACATGATAAAACCAATGGTCATGACAATCGTTCCACACCAGAAAAAGTTGATGTATGGGAATTTAATGGCTTTAAATACGACCCATTTCTTTTCTGGAAGCGGCTTTTGATAAACCATGATTTCCAGTTTATCCTTGTCAGGTTTAATTCCCGTAAATCTGAATTTAAGCCCTTGCTCGTTGACATCTTTATTGAAGTCATAAACACCACCGTCTTTAATTAAGTAGATTGGTTGTACTTCATACTGTTTGTTGTCGGCCGAAAATACTTTTATTTTCAATCCAACCATGACATCACTAGGACCTTTTGGAATTTTCTCCAGGTGAGCTTCTTTGTTTAAGCCTTCAATGACATAATATCCATTGCGGTAGCGTAGGGTATCACCGATATTTACCTGATACGTTGCCGGCTCCTCGTAGTCTTCGAAACCAGTTTTGTCTTCTGCCGGAACTTTCGTATGTGTTGCCTGACTTTCAGCTGCAGCTGCGGTAATCAGTGTATACACGTCATGCGTGACATAATGTTTGGTCGCTGGAGTACCAATCAAACCGCCCATTTTCGCGTTGTTTTGTGCAAAAGGTTGCAGCACAAAATGCTCCTTCACTTTACCTGTTTCTTCGTCGATCCGCTCGTATTTTATTTTATAAAACGTATTTGGAGCCACAATGCTATCACCGATATAGGTTATTTTGTATTCCCCCATTTGTACAGGTTCACCTTCGGTCAAGAATAAGTTGTCGCCAGGTTTCTCTACTTTGTCAAATCCGGATACAGCAATGTAACCTGTGTTGTTGACCGAGATGACCTCGTTGGTTGCTGCAGCCACCATGGCACCGATAAGTAGTAATCCAAAGCCGATATGGGCTACCGAAGAGCCGGCCAGCTTCCATTTACCTTTGACAGCGTCACCCAATACACGGATATTCGCCAAAATACAGAAAATACTTGCGAAAGTGATCAAAATATAGATCAGGTTGGTATACGTCTTCGTAAAATAGACGACAGCAGCCGTTAGAATGAGAGACACAACCAACGATGCTACCGTAGAAGCCAAAAACTTGCGGCTATCGGTACGTTTGTATTTTAAAAATTGTGTAAATCCGGTTAAGATCATAACGATCACCGCAAAACCCGATTGCCACTTGTTATAATGTTGGATCGGATCCAAAGGTGGAGCTACCTTGGTGCCAAAGATCTTGTTGAATACTGGAATTGATGTTGAAGCAATGATCTGTGCACATGCGACAGTCAATACCAAGGCGCCAATAAACATCCAGAATTCTCTTGAATAGATATCCTCATCCTTTTCTGTGATGGGCATCTCTTTCTTTTTGACGGTAAGAAATACGACCATAATTACCAAAAAGACAACATTGAATAAGATCAATTGTCCGCTCATTCCCAGATCGGTAAAGGAGTGTACAGAAGTCTCTCCAAGGACACCACTACGTGTCAGGTAAGATGCATAGATAACAAGTACAAAGCTGATCATCGCCAAAAATGTAGCGGTGAAGTAGGAGTGGCCTGAATTCTTATAAGCAATCATGACGTGGACAGCAGCAATCAGGGTAAACCAAGGAATAATTGATGCATTCTCTACTGGATCCCAGGCCCAGAAGCCACCGAAGTTAAGTGCTTCATAAGCCCAGAATGAACCCATGATAATACCTGCACCTAAAATCATCACGGCAAATAAAGCCCAAGGAAGTGCTGCATTGATCCATTCTTTGTATCGCTTGGTCCAAAGAGCACCTGTTGCATACGCAAAAGGAACAATCATCGACGCAAAGCCAAGGAACAGTGTTGGTGGGTGAATTACCATCCAGTAATTTTGAAGCAAAGGGTTCAAACCATTACCGTCGGTGATAAGTGAAAGATAGTTAGCTTCTCTAAAGATTGGAATATCCATTGCTTCACGCAATAGGATAAACGGAGAGCTACCGATACGCAGACCGAAGATTTCCACACCAATAATCATGGAAGCTAAAAATGCTTGGCATAACATGACGAAAGTCATGACAGACGATTCCCAGCTTTTTGCTTTAAATAGCAAAACAGAACCTAATACTGTTTGCCAGAACATCCAGAGCCAAAAACTACCCTCCTGACCTTCCCAAAAACTGGAAATGATATAGTAGGTAGGGAGTGTCTTGGACGAGTGCGCCCAAGCATAATTATATTCAAAAAGATGATTGTATATAATATAAAATAAAGTTGCACCAATCGCCACTACGGAGACCGCATTAACCCAAAAGGCAATACGTGCAATTTTTTTCCATGAATTCTCTTCAGGGTATTTTGTTGCAAAAAAGTAACTGATACAAGATAGAAGTGCAGCACCAAAAGAAAGTACAATAAAGAATTGTCCGATCTGCCCTGGTAGCAGGTGCTCACCAACGTAATTAACGTCCATTGAAAATTGATTTTACGAATTAATTATTGAAAGCAGTAGCATTGATCTCGGTGACGACCGATTTATCGTTATATTTTGACGGACATTTCATCAATATCTTACTTGCCCTAAACACATTTCCGTCCATTTTTCCTGTCAATACAATTTGCTCTGAACGTTCAATATCTTGAGGTTTGGCGCCTCTAAAAATCACTTCACATTCTGTACCATCGTTGTCACGCATGAAAAACGAAAATTTGTTGGCGTCAGTTTTGGGATCATAATGAAGCGCTTTGTCTTTATTCAATTGACCTACCACATATAGTTCGGTTTTCTTTTCTTTAGCTTCGGTAAATGTCGAATAGGTACTTGAATCGGTATAGATAACAAGTATCATGGCAATTGCGACAGCAATGATAGCGATTAGAATAATTGAACTTTTTTTCATTTGTATTTACTTATTTTATAAGTGTTTGATCTCATCGTAAAATGAGCTCGTTTCACCCGGTTTGTTTTTTCTTAACGATGGATAGCAGTTCCGATCTGCCAGATATTCTCCTTTTTTTTCAGAAAGATTATTACCCAAATCTGACAACGTTGTGCTCACTAAAATCCCAAATTGATTACATTTGAGACCTAATCGAATGCAAAATTACAAATAGATTCGCTAAGAAAGGAATAATGCAACTTTTCCATATTATTTATATCTATTCTAAATAGTTTGAATTAATTGGAAAAATAAGCTAGATTCGAATGCTTTTGGATAATTTGAAGTGAAATTTGCTATTTTGGTTCTAATGATATCGCATGAATTTTACAATTGCCTGTTAATATGAGTGTTGCTTTGCGATTTTTAGGCCTCTTTTGGGCTGTTATATTCCCCTGCTTTTTTGTTTTTGGACAGGTAAAATTCCGTAATCAGGAAATTGCTATCCAAAATGACAATGACGTTTATCTACTGACCGGTCAGGACCGCTATTATACCAATGGTATCAATATCAACTATAGGATTGCGTTGCCAGGGAAAACAGATAGCCAGACTTCAAATACGGTATTGGATTTTGAAATAGGCCAACGGATTTACAATGGTATCAGTATCATTGACTATAGACGGCAGGAAAAGAAATACGATAGACCATTTGCAGGTTACCTCTATTTTAGTGCTGGGGTAACGCGGTTTTTACCGCACGATCAGGTTGTTGAGTTCAAGACTGAATTGGCGCAGATCGGCCCTAAATCCTACGGTGAAGAGGCACAGAAGTTTATCCATCATCTCTTTGGGATGTACGAGGCGACAGGTTGGGATACGCAGCTTGGAAATTCCTTTGGTATTGATTTAAGTGCAACCTATAAAAAAGGACTATATCGCAGTCAAAATCAGCAATTCGATGTCGGAATTATAGGTGAGGGGACCATTGGATTAAATAATACCAATATGGGAATTGCGGCCCCGCTTCGGTTGGGGAAGCTGAAATCCTATCAGGCATCCACCTTTACACATGGACATTTGACACAGGGAAGAGCAGACAATGATAAAGAATGGTATTTTGTCTATCAACCAAGCGTGTCTCGTATTTTTTACAGCGCAACGGTAGAAGGAGGGAGAGGTAAAAATGATCCCATAGGCAAGTTATACACTATTCAGCCTTGGATGCTTAGTCACCGCATTGGTTTCAATTGGTCTAACCACAAGATCAATTACGGTATCAATTACATCTTCAATTCGAAAGAGCTCAAATCGGTGTTTCACCGGCATCAATATGGCGAGCTGTTTTTTGCCTACCGATTTTGATCAGCCGGCCATAGGTAGGACCTACATGGATCCGCTTGATAGGATCTTCGTTGGTCCAGCGTTCAAATGTTTGTCGTTTGGAGATTGTTTAACCTGGGTTTTCGGGAATATGGTCAGCCAGTTTTTGCCCGATCAATCTGGTGGTGAGCATAGCGGCTACGGTATCTCCAGTAGCATTGAGCATTGTTGCCAATGGGTCGACCAGCGTGGCGATAATCATAATGGAAGGAATCACCTCCGTTGGCATCTGATAAACCGATATGATCAGCATTTCTCCGATGTAGCCACCATTAGGAATACCTCCGGCTACGATGCTCACCAGTAAAGTAATGCCAACCGCCATAATCAGATTGGCTGGATCAAAAAATTCCTTGCCGCTTAATAAAAGTGCGATATAGATTTTAAAGATACAGGCGATCGCGGATCCATGCTTGTGCAATGTTGTGCCTAGGGGAATGACGACACTAGCGACGCTGTCCGGGATTCCAATTTGCTTGGCTGCAAGTAAGTTCGCTGGCATGGTGGCGAGGCTACTGCAGCTGCTCAATGCGGTCAAGGAAGGCAATATGTTATTTTGCCAATAGCGTTTGACACCCCTTAGCCCGAATGCAAAAAAAGCGAATAAACTGAATACCGTGAAAAAATAGAAGATTCCAAAAAAGTAATACAGACCGATAGGTTTGGCATAAAAACCAAAGAGCTGAGGGCCTAATGTTCCAACCTGATAGGCAAAATATGCTCCCAAACCAATGGGAGCGAGGTTCATGACCATCACGAGCAGATTTCCCATCACAACATTGCCCGAGTTTATAAATTTACGGAAGGTCTCTGCAGATGCCCCTGATTTGCGCGTAGCAATGCCAACGAGGAACGAAAAGATGACAAAGGCCAGCATATTTTGTCGTGATAATAAACTTGAAAATTCGCTAACGGTTAAAAAGCGGACCATTTTTTCACCCCAAGAATCATGAACAACTGTTTCTATGATCTTGTTTGTTTGTTCAATAGGCAGTGGAGCATCCACTGGAAAGAGGTAAAGGAAGCAGATGCTTGACAGTCCAGCGACGACAATACCCAGTACAAATACGAACGACATCATGCCGATGATCCTTCCCAGTACACTGTCGCCATTGATATTAGCAACAGATGCGGATATGGCAAAAAACACCAATGGTATAACGCTGACAAAGAGGAGGTTTAGGAAAATGTCACCGATCGGTTTAAGATTGTTGACGATATGCGGAAAGAAGATGCCGATCAAACTTCCAATACTGATCCCAAGGAGTAGAAGTAAGATACTGCCGTAGTTCTGCACAAAAGTTTTTGTAGCGTATTTCATAGGTGTATGATTAGTTATTTTAAAAGGAGTTCATTCACATGGAAGAACTGCTTATATTGTCTTTGTATTCGGTCACATTGAGCATATCCAATGCTGTTGTATTGCTTGCGCTTGTTAGGTTTGGATATTTCATTAGGTTTTGTGAATATTTCGTAATTAGATTGCTAAAATAGTGTTTTTCTCGAATAGGTCTATTAAAACGAGCTGAATTTATGCGTGTTTGTTCATTTTTGTTTTACCTTGCTGAAAAAATCCGCTTTTTTCTGCAAATATCTAGGTGATTGCTTTGTATCTTTTCATTAAGGTATCAAAGAGCTTGCTATGCTCGGCTTATGATCTACAAAAGAGTTTCCGTCCGCTTTCCCAGCTGTTGATGCTGTTGAAATCAGGAAGGTTTTGATACTCGAATTGGCTTTTTTATCTTTGGACAGTAGCAGTGACTAAGTGTCATGGGTAAGGAATGCGCCATTTATTTGGATTACTGTTTAGTTGTTTAGACTGAATGTGTGAAAATTGGAACTTAAAGTATTTGTATAAAAATGGAATTTGTAACGACAGGAGATGGTTCGAAAACGTTGTTTAATGCTAAAATAGGAGAATGTTATCATTCGAAACATGGTGCAGTACAGGAAAGCAGGCATGTTTTTATAAAAACGGGGCTTGACCACTATGTACAAACAACAGGGGTAACCGACGTCGGTATCTTGGAGGTGGGGTTCGGAACAGGTTTGAATTTTTTGCAAACAGCTGACTTTCTTAGGACCAAATCCGTTCAGGTGGAATATGTCGGAATAGAAGGATTTCCCTTGCCTTTATCCACTATTGCTGCAACGGGCTATGAGGCGACGGTAGATCCGACCGTGTGGGCAAGCTATTTGAATGCATACGAGCAGGCTTTGACGGAAAACGTACGGATTAACGAGTACTTAAAGCTTCATATTGACCATACCTTATTGATGAATTTCCAGTCGGATCGCTTGTTTGATATCGTTTATTTTGATGCTTTTGCGGCAGTGCATCAGCCTGAGATGTGGAATGATGCTGCATTGGGGCATATTGCGCAGTTTGTTAAACCTGGTGGTGTTTTTGTGACTTATGCTATTACCGGAAACCTCAAACGCAGTATGAAAGCATTGGGATTTTCAATAGAAAAGGCGCCTGGTGCGCCTGGCAAGCGAGAAATGCTGCGTGCAACGAAGTTGTAACGGATAATTCTTATATCATAGCATGAAGGGGCGAATAACCGCCGTATCGTTTGTACTTTTGCCCAAAACGATATCGTTCATGTGTATAAACTGCCGTGACTTTAAAGTATATGCGGTAAATAAAAGAATTATTTGCCGCAAAAAAAGGCGAATACTCCGTTTGTTCCCTGCTTGTTAAAAATATCGGTTTATTTAGGATTCAATAGCAAATGCGGCAACAATAGCAGCTGGATGAAATTCTTTATTGTTAAGTAACAGGTGTTTTTGACGTAACAATTTGTAATATTCTATATTCATGCCCACGATTATTGTTTCGGCGTTTTTATAATCCATATCAAAAATAAGCTCCTCAAGCTCGATTATTTTCTCTGATCGATGAAGGTTAAGTTCAATCTCGTGGCAATAAAAATGGATATGCTGCTGTAGCTCGAAGTTAAATACGGCGACGGTAAAATTTATTGCCAGTGCGTCGCAATGTTTTGGTAATACGATGTCATTGCGAAGGTCGAACTTTGGAAATCGAATATGGACCTGCTTATCCAATAAGCTAAGATCTGGGTCAAAATGCATAAAATCATGGATGTGGCATTTATCGTTGAATTGAAAATTGACTAAACGATCTATTTTTCCCCCATGAATGGTTTTCATTCCAGTAGGACGCCCATTTGGGCGGACCACTCTTTTGAGCTGTGTAATTAACCTGTTGTGCATGTCGCTATCATGCATGTTCAAATGTATATCCCCCATGAATTCCCTGATTCGGGCACCGGCGGTGCTGATATGTCCAAAATCTGATCCAATAGCTTTTTTGGCCGGAGTCGGTTTCTTTACAGGTTTCGGTATCGTCTGTACGATTGTTTGTTCATTTGATTGTCGAAAGACGATATTTCCAACGGCGCCTTTCAGATTTCCATTTTTTAATGTTGCCATAGGATAAAATTACTTGTTAAGTTACTTAAAAACAATTTGTTGTTAATTTTTGGGGAAATGGAAATTGCTGTTCGACTCCTATTGGAGATTTGGAAATAGGAAGCAAAAGGACGCTGTGGAATTTGTAAAAAATACGCCATCACAGTTAGGGATCTATCTAAATTGTATGATCGTTGTATACACTTCGAGAAAGCTTCGGAATAATTTCGTAACAGCTTCGGGACAACGACGTGATAGGCTCGACATGCTAGCGACATGAGTACGATATGTGTCCGTGTTGTCTCCGAGTTAAAGTCGGAATGAAGGCTAAAGCATGATGGAGGGAAGACATACTGATATATTTAAAGGCCGCTTAACAAGCTGATGTAATTATCGATGTAATGCAGTTTGTCTTTGGATTTATATTGCTGGATATAGCGGGGATGGTCTAAAATGGTCATTTTTCCAAAGAGCTTTTCTTCATTATTGATTTTAGCAAGAAAGGTTGCATTTTTCTTTCCGAGCACAAAGACCTCATCCGTCGCTAAGCCTATGGAAATGTGCTGTTTTAGGGAATCGATCATAAAGGGTTTGACCATATCAAAAAGTTGCTTGTCGTCGTAATAATTTGCATTGATCCAGTTGTTGGGCTTTGTTTCTCGGACAATCGCGAGGGGAAATGGCGAATTGATGTAAAACTGTTTGTAGAAGATCTCTGGTCCACCATAAGCTTCAATCATATCGTACATAAAAACCGAAGATATTTCATGGGTATGTGCAGATTGCATCTCTATTCCACATGCACTAGTTAATCTTTTGGTGTCTGTAAAAGGAACTCCCGTTACACCAGCACCGTGTCTGCTCGGATTAATACCGATAATGAATTTTCTGGTTAGATTATCATTGTAATATTTCTGGTAGAACTGTTTCATTACGACTAATGTTTCGGGGTTATCAAGGTAGGGGTTGATAACGTTGAATCCTACAGGTAGGTTCCCTCTGTAATGAAGTTGTTTGTTGAATAAAATTACTTTTTCCGCAAATGTTAGCATTGTTCGTGTGTTTAAAAACAAAATACGATTTTTAAAGAACAAAAAAACAAAGCCGGGTGTCATTTGACACCCGGCTTTGTTTTTTTGTATCTTGGGTCAGGATTAGTGACCTTGTGTACCGTCTACACCATGTGAATGTCCATGAGACAATTCTTCTTCAGTAGCAGGACGTACAGTTAAGATTTCGATATCGAAATTTAATGTTTTGCCAGCCATTGGGTGGTTTAAGTCAGCAACAACTACTTCTGGAGTAACCTCAGCTACTACAGCGCGGAATTGGTTTCCTTGGTTGTCTTGCAAAGGCAATACTTCTCCTACTGGAGGTAAACCTGTTTCTTTGAACATATCTACTGGCAACTGTGCGAACGCCTTGTCATCTTTTTGACCGTAAGCATCATCCGGTGCCAATTCAAATGAAATTTTATCACCAACGTTTAAGTCTGCGATGTTTTCTTCGAATTTAGGTAACATCATACCTACACCATATAAGAAATCTAAAGGTTGTTCTGCAGTTGTTTCTTCAACGAAAACTTTTTCACCGTTTTCTACTGTGTGAAGTCTGTACGTCAATGCTACGACGTCGTTTGCTTTTATAGCCATCTGATTTTGATTTTTGGAAGCCCGAGGCTACCGTTTATTAAATATAATTTATTAACGCTTGTATGGAATCCTGTGGTAGACTGCAGGTCCTGTTTTTACAAAGATATGCTTTTGTCTCCTTTCCGACTCTATGTTCGAGCAATGGAAGATTTTCTTCTGTACCGCCAAGAACAATTTTATTTGGAATATAATAGTTGCCGAGTTCATTTTTGAAAGCCATTGCTTTATCCCCCGTCAATGCAATTTCATTGATTCCATATATTTCTTCTAGCAATAATATTGCCCAATTTGAATAAGCCGAACCATAAGTCTTGATTTGCGGGAATACATTCGCCAGCAATTGGTCTGTAATGGCGATGTAATTTTCATCATCAAAAAACAAACCTAATCGTTTCAGCTGACGAACCATTGTCGACGAAGAGGATGGAATTACATTATCCATAATTTCGCTTTTCCGTGCGATGAGTTCCTCTGCCTGCGACGATGTATAGTAGAATGTTTTTTGTGATCCATCGTAAAACAATGCAATGGCCTTATCAGTGAGCTGTCTTGCTTTTGTGAGCCAATTGAGGTCAAATGTCGCCTCATATAATGCTATAAAGGCTTCAATAGTGAATGCATAGTCATCTAAGAAGCCTGCGATCGCTCTATTGTTATCTTTTGGTTGGTGCAATAACTGGAGATCGTCTTGAATAAGATGTGTACAGATAAACTGGGCATTGTTTAAAGCGAGTTCAAGGAAATGGCTGTTTCCAAGACTGTGATAGGCATCTATTAGTCCTTTTAGAAATAGCGCATTCCAAGTGGTTAGCTGCTTATGGTCGAGTCCCGGACGGATCCGTTGTTCACGATAGTTGTATAATTTTTTCTTTGAAATTTTTAAAAAATCTGCCCATTCGTCAGCTGACATATTGACCTTTGTTGCTAACTGGTCTGCATTAATGGCGCAAATAGGAATGTTGGTTTTCTCCTCCTCCCAGTTGCCGGCTTGGGTTATGTTAAAATATTGCCCGAGTAGGGGAGCATCATCGCCCAATACCTCGTCAAATTCAACTTTGGAGAAGGAATAGTATTTCCCTTCAATGCCTTCGCTATCGGCATCTAAAGCGCTATAGAAACCATGGTTTGGAGCAAGCATTTCACGCTCGGCCCAAGTAATCGTTTCTTCGATAATCCGTTTATAGAATGGATCCCGACTTTGTTGATAAGCTTCGGCATACAGGGACAGTAGCTGGCCATTGTCATAAAGCATTTTTTCGAAGTGGGGAATATGCCAATAATGGTCCACCGAATAGCGGGCAAAGCCACCTCCGATCTGGTCATATATACCACCAGATGCTATCTTTTTTAATGTAAAATGGACATGATCTAAGATCTCCCGATCATCGGCAAGTACGCCATATTTTAGGAAGAATAACCAATTGTTTGGTAGCGGAAATTTGGGCGCTCTTTGATAACCACCTTCTTTTTTATCGAACATCTCGGTCCAAGGGGCAACAATTTCATTTAAATTTTCAATCGTGTATTGATCGGGGATGGGATGGATGGGGAGTTTCTCGGCCCGTTGAATGCCATTGTTTAGCTTTTCGGCGTAGTCAAATGCGACTTCGGGTTTCTCCGCCCACATTTGTGCAATTTGCAATAAGATATTCTGCCAGTCGTGCGGTTTGAAATAAGTACCACCGTAAATAGGTCTCCCATCGGGCAGGCAGATACAATTCAATGGCCAGCCCCCGGCATTGGTCATCAGTTGCACAGCAAGCATATACACTTGATCAATATCGGGGCGTTCTTCGCGGTCAATTTTGATCGATACGAAAAACGTATTCATGGTTTGGGCGATGGCTGAGTTTTCAAAACTTTCACGCTCCATCACATGGCACCAATGGCAAGCCGAGTAGCCAATGCTTACAATGATCAGTTTATTTTCGTCTTTTGCTTTTTTTAAAGCTTCCGGCCCCCAGGGCATCCAATCTACTGGATTGTGTGCGTGCTGTTTAAGGTAGGGTGAATTTTCAAATTGCAATTGATTCGCCATAAGACGAAGGTAGTGAAAAAGTAATTATTAACGAGCCTAGTGAAAAACATACAGGCAATAAACTTTGCTGTAGCATTTTTTTTTATTTCTACGTCGTGTTAAAGTAACTTCATTGGATTGAAAATTAATTAGATGTTATATAATGTCCGATGAATTTGATTAGTTTTACATGCATTTATTATTAGCTTTACCGAAGTCCTATGTCAAATGACGTTGATCTGCTTAAGAAGATAGTCCAAAAAGATAGAAATGCTTTTGAAGCTATTTATAAGAGTCATTTCCGTAAATTGTATATCTTGTCTTTTCGGTATGTGCGAGAGGAGGCAATCGCTGAAGAGCTCACCAATGATGTATTTATGATGTTATGGGAAAATGCAGGAAAATTGATCATTAATCAATCACTTGGAGCCTACCTATCCCGCAGTGTTATCAATCTCTCGCTTACTTACCTCAAAAAGAATCAACGTTTATTAGAACGGAATAATGATTATAGCAAGGAACTGGATCTGACAGATGAGGAAGATCAGACCGATAGCGCAGCACTTTACGAATCCAAATTATTGATGATCGAAAGTATATTGGAAGGGCTGCCGCCGCAGTGTCGAAAAATCGTTCTTATGAGTAAGTACGATAAGATGAAACAACAGGAAATAGCGGATCAATTAGGGATTTCCATTAAAACCGTAAAAAATCATTTGACGATTGCTTACGATAAAATTCGGGTGGCTTTGGCCAGGCAAAAGACATTTCTGTTGCTTCTAATCGGCTTTTTATTTTTTTCATTAGGACTTTTTGTTCAGTTTATTATCTTATAGATATGGAAGAAAACAATACTTCAAGATTTATTCCTTATGACTTGATTCAGAAAGAGCTGGATGGGACTATTTCCGAAAGGGAAGGAGTGTTGCTTGGGCGTTGGATTTCGGAGGATGTGGCGAACTACGAGCTATACCAAGAAGTTAGAAGTATAGCTGATGATCTTAGAGCACTGGAATGCTATAAAAAGGTAGATGCCAGTAACCAATGGGAAAAATTTAAAAATCAGTTGGATAAAACAGGGGATCAACAAGAAGCGGAGATCGAGACACCTGTACGAGCAATCTGGAAACCCTGGATGAAATTTGTGGCTGCAGCCGTATTGTTGGTTGTCGGTTTTGCCTGTTATCTGAACTTTGACCGCTGGATGGACAATGAAATCCGAATATATGGATCAGCAGCGCAGCAGCCCATTTTGCTTCCTGATAGTTCAATTGTGATATTGCATGCAGGAGCGGAAGCTTTGTTCAATAGGCGAACATTTCTAGGAGAACGGATTGTCGAACTTAAAAAGGGAAAAGCGCTATTTGATGTAAAGCACAAAACGGGGAATTCTTTCGTCGTAGATCTTGAAAACAATTATGTGCGTGATATCGGAACTACTTTTGAAGTGAATTTGCTTGAAAATGATGTTGAGGTTTTTGTTAAGGAGGGCTCTGTCGCCTTGAGCAGTGGAAAAGGAGATCATGCAAAAGAACTTATTCTGCAAAAAAATCAGAAAGGCCTGTATAAAAAACAAACAGCATCCTTGTCCAAAATAGATCTTTCTGAGCAAAATGATACCGAAGTTGCTCAGAAACTGAGCTATTCGAATATTCGATTGGATAGTATCTGTGCGGATTTGGAAAAGCATTTCCGGGCGAATATTACTGTTGTTGGGGATAGCTTAAAAGCGCGGAAGCTGACCATGTATTTTGATGGACAAACGCTCAATGAGATTGTTCAGATTCTCTCCAAGACCCTCAATGTGAAATGGAAATCGGGTAAAAAAGGATATAGAATCTACGAATAGACTTTTCGCATTGCTGATATGAAAGATAGGGTACTGTATCGTCTGCTCTTTTTATGCTGGTTGGTTATAGTCATGTGTTCGAAATCCATGGGGCAGAATTCTCCTACGGATTCGCAAATTTCAATTGACACACATAACAAACAGATCATTCAGATACTTGTCGAAATTCATAAAACATACGATATATCCATGTCTTATGATGAGCAGATTTTTAACAAGGACATTATCTATAGTCGATCATTTAATAAATCGAGTTTAGAAGAGGTTCTTAATTATTTGCTCAAAGATTCCAATATTGGATTCACAATGATCAATAGGGCCCTGATCTTCTACAAAGAGGATAAGACTTTTACCATTAAGGGGCGTGTTGTAGATAGTCTAAGCGGTGAAAACCTGATCGGTGCTACTTTGTTGATTGCTGAGAAAAGTAAAAGTAGTTTTAGTAATAAATATGGGTTTTATTCATTAACTCTACCCCTGGAGACCAATGTCTGTGTGGTAAGCTATGTCGGGTATAAAACAAAAATTGTGAGATTTTCTCCCGATATGGAGTTTGGTACATTTTTAATCAAACTTTCTCCTCTAGATATGAATCTAAGTGAAATTGTGATCAATGGAGACTCTATCGGGCGAAGTAAGCAATTACAGGTGTTAAATGGGAAGATAGACTGGAATAGAGCTCGGAGAAGTTCTTTCTATAAGGGAGAAGCGGATATTATCAAGGTTTTACAGATGCAAAATGGTGTTAACGGATTGACTGAGGGGGGGAGTAACTTGTTTGTTAGAGGCAGTGGTAAAGATCAGAATCTTATATTGTTGGATGAAGCCGTTGTTTACAACCCCTCGCATTTATTTGGTTTGACTTCTGTCTTTAATCCTGATATCTTAAAACATACTCAAATTTATAAGGATGCTATCCCATCGAATTTCGGAGGACGGATTTCATCCATCATGGAGATGAGCACACGTGATGGCGATGTAAACACAGTACATGTCTTCGGAGGCGCAAGCTTACTAGTTGCTCGCATTGGAGCTGAAGGTCCACTTATAAAGAAAGGGAAGGGATCTTTTTTAGTGACGGCAAGATCAAGTATATCGAATGTGTTCAATAAAGAATATCGTTTGTTCAATGTGAAGGGGAATTATAGTGACTATAATGCCAAATTGAATTACGCAATTGGGGACCGTCATAGGGTTTATGTTTCTGGATATATCGGGCAAGATAAAGTGGTTGCACCTAATAAAAATACTAATCATTGGGGGAATTGGGCGTCTACATTACGATGGAATTATGTGCATAGTCCACGCCTGTTTATGAATTTGTCCGCGATTTTTAGTAATTATTCGAACAGGTTGGATATCAGTAAACCCGAATCGCCAGAAAACCGAACATGGCTGACCCAAATTAGAGATTTTAGCCTTAAAACTGATTTTACCTATTTTGGAGGATTAGATCGCATGCTTGATTTTGGAATCCAAGGGACGCTGCATAGGTTCAAACCTGGGGAAATTTCTCCCGTTGATCTAGCTAAGGAAGAAAATATTTTCAGGGCACAAGCATATGAGTATGCAGGCTACGTATCCTTTAACTGGAAGATTGACTCTTCCTTTCGGGTCGTTTTAGGTACACGTTTAAATGCTTTTTATAGCACTTCGTTTGGACAATATTATTTATTGAATAACCAATACAAAGTATTGGCGGGAGATTTGGATAAGAAAAAGACTTATTACGGGATCGAACCTCGTTTTTCTTTTCAGTATAAGTTTGCCGATGCTTATTATGCAAGAATATCTTATAACCGTGTATACCAATATCTACAGCTTTTACAGAATGATGAATTGGCTTTTTCATCGTTGGAGGCCTGGATACCTGCTGGGCAAAATATAAAACCTCAATATACAGATGCAGTCTCATTTCGCATAAATAGAATGATTCATGGAGGATACATTGCGATAGATGGGTATTGGAAAAAGATGAAAAATCAAGTTGAACTTATTGACCATGCGCAACTTATTTTAAATCCTTTTATAGAAACTCAGATAAAACAGGGAAACGGTCGAGTATATGGTTTAGAATTTTCTTTTAATAAACGTATAGGCCCTGTTGAGGGAACTGTTCTATATAGCTATTCTCGGTCCTTTCGCAAAATTGTAGGAATAAATAAAGGCAATGAATACGTGGCTAACTATGACATTCCACATGTGGCAAAAGTTAGTTTGTCTTACGATATCAATACAACTATTCATTTGAATACATTTTATGTATTACAGTCAGGAAGGCCATTAACATATCCAATGGGGTTTACGGAGTATGAAGGCATAGTTATGCCTATTTATTCGGATAGAAATTCACATCGTATGCCGATTTTTAGTCGCTTCGATATAAGCTGTTCTTTCGATTTAGAAACGAAAAAACAGCGAGAAAAAGGTCGGCTAAATACTTTAAATATAGGTCTATATAATGTTTTTGACCGGCGTAATCCATTATATTATAGTTTTTTAGAGAGTGGAAATGGTTCCCCCATCGTTAAACAGACTTCATTTTCAGGAATTGTTCCGTCAGTAAATTATGCAATAAGATTTTAAAATAAATGATGTTCCCTGTATCTAAAAGTTCATTTTAATCGTATGGTTAATGTAAATTTGGAACTAGTAAATTAGGTTGGGGCAGATGAATAAAAATATCTATTGGAAAGTCCTTGTTTTGTTGTTTTGCTGCAGCATGCTTTACGCCTGTGAAAAATCAGCGCTAGAAGATGGGCAATCTTATGATATGATCGTGGAAGGTGGTATCAATACCATGTATAAAGAGCAATATATTCAATTAAAGCGACTTCATATTTCTGGCGTTACTAGTGAACTTGAAGGAATTACTGCTGCTACGGTTATCGTGACAAATGGTCCAAATCAAATTGATTTTGAAGATGTTGGAAATGGTCTGTATAGAGGTCAATTGTTTGATTTAAGAGATACCGTTGGAAATATATTCCAATTAAAAATTGAATTGAATGGGAAGGTGTATGAATCACAAGATCAGCTAATC
This sequence comes from Sphingobacterium siyangense, assembly GCF_023277505.1. Lineage (NCBI taxonomy): Bacteria > Pseudomonadati > Bacteroidota > Sphingobacteriia > Sphingobacteriales > Sphingobacteriaceae > Sphingobacterium > Sphingobacterium siyangense. The sequence goes on along the minus strand of NZ_CP080574.1, from coordinate 5,730,771 downwards.
ACCAATGTGCCGATAGAAAAGTCTTTTATTCCGGTAGAAAAATCTGATGTTAATAAAAAATGGCATGTCAAGGTTGATACATATTTATTTGGTATGAGCAATTCCAATAAATGGCTTATCATGCCGCAAAAGGAATTTTCGGATGAAAGTATGGTATTTTTTAAAGCACCCTATAGTTATAGTTTTAGGTCGGGAGCTCCAAATGTTTTAAATACATTGCTGGCTGCTACTTATAGTTATGAAATGGGAAGGAAAGACAGTTTAGCGATTTCTAAATTTGCGATTTCGCCGAGATATGCAAAGTTTTTATATAATTTGTTCCAAGAAACAAAATGGAAAGGGCTATTGTCAGCAGTCCCTGCGAATGTACAAGGAAATGTTACGGGAAACGCCCTTGGATTTTTCTATGTAATGGATGGAATCAAGAAAACAGTTCCGATGAAAGATATTAGAAACGCTAAATAGCCAATTTAATCATTAAAATTAAGAGCCATATACGTAAGAATCGTATATGGCTTTTTTTATGTGAATTTGTTTCTATTAAATTTTGTTGATTAGAAAATGAAAATGCTATTAGGACTTTTTAATAATGTTATTGTCATTATTAAAGATTGAACAACTAGACGTGCTTCAATACAAATGGTTCTTTGAATTTTAATCAATTATTTGCCCAAGATCAGCGCAATTGCCGCTGAGCATCTGAAAAGTGAAACCGGTGTCGAGTTTTATCTCTGCGCATGATGAGGTCCGTAGATATGCCGCTTTCCGGGTTAAGTATTCAACGAGATCAGTTAACGTAGGATTATGACCGAAGAGCAGAACTTGATTGATATGGTCAGGAATTGCATTGATAATGGATAGCAGATGTTTGTATGTGCATTCGTAGATCGTTTCTTCGATCTGAATATCAAAAGAAGAAGAACCCATGACGTCCAGAAAAGTGCGCGTTGTTTGAAGTGCGCGGTTGGCTGGGGAGCTGATCACCATACTATTTTCGTCAAGATTCAATTTTGTGGCAAGCTTGGCAGCAACCTGTTTTGCATGCTGAATTCCATCGGAGGTAAGAGCTCGGTCAAAATCGTTTATTCCCGGAATGGTTTCAGCTTTGGCATGTCGGATGATATAAAGTTTTTTACTGTTGTCCATGATTAAAATTTTTGATTCTATACTAATAACGCTTGATAGCAATATTTCATTGTAAAAATGATGAGATTACTTTCTTCATTATAACAAAATAGTAAAGTATGAGTTCTGCGATTCTAAAAAATATAAAAGATAAATGATAAAGAAGTTCTTTTCAAAAAAAAGTAATAAAGAAAGGACTGATCATGGATATGGCTGGTCAGGAAGATATATGTATTGGGAAGATGTTAAAAGCTTAACAGATGGGTATGATGCGAATTTGATTTTGAACAGAACCTATCAATCGATGCTTAAAATTCGTGATGGGCATGCTGTATATGAGAGAGATTCCGTGCTATTTGAGAAAAAAGAATTTCCTTTTGCACTAATTTCAAGTCTTCTTTATATAGCAACAAAAAATGATTTGAAATTGAAAGTCATTGATTTTGGAGGCTCTTTGGGTACAACTTATTATCAAACACGTGACTTTTTAAAGCCTTTGGAATCGTTAGAATGGCACATTGTGGAACAAGAGTCCTATGTAGAGCTTGGTAAAAAAGAGTTTGAAAATAAGCAGTTAAAATTTTATAAAACAATAGAAGAGAGTATTGCTGATGGCCTGCCAGATATAATTATTCTATCCAGTGTTGTCCAATATTTGGAAAAACCGCATGAATTTCTCAGTTATTTGACGGGTTTGCGAATAGCCTATCTTTTTTTCGATCGTACGGCGTTTGTCTATGAGGGACCTGACCGCCTTACCTTGCAACGTGTGCCACCATCTATTTATGATGCATCCTACCCAGCATGGTTTTTTAATGAGGCAAAATTCCTGAACCATTTTAATGAGTATGAACTACAAGCTCAATTTGCATCCTATGTTATTGGAGAACAAGATATGCTAATTGATGGAAAGTTGGCAGGATATGATAGCGGATTTTTTTTTAAGAAAATGATATGATGCATAACTACTGTACTTTATTTAACTCAACATATTTGACTAGAGGATTAGCAATGTATAATTCTCTCGATAAGTATGTTAAGGGATTTCATCTTTATATTTTCGCATTTGATGAGGCGTGCTTTTCAATTTTAAAAAATCTCAATCTGCCGAAAGCTACAATTATTCCGCTAATCCAGTTTGAGGATAGGGATTTACTTGCTGTTAAGTCGACGCGTACAGCTGCAGAATATTGCTGGACTTGTACACCATCTATTATACGTTATGCAATTAATACCTATGGATTGCAATCGTGTACATATCTGGATGCAGACTTGTTGTTTTTTGGAAATCCACAGGTTCTGTTTGAAGAGATGGGAGATAATTCGGTATTAATTACACCACATCATTATACTGAAAAATACGATCAGTCAGCAACAAGTGGAACATATTGTGTTCAATTCGTTTGTTTCAAAAACACGAAAGAGGGAATGGAAGTACTTGAATGGTGGCGCAATGCTTGTTTAGATTGGTGTTATGCGCGCGTGGAAGATGGGAAATTTGGCGATCAGAAATATCTTGATGATTGGATGACGAGATTTAACTGTGTTCATGCTTGTGAACATCGAGGAGCGGGAATTGCTCCCTGGAATATTCAACAATATGAATTTGGTGATAGGGATAGTTCAATATGGGCAAAAAGTATAGGGACTAGACTTAGTTTTCCAGTCATATTTTATCACTATCATGGGCTCAAGATAGCAGAAGCTAATAGTTTTATTCCGTTACCAACAGCGTACTATGATTTAAATGATAATGGCCTCTTGTTTATGTATAAGCCCTATATGTCCGCTTTGGTAGAAGTAAGTAATGGATTGAAGAAACGGGGGATTACTGCTGTACTACATGAAAATATCAAAATTCCGAAGATTAGGACATCCATTCGTCGAATTGCTAACCTCTTTTTTAAGGGAAAAACAGGAGAGTTTTATCACAACAATTATTTTAAAATGAGATGGCTTACCAAGTTGATTTAAAGACATTTACTGATGATCGCGGTAATTTGACAGTGATTGAAAAGGTTATTCCTTTTGATGTCAAGCGTATATTCTATATCTATGGAGTTGATGATTCTATCAGAGGAGGGCATCGACATTATCAGACCGTTCAAGCAGCAGTCTGCTTGCGTGGACGTTGTGCAATTTACAATCAAGATGGTGCAAAGGAACAAATTTTTGAATTGAATTCACCGGACCAATGCTTGATTTTAGAGCCAAAAGATTGGCATCAGATGTTCGACTTTTCGGAGGATGCTATTCTTATGGTGCTTGCTTCTGAATATTATGACGCTACAGATTACATTTATGAACCCTATTTAAAACATGATAGCATACGAGAACTTACAGCAGGTCAATAAGGAATTTATGGATGAATACACGCATGTTTTTCAGAAGGTATTACGCGGAGGTTGGTATATTTTGGGAAAACAGGTACAGCAATTTGAACAATCATTTGCGAATTTCTGTGGTGTCGAGCACTGTATCGGAGTAGCCTCCGGGCTAGATGCATTGGTTCTTTCACTGCGCTATTTTGGATTTCAACCCGGAGATGAAATTATCGTACCTGCTAACACCTATATTGCTTCGATATTGGCTATTGTTCAAGTTGGTTTGAAACCAGTACTTGTTGAACCGGATATAAACACGTACAATATTGATCCAAAACGGATAGAAGAGTGCATTACAAAAAAAACGAGGGCCATACTTGTTGTCCATCTTTATGGAAAGATGAGTGATATGGATCCCATTCTTCAGCTGTCCGCTCAATATGACTTAAAGATAATCGAGGATTGTGCACAAGCGCATGGTGCTAAGTACAATGGTCAAAAGGCAGGAGCTTTTGGTGATTTTGGTGCATTTAGTTTCTATCCTACCAAAAATCTCGGCGCACTGGGAGACGCTGGAGCTATTACATGTAAGGCCGATATACTGAATAATTCAATTCGTACGCTACGGAATTATGGTTCATCTGCTAAATATGTCTTTGATGAGGTGGGGTATAATTCGCGGCTCGACGAACTGCAAGCTGCTTTTTTGTCTGTGAAATTAAAATACCTAGATAAAATTACAGCGCACAAACAGAGGTTGGCAACAGTTTATCTACGTGAGTTAAAGTCCGATTTTATACTTCCAGTTGTACAACCTAGACAAGAAGATGTTTATCATATTTTTGCGATCCGTCATCCCGAACGAGACCGATTGCGCGCTCACCTTTTGGCAAATGAAATTGGAACGGAAATTCATTATCCAATCCCTCCACATCAACAAAAAGCGATGAAAGGAATCCTATCAGATGGAGGATATCCAATCTCTGAAGAAATCCATCGTACAATAATCAGTCTACCAATTTCCTATGGTCATACAGAAGAGGATATCAATAGGGTTGTGGAGGTAATGAATAAATTTTTATAAACAAGCACGAAAAAATGACGAAGTATAGCATTTCGATTATTACAGTCAATTTAAATAACAAAACAGGATTGCTGAAGACAATCACATCTATCCAAAAACAGACTCTTAATGAGATAGAATATATTGTGATTGATGGAGGGTCTACTGATGGGAGTAAAGAATTAATTGAACAAACTCAATTTATCTCTAAATGGGTTAGTGAAGAAGATGAAGGAATTTACGACGCAATGAATAAGGGTATAGCACTTGCCACTGGTGAGTATCTGTTGTTTTTAAATAGTGGTGATTGCCTCCATGAAAATACTACTTTAGAAAAAATAGTTCCATTGTTAAACCAGTTTGACATTATCTATGGTGATTTGTTTTTTGCAGACAAGCTAAACCCTTATATATATCATTATCCCTCGGAGCTATCCTTTTCATTTCTATTTAATGCTTCTTTGGCACACCCTGCGACATTTATAAAGAGGGATCTATTTGGACGTTTTGGAAAATATGATACGCGTTTTCAAATAGCTGCTGATTGGGCTTTCTTTATTAAAGTCATAGCGCAAAAAAATGCCTCTACCAAACATGTCAAACAAGTTATTTCCAATTTTGATACAAATGGAATTAGCTCCAGGGAGGAAAATCAATTAAAGATCGCAAATGAAAGAAAGGCTGTTTTAGAAATAGAATTCCCTCTTTTTTATCAAGATTATCTTACACATACAAATACACAGAATACGTTAGAGAAGATTCGATCATCAAGTGCCTTTAGACTCTTAAAAAAGATAGGTGTCAAAAAATTTCAGTAATAAAATAGATTTTATTAGCAATTATTATATGATTAATCAATTTGTAAAACCATTAGTAAGCATAGTAATTCCCTGCTATAATTGTGAAAATACGATCGAGGAAGCGATTGGATCAGCTTTGTCTCAAACATATACTAATATTGAGGTGATCGTAGTAAATGATGGTTCAGTAGACAATTCGGAGTCCATTGTCGCGGAGCTTATTAAAGGTGATTCTCGATTGAGTATTTATTCACAAACAAATAAAGGTGTATCAGCGGTGAGAAACCTGGGGTTAAGGGTCGCTAGAGGAAGCTTTATTGTTTTCTTGGATGGTGATGATAAGTTAAAGGATAGTTATATTGATTTAGGAGTAAATATATTTGAAAAGAAGCCGAGTTTAACCCTCGTTTATAGTAATATGGAGCTATTCGAGCGAGAATCAGGTCCTTTCCCTTTAGCTAAATTCAATTTAAAAAATTTTTTAAAAGCGAACTGTATTCCTGTATTTGCTTTAGTTCGTACAGACCAGTTGCGAGCTATTGGTGGCTTCGATGAGTCTATTGTTTTCTGTGAAGATTGGGAATGTTGGATCCATTTATTTAAGCAGTTTAATGCCGAGGTATATCGAATAGAAGAACCCCAATATTATTATCGAAAAAGATTTACTATAGATTCGGCATTAGATAAATATAGAGATAACCATAGGATACTTCGGGAGGTTCAGTTATATATTTTTCAAAAACATCAACAGATCTATGTTGAAAACGAAATGTCTCTGGATTATCTGTTTATCTTGGAAGATGAACTTGGAAAGTTCAGAAGGAAATATTATCATAAATGGTATAAACGTATATTTTATTTATTGTTTAAGCCTAAGAAGTATTCAAAACTATATCAGCAATAATTGGATTTGTCAGGATTATCTGAAGAAGGGGATAGAGGTGTTATAATTTTTTTAAGAAAAATAGATGAAAATTAATTGTGTATAATAAATATTAATTTAATTTTGTCGATTATATATTGTAATATTATTAGCAATGAAACAGATTCTATCTTTTATTTTAATTCCAGTTTTATTTTTAACATCTTGTTCGAAAGATGAACAATTTGATAATGAAACCGATCTAGTGGAGTATCGTAAAAATAGCGCTGTATTTTCTTCAAACTATTTTATGATGTCAAACACAATTGATAAAGATCTTTTCTTAGGAGGATTGTGGTTGGTTGATAGTACAAAGGAAGGGGGGGAATTAGAGAAGCTACGTGTAGACATCAGTAATTTTAAGATGAAAGTTGTTCATAATTCCGATCTAAGTACGATTAAGTTTGGAGATTTTACCCCGAATTATCAAAATGTTGCAGCTTATGCAAAGTTGTTTAAGAATGATATATTTTCTGCAAATGTCAATTTTAGCTATGGTAATTTCTCTGATTACAATATGATCAGGACTTTCTTAAAAAATAGCTCTGATGCGGATGAAATTCTCACACTCATTGTGAAGGATAAAGATGGAGAAAGAATGGTGCAGCGAAAGCATGGTTATTATGAAGATCAGGTTTTGTTGGACCTTGTGCTTGGAACACAATATGACGAGTTTGTGGCTTTCTTCGATAAAAAATATGTAGAATCCCTGACTACAGAAGGGAATGTGCCAACCTATGTAAGCGCTGCTGCTTATGGGCAACATAGTTTGATTTTAGTTGAAAGTGATTATGCTGTTGATGAGATCAAGAATATCTTGAAGAAGTTGAAAGCAGGTGAGCAGCTGGATAATACAGATAAAGATCTTTTAGAATTAAGCTCTATAGTTATCTATCTACGCAGTGGTAGTAAGGAAAGTTATATTAAAAGAGCTGAAGGATTGAAGGAAATAGAAGCCGCATGGAAGGTGTTCAAAGAAAAGAGTGACAAAAGAAATAAAAGCTACGAATTCCCTATTTGGTATAAACTGAACAGCTTAGAGAACTTTGGCTCAATGAAATATAAAATGAAATTCGATTATTTTGAAAAAAAGAATATACAGTAAACACGCTATTAAGGAAGAAATTACTTGATTTTTTCCGATGACTATTGGAGGGTTAACTATCTGTTGAAATACTCATTTTTGGTAAATGCATATAATTTTTTATAGAAAAATGCATGTTTTATTAATTTCGTATGTTCGGTAAAACGTTTCCATTTATTGATGCGATTACGCCAGTTTAATCGCTCTTCGGTATTTAGCAGCTGATCTACCATTTTATAGGCATTCAATTCTGACAAAGCAATCTTTCTTAATTTCTCTCCGTCTTCGGGGTTGTATTTCTCCAGTTCCCTGATCAGTTCTTTTTCTTGATACTGTCGGTTAAGATAACGTCCGGAGCAATTCATCTTCACATATTTTGAAAAATTCTCAGGACGTAAATAGCCATCTCCTTTATTTCCGTTGTACACACGATGATCATATATTAAACTGGGACGTCCGCATGCCATTGCATCATAAATAGATCTGCCGATTCCTACTACTAAATCAAAAAGATTAATCTTTTGCTCAATGCTGACTGCTGGATTACTATTTTTGTTATAAGCCTGAAAGTCTAAACCTTTAGCATCACAGACAGCCTTTAATTTTGCATTGGCCTTATCACTCTGACATAACGACAGTACGCTTTGAAGTGTGCTGTTTATTGGACGTAATGGTTTTTTTTTCTGTACATCAATTCCATTTAAAATAATATCATTTGCATAACCGAGGTTCACTAGATGATCGGATATTTCTTCTGAAATGGCGACATGATAATCTGCAAGTGGAGAGGGTTGTTCTAACTCGGGTACAATACCGTGGCAGATCTGAATGATGGGCGCCTTAGCAAAGAGTTCTTTAACCGAGCTGTTGTGATTAGCAAAGATCAGATCATACCTTTTCTTTTTCATAAAAGGTATGTGTAATTCTTCTTCTATCTTATCTGAAATTAAGCCTTTATCAAAAGTGAAGTATTCTACTTCAACATTAGGCCGTACGTTAAGTGCTTTGATTAAATCATAAGTATACATTTCTGAACCGCCGACTCCGGCTAGATGATTAGTTGCTACTAAGATCTTTTTTGTTTCTCCCATTTCGTTCTATTTTTTTTAAAATCACAACATGCCATTGTGTAATTAGTTATAAAAAAGTTGTGACCGTACTCATCTATCGGAATGAATATTTTCTTATATGATTATAATCAATAACGAGTACAAAGAGGTTTTCATTACATCTGTTTATTTTTAAAAGATGTTAAACTACGTAGTTAATGAATTGAAACCTTATAAATTATAGCTGAATAGGGAAATTGATCGGAATATAATCTTTCTGGTCAAGAACATACTTAATCCAGTTAGAGAAGCTATATTTTCTCTTTATTATAGACGATATTTCTTGCATAGGGGCGTTAAGGAATGTAATGACCTGATCGTAATCTGTTGTAGAATCAATGATCAGTATATTCTCTGGTTGATAGAAATCATATTCTTTAATCGACTTTTGGGTTGTGATCAGCTTTTTTTTGAAGCCAATGGCTTCAAAAACACGAAAAGATAATCCATCATGTAAATAATTAGAAAAATCGACTAAGACGTTGGACCTCTTAACCATATCAATATTCTCTAAATAAGTGATGCCATCATAAATAGTGCTGATGATAGGGCACTTTTCTTTTATTTCTTTTATCAACTTGTCGCTGTGAGTATTAATTATTGCTTTGATTTTTAATTCTTTTCGATCTTTGAATAAATTGAAGAACCGATAAATATCAGCGATTCTTTCTTCAATATAGGTGCCTATGAAAAGTATATCAATGGATGGAATAATTAAACTGCCGTTTTCTTGTTCAGTTAATTGCTGATCCAGATAGAAGTTGGTTAATGGTAAAGTACCGTCAATGGCTAAATCAGCAGGATCAAAAACAAAAAATCGATCAAAAAGCTCCATTCTAGAAAAAATATCTGGATATCGATTTAAACCATCCCACTGATAAGCGACTGTAAGTTCAGTGATACTTTTTACCTGAGAAATAATTGATTTGGGAAAAATATCTGCTCGGATAAAAAGTGCATAATCTGCTCGCTGGATATGTGCAAATTTTTCCTCATATTGTTCATCCAAAAATCTTTTGCGTAATAGATTTTTATACTGATGATCTTTTAAAATAAGTTTTCGAAAAAGGTTTTTGAGCCGTAGGAAATAACTTTTATAATAAAATGCTTTTTCTTCTATATTAATATCCACAACTTCAAATCCTAAAGATTCCAGTTGTCCGCGGATTACTAAATTCAGCCCAAAGTTTTTTGGAGTACCCAGTATAATAATTTTTCTATTATTGTATTCCATTCGTATTTTAAATCGTGATTATCGAGCCAATAGTTTGGAGGATTGCATGATTTCATTCCAAATGTTTAACGTATCTTCTGTTTCTTTTTCTATCGTGTAATGAGCAAAAACAAATTTAGAAGCCAGTCGACCCTTTTCTAACATCTCGTCTTGGTTCACATTAAATTTATCAATAATTTTCTTTACTGATTCGACATAATCGATGATATTTCCTTCATTAACTGCCGTTGTAAATGAAGGGTTAAAATATTCCCTGCCACCTTGACCAATATAACCTATTATATAGCAACCACATGCCATAGCTTCAACAGGCGGTAAACCGAAGCCCTCTCTAAAGTTGAAGCTTAAAAAGATCATACTCTCTTTCATAATAGCGGCAACCTCTGATTCAGTTTTATTGTCAATAGATATGAGAGACCAGTCGTTTGGCAGCTCAGTTAATCGAAGAATATTAATAACCTGCGCAACGTCTCCACCAAGCTTTCTAGGCATGAAGCATATCTGTTTTTTTTTGTTTGTGCCCAATGAAAAGATATTATGGTCTATTCCTAAGTTCATTTTTAGGGTTTTTATATGCGGAAAAGCATAATTAAAATAATCTTTTGCATCTTCAGAGGCGACAATTGTAGCTAGAGTATCGGTGGAGTTATAAGGTGTATCTTTATAGTCTTCATCTAATCCAAAATGGTCAAAAGTATAATAGCAATTCTGATTAAAAATAACACGCTTATTTAAGGGCATGATCTTATGGATTCTGGGACCATAGATTTCAGGGAATACTAGAATAGCATCTTTTTCAATATGACAGCTAATCAACCGAAGTATTTTTAAAAATATTTTTTTAGTGAATGTGATCTTTTTTTGTCGGTAATCGTATTTTAATCTTTTGAATAACCAAGGATTGTATTTTATGGGAACTTTGGCATGGAACCAACGTTCTACTTTCCCTATTTTACGATGTAGAATTATAGCATGATACCCAGCCTCATTTAGGACTTGTACTTGACGGTACATTTGTTTTACACCACCGCTCGCAGATCTATTGGTTGGACAAATAAAATAAATAGTTGGCGTATTTGGCATTATGATATGATCGTTTGAATCCAGTTTTTTATAAAATACTTTTCCTTGATATTGCTGCTGATTATCCTATAATCGTTCTCTATAAAAGATTTAGGTATATCTATCGTATTTATATCTTTAATGATGTATACGTTGTCCTCATGATATAAATCCGCTTGATCAATATTAGCAGTCGTTATTAATTTTTTTTCCAAACCGATAGCTTCAAATGGTCTAAATGATAGGCCGCGTTGGTTTGGGTGTGCTAAATCTAGTATTATCTTGCTATCAAGATAGTATTCATAGGCCTTATTAAATGGAACAATTGTATGAATTACTTCCATATTTTTTGGAAGATCTTCCTTAATAGGGTGGGATTTGTAGGTGAATATTTTTGCTTTAGCTTTTATTCCATGTTTTTCAAAATATTTGAACAATTTAATTGCATCAGTGATTCTTTTGTCGTAAGTCATCAGTAATGCAATATCATATTGTAATATTGTTTTACGTAGAGTTGCAAAATAGAAATTTGTAATTGATTTAAAACCAAATTGCTCACAATCGACGGGGTCAAAACTAAATATAGTATCGAAAGAATTAATAAAATTCTTTTGTGAGGGAATTTTATCTATACTATCCCAGAATAAGCATACTGATCGTTTACAGGCTTGCTGAGCAAGACGTAAATCTTCTGTTGTCAATACATCTGGGCGATTAACGATTAATAAATCGATTTCTCCGTGCTGAGTTATAGTTTGTCGGATATATTGTCCTTTTTTGATCTCTTTCAAATTTTTACCCAAAAAAGTTTTGAGGAAAAAATTATAGATACGTTCTCCGAGATTTTTGTATTGGTAGGGGAGTGTTGAATTGACGTCAATTATTTTATAGCCACTGTATTTTTTGAGCCCATCGCTTACCACTTCATTAAATCCGTAATATCCTGGAGCGATAAATAGAATTTTTTTCTTCATTTAATATAGAAGAGTTTTAAGATTAAAAATTTTCTGCAGCCAAGCATCAAGTGTATAGCGCTCATAAATGTCGTTGGATAAAGCTTTATATGGGCTATTTAAGAATGATGTGTCTAAGTTACTTAAATTTTTATCTATATATAGAATATTTTGTGTGGTATATAGATCATAATCAATAATACATGGATTATCTGTTATTATTTTCTTCTCTAGAGCCATCGCTTCAAAAACTCGAAAACTTAAACCTTCTTGTCCTTCACGCATCAAATCTATTATCGCTTTTGACTTTTTGTATTCTTTTAATACGGCTTCATTGTCGATAGGTTTTTTTCGGTATTCTATCAGTGATGCGCCTTTCGGCCTTAATATAAAGTTCCGTAATTTCTCTTTCCATACCTGTTTTCCGACCACAATAATCTTACTTCGTACTTGGAGGGTAGAAAGACGAGCCGCGAGTTTACGCAAAAGCTTGATACGCCGTTTGTCATAGGAAGTGATATAGAATAAGTCGTTTTCAATTTCTTCGGCCTGAATGGGTTGTTCTGAAAGATAATTGTAGTTTGTTATCTTTTCAAAACCATATTTTTTTACATCCTTATCTTCAAATGAATAGATCTTATCAAACAACTCCAACTTTTCTTCCACTGGAAAACGCTCGAGGTTATCATACAGATAGGAAATTAAATATGGTGTATAAGATTTGATCTGTTTGATAGTCTTGTAATCTAAAGTATGTGGATTAAGTACCAATATCTGATCTTGAGGACCTAGTTTTTCCAAGGTATTTAATACGTACTCTTGTCGTTTTATATGTTTGATATTTCTATTTAGAAAAATTTTGCTGACTGCATTGGAAGCCCTTTCACTAAAATTCTTGTATTTATAGGTACCCATATTGATATGTGATGCATCAATACCCTTTTCTTGTAATTTCTTTACAATGTGGTGGTCGTAATTCCAGTAATCAAAGCTTATAATGCAAATCTTCATTTTTTTTCTTCTCTTTTCAATGACTTAAAAGTTTCATGCACACTGAGACTCTGTAAGTAGCAAAGTTGGTATCCTCGTCGCCCATCTAATATTCCTAGTTTCAAAAAGTATGCCTTAAAAAATTTAAAGGACACTTTCGCCAGGTGACTTAAGAGCGAGTACTGCTTATTTTTAGCGTATAGTTCTTTCCCTTTAAGCTGACCATAATGGACCATTTTTTCTTTGTAACTCGCGTAGTCTGCAAAGGAATAGTGCCATATCTTGTTTTTTAAGCTACCAATTGTACCATTAACCAGTAATGTCTCATGCACTTTCTTTTTCGTGTCGTATGTTGCTTTACTTTTTTTGAACAAACGGAAGTTCTTATCGTTTTGCGTTCCCGAAAAATTAATGCGTTCACCACAAAAGAAAAATAAACGATACATGTAATAAGCGTCTTTTGCTTGCGGATCGTTTATTGTCGATAGTATTTCCGTTTGGCATGCTGAAGTCAAACGCTCGTCGGCATCCAAAAAAAGTATCCAATCGTTATTCGCATATGCCAGAGCCAAATTGCGCTGTTTAGTGAAATCCTCAAATTTGTTTTGATAAATTTTCACTTTGGGGTGCAGACCGGCTAACTCAACCGTTCGATCAGTACTGAATGAATCCAAAACAATAATCTCATCTGCAAAATCCATGCTTTTGAGGACTTCTACTATATTATCCTCTTCATTGTATGTAATGATTAAAGCGCTTAATTTTTGACTCAAGGTATACGATATAATTGAAAAATTGGACCTTACTTTATTGTAACGTGAAAGTTCGCTAATTCGTTACAAACAAATTGAAAAAATGACATTTAATGTTTTCACAATGTAGATCACCACAGTGGACTTTATTGCATTGTGACAAATATATTACATATTTTTTGTAATAAAATATAAAAAATATGAAATGTTTGTGAAGTACAAGTTTATTCTCAGTTAGCGAATATTTGATTAACTAAATATAAGAAAATACGTGTTTGTAAGGGATATATCGTTATTTTTGTATGTTTTATAGTTTTGAATCTATTTTTACAATACTGTATAAGCTATTTATTACCATAATTTAATTTTTAATCCAAGTGGCGATTCCAAAAGTTATTTATCAGACTTTTAAAACCAATAAGATACCCTTGTTGACGAAGTTTTATATTTGGCGATTTCTAAAACGAAATAAGGGCTATAGCAGACGGTTTTTTGATGATGGGCAAATCGATACGCTCATCAGGGAAAATTTTGACCAACGTACGTATAAGGCCTTTGCCCGTTTACAGATCGGAGCTGCCAAAGCGGATTTTTTTAGGTATGCGGTTTTATATGTTTATGGCGGTATCTATTTAGATTTAGATAGCGATATTATTGGCGTTTTGGATGAAGTGATTAAACCTGAGGATACGGCGGTTATTACGCATGAGAAGAATAGAAGTCTTTATGCACAATGGGCATTGATCTACGATAAAGGGCATCCATTCCTGAAAAAAACAATTGAGTTGATCGTCCGTAATATCGAGGAAAATAGATATCCACATGATGTCCATCAGATGACAGGACCAACGGTATATACCGAAGCTATAAATCGGGTTTTAGAAGATGATCCTCAGGTTGCCTATCGACGGATAACAGACGATTATCAGGGACTTTTGAAATTCAAGTATAAGCTAAGTAAAATTCTGATTTACGGCGATCGCTCGTTACATTGGAAAAAAATGCAGCTTCGTGTACCTGTCGTCAAACCTAAGGACGATTAGATAACGACAGCTCTTATTTCTTATATATGGTATGAAGTTGAATTTCAAGAAAATCTTTTTAAAAAATAAGAATGTTAAATTCTTTTATTATTTGAGGGTATTTGGACGACAGCTGAGACCAAAGTTTCTGCTGCGGAAAAAGGCCTCGGTGTTGCTGAACAGAGATTTGGCCCAGCAGTCTGAATGGGTTCGGTTTCGGATAAACTATTATAATAAACTATCTCGGCAGCGGTCTTTGTCAATCGATGCAATTCCGATCAAAGATTATAAGATGCCCAAGAAGATTCGTGTTTATTATTTTGATAGTAAACAATTTCTTGATTATTTTAATCAAAAACTGAAATTTCAGATCCTTCCAGGTGATATTATTGCTATTCCGGATAAACCTGCCTTAGTGAAAAGTAGGCCAATCGCAGGTGACAATGCCAACTCGGTATTATTTAACCTAGATAAGAGTAGGCACTTTAATTTTATTACTGACCATATACCTTTTCGGGAGAAAAAAAATAAGCTTGTTGGAAGGAGTGAATTTGCACAGATCCATCGGGAACTTTTCTTTCAGAAATACCACAAACATCCCTTATGTGATTTAAGAAGAGCATTTAGGTCTTCTGATCACGATTACCTTTCTATCACTGGACATTTAGCTTATAAATTTATTCTTGCCCTGGAAGGAAATGACGTCGCTACCAACTTAAAATGGATCATGTCTTCAAATTCCATCGCTGTCATGCCGATGCCAACGTATGAAACCTGGTTTATGGAAGGAACCTTATTACCGGACTATCATTTTATCTGTATTAAAAACGATTATTCGGACCTGGAAGAAAAATTACAGTTTTATATAGATCATCCGGACGAGGCTGAAACAATTGTTAAACAGGCCAATGCCTATGTGAAATTATTTATGGATCGGGCACAAGAAGAGTTGGTTTCTCTTCATGTATTGAAGAAGTATTTTATTTCAACGGGCCAGTCGGTCGATTTATAAGCTGGCATAAATAGAAGCCATCTGTTTGGCAACACGGTCATCATTAAACTTCTGCGCAAATTCCAATCCTTTCTCGATCATTTCATGGCGCTTGGATGAATCGACAAGCAGCGTCGCTATAACATGCTTTATCTCTGAAATATTTGTAGGGTCAATATAGCAAGATGCCGGTCCCCCCGCTTCTGGGAAGACGCCCATATTGCTGGTGATAACAGGAGTGCCTGAGTAAAGCGCCTCTATAATAGGAATTCCAAAGCCTTCATAAATTGAGGGATAAATGAAAATCGTTGCCGATGCATAAAGAACGGCCAATTCTTCCATTGCTAATCCTTGGAAAAAGAATATCCTGTTTTCCATGTTGTTTTGTTGCATATAGGCCATGATCTCTTGATAGTAACGTGTTGGTTTACCTACGATAACAAGGGGGATATCAAGGTCTTTTATGGCCTTCACTACTGGTAAAATATTTTTACGCGGTTCAATAGTTCCAACATTCAATAAGAAATCCTGTGGTAATTTTAACTTCTCTCGAAGATTTGCTTTCTGCTCTTCAGTTTTGATAGTTTTAAATGCTTCATGGCAACCTTGGTAAACAACATCGATTTTTTCTTCGGGTATATGAAAAAGGTCGACAATATCGTTTTTAGTACATTCGCTTATGGCAACGATACGATCAGATGCCTCGCAGGCATGCTTGAATTTCTTCTTATAAATCCAACGATCAATTGGATGATAAAGTTCAGGGTGTCTCAAAAAAATTAAATCATGAATGGTAACGATAGATTTAATATGTGCCTTTGCTAAACCTAATGGAATTTCTCCAGACAGTCCATGGTAAATATCAACTTTATCCTTTTTCAAATCATGAACAATACGTTGATTACGCCAGATATTAGGCCAAGTAGTGTTGATAAAACCCTGTGGCAACCGGATATTTTTTTGAGATGCTGGTTGATTGATATATTGATCACCGGTTTTTGGTGTATATTTTAGATACTCATTTTCGGGAGCATACTTTTCGAGCATACGAATTAAGTCCCGACTATAATTTCCCAGACCTGTTTTGTTTAGGAAATAGCGTTTTGCATCGAATCCTATTTTCATCCTATTGCTCTTATTTTTTCGATCACCATTTCCGGTGTAATTAAATCAATTGCTTCTATCCCATCACAATCACAGGGCTTGTTGCCATAGACTGAACTTGGTCTATTGGGGTGCTCAACTTGGATGCAGTCTGTTAGCTGTTGCCCATAACCTGTGAATCCAGCATAAGGATGCGTTGCTCCCCACAAAGAAAGACACCTTACGCCCATTAACGATGCCATATGAAGTCCGGAAGAGTCCATACTGATCATGAGATCTAGGTTCGAAATCAAATCCAGTTCCTCCCGCAGCGAAAATTTGCCTATGGTATTATAGGTGTTGGGAAATCGCTCGGTCCAGTTTTGGGCAATTTGGAACTCTTGTTCGCCACCGCCGAACAACAAAACATCATAGCCATTGTGCGTGAGTTCGTCTATCACCTTTTCCATTTTGGTTTGAGGAAAAATCTTATAACGATGTTGTGCAAATGGGGCAATACCAATTTTCTTTCGATTGAAGTTTGCAAACATACTAAAAGCAGCTTTGGGTACATCTTGCAAATTAGAAACCAATTTTTTGCTGAGCTCAAATTTGAACCCTAATGCACGAAATACGTCTGCATAGCGCTCCACCGTTGGCTTTAAAGGAACCTTAATTTTGTTATTTTCTCGGCTTAAAGCTTTTTTTTCTTCCCGCCCTTTGTCAAGCTGCTTTACTTTTACGCCCGATAAGGAAAATAATAGATCAATTATACGCGAACGCAAATTGAAATGTAAGTCGGCAATAGCATCTGTGCCGTACTGTGCTAGCTCTTTCTTTAGCCTGACCAAACCAAAAAAACCTTTATGAATTGTTTTGGGCTCAATGGCGTGAAACCGTATGTTTTTTATTCCATCAAAAAATGGGGCAAAGAATTGCCTGCTGACCATAATAATTTCTACATCAGGGTACTGAATGCAGAATTCTTTCAACACTGAGGCAACCATGGCAACATCGCCCATAGCTGAAAATCGGGTTACTATGATCCGTTGCGGTAAGGACATGTTTTATTTTCCTGAAGAATATAGGACAGGGTTCAATGAAGGGTCGTTATACATTTTCATCTGTTTATAAACCTTCATGTATTTATCGCCAGATGCGATTGCGGTCATCAATTCATCAATACTTTGGGACAAATCTTTCCTTTGTTCCAATAAAACGTTCAGTTTTTCTTGGCAGGAAATGATATGTGCTTCGGAAGCATCCGTGCGCAATGTTTCCTGCTCCATATGGTAGATTTTTAAAGCCAGAATGGAAAGCCTATCAATAGCCCATGCCGGACTTTCAGTATTGATTGTTGCGGTAGGACTCGCCTGTATATCTTGAAATTTTTGTAGAAAATAACTATCAATATACTCTACGGTATCTGTGCGGTACTGATTGGATTCATCAATACGTCTTTTCCAGTATAAGCCTTCTTGGGGTTCAATCGAGGGATTACGTACTACATCTTCCATATGCCATTGCACGGTGTCAATCCAGCATTTTAAATAGAGGAGATGTTCCAGAGATTGTTTGTCATACGGATTTTGGATTGGATGATCAATCTGATCGTAGACGTGGTAATCCTGGATAGCACGCTGAAAAATTGGATTTGCTATTGCACTAATCATGGTACAAACTTAGATAAATTGCTTTTTATATGCAATTTAATTGCGCTTTACATAAAAAACAATTTATCGGTCTCTCCTCAACCATTGATAATACTTTTATTGAGGAAATATAAAATATATTATGGAGTTATTCTTACTATTCAACGCAGACATTAAGGGAATGAATTGGACGATAGACTTATTTAAAATGAAAGAAGTTTCCTGTTTTCTAGAATGCCGAAAGTAATACATCGGGAAAGATACCTAAGATCAATACGGCTACGGTACATAAGATTCCAATACACAAGAGTACCATATTGAACTTCACTGCTGGAGATCCCGTATTTTCTCTTAAAAATGCATTCAGTGGTATTTTAAAATAATAAAATAGAGAAATGACAGATGTCAATGCACCAACTAGGAGCAATGCCAATAAACCAAAGGATTGGAAGTTTTGATATTGTTCGAACACTTTGGAAAAGACCAAAAGTTTTCCAACAAAACCTGCAGTAGGGGGTAGCCCCACCAAAGCGATTAAAACAATTGAAAAGGAGGTGAACAGCAGTGGGTACTGCTTTCCTAAGCCGCGATACGATTCAATTGTAGTATTTCCTAAACTAGCTTCCAAGGCATCAATGAAGATAAACACAGCGATATTCATCAGGGCGTATATGGAAAGGTAAAATAAGAGCACATTTGACTCATTATTTTGATAAACCAATACAGCCATAAGAAGTATCCCCGTATGCCCTATAGAAGAATAGGCCATCATCCTTTTGGCATCCTGTTGGCGCAAAGCGGCTAAATTACCAATTAGCATAGTTGCAATGGCGATCGCAATAATCACATAAGTCAAGAAATCACTAAAATAAAAGGACACGTTAAGCCAGGCTGAAAGTATCTTGGATAATAGCACAACAACAGCAATTTTGGGTACTGTAGCGAGATAGGTTGTAATAACTGTTGGGGCGCCTTGGTAAACATCCGGACTCCAGACATGAAACGGGAAAAAACTCAGTTTGAAACCAATACCTGTCAGTAAAAATAGTAAAGCAATGCTGATCATGATCTGGGGTGCTTCCATCAAGCCAGCAATGTGACTTGGAGCGTCAAAATTCAGGTTTCCCGTGAAACCGTATAGTAAAGACAAACCATAGAGCATAACCGCAGCACAGATGGATCCGAACAGTACATATTTTAAAGCAGCTTCCGATTGAACTTTTGTTGAAGAGAAATAGCCAACCATAATATAGGAGCTGATCGAAACTGTCTCCACTGCAATAAAGATCATCAACCAGTTACTCGACATAGTCAGCAGGTTCAAGCCAAGGGTTGCCGTAAGCAACACGGCGTAAAGATCCCCTAAAGGACGTTCTTGATGACGTTGTTGAATGAAAACAGCGATCAGGATTGTTGACAGCAGTATAATCAATCGCGCCGAAGTAGCGAAAGCATCAACCTGGATCATATCAAAAAAGCCAGCCATCTCTACCTTACTGAGTCCCTGGCCCACAAGGTAACAGCCACTGAGCAATAGTCCAATGAGGGTGATGACAAAAGAGGTATGCTTCCAGTGTTTGTCAATAAAAAGACTAGCTAGAATAGTACCAATAAAAGTGACGATCAATGTCAGTTCAGGCTTAAAATAAGGAACGCTTACGATAATCTGATCGATGAAAGAACTGATATATGGACTGAATGCGAGCATGCGAATTAAATAAATTGTTGGATAAAACTCACGAGATTCAGAACACTAGCGTTTAGGTTGTTAAATACTAATGCCGGCATAACTCCAAGTAATAAGGCGAGCGCTAGGGTAGGAAATAAGATGATCTGCTCGCGTGAATTTAGGTCTGTAAGTGCATTACTCCAAGATTCACCACCTTTTAAGCGAATTTGTCCAAAGAACATACGTTGCAGTGTCCAAAGTAGATAGGCTGCACTTAATAGGATACCTATGGAACCCCCAAGTGCCATCCAGCGCGGTAACCCGGTTCCTATGCTCGCTGCATTGAAGGAACCGATAATGACAAAGGCTTCACCAATAAAGGCTGAAAAGCCGGGCAGGCCCAGGGATGCAAAAAATGCGACAGCGACGTAACCTGTGTATTTAGGCATAATTTGAGCTAGGCCACGGAAACTATAGATATTTCTGTCATGTACTCGGTCATAGACCACGCCAACAAGGAAAAAGAGTGCCGCTGATAAGAATCCATGGGAAATCATCTGAAACATGGCGCCAGAAATACCTTCGGCAGTCAGTGATGCAATACCAAGCAGCACAAAACCCATATGAGAGACCGATGAATAAGCAATCATTCGTTTCAGGTCTTTTTGTGATAAGGCATTCAAGGCTCCATAAATAATGGATACAACGCCGATTAATCCAAGCCACCAATTGGATAAGGCTGCCATATCGGGAAAGATGCTATAACAGATACGGATGATACCGTAACCACCAATTTTCAGGAGGATACCGGCAAGAATAATAGATACTGGTGTCGGCGCTTCAACGTGCGCATCCGGCAGCCAAGTATGTAGGGGAACAATGGGTACTTTAATGGCAAAGGCAAAGAAAAGCACAATGAAACCAATCAGTCGAGCCGAAACACCCAAAATTTCCTGGTAACCCTCCCAGCCGAAAATAGAACCCTCAAGATAATTCTGTGGATTCATCATATAGATCATGTTGAAAGTATGTGCTCCAGTCAAAGGATTGATTACTGAAAAATACAATCCTACGATAATCAACAACATAAATACAGACCCGAATAGGGTATATAGAAAGAATTTTATAGCCGCGTATTCGCGTCTTGCACCACCCCAGATACCGATCAAGAAGTAGAGTGGCAGTAACATGACTTCATAAAACAAATAGAATAGGAAGAAATCCAATGCACAGAAAATCCCCATAACGGCCATATTAAGTACCATGAGTAAGGCAAAGTATCCCTTCGGACTTTTCTGGATATTCCAAGAGGCGCCTATAGCCATCAGCATAACGAAAGCGCTCAGCAATAACAAGGGCATGGAGATCCCATCAATACCAATAAGATAATCGATCTCCAATTTACCTATTGATCCTAAATCTAATCGGATCCAGGAAAGCTGTTCAATAAATTGATAGCCCCCCAGATCTTGGACTCCTGTTTTGCTTGCATCAAATTGTGCATAACATATTCCGGCCAGTACAAATTGTATTGCTGTGAATGCTAAAGCAATATATTTGTAACTCGATTTATATCGTGTTGGTAGGGCGAGAATGAGCGCCGTAGCCAATAGCGGTAAAAATATCAATAAGGATAAAATAGGCATTTCCTAAAAGAATATAAGATAAATTAAACCAAGTAAAACTAATAAAAAGACGGAATACAATGTTGTCTGTATCTTTCCATTTTGGACCAGGCGAACCTGATTGCCTGTCCAATAGGCTACAGTAGCAGCCGTATTAACAAAACCATCTACAATATATTTGTCTATCCAAACACTTAGCTGAGAAAGGGATAAGACGATAAACTGAATCAAAGAAATTAAAGCGTCAACGATATGAAGGTCAAACCAATAACAGAACTGTGCTAATTTTAATGTGCCATTAACAAAGACTGCTTGGTAAAACTCATTGATATACCCCTGGTTGAAAGCGGCTTTTAATCCCTGGCTAGCGGCGTTCAACGGGTATTTATTTTGTACATACCATTTCCAGCCGATGATCCAGCCAATACCCGAACCTAGTAGCAATATGACAGGAATGATAAGGTGCGCACTGTGGCTTGGTGCAAAAGTATATTCATCCAATAAAAGGCCGTCCATCAACCAGGAATCGTGATACGAAAACGGATTGAAAGAAAATAGTGGGAATAAGCAGAACAGTCCCAAAACAAACATGGGGATCAACATGGTTTTTGGCGCTTCATGCAGCGGTTGATCATGTAGTTTGCCCTGAAGCTGTTTCAACAGTCTGAACTCCCCAAAAAAGGCTTTGAATAGCAAACGACCGATGTAGAAAGCCGTTAAAATACTCACCAGAATCAAACTTATGGGGATGATAAGGTATAAGTTACCTTTTGAAATAGCCCATTCAAAGGAAGAGATAACAATACTATCTTTGGATAGATAACCTGAAGTCAAAGGGAATCCTGCAAGTGCTAGCGAAGCTATGCTCATCAGCACGAAGGTCTTTGGCATATATTGACGTAGCCCGCCCATATTCCGTAAATCCTGCGGGTCAAAGTCCAGGTGGCTATGTTCTTTAAGATGCGCCATTTCATGAATGACAGCTCCGGCAGAAAGAAACAACAGACACTTAAAGAAAGCATGAGTTGTCAGATGAAATAAAGCAGCATCCCATGTTCCAATACCAATGCCAACCATCATAAAACCAAGCTGCGATATGGTCGAAAAGGCAAGAATACGTTTGATGTCGTATTGGCCAAGCGCGAAGTAAGCGGCCAAAGCAGCGGTTATTGTACCAATGATGGCAATAAATAATAAGGCAGATTCATTAAATAATGGAAATACGGTAGTCAGCAGGAATACACCAGCAGCAACCATTGTCGCGGCGTGAATCAACGAGGATACGGATGTAGGACCTTCCATGGCATCAGGAAGCCATACATGTAATGGAAATTGTGCAGATTTAGCCATAGCTGCCAAGAAGAAGGCTAAGCCTGCAATGGTAAGCCAAATCTGAGGTAAGCTATTGACTGGAGATATCCATAATCCTTGGGCGATTGTGGATTGATAAATTAAGCCATTATCCCCAAATAGATCGATTAAATTGAGGGTCTTGAACTGTGTAAAGAGGATCGCAAGCCCGATTAGAAAACCGAGGTCGCCGATGCGATTGACCAAAAATGCCTTTTTATTGGCTTGTACAGCTGTTTCACGTGTGAACCAGAAGCCGATGAGGAGATACGATGCAAAACCGACCAATTCCCAAAAAACATACATCAACAGGAGGCTATCCATAATGACCAATCCCAACATTGCAAAACAGAATAAGCTGAGATACATCCAATAGCGGTGAATACCTGTATCGCCATGCATATAGGCTCTGGAGTATATATGTACGGGTAAGGCAACAGTCGGTACCAAAAAAAGCATCAAAGTGCTCAGATTGTTCAGCAGGATACCAACTTTAAATGACGTTTCACCGATGGTGAACCAATTTACCTGAATTGATACAGCCGGATTATTCCATATGGAGAACCAGGTTAAGCCGCCAGCGATAAAGCTGAGGATGATGGCCGTGAGAGAAACAAGGCCGGACTGGTCGCGTTTACCTACTATTGCTTGATATACGAATGCCGCTAATGGTGCTATCAAGGTAAGCAACGCGGTCAGAAGGGGCGATATGTGAACAAATTGATCCAATGCTTACTTGTCTTTTAATTGGTTTATCTCATCCGGATTAATGGTTTTGTAATGTCTATAAACATTTAATACGATAGCCAATCCAACAGCGACTGCGGCCGCAGCAAGAACGATGGCAAATAATGCAAAAATTTGCCCACCATAACTCAATTTATCATATTTTCCAAAAGCAACAAAGTTCAGGATAGCGGCATTGATCATCAACTCAATACCGACCAAAATCATAATTGCATTTTTCTTGGAAAGAACGGTATAAAGACCAATGCAAAAGATGCAGGCACTGACAACTAAAAAATGCGTCAGCGTAATCATATTGTACGCTCCTTTCTGGATAAATGTGAGGCACCTATCAAGGCCATCATCAAAAACACGGATATGATTTCAAATGGCAATACATAAAAAGTCATAAAACGTAATCCGATCTGATGAATATTATTGTCTGTTGCGAGGATTTCGGTATTATTTTCCTTGGCATTTAAGATCCACCATGCTGGAGAAGCTTGTTGCCACTCGACGATGCCATAAAGCATCAGTAACAGGAAACCAAGCACGATTGGAATAGTTTGCCATTTGGGTAGGCTTAAGAATGAACCGCTACTATCTTGGAGATCTTTTAAAAGCTCTTTATTGGAAAGCATAAAGGCAAATAACATCAATATGAGCACGCCGCCAACATACACCATAATTTGTGTAATGGCCACAAAATCGGCTAAAGCAAATAGGTAAAGTCCTGCCATTGCAAATAGCACAATAAAAAACAGGAATAAAGCACGTGCAATATTTTTAAGATTGACGAGCAAAAGTGCTGAACCGATTGCTAGGGTAGCAAAGGCGTAGAATAAAATACTTTCCATCTTTTATTTTTGCTTTGCTGCCTCCTTTTCAGCTTGAAACTTGGTCCATTCTGCTTTACGTTGTGCGACCTCGCTATCGGTCATATCGGAGAAACCATAGATAAGATCAGTCAGTTTTTGTGAGCTGCGGTCATATTCGTTGGTCATGGTAATACATTCTGTCGGACATACGACAGTACATAGCCCACAATACATACATTTAGCCATGTCAATGTTGAATTTGGCCGGGTATAGTCTTTTAACGCTACCATCGGAGGTTTTTCCAATCGCTTCCGGAGATTTGATGGCTTCGATTTCGATGCAGTCGACAGGACAAGCCTTTGCGCATAAATCACATACAATACAGTCCTCGATATCGACTTGCAGCTGATAGCGGGCAACCTCTGGGATAGGCATTTTTTCACGCGGATATTGAACAGTAACAATACCTTCCTGCTGATCAAAGTAGTTATCCTTTTTGATATTTAATTCCGTTCGCGAACGTCGGGCACCAAACAAGTGTTTAACAGTCAAAGATAAACCCTTGATTGCCGTACGAAATGCATGCGAAGCCGTTTTAAATATCATATCCTATGCTATAACTAAAATTCGCCAAATTGCAGAAATGGCCATACAAAGAAAAGCCAGCGGCGTCAATACTTTCCAACATAAACTCATCAGTTGATCTGCACGCAACCGTGGTAATGTCCATCGAATCCACATTTGGATACCAACAATAAATAATGATTTGGCTAAGGTCCAAAATATCCCCCACACCAAGCCTGTGGTCCAATCGGCCAAACGTATCGCTCCTATGTTTGGTAACGGTGTATTCCAAGCTCCTAAGAAGAGAACAACCCCCAACATCGATACCAAAAACATCATGGCATACTCCGCCAAAAAGATAAAGGCAAATTGTATCCCGCCATATTCCGTATGGAAGCCACCGACCAATTCAGATTCGGCTTCCGGGATATCAAAGGGAGCACGATTACACTCGGCAAGGGTTGCGATAAAGAATATGATGTAGGTGATAATCAAATGTGGAGCCTGAAAAATATTCCAGGCGAAGAGGCCCCCAATCTCATTGACTTCCCAAAGGCCCAAGAATTTAATGCTTCCATTGGTTAGGATGCCCTGTCCAATAGCGATTTCATTCAAATTTAGGGTTTGGGTTAGCATAACGACCGTAATTAGGGAGAGGCCTACCGGAATTTCATAGGACACCATCTGTGCTATGGCACGCATGGAGCCTAATAAAGAATATTTGTTGTTAGATCCCCAGCCAGCCATTAAAATGCCCAAAGCATCAATGGAGATGATGGCCATTATGAAGAACAGACCCGTATGCGTATCGGCTGGAATAAAATCTTTGGCCCAGGGAATAACGGCAAAACCTGTAAATACAGCCACGAAAATAACGATAGGGGCAACTCTAAAGAGAATCTTATCGGCTGATGAGGGGGTAATTAATTCTTTTTGTAATAATTTGAGAATGTCGGCGATCGTTTGGAGACTGCCGTACTTCCCTGTTTCCATTGGTCCTAGGCGATCTTGTACAAATCCCGCGATCTTTCGCTCGGCATATACTGCAAACAAGGTGAAAGCTGCTATAAAGGTGAAAATAGCAATGGGAACCAAGATATGTAGTATTGTTTCTAACAAGTCTTATTTATAATGATTTTTAATAAGAGACCAATGAATACGCAAACTTAACGAAAAACAGGGAATTTAGATAAGGAAAAATTAAAATATACTTAACAAGTAGATTATCGTGACAATAGCGTAACGACAAGTAATCATATCTTGTTCGAGTAGGTGGTTTCGGACAGCTGTAATGCCATCCATGTTAGCTCGGATGAAAATAAAAAAGCACCCCGAGGGATGCTTTTTTAGGATATAAATCGAAATCGGATTAACGATTTGAAAATTCAACGTAGTCGCGTTCTGTGTGGCCAACGTATACTTGTCTAGGACGACCGATAGGCTCTTTGTTTTCGCGCATTTCTTTCCATTGTGCAATCCATCCCGGTAGACGGCCTAAAGCAAATAATACCGTAAACATATCTGCTTTGAAACCTAATGCACGGTAGATGATACCTGAATAGAAGTCAACATTTGGATAAAGTTTTCTGTCGATGAAATATTGGTCATTCAATGCTGCTTCTTCAAGCTTTTTAGCGATATCCAATACCGGATCTTGAACGCCTAATTTCTCCAAGATATCATCACATGCTTTTTTGATGATCTTAGCACGAGGGTCGAAGTTTTTATAAACGCGGTGACCGAATCCCATTAGACGGAAAGGGTCGTTTTTGTCTTTTGCTTTAGCAAGATATTTTTCAGCATCACCACCATCATTTTTAATGGCCTCCAACATCTCGATTACGGCTTGGTTTGCACCACCATGTAATGGTCCCCACAATGCATTGATACCCGATGCAACAGATGCATAAAGGTTTGCATTGGATGAACCAACGATGCGAACAGTAGATGTTGAACAGTTTTGCTCATGATCAGCATGTAAAATCAACAATTTGTGCATGGCGTCAATGACAACAGGATCGAATGTTTTTTCATCATTCACTTCTCCAAACAGCATGTTTAGGAAGTTGTCAATGTAACCAAGGTTATTTTTTGGATAAACAACAGGATGACCTAATGATTTCTTTTGAATCCAAGAAACGATTGTTGGCATTTTTGCCAAAAGATTGATGATCGTTTGATCTTCTTCTTCGTCTGTTAAGTTTGGATTTAAAGATTCTGGATAAAATGCCGACAATGCGCCTACTAAACACGAAAGTTGGCCCATTGGGTGAGATTTGGATGGGAATCCAGCGAAGAAGTTCTTCATATCTTCGTGAATCATCATTTGCTTTTTGATGTCAGCTCTGAATTTTTCCAATACCTCTTTTTTTGGAAGCTCTCCATAAATCAACAAATAAGCAACTTCCAAGAAAGTCGATTTCTCTGCCAATTGTTCAATTGGATATCCTCTATATCTCAATATGCCTTTTTCACCATCAAGGAAAGTAATCGCACTTTTCGTTGCACCTGTATTTTTGTATCCTGGGTCTAACGTAATAAATCCGCTTAGATCTCTTAATTTGGAAATATCAACTGCTTTTTCATTTTCAGTACCGACAATGACCGGAAGGTCATACGAAGTGCCGTCTAAATTTATAGATGCTTTATCTGACATGTTTATATATTATCTTATATCTGATTTGTTATGCTAATCTCACAAATTTAACTATTTGATATTTAAAATTGAAAGTTCTTTTGGAATTAAAATGACATGATTGCGTCATTTTGGATAATATTCACTAATTATTTACTTAAATAAGCGAATAATTTATTCAAATTTAACATTATCTTATTTTGCAAAAAATATCAATCTATTTTTCTTTGCGCAACCTTTCCTTTGTCTTCGTAGTTACCCTGTTTACCCGATCCAAAAAAGGGGAGTATGATAAAACACACCAGAATAATGGACGTTAGTGTCAGAATTCCTGTAGTCCACAATATTTTGCTGAAGTTCTCTGCATCCAATAGCTTAATGCCCCAAAGCCCCAGTAGGAAATAGGTGGCAACGAAAAGTATCACCAAGGTGAATAATATACCGAATATGTATTTCATAGCTGAATTAATTTATGTGTTATGAATTGATTCACCTCGGTATAATTGAGCTGAATCGTGATATAAATATCCCCGCATGCATTATATTTTGTTGAGGATCTGTTTTTTGAGTGTATCGAATTCTTCTTGGGTAATGATGTTTTCACGGAGCAGCAGCTGCAGCTTTTGAAGTTTCTCGACAAAGTCACCCTCTTGCTGAATATGATCTTTGATCTCTTCTTTTTGGAGGTCAAACTGTTTTCCGAGTTCCATACCGACACCCAGTTGTGCACCTACACCCGCGATTCCCCCTTCATTTTTAGCGGCATCACGGAGCGCACGTAATTTTTCCAGTTCAACATAGCTTAAGCCTGCCTGCTGTGCCGCTTGATTTTGTGTGCTTAAATCGGCGATTTCTCCGATTCTTCGTTGTGTATTGGCATCAAATTGAGTTCCTAAGATTTTGAAATCCGTAATGTCGAGACCAAGATCATTAAAATCTTGTTCAACTGCAGTCTTGATGTCGTTGGATAACAGTCCCAGTTGACTGTCAATTTCATTGTAACCCAGTTTCTTTTGTGCAATCTGCGCAATAATTTGTTGTGGGATCCGATTATTGATGATGTCTTGAATGACAGCTGTGCTGACCGTATTTTGATTAGCGACAATATTTTTATAGAAATGCACCGGTTCCTTGATGAGGTAAGAGAACGTACCATTCAAGCCGATTTCTATTGGTAAATTGTAATGGGGGTCGATATATTTTATCGGTGTTCCCGTTCCCCAGGATTGATTGACGATAGCGGCCGTACGAAAAAAGTAGATGTAAAGCTTATGCTCGGATTCAAAGTTCTGCCGTAAACGCGCTAAAGTGGTAAAGAATGGATGGTTGTCCGTTTTGAGGTTGTATGTTCCCGGTTCGGTCAGCAGGTTTTCACCTTTTCCTTCATAGACAAGGATGCAGCCCTGCCCTGGAGCGAGGATCAGCTTGCTGGAATTTTTGATTTCGTTCCTTTCGGATGGGAATTTATACCACAATAATTGAGGGTCTTGGTTTTTCCACTCGATGACTTCAGAAAGCTGGTTGTTAAAAAGATTAAATAGTCCCATAGTGTTTAATTTAGTGTGTCGAATTTAGGGTTATACCCTTCAAACTTGTTGATTTGTTTGCCGCTATTATCAAAATAATAATAGTCGCTGGCTCCCTTTATAATAAAACCATCTTTGAGGAGGCTCCCATTTCCATACATGGATTTAAGATCTGTGGTCACTGTTTTTTGTATAGCGCCAGTTGTTACATCCAATAGTTGGATCTGGAAAGGATCGTCTTCGGCAGGTGTTGGTTTATACGCAATGAGTAGCGTTTTGTCATTCTGCGCAATGATTACAGGCTGAAAGTAAAGTCTTCCTGGCGTAAAGTCCTTGAAGTTGATCAGACGGGCGCCTTTAAATTGCCATGGATTAATCAATACCTTTTTATAAGGATCGCGGTCGGTGAATATGCCCGATCCGCCGTAGTCTTTATCCCAGGAAAAGCGCGGGCTATCTTTGGGGAATCCATATTGATATTGATAACTGTACTGGATTAACTGTATTTTTTCTTCTGGATAATAACTGGATTTACTTGAAAAGGTAAATTCCGTTTTTGTAGTTGGGTTGGGAAGCTTTTTCCTTCTTTCGTCGTACAGCTGTTTGTCGGGAATAGATTTGTTAATCAAAGGATAATAAGCTAGGTTTTGGCCTTCATTGTTGACAATTTGATAGGCTGAGCCATAGTCTTCGTATTTGAATTCAACTTTGGCGATGCCAGTGCTTAAAGATGGCGCATCTTTTACATAGTTCTCTAGGACACTTTTAAAAGTGAGTGTATTTCTGTCCAGCTGATAAATGTATTTGGATTTGACGATGATATATAGATTCTGGTCTTCAAATACCTGAAGTTTGACGTCGCTGCTTGATAGTTCGACGGGAGTTTCCATCAAAGCCTTTACCCATTCTTTTTTACCCGTTTTGGGATCGAAGAGCCCAATATAAACCTTATTGTCCTTGTTTTCGTCCATTCGTTTTCTGAAAGTTCCGACATTGCCGACGACAACAACGTGTGGCGTATTATCTTTATCCAAAAATAGCGTGTTGCTTGCGTAGTTCCATTCGAGAGGTTCTGCCTCTTCTTTTTTCTCTGCTGTATTGGAACTGCTGTAAGTTGAATAATCGGGCGCTGGCTTTTTGGAAAATAGAGCGCTTAGGGCTCCAATGACAAACATAAGCGCAATAAAGCCCACAACAGCAAATAATACAATTCGTATGGCTTTATATTGATCTTGGTTGTTGCGCGGGTAGTTATAGTTGTGGTTGATATTGATGTCATCACTATCCAGAAAAAATTCTGTTCCACAGCTATCACATTTGTAATAATCGGGGCGCAGTGTGGTGATTTTTATACTTCCACAATGCGGACATTTGATCGCTTTGATATTTTTAGCCATTTATCTTTCTTGTATTTGTTTTTAAACCATCTCCTTTTGGAGTGAACGGTGCGACTGATTGCTATCAATTTTACACAGTGGAAATTCCTGTTTTTTCAATTGATGAAGCGATTTATGAATGAATTTAGAATTAAAATAAACGTATTGCAAATTTTCTGCCAGCTAACTTATATTCGTCGGATTTGAGTTTAAATACGCAAGAAATGAGCCACTTCTTTTTTTAGAGGGGTGAGGAAGGTCTTATTTTGGGAGAGATCCGTAAAGGAAAGAAAAAATATTTTTTGTATTTACGAATTATTCGTAGATTAGTGATAGATTAGAAAAAGGAAGATAAAGTCATGGAAAAATTAACAGCACAGGAAGAGCAGGCAATGCAATCTATTTGGAGCCTCAATGGAGGTTTTATAAAAGAGATCTTGGATAATGTAAAAGGCGAGAAGATGCCTTATACGACATTAGCTTCGACAGTAAAGAATCTGGAGCGCAAGGATTTTGTGAAAGCAGTACGCTATGCCAATGCCAAGCGCTATGAGCCGATGGTGAGTGAGGAAGATTATAAGGCCAAGTTTATGAACTCCTTTGTGGGCGATTATTTCAAAAATTCCTATAAAGAGATGGTTTCCTTTTTTGTACAGGAAGAAAAACTGACGGCTGATGAGTTAAAGGAGATCATGGATATGATTAAGCATAATAAATCTTAATGGCATGGAAAGTCTACTAACCTATATTATACAAGTCAACCTGTTGTTGGGTATTATCTATCTGGGATATATCGGGCTGTTGAAAGGCTTGACGTTCTATTTTTTAAATAGAGCCTACTTCTTAGTAGGGGGGCTATTTGCTTTTCTGTATCCGTTTTTGGATTTAAAGTCTTTGTTTGTACAGCGTGGATTGAATATGGGGGTCGTAGGCGAGCAAATTTCGCTTTATATTATGGAGCCGGACGTTCAACAGCAGCTGACATTAGGGAGGTTGGTGGAAATCGTATTTATGGCCGGTGCTGTTTTATTGTTATTAAAATTTGTATTTCAATTATTGAGTTTATTGCGCATTCATCTGAATTCGAGGTCCGATCAATGGCGGACTTATCTATTCCGGAATGTGCTTATTCCTATTGTTCCATTTTCGTTTTTGAATAAAATCTATGTCAATAAAGGGCAGCATGTTGATGCTGAACTAAAAGATATTTTTAAGCATGAGGATATTCATGTGAAAGGCCTTCACAGTCTGGATATTTTACTGTTTGAAATGATATTGGTGTGTTGTTGGTACAATCCTTTCGTCTGGTTCATGCGCAGGGCCATTCGCCAAAATTTGGAGTTCCTGACTGATCAGCAGGTTCTCGATAAAGGAATTGACAAGCAGACGTACCAATACAGCCTATTGAATGTGTCCAAAAAGGGCACTTCAGTAGGATTGAGCAATCAATTTAATTTTAAACTTTTAAAACGTCGTATTATGATGATGAACAAGAAGCGATCATCGAAAATAGAGCTGAGTAAATACGCCTTTCTTTTACCCGTATTTTTATTGACGGGAGCAGCATTTACGGTAAGTAAAGCGGAGGGAAGTATAGAGGGAGTAGTTGAGAAGGCAAATGAGACAGTGTTACCTATTCAGTTACCAACAGTTGATTTAAAATCTCAGGAAGATCAATCAAATAGGAGCTCTACCGCGTTAGCGGATACTTTGGCTAAAGCAAATCAGGTAGAGGCGAGAGATTTTAAGGAAATCAAAAGATCTGCTATTGATTTTTCTAAAAATCAAAAGTATTTTGTGGATAATAAATTGGTCTCTAAGGCTGAATTTTTGGCTATTCCTGAAGGAAAACTGGCGAAGTACTGGTTTTCGAATGATAGTGATATGATCAAGTATCGGACGAAGTCTTCAATTGATATTGCTGGCGGAGCAATTTTGGCCAATACTGTTGAGATGCAACAACATTCGGATATAGCACAAAAAAAATTACGCTGTGTTATGAATGGTATTGTGCAGGAAAAAACTTTTACTGTGGATGATATCGATCCAAATGCTATAGCGTCAGTCTCGGTATTACAGGGTAAGGCTGCTATTGATAAGTATGGTGAAGATGTTGGGAAAGATGGTATCCTTGAAGTGAAATTGAAGGAAGGAGCTCATATTGGTAAAGATATGACTAAACTCAAAGGGCTTACGATAGGGGTGACGTATCGTGATGATCAGCTAACGAATGATAAGTCAACTGATGTGGTGTATGTTATTGATGGCAAGCGAGCAGATCAAAAAATGGTGAAGGAGCTAGCGCTGACACCGGATGGAATTGACAATGTAACGATACTAAAGGGAGCGTCTGCGACCGTTAAATATGGATCAGATGCAGAGAATGGCGTTATATTGATTACGACAAAAAAATGGGCCCGTGAAAATCCGGATAAAGTGAATGATAAAGTGCGTCCAATTGGACAAGAGGATAAAAAGGGAGATAAAGTAGTCTCTGTTGTTGGATATAAGAAAAACGAAGGACAGGATGACAAGGTTGTTACTGTTGTTGGTTATAAGAAAAGTGAGAAATCAGATGACGCGACACTGGATGTTTTTTCGGATAAATCAAAAAGGATAAGTTCTGACGCGGTAATGGGATTGTTGGGGAATAATTCAGCGAATGAGTCTATTGGTACTGATTTTCCATCTGTTCGTGTTCGTGGTTATAATGGAAAAGTCAAGCCATTAATTGTGGTTGATGGGACTGTTAAGAAAGAGGCTAGTTTGGAAAAACTTAATTCGAAAGATATTGAATCAATAGAGATTTTGAAAAATGCAAGTGCGACTGCGTTGTATGGGAGTGCAGGCAAAGAAGGTGTCATTATCGTTAAGACCCGAAAGAAAGCAAGCGAGCAAAAAAACGATGAGCAGGCTAATGGGGGATTAAAAGAGAAGGTAAGCGGCATCATTAAGATGGAGATAGAAAAAGAAAAGATACGGGCAGAAAGTAGTAACTAAGTGTAAGACTCTCTTAGTAAAAGATAAAAAAGACCGATTTAAATCGGTCTTTTTTATGTTATAAATCAATACCAATATAGGGTATTACATTAATGAGCTTTAGTGACTTCTATTATTTTGTATTGAGGTTCGTCATCGTCAGCTCGATGCCGATATTGACAAAACTCTGGATCATTTTAACGGAATGGTCAATTAAAGCCGGTAATTCAGCTTGTTCCTCTTTATCAAAAGGGCCAAGTACATAATCTACTTGTCTACCCTTTGGATAATTGTCTCCAATACCAAAACGTAGACGCGGATAAACCTGTCCGCCACAAAGCTGTTCAATGGATTTAAGTCCGTTATGACCGGCGCTGCTTCCTTTGGGTTTCATCCGCAGCGAACCAAATGGAATGGCCAGATCATCCACAATCACCAATACATTCTGAATTGGAACTTTACATTGTTGCATATAGTAGTTAACAGCCTTACCACTTAAGTTCATATAAGTCGTGGGTTTAATTACTGTGACGTTGTGGCCCCTTTGCTTAAATTCGCTATAATATGCTAACTTGAGCAAGGAGAAACTGGCGCCAGCCTGTTTGACAAGCTCGTCGGCAACCATAAACCCTATATTATGCCGTGTATCGGCATATTCACTGCCAATGTTGCCCAATCCAACGATAAGATAATTCATGATGCAAAAATAAAAATTTTAATAAACAAAAAAGCACCGAATTTCGGTGCTTTCTGTAGTATTTTAAGAATCTTGCTCAGATTATTTTTTACCACCTTTAGATGCTTTCGCTGCTTCTTGTTCAGCTTGACGCAATGCACGAGACATGATTACTGATACGATTGTATCATCAGCATTGTTTAATACTTTTGCGTTTTCCAATTGAATTTGACCTACACGAACTGATTTACCAACTTCTAAAGATTCCATTGGTACAGCAATTTCTTGTGGTAAGTTTGCAGGTAATGCTTTTACGCGTAAATTACGTAATTTTTGAACTAATTTACCCCCCATTTTAACACCTGGAGAAGTTCCTGTTAATTTGATAGGAATATTCAATGATACTTCTTTATCATCAAATAATTCTAAAAAGTCAACGTGCGTAACTAAGTCAGTTAATGGGTGGAATTGTGCGTCTTGAACGATAGCTCTTTTAGTTTGACCTTCAATGTTTAATTCTACAATGATTACGTCTGCAGTGTAAAGAACTGGTTTCAAATCAGCTGCGGATACAGAAAGAGCTGTTTGCTCTGTACCACCGTAAAGTACTGCTGGTACTAAACCTTGGTAACGCAATTCTTTTGCATCTCTTTTCCCTACGTTCTGTCTTACAGAACCGCTAATAGCAATTGATTTCATCTTTTAATTTTTTATAAATTTGAGGTGCAAAGATAATCTAATTTCTGATATTATCAAAAAAATACGACCGCTATTAGTTCGGAAACAGATACTTATTCCAGGTTTTTGATTTTTCCATGTTCATGACTATGCCTATTCAAGGCCACTTATTTACTCTAAAGTATGACCAAATTGATACCATTTCCTATATTAAAACTGGAATAGGACTCTCTTAGTAGGGGTATAACAGGGGGTTAGCAGGGCTTTACCTTTGTTATACCCCTGCTAACCCCCTGTTAACCCTCCGTAAATCCCCTGTTATTGTAGAATTTGGTATCAAACAATTGTTAACTTATATACTCGATAAAAAGGGCTATTCGCCTATGGTTAAAAGATAAGAACCAAGCGGAAGAGAGAAGGTGGGGTGGTGGCGCAACACAAAAAAAAGACCCTGATTATTGAGCTGAATGCTTTCTGTACCAGGGTCCAATATCTAGAATCTAAAACTCAAAGATTACTCTACTTCAAATAAATCGGAGATTGAAGAGTGTTGATTTACACTTGTGATTGCTTTTGCAAATAAATCAGCCGTTGATAATACTTTGATTTTGGTCGATTGTTTTGCTTTTTCTGGATCCAATTGAATGGTATCGGTTACGATCATTTCTGACAATACCGAGTTTTCAATTGTTTCATATGCCTTTCCGGACAACACAGCATGTGTACAAACGGCTCTTACAGATTTTGCACCATTTTCCATGATCAGTGCTGCTGCTTTTGAAAGTGTACCAGCAGTATCACAGATATCATCGATTAAAACAACGTCCTGACCCGTTACGTCACCGATGATAGACATCGATTCGATTTCGTTTGCACGTTTACGACGTTTGTCACAGATAATAACTTCTGCATTGAAAAATTTAGCAAAGGTACGTGCTCTGTATGAACCACCCATATCTGGTGAAGCAATCGTTAGATTTGGAAGTTTTAACGATTTGATATAAGGAACAAAAATGATAGAACCATCCAAATGGTCAACAGGGATATCGAAAAAACCTTGGATTTGTGCTGCGTGCAGGTCCATTGTCATGATACGGTGGATACCAGCTGCAGTCAACAGATTGGCGATCATTTTTGCGCCAATAGCAACTCTTGGTTTGTCTTTTCGATCTTGTCTTGCGAAACCAAAGTAAGGGACCACCGCGGTGATATAATGCGCTGAAGCTCTCTTCGCTGCATCTGTCATCAATAATAATTCAAAAAGATTGTCGGTAGGTTGGTTGGTAGATTGGATAATGAATACATCGCTTCCGCGAACTGACTCATTGTAGAAAGGTTGAATCTCACCGTCGCTAAAACGTGACAATGTTTTGTCTCCTAGTGGTTTCCCGTAAGATTGTGCGATTTTTTCGGCCAGTTCTGTAGTGCCAGAACCTGCAAATAGTTTAACCGTGTTGAATTGCAAAGGCATGGTTTTGTATATTTATGTTGGGTTATTGTATTGTCGTTTATTCAATATTTTTATTCCCTTACTGTTTTTTAAAGTTAAACATTAAAAAAAATGGATTGTTTTCACAATCCATATACGCTTAACTTTAAAAGTTGTCCGACCTGGATTCGAACCAAGACAAACAGAACCAAAAACTGTTGTACTACCCTTATACTATCGGACAATGTCTCTAAAAAGTCAACGTTTCCGCTTTTCTCTTTTTGACGACGCAAAGATAGAGATTTGTTTTAAAAATCAAAATGTAAATTTAAAAAAATCTAAACCCTTTTATAAATAATAAGCCTTGCATATAACGCAGAAAAGGCTTGCAGATGCAAGCCTTTTCTATTGTTTGTTGTCCGACCTGGATTCGAACCAAGACAAACAGAACCAAAAACTGTTGTACTACCCTTATACTATCGGACAAACAATTCAAAAGTGATTGCTATCGTGATGATGTCGTTCACATTTGATGATGCAAATATACGGACTATTCTCATTTCTGCAAATAAAAATGAACTTAAAAGTGTATTAGGGCTGATTTTCAAAGAAATAATTTTTGTTTTGATTTGAAAAGATATGCACGCTAAGCTTTTTTATCGAGATGTTGGCCCACAAAAGTACATGCGTGCTTTTGGGAATGCTTTCCTTTCAGCCAATATTGGATCGCGTAATGAAATTTTTTCAATTAATATGTGTTAAAAAATCAGAATAAAGTTCATTTCTTATTAACTTATCCTTATTTTCGAGCCGTATTAATAATACTTTTTACAGTTATCATTTTATGAACTATACTAAAATCAACAATCTTTTAGGATGGATATGTGCGCTAATAGCAACTGTAGCGTATGTCATGACTGCCGAACGATCGACGAGTTGGTGGGACTGTGGCGAGTTTATCGCTTCAGCCTTTAAACTTCAAATTGTGCACCAGCCAGGAGCACCTTTATTCTTAATGATTCAAAATATATTCTCAAACCTTGCTGGTGGAGATGTTACACGAATTGCTTTCTGGATGAACGTAGGATCGGCAGTATGTAGTGGTCTGACCATTTTGTTTTTATTTTGGACAATTACAGCTTTAGCAAAGAAAATCGTTGTAAAAGGGGTTGATGGATCATATACATCCACCGATTTAATCAAAATATTCGGTTCGGGCGCTGTTGGTGCACTGGCTTATGCTTTTACGGATACTTTTTGGTTCTCAGCAGTAGAGTCCGAAGTATATGCCATGTCTTCTTTATGTACAGCCGTCGTATTTTGGGGTATTCTAAAATGGGAAAATCATGCCGATGAAGCTGGTTCGGACCGCTGGTTGATCTTTATCGCCTATGTGATGGGACTTTCTATCGGGGTACACTTACTGAACCTTCTGGTGATTCCGGCAATTGCTTTGGTCATTTATTTTAAACGTTCAAAAACAGTGACATCATCGGGGGCGATCAAAGCTTTCTTAATCGGTGTTGTTGTTTTGGCGCTAATTCTATGGGGTATTATTCAATACACTGTTAAAGCCGCCGCATATTTTGATCTGTTCTTTGTGAATAGTTTGGGCATGGGCTTTGGTACTGGATTTAACTTATTCATGATTTTAGCGGTAGCTCTTTTCGTATATGGTATTTGGTATTCAATCAAAAAGGTAAAACCGATGTTAAATCTGATCTTAATCAGTGCAGCATTTATCATTTTTGGTTATAGTTCCTTTGCCATGATCATGGTGCGCGCCAAGGCAAATCCTACGTTAAATAACAGTGATCCGGATAATGCATTTTCTTTTGTGAGTTATCTTGGACGTGAGCAATATGCCAGTGAGCCGCTTTTGAATGGACCTACATTTGATGCGCAAGTGGTTGATGCTGAGCCTACGTATACGTACAGAAAAGATAAAGACAAGTATACCAAGGTGGAGAACGGCATGGACTATAAATACGATAAAACGATGTTTTTCCCGCGTGTTTATAGCTCAAGAGACCAAAATCATATAGATTATTACCGCGATTACCTAAAGATTCCTGAAGGACAATCGCCAACATTTGGGGATAACTTAAAGTTCTTCTTTAGCTATCAGATCGGACATATGTACGGCCGTTATTTCTTGTGGAATTTTGCCGGTCGTCAAAATGACCAACAAGGTCAGGGCTCATTTACCGAAGGTAACTGGATCTCAGGGGCTAAACCTGTAGACCAGATGCATGTGGGCGGACAGAATGCCATTCCAGATTCATTGAAGACTGACCCTTCAAACAATAAATATTATTTCTTGCCTTTGATCATTGGTTTAATTGGTGCATTCTGGCATTTTGGAAAAAGACAACGTGATGCGGGAATTGTGGGTCTGTTGTTTTTCTTTACAGGATTAGCAATTGTATTGTATCTAAATCAAAGTCCACTTCAACCACGTGAACGTGATTATGCGTATGCAGGTTCTTTTTATGCCTTCGCCATCTGGATCGGGCTTGGGGTTTTCGCTATCGCAGATTATTTAAGCAAAAAAGTGGATGGTAAAATAGCGGCCGGTGCTGCTACGGTAGCTTGTTTATTGGGGGCTCCTGTATTGCTGGGTTTCCAAAACTGGGATGATCACGATCGTTCGGAAAAAACGACCGCACGTGATTTAGCGAAAAACTACCTGGCTTCCTGTGCACCAAATGCAATTTTATTTACCTATGGTGATAACGATACCTACCCATTGTGGTATGTGCAAGAAGTTGAAAATTATCGTCCGGATGTTCGGGTCGTCAATTTAAGTTTGTTGAGTTCTGATTGGTATATGCGTCAGATGAAACAAAAGGTAAATCAGGCAGATGGCTTACCGATCAATATTGATAACGAAAAGTTCAAAAAAGGTGTTCGTGAGATACTCTATTATCAAGATATGAAAGTGCCGGGTCATGTGGATCTTGATTTGATCATGCAGATTTTATTGTCTGATGATCAAAAGAATAAATTGGAATTGCGTGGTGGTAAATTTGAGAACTTCCTGCCAACGAAGAACTTTAGCCTTCCGGTGAACAAAGAATCTGTTCTGAAAAATAATGTCGTTCCTAAAGCTTGGCAAGAATCTATTGTCGACACCATGAGCTGGACCTACAATAGAAATTATATCTCTAGAGCTGAATTATCTATCTTAAACGTGTTATTGAATAACGATTGGAAACGTCCAATTTATTTTGCGGCAACAGTTCCAAATGATAACTACCTTGGTTTAGATAAATATTTGGTGCAAGAGGGTTTTGCCTTGCGCTTGATGCCAATTGCAACTCCTGCCGGAGCAGAAGGTACATTGGTTGATACACAGTCTGCTTACAAAGACATTACTACGAAATACCAATGGGGTAATATGGCACATGCTTCTTACCTGGATCCTGAATCTTACCGCATGATTACCATGATTACAAATACAGTAATGGGTGGTACAGCGACACAGTTGATGATGGAAGGTCATAAGGATGAGGCGCGTAAAGTCGCTGTTGAAACCTTTGAGAAAATGCCAAAACGTGTTTATTTGATGCGTGACATTTTAGGCTATATTCCAATTGTCAATGTGTTGTATGAAACTGGTGAAACGAAGCGTGCGAATGAGATTGTAAACCGTAATTTGAAGTTTATGACCCAAAACATGCGTTGGTATCAGGATATTGCTCAAACCAAGCCTGAACTGGAATATTCAAATATAGGTACAGCATTACGTGCTTTGGGTGCCTATAAGAGTATCTTGGCCTCTACCTCGGAAAAACAATTGCTACAGCAAGTGACCGATTTAGAAAAATCGTATAAACAACAGTATGGTGTTGAATAGCAATTAGAGACATCATTTTAACCGAAGGAGCTGCTCTTTACTACAGGTATTCGAAAAGGAAAAACACTTTTTGATGCGATGTAGGAAAGGGCAGCATTTTTTTGATTATTTTTTCTTAGCTTAACGCCATATAAAACCAACCTTAAGTTATGATGAAACGTCAATTAAAATTGTGGGATGCAGTGATGCTGGTCATGGGGTCGATGATCGGAAGCGGTATTTTTATTGTATCGAGTGATATGATGCGGCAGCTGGGATCCGGATATTGGTTGGCGATAGTTTGGTTATTGACTGCATTAGCAACTGTTGCGGCGGCAATCTGCTATGGCGAATTGTCGTCTATGTATCCGAAGGCTGGGGGACAATATACCTATCTGACAGAAATATTTGGGAAGCCAATCGGCTTTTTATATGGCTGGAGTTTATTTACAGTCATTCAAACGGGAACGATAGCAGCTGTAGCTGTTGCCTTTGGTAAGTTTACAGCCTACCTTATTCCGCAGCTAAATGATGCAGCACCGCTATTTCAGCGTGGAGAGTTTAAGATTACCTGGATACAGATTGTCGCTATGGGTGTTATTATTCTCCTGACCTTTATCAATACAAGAGGGATCAAGAGTGGAAAAGCTGTTCAATCTTTCTTTACTTCAGCAAAAATTATTGCGCTGGTTTTACTGATTTTAGGTGGTCTGTTCTTGATTAAGGAAAATCATTTTTCAGAAAATATGGCTTATGGCTGGGATTCTTTTCAAAATTTGAAAGGTGCTGGCTGGTCGCAGATCTCGGGGGGTGTACTGATGGGGGCTTTAGCTGCTGCGATGGTAGGTTCGGTATTTAGCAGTGTGGCCTGGGAAAATGTAACGTTTGTTTCCGGAGAGATTGTTAATCCGCAGCGTAATGTTGTTCGGGCATTGGTTATCGGGACGAGCTTGGTGATGTTGCTCTATATAAGTTGTAATTACATTTACCTGGCGGCATTAAATCGAGAGGAAATTGCTTTTGCGGCAAATGATCGTGTTGCCATAGCGGCGGCTGAAAAAATATTAGGACATACGGGCACGATAGCGATGGCGATTTTGGTTATGATCTCGACCTTTGGTTGTGTTAATGGACTTGCACTGTCCGGAGCGCGTGTTTTTCAGACCATGGCAAAAGATGGATTGTTTCTGAAGCAGGCGATTCCCAATAACAAATATGATGTGCCCGCACGATCGTTATGGCTTCAGGGAATTTGGGCTTCCTTACTTTGCCTGAGCGGACAATATGGCAA
This sequence comes from Sphingobacterium siyangense, assembly GCF_023277505.1. NCBI lineage: Bacteria > Pseudomonadati > Bacteroidota > Sphingobacteriia > Sphingobacteriales > Sphingobacteriaceae > Sphingobacterium > Sphingobacterium siyangense. The sequence continues at coordinate 5,689,425 of NZ_CP080574.1, read as the reverse complement.
TTTACTGGATATGATATCTTTTGTTATTGTCATATTTTATATGATTACAGTGCTGGGTGTGATTATTCAACGTATCCGGAGACCCGATTTGGAACGTTCCTACAAAACCTTCCTCTTTCCGATTACACCAATCTTGTACCTGTTGATAGGTACCGTATTTTGTGTATTATTAATTATCTATAAGCCACAATATACCTGGCCAGGCTTCATACTGGTATTAATCGGTGTACCGGTGTATTTTTTTGCACGGAATAATAAACGTGCCGAGCCAGATGAATAGTCGCTACGTATAGTATTTCGATGTTATGGAATTTGCTGTAAATGGTTGACAATGCGTATTGTATATAACTTCAAAATCTGTTAATGTGCTAGAATAATTGGTTTGTAAATTTCCCGGAAAGGAAGATATTCTTTGTTCAAATCACTTTTTGTTATTGTGCCGGTTGGATGCAAATATTGAAATTAATTGCCCTTCATGGCTTCGTTTTTGTTAAAAAAAGTGTAGCTTTGCTCAAACATTCCCATAATGAAACAGTCGATTTTATTAGACGGACCAAAATTTCAAATCACAATTCAAAGACTATGTCGTCAATTGATTGAGAATCACGGTGATTTTTCAAATGCTGTCGTCATAGGTATTCAACCCCGAGGAACTTTCTTAGCGAGACGTATCGTCAAAGAGCTTGAACAAATGATCGGAAAAGAGATTTTAGTTGGCGATTTGGATATTACCTTTTATCGCGATGACTTCCGTACGAAAGGGAATACTGGTCCAATCTTAGCAAATAGCACAAATATCAATTTTATTGTAGAAGGTAAAGAGGTCATCTTTATAGATGATGTCTTATGGACAGGACGTACTATTCGTGCGGCAATGGATGCTGTGCAGGCATTTGGCCGTGCAAGAAGAATAGAATTGCTTGTTTTGGTCGATCGCCGGTTTTCTAGACAGATCCCTATTCAGCCCGATTATATCGGAATACAGGTAGATTCTATTGATTCACAAAAAGTAATTGTTAACTGGAAAGAATCAGAGGATCAGGATAGTATTATCTTGATTACAGAAAAGAAGACGTCAGCTAGCGATTAATAGCGGTGTCATGATGATACTGAAGGTTATTGTTGACCTTTGGAAACAGGCACTTTCAATAAAACCTTCATGACTTCGCAGACGCCAACAGCAATGAAAGCAAACTGAAGGTTCTTTCTGGCCAATAAGATCAGACACTTTCAGAAAAAAAATGATTAGTAAATATTTGAATATACTATAAAATGTCATCTGTAGCAGAACAATTAAGTACCCGCCATTTATTGGGGATCAAAGATCTAAATGAGAACGATATCCAATTGATCCTGGATACAGCAAGTAATTTCAAAGAGGTATTAAATAGGCCAATCAAAAAGGTTCCGTCGTTACGGGATATTACGATTGCCAACGTGTTTTTTGAAAATTCAACACGGACACGGCTATCCTTTGAACTTGCTGAAAAGAGACTTTCTGCGGATATCGTAAATTTTGCGGCATCCTCCTCTTCAGTAAGTAAGGGGGAGACACTCATCGATACGGTGAACAATATTCTTGCAATGAAGGTTGATATGATTGTGATGAGACATCCATACGCCGGAGCTGGGGTATTTCTAAGTAAACATGTTGATGCACAAATTGTCAATGCAGGTGACGGAGCACATGAACACCCTACACAAGCTTTACTTGATTCATTTTCGATCCGTGAACGCTATGGTGATGTAGCTGGTCGTAAAATAGCTATCGTTGGAGATATTACACATTCACGCGTTGCCTTGTCGAATATCTTATGTCTTCAAAAGCAAGGTGCAGAAGTGATGGTTTGTGGTCCGAACACATTAATTCCTAAACATATTACATCATTGGGTGTAAAAGTGGAGCATGATTTGCGGAAAGCGTTGAACTGGTGTGATGTTGCAAATATGTTACGGATTCAATTGGAGCGTCAGGATATTGCCTATTTCCCTTCCTTAAGAGAATATTCCATGCTATATGGATTGAATAAAGAGATTCTGGATTCTTTAGAGAAGCCAATCACAATTATGCATCCCGGACCAATTAATCGGGGGGTCGAAATCACATCGGATGTCGCGGATAGCGAACATTCAATTATTTTGGATCAGGTTGAAAATGGTGTTGCTGTGCGCATGGCTGTCTTGTATCTATTAGCAGGGCAACGCGGATAGTCTACATTGGTTTTGACGTGCGTTAATGTACGTGTGAGACTAAATAGCACTGTTTTCTAATGCAACTATAGTATGCCTGACTTTATTTTTTGTCGGGCATATTTTTTGTGCAAAATTTCCGTTATAATACAGGATTATTCACAGATGTTAATAACTTTTGTGTAAAATAGCTCAATTAAAGTATAATTTAGTAAAATGAATAAAACTATCTCCCTGAGAAGTGGAGGTTTGAATTGATTTTCAATAAATTTGGGGCTATCTTAAAGCCTTTAATGGCAGAGAGGCTTTCGATAAATTTGCTTTGAAATGCGAATTTATCGCGGTTTGGAGGGAGATTCATTTACATTTGCAGATAAATAACATATTAAGGTTTCACATATTATGTATAAGAAGATTTACCAGGTGGGAGTTGCATTAACCGTTATGGCGACGCCAGCATTAGCGCAACAGACAGAATGGCAACAAATCAACAAGGCGTACAAAACAGGGATGGAATTGTATGAACGCGGAAAATTTAGTTCTGCTTCTGCCCAATTTGACCGTGTTGAAGCTTTGCGGACAAAATCCAACTTGCAATTGGACGAAACAGAGGAACTGTCTTTGTTGAAAGAGAACGTACGGTATTATCAAGCGGTTTGCGCACTGGAATTGGGCGAATCCGATGCCGAAAACCGTTTTCTGAAATACATTAAAGATTTCCCTGTCAGTGCAAATGCTAAAGCAGCTTATTTTCAAATCGGTAAATCCTATTATGCTAAAAAAGATTATGTTAAGGCCTTAGAGTGGTTTAACAAGATCGATAGCAAAAATTTAGCAGGTAAAGAAAATGTAGAATATCGCTTTAAATATGGATATGCTTCCTTTATGACAAAGGATTATAAAACGGCGAAACCATTATTTGAAGGATTGAAAGATCAGAAAACTGAATTTCAGGAAGCTTCAATCTATTATTACGCGTATCTTTCTTACTTAGACGCGGAGTATAAAACGGCGTTGAATGAATTTGAGCGCCTAAATGGATCTAAACAATTCGAAAATAGTTACCCTTATTATATTACTGCTTTGTATTTCTTGGATAAACGCTACGACGATGTGTTGGATTATGCGTTGCCAATTTTGTCGCGAACAAAACAAGAAAATGAAACAGAGATGTTCCGTATTATCGCGGCAACATACTTTATCAAAGGTGATTTAAAAACATCAAAAGAGTATTACGATAAATTCCAGGCACAAGACCAAGGTAAGACGCAGAATAATCAGGATAGCTACCAAATCGGTTACATCGCTTACAAATTGAAGGATTACGATAAAGCGATCACTGAATTGGAAAAAATGACTGATCCTGACGCATATTATCAATCTGCGATGATTACCCTAGGGGATGCTTTCTTGAAGAAAGGCAATAAGCAATCTGCGCGTAACGCATTTTTCCGTGCTTCGAAATTGGATTTTGATCCAGCAATGCAAGAAGAAGGCTTATTCAACTATGCTAAGCTTTCGTATGAATTGGAATTCCACCAAGTGGCTTTGGCTTCCACACAAGAATACCTGAAAACGTACCCAAAATCGAAACGCTTAGAGGAAGCAAAAACTTTGCTTGCTGAAGTATTGTTGAGTACAAAAAACTACCGTGAGGCAGTTGATATTTTGGAATCTATCCCTAAACGTGGAAAAGAAGCAAACGCAGCTTATCAAAAGGTAACCTACTACAGAGGTTTGGAGTATTATAATGAGCGTGCTTTTGAAAATGCAATTTCCCTATTCATGCGCTCTGAAGAGTTTCGTTATGACGAGGAAATTTACGCTTTAGCCACCTATTGGAAAGCGGAAGCAATGTACGAAGTGCGTAAATATGGTGAAGCGGTTACAAATTTCAATAAATTCCTACGCTTGCCAGGAGCTAGCAAAACGGATGTGTATGGGTATGCAAATTATGCGTTAGCCTATGCGGCTTTCCGTAATGGAAACTACAGCACGGCGGCCAATTACTTCGAGCGTTTCTTAGCGTCTGGTGGTTCGAAAGGAATAGAAATGAATACACGTAATGATGCAATTGCACGTTTAGGCGATTCTTATTTCTCTTCGAAAAATTACGGCAGAGCATTAACAGAATACAATAAATTGATCTCTTCTAAAGCGCCTAGTCAGGATTACGCGTTATTCCAGCGTGGTATTATTCAAGGTTTACAAGGGGATAACAATGGTAAAATTTCAACATTGAATGCTGTTATTGCACAATTCCCGAGCTCTAATTATGCTGATGATATTGCGTTTGAGATTCCTTACACACGTTTCTTGATGGGAGAAAGTGACCAGGCAATTGCTGGCCTTCAAACAATGGTTGAAAAATATCCGCGCAGCAGTTATGTGCCACGTGCTTTGGTGACGATTGGTCTGGTTCAGTATAATCAAGATAACAATGATGCTGCATTGGCAACTTTCCAACGTGTAGTCGACCAATATGGATCAACAGATGAAGCAAGACAGGCCATGCGGTCAATTGAGAACATCTATTTGGACAAAGGCGATGCAACAGGGTATATCAAATATGCAACTGGAACAAATTTGGGGGATGCGTCGAAATCTGAACAAGACTCACGTTCATTCTCCACTGCCACAACCCTATTCTCCAGAGGAAATTACCAAGGGGCGGTGGAAGCTGTAAATGCGTATTTCGATAAATTCCCGAAACCAAATCAAGAGAAATATGCGCGTTTTGTTCGTGCTGAAAGTAACGCAGCTTTGGGCAATACAGAAGATGCTCTACATGATTACAATATTATCTTGAATGACTGGACGTCTCCTTATACAGAACGTACGTTAATTTCGGTGTCAAATTTATATTTGAAACAAAAGAAATATAACGAAGCGACACAGTTATTGAAAAAGCTGGAGCTTACTTCTGAATACAAGGCCAACTATGGTTTCGCAATAAATAACCTAATGGTCTCTTATTTCCAAATTGGGGATTATAAAGAAGCATTAAATTATACCAATGCTGTCAAGAATTACGAGAAGTCTTCGGAAGAGGAGATCGCAAATGCATTCTTGTATGCCGGTAAATGCTATGTGAAGCAGAATAAGAAAACTGAGGCAATGAAAGAATTCAGTTTAGCTGCATTGAAGAGCCGTACAGTATATGGTGCCGAAGCAAAATACAATGTTGCGGTACTACAATTGGAAAATAAACAATACGATGCGTGTATCAAAACAGCAATGGATCTATCCGATAATTTCTCTTCATACGAATATTGGGTGGCGAAAAGCTTTATTACCATGGCTGATGCTTATGCAGGTAAAGGAGATTCTTTCCAGGCGAAAGCTACACTTGAATCGATTGTGGATAACTATGATGCGAAAGACGATATTTTGCCAGCAGCAAAAGAACGTCTAAATAAATTGAACAACAAAAAGAAATAGGATACAATGAAGAAGTTGCAAAATAGAAACGTGAAGAAATATACTTTAGCAGCGCTTTTGATGGGCGTGGGATTGAATTCTTTTGCACAGGAAACAGGCAAGAAGAATGATCCTGAGAAACCGGTCACTATCGATTCTTTTGATGTTGTTCGTGATTATAAGCCAATTCTTGCGGATGCTGTGAAAATCCGCCGCAGTCCAGATATGACCAATAAAAGGGAATACCAGCCCAAATTGTCCTACAACAATATTTTGGACAAGAAATTGGATATCAATACCGGTTTGAAACAATTGAATGTACAGGAGATTCCTTTTGCACAACCTTTTGAACATAGTAGCAACTATGTCAAATTTGGTATCGGTAACTACAACAGTATATTGGGGGAGGCTTATTTGGCTTCTGAACAGTTTGAAAATACACGATTTGGTTTATTTGCAAAGCATTTGAGCCAAAAGGGTAATATTGACGGACAGAAGTTCAGTACACAAGATATTGGTATCTTTGGCCGTCGTGTATTGGATGCGGTAACCGTTAAAGGTACCATCGGATACAATCGTTATGGCACAAACTTCTATGGTCAGACTTTTGATCAATCGGGAACAACTTTGTTGAATACGACTCCGGATAAACAGACCTTTACAGATATCTACTTGAATGGAGAGCTGTCAAGTAATGTGGATCCAAAAAATGAGCAAGCCTTAAGCTATTCCGCAAAAGTTGATGGTTATTTGTTTAAAGACGCTTATAAAGCCAAAGAAAATTCCATTGCATTATCCGGTTATTTGAATAAACGCCTAAGTGCATTCAATGTTGGTGCGAATTTGAGCGTGACAATGAATAATGTGAAAGATAGTGCTGAAGTAAAAAATCATTTGGCGGTCATCAATCCATATATTCGTTTTAAGGGCGACAACTATAACGTAACCTTGGGTGCGAATTTAACTTCTGAATTTGGCGATAGCTCAAGATTCAATATTTTCCCATCCGTAGAAGCTGATTTTGCTTTGGCACCTGAATATATCTCTTTGTTTGCCGGAATCAATGGGGGAGTGAAACAAGCTTCTTTCCGTAGTTTCGCTAAAGAAAATCCGTATTTGGCTCCGAACGCTAAAATGATAAACTCGATTGAGAAAATGAATGTTTACGCGGGTTTAAAAGGAAATGCTGGCGCAACATTTGGTTATAAAGTAAAGGTATTCTACAAACAGATTGAGGGATTGCCTTTATTTAAAAACAGTGCATTTGGCGATAGTCAAAATGGCTATGTTCCTTGGGCTTTTGATGTCGTTTATGATGGCGTGATCAATAAGGCTAAACATATGGGATTGGAAGGAGAAATCAATGTACGTCTTTCACAACTGGTTAATCTGGGGGGAAAAGTGTATATAGACGATTACAAATTGAGTGATGAGGAAGAAGCATGGGGATTGCCAAAATTCCGTATGCAGGCTAATGCACGCTTCAATATCTCCGATAAATTTTTCGTAGATGCTGAACTTTCTACACAAGGCAATACCTATGCGTATATTTATGATTATAACGCAGATGGCAGTCGTATTGCCAACAGTGGGCATAAGGCAACAATAGCGTCGTTTGCTGATCTTAATGCAGGCGCAGAATACCGAATCAAAAAACAATTTGGTATTTTCGTCAAAGCAAATAATATCTTCGGAAAAGAATACGAACGTTATATGTATTACCCAAGATTGGGCTTTAATGTAATTGGTGGTCTTAATTATTCGTTTTAACGAATTAAGATTATAAATTTGCATCTTAAAATAGTGCGCGATGAATCTAGGCAAAAACATCAATAGTTTATTAAAACGTTATGCGGAAGTATACGTGCCCGGAATAGGTGTGTTCAAACGAATTCATTCTCCGGCTCAGTTCGATAAACAGAATAATGTGTTTTTACCCCCGATTTCTTATGTTGAGCTGGACTATTCTGCTCAACATGGATTTAATATTGTTCATTATATCCAACAACAGGAAAACTTGGGCCTCAATCAGGCGCAACAGATCTTGTCGGAAACTGTTGATAAGCTGCGGGCCGATTTGGGGCAATTTGGACAGGTCAAACTTGATGATCTTGGATTATTGATTAGTTATGGCGCAAGTTTGGTCTTCAAACCCTTAGACTTGTCGGGATTCGACTTCCAACCGGTTACAAATCTTGTTGCACCAGAAATTGAAACAGTTGTTTCTTCTTTGGAAGAAGCCAAAGAAGAAGAACTTACGACCTTAGCTGTTGAAGAAGACCCTGTTGTAGAAGAAGATCCTGTGGTGGAAGCTAATGATAAGGTAGAGCCTGCGATAGAGTCTATGCCGGATACGGCAGATCAAGACGAAACGATCGAGGTTGAAGAGGTCAAAGAAGAAGCTGAAACAACACAGGTAACGGATCCAGTAGCAGAGGAGCTTTCTCCGGAGACAGAACCGACAAGTGACCGTACCGATCTTGAAGCTGAAGAATCGTCGTTGGCGCAAAAGGAAACTGAAGAGTTTGAACCTGTGGATGCTGCTGTGATAGCTGATAGCAGTGTTTCGGTTACTCCGAAGGAAGAAAACACTTCAAAAAGAGAAATCGGTGCTATTGCGTCGGCTAACGCCAATTCAACATACGCACCAAATATCTATGAGGAAGAGCCGCGTAATTCAAATGCGATCTGGTATTGGATGACTGGAATTATTGTGCTGGCAATGGTTGCTGTTGCGGTCGTTTACACCAATCCTGCGTTGAAGGATTCGTTATTCGGGCCGACCAAACCTGTTGTAAAAACGGCAGATACGCTTGTTCAAAAACAGCCGATCATACCTGCTGATACCTTGTCCAATACAATGCAAGCCGATAGTTTAAAGCAAGTCGATTCGTTGGCTAAAACTGGTGTGAAAGATTCTGTTAAAAAGACATCAACTGTACCAGCGCCTAATGCGGCAGCAAAAACTCCGGTTCTGGAAGCAAATCCTGTGATCAAAGAGTCTATTCCTGTTGCACAACCGCGGTACCAGGTGGTCATTGGATCCGCAAAAACTATGGCAAGTGCCGAGCAGGAGGCGCAACGTCTTCGTGCAATGGGCTATAAAACAGCACGCGCTGTTGAAGGGAAAAACAAAAAAGATAGAAAGAAAATCATCTTAAATACCTACATGACAAACGAGGAAGCACAGCTTGCTAAGAAGTCGGTACTCAATAAAATTAAGGATGCTTGGGTAGAAAAGATCTTATAAAAGTTAAAACTATATAAAACTATTAATAATTATGTCATTAGTACAAGATACAGCACGGGCTGCTGTGGATTCGTTTAATCAAGCTGCACAACAACCATTACCTGCTGCTGCGCCTACAGAAAACATGAGTTTGATCGATATGATGATCAAAGGGGGATGGATCATGGTTCCAATCCTACTGTTGTTCTTTATTGGCTTGGTTATCTTTTTTGAGCGTTATTTGACTATCCGTCGTGCCGCAAAATATGATAACAGCTTAATGTCGCAAGTAAAAGCAAATGTTTTATCCGGAAATTTGGATTCGGCATTAGCTGTAGTTCGTTCAAGTAACTCAGCTTTGGGACGTATGTTGCAAAAAGGCTTATTGCGTGTCGGCAGACCGATCAAAGATATTGAAGGAGCGATCGAAAACGTGGGTAAATTGGAAGTTGCCAAGTTAGAAAAGAACATCAATATTTTGGGTATTATTGCTGGTATTGCCCCGATGCTTGGTTTCGTAGGTACGATCTTTGGAGTAATTAAGATTTTCCACGACGTGGAATTAGCTGGTGGTATTGATATTGCTTCTGTATCTGGTGGTCTATATGTAAAAATGGTGTCTTCAGCATCAGGTCTTGCGGTGGGTATCTTAGCTTATTTGGGCTACCATATCCTGAATATGATGGTGGAGCGATTGATTTTACGTATGGAAACGGATGCAGTAGAATTTATTGATTTATTGGATGAACCCGGAAGATAATGAACTTACGAAGTAGAAAAAATAAACCATCTGCGGAAGTACATACTTCAGCGCTGAACGACATCATGTTTTTCCTGATGTTGTTCTTCCTGTTAGCTTCTGCAGTTTCTAATCCGCAAGTGGTGAAGCTATTGTTACCAAAGTCAAGTGCGGGAGAACAATCTGTTGCTAAAAAGACTGTTACGGTATCGATTACAAAAGATTTGGGCTATTTTATTGACAAAACGCCAGTTCCCATTGAGGGATTGGAAGCTGCAATTCAATCGCAAATGGCTGCGGGTGAGGAAGTGACAATTATGCTCTATGTCGATAATACGGTTCCCATTCAAAATGTTATTTCTGTAATGGATGTCGCTAATCGATTGAAGATTAAAGTGGTATTGGCAACAGAACCAAAAAAAGATAAATAGGAACAATTAAACTTTTTTTAAGTTTATTGGTCAGCTATTAATATAGGAGATTAATGCGATGAGATATCACCTTCAACATGAAGAAAATAATTTCCCCAAAGCATTGGGGATATCGACTTTGGTCATGGCATCGTTGCTCTTGATTGGATTTTTTGTTGTTTTTAAAGCTCAGGCACCTGATGAATATGGAATGGGGGGAATGATCGTCAATTACGGTACTTCACCTGAGGGAATGGGAGATGACTATATGAGTGTTGAGGAACCATCGGTGGATCCCAACGCCAATAATGAACGCCCTGACCGTATTGATCCTGTTGAAACACCTACCCCAACTCCAACGCAACAAGTTGCGGAGAAAGCGGTTGTCACACAGGATTTAGAAGATGCCCCTGCGGTAACAAAAACGGAAAAGAAGGTCGTTTCAAAAGCACCGGAAACAACCAAAGCTGTAAAAGAAGTGGCACCACAGGCCAATGCCAAAGCGCTTTTTAAAGGCAATAAAAATAACGGTACTGGAGCTGGTGATGGTACAGGGACAACTCCTGGAAATCAGGGTTCCAAACTGGGTGATCCTTTAGCAAGTAACTACGGCGAAGGTGGATCTGGAAATGGTAACATGATGTTGTCTATTGAGAACCGAAGTTTTACGCAACGGCCAAGTATCGACGATAATGGACAGCAAGCAGGTAAGGTTGCTGTGGAGTTTAGAGTGAACAAGCAAGGGGTTATCACCTATGCGCGTGCTGGTGTAAAAGGAACGACGATTACCGATCCATCCTTGTTGGAGAAATGTGAGCGTGCTGTACGTGGTGCTAGGCTAAACCAATTGCCAAATGCTCCCGACTCCCAAACAGGACGGATTGTATTCAATTTTAGATTAAGATAAAAATCATTCACATGAATGCTTATAATGAGGCAATCGAGTATCTGTATACTCGATTGCCTATGTTTACAAGGGATGGCGCCTCTGCCTTCAAAAAAGACCTTGACAATACCATCAAACTTTGCGCTGCTTTGGACAACCCACAGCGAAAATTCAAAACATTACATATTGCCGGTACAAACGGAAAAGGATCCACCTCCCACATGTTGGCCGCTATTTTGGCCGAAGCAGGATATAAGACAGGCCTCTATACTTCACCACATTTACTGGATTTCAGAGAACGTATTCGTGTCAATGGTCAGTTATGTGAGAAAGAATTTGTTGTTGATTTTGTCAATACCCATCGCGAGCTTATAGAAGAAGTCAGTCCATCGTTTTTCGAAATTACTGTAGCCATGGCTTTTGATTATTTCGAGAAGAATAAGGTTGATATCGCTGTCATTGAAGTCGGCCTTGGTGGGCGTTTGGACAGCACCAATATTATTCAGCCTTTGCTGTCGGTAATCACCAATATCGGTTTTGATCACATGAATCTTCTTGGTAATACATTGGCGGAAATTGCTGCTGAGAAGGCCGGAATTATCAAAAGAAATACACCTGTCGTTATTTCGGAATATGCTGAAGAGACAGCAGCTGTGTTTTTGGATAAAGCAGCGATCGAGCATGCACCGATCCAATTCGCTTCCGACAAGTATGAGACGAAAATGCTGGACGTGGACCAAGATTATTTGACGGTACAAGCGACGGATACTGCAGGTCATTCAGCAGACTTTCAACTGGATTTAAAAGGCTCTTATCAGGTCAAGAATCTCGCCGGCGTCCTGTTAGCTGTGGATGAATTACGTCAACTGGGCTTTGAGATCAGTGATCAAGATGTGCATCAAGCGCTAAAAAATGTGCAGGCAACCACAGGAATTCAAGGCCGATGGCAACAATTGTCTAAGGATCCATTTATCATCTGTGATACAGGGCACAATGAGGACGGAATTCATGAAGTACTCAAAAATCTGGCTACAACAACTTATGATAAATTGCACTTTGTGATAGGCGCCATGCGCGATAAGGATTTATCACATATGTTGCCTTATCTGCCCAAGGATGCAACCTACTATTTTTCTGCTCCGGATATGCCGCGTGCAATGCCATCCGAGGAGCTGCGCAAAGAAGCTATGGAATTTGGTCTAACGGGGCTTGATTATCCATCGGTAGGAGCTGCGTTTGATGCAGCAAAAGAAGCGTATCAACAAGGGAACCTTATTTTTGTTGGCGGAAGCAATTTTGTTGTTGCGGAAGTGCTTGCTCGTTTGACACAGGAATAAGAATACCACCTTTCCTCGCAAATATATCTGCGGGAGGATTATTGAAACCGATCACAAAAAAGGGAGCTGCGTGAAGTGCAGCTCCCTTTTTGTGATTTTGTGCCTGGTCATTAGTCATTGATCGTCAATTCACCACGGATATCCTTTTCAATCCAATAGGCGACCTCTTTTTGATCTTCTAACTCACCTTGAAGATACATCAATTTGGTTACTGCCGCTTCGAATGTCAGGTCGTAGCCATTCAGCACACCGATGGATTTAAGTCCTTGTGAAGTCTCATAGCGACCTAATTCAACAGACCCTACTTTACATTGCGAAATGTTGAGGATATTTTTACCTTGTTCAATTGCTTCCTTCAATAGATCCAGAAACCAAGTGTCGGTGGTTGTATTGCCCGATCCGAATGTTTCCATAACAATGGAGCGGACATCGGAATCTAGGACTGCTTTAATTGTTTGTGCAGAGATCCCCGGAAATAATTTCAATACGGCTACCCTGTTGTCCAGTTTGGTATGTAGGATAAATTCTTTATCAATATTATTTAATAAAGCATCTGTATTATATTTGAGGTGAATACCAGCTTCAACCAATACGGGATAGTTTGGCGATCTAAAGGCCTCAAATTTGGCCGAATTATATTTAAATGAGCGATTGCCACGGAATAATTTATTGTCGAAAAGAATGCATACCTCTTGGATAATGGATATACCATCCTGCTTCGCAGAGGCTATTTCCAACGCTGTCATCATATTTTCCCGGGCATCCGTTCGAATTTCCCCAATAGGCAATTGGGAGCCTGATAATATGACCGGTTTTTGGAGCCCTTCCAACATAAAGCTCAATACTGAGGCCGTAAAAGCCATTGTATCGGAACCATGTAGAATAACAAAACCGTCGTAATCTGCATAGTTATCCTTAATAATTTGTGCCATTTCAATCCAGATCTCAGGCTTCATGTTCGATGAATCGATAATGGGTTCGAAAGAGTGCACGGTCAGCTTATAGTCTAAGCGGCTTAAATCAGGGAGATTACGTTTGATCAATTCAAAGTCGAAAGGAACGAATGTTCCCGTTTCATCTTTAACCATTCCAATGGTCCCACCTGTGTAGATAATAAAGATATTATGCATTGAGTTTTGAAATTATATACCAAATATACGTTTTGAATTTTCTGTTGTGATTTCGGCCACCTTTTCGACGGAGATCTGGTGAAGGTCAGCTACTTTCTGTGCGACGTAAACCAAATAGCTACTTTCATTTTCTTTACCGCGAAAGGGGACAGGAGCCAGATAAGGTGCATCTGTCTCCAGAACAATATGTTTTAAATCGATTTCTTTGACCACCTGATCTAAGCCCGCTTTTTTAAAGGTAACGACTCCGCCAATACCAAGAGCGAAACCTAAATCGATAGCCTGGTGGGCTTGCTCCAGGGAACCGGTAAAGCAGTGCAGAACGCCAAATAATTTGTCGTCGCGAAGTTCTTCCAATAATTCGAACAGTTCAGTGAAGGCTTCCCGGCAGTGGATATCGATCGGTAAATTTAATTCCTTTGCCCATTGAACCTGAGTTCGAAAAGCATCTTTTTGAATTTCAAGCGTGCTTTTATCCCAATAAAGATCCAGCCCGATCTCACCTATGGCATGGACTTTGTGTGTTTCCAAGCTCTTTCGGATGGTTTCTAACTCTTCCACATAGTTTTCCTTTACATCGCAGGGATGTAATCCAAGCATCGGAAAACAATGTTCTGGATAAGCTGCTACGGTATCAAATACAGGTTTTATGGAAGCGCTATTCACATTCGGCAAAAAAAGGCGTTGTATGCCATTATCGAAGCAACGTTGTAGATGTTCTTGCAGTTTTTCGGTTCCTGCATGGTAATAAATGTGTGTATGTGTATCTGTAAGCAACATAGTTTTCTGCGTGGAGGCAGCGGGTTAGGGTAAAAACTTGTTTTTATTATTATCGAATAAAGTGGTAGACTTAATTACCAAAATTTCAATTCGATCTCCAAAGATAACTTATTAATTAGCAAAAATGAAAATTAATACAGGATTCCTTCTACAGAAACGAATTCCTTTTTTTGTATCTTGGAAAAGCTAACAGGTGGAGGTCAGTCCTTCATGCCATGAATGCATAAGTGACGATTGTTATTGGCCGTTGAAAAGATACGTTTAATTAAAAAGAGTCAGAAGTCAAACATACCGTACGGTTTACTGTTAAACAGATAAAAGAGGTGGTTGTTGTCCTATTTTTATAAGAATAAATGAATCATATGATGAATAAGAGGTTATGCCTGGGTTTATTGACTTTGGCGTCGGTTATGTTTTTAAACAAACTACATGCGCAATCATTGATTGACCCGTCGGTAAAAGATATTATTCAAAAAGCCTTTCAGACAAATAAAGAATTGAAATTGAAGGCTTACGAAGTCGATAAAGCACGTCTGGAAGCCGATGGAGTAAAAGCAAACCGGCTGCCACATGTCTCGGCACTCGGGCTATACGGTTATGTACATAGCAATGGGAGTATTGATATTCCTACGGTTAATATCCCTTTATTGAACCTCGGCTTGTTTGAAGGAGCTACAGGATTTAGTATGCATGGACAAGCGGCCTATGCGGGGGTGTCAGTAAAGCAGATTATCTTTTCGGGATTACAGATTCCGAATGGAATAAAAGCATTGCAGGAGAAAGCTGTGGCTCAACAATATTTAGAATCGGCCGGTCGAGAAACACTTTCAAAGGATATTATTGCTTCTTTTGATCAGCTGATGTTGTTGGATGAGGTGGATAAATTGATTGTCGATTCTGAAAAGCGATTAAAGAAAGAACAGGAAAAGGTGAATAAAGCGATTCAAAATGGCCTTGCAATACCTTATGATAGAGATAAATTGAAATTGGCCTTGCTGGAGCTGGAAGAGAAAAAGGTAGAGGTTTCTGGCAATCGGGATTTGTTGTGTCAAAAGATCGAACAAGAAACCGGGGTATCTTTTCAGGAGGTCGGTGGAATTCATTATGGACTTAAACCTATATTTTTGTCGGATCTTCCACGTGATGTCGAACAAAGATCCGAATTGAAAGCACTGGATGCTTCCTCAAAAGCGTATGAGTACCTGTATAAAAAAGAAAAGGGGGGAGCTCTTCCTGCTGTCTTTGCCTTTGGATCCGCAAACTATCTGAATGTATTCAACTCCCAACTCATGGTGAAAGACCAACCGCTATTTGGTACAGTCAACTTACCGCTTAATTCCATCAAAGGGAGCCCCAATTTAATGGTCGGCGTAGGGGTTAAATGGGATCTCTATACGGGCGGAGAGCATCATAATAAGATAAAGCAAGTTAAACTCGATCAGCATATCAATACGACCAAGCGAGAAGATGCGCAAGAAAAATTAAATTTATTACTCAGCAAAAATACCGTTACCTACACGACTGGCAACCAAAAGCTGAAAGTGGGGGAACAGCAATTGAAAGTTGCCGAAAATAATCTTTCTATGGCTGTTAAACAATATCAAGCTGGCTTAATAGATGTTACTGAGTTATTGGCTGCTGAAAACGATTGGTACAAAGTTAATTTGGGTTATTTTAACAATGTTTTGCAGCAACGTACAGCTGCAGTTGAATTACTACATACATCAGGAAAATTATTACAAACTATTCATGAGTAACATGAAGAATTTATATGGGATATTATCTCTGTCTATTTTTGTTTCTTGTACAAATCAAGTGAAAGAGAAGCCTATTGAAGGCAAGGTGGAGCGAGAGCAAGTGACGGTTGTGACAAAGGTTCCGGGGAAAATTGCGAAGCTTCTGGTTGAAGAGGGTGACTTTGTGCATGCGGGGGATACCTTGGCTATTTTGAGTATTCCCGAGGTAGATGCGAAAGAAGAGCAGGCAAAGGGAGCGCTGCAGTCTGCTGATGCACAATATAACATGGCAGTCAAAGGTGCTACGAAAGGTCAACTCGTGCAATTGCAGGCGAAGGTAGATGGACTTAAGGAACAATATGAATTTGCGAAAAAATCAATAGGTAGGCTGGATGCCCTTTTGCAGGACAGCCTGATTCCGCAGCAAAAGTACGACGAGACCTACGCTAAATTTCAGGGGGCTAAAAATCAGTATCTTGCAGCACAGGCTGAATTAGCTGAAGCAAAGGGTGGGGCTAGACAAGAACAGCAGATTATGGCTTTGGGGCAAAAGGAACGTGCACTGGGAGCGGTATCTGAAGTCAATGTTGCTGCACAGGAGAAATATGTCATTGCTCCACAGGACATGAGTGTGGAAACGATTAATCTGAAAGTCGGTGAATTGGCGATGGCAGGTTATCCGATTATCAATGGTTTCCTTGATCGATCGACCTATTTTAGATTTACATTGCCCGAAAATAAAATGGGAAAACTTCAAAAAGGAGAGGCTGTTGAGGTTGAAATTCCTTATTTGAATCACAAAAAGGTTAAAGCAAAGGTGATTAGTATCAAAGCCTTAAATTCGTACGCAAGCATTGCCTCAGCTTATCCTGATTTCGATCCGCAACAGGCTGTGTTTGAATTGAAAATTGTTCCTGAAGATGTTGCCGGTAGCAAAGATTTGTTAACAAAAACGCTTGTGGTTCTCCATGCGAATTAAAGAGCTTGACTGTGAAAAAAATTTTAGAATTGATCCAACGGGAGTTTAAGCTCTTCTTCAATAATAAAGTGCTATTGATGCTTTTTCTAGGTGCACCTGTATTGTATGGTGTATTGGTGGGGCATGTTTATCAACAAGGTAAGGTAACTCAGATGCCGATCATTGTAGTTGATGAGGATAATAGCCCCTTAAGCAGTTCATTTATTGATATGCTTTCAGATAATGAGAGTATTGAAGTTGCCCGTGTAATACCCTCCTTATTTGATTCAAAAGATATTGCGATGCAATATGAGGCAACAACGATTGTACATATTCCCAAGGGTTTTGCTTCCGGAGTACAACAGGGGCGTTTGCCCGAAATGACTGTTTTTGTAGACGGTGCCAATACATTGACCTCAAATACCGCCATGATGGCTGTCAATGTGTGTGCCTCGACGTTGAAAGCGGGCATACAGATTCAGGCGCAAATGAAACGTGGTGTTCCGGCAAAGATCGCTGCGCAGCAGTACGAACCATTTAAGACAACTTTTGTTAAGCAGAATATTCGAAGTGGAAATTACCTGTATTTTATGCTGCCGGGAGTGCTAATTACTGTGCTGCAACAGGTTTTGCTCTTGGGCTTGGCTTTGTCTTTTTCCTCGGAATTTGAAGGCAATACATTTCCGGAGCTGGTACGTAAAATCGGTAATCCTATCGGACTTATTCTTGTTAAGATATTACCATATGTTTTGATGTCTGTTGGTATCCTGGTTTTATATTGGGGTTTTGGTCAATATTACCGTATGCCTTTACAGGCCGAATTTGGTCGCTTTGTACTCTGTACTTTCGTCTTTTTGCTTGCCGTGTGTTTTATAGGTGTACTCGTCAGTATTCTACTGCCTTCGCAGTTGAAATCGACAGAAGTCCTTATGGTAATTGCGACGCCAGCATTTATCTTGAGTGGCTTTACCTGGCCTTCGAGTCTAATGCCAGGCTGGGTGCAGGCAATTGCAAATGTAATCCCATCGACCCATTATCTTCGAATTTTTAGGTTAATGTTTATTCAGCATGCTGAAAATTACCATACCGATAAGGCGCTGATCGCATTGACCATCATCATGATCATCAGTTTTATATTGGCGGTAATAATACTATGGCTGAAAATACGGAAGATCAAAAAAGAAGATAAAAAGATTAGCGTATAGTGAATAAAAATACGAACAACAAAAAAGCGGTTTCATCTCGATGAAACCGCTTTTTTGTTAACTGAAATTTACAGTCGAATTATTTTTTTGCTGCAGGAGCTGTTGCCGCTGGAGCAGTAGTTCCAGTAGGCGCTACCATGCCTGGAGTTGTTGCTGTAGGAGCAGGAACTTTTCCAGGTTTGATATCCAATACTTCTACTTCAAATACTAAAGGAGCATATGGAGGGATAACACCTGAAGGGCGATCGCCATAAGCCAAAGATGAAGGAATGACTAAAGTTGCTTTTGTACCTTTGTTAAACAATTGGAATGCTTCAGTCCATCCAGGGATTACACCATCAACACCTAATTGGAATTTTAATGCTTCATAAGGACGTTGAGGGTTGAAAATTTTCTCTTTTTTAGCTACATCTGGAAGGTTTGTATCAAATACTTTTCCTGTAGTTAATGATCCTACATAGTTCACGTGAATAGAATCACCTACTTTCGCATTTGTACCTGTTCCAGGTTTAGTAATTACATATTGAAGACCTGAAGCTGTTTTAGTTGTTTTCAAGCTTTTATCCTTGATGTATTTTTCAAGTTTAGCTGGTTCAGCTGCCTTGTGTTTGTTCAATTCTTCTTCAAAATATTTTTGAACTTGTTCACCCAATTGTTGGTCTGTTAACTTTCCTTTTTTGAAGTGTTTTTTGACTTTGATCGAATAAACAATGAATTTATCTGCAAACTCTGGTTTTGGTTGATGTGTTTTAGCAGCCATAGAATCCAAATTGATTTTGAATACCAAGCTATCGCCTTCACCTACGTATTTGAATAAACCAGTAGGGTCACCTGGATTTTTTGCGATGATACTATCTGGATATAATTGAACGATTTGAGGGACTCCCATGTCATACGTACTTTGCATTGTAGAATCTCTGTCCGTTTTCACAACCATGTCAAGTGCTAATAAATCGCCTGATACTGCTTTTTCTTTTGCATTATCATCCACGATTTTATACTCAAGACCACCTTCAGCCTTTTTGAATTTTTGGCATGACGTCATCAAAAGACCGGCAGCCGCGAAAAATAGAATTGCTTTCTTCATTTTCTAATGTATGTTACGATATCTTATTTTGTTAATATTTCTTTATAATTTGGTAAAACCGATTTGAATTTTGCAATCACTGCTTCGAGGCTTTCTTTCGAATTACCTCCTGAAGCGTTAAGATGCCCCCCTCCATTGAAATACAATTTACAGATCTCATTGCAAGGAACTTCTCCAATCGAACGCAAAGATAGTTTAATTTGTTCATTTCTGTCAATAATTAAAGCAGCCAATCGAATTCCTTTGATAGAAAGGGCATAATTGACTAATCCTTCGGTATCACCGGTGATCACTTCAAACTGAGTGAGATCCGCTTTGGTCACATGGATAATAGCGGTGTTATATTCATGGATAACCTCTAGACGATTCAATAGGCAGAACCCTAAGAATTTCAGGCGGCTTTCTGACGAGCTATTGTAAATCTCTTCGTGAATAGCCCAGTTTTGTGCACCACAATCAATGAGGGATGCAATGATGCGGTGAATTTCAGCAGTGGTAGAACGGAAGCGGAAAGAGCCCGTATCGGTCATAATACCGGTATATAAGCATGTCGCCATGTCAGCACTGATATGGTCTGGATCTTGCATCTCATGGACTAAGAAGCGATAGATTAATTGTGCAGTCGCTGCAGCAGATGGATCCCAAAATGCGTAATCTTCAAACCCTTCCGGATCTAAATGGTGATCAATCATGCATTTGATTCCTTTCGCTTGACGAATAGGTTCACCCATTTCGTGAATCCGGGCAAGGCCATTAAAATCTAAGCAGAAAATTAATTCAGCTGCGTCAATCTGTTGATTGTGCAGGTCAATATCCTGCGTATAAATTTGTACATTTTCTAAGCCAGGTAACCAATCCAAAAAGGCAGGAAAGTCTGACGGTACAATGAGATTTACGTGGTGTCCTTTCGCGGTCAACCAAAAATATAATCCTAAAGATGAACCCAATGCGTCCCCATCCGGTTTGTAGTGCGTTGTAATTACAATACGTTTTGGTTCAGCTAATAATTCTTTTAATTCTTCCGATTTCAGCATAGTCATATTAAGTCTGCAAACCTACTATAAAAAAATTAGATTAGACAAATTTTTTATAAAGATCTTTTAGCATCTTATAGCGTTTGGTGTTGATTTTAAAAAATTGATTTTCAGGTTCTTAAAACTTATATACATAGATCTTGAAATCCCGCTTCATGCAGATTAAATAATTGGCATTGTCGCCATAGTTAATCGGTCCATAATAGAACTTTGAAAAACCTTCTACAGGGAATCCCTCCTGGACCAAGCCATCAGATCCGAAAACATAAATCATGCGGTTGTCGGTTCCAACACCTATGATATCAGATTTACCTATTCGTTTAAAAAACAACGGTCTGTTACTGGCCTCTTCGATGAATTTATATTCAAAGTAGGAAGACGAGTCTCTTGAACTGTAGGCATTCAGTTTGTTGTTGGCTAGAATAACAAAATCTCTGTCAGCACCACCGCTAATATCTTCAAAATTAAAGAACGCATCTTTACCCCAATCACCCAGTTTTATTTTTTTGGCCTCGCCTTCGAAAGGAATTTTGAATACACTACCTTTATTGTTTGCCAAGTAAATGAAGGAGTTCTTTTCATCCGACGCCGCAACTAAACCAATTGGATTTTTAACACTTTCCCCATCGGTATCCATTGTTTTTTTACGGATGATCTTACCATTTTGATCAAAGAAATACACGGAAGCAGTGCTTGTACCAGCAATAATATAATTTGTCTGTCCCAGGCTGGTTGTTTTTAGATCGAATAAAATTCGGCCATCCACGCTATTATTTTCAAAGCCCTCCACTTTTTTGCCATCCAGGGTATACGCAAGAATGCGGTCTGTTGCCGGAATGTAAATACGTTGCTCCTTATTGAAGCTGGCGATTGTAGCCCCGTAAGTTGCCGAGTATGGCAGTTCAACGGAGAAGCCAGTTCTGTTTTTACCATCGGGCATAAAGCGATACAAGCGGTTTTTTGTGATGGCGACAATACTGAGATCCTGTAACTGAATTGGCTCGCCCAAAATTTCACCTTGGAAGAGGTTTTGCCAAAGTTCTTTTCCATCCGGCGAAAATGCATGTACCGTATGATCTTGTTCTTGAATCAGGATAAACTTGTTCTTCCCATCTTGATCGAAAATCCAAGGTTTATTGATAATTCGGTTCTCCAGCTGGACTGTCCATTCTGGTTTGCCGCCTAATCTCGTATCACTTTTAAAGAGGGCATATAAACTGGACGAGAATGTGCCCTGATTGCCACTCAACTGGTATGACCAGGAGTAGAAATTTTGAAATCCATATTCATCCTCATCTTTAAAGTTCTTTGCAAAGTCAGCTTTTAAGTTATCTAGAATATTGCTTTTACCAGCTTTAGGTTCTAAATAGAAAGTTACGTTGCTGCGGCTATTCTGCAATGCTGCATGATTTTTGAAAATAGCCGTTCCGGAAAGAAATTGCTTTTCCCGGAAAGATTCCCGATAATCTCTCAAGATTCCCGTCCGTGTAGCTACCACCATAATGTTGTCTACAATGGTAAAATAGGGTCGGGTAAAGCTTTTGAACGGTTCACCAAATAGCGCATGTAAGAGATTCGAATATTTAAATTGATAGATTGAATCACCTACAGACGAACTGAATTTCTTGAGATTATCAGCAAATAGTGTTGAATCCGAAATGCTGATCAAACCTATTGCATCCTGATTATCCAATTCCGCGAGCGCAAATTCATCGTTGAAAATTGGCGCGATGATACTGTCAAATGATACTTTGCTGTCTTCTTCAAAGTTCTTTATACTTTTAGCCAATCGACCGTCTTCTTTTTGCTGTACCAACAAGGCTTTCAGTCCACTGCGAAAACTATGGGGATCTGAAATACTAAAGTCTATATAAGATGCAGCATTTTTAGGTAGATAATTCCCCAGAGCTTGCACTTGAGCTGTCTGCGTGGCAAATAACTGTAGGTAACTATTTTTGCTCGCCGAGAGATCTGTTTCACCCTTAAAAATAAAAGCATCCTTTTTGAAATTCATGTTCCAGGACGTTTGGCCCTTCAGCGAATCGATTAAGTTGAGATAAGTGCCAAATTTGGATTTCATCAATATTCGAGCAATTTGCGACAATTGTTCATTGAAAAAATAGAGACTAAGTGGCGTGTTTTTATTGTTATGGTTTACGAAGAACTCGATTTGTTTGGTACTTATTTTCTTAACCTGTTTATCAAAGATCTGGGAAAGTACCTGTTTGGAGTAGCTTGCGAAAATGATTTCGTGAGAGTAGGCACAATAAAGTGTACTATCCTTAGTGCCTTGATTAAGCCCATAAAATCGTTGCCCTAAGGTGTCAAAAGGTTGTATCTTGTAGTTTTTACCGACGTTTCCAAGTAATGTTGCCAGCGAATTATTATCAATGCTTTGACCAACCTGAACGCTGTATAGCGGAGTAATCTGGTCTTTTTCCTGGTGAAAAGAGAGTAATATTTGCTGCCCCGCTACAAGAGGTGCAAACTGTTCATTACGTAATAATTCGTCTTTAAGACGCTCCAGGTTGGCGAAATTGCGTTGACCTATAATGGCATTAAAGAGCTCATAGTCTTTGAAGATCGTATCTACAGTCTGATCATTGGCAAAGGAGGCAATTGCTAATGTGCTTTCAGGAAGATATTGTAAAGCTTTAGAATCTTGTTTATTGTTTTTATTGAAGTCTCCAAAAAGATAGATCGTGGCCGCGATGACCGCGATGAATAATATAACAGTGATGATGATTGTTTTTTTCATCCTTTTTATTTTTTTCAATGCCTGATAAGAACTCGAATAAATCGTCAGTACCACGCTGGTCGATGCGATTAAAAATCCAGTTTTAGCAGAACAACTATTTATGAGGTACTCATTTTCTTGTCAGCGGAATAAGTACACTAAACTTGTTTTTTTAATGGTGATGAAGCCATCATGCGGCAGATGTTTATCAAGGATATACAAATCCTGCACCTCGTTCAAGATCTCGTGAGCTGCACGATGTTCATGATGATTCATACGTAAAACAAACCTAATAAAAATATATGGGAAGAGATAGAAAATCGTTCCTATAATGCGCCTTTGTAATATAAATTTAACAAAAAATTCCTTATTTTGCTCTGTTTTTAATACATTTATCGCTAGAAACTCATTTTCAGCATTCACTTTAACATAATGAATAAGAAAATCATTTTAGCCGCTTCGTTGTTGGGAGCATTAGCTGTAATATTAGGCGCCTTTGGTGCTCATGGTCTAGAAGGGAAGGTAAGTACATATCATATTGAAACTTGGAAAACTGCAAATCAGTATCATTTCTATCATACCTTCGCCCTGCTATTTTTATCCACTTTTTCGCGAGCAAAGACGTACTCCATTAAAGTATCATTTATAGCTTTCCTCATTGGTATACTTTTTTTCTCGGGATCGTTATATGTCTTAAGCGTGCGCGAAATAACCGGCTTTGGAAATCCGTCTATTTTAGGACCTATCACCCCTTTGGGAGGATTGTCATTAATCGTTGGCTGGGTTGCATTATTTATTGCTGCACTAAAAAATAAATCGTAATCCTATTTAATTGCCTATGTTCATACGAAATCATATTCGTATCTAATTATAACGGAGCCTTCTTGAATAGATTTCAGGAAGGCTTTTTTAGGTTGCAATTGATTGAGCTTTGATCTCTTGGTTTTTTCACTCCGATATCGCTTTGAGGCCGCATGGTTGTTGTCGGTTTTAGGTATCGCCGGGGTCGTTTGACCTCTTTTCCTGAAGGTTTTTTTGTACTTTTATACCATAATTTGAATTTATGTCCAATCCACAATCTACGATTTTTAGTGAAAGAGATACGCTGTTTGTTGATGTGGTCCTACCACTAGCATTGGCAAGAACATATACCTATCGTATTCCGGTTGACTGGAATGATCGTGTGCAGGTCGGTGTGCGTGTCATTGTGCAATTTGGGAAGAATAAGATCTATTCTGCGGTTGTGAAGTCAATTAGTCAGGAGGCACCAAAGCACTATGAAGCAAAGTATATTTTGGACATCATTGATGACAAACCCATAGTTAATTTGGCTCAATTTAAACTTTGGGATTGGCTAGCCGATTATTACATGTGTAGTTTAGGCGAAGTCATGCAGGCTGCGCTACCTTCGGCATTGAAGCTGGCCAGTGAGACCAAAGTCGTTTCATCGATTGCGGCAGATTTTGACCGTTCTACACTTTCAGATAAAGAGTATCTTATCATCGAGGCTTTGGAGGTGGCGGGAGAACTTAAAGTCAATGATATTGTGAAATTGCTGGGACAAAAAACAGTCTTCCCCATATTGAAGCAATTATTTGACAAAGGAATTGTTCTGATTTCTGAAGAGATTACAGAAAGATATAAACCCAAGACCAAAGCATTTTTACGTTTTGCTCCCGACTTTAGAAATGAAGATGCAAAAAGAGAATTGTTGGATAGCTTAAACCGTGCACCAAAACAACAAGATGCGGTATTGGCATTTATGCAGCTGGTCAAAAAAACCGAGGAGATCACGCGGCCCATGTTGGCTGAGGCCTCGGGCTGTGGTAACGGTGCTATTACGGCTTTGATTGACAAAGGTGTTTTTGAAATAAAGGAAAAGGTTGTATCCCGGTTCCAGGGGGAAGATATCGAACTAGATGCCAATTTTCAATTTAATGAAAACCAGCAAAGGGCCTATACTGAAATACAAGAGTCGTTTGAAGAGAAGGAAGTTACCCTGTTGCATGGTGTCACAGCTTCAGGAAAAACACAGATTTATATACGGCTTATCGAACAAGCAATCGCAGCAGGAAAATCAGCCCTCTATCTACTGCCTGAGATTGCGCTGACAGCACAGATTACGGCGCGCTTAAAGCTGCACTTCGGCGATAAATTGGGGGTGTACCACTCCAAGTTTAATGATAATGAACGTGCCGAGGTGTGGCATAAAGTAATGAAAAATGAATTTCAGGTCGTGATTGGGGCCCGTTCTTCAGTTTTTCTGCCCTTTCAGGATTTAGGGATTATCATCGTTGATGAAGAGCACGAAAGCTCCTATAAACAGTTTGATCCAGCCCCACGTTACCATGCCCGTGATACGGCTATTTACCTCGGATTCCTACATCAGACCAAAGTGCTATTGGGATCAGCGACGCCTTCTTTGGAAAGTTATTATAATGCCAAGGCTAAGAAGTATGGTTTTGTGCAACTGCTTGAGCGTTATGGCAACGCACAATTGCCAAGTATTGAGTTGGTGAATATTCCCGAAGAGGGAAGAAAAGAAAATATGTTTTCCTATTTTTCTGGCACCTTGTTAAAGGCAATTGAAGAAGCCGTAAAAAATAAAGAGCAGGTTATATTATTTCAAAATAGACGTGGGCACACGACAATGATCCAGTGTAATACCTGTGGATTCGTTGCAAAATGTGTCAATTGTGATGTCAGCTTAACCTATCACAAGAGCTCTAATATGATGCATTGCCATTATTGTGGTCATGTGGAGCCTCCACTTCGTGTTTGCCCGGCCTGTGGAATGCCACATATCGAAAGTAAAGGGTTCGGTACAGAAAGGGTAGAGGAAGAACTTGAAATCCTGATGCCCGAAATTCGCATCGGTCGGTTGGATCTGGATTCCACAAAAGGTAAATACGGTTTCGACAAAATTATCACGGCTTTTGATGAGCATGAATTTGATGTTCTTATTGGGACGCAAATGGTTGCTAAGGGGCTCGATTTCGGAAGAGTAAGCCTCATCGGTGTTGTCAATGCAGATACGATCATTAACTTTCCGGATTTCCGTTCGTATGAACGATCTTTTTCGTTATTTTCCCAGGTAGCAGGTCGCGCAGGTCGGCGTGAAGCCGGAGGAAAAGTGATCATCCAAAGCTACACCACGAATCATCGGGTGTTAGAACAGGTGGTCAATAACGATTATGAAGGGATGTTTATGACGGAAATTACAGAACGAAAAAACTATCTTTATCCTCCTTTCTACCGGCTTATTCGGATTGATATTAAACATACGGATTTTCAGAAATGCTATGATTCGGCCAATCGATTTGCCTCGGCGCTGCGTCAACAATTGGGTGCAAGGGTATTGGGGCCGGAGCCGCCATTAGTTTCACGCGTGCGGAATAATTTTATCCAGACCATTACCTTGAAGATTGAACGCACAAATATTAGTATTGCAAAGGTCAAGGAATTGATCCGCTCGGTTCTTCTGGATTTTGAAATAGATAAAACCAATGCTGGTGTACGCGTTCAGGTCGATGTAGATCCATATTAGCGACAATTATTACCCATATAGCTTTTAAAGACTTGCGTTTTAGGTAAAGTTAAACCACATGTGCTTATCGTTTTGTTCGGTCCCAAATTCAAGAGGTCAGCGTAGATTGGGCATAAGGACAGATGATTTGGAAAATAAAGCAAATTGACTTGAAAATGTGTACTGTATTGGTATTGAATTATTTGTGATTAATTCTGCTTAATGTGCCTTTTAAAAGGTAAATTTGAAACATCATGGCGTACAAGTTTATTGATAATTATCGAGAGAAAGGTGCTCGTAAGAAATTGGTTGAACATCTTAAAAGCCGGGGGATTGCGGACCAGAAAGTATTAGATGCCATTGGCAAGGTACCACGTCACTATTTTTTTGATGAAACATTCTGGAATCAGGCCTATCGGGACATTGCTTTTCCAATAGGTGACGGGCAAACAATTTCACAGCCGTATACCGTCGCCTATCAATCTGAACTGCTCCACGTCAAAAAAGGAGATAAAGTACTGGAAATTGGTACGGGATCGGGATACCAAACCTGTATCTTATTGGAACTTGGCGCAGACGTATATACCATCGAACGTCAGGAAAACCTATATCAACGAACCATTCAAGTGTTGCCGTACATGGGCTATAAACCGAATTTCTTTTTGGGAGATGGCTCCAAGGGAATTGAAGAGCACGCTCCTTATGACAAGATTATTGTAACTGCGGGTGCGCCATTCGTGCCAGAGGTTATGTTAAAGCAGCTGAAAATGGGCGGAATTTTTGTGATCCCTGTAGGAGACGAAAAATCGCAAAAGATGATGACGATCATTCGTGTGGGTGAAAATGATTTTGACCGTATCGAATTGGATACTTTTCGTTTTGTGCCTTTGGTGGGTGATCAAGCCTGGTAGGATATCCATTCAACCAGCTTAAACGACTTCCCCCAAGGTCTTTAAGCGACATCAAAACATCCATGATTAAATTGAAATAAACGTGAAAGAATAAATATTCACCTTATGACCCCAACTGCAATATTATATGACCAGAAGCATCGCGAAATCGCTTCAACTGTCCTCAAATTAAATAAACAAGTTAATACGCTCAGCTTGTCGCGGCTATTTGTGATACTCGGTGGCGGAGCGTTATTATTTTATACCTTTCAACTGGAAAGCCTTCCGCTGGTGTTTTTCTGTTTTTTTGCATTATTGTTCCTATTCGCCTATCTCGTGCGGAAGCAGAGCCAGCTCGAGCTTCAGAAGAACTATTTTGAAGCCTATCTGAAAGTTTTGGCAAATGAACAGGCTTTGGCAGACGGAAAATTAAATATGTATGATCATGGCCAGCATTTTGAAAACGGAGCTCATCCTTATAGCTCTGATATGGATGTCTTTGGAACATACTCCTTATTTGCACAGATAAATCGGGCAACGACCAAACAGGGGATTGATCTTTTGGCTTCTTGGCTTGATGCACCTCTCCAAAGCCATCAAATTCAACGCAATCAAGAAGCTTCCCAGGAACTTGAAAATGAATCGGAATGGATATGGGATTTTCAGGCAAAGCTTTTGGCCAATCTGAACCATAAATTGGATATCAAAGCATTTTTGATAAATTACTTTCAAGATCGAAATTTTCAGTTCGGAAATGCCTTCATGCGAGTCTATCTCAAAGTAGGGCCTGTTTTATTTTTGGTCGCTTTAGTGGGCAGTATTTTTGTGCCAAAATTGGCTGGGGTGGCAACATTGATAGGGCTATTCCATATTCTTTGGGCCTTGGCCAAAGCAGGAAGTGTTAGCATGTTCTCCTCTCGAATAGACAAGATCGGTGGCGTGCTTGGCTCATACGCAGAGGCGATTCAATCTATTGAAGACCACGCATGGAAGTCTATTGCTATGCAGGAGATCGCGGGAGAGCTTAAACAAAACCAGGGTACTGGATCTATTTCCCTTGCCTTTAAAAAACTCGCTGGTCTTATTAACAATTTGGATGCCCGGAATAACGTCTTTGTTGGGATATTTCTAAACCTGTTTCTGCTTTGGGATTTTAGACAGGTATTGGCTATTGTTGACTGGAAGAATAAGTACGAACACGAGATTCTAAATTCATTCGATACCTTAGCTAAGGTTGAGGCTGTAACTAGCCTTGCCATTTGGAAGAGAAACCATTCGTCGTACATTTATCCAGTAATTTTGGATAACCCACTGGAAAATAAGATTGACGCGCAAGGGGTATATCATCCATTGATTCCAAGCAATCAGGTCGTAGCCAATGATTACAGTAGTATAGATCATCGAGTTGCTTTGGTGACAGGTTCAAATATGGCAGGAAAGAGTACGTTTCTGCGGACAGTTGGTATTAATGCAATTTTGGCATATGCCGGAGCTGCGGTTGCTGCAGCTTCTTTTCAGCTCCCGATTTATAAACTGATATCCTATATGCGAATCAAGGATAATCTGAATGAAAGTACGTCGACCTTTAAAGCTGAATTGAATCGGATGAAATTTATATTGGATACAGTTTCAGCACATAGCGATAGTTTTTTTCTAATCGATGAGATGCTTCGTGGGACAAATTCTGTCGACAAATATCTGGGCTCCCGTGCAATTATAAAGAAACTGGTTCGATTGGATGGTAAAGGTATGGTGGCTACACATGACTTACAGCTGTCCAGTTTACAAGAGGAATTTCCGGGAGATATCAAAAATTATCATTTTGACATTCGTGTCGACGAGGGTCAGATGCTGTTTGATTATAAGCTGAAGATAGGAGAATGTAAAATATTCAATGCTTCGCTTTTATTGAAAGGTATAGGAGTGGATATCGACGAAAATATGGAATAAAAATGACGGAACTGGAGCTAGATTGGTTTACATTTGTCTCCTCTTAAATCCACTGAATAAAAAAATAAATGACTTTACAAGAACGTATTGATTTATCAGAAACACACGTCTGCACGACCGTGTTTCCGTTTTTGACGAATCATCACGATACCTTATTCGGCGGCAAGGCGATGTCCATTATGGACGAAGTATCGTTTATGGCTGCAACACGATTTTGCCGCAAAACGTTGGTGACTGTATCGACAGATCGTATAGACTTCAATAGGGCAATTCCTTCCGGAAGTATTATTGAAGCTATCGCAAGGGTTCAGAATGTAGGCCGGACCAGCTTGAAGGTGAAGGTCGAGATATTTTTGGAACATATGTACAAGGAGGGAAGAGAACTGGCCATTGAGGGTGTTTTTACATTTGTTGCCCTAGATGAAAACAAACAGCCAATTCCAGTCCTTGAAGGCTTGGATATTGAATAAAATTTTAGCATTCCGAATGCGGAAACTCAGGGGAGAATTTTATAGGTCATCTCTAGAACGTTGTGATTCTATGGTGTTTTATGCTTTTTTTTATTCGTTTCGTTTGATTGGGCTGAGGTCATTAAGCTCTTCGGCTGTGAATAGGCGATAATGAACTTTGAAAGTTTTACCCAGTGGCGTTTCCAATGAGAATCCTCCGGGACCAAACCCATCTAGTACATCGAGGGTGAAATGCGCATGTTTCCAATATTCAAAGAGATCACGATCTACCCAAAATTCATATCCTTCAGCTAATCCGATCATGGCATCATTCGTCCTCGGAAAATACCCTCCTTCCTCAAAACACTGTGGTTGTGTACCCTCGCAACAGCCTCCGGCCTGATAAAACATTAATTTACCATGCTTTGCTTCAAGTTCATGAATGAGCTCCCTTGCTTTTTCAGTGATGTCTAATCTATTAATCATGGTGAAATCAGTTATGTGTTTTAGCGTTGGTTCATATGAAATTCAGCGGAAGGGGCAGCATTTGCTCCCCCTAGACTCGGGCATCAAGCTGTTCGAAAAGTATACCCGGTATGCTTCAGTTAAAAGAAGCCAAGTTTTTCTTTGCTGTAGGAAATCAACATATTCTTGGCCTGTCTGTAATGGGCAAGCATCATTTTATGGTTTTCCCGTCCAATTCCTGATTGTTTGTATCCGCCAAATGGAGCGCCAGCTGGGTAGGAGTGGTACTGATTTACCCATATACGTCCAGCTTGTATGGCACGTGGAACCTGATAAAGCTGATGTGCATCTCGGGTCCATACACCTGCTCCGAGACCATACATGGTATCGTTGGCGATGGCAATTGCTTCTTGTTCGTCTTTGAACGTGGTCACTGCCAGCACAGGGCCGAAGATTTCTTCCTGGAAAATGCGCATGCTATTATCTCCTTTAAATAGGGTGGGTTTGATGTAGTAGCCTTCTTCAAAACCAGCACCAACATTGTTTTCATCTCCGCCGGTCAATACTTCGGCTCCTTCTTCTTTGCCAAGTTTAATATAGGACATGATCTTATCTTTTTGAATCTTCGATGCCTGAGCACCCATCATTGTTGTTGGGTCTAATGGATCCCCAACTTTGATCTGATTAACCCGATCGACCACTTTAGCGATGAATTTTTCATAAATATCCTCCTGAATCAGTAGACGAGAGGGGCAGGTGCAAATTTCGCCCTGGTTGAGCGCAAATAATACCGCCCCTTCAACTGCTTTGTCCAAAAATGCATCATCTGCATCCATTACCGAACTAAAGAAAATATTGGGCGATTTTCCCCCTAATTCCAGGGTTACCGGGATGATATTTTCAGTCGCATATTGCATGACCAAACGTCCTGTTGCTGTGGAACCTGTGAATGCTGCTTTGGAAACCTTTGGATTGGTGACCAAGGAACGACCAAGCTCTGCGCCGAAACCGTTGACGATATTGACCACTCCGGCAGGAATCAAATCACCGATGATTTCCATAAGAACAAGAATAGATGCTGGTGTACTTTCAGCGGGTTTTAACACGACAGTGTTTCCTGCAGCAAGGGCCGGAGCTAGTTTCCATACGGCCATCAGAATCGGGAAATTCCATGGAATAATCTGTGCAACAACCCCGATTGGTTCGTGTACAATCAGCGACACCGTATTGCTGTCCAGTTCGCTTATGGACCCCTCTTCAGCACGGATTACACCGGCAAAATACCGGAAATGGTCGATGGCTAATGGGATATCCGCATTGAGTGTTTCACGTACAGCTTTTCCGTTGTCTATCGTTTCAACGGCTGCGATATATTCTAAATTAGCTTCAATGCGGTCAGCGATTTTATTGAGGATAATACTTCGTTCTGTAGCGGAGGTTTTTCCCCAGGTTTCAAAAGCTTTGGCTGCAGTGTTGACAGCGAGATCCAGATCTTCTTTTGTTGAATGGGCAACTTGAGTAAACACTTTTCCGTCTACCGGCGAGATATTATCGAAGTATTTTCCTTGAATTGGTGCGACAAATTTACCACCAATGTAGTTGTCATATCGTTCTTTGAACGATGGTCTTTTGATTGCGCTCATATGGTTTATTATTAATTATTTTTAATCCCTTCTTATCAAAGTTAGCCAGCAATTATTCAATAGCGTAGCAGAATTGATCCAAAACATAGCACAATTGTGGCAGATGAATTTCGGCTACAATTTATTTTTTTTATTATATTTGATTGACTGCCAATTATATTTAATTGTTGCACTATGGGAGATAGGACGCTGATTCATACATTGCCATTTTCGCGGGCTGGGGAGCTTAGCACATTAGTGGAGAACCGACGCGCATTTACGTTAGATAGTTTGGAGCTTAATATCTACGAAACATATCGGGTATCGCAGCATGTGCCTTTATGTTTTGATGATTTGGTTATGATTAACATGATCCAAGGTAAAAAGATCATGCATTTGGAGAATGTAAAGGCTTTTGACTATCTGCCCGGTCAGATGATGGTGTTGCCTGCATCGGTGGCTATGCATATTGACTTTCCGGAGGCGACCCTCGACCAACCCACGCAGTGTACCGCTTTAACGATTCATAAAGAGAAGATAGCAGCAGTCTTGGACTATCTAAATGAGTTTTATCCGAAAGAACAATTTAGTCAGTGGCGGCTTGATCCGGATTTTTTTCATCTGTACAATTCGACTGAGCTCGCCGACCTGGTGAACAAGTTGTTTCAGATTATTATTAGCGAAAATCCGTTGAAAGATGTACTTGCAGATTTGACTTTTAAAGAGCTTACGATTCGGCTACTTCAGTCACAGTCGCTGATTGCATTAAAAATTGGGAAGTCGCCCAACAAGGTGCTGTTACATGTGCAGGAATTTATTCAGAAACATATTACCGAGAAAATTTCAATTGGCTTATTGGAGCGGACTGCCCACATGAGCAAAGCGAGTCTTACGCGGATGTTTAACCGTGAACTTGGACTTAGTCCGATGGAGTATGTGATCCAACAGCGTATCGAGAAGGCAAAAAAAATGCTTTTACTCACCCGGAATGTAAAGGAGTCTTGCTATGGGGCTGGATTTAATGATGTCAACTACTTTGTCCGGCTTTTTAAAAGCAGGGTAGGAATGACGCCAGGCGCATTTGTCCTGGCGCGTTAATTTAGAATTTCATCACGCGATCAAGCTCTCGTTTAACATCTCTTTCTTTGATGTTTTCTCGTTTGTCAAAATCTTTTTTACCCTGTGCCAAGGCAATTTCAACTTTGGCAAACCCCCGGGAACTGATAAAGATGCGTAGGGGTACAATGGTAAAGCCACGTTCTTCCCCCTTCTCTTTTAGCTTTTTTAATTCTCTTTTTGTCAATAGCAGTTGACGGTCGCGTTTTGCCTCATGGTTATAAAAAGATCCCATGGAGTATTCAGCGATGTGCATGTTTCGGATATATAGTCCGTCCTCAAAAAAACTACAGAAACTATCGTTAATATTTGCCTTTCCTTCGCGTATGGATTTTATTTCTGTACCCAATAATCGAATTCCTGCAATGTACTTGTCCAGTAAGTGGTATTCAAAAGAAGCTTTTTTATTTTTTATATTGATATCTGAAGATAAAGCCATATATTGTTGTATATTAGTAAGTCTATACCATTGCTATTGCAATGAACCTAAATGTAACTAATTATAGGATAATTTAAAGTTCGCAAATATAATTATTAAAATTGTCTTATTTTAAAGTAGAATTGTGTGGGCAGATGTTAGCGGAGTATTAAAATAAAATTAACGGTTTTGGGCGATGTGTTAAAAATATGACTAAATTTAAGCGAAAGTCAGATTATGTTTTCGTATGTTTGCAACGTTTTTTGGAATTATTGTGAATATATACAACGTAGAATTTCAACTTGCATTGTGCATATTAGCAGATTTTTAGTCGGAGACCGAGTTTTTTATATAAAAGTCCAATTCGATAATTTTGTTTGTTACAATAACATCTAAAAGTTAGAAATAGTTTTAGAAATACCTTTTTATCGCATGAGTAAAGGAAAGTTAGGCGAAAAAATATCGCAATTTAAGATTGTTGAGGAGTTGAAAGCTAAGGGCTTATATGCCTATTTTAGACCTATTCAATCAAAACAAGATACCGAAGTAAAAATCGATGGTAGACGTGTATTGATGTTTGGTTCTAACTCTTATTTAGGGTTAACGACTGATACACGTATTATAAAGGCAGCGCAAGATGCTTTGGAAAAGTATGGTACTGGATGTGCTGGATCTCGTTTCTTAAACGGTACGTTGGATATTCACGTGGAACTGGAAGAAAAATTATCTGCTTATGTAGGTAAAGAAGCCGCGATTCTTTTTAGTACAGGATTCCAATCAAATCTAGGTCCTTTGTCATGTCTAATGGGACGTAATGATTATATTTTGTTGGATGAACGTGACCACGCGTCAATTATTGATGGTAGCCGTTTGTCTTTTTCCAAAGTAATCAAATACGGTCATAACAATATGGAGGACTTACGTGCTAAGTTATCACGCCTACCTGAGGATAGTGCAAAGTTAATTTGTACGGATGGTATCTTTAGTATGGAGGGTGATATTGTTAATTTGCCTGAGCTTACATCGATTGCCAATGAGTTTGATGCTGCTGTAATGGTAGACGACGCACACAGTCTAGGTGTTATTGGGCACAAAGGAGCTGGTACAGCTTCTCATTTTGGGCTTAATGATGATGTAGACTTGATTATGGGTACATTTAGTAAATCGTTAGCTTCTTTAGGTGGATTTGTGGCCGGTGATGCAGATGTGATTGATTTCTTAAAACATAATGCGCGCTCTGTGATGTTCAGTGCTTCAATGACTCCAGCTTCGGTGGCTTCCACATTGAAAGCTTTGGAAATTATTCAAAATGAGCCAGAGCATATTGAAAAATTATGGAAAAATACAGATTATGCCAAAGCACAATTACTGGATCATGGGTTTGATTTAGGTGCTACGGAAAGTCCTATTCTACCAATCTTTATTCGTAGCAATGAAAAAACGTTCTGGGTAACTAAAATGCTCCAAGATGATGGTGTATTCGTTAATCCAGTTGTTTCTCCGGCAGTTCCTGCGGAAGAGTCTTTGATCCGTTTTTCATTGATGGCGACACATACTTATGACCAAATCGACGAGGCTATTGAGAAGATGGTTAAAGTATTCAAACAAGCTGAAGTTGAAACATTAATATAAAATCTAATCGTATGATTCAGATTATACCCGTTGAAACAAAGAAACAAAGACGGCTGTTTATAGATTTCCCTCATAGTCTCTATGAGGGAAATCCTAATTATGTACCTGCCTTATTTCTTGAACAAAACGATTTGCTTTCCCCTGACAAGCATCCCTTTTATAAACATTCCCAAGCACAACCTTTTCTAGCTTATCGTAACGATAAGATTGTCGGTCGTATATGTGCCATCTGGAACAACAACCATAATGCCTTTAATCATGTGAATGAAGGACAGTGGGGTTTTTTCGATTGTATAGATGATCAAGAAGTCGCAAACGCGTTATTTGAAACTGCAGAAAAATGGGTTAAAGCTAAAGGAGGGGATACGATCGTTGGGCCGATCAATTTATCGACCAATGATACCGTTGGTTTATTGGTTGACGGTTTTGATAAGCCTCCGGTGGCCATGATGCCCTACAATTCACCGTATTACATCGACTTGATTACCAATTCAGGCTATGGACATAAAGTGGATTTGAGAGCTTATTTGGTTATGGAAAAGTCTGCGGATAAGCGTTCTGTATTGCTTTTGGATAGGCTGGAAGAGCGTTTGAAAAGATCTGGCATTACATTGCGTCAATTCAATGTGAAGGATTTTAAAAACGAGGCAGCAAAAGTTCGTGACATTTATAATAGAGCATGGGATAAAAATTCGGGTTTTGTTCCGATGACAGAGGACGAATTTAATTATACGGCCAAAGATTTAAAAATGATTCTCGATCCACGTTTTGCTATCGTTGCGGAGAAAGATGGTGAGCTTGTTGGCTTTGGTCTAGGGATACCAGATATCAATCAGATCCTTATCAAAGTGAAGCGAGGACGTCTACTTCCTACGGGTATTTTTAAATTGTTATTTGGCAAGAAAAAAATCAACTTGCTCCGTGTACTTATGTTAGGGGTATTGGAAGACTACCGTAAGCTTGGTATTGAAGCATGTTTGTATGGCCGAATTATAAAAGAATCAAAAGATTCTAATATTAAGGGGGCCGAATGTTCATGGATGTTGGAGCATAATTACATGATGAACCACGCTATTGAACAAATGAATGGAGAATTGTACAAACGTTATCGTTTGTATCAAAAATCATTATGATAGAAAAAGTATTAATCACCGGAGCGAGTGGTTTTGTAGGCTATCATTTGACAAGAGCAGCGAAAGAGGCGGGGATGGAAGTTCATGCCGCGGTGAGGAAGTCAAGTGATGTTTCAGAAATTCGCTCCGTTGTAGATAAATTTGTTTATCCGGATTTCTCTGATGAAGAGTCTATCAGAGAATTACTGGAAGCGGAAAACTATACCTATGTTGTTCATGCCGCGGCAATGACTCGTGCCAAACATGAAGAAGATCTCGAAAAGGTCAATGTTGGTTATACAAAAAACTTGGCATCAGCTTGTTTTTCTTTAAAAACTCCCATCAAAAGATTTGTTTTCGTTAGTAGTCTTGCGGCGATCGGTCCTGTTAACTACGATGCTAACCTTATCGATGAAAGCAACCCTTATCGTCCTGTTACGGCATATGGTCGTAGTAAGCGGAAAGCGGAGCTCGCGTTGAATGATTTTAAAGGTCAGCCACTAACGATTTTGCGCCCTACTGCGGTATATGGCCCTCGTGAAAAGGATATTTTTATTGTTTTTAAAACAATGAATGGAGGCCTGGATGCCTATGTTGGTCGCTCTCCTCAAAAGCTTAGCTTTATTTATGTTGCCGACTTGGTACAGGCGATTATTCATGCTTGTCGTTTTGACCAAGGTGGAAAGCAGGTGTATAACCTCAGTGATGGGCAGGTATATGGGCGTTATGAGTTGGCTAGGTTTTTCAAAGAGTTTAGTCAAAAGAAAATGATTCGTATGCATATTCCTTTGGGTGTAGTGAAGACTATCGCGGTTATTTTTGAACGTTTGTATAAAAATTCTAAAGCAATACCTGTACTATATCCGGAACGGCTGAATGAACTTACAGCTGAAAACTGGGGCTGTGATATCTCGGCGGCTCAACGTCAGCTACAATACCAACCTAAATATGATTTGAAGAAAGGCTTAATGGAGGCATTGGCTTGGTATAAGGAAAATAAATGGCTATAATCGCAGATAATGAGTGAGTTAAAAATAAATAAAAAACTTTTTCAGGATAGAAAGAGAACAAATATCTTAAGTGAACCCGAACAAAAACTTATTTCGTACCTCGTTCCTCGAATCCCCAATTGGATTACTTCGGATGGACTTACGGCAATTGGATTTTTAGGTTCCTTAATGATATTGGGGAGTTTTATACTGGCTGAATATGTTGATATTCGCTATTTACTTTTAGGAATCCCTGGTTTCTTTGTACAATGGTTTGGTGATTCATTAGATGGGCGTATCGCATTCTACCGCAATAAATCCCGTCGCTGGTACGGTTTCGCACTGGATATTGTAATGGATTGGATCAGTACGGTTTTTATCGGATTAGGTTATGTGCTGTATACCGTGGGCGATTTTAAGTATCTGGGATTTACATTAGTCGCATTATATGGCTGGGCAATGATTATTTCTCAGCTCAGGTATAGAATTACAGATAAGTATACGATAGACGCCGGAATTTTGGGGCCTACTGAAATTCGAGTGATTATTTCATTGGTTATGCTCTTCGAAGTTTTAATGCCTGGATCTATTAATTGGTGTGTACTGGTAATTTGTATCGCACTTTTTATAATTAATACAAATGATACACGCCTCCTTCTTAAATTAGGCGATGAAAAAGATAAAGAGGATAAATTGAAAAAACAGCAGGAGGAGGCTATTTAACGATGTCTTCAAAAGTTATTACTTTTTTAAAAGCTCAACTTTCCGCCTTTTTAGGCGGATTGTTTGATTTTGGAGTATACTCTGCTTGTTATAAGCTACTTCATATCAGTGCTCCTTTTTCTAATGCTATTAGTGGTAGCCTTGGTGCTGTTGTTAATTTTTTGATCAATCGATACTGGTCCTTTGGTAGTACGCAAAAGTCTGTAGGGAGTCAGCTATGGAAATTTGTGATTGTCGTCTGTGGTAGTATTACATTGAAGTCTACGGGAATTCATTTTCTGGTGGATGTATATCATTTAAACTTTTTGTTCTCAAAACTAGTCGTTGAGCTGCTCGTTTCTTTGGGTTTCAACTATACACTTCAGCGTTTTTGGGTTTTTAAAGCGGAGGAGAAGTAGTAATTACCTAGTTTTGCTTTTGTAGGATGTTAGTTTAGCTCTTGTTCCAGACTAAAAGGGCTTCTTAGCGTCTTATCTCTGTTATATTCCTTCAAATCGCTGTTGTTTTCTGTTTCTCTGCGGCAAATCGGAGGTGAAGCGTGCCACTATCTTATTTGTTGATTATATTTATTCGCTTTTATTTAGTTCTTCTTTAAACTAGATTTTAATTGGTATTTAGTTAGGTTTAAGTTAGGTTTAGTTTAGCTATAACCTAAACTATACCTAAACTAACCCTAACTAAACCCTAAGTAAACCCTATACTAAAATGAAAGTTGATCAAAGTTTACAATAAGTAATTCCTGGACCAAAATGACAGGATCGGGAGCCTTGCATAAATTCTAAAAAGATTCCCGGGCAAGTCTTAAGGTCGCCATGCCATTCGCTGTTCCGCTACGGTTGTGGTTCCTAACACATCTTATTTCTATTATATATATCGATGGTATTAAAGGTTGCGGATCTCTGTTCGGCTACGTTTGCGTTTTTCAATCTCCCTTTGTTATGCTGCGTCGGTGGGGCAGTAGACCCCGCAGGTGCAATTCAGGATGTTTTCGTTACCTGATGCCGCTATGTGGCCAAATCTGGTGGCCGGATCAGCCATCCCAGCCTTCCTATCACCTGTTTTACAAAAATAATCTCGCACCGTTACAGGTAGTTAGAAACAAAATGAAATAAATAAGAACAAAAGGCTTGGAAGTTTGTTCCTAAACTCCCTATCTTTGCACCACTCCGCAAGGGAGAGACGGTTACTTCGAGAGAAGGAGCCATGAAAAAAAAAGGGTTTAAGAGAAGTCTGGCAGGATCAAAAATCCCGCTCAGTTTATTTTAAACGCGGAAATCGAAAAAAGAGAAAAGAAAAAAAACTTCAAAAAGTTTTTGGAAGTTCAGAAAAGATTTCTACCTTTGCAGTCCCAACGGAAACGAAGGGGAAAACAAAAAAGATAAAGACGGCGCAATGCCATCGGAATATAGCGGATACGGAAGTTGAAGCGGCAAAAGTTCTTTAAGAAAACACAATCATGTAAGCGTGACGAGTAGACAAACGAAAGTCATGAACAAATTCAAGTAATTCGTTCAATTCGATCCAAGATCAGAGATATAAAAAAAGAATTCTGATTATGTAAATAGTTGGAATCAAAAACTTCATTTTACAATGGAGAGTTTGATCCTGGCTCAGGATGAACGCTAGCGGCAGGCCTAATACATGCAAGTCGGACGGGATCCATCGGAGAGCTTGCTCGAAGATGGTGAGAGTGGCGCACGGGTGCGTAACGCGTGAGCAACCTACCTCTATCAGGGGGATAGCCTCTCGAAAGAGAGATTAACACCGCATAATATAATTTCCCGGCATCGAGGAATTATTAAATATTTATAGGATAGAGATGGGCTCGCGTGACATTAGCTAGTTGGTAGGGTAACGGCTTACCAAGGCGACGATGTCTAGGGGCTCTGAGAGGAGAATCCCCCACACTGGTACTGAGACACGGACCAGACTCCTACGGGAGGCAGCAGTAAGGAATATTGGTCAATGGGCGGAAGCCTGAACCAGCCATGCCGCGTGCAGGAAGACTGCCCTATGGGTTGTAAACTGCTTTTGTCCAGGAATAAACCTAGATACGTGTATCTAGCTGAATGTACTGGAAGAATAAGGATCGGCTAACTCCGTGCCAGCAGCCGCGGTAATACGGAGGATCCGAGCGTTATCCGGATTTATTGGGTTTAAAGGGTGCGTAGGCGGCCTATTAAGTCAGGGGTGAAATACGGTGGCTCAACCATCGCAGTGCCTTTGATACTGATGGGCTTGAATCCATTTGAAGTGGGCGGAATAAGACAAGTAGCGGTGAAATGCATAGATATGTCTTAGAACTCCGATTGCGAAGGCAGCTCACTAAGCTGGTATTGACGCTGATGCACGAAAGCGTGGGGATCGAACAGGATTAGATACCCTGGTAGTCCACGCCCTAAACGATGATAACTCGATGTTGGCGATAGACAGCCAGCGTCCCAGCGAAAGCGTTAAGTTATCCACCTGGGGAGTACGCCCGCAAGGGTGAAACTCAAAGGAATTGACGGGGGCCCGCACAAGCGGAGGAGCATGTGGTTTAATTCGATGATACGCGAGGAACCTTACCCGGGCTTGAAAGTTAGTGAAGAGTGCAGAGACGCACTCGTCCTTCGGGACACGAAACTA
Organism: Sphingobacterium siyangense; assembly: GCF_023277505.1. Lineage (NCBI taxonomy): Bacteria > Pseudomonadati > Bacteroidota > Sphingobacteriia > Sphingobacteriales > Sphingobacteriaceae > Sphingobacterium > Sphingobacterium siyangense. Next base: position 5,649,027 of record NZ_CP080574.1, on the reverse strand, counting down.
GGTGCTGCATGGCTGTCGTCAGCTCGTGCCGTGAGGTGTTGGGTTAAGTCCCGCAACGAGCGCAACCCCTATGTTTAGTTGCCAGCATTTAAGGTGGGGACTCTAAACAGACTGCCTGTGCAAACAGAGAGGAAGGTGGGGACGACGTCAAGTCATCATGGCCCTTACGTCCGGGGCTACACACGTGCTACAATGGATGGTACAGCGGGCAGCTACATAGCAATATGATGCTAATCTCTAAAAGCCATTCACAGTTCGGATTGGGGTCTGCAACTCGACCCCATGAAGTTGGATTCGCTAGTAATCGCGTATCAGCAATGACGCGGTGAATACGTTCCCGGGCCTTGTACACACCGCCCGTCAAGCCATGAAAGTTGGGGGTACCTAAAGCATGTTACCGAAAGGAGCGTGTTAGGGTAAAACCGATAATTGGGGCTAAGTCGTAACAAGGTAGCCGTACCGGAAGGTGCGGCTGGAATACCTCCTTTCTAGAGTATCGAAGATCGGTGCTCGTCACGTTACATATGATTGCAAGAAGAAAAAACATCAGAAGAAAGTGCCCGCCCCGAAAGGAGCAGGACCGAGAGAAAGAGATGAACAAGATAAGCTAGTCCCGTAGCTCAGTTGGTTAGAGCACTACACTGATAATGTAGGGGTCAGCAGTTCAAATCTGCTCGGGACTACGAAAAAAAGAGGGGAATTAGCTCAGCTGGCTAGAGCACCTGCCTTGCACGCAGGGGGTCAACGGTTCGAATCCGTTATTCTCCACATCACCGGTGAAGTATATAAAGATATACTTCAGGATACCGGAAAAAGAGTTCTTTGACATATTGAAAGAGAAAAAAAATTACAAGAGAAGACAACAGTATAGAGACAATACGTGTATGTGTTTGAAGTAAGGGAGAGGCCCTCGGTGAATGCCGAACGATCCCGAACCTAGCATACGGGTATATATATCAAAAGCAGCCGCATAGTAGCAAAAGGCTATGCCGGTGAAGAAAGTAAATAAGGGCACACGGGGGATGCCTAGGCTCTCAGAGGCGAAGAAGGACGTGATAAGCTGCGATAAGCTTTGGGGATTGGCAAATGCGACTTGATCCAGAGATTTCCGAATGGGGCAACCTGACTATTTGAAGAATAGTCGTATAAAACGCGAACGCGCTGAACTGAAACATCTAAGTAGGCGTAGGAGAAGAAAATAACAATGATTTCCCAAGTAGTGGCGAGCGAACGGGAAAGAGCCCAAACCGATCATGTTACGGCATGGTCGGGGTTGTAGGACCACGAGATTGTACAGCGCTATGAACTGGAAGCAGGTGGGAAACTGCGCGACAAGGGTGAGAGCCCCGTACAGGTAAAGAATGTTGACATAGTGGTATCCTGAGTACCGCGGGACCGGAGAAATCCTGTGGGAATCCACCAGCACCATCTGGTAAGGCTAAATACTCCTGAGAGACCGATAGTGAACCAGTACCGTGAGGGAAAGGTGAAAAGAACCCCGAACAGGGGAGTGAAAAGAACCTGAAACCGTGTGCTTACAAGCGGTTGGAGCAGGCAGGTCCTGTGACAGCGTGCCTTTTGCATAATGAGCCTACGAGTTACTCTTGTCTGGCAAGGTTAAGTCCTTCAGGGACGCAGCCGAAGCGAAAGCGAGTCTTAATAGGGCGCATAGTCAGATGAGGTAGACGCGAAACCTTGTGATCTACCCTTGGGCAGGTTGAAGTTGCAGTAACATGTAATGGAGGACCGAACCGATAAACGTTGAAAAGTTTCCGGATGACCTGAGGGTAGGGGTGAAAGGCCAATCAAACTGGGAAATAGCTCGTACTCCCCGAAATGTTTTTAGGAACAGCGTCGGCGTAGAGTTTGATAGAGGTAGAGCTACCGATTGGGTGCGGGGGAGTCAAATCCTACCAAATCCAGACGAACTCCGAATGCTATCAAATATAGCCGGCAGTGAGGCTTTGGGTGCTAAGGTCCAAGGCCGAGAGGGAAAGAACCCAGACCATCAGCTAAGGTCCCCAAATTCGTTCTAAGTTGAACTAACGAGGTCCGGTTGCCCAGACAGCTAGGATGTTGGCTTGGAAGCAGCCATTCATTTAAAGAGTGCGTAACAGCTCACTAGTCGAGCGGCCGGGCGTGGATAATAAACGGGCATCAAGAACGGTACCGAAGCTATGGATTTGCATTGAAAGATATGCATCTGGTAGGGGAGCATTCCATCGCCGGGGAAGCAGTTTGGCAATGAACTGTGGAGGTTATGGAAAAGCAAATGTAGGCATAAGTAACGATAAGGCGGGTGAGAAACCCGCCCACCGAAAGACCAAGGTTTCCTGATCAACGTTAATCGGATCAGGGTCAGTCGGGACCTAAGGCGCACCCGAAGGGGGCAAGCCGATGGACAACTGGTTAATATTCCAGTACTCTTCATAACTGCGATGTGGTGACGGAGTAGTGACACTGCCGCGAACTGACGGAATAGTTCGTTGAAAGGCGTAGGTATAGGGACGGTAGGCAAATCCGCCGACCCTGCTGAAACCCAATAGTACAGCAAAGCTCCGGTGGCGCTGATAGAGCAGGTAAACAGACTTCCAAGAAAACCCGCTAAGCTTCAGGTTATGAAGACCCGTACCGCAAACCGACACAGGTGGTCGAGGAGAGAATCCTAAGGTGCTCGAGTGAGTCATGGCTAAGGAACTCGGCAAAATGGCCCTGTAACTTCGGGAGAAGGGGCGCTGTCTCGTAAGAGCAGCCGCAGTGAAAAGGCCCAGGCGACTGTTTAACAAAAACATATGGCTTTGCAAAATCGCAAGATGAAGTATAAGGCCTGACACCTGCCCGGTGCTGGAAGGTTAAGAGGGGATGTCATCGCAAGAGAAGCATTGAATCGAAGCCCCAGTAAACGGCGGCCGTAACTATAACGGTCCTAAGGTAGCGAAATTCCTTGTCGGGTAAGTTCCGACCTGCACGAATGGTGTAACGATCTGGGCGCTGTCTCAGCCATGAGCTCGGTGAAATTGTGGTATCGGTGAAGACGCCGATTACCCGCAACGGGACGGAAAGACCCCATGCACCTTCACTATAGCTTAACATTGAGATTGGGTACAGGATGTGTAGGATAGGCGGGAGATGTTGAAGTGGCTTCGCCAGGAGTCATGGAATCAACCTTGAAATACCGCCCTTTCTGTATTCGGTTTCTAACTCCCTTATGGGGAGGACATTGTTTGGTGGGTAGTTTGACTGGGGTGGTCGCCTCCAAAAAGGTAACGGAGGCTTTCAAAGGTAAGCTCAGTACGCTTGGTAACCGTACGTGGAGTGCAATGGCATAAGCTTGCTTGACTGTGAGACCGACAAGTCGAACAGGGTCGAAAGACGGACATAGTGATCCGGTGGTTCTGTATGGAAGGGCCATCGCTCAAAGGATAAAAGGTACGCTGGGGATAACAGGCTGATCTCCCCCAAGAGCTCATATCGACGGGGAGGTTTGGCACCTCGATGTCGGCTCGTCACATCCTGGGGCTGGAGAAGGTCCCAAGGGTTGGGCTGTTCGCCCATTAAAGTGGCACGCGAGCTGGGTTCAGAACGTCGCGAGACAGTTCGGTCCCTATCTGTTGTGGGCGTTGGAAGTTTGAGTGGATCTGACCTTAGTACGAGAGGACCGGGTTGGACAGACCTCTGGTGAACCTGTTATGCCGCCAGGTGTACGGCAGGGTAGCTACGTCTGGAATAGATAAGCGCTGAAAGCATCTAAGTGCGAAACTAGCCACGAGATGAGACTTCCTTATAGGGTCGTAGAAGATGACTACGTTGATAGGCCATAGGTGTAAAGGTTGAGAGACCAAAGCCAAGTGGTACTAATAGCCCGAAGCTTTCTCAAGCAGACAGACACTGTTGTCTTCCTCTTTAATTTTTGAAACAAACAGAAACGAACCTCTTTCAATAGCTATGTCAGTTGGCATGAATCACATGATATCAATCATGATAATGTCAATAAAGATTTTTAGGTGCCTATATCGGCGGTGTCTACCTCTTCCCATTCCGAACAGAGCAGTCAAGCCCGCCAGAGCCGATGGTATTGCCGTAACAGGTGGGAGAGTAGGTCGGTGCCTTTTTTTACACGGAAGCCCTTGCTGGAAACAGTCAGGGCTTCTTTCGTTTAAGTACTTTCCTTGTGAAGCATCTCGCCTGTTCTAGAACTCCCGTATCTAGGTTTTTTGTATATTGCTGTACATATTACTTACTGGCCATATGAGAAATTGTTTGATCATCGTCTGCCTTCTCTTGTTTAATCTGAGATTAGGTATTTGCCAAGACAGACAGGATTACATTTTTGTTTCCTACCAAAACTATCTTCCAACCCCCAAGATAGGTATTGTTGATTTAACATTTGATCCTGAGAAAGTAATGGTCACATATGATTTTTATTGAGTAACTTTGCAGCGCAATGGGTACATTATTGGACAACGGAATTAAACCGTATAATCATTACGGGGCTTATTTAAAGCAAAAGTATAACGGACAGAAAGTGTTTAAAGTGATTGTGGATGGTAATTTTACTTGTCCCAATCGTGATGGTAGTAAGGGCTATGGTGGTTGTACTTACTGTAATGTAGATTCTTTTACACCGGATACTGCCCGGAAAATTCCTTCGATACGGGAGCAGGTAGAATCGGGTATTGAAAGAGCACGCAATAGCTATGGCGCCGAGAAGTTTATTATTTATTTCCAACCAAATACAAATACATATGCGCCGACGCATCTACTGAAAATGATGTATGATGAGGCCTTAAGTATTGATCCTGAAAATACTTTGGGGCTTTCTGTTGGCACACGTCCTGATTGTTTGGATTTTGAAAAGATTGCATTGTTGGAGTCTTATACAGATCGTTACGATGTGGATTTGGAAATGGGTATGGAATCGATCTACAACGATACATTGGAGCAGATCAATAGAGGCTGTTCTCACGACGAATTTGTTCAGGTCATGGATATGCTGAAAGATACCCCTTTGGAACTTTGTGTACATACAATCTTTGGCTTCCCATGGGAATCTGAAGAAATGATGTTGAAATATGCAGATGAAATCAACCGCTTTCCACAGATTAAATTTGTGAAGCTACATCACCTACATATTGTAGAGGGATCTATTATGGGGGTTAAGTTCAAACGTGAGCCCTTTGAACTTTTTTCGATGGAAGGTTACACCGAGTTCTTAGCGAAGTTTATTCCTCGATTGCGTCCTGATCTGATCATTCAACGTATTTTCGGGATTGCAGATAAAGACTTGTTAATTGCCCCGAATTGGGGCTTACCGAAATCAGGTATTCAAACATACATCGATAAGGGATTGGAAGCACGTCAGGTCGTGCAAGGAAGTCTTTTTTAGTCGCCTCCAATAATTTCTACTCTTTTGATAGATAATTGGATGCTATCGCGTTTAATAAATATATTCCGCGCTATAAAAAACAGCAAAGGCTTCTCTAAAGAAGCCTTTGCTGTTTACCTACAAAAAATAGGGTACGATCACCATCTTTTATTTAGCCCTCAACAATCGTTTTTAGATCGGCTGGAGAGTAATTGATAGATTTTAACGTTTTATTGTCGGCTGTTCTGAATACCAGGAATTTGCCATCAACTTCTTTATAATAGGATTCTACGCCTTTTAATTTATAGTGCTCCTGTGTAGCGATGGCTTCTGCTTCGTCTTTACATGCCTTGCTCATATTGGAACGTTGAACTTCATCAAAAAGAGCTGAGAATTTATCTTTTAAACCAAATTCTAATACCGCTCCAGCAAGTACATATTGAATGTCACATAGTGCGTCTGCAATCTCTACCAAATCCTTATCCTGGATGGCTTCTTCTAATTCTTTTAATTCCTCAGCGATCAACGATACCCGTAAGGCACATCTTTGTTCAGATGGAATCGTAGGGGTGTCTAGGATTGGATGTTGGAATGTTTTATGGAATTCCGCAACGGATGAAAGTGTTTTCGGATCAGTCATATTCTTTGTTGTTTTATTTGAAAGAGCAAATATAAAAAATAAAGGACGGTTAACTGAATGACCGTCCTTTATTTTTATTTATCTTCTTAAGCGATTAAATCAGGTGCTTTAATTGCACGATTTCACGTTCCTCTAAATATCTCCAGCGGCCACGTGGAAGATCTTTTTTCGTTAAGTTTGCATAAACCACACGGTCCAATTTAACGACTTCATATCCTAATGACTCAAAAATACGACGTACGATACGATTTTTTCCTGAGTGGATTTGGATGCCAACCTCACGTTTTGATCCACCTTGAACATAGCTCAAGTCATCGGGTTTGATTGCACCATCTTCTAATTCGATGCCAAAGCTGATTTTGTTAAAATCACCTTGTGTAAGGCTTTTGTTTAACTCGACATTATAGATTTTGCTGATGCTGTTGCGCGGGTGTGAAAGTTTTTCAGCAAGACTACCATCATTTGTCATTAAAAGAAGTCCCGTCGTGTTTCTGTCAAGACGACCAACAGGATAGATTCTTTCTTTTGTCGCTTTAGAAACTAGTTCCATTACGGTATGACGCTCCTGAGGATCATCTGTAGTCGTGATATAATCTTTTGGTTTGTTCAACAAAACGTAAACATTTTTTTCACGTTTTAATCGTTCGTTGTTGTAACGGATTTCATCTGTTGCAGGATCTACCTTAGTACCCAATTCTGTAACAGGTTCTCCATTTACCCAAATGACACCAGCAGTGATAAGCTCATCAGCTTTACGTCTTGAACAAATACCAGCATTGGCGATGTAACGGTTTAAACGAACTAAGCCATCATCCTCTGCATCCTCTGCTTTTTTCTTTGGACGTTTAATATATTGTTTATCACCAAAGTTTTTGTTGTCATCAAAATTTCTACTTCTTTCGCCATCAAACTTTCTGTTAGAAGGTCTTGAAGAGTCATTTCTGTCTGAACGTTTGAAACTGTCTCTTTTATCAAAAGAACGCTCCGATCTATCAAAAGATCTTGGAGTGTCATTTCTATCTGAACGTCTGAAGTTATCTTTTTTATCGAAAGAACGCTCTGAACGGTCAAAAGATCTTGTGGAATCAATTCTGTCTGTACGTTTGAAGTTATCTTTTTTATCGAAAGAACGTTCTGAACGGTCAAAAGATCTTGAGGAATCATTTCTGTCTGTACGTTTGAAGTTATCCTTTTTATCGAAAGAACGCTCTGAACGGTCAAAAGATCTTGAGGAATCATTTCTGTCTGTACGTTTGAAATTATCTCTTTTATCAAAAGAACGCTCTGAGCGGTCAAAAGATCTTGAAGAGTCATTTCTATCGGAACGTTTGAAGTTATCTTTTTTGTCAAAAGAACGTTCTGATCTATCAAATTTATTGAAGGAATCTTTTTTGTCAAAAGATCTTGAAGAATCATTTTTATCAAATGAGCGGCCTCCTCTACCAAAGGATTTTTCTGAATTATCTTTTGAACGGAAGGAATTGTTCTCTCCTCGGAAGGGAGGTTTGTCTGAGAATTTTTTAGATCCGAATGATCTGTTCTCACGATTATCATCTTTTCTGAAAGAACCTCTTTCAGATTGGTCATTCGACCCATATGATTTTTTTCCGAAACTATTGTTCTTATCGCCTCTAGATTTGAAGCTATCTGAGTTGCCTCGTGACTTTCTGGAGTTGTCATCACGACTGTTCCTTTTATTGCTGAATGGCATTGTGTTTTGCTAAAATGTGAACCACAAAGTTAGGTATAATTTTGGGTTTTGCGAAAAAATCCTTATCTTTTTGTCTTTTCTTGAATTTGTTGCGTTTTTACGCCAAAAAAGCCACTTTAAGTTGTCTGTAATGTAACTATTTGTTTTTTAAATAAATAGTGTTTACCTTTGTACCCTTGAATTTGAACCAAGCTATTTTTTGATCGATTGGAGTCGTGGATAGGATAGCATTAAGGGAGTGAATGATAAGAAAGAAAGTTTTATGTAGTAGTTTGATTTTGTTTGCTTTATTGCTGTCAAAATTATACTCAACCCCACACAACAACGCTTCAAACGGCGATAAGATCGTTGAACCGAAGCTCGTAGTAGTTCCCGCTCATCATGGGGACGAAGAAGAAAAAAAAGAAAAAAGCAATTCGTTTGAATCTTATATGAATTCATTGACATTTGCCGAAGATTCATTACCGATGGATCGTCCGCTTGTGGAAAGTAAATTGCGCAAATTTTTCAATCGATTCTCGTTTAAAAAAACAGGATCATACGATATGCACAAAAAGGCAGAGACCTATTTGCCTATGATCGCAAAGATCCTTAAATCACATGGTATTCCGGAGGATTTTAAGTATATCCCCTTAGTGGAAAGCGGGCTTAGTAAAGCTGTTGTTTCATCTAAGGGAGCTGGTGGTTATTGGCAGTTTATGCCAGCAACAGCGCGATTGTATGGATTGAAAGTCAATGGTACAGTAGATGACCGGAAAGACCTTGTTAAATCTACACATGCTGCTGCCAGATACTTGAAATACCTGTATGCCCAATTTGGAAACTGGACCTTGGTAGCTGCAGCATATAATGTCGGTGATGGTAGTTTAAGAGGTTCTATAAGGAGACAAAAAAAGGACGACTATTTTGCATTGAAATTGAATAATGAAACGGGTTCGTATGTGTACAAACTTGTTTCAATGAAGGAAATTATCGAACATCCGCAAAAGCATGGTTATTCGCGTTATGCAAACAAAGAAAGCGAGACCTTGGATAAGGAACCCAATATGCTCTAAAATTGCGTCAAGTACAATAACGATTAAAGTACCATAAAAAAGGCTTTCCATATTGGAAAGCCTTTTTTATGGTACTGCGTTTAATCAGTGTTATGGCGTCGATAGATTTTTATCTTAAATCGACGATTTCAAAACCTTTGTAATCATTTTTGTTGAATACAAATAGACTACCTGAAAGCGCTTTATTGCCTTCTTGCGAAGTTAATGTATAGGTATAGCGATTACCACTTTTATCAAAAACGGTCGTATCATAGATCAGGTTGCTTGCCTTATTGATACGCAGCTTTATCTTTGAATAGTTTTTTTTGCTATCGAGCGGACTTAATTCAACGACACTTAGCGTAAGTCCCTTTACCTTTTCAGTATTGGTCAAGGTATATATAAAACCGCTGGTGTAGAAGCTGAATATGTTTGTTGGATTGATCTCGTTGGTCGAATTGCTTGCTTCTGAGATTTCCACTTCCTTTTCGGCTTTCATGATATTCCACTGTGTCTTGGAATCCGATATCAATACTTGATTTTTGGTATTGACCTGGTACTTGTTGTTACTCTTGTCCAGGTATATTGTTCCAGCGTCAGTATGTGAACCACCATTAGCTTGTTTAATAGCTAATGAGAAGTTGGCCTGTATTGTTTTGTATGCATTGTACTTTTGGCTTACTTTCGTCAGTAATGCTTTAGCAGTGGCATCATTTTGTGCATAACTGTTTTGGCTGTATGCAATAATTAGCAAACCTACCATAAACCACAATTGTTTTTTCATCTTAGTTGTCCTTTCTTAACGTCTCCAAAAATTGTTCTAATGAATACTCATCTGGATAAAGTACCTCGCGGGCCTTACTTCCTTCAAATGGACCTACAATTCCAGCAGCTTCCAATTGATCGATGATTCGTCCAGCTCTGTTATAACCCAATTTTAATTTACGTTGGATTAATGACGTAGAGCCTTGCTGATGCATGACAATCAATCGGGCAGCTTCTTCGAACAACTGATCGCGGTCTTTGGGATCAAAATCCACGCTACCAGAACCATCTCCGTTTTCGTCTACGTATTCCGGAAGCATAAATGCCGAAGGGTAGCCTCGTTGTGCACCGATGTAGTCGGAAATTTGTTCAACCTCTGGCGTATCAACAAAAGCACACTGAATACGTATCAAATCACTTCCAGTCGCTAGAAGCATGTCACCTCGACCGATCAACTGATCTGCACCGCCTGTATCTAGAATGGTCCGTGAATCGACTTTCGATAACACACGGAATGCGAGACGTGCAGGGAAGTTGGCCTTGATTGTACCGGTAATGATATTGACAGAAGGACGTTGGGTTGCAATAACCAAGTGAATCCCTACCGCACGGGCCAATTGTGCCAATCGTGCAATCGGTGTTTCGACCTCTTTTCCTGCTGTCATCATCAAGTCGGCAAACTCATCAACAATAAGAACGATATATGGTAAGAATCGATGACCCTCCTCAGGGTTTAATCTGCGATTGATAAATTTTGCATTATATTCCTTTAAATTCCGTACCTGCGCATTTTTTAACAAATCATAACGTTGATCCATTTCTATACACAGAGAATTTAAGGTGTTGATGACCTTCTTCGTATCGGTAATAATTGCATCTCCGTCGTCAGGCAATTTTGCTAGGAAGTGGCGCTCTACTTTTTTGAATAGTGAAAGTTCCACTTTCTTAGGGTCAACAAGAACAAATTTTAGTTCAGCCGGATGCTTTTTATACAGTAAAGAGGTCAGAATGGCGTTGATACCTACTGATTTACCTTGTCCGGTCGCTCCCGCAACTAGAAGGTGAGGCATTTTAGCTAAATCGGCAATATAGACTTCATTGGAAATTGTTTTACCTAAAGCAATCGGGAGATCCATGTCTGTTTTCTGAAACTTCTCCGTAGCAAGTACTGATCGCATGGATACCATTTCCGGACTGGAATTTGGTACCTCAATACCGATTGTTCCCTTTCCAGGCATAGGTGCAATAATCCGTATACCCAATGCCGCAAGACTTAAGGCAATGTCATCTTCCAGATTTTTGATTTTTGAAATCCGCACACCTGGTTTTGGTATAATTTCATACAAAGTTACCGTTGGACCTATAGTTGCTTTGATACTTTCGATCTCGATACTGTAGTTTCTCAGGGTATCAACAATCCTGTTTTTGTTCGCTTCGAGTTCCTGTTGATTGATGGTAATTTTACCACCACCATAGTCCTTCAATAAATCCAATGCCGGATGTTGGTAGCCAGAAAGATCCAATTTTGGATCATATTGTCCGAATTGGGCTACAAGGTCACTGGCAGTAATCTCTTTTTCCTCTTTGATATCCTCAACCACCAGACCTGGTATTGCATCAGGTTCGATGGCAGCTTCTGGCTCTTGTTGAGGTTCTGCTTCAATTTTAGGTGTTTGATATTCTCGGATTAGCGGTAAGTCTTCCGCTTCAAATTCTTCATTCGGCTGATCAATGGTGAAACTGATTGAAGGTGTATTCTCTGTTCGTTCAAGCGGACTGTCGTCGAACGAGAGCACCACTTTGTCTTTCGGATCAATTTGTACTTCAGGTACGGGGTGATGGGTAAAAGCAGGACGCTGAAGTTCTTCCTGCACATCTTTTTCACGAGCAGATTGAAATCGCTCATTGATTGATGTTGGGCGTTGAAAAGATTCCCGTACAGATTGGATGGAATCATCTTCAATATGAATTTTGTTTCTTAGATTGTGCGGGGCGTATTCATCTTCATCCACTTCGTCCATATCTTCGGAGAATGACTTGGATTTCCTGTTACTGAATAGGACAAATTTAAAATCGAGGTTGTAAAGTAAGATTAATGTCGTCAGGTAGGCAAAAGCCAATATACAGCCAACGCCGACAATACCAACTTGTGCTTCCAGTAATTTATTGGTCCAAAAACCAAATTTCCCCTCGAGCATATGCGGTGTATCGGCCATAAATCCATGTAGGAAGCCTAATGTTACCGAGATAAAAACGATTGCAACAAAAGAATAGACCACAGTACGGTACAATGGAAGTAATGATTTCTTGAACAACAGGCGATATCCTAAAATGAATAATACCGGGATAAAGAGAAAAGATGCGACGCCAAACCATTCGTACATGAATTGGTTGGCAAGCAATGCGCCAAATTTCCCTAGTTTATTATCGACAACGGGTAGATCAACAGCTTCATCATGAATTTCTTCCGTAGATCTAAATAATGTTGACCATCCGCCATTGGTTTTTGCGATATAACTTTGATCGTCTTCCCAAGTAAATAGGTAGGATACGAAAGCGGTCGCAAATGCCAATGAAAGCAAGATCAATAAAATTCCTAATATCTTGACAGCCTTTTGCTGTGCATCAGAATAATCTCTTGGTACACTATTTTTTTGACTTTTTTCTTTTTTAAATGTTGTTGATTCCTTTTGAGGGGCACGTTTGCCGGAAACTGAATTCCCTGTCTGCCTAAATGTATTTCCTTTGTTTGACATTGAAAAGCTCACAATTATACTGCTTACAAACTTAGTTATTTTGATAGTATTTTATAGATGCCGATAGCCTAATTATTTTAAGTTTGTCGTTTTTTATGCATGAATAAATTTAGATGTAGCTAAAAAGCTTGATAGTTATAATGACTAGCAAATACTATGCCCTGCAAATGGGTTTGACCAAAGAATGTGGATATCAATACAGATTGCCACTGTTTTGGTGTATTCTTTGGAGTTGCTGTAAAATATGTAGTTTTACGAATAAAAATAACAGATAGGATGAACAAGTTTGAAATACGAAAAGCGACATTAGCTGATAAAGGACGGATTTGGGAAATTATACAACAAGCAATTGCCCTCAGGAAAGAACAAGGTAGCCGACAATGGCAAGATGGTTATCCGAATGAAGATGTGGTGCAGTCTGATATTGATAAGGGCTATGGGCATGTCGTTGAAGTGGAGGATAGGATTGTAGGTTATGTTGCTATTATTTTTGATGTCGAACCTGCTTATAATGATATTGACGGAAAATGGTTAAGTGATGGTCCTTATGTTGGTATACACCGATTGGCTTCGGCGCAGGATCCGCATATGAAAGGTGTGGGGACGGCTATTATGTCTGGGGTGGAGAAGATCGCGGTTGATCATGGGGTTTATAGTATTAAGGTGGATACTAATTTTGACAATGGAGGAATGTTGCATGTATTCGAAAAGCTGGGATATCAATATTGTGGGGAGGTACATTTTAGAGGGGCTGCACGTAAGGCATTTGAAAAACTATTAAAATAACTTGACCGATTTTTTCAGCGGAGGAGGAAGAACTTTGGATTGTATAAAAAAGTCCCTTTTGAGTTGTTCAAAAGGGACTTTTTTATACTTATGGATTATTAAAATGGAATACTGCTGATTACTTATGGATTATTAAAGTAATATACTGCTGATTACTAATTTGCGATAATCAGGTAATAATTCTTTTTACCGCGTTGTGCAACAATATACTTATTGTTTACAAGGTGATTTTCCGTAACTGACTCTTCAATATCAGTTGCTTTTTCTCGGTTGATAGAAACTCCGCCGCCCTGAAGCATTTTGCGGGCTTCACCTTTGGAAGGGAATACTTGTGTTTGAACAGCTAGTAAATCAAGAATATTGATGCCTGCTGCAAGATCTGCTTTAGCGACCTGAAACTGAGGAATGCCTTCAAATACCTCTAAAACAGCCTCGTGATCTAAGTTGTTCAAAAACTCTAAAGAACCATTACCAAAAAGAAATTCAGAAGTTTTGATCGCAGTTTCGTATGCTTCTTCGGAGTGGGTACGAATGGTGATATCTTTTGCCAGTGCTTTTTGAACTAGACGTAAATGTGGCGCTGCATCATGTTCTGCAATAATAGACGCTATTTCGTCCTGGGGTTTGAGTGTGAAAATTTTGATCCAGTTTTTAGCATCATCATCCGAGGTATTCAACCAAAATTGGTAATATTTATACGGCGAGGTTTTCTTTGGATCTAACCATACGGCACCAGATTCGGTTTTTCCAAATTTCTGACCATCGGCTTTTTTGATTAATTGCGTGGTGATTGCATAGGCAGTTCCCTGATCTTGGCGACGAATCATTTCACTTCCTGTTACAATGTTGCCCCATTGGTCGGACCCACCCATTTGAACTTTACAGTTGTGGTGCTTCCAAAGGTAGTAGAAGTCATATCCTTGAATCAATTGATAGGTAAACTCTGTAAATGAAAGACCATTGTCACCTTCCAAACGTTTTTTTACAGAATCTTTTGCCATCATATAGTTAACGGTAATCATTTTACCGATATCACGGATAAAATCCAAAAATTTAAAATCTTTGAACCAGTCGTAATTATTAACCATTTGGGCGTCATTTTCACCTTCTCCAAATTCAAGAAATTTGCCTAACTGTTTTTTTAGACAAGCTACATTATGCTGTAGGGTAGCTTCGTCCAACAAGTTACGCTCTGCAGATTTGAAAGAAGGGTCTCCAATCATTCCTGTTGCCCCTCCAACTAGGGCAACTGGTTTGTGGCCCGCATTTTGGAAGTGGATCAACGTCATGATCTGCGTCAAGTGTCCTACGTGTAGAGAGTCGCCTGTGGGATCAAAGCCGATATAACCAGCGACTTTTTCTTTATTCAGTAAGTCTTCAGTGCCGGGCATAATATCTTGCAACATGCCTCTCCAACGTAATTCTTCTACAAAGCTCATTGTTAAATGGATTTAATTTTTTAATTTACAAGATGCAAAGATAGGAGATTAAGCGTATATTGAGCGAATAATTCCATATAAAAGCACACGCTAATAAGCTGGTATGAATTTTTTATCACATTTCTATTTTGAGCGGTTTGCGACCAACCCCGAGCGTATTGTGGGTGGACTGTTACCAGATCTGTTAAAAAATGCCGATAAATCTTTTATGCTAAAACCGCGGCAATATGAAGATGAGCTTTTGGACAATCCTTTACTCGAGCAGATGTATATCGGTTGGAACCGTCATATCGAGGTCGATCGCCTGTTTCACAATTCACCTTATTTTTTTCATCATACACATCAACTGAAATTAAAAATCCAGTCTAGTTTAGCGGGGCTGCCTATCCGGCCGTCCTTTATGGCTCATATCGCGTTGGAGCTATTGCTGGATCATATCCTAACACAAAATAAAGCGGTCTCCATCGATAAATTCTACGCTGCACTAATGCATGTCAATGAAGACGCTGTTCGGAAGTTTTTGAAAATTAATCAACTGAATGATATCCCTAAGTTTGAAAAATTCTATCATCAGTTTATTGAGTGGAAGTATATTTATGACTATGCAGAGGTGGAAAAAATTGCAGGTGCACTTTTCAATATTTGTAAACGATTGTGGCGATTTGAAGTTTCAGTGGAGCAAAGACAGCTTCTGACGGAACAGCTGATTTCCTATTTACATACGCAGATGACCGATTATCAGGAAATTTACCAGTATATTCAATATGCGCTGGTGGACTTTAATTAGTCCATCAGAAAATACCAATAGTATAAGACCTTGAAAATATTTATTTTCGCATAATTTTAAGTATCAAAAACTAAATTTACATGTCACATAGACTTTTTCGGAAGAAAAGTGTTGATCAGATTCTGCATGACACCCAAAAAGAGGGGGGGACAGGCCTTGCAAAGGTATTGGGGGTAACAGATCTGGTTTCGTTGGGTATCGCCGCTATTGTAGGGGCCGGAATCTTTAGCACAATTGGATTGGCGAGTTATGAAGGTGGACCAGCAGTCTCACTTCTCTTCGTTTTTACGGCTTTTGCCTGTGTTTTTACAGCATTGGCCTATGCGCAATTTGCCAGTACCGTTCCTGTTTCGGGCTCGGCATACACGTATGCTTATGTGGCCTTTGGTGAATTGTTTGCATGGATCATAGGTTGGGCGTTGGTCTTAGAGTATGCTGTTTCCAATACCGTTATTGCCATTTCTTGGTCGCAGTATTTTGTTTCCATGCTGGAAGGCTTTGGTTTACATATACCAGCTTGGTTATCCATGGCACCGGGCTATGCTTATGATGCTGTAGACAAAATGAATCAACACGGCGCTGCTGCTTTGACCG
The DNA here is from genome assembly GCF_023277505.1 of Sphingobacterium siyangense. NCBI lineage: Bacteria > Pseudomonadati > Bacteroidota > Sphingobacteriia > Sphingobacteriales > Sphingobacteriaceae > Sphingobacterium > Sphingobacterium siyangense. The sequence continues at coordinate 5,633,150 of NZ_CP080574.1, read as the reverse complement.
CAATCGACCAGCATGGTCTGGATGCTTTTAATAGTGCGCCACGGATTGGCGGTGTCCCTATTATTTTTGATTTACCGGCAGGTGTTATCACGTTTTTGGTCACTTGGTTGGTTTACATCGGAATTAAGGAATCGCAGAAAGCCAGTATGGTGATGGTGATGATTAAGGTAGCAATCATCTTGGCTGTCATTTTTGGGGGTATATTTTTCATTAAACCTGAAAATTGGACACCTTTTGCACCGAATGGCCTGAAAGGTGTACTCGGAAGTGTAGCCGCAGTTTTCTTTGCCTTTATCGGATTCGATTCGATCTCCACAACTGCCGAAGAGTGTAAAAACCCACAGCGCGATCTGCCTAAGGCAATGATCTATTGTCTATTGATTTGTACTGTATTGTATGTTGCCATTACCCTGGTCTTGACGGGGATGGTTAACTATACCGAATTAAATGTGAAGGATCCACTTGCTTTCGTGTTTAAATATGTCGGCTTTGACCATATGGCCGGAATTATATCGGTGACCTCTGTGATTGCCATTACCAGTGCTTTGCTGGTGTATCAATTGGCTCAACCAAGAATTTGGATGACTATGAGTCGGGACGGTTTGTTGTGGAAGAAATTCGCGACGATCCACCCAAAATATAAGACACCTTCTTTTGCGACTATTGTAACGGGTTTAGTGGTTGCTATTCCTTCGTTATTTTTTAAAATGGACTTCTTTGTGGATCTAACGAGCGTGGGTACTTTTTTTGCCTTTATCCTTGTTTGTGCAGGTGTATTGTATATGGATTATTCGGGCTTATCTGCAAAATCCAAATTTAAAGTTCCTTACATCAATGGCAAATATTTAGTTGGTGCAGGGCTACTGATCGCTATAGTGCTCATTTTTAGCTATGGGCAAGAGACGATAAAAGAGTGGAAATCGCTTTCCTTCCTTGAAATTATAGAACATAAAATGTTGGTCATTATATTTTGGTTAACCTGGCTTGGACTGAGTATTTATAGCTTTAAAATGAATTTTTCATTATTGCCTGTCGTTGGTATCCTGATCAATCTGTATTTGATGACGGAATTGGGGGCAAGTAACTGGATAATATTTGTGATCTGGCTCGTAATTGGATTGGCTGTATATTTTATGTATGGCTATAAACATTCAAAGTTAAATAAACAGGCGCAAGTATAGTTTACGAGAAGCGTCGTACATAATGGATCAAAGAAAAGGAGCTATCTGATAAAAAGATAGCTCCTTTTCTTTGATCCATTATGGATGTATTAGAATCTCCACAAAAGGATTCGGCTTACCTTATTGCCTTGTTCCATGCGGATCACCTCGGTCTCTTTTACATTTATTTTCTTTAGTTTGTGTTGTAGAAAGCGAATGTCTTCGCGGTGAGCAACTAATGTTGTGAACCATTTTACTTGATCTTTGTGAAATTGACTTTCAAAGATCATGCGTGACAAGAAAGCTTTTTCACCACCATCACACCACAACTCGCTTCCTTGTCCAGAAAATGCTTGTGTTACAGGTTTTTCGTCTATTTTAGCTTCTTTAATGCCTGTAGTCTTACGGATGGACTGCTGTAAAGCCTCGGTTTGAGAGCTAAAAAATGGGGGATTACAGATTACCACATCATATTTCTCACCTGGAAGGATAATATCTTTGAATATGGCTTTCGGGTTATTTTGTAAACGGATTTGTATACTCTTCTTTAAGCTCATATTTGTCCGTGTTATCTCGATTGCATTTTTGTATGCGCTCTTGATAATTTCAGATCCTACAAAGCTCCATCCATACTCCTGATGCCCGATGATTGGGTAGATACAATTTGCACCAACACCGATATCGAGTATATGGATATTTCCACCTTTTGGAATCTCACCATTATTATCCCTTGCAAGCACGTCTGCGATATAATGAATATAATCTGCTCGGCCCGGAATAGGGGGGCAAAGATTCTCTTTGGGAATATCCCAGTGTTGAATGTGGTAATATTTTTTTAGAAGTGCCTTGTTTAACGTTTTAACAGCATCGGGATTGTTAAAATCGATGGATTTTACGTTATAAGCATTTTCTATAACAAAATCTTTGAGCGAAGGTTCGACTTTGCTCAGTTCTTCAAAATTATAGTTATCGAGATGTCTATTTCTAGGGTGTAATTTCTTTTTTGGATTAGCGTCTGCCATGATGTATTATTTGCAACAAAAGTAATGCAATTCTATTGAATAAAAAAGGTGATGCTTGCGCATCACCTTGAGGAGTCTTAATCTTTCCGTATGAGATGGACCTCTGAAGTCTGTGGAAAATTGAGTGGAACCCGCTCAATTGTAACAAAGCTGGAATCTAAACCGAAACCTTTTTCTTCGGACAAACTCATTTTTTTGAGGTAACCATAGATGTCCATAATTACCTTCTCTATCCATGTCATCTGGTTGGTTTTGGAGAGTACTTTTTCCAAAACAACAAACTTAAAGTCACCTGGAATATTGTATTTACGTAAGGTGTCGTATTGACTGGTAATGTCAATTTCACCTTTTTTTACCATTTCCTCAACTACTTTTCTGAACAGCAGACTGATGCGCTGTTCTTCTCTAAAGCCAAGTTTAAAATCAACCCGTATTAACTTACCCGGGATAAGCTGATCGATCGAATACTCTTTTGTATGTGGATGATCCATCACATCAACGTGGACCAGCCAATATACATCCGCACGCTTTGGTTTTTTATTAATAATTGAATAAATAATTTTAGCCTCTATCTCGGATTTGAAATTTGCACTTGTCAGATATACCAAATGTGATGCATATGGGGGAACGGATTTGTCCTCACTCAATTCGGAGATAATGGGGTAGTATTTGTTGATGTTAATGAAGTTAACAAAACGATTTTTAATTTTTCGCGCCGTATACCAGCAATACATTGTTCCAAATAACGCCGTTGCAAGCAAAAGGGTTAACCAACCTCCATGGGCTATTTTGACACCATTTCCTACTAAGAAAGTTAATTCAATTACAAAATAAGCAACTAAAAATATAGCAATTAGCACGCGATTGACCTTTTTCATGGCGAGGAAATATCCCATTAAGATCGTGGTCATCAATACCGTTAAATTGATCGCAAGCCCATAGGCTGCATCCATTCGGCTTGATTCTTCAAAAACCCAGATGACGATCATACAGCCGACCCATAAAATTAAATTGATGGATGGTACATACAATTGTCCTTTATGTTCGCTGGGGTAGCGGATAGCGACTTTAGGCCATATATTCAAACGTACTGCTTCCGAAATTAGGGTATAAGAGCCAGATATCATGGCTTGACTGGCGATGACCGCTGCGATCGTTGCGATAGCGATACCGTAACCGATAAACCAATCGGGCATGATTGAATAGAACGGATTTTCACCCCCTAGGACACGTCCTTCCTGTGTTAATAACCAGGCTCCTTGTCCGAAATAATTTAGTATAAGTGTGATTTTTACGTAGATCCAGCTGATACGGATATTGTTTTTACCACAGTGTCCCATATCCGAATACAATGCTTCGGCGCCTGTAGTACATAAAAATACTGCACCGATCAATAATAGTGAATGGGGATAAGTAATTAAAATATGGAAGGCATAATAAGGGTTGATTGCTTTCATCACTTCTGGTGCGAGGTGAAGATGAGATAAACCAATTACACCAATGATTGTAAACCAAATGGTCATCAATGGACCAAAAACTTTTCCTACTACAGATGTTCCAAATCGTTGAATGATAAACAATAAGGAGATAATCGTAACTACAATAGGTACTGTGGGTAATCCTGGGAATTTGAGATCCAAACCTTCAATAGCCGAGGATATTGTGATGGCAGGGGTAATCATTCCGTCCGCTAATAAGGTCGCCGCACCGATCATCGCCGGAAAAATTAACCAAGGGGCACGCTTGCGTACCAATGAATAAAGGGATAGGATACCACCTTCACCTTTATTGTCCGCCCGGAGTGTGATCCAAACATACTTTACTGTTGTCTGGAGGGTCAGTGTCCAAAAAACACAGGATAGCCCGCCCAAGACTAAGTCTTTTTGAATGGCTCCTTGTCCCATGATTGCTTTGAAAACATACAATGGAGAAGTTCCGATATCTCCAAAAACGATTCCTAAACTGATCAATAATCCGGCGAAACTCACCTTATTGATACTGTTGTGATGACTGTTGTCTGCCATTTATCAATTATTTTATTTCAAAATATACTGCAAAAATATACTTTTTGCCTGTACTTTAAGTAGGTACATTTCCTGCGCCAAATTTTAGCATTTACTTTGACATGCGCAAGAGCTGTTAAAATTTGTTAAAAGAAACTTAGAATGAATCTATTTGCTGAAAAACTTTTAAACAAAATACTAACTTTGTTGTTGATAATTCAAATAGTTAGCGTTATATTTGATTAAACCGTAACCAGTATTTGAAGTCTAATTTAACACTATGGGGAGAAATCTACTTAAAGCAGCTTGTTTAATACTTTTATCCGCACTGACATTGTGCAGCGGGATGACTCGGGTGTATGCAAAGTCTCCTTATGACCATACTATTTCGCAACATATTTGGGACGGTACTGAGGCATTCGGGGAAGACAACAACATCAAGGACACAGAGAAACTTATCAATAATGTGAAGGTTTTCTATAATCCGATTGCGGAGCAAATAAATCTTTCTTTTAAATTGGCAAAATCGTCAAGTGTCTCTATTAAAGTAATGGATGCATTGGGCAATGAGATTCTTCAATTAATGAATGGCAACCTAGATTCAGGAATTCAAAATCTTTCCTTTGAGCATGGCGGAAAATTAACGACAGGGTTTTACTTTGTACGGGTAGTCGCTGGTTCAGAAACTGTGGTGAAAAGATTTTCTGTTCGATAAGAAGATAAGATGTAATGTAAGTTCATTCGTATACATAAAACAGCAAAGGGAATCATTTGATTCCCTTTGCTGTTTTATGTAAAGCTTCATTTGTTAATTCTAGTCTTGTTGTATTTCTTCGATCCACAGTCCATCATCTTGAATGATCTTGATCAATTCGTCTAAGGCATGTGCGGAACTTACATTTTTCTTAACGATCTGCTGACCTCTATATAGCGTCACTTTATCAGGTCCCGCTCCAACATAACCATAGTCAGCATCCGCCATTTCTCCAGGGCCATTAACGATACAGCCCATGATGCCAATTTTTAGCCCTTTTAGGTGATTGGTACGGCTTCGGATCATCTGTGTAGTTTCTTGGAGATCAAATAAAGTTCTGCCACAACTTGGGCAGGAAATATATTCTGTCTTGGATATTCTGGATCTTGTTGCCTGTAAAATTCCGAAAGAAAGTGAGGCGATGTTTTCTAATGCCGTTGCCGGAGAGTCTATCCATATTCCTGACCCCAATCCATCGATCAATAATGCACCTAAATCCGTAGAGGCATAAAGCTGTATTTTTGAAATAGGTTCTTCGGGATTCATAAAATCACCAATAGGTCCTGAGAAGTCGTCTTCCAGATAAGAACGTTTGATAATGACTGGATTGTTGATCCCGATTTCCTGCAGGTTTCGGAAGAACTGTCTTTGATCTGCCATACCGTGCAAATAATCGGTTTCTACTATAAATACGACAGTTTTGTCAAGCTGTAAAGATTCAAACAGTGGGGTTAACAAATCTGAATTACAGATTTTGACCATATTCAGGACTTTATCCTTGTTGTCCGACTTTACGAATTCGTCTAAGGTAAAGAGGGGATGAATATTAGTTTGATCGGTAAGTTTTGACCAGGTGTTATAGTTATATACTTGCTTCAGATTTGCGGGCATCGTAAAGGATGGCAAATTGTCTGCGAGATAGACAAAGTCTACAGACTGCTCACCCATGTGGTATTTATCTAATAAGATATCATAGCGATAGCCAACTTTGGAAAGGATCTGAGCGTCTTTCAGATTTTCTTTAGAAATGTCGACCACAATCCTTGGTACCAAAGAGCCTCCGATAAAGGTATTTACTTCCTGGCTGGCATAAGGAATATTTGGTGTCTCTGGAGAGAGCTGAACAATCTCTTGTTTGGGCTGACTCTCGATGTTTGCCTTTCTTTTGCTATATCTATTGACAAGTGCTATGGCGACTGGAGCTTCCCGTTCAGGCTCTTCGGTTAACGATACACGTACAGTATCACCCAGTCCATCTTCCAAAAGTGTTCCGATACCAACGGCAGATTTTACACGACCATCTTCGCCGTCTCCAGCCTCCGTTACACCGAGGTGTAGGGGGTAGTTCATGTTTTCGGAAACCATTTTTTCGACCAGCAACCGATAGGCTTTGACCATCACCTGCGGGTTGGATGATTTCATTGAGATACAGAGATTGTAGAAACTCAGATCTTCACACATCCGGATAAATTCCATGGCAGATTCGACCATCCCTTCTGGGGTATCGCCGTAATGACTCATGATCCTGTCCGACAGTGAGCCGTGGTTGGTACCAATACGCATGGCGGTACCATTTTCTTTGCAGATATTTACGAGCGGAGTGAATTTTTGATAGATGCGCTCTAACTCGCGCTTGTATTCAGCATCGGTATAAGATAGCTGATCAAACTTTTTCTTGTCTGCATAGTTACCAGGATTGACTCTTACTTTCTCGACGATACGAGCGGCAACCTCGGCAGCATTTGGTGTAAAATGAATATCAGCAACTAAAGGGACCTTATAGCCTCTTCTGCGAAGTTCATTTTTTATGTTAGCTAAATTTTGTGCTTCTTTAATACTGGGAGCGGTAATACGAACGTATTCGCAGCCCGCTTCAACCATTCGAATGGTCTGCTCAACCGAGCCCATCGTATCCATTGTATCTACTGTAGTCATACTTTGAATACGAATGGGATTATCGCCACCCATGGGAATATCACCGATCTGAATTTCCCTCGTTTTCCATCTCGAATAATCTACCTTGGAATTGCAATAGATTCCAGGTAATGTCAACATATTACTTGTGTCCATATCTAACACAAAGTTAGCTTTTCTTGGCTAAAAATTGGCTGTCAATTAATATCTTCTAATTTTTATTGACGCGATGCCACCGTTGATGTCGAAATCGAATTTTTGAGCGGCCGAATCGTAATTCGTCGATTTTACCTCGCCTTCACTTTTTAGAAAATCGCCCTCATAATCTGTTGAGGATAATGCATTGTCGCTTGTAATGCGGCAGGCAGCATTTTTTGGGATGGAGATCTCAATAGAGGAGGCTCCGGCATCCATCGAAATTTTAGTTGTTGCTAGGGGCTGTCCTAATTTTAGCTTTAGGCTTGTCGCTCCAGCATCAATATCCAATGTTTCTATCTTGTAGGGTGAAAGATCCAACTTGGCATCAATTGCACCTACATCAAAATTCAGATTCCATAGGATGTTAGGGTTTAAAGCGATGAACGTATTGTTGTTTTTGCTGTTAAAATCCTTGTTTTTGAATTTTCCCTTTAAGTTGATATCTAATTTGTCTGCGGACTCTCCATGTACAGTTACGCCCAGTAAATATTCTTTTGATGTGTTAAATGCCGAGAAGATTTCTGTCGTAGTGCTACTATCATTTCTTAATGAAGTGGCCCCCAAATCGAGGTTTAAGGTAGCGCTATGGATTTTATCGTCCAACGGTACATTGAGTTTTTCTGTTGTATAATTTGTTTTGTCGTTAGGGTCGTCGATATTGATGTTGACACCTTTGCTTTTCAATAATTGTGTTAAAATCGGCTCTTTTGGTGTCGACAGCCCTATGTAAGTCAAAAAACCTAAAATCACTACGGTAGAACCAATGGCAACAAACTGTCCAATCTGTTGGTCTTTGGGTACCAGCATACGAATTCCAGCAAGGACAATAAACAGCGGCCAGTATCTAAAAATACCTACCCAGTTAAATGAGATTGTATTGAGCTGTGATAATAATAAAACAACTCCTATAAAGAGAATGGTGATACCAGTTGTTATTCTTCGTGTATTCATAACTAATTCCGTTTGTTAATATATCTCAAAAGTAAGTCGCTTTGGGAGATACCGTATGAATGTTTAGGCTATTATACATAAAAAATCGGTAAATGTGACTAATTGATCGGTAAGTAATTTCGTTTTTCGTATACTTTTTGGGTTTTTGCTTGTTTATATATTTGCTGGAATTAATTACCTTTAATGGATTGCTTGGTTTAGTATAGTCGTAAAATTGGCGTAATACATTGAAATTAAATAGATAATATGATCTTTCATCACATTGGTGCATATCTCATACTCCTGAAATCAGTTTTTAAAAGACCGGAGAAAGGTCGAATTTATTGGAAGGAAACCGTATTGGCAATGACCGATATTGGTATAGGATCTTTGGGGCTTATCGTCATTATTTCCACCTTCATTGGAGCTGTTATGACCATGCAAATTGCCTTTCAGATGGTTTCCGATTTGATCCCAAATTCTATTATAGGTTCGATCAACCGGGATTCAAATATTTTGGAATTGGGACCAACGATCTCGGGGTTAGTCCTAATGGGAAAAATTGGGTCGTCTATATCTTCGCAGATCGGATCCATGCGTGTGACAGAGCAAATTGATGCCTTGGAAATTATGGGGATCAATGCCCCTGGTTATTTGATATTACCCAAAATATTGGCAGGTATCACCATGATTCCGATGTTGGTTATTATTTCCATCGTATGCGCTTTAGTTGGCGGTCTGTTGGGCGGGTCACTTTCGGGTGCTGTGACACAGGCGGATTATATTTTAGGAATTCAAGATGGTTTCAATGGTTTTACGGTGACAGTTGCCCTTGTTAAAGCTGTTGTATTTGGGTTTATTATTACTTCGATATCAGCTTATAAAGGGTATAATGTAAAGGGGGGAGCTTTGGAAGTTGGGCAAGCTAGCACAGAAGCAGTTGTAGTTGGCTGCATAACTATTCTTGCTGCAGATTATGTGATAACCGCATTAATGCTTTAAAAAGATTTTATGATTCAAATCGAAGATATTAACAAGTCATTTGGAGACAATCACGTTCTGAAGGGTATCAGTGCAAATTTCGAACCTGGAAAAGTGAGTTTGATTATCGGGGGGTCGGGTTCCGGAAAGAGTACTTTATTGAAATGTATTGTGGGCCTGCATCAACCGGAAAAAGGAAAGGTGATTTTTGATGGCAAGGATTTTACTCGGATGAATTTTGAAGAGCGCGTTCCTATTCGAAAAGAAATAGGCATGCTTTTTCAAAATTCAGCGCTGTTTGATTCGATGACGGTCGAACAGAATATTATGTTTTCGCTGGACATGTTTACGGAGATGTCCAAAGCGGAGAAATTAGATCGGGCAAATCATTGTCTGGAACAGGTTAATCTAGAGGGAAGAAATAAATTGTTCCCTGCGGAACTATCGGGGGGGATGAAAAAGCGGGTTGGAATTGCACGCGCAATTAGTATGAACCCCAAATACCTTTTTTGTGATGAACCCAATTCGGGATTAGATCCGGAGACTTCGATTGTTATTGACGAATTGGTGCTAAAAATTACGCAAGAATTGAAATGTACGACGGTCGTTGTTACACATGATATGAATTCTGTGATGGGAATTGGTGAGTATATTTTGTTTCTCTATAAGGGACAAAAATTCTGGGAAGGTTCCAATAAGGATATGATGCGATCGGATGTGGAAGAATTGAACAACTTTGTTTTTGCAAGTCCATTAATGAAAAGTGCTAAGGCTTCAATGGGGCAATAACATGTAAGAAGAGGGCTTTATAGCGCTTAATTTTAGGTGTTTGATCTGCGTTAGCATCGTGCAGATTTCTTTTCTATTGAAATTTAGCTTAGTTTTGTCGGAAAATTTTGATTTTGGCAGCAACAAATATACAACTATTGACCCCACAGCATTGGAAGGACTATGAACTCATTGACTGTGGTGATTTTGAAAAACTGGAACGTTTTGGTGATTTAATTTTAATCAGACCAGAACCTCAGGCTGTATGGCCTAAGGCATTGAGTGATGCGGATTGGAACAAGCGTTACCATATCAAATTCAAAGGTCGTTCGGCTACTTCTGGAGAATGGTTGAAGAAAAATCCGAAGGTCCAGGACCGTTGGCACATCGAATATAAAAATAACGACGTGGCCATCAAATTTAGATTGGGCTTGACATCTTTTAAACACGTCGGGATATTTCCGGAGCAGGCTGTAAATTGGGATTATATTTCGGAATCTGTTCGTTCATTTAAGACGGAGAAACCGAAGGTTCTAAATCTTTTTGCATACACTGGTGGAGCATCTTTAATAGCAAAGGCTGCCGGTGCGGATACAACGCACGTAGATTCTATTAAACAGGTAGTTACCTGGGCTAATGAAAATATGGAAATTTCCAATTTGGATAACATTCGTTGGGTGGTTGAAGATGCTTTGAAGTTTGTAAAACGTGAGCTGAAAAGAGGTAATACGTATAATGGGATTATTTTGGATCCACCGGCATACGGACATGGGCCGAAGGGAGAGAAATGGAAATTGGAAGATCACATTATGGAAATGATGACTGATGTCGTTCAATTATTGGATCCTAAAGAACATTTCTTGATTTTAAATACGTATTCATTAGGCTTTTCTTCTGTTATTGTTGAAAATTTAATTAAGACGGCTTTTCCAAAAGTGGAAAACTTAGAAATAGGGGAGTTGTTTTTACAAGCAACTGCAGGACCAAAACTTCCACTTGGCGTATTTGGTAAATTTCGCAAAATAGCGGAGTAAGACTTGTCAAAAGATTCTTTGATAACAACACGGGGTGCTTATTTAAGCGCCCCGTGTTTGTTTTTAAGCTATATCAGGGAGTTAAATATGTATGTCTTTTAAACGTAGTGATGCAAGTTCAAGCTGTCTTGGGATCGCTGCGCTGATGTTTTGTGGAATGAGCGATAAGTGTTGGGTAAGTTCGTTGTAATAGGTTATTCCAGCTTGTAATTGTGCTTTGAATTTGGCTACATATTTTATCTTTTTATCGTTCATGATATTTTTATTGTCTGCGACATATTTTTGAATATGATCGATATAAAGATTGAGTTCGTTAATTAAAATAAAAGGTCTGTTGTCATTTTCAAAAACCGAAATACGGCCATAGATGTGGTCGATCATTTCCCGCAAAGAATATTGTTTTTTGAACCAGACAAGATTTGGGCCTGGGCAGATGGATACAGCGGTCTGTTCTTTGCTCTTCTGGATATTGTACTTGAGATAGGCGGGTGCTGCGAGCCCTTCACAAAGACAGGTTTTCTCTGTAATGGCGTCGAAGGCTTTATCGTATTCTGCAGCGGACAGGTTTTGTTTTTGGAGTTCCTGGATCTTTTGATGTTGATAGACGCGTGATGCGGTGCAGATCGGTTTATCACTAAACTCTGTGTTTGAAATAAGGTATTCTTTTTTACAAGGGCTACCGGGGCGCCCTTTTTTTATACGTTCCAATCGTAGATACTCCGCGCCACTTTTTCTGAAATTGTTAAAGGGAATTCCCAAGGGAGATGTTCCACTACAGTAAAAGTCTTCTTGCTTGGCAGTTTCCAATGCTTTTAAGGTTTCTTGATCTACCGTTGTTGCTTCGGGAACCATCAGAAATGGGGATCCCCATCCTACGGCATCGAATCCATAATAATTTAACAAGAATTGATGTTCTGAAGCAGTTCCCACACCTCCTTGAACTGTATACTTGATGATAGGGGGAGTTGTTAATGAGCGCCCTTGGGAAGTCCAATATTCGTGGTATATCTCGAAAAGTTCGGTTTTCAGACTTTCTTTTTTCTCTTTAAACTCCTGAAGGATTGGCCCCAGAAGAAAACCATCGGTTGCGAAGGCATGACCACCGCAGTTCAAACCGGATTCTATTCTGAATTCAGATACCCATACACCACGCTTAGCGAGATATTTTGCCTGGATGAGCGCCGATCGAAAGTCACTTACTTTCAAAACGATTTTTTTGTCAAATAGACCTTCACTATTTGGGAAGAAAGCCGGTAATTCAGCGAGGTAAGCGTATAGGTGTGGATTCATCCCTGCAGAAAGAATTAGAGAGGAATGCAGGGTGGAGTTGGCAAAACCACGTAAGGCTGCTGAAGCATCAGAATAATGTTGATCCAATAGGTTACCATCCTGGTAATTCATTTTATCGACTTTGGACATAATATTAACATCGATGTCTCCCGCTTTGAGGTAATTGATCAATAGATCTTGCAGCTCGGTTTTAATCGCGCGATTGCTTTCAATTTCCATCGCATGATAAATTGGTTTTGAAGGGTGAGAATCGGGTAGAAGCTGAAAATATTTGGTAAGTTCGGAATTTTTGGTAAAAGGTTGACGCTTTAAGGCCTCGATTTGCCTATTGACCACAAACTGTACAAGATTGAGATAGGCCGTAATTCTTTTTGCTCGGTAATCGTCTTCTGTTTTAGCGATCGGATGATAGGAGATTTGATATTGTCCGCAGTAATAGCGGCGCATGCGCTCGATTAGTTCATCGTCAACAATAGACATTACGGATGAGATACCGTATTGTGCGACCTTAAGTGCGGAGTCGATGGAGAAAGCTAAGCCTAATACGGGGATATGAAAAGTATGCGTCATTCTTAAATATTTCTTTTACGAAATAATGGAGAATAACGCTGAAAAAAAGTAATGATTGTTTTATGGGGAAATGATTGTAATCACTATTCAAATACAATTGTCTTGTAATCGTTGCGCATCACACGATCTTCGCTAAGGAGACGAATTGCTCTGCTCAAAACAGCCTTTTCTATTTCTTTTCCGGCAGTTACCATATCTTTTACAGTATAGGTGTGGTTGACATGTCGTATATCCTGTACGATGATGGGGCCCTCATCGAGTTGGTCGGTAACGAAATGCGCTGTGGCGCCGATGATCTTAACTCCTCTTGCATGAGCCTGCTTGTACGGGTTGGCGCCAATAAAAGCGGGGAGAAATGAATGGTGTATGTTAACCAGTTTATTTTCAAAGGTACTGACAAACTGAGGGGACAAGATCCGCATAAACTTCGCTAAAATAATATAATCGAAATGATAGTTTTGGATTTGTGCGATCAGCTGTTTTTCGAATGTTTCCTTTGTTAGGTTTTCATGCGAGATACAATGAAATGGGATATCGAACTTTTCTGTAAAGGAGCGTAGTGATTCATAGTTACCAATTACTGCCTGCACCTCCGCTCCCCATGTTTCGAAGTGTTGTCTTACTAAGATATCGGCAAGGCAGTGATGCTCCTTGGTCACGAGGACGACGATTTTTTTGCGGTTATTGGGGTTTATTTGTATCTGAGCGGATGGAGGAAGTACTTCGGCAAGGGAATCGGAAAGCTTTTTCTGCTCAGACATGAGCCCGTTACACACGACACGCACGAAAAATTTGTTGGCTTCTTCATCCACATATTCACGCATGGTGACAATATTGAGCTGATATTTTGCTAGCGTATTTGAAATGTTGGCGACCAATCCAACGGCATCTTGACATTGGATCAGAATTAAGGTTTGGTTGTGCATGAAAGGTGGTTGTAGGTTGCTAAAAAAGCGGGTTATTTTAACCCGCTTTTTTTGTTAGTTCTTCTTCAAGGTCAACTTCAACACGTAGATTTTCGACAATATGTTTTTGTCGGTCTGGTGTGTTTTTGCCCATGTAATATTCTAATAACTGTTGAATTTTATTGTCTTTGGACAAGATAACCGGATCAAGGCGGATATCTTTTCCGATAAATAATCCGAATTCGGAAGGTGATATCTCACCTAAACCTTTGAATCGGGTAATTTCAGGCTTAGCGCCTAATTTTGCGATTGCTTTTTGTCGTTCTTCATCGGAATAACAATAGATCGTTTCCTTTTTGTTGCGGACACGGAAAAGTGGTGTCTGTAAGATGGAAACGTGACCAGCTTTGACAAGGTCTGGAAAAAACTGCAAGAAAAATGTCAATAACAACAGACGGATGTGCATTCCATCGACGTCGGCATCGGTAGCGATAACGATATTGTTGTAGCGTAATCCATCGAGACCGTCTTCAATATTAAGCGCGTGTTGTAAGAGGTTAAATTCTTCGTTTTCATAAACGATCTTTTTGGACATGCCGTAGGAGTTTAACGGTTTTCCTTTTAAACTGAAAACTGCTTGAGTCTGCACATCCCGCGATTTGGTAATGGAACCAGATGCAGAATCCCCCTCAGTGATAAACAAAGTTGTTTCTTGGTTACGTTCATTTTTATCGCTGAAGTGCACTTTACAGTCACGTAGTTTACGATTGTGCAAAGAGGCTTTCTTCGCTCTTTCGTTGGCGAGTTTTTTGATCCCGGCGATATCCTTACGTTCACGTTCAGACTGTAGAATACGTTTTTGAAGAGCATCTGCCGTAGCCGGATTTTTATGTAGGTAATCATCCAATGCTTTTTTGACAAAGTCATTGATAAATCCTCTTACAGTAGGACCTTCCGGGCCTACACTTTGAGATCCTAGCTTTGTTTTCGTCTGTGATTCGAAAACAGGTTCCTGCACTTTGATCGCGATGGCGCCGATGATTGATGAACGAATATCCGATGCGTCAAATTCTTTTTTGTAGAACTCGCGGATTGTTTTGACAAGTGCCTCACGGAAGGCAGCCTGGTGTGTTCCACCTTGCGTGGTATGCTGACCGTTGACAAAAGAATAATATTCTTCTCCGTACTGCTGGCCGTGAGTCATCGCGATTTCAATATCATCCCCCCGTAAGTGAATAATCGGATAGCGCATGGATTCAGCATCAATATTTCGTTCCAATAGATCTTTTAGTCCGTGCTCAGAAATAAACTTTTGCCCATTAAAGTTGATCGTAAGACCTGAGTTTAGAAAAACATAGTTCCAGATCATGTTTTCAACAAATTCAGGCCTATATTTATAATTCCGGAAAATAGAATCGTCGGGGTAAAATGTTACGGCTGTACCATTTCGTTGTGTTGTATCCTTTTGTTCATCGTTGACTAATTCCCCTTTGGAGAATTGGGCGATGCGCGTTATGTTTTGACGATATGACTGTACGGTAAACTGACTGGACAAAGCATTTACGGCTTTTGTACCGACACCATTTAAACCAACGGACTTTTGGAAAGCCTTACTATCATATTTACCACCTGTATTGATTTTAGAAACAACATCAACCACAGAACCAATTGGAATACCACGTCCATAATCGCGTACGGAAACTTTATTTTCGTTTACCGTGATATCAATAATTTTACCAGCGCCCATAACAAACTCATCAATCGAGTTGTCAACGACCTCTTTCAATAAAACATAGATACCATCATCATAGGCCGAACCGTCCCCTAATTTTCCAATGTACATTCCCGGACGAAGGCGAATATGCTCTTTCCAATCCAGGGACCTAATGCTGTCTTCGTTATATGTACTCATAAATTAATGTAGAACTTAGCTAACAAAAGTAAAAAAAATAAACTACGATAAGTAGTTTAAAAGGCTAAATTTTTTAGATATCGATCGTTTGCGTGCTGTTGAAGAAAATTGCCGGTTTGGGGGGAAATGTTTACATTTAGTGTAAGTAATTGTAACGAGAATAATTTATGGGATTATTTGATAAAATTAGGAATGAGTTTGTCGATATTATCGAATGGGTCGATAATAGCGCAGATACGATTGTGTGGAAGTTTCCACGGTATCAGAATGAAATAAAAATGGGTGCGCAGTTGACTGTGCGGGAAGGGCAGGCTGCGGTATTTTTGAATGAAGGTGTGGTTGCGGATGTTTTTCAGCCTGGTCGCTATGAATTGACAACACAGAATATGCCGATCATGACAACCATCAGAGGTTGGAAATACGGGTTCAATAGCCCAT
The DNA here is from genome assembly GCF_023277505.1 of Sphingobacterium siyangense. NCBI lineage: Bacteria > Pseudomonadati > Bacteroidota > Sphingobacteriia > Sphingobacteriales > Sphingobacteriaceae > Sphingobacterium > Sphingobacterium siyangense. The sequence continues at coordinate 5,617,271 of NZ_CP080574.1, read as the reverse complement.
TCAAAGCCGATGTCTATTTTGTCAACCTTCGACAATTTGTCAATCAGAAATGGGGAACCAAAAATCCGATTATGCTGCGGGATCCTGAATTTGGACCAATTCGACTTCGGGCTTTCGGTAATTTCTCCTTTCAGGTGAAGGATGTTACTATTTTTATGAAACAGCTGGTTGCGACGACGCCTGTTTTTACTGTTGAAGATATCACAGAGCAGCTTCGAAATATTGCGGTATCGCGTGGGATGGATGCTATTGCTGAGTCGAAGATACCAGCCTTAGACCTCGCATCCAACTATGATGAAGTTTCGGCTTTGATACAACAAAAAATTGGGGTTGATTTTGAGGAGTTGGGTTTGAGCTTAACGAAATTCTTAATCGAAAATATTTCATTCCCAGAAGAGGTGGAAAAAGCGCTTGATAAGCGAAGCAGTATGGGGGTCGTTGGTAATCTAGGGGCATATGCCCAATTTCAAGCGGCTAATTCCATGGAGAAAGCTGCTGAGAATCCCAATAGTGGGGGGATCGTAGGTGCTGGATTTGGTGCTGGGCTGGGAGCAGGAATGGTTGGTCAAATGGGTAATGTATTTCAGCAAAACAGTTTTGATGGGAATAATCCTACTGGTATGGGCTCAGCTGCTGTAGCTTCGTCTACCGGAGCCGTTGGACCGCCTCCATTGCCCAAAACGGTAGCTTATTACCTGGCCATTAAAGGTAAGCAGGAAGGGCCATTTGATCCGGAACAGCTGCGCGGTCTTGTAAAAGAGGGGACGATGACACTTGCCACCTTGGTTTGGAAAGAGGGACTTGAAAACTGGATTGAGGCTGAAAAGGTAGGCGAATTAAAGGATCTGTTTTCGCAGAACCCGCCACCGATACCAGGAGTTTAGGATAAAACGGACGACCGAGTTTTATGAGTTTTGAAGAAAAAACCTCCGAAATAGAGCAGGGGTTAAAATGCCAGGGCTGTGGTGCTATTTTGACTTATCAGCCTGGTACTTCCTATTTAGAGTGTTCCTATTGTGGAACTAGGAATGAAATAGCGGATCAGCTACCGGAAGATGGGCATATTGAATCTACAGATTATAAAGTTTTTGGACAAGCAATGGAAGGAGTCGCTGATGAGCGCTATAGCTATTTGGCTGAAGTTGTGCATTGTAGTAACTGTGGCGCAAACTCGCGTTTGAATCCTCATGTTACGGCAGATTTATGTGCTTTTTGTGCTTCACCTTTGGTAATTGACCATCAGCAAAAGCGTATTGTGAAGCCACATGGTCTTGTTCCCTTTTCCGTTGATTACAAAAATGCTTTTGGGCTATTGACACAATGGGCCGGTAAGATATGGTTCGCTCCGAATGACTTTAAGCGAATTTTTAATTCAAGAAATGATCGTTTAAAAGGAGTGTATATACCATTTTGGTCCTATGATGCAGATGTACATTCTGATTACGTCGGGTCACGTGGAGAGTATTATTATGTGACGCGTACAAGACGCAATTCGGATGGTGAGACGGAAGAATACGAAGAAAGACGAACAAATTGGTATCCAGCTTCAGGTAGTATCTATAGTCAATTTAAGGATATTGTCATTTCGGGATCAACATCTCTTCCCGAAAAGTTCTCTGATAAAATCGGACCTTGGAATTTGGGCTATCTAAAACCTTTCAATGAGCAATATTTAAGTGGCTTTATCGCTGAAACTTTTAGTGTGGATCATGTAAAAGCGGCGGAAACTGCCCGGACTATTATGGATCGGGAAATCGAACGTCAGGTTGAGAATGACATCGGTGGTGATACACAGGATATTGATTCTATTGATAGCGATTTTAAATCCATTAAATTGAAGTATATTCTTTTACCTGTATGGTTATCAGCTTATCAGTACAAAGGAAAGAGTTATCAGATCATGGTCAATGCATTTAACGGTAAAGTTTATGGACAAAGACCTTATAGCTTTTGGAAAATCGCTTTTTTGGTATTGGCGATCATTATTGTTTTATATCTCTTGAGTTTTATGGGATAACAAAAAAGGTTATAAAAAAAGCGCTGTTCTCAATAAAAGAGAACAGCGCTTTTTTTATGCTAATCGTCTTGACTATTTGTTTAGTGAAAGTAGGAATCCGATCGTGAAATTGGCATCCCAATCAAATACGAAGGTGTCGCAATTGGTTGCATCTTTAATTGCTTTATAGATGTTGACACCGCTCTTTGTTTTTACTTTATCTGTTTTGTAAGATGCTGGATCGTTCAAAACCGTAAAACGCTCTTCACCTTGGCGTGTCTGTGATGCTAGTTCAAAAGGAACCCCGCCTATAATAAAACAAACCTCTCTTTTATTTGAAGGAATTTTCTCGCCTAATTTTTTTACTTCTGTATAGACAGCGTCATCTTTAAGGTCTTTTTCATAATATTTTGCACCGGGTGCTTCTACCGATTTTGTGTCACCGTCAATCCAGGAAATTTTGGTGTTACCGGAGCCAATGTCAACAACAAATGAATTATCTTCGTAAGCTTTCGGTAGGACAGATTTTAACGCTAATTTTCCTTCTTGCTCCGCTGTAACCAAGTTGACCACAAAGCCCATTTTTCTTAGTTCAGCACTGATAACTGAAGTTTTAGGTTCTTTTTGAGCTCCGGAGCTAATGACGAAATGTATGTTTTTGGATTTGACGCCTTTGTCGAGCATCATGCCTATATAATCTTTTAATCCTTTACGGATGTCTTCCGTATTTGCCAATCCTTCGTAGGCAAATGACTTTCCAAAGTCTTTGGAAATGATCTCCCAGCGATTTTCTTTGTCCATATTGACGACAAAGGAATTGAAACCCGAAGCGCCCACTTCAACGACACCCTTGTATTCGCCGTCGACTGGTTTTTCGGGTTGATAGTTGAATGAACGAGTCGTTTCTGAGCCTGATGAAGGTGCGGCCGCATGACCATTATTGCTTGTTGAATCTGTTGTTTGGACTGTCGAATTAGCATCAAATTTGCCCGATTGAATGGCCCAATAACCGATTGCGAGAATAGGTAAGGCGATGATAATTGCTTTGATTGGCCATCTTAATCTTGCCCATGTTGATTTTTCTTCCATAATGTTCGTATAATAAGTTTGATTTTAGTTAATATTAATCGAGTAATGTAAATCCTTTATCTACTTTTTCTTCGGGTTTGAGTTCATAGCTGGCATCGGCCATTTGCGTTACGTTTAATACATTTAGATTACGTTCGTCAACTTTGCGGATAAACTCTTCCAGTTCACCTTGAGTAGGCGTGCCACCCACGGTGATGTTGTTGTTTTGATCCAAGAAATCAAGATTCGATCGGATAGAGGCAATATTTTGACTGATGGCACCTGTTGCTGCATTCATGGCCTCTTGAAATGCCCAGCCATCTTTAATATTGAACACATCGGCTAGGCCATCGGTGGCATTTTTCATCTTTTGAGTGGCTTCTAGCTTCTTGGAAATAATGGAAATGCTGCTATCCAAGGTGCTGACATAGATACGCGCTGCGCTTTCATTATCTTTTAGGACTTCCAATACTTTTGCAAATTGATTGGCATATTGGACATAACTGCGCGCATTTTGCTCTTCAGATTCACCTTCTTTTCCCAATAGAAATGCTTTGGTACGTGTTTCTTTGGCATCTCTTGCATAAGCATTTGCCTTCTCTGCATTATTTTTGCTCGTTTCCTCCTTTGATTTCTCGTCGAGATTAGCCGCTTCAGCGGTGAAACGTTTCGCATAGGTGTACTTCTCTTCGGCTGTTTTTTGAGCAGTTTCACCGCTTTGAATCATGTCGATGCGGACACCGTCTACATTGCTGATTTTTTCCTTCACGCGTTTCAGGGTGTCTTTTGCATCTCTTGATAACAGTTGTAAGGTTTCGATAGGGTTATTTCTAATGATGGATTTTTCACCTTTAAAAAGTAGGACGGTTCCCAATCGGTGCAATAGTGCAATGATCTTTGGGGCTAGCAATAATAAGGTAATCAGGATTATACTGAATATCACAAAAAGTATACTTTTTCCGGCATATTCCAGCATAATCGGTAAGTACTTGAAAAAAGCAAAGGCTCCACCAAGTAAAAGTGCCCAAAAGAAGATCGACGAAGCTGTCTTCTTCGCTTCTGGTGATTTTAATTGTGCAGGCAGATGATCGCCCAGTACTTGAAATATCGGAAGTTGCGTTTTTATCTCAGCGGGAATATTAACATACTGATCTTTTCTTTCCATTGATTTATTTTTATGTTATTGATTGATTAATCATATGCAATGCAGTGTTGATTTCGGTGACCACTTCATCAACGGCCGCGTTGCCGATGTTTATTTTTTGTTCGATATCTTTAATTCTTGGTTCGTACTTTTCATTAATTTGACCCAAAGCGAGTTGTTTTTTCTGTAGGTCATCTTGCAATTTGGCGATATTATCCGTTATTGTTTTGATTTCAGTGTTCAGATTTGCAATCTCCATGGTTCGGTCTTGTTCAGTCTTTTTCTTTTCAGCCTGTTTTTGTTCCGATTCTTTGGCAATGGTTTCTTTCAGTTTATTAGCATAATTTGTGCCAGTTGCTACCAGTTTATCCTTGGTTAACGACCTGTCTACAAATTTCAGTGAAGTATAGGCTGCTTTTAATGTGTTTTCCTCTACTTTTCCCATTGCGGCAGCAGCATTCCATACTTCGAAAAAATCTACACCCTGTTCGTTGAGTTTTTCAAGAATGGCATAGACCTTTAATTTCATTTCTTTGAGGTCGGTTGTTCCGTCATTGGCTGTTATAGGGATTGGGGGCGGTGTTTTTCCAGTTGGAGCCTGGACCGTCGGCGATGAATATGCCGGTGGTACCTGCGGTCTTTCAGGAGCGGCATTAGTGGTCGGAGCCGGTGGGGCTTGTGCCGGCGGAGTTTGCTGCGGCTGATCGTCCTCAAAAATTAATTTCTTCAGACTGTTTAATATACTGGATCCTCTTTTAGTATCGTCGTTGCTCATCATGTCATAGTTGATTATATCTCTACTAAAATAATAAAAATTAATATTCTCTTCTAATGAATTGCGTTATGGAACACCTGAAATGGACATGGGGTGGAGGAGCTTGGATAAAAGCGATGAAATGCAAATTAGGGAGAGTGAATCGGCTGCTATGGCGCTTTATGTTTGGGGTAAAAACAAAGATTCCCAATTGTTGATTGGGAATCTTTGTTTGGGCGGTAACGGTCTTGTGGGACTATTATCTGCCAAAATCATCTTGTACGCGAACAATATCGTCTTCATCAGAAGGATTGTTGGCATCTGTGTGCTGCCAGATCTCGGCTAAAATACCGAAGCCATCCAATCCAATTAAACGGTGACGTTGCCCTTGACGCAATCTAATCGTTTCGCCTTCTTTCAATGTTGAAACAACCGATTCTTCATCTGTGTCAGAAACCATAACGCCTACGTTACCTTGGATAACACGCCAGATTTCGGCACGACGGTGGTGATATTGCCATGAAAGTCTTTTCTCTGGTGCAACAATTAAAATTTTTGGACTTAATTTCCCTGAGATTCTTAATTCTTGTACATCCATTCCGCCGAAGTACTCATCGGCAAATTCTTGTGCTTGGGATTCGTCGATAACGAAAAATCCTCCCCAAGGGCGTGCAGCATCTGATTTATCAATACGAAAACCTTTGGATGTCAGCATTTCCTGTACTTTTTCAAACAATGCGATTTTATCTATAGCCATATTAAAAATTCTAAAAATTTGTTATTCGTTAATTCAGTTGCTAAATATAAAAAAAATCCATTAATATTTTAAGTTAACCGTTTTAGCTTTATCTAAATACGTTATAATGGAGCTGTTTTGGATATCCCTAGCTATAATATGTCGCGTGAAGTTAAAAATGAAATTGCTAATTTTGTGATCAATCTAATTTCAGGATATGTCAAACTTTCAAGTCGATCGGGAAAATACTGCATTTATGCAGGCTGTTGCTTTTGTTAACCAAACGAACCAAAACATATTTATAACAGGAAAGGCTGGTACAGGAAAAACGACGTTCTTGAAGTATATTCGTGAGCATAGCTACAAGAAGATGGCTATTACGGCACCCACGGGCGTCGCAGCGATGAATGCGGGCGGAACCACTTTACATTCTTTATTTTGGCTTCCATTTGGAACCTTTATAGAAGATTATGAATTACGTTGGGACGAGCAGGATAGTCATATTTACAATAAATCACGTTTATTCAGTACGATTAAATTGACCAAGCAGCGCAGGGCTATCTTGCAGGAACTTGAGCTTTTGGTGATTGATGAGGTTTCAATGGTCCGGGCAGATACATTGGATGCGATTAATGTGATCCTGCAATCTGTTCGTCGCGATATGCGGCCTTTTGGTGGTTTACAAGTATTGTTTATCGGAGATTTGTATCAGTTGCCACCAGTAGTGAAAGACGCCGAATGGAATGTTTTACGGGATCATTATTCTTCTGTTTTCTTCTTTAACGCTAAAATTTTAAGGGATAATCCGTTGGTGATGTTAGAGCTTAATAAAATCTATCGTCAGCAAGATGAGGGTTTTATTTCCATATTAAATGCCATACGAAACAATCAATGTACCAGTGACATGCTCACGACCTTAAATGGTTACTATCAGCAGGACTTTGTTCCAAATGAAGAGGAGCAGTATATTACATTGACCTCCCATAATCGAAATGCTGATGAAATAAACGGAGCCAAGTTGGCCTCATTATCAGGTAAAATGTTAAATCTTAAGGCTGTTGTCAAAGATGATTTTGCGCAGGGGTCCTACCCTGCTGAAGAAACGTTGTCTTTAAAAATAGGGGCGCAGGTGATGTTTATTCGAAACGATTCGGGAGATGAACGTAAATATTACAATGGAAAGATCGGTACGGTAAAGGACATCGATACGGTACAGGGCACAGTAACAGTTACATTTCCTGATGGGTCGGAATCTGTAACGGTAAAAAGAGAGACTTGGGAGAATATTCGGTATAATTACGACAAGGGGCAAGATCAGATTAAGGAGGAGATATTGGGTACATTTTCGCAATTTCCACTTCGACTGGCCTGGGCTATCACCATTCATAAAAGCCAGGGCTTAACTTTTCAAAAAGCAATCATCGACGCAGGGACCTCTTTTGCCGCGGGACAGGTGTACGTTGCATTGAGCCGTTTAACGAGTTTAGATGGGCTTGTATTAAAATCGATCATCCCTTCTTATGCTATCCGTACAGATTACCAAGTTGTCGAATTTGCGCAGCGTGCTCAGGGACAGGTTGATGTAAATGAGATTTTGGAGCAATGCCAGCGGAATTATCTTGGCCAGATTTTAATGCATGGTTTCCGTTGGGACGGTCTATTGGCCGAGACTTCGGAGCTGCTGAAATCACTTGAAGAGCGTAATATTGATGGAAAGGAACAAGCAGTACTATTTTTTCAACAATTGGTCAAGCACCTTCAGACCCAGGAGAAAGTTGCACATAAGTTTATTGTTGTATTGTATGATTTGTTGCGGGATAAAAACGCGATCGACTATGATGTAATTTGTGAACGTTCTACTGCTGCGGTCAATTGGTTTTTACCGAAAATGGATGTAGATCTGATTGAGGCCTTAACCAAACATATTGAAGAGTATCAGATACGAAAACGTACGAAGAAATATATTGATGAGTTAAAAGCACTATTGCTTGATTACAAGCGAAAACGCGAGCAGTTGCAGCATTGTCTGCTTATTGCTGAAACGCTTTCAAAACGGGAAGATTTTCAAACAGCGATGCTCGATGTTGCTGCCAGTGTGAAGACCAAAGAAAAAGACGAATTGGCTGCACAAAGTGCAGATGAAGAAGGACCTAAGAAGTTGGATACAAAGGAGATTTCCTTAGAAATGTTTAAGGATGGGATGAGTATTGCTGATATAGCTGTTAAGCGCGGGATGGTCGCTGGTACGATATATGGACATTTAATTAACTTTGTTGGTACGGAAGTGGAAGCAACAGAGTTGATCGAGCAGGATAAGTTGGATCGTATTCTTGGTGTTATTCGTGCAAATCCGGATAAGTCTTCTTCGGAACTTAAAATGCTTTTGGGGGCAGATATTGATTATCCGGATATTAAAATTGGACAAAAAGTTTTGGGATTGTAGGCAATAAAAATTTATAGCGTATATTTGTAACAAATTGTGTGATATAGTTTGTTGAAAGCCCATTGATAACCTTAAGATTGCTTATGGAAAACAAGAAAGATCCTAACAAGTGGCTTGTGCTGACGACTATTTCAACCCAGATGGTTTTTACCATTTACGCATTTTATTTATTAGGGGATTGGCTGGACGGTAAGTTTCATGCTGAGAACCAACTATGGATGAAGATCTGTACCCTTGGAGGGATTGGAATTTCTCTATATCAAGTCATTAGACAAGTGAATCGATTAAACGATAGATGATAGTATATATAAAGCAGGCCCTTATTTTATTTTTTGTTGCGGTATTAATTTTTGCCGTTCATTTCTTTTTGTTAAAGTCTTTTGATGGTATACATTCCCTGGAAGATCTACATTTTCCATTGTATGAAATTTATATTTTTCAACTGATATTATCCGTGATCATCATGGTGGGGATAAGTTACTGTTCGCAGAAATTTCCGCAATATGTTGGTTTTGTTTTCTTGGGATTATTGACTTTAAAGTTTGTCCTAAATTATGTTTATATCCATAATGGGTTGGCAAAACCGCAGGCTGATATTTTAAAATATAACTATTTGATCGTTGTCGTTTTATTCCTTTTTTACGATGTTATATTTGCTTACAAGGCTTTAAACAAATCCTAAGGGAGAAAACGATAGTTTTTTCAAAAAAATGTAATATTAAAGTAGCTTTTGTGCTTTATATATAGTATTTTCGCAAAAAATTTTAAATAACATAATAGTAGTATCGTGAGTCTTAAAAGAACACTTCAATTTTTAGCAGTTATTCTGTTTGCAGTTGCGCCATTTTTAACAAAGGCGAATGAGGATGCACACGGAGAAAAATCGCAGGCTGAGGAAATCAATAGCCATATTGAGCATCACTTACAAGATGATTATTATTTTAGCTTCTTTTCGGATGAAGAGACAGGTAAACATTATGGTTTTTCATTGCCGGTAATTTTGATCGATAATGGCTTGAAAGTTTTTATGGCTTCGGCATTCGATCACGGTAATAAAGTTGCTGAGGTTGGCGGTCAATATTATGCATTGTATCACGGGAAAATTTATAAGACTGATGCTACTGGTAATTTGACTGGTCATGAGTATCGTAAAAATGCTGATGGTAGCTATGTTATGACTATAAATGAAGATGGAAAAGAAGAGAAAAAGGAATTTGAAACTTCCTATGTGATTGGTTCTCATGAAATTCATGATGCTGTCGATTTTCATCCATCTGTAGCGATGCCTTTAGATTTTTCGATCACTAAAAGTGTTGTTGGTTTGTTTTTGGCTGCATTTTTAATGTTTTGGGCATTTATTAGTTTGGCTAAAACATATAAAAAAGGTGCTAACAATTTACCTAAAGGTGTTGGACGTGTATTGGAGCCTTTGGTTATCTATGTACGTGATGAGATGGCTATTCCAAACATTGGTCATCGTTACAAGGAATTCATGCCTTATTTATTGTCTGTATTCTTTTTGATCTGGATTTTAAACTTGGTTGGTTTGACACCACTAGGGTTTAACGTTACAGGAAACATTACAGTAACTTTATGTTTGGCTCTTTTTACATTCTTAATTGTGAATATCAAAGCAAACGCAAACTACTGGAAGCATATTTTTTGGATGCCAGGAGTTCCGGTTCCATTTAAATTTGTTTTAGCGCCAATTGAGGTATTGGGATTGTTTACAAAACCATTCTCTTTGATGGTACGTTTGTTTGCAAATATTACAGCTGGTCACACGGTCGTAATGGGACTGATTGCAATTGTTTATTTATTGCAACACCAATTGACAGTAGTGGGTAGTATCGGTGTTTCCATGTTCTTGACAATCTTCTTGATGGTTATCGAATTATTGGTAGCATTCTTACAAGCATTTATTTTTACGATGTTGTCATCCTTATTTATCGGTATGGCTGTTGAAGAACATCACGATCATTAATTAGTAAATTTTTTAATTATTCAAATCATACATTATGTACAATTTAATTGGAGCCGGTTTAATCGTTATCGGTGCAGGTTTAGGTTTAGGTAAAATTGGTGGTTCTGCAATGGAAGCTATCGCTCGTCAACCAGAAGCAGCATCTAAAATCCAAACTGCAATGATTATCATTGGTGCCTTACTTGAAGGTTTAGCATTCGGTGCTTTATTATTAGGTAAATAGTCACAACGGTTTTATGGTATAACCTGCAACGGTTGGTTGCAGGTTATATTATTCCTGAATCTTAAAAAATAAGAATTATCATTATATAGTATAACAATGGATAAATTAATACATTCGTTTTCGTACGGTTTGTTTTTTTGGATGGTCATCGTCCTTGTGGTTATTATCTTTTTATTAGGTAAATTCGCATGGAAACCAATTGTTGATGCCCTAGACGAACGTGAAAAAGGTATTGCAAGTGCTTTGGAGGCTGCTGAAAAAGCTAAATTAGAAATGGCTCGTTTAACAAATGAGAACGAACAATTACTAAAAGAAGCTCGCGCAGAACGCGATGTTATCCTTAAGGAAGCAAAAGAACTTAAAGATAAGATTGTAGCCGAGGCAAAAACTCAGGCACAGGCTGAAGGTGCAAAATTGATTGCACAAGCAAAAATCGAGATCAACGAACAAAAGAACAAAGCTTTGGCAGAGGTTAAGTCTCAGGTTTCTTCTTTGTCTTTGGATATTGCTCGTAAAGTGTTAAACAAAGAATTTGAGGACCAAGGAAAGCAAGAAGCTTTAGTAGCAGATTTGCTTAATGACGTTAAATTGAACTAATCCGGTCACTCAAATTACGAAATAGAATTATGTCAGTATTTAAAGTAGCATCAAGATACGCTAAGTCATTAATCGACTTGGCTAGCGAGCAAGGCTCACTGGAAACAATCAAGGCGGATATGGATTCATTCATTGCTGTTTTGAAATCCAGTACAGAATTGCAAGCGGTTTTTGCCAATCCTATTGTTCCTTTGGACAAGAAGAAAAACATATTGGATGCGCTATTTAAAGATAAGATCAATCCAAATATCTTGGCATTCTTTAAGATCATGATCAATAAAGGTCGTGGCGAGATTGTTTATGCCACTGCTCAAGAATTTATTCGTGAGTACAACGAGGTAAAAGGAATTGTGAAAGCTACAGTTACATCTGCAGCGCCGCTTTCTGAAGCTAATTTGACAGCGATGAAAGATGTACTTGCGAAAGAAACCAACGCTCAAGTGATATTGATCAATAAAGTTGATCATAGTTTGATCGGTGGATTTGTAGTCAATATCGGCGATCGCCAAATTGATGCAAGTATTGCTGGTAAGTTGAATAAATTGGAAAGATATTTGAATCAGAATAATTAATTTGTTCTGATACTTGAAGTAAAATAAATCAAAAAACCCCTTATAATAATTAAAATGATAGAGGTAAGACCAGATGAAGTTTCGGCAATTCTAAGAGAGCAATTGTCGGGCTTTAAATCAGAAGCCGAACTAGAGGAAGTGGGTACCGTACTTGCTGTGGGTGACGGTATTGCTCGTATTTACGGCTTAACTAAAGTTCAGTCCGGTGAGTTGGTTGAATTTGATAACGGATTACAAGGTATTGTATTAAACTTAGAAGAAGACAACGTTGGTGTTGTACTTTTAGGTCCTTCTGATGAGATCAAAGAAGGAGATACTATTAAACGTACCAACCGTATTGCATCCATCAAAGTTGGTGAAGGCTTGTTGGGACGTGTTGTAAATACTTTAGGTCAACCAATCGATGGTAAAGGACCTATTCAAGGTGATTTGTATGAAATGCCTATCGAGCGTAAAGCTCCAGGTGTTATCTACCGTCAACCGGTAACTGAGCCATTACAAACAGGTATCAAAGCGATCGATGCGATGATTCCAGTTGGTCGTGGTCAACGTGAGTTGGTTATTGGTGACCGTCAGACAGGTAAAACAGCTGTTTGTATCGATACAATCTTGAACCAAAAAGAATTCTATGATGCAGGAGAACCTGTATTTTGTATCTATGTTGCCGTAGGTCAAAAGAATTCTACAGTTGCGAATATCGTGCGTACATTGGAGGAAAGAGGTGCTATGGCTTATACAGTAGTTGTTGCTGCATCTGCTGCTGATCCTGCTCCACTTCAGTTCTATGCGCCAATGGCAGGTGCTGCTATCGGAGAGTTTTTCCGTGATACAGGCCGTCCAGCATTGATCGTTTATGATGATTTGTCTAAACAAGCGGTAGCTTACCGTGAGGTTTCGTTATTGTTACGTCGTCCACCGGGCCGCGAAGCATACCCAGGTGACGTATTTTATCTACACAGCCGTTTGTTGGAGCGTGCAGCGAAAATCAACTCTTCAGATGATATCGCACGCAATATGAATGATCTACCTGAATCGATCAAACACTTGGTGAAAGGTGGTGGTTCATTAACTGCGCTTCCGATCATTGAAACCCAAGCTGGTGACGTTTCAGCGTATATCCCAACCAACGTAATTTCAATTACAGATGGTCAGATCTTCTTGGAGTCTAACTTGTTTAACGCAGGTATCCGTCCAGCGATCAACGTAGGTATCTCTGTATCTCGTGTAGGTGGTAATGCGCAGATCAAACCGATGAAAAAGGTATCCGGTACATTAAAGTTGGATCAAGCTCAGTACCGTGAATTGGAAGCTTTTGCGAAATTCGGTTCTGATCTAGATGCTGCTACTAAATCTGTCTTGGATAAAGGTGTTCGTAACGTTGAGATCTTGAAACAAGGTCAATACTCTCCGGTTTCTGTTGAGAAGCAAGTGGCGATCATTTATATCGGAACTAAAGGTTTATTGCGTAATGTTCCTGTAAATAAAGTGAGAGAATTTGAAGAAGAATTCTTGACTCAATTGGAACAACGTCATCCAGAAGTATTGTCAGCTTTTAAAGCGAATAAGTTCTCCGATGAATTAACTGCAGTATTAGAAACAGTAGCTAAGGATTTAGCATCAAAATATTAATAGTAATGAGTATTTGGTATTGAGTCTATCGACAAGGCTCGATACTCAATACTAGGTACTTAATACTTAAAACAAATATGGCAAATTTAAAAGAAGTAAGAAACCGGATTACCTCGGTATCATCAACACAGCAGATCACGAAAGCTATGAAAATGGTTTCGGCTGCTAAATTGAAGCGCGCTACTAACGCTATCTTACAATTGCGCCCATATGCGAATAAACTAAGAGATATTTTGGCGGATGTTTCTGCGAGTGTTGAGGGAAGTAACTCTCCTTTTACAGTAGACCGCGAGCCAAATAAGGTGTTGATCGTTGTTGTTTCTTCTAACAGAGGTTTGGCTGGAGCATTCAACGCAAATGTTATCAAAGCGACTAATAACTTGATCTTTAACAAATATGCCGAGCAACATGCAAAGGGTAATTTGAGTATCATTGGTATTGGTAAAAAGGGTTATGACTTCTACTCGAAACGTAACTTCAATATGGTAGCTAATCACTCTGATTTGTTTTCTGATTTAAATTTTGGTTCTGTATCTGTGGTGACTGAATTTATCATGGAACAATTCAAAGAAGGTAATTTTGATCGTGTTGAAGTGGTCTATAATCAGTTCAAAAATGCAGCAGTTCAAGAGTTGACTGCAGAGCAGATTTTACCATTATTACCTGCGGAGGAAAACAAGCAACATACGCATAAAGCAAAAATAGAAGCTGAGGTGGATTATATCATCGAGCCTTCCAAAGAGAAGATTATCGAGGAGTTGATTCCTAAAGCAATCAAGATTCAATTATACAAAGCTGTTTTAGATTCGAATGCCTCTGAACATGGAGCACGTATGACGGCAATGGATAAAGCTACAGAGAATGCTGGTGACTTAATCAAATCACTTAAGCTATCTTACAACCAGGCACGTCAAGCTGCAATTACAACAGAATTGACGGAGATCGTATCTGGTGCAGCAGCATTATCAAACGGATAATTTTTTTATTCCGAAATATATAGAAAAAGGGCTAATCACACATGATCAGCCCTTTTTCTATATACGCTATTATCTACCATCGAATTAAGGCTGAACCCCAGGTAAATCCTGCTCCAAAAGCTGCCAAACATACGAGATCACCGTCTTTAATCTTTCCTTCTTCCCAAGCCTCGCATAGTGCTATCGGTACAGAAGCCGCAGTGGTATTCCCATATTTCTGAATATTGTTGAATACCTGATCTTCCCTTAATCCAAGAGTTTTCTGTACAAATTGCGAAATGCGAAGATTGGCCTGGTGTGGAATCAATAAATCGATATCACTGGTTTTTAAATTATTTTTTGCCAGCGCTTCATGAATGACCTCAGGAAATTTGACAACAGCTTTTTTGAAGACGGCCTGGCCATCCATATTTGGAAACGCAGTTCCATCTTCGAGCATCTCTTTGGTCATTAATAATCCGCCCAATTCCTGATCCGGCCAATTGGGCATTTTATCTAACCAAATTCCACTGGAAGCTCCGGGGTAATACATCGCTAGCTTTTCGGCTTCGGCTCCATCTGAATGTAAGTGCGTGCTCAGGATTCCTTTGCCATTTTCGGTTGTAGGCTGCACAACTACTGCTCCGGCACCATCTCCGAAAATCACGGAAACGGCTCGTCCTCTCGTAGAAAAGTCAAGCGCAAAAGAGTGTTTCTCCGAACCAACCACTAGCACATTTTTGTACATCCCTGTTTTGACAAATTGATCGGCAATAGAAAGCGCATATATAAAACCAGAACATTGGTTTCTAATATCCAGTGCCCCGATCTCCTTCATCTTCATTTCCCGTTGCAGTAGAACGGCGCAGCCTGGGAAATAATAATCTGGCGATAAGGTGGCAAAGATGATGAAGTCGACATCTTCAGGTGTAATATGGGCTCGTTCGATGGCAATTTTAGCTGCTTCGACCCCCATAGTGGTGGTGGTTTCGCCTATTCGGTCTGCATATCTACGTTCTTTAATGCCAGTTCGTTCTTGAATCCATTCGTCACTGGTATCCATAAAGCGTGTTAGGTCATTATTGGTATATACGTTTTTTGGGACGTAATAGCCAATTCCTGCAATTTTTGACTGTAACATAATAAATTCCTCTAATTGATTGTATTCTTCCCTTTTATATTATCGTTAATTTAGAAAAAAATATTCTATTTTTGCAGCATGGGTACCCAAACTGCTGAAGAAACCTTTACGTTAGAAGAGATATTAGCCTCTGTGAAAGAGTCTAATCGCCTCATTTTGTGGAATGATGAAACCAATACGTTTGAACATGTGATTCATTGTCTCATCTATCATTTACAATATACCGAGAAGCAAGCTGAGAAGATTGCCTGGAAAGTACATACTGAGGGGAAATGTGCTGTACTGGAGGGTACTTATACGGAGATGGAGATCTATCGTAAAATTCTGAAAGCCGAGGGATTGACTGTTTCTGTGGAGTAATTTGCTATTCTTTTGTTACCGTAATAATATGGTTACGCTTCAATTTTGTCTGTAAGTTTTAGTTTTCTTTGCACTATAACTTATAAACTAAGCTGAAGCATGTTTTTTTACGCTAAATCGTTTAAATCTTTCTTATTTGTATTCTTTTTACCTGTTGTTCTTTTTGCTCAAACAGGTCAAATCAAAGCTATTTTAGTCGATAGCGAAACTTCTAAACCTATTTCATCGGCTAGTGTCGCGCTCTTGGACGCCTATAGTAACGTCTTTGTTAAGGGGGGACAGTCTGTATCCCAAGGATTCCTTTTGTTGTCTGATATTAAACCTGGTAAATATAATGTCCGTATTACTTATGTTGGCTACGAGACACAAACCATTGATAGTATAGAGGTCTTAGGAAGTAAAAGCAAGGACTTAGGTCGAATTGCTTTGAAATCTACAGGTAATATGTTGAACGAAGTTGTTATTGAAGGAAGAGCTCCTGCCATGCAAATTGGTATAGACCGTAAAACCTTCAATGTTGGCGAGAGTTTGGTCAGCGCGGGTGGAACAGCGACCGATGTGCTTGCGAATGTCCCCACTTTGCAAGTTGATCAGGATGGATCGGTCAGTTTGCGTGGATCAAGTAGTGTGAAGATTTTAATCGACGGACGGGAGTCTGCCTTAGCAGGAAATGATGTAACTTCTTTGCTTCAGAGTCTACCTGCCAATTCAATTGAAAAAGTTGAAGTCATCACAAATCCATCCTCTAAATATGATGCAGAGGGCCAAACTGGGATTATCAATATCGTTTTAAAGAAAAATATTCGAACAGGGCTGAACGGATCGATAAATACATCCGCTGGTTCTTATGATAATTATATGGCTGGTATAACATTGAATTATCGTGATCGGAAATTCAATTACTTCGGATCCTATAACTTCAATAAACGAAACATGTTGGGAAGTGGGAAAACGGACAACAGGTTTTTTGGGGATAGCACGCGTAATTATAGCGAATCCGAATCGTCAAGAAAGGGCAATAGCCATACGGTAAAAGCTGGGTTTGATTATAATATGTCAGACCGTACTTCATTGAGTTTTTCGGGTAATTTAAGTATACGTGATAACAAGCGAATAGAAGACTTGAATTACGAGTTCTTTAAGCAATCGCAGATGACAGGAACGAGTGTTCGAAATTCAACACAATTTGAAGATGATCTTGGTTATGAATTAAACGCCGATTTTAGACATCAATTTAAGCGAGAAGGAGAGGAGTTGACGGGGAATGCAAGTTATGGGAGAGATAAGGAAGATGGTACAAATGATTTTTCTCAAAATTACACCGATGGGCGGAAGGCCACCTCACGGAAGAATGTTACGTCTGAGGATGGTAAGAATATCAATCTTCAATTGGATTATGTTTTACCTTTCTCCGAGGTAAGCAAATTCGAGGCAGGCTACAGGTCTCAAATCAGAAAGTCATTTGATACACAATTTTCCAGATCACTCGATTCTTTAGGTAATTATGTGCCGGATTATAGAATCAGCAACGATTTTGATTTTACGAGTACTGTCCATGCGATTTATGCGAATTATCAAAATAAATTAACAGATAAAATTGGCTATCAAATTGGACTCCGGGGAGAGCAATTTGAACTCAAGTCCACCTATTTCTCCAAGGATCCAGCTGCAGTGGAAATGGAATCCAATGCTAAACAGAAATTTTTCAGGTTATATCCAACACTGTTTTTAACCTACGATGTTGGTGAAAATGGGGATAAAGTTCAATTTAGCTACTCGCGCCGTGTTCAACGGGCTCGTGGTTGGCAAGTTAACCCATTTTTAAACGTATCCGATGATTTGAATTATCGTCAGGGAAATCCGAATCTGAAACCGGAAGATGTACACAGTTTGGAAATGAGCTTTGCCAAAACCTTTGGTAAAGTAAACCTCATATCTTCTGCCTATTTCAATCACGCAAGTGAGGTTATTCAGCCATTTGTTTACAAGATAGAGGATGGAAGAACATACAGTAGATGGGAGAATATGACCAGTCGTAATCTTTCGGGTTTTGAGTTTATTTCAAAAGTCAACGCAACGAAGGATTTTGACTTTACATTTAATCTCAATTTGATCCACATTCAGTATAATGCAAACCCGGACTACGATATTAAAGAACGAAAGGATTTCGCTTATAATGCTAATCTGACCGCTAATTATCGTTTTACACCAACGTTTTCTGCTCAAATGAGAGGCGAGTATAATTCTTCGCGTGTAATGGCTCAGGGGCAGATGAATGCCATGAAAGGTATGGATCTAGCCTTAAAAAAAGATGTGTTCAAGAAGAAAGCTTCAATTATGTTGAATGTGAGAGATGTATTTAATTCGCGAAAAATGAATGGTGTGACGGAGACTGCTCAACTTATATCAGATTTTGAGCACCGTTGGATGAAGAGGATGGTAACCTTATCACTTTCCTATCGGTTTGGTAGCCAAGATTTAAACAAATCAAAGAAAAAAGTGTCGAATACAAATGAAATGGGTGGCGGAGAGGAATATTAAAAAATATTCCTCTTTATACACTCAAATGCTTAAATTTAATTTTAAAACAAACCTAAAACTAAAAAGAATGAAGTTATTAAAAACAGTTCTTGCGGTATCGGTGATTGCTTTTTCAGCACATCTTAATACTGCCGTAGCGCAAGCAAAAAAAGAGGTTCCTGCTTACAAAATCTTAGATTTACCCCGTGTAGATATCAAGAAATTTAAAAAGAATAAAGCTGGGGCCTATGTTATTTTTGATGGTACTTCCATGGAAGGCTGGAGAGGATATGATAAGACAGTAGTGCCAAAAAGATGGGTAATTAATGAGGGAGCGATCAAATTTGATAGTCAAGCCAATGTTGGTAAAGAAGAAGGTGGTGACTTGGTCTTTGCTCATGATTTCAAGAATTTCGAATTGGAGATGGAATGGAAAGTTGCTAAAGGAGCAAATTCAGGTATCTTCTTTTTAGCGAAGGAAGTGGAAGGACAACCGATTTATATCTCGTCTCCAGAATGTCAGGTTTTGGACAATGAGAACCATCCTGATGCTAAAATGGGTGTAGATGGAAACCGTAAATCGACATCATTGTACGATATGATCCCTGCTAAGCCTCAGAATGGTAAACCGTATGGCGAGTGGAATAAAGTTAAGATCAGAGTAAACAATGGCAAGGTAGAGCATTTTCAAAATGGTGTAAAGGTTGTTGAATATACATTATGGGATAAGTCCTGGATTGATTTATTGCAAAAAAGTAAATTCAGTGAGGAAAAATGGCCTTTGGCTTTTGAATTGTTGAGCCATGTTGGTGGCGATAGCAAATCGGGGCTTATCGGTCTTCAGGATCATGGAAATGATGTATGGTTTAAGAATATTACCGTTAAGGTTCTAAAATAGAAAAAGTAGCTTTAAGCTGCTTTTTCTATTTTCTATAGTATCGATTGTAATTCTTTCAAGTCGATAATCATATGTGATACATCGTCTGGTTTTTCAATAACATTTGGGTTAAAGAAAATGGCGTCCATGCCTACATTTACGGCTCCACGGATGTCGGCGTCAAGGTTATCTCCGATCATCAGTGATTGCTGGGCTTGCGCTTGAGCAGTCGTCATAGCAAACTCAAATATTCGGGGATCCGGTTTATTCACACCGATGACTTCTGAAATAAAAATATGTTTGAAGTATTTGTTTAGGTTGCTCTTTTCCAGTTTGGTCTCACAGGCCTCTTTAAAACCATTAGATATCAGGTGAAGATTGTATCTGTCACCCAAATAAGCCAAGGTTTCATGTGCATGGGGAAACAGGTTTGTTTTTTTTGGACAGATAGCGAGATAATCCAGTTCGAATTCTTCAGGAAACAACTCTGGATCCACACCGAGCTCGGTAAAGGTATCTGCAAAGCGAGCTTTCCTGAGTTCTGGTTTTGAAATCTTTCCGTGATGATAGAGTCCCCAAAGTCGATGATTGTTAACTGTATAAGTTTCTATAAAACGAGTGGATGACTCTTGATTAAACAAGTGATCAAACTTGTATTTAAAATATAGCTCGTGCAGACTTTCTTCGGCATTTTTATCAAAATCCCATATGGTATGATCTAGGTCGAAGAAAATGTCTTTTTTCTCGTGATTAAACATATGCAAAATTAAAACAAATTAACCTGAAATTCCAAGTCAGTTAGGTTATCTAGTAATGAAATTAAAGGTCACTTTTATCGATATCGGGTTTCCGATGGTTTATATACTGTTTGGTGATTTTAGTCTTATTGCGAATCGGTTAATTTTCTTCTTTGTGTCATAATCCTTCGGATATTTCCGAATACATGGGTGAATACCTATTTTTGTCACATGAAGAAAGCGCTGTTACTCTTTTATTTTCTATTGTTCTATGCGGTTATGCAACTGATATGGTGGGGGGTGATGTTTATCCGTTTTGATCCGAGTAAAAAGAACATGATCATAGGAGAGGGAATATTCTTCTTGATTATTTTCTTGTGGGGTGCATGGCGGTTGAAGCGGCTGGTTGAGAGGGAGCAGAAACTGCTTCAACAACAGCAGAACTTTCTTTTGGCTATTACGCATGAACTTAAATCGCCATTGGCTTCCGTCAAATTGTATATTCAAACTATTTTGAGGCGTGATCTTGACAAAGAGCAACAACAAACGTTCTTGAGAAACTCGCTGAAGGATATCGAGCGTTTGGATGATCTGGTGGAAAATGTATTGATGACAACCAAGTTGGACAGCCGAAATTACAGTATGCCGAAGGAGGATTTTAATTTTACTGCTTTGGTAGAACAGGTTGTAGATAGGCTTCAGAAGAATTCCTGTAGTTCACAAGTTTTGAAACCTTATTTGGAAGCGGATATCATTATTCATGCAGATAAGTTTGCGATTAGTAATGTGGTTACTAATCTGATAGAAAATGCAATTAAGTATTCGCCGGCATGTGCTATGGTGGATGTGAAATTATATACGGAGAATAATAAAATAATTTTTTCTGTTGCTGACCATGGTATCGGTATCAGTGATGAAGAGAAAAAACTTATCTTTAATAAGTTTTATCGCGTGGGAAGTGAGGCAACACGAAAAACCAAAGGCACAGGTTTGGGGTTATATATCGTGAAAACCGTATTGCAGAAGCACGACGCGACCATAAAAGTTAAAGATAACACTCCTAAAGGGAGTATTTTTGAAGTAACATTTGAAAGAAATGCAAAGTAAACAAAGAATATTACTTGTCGAAGATGAAGAACACTTGTTAGAAGCTATCAAGTTGAATCTCGAAATGGAAGGCTACCGTGTTACTACGGCTACCGATGGAAAAAAAGCACTAAAAGTCTTCAAGGAGGAACGTTTCAACTTGGTGGTTTTGGATGTGATGATTCCCGAAATTGATGGATTCCAAGTGGCTGAAACTATTCGACTGCAAAACACTGAGGTTCCTATCATGTTTTTAACTGCGAAAAATAGCAGTGAGGATCGAATTACGGGTCTTAAGAAAGGGGCGGATGATTATCTGGTAAAACCTTTCAACTTAGAAGAATTGATTCTTCGTGTTGGAAATTTGGTGCGTCGTGGCATGAAACCAGACGATTTGAAAGAACTAAATTCTTATCAAATTGGTGATAAAACGATCTATTTTAATTCGTATGAGCTACATCATGCAGATGGCACGATCACTTCGTTGACAAAGAAGGAAACCATGCTGTTGAAACTGTTGATTGAACGACGGAATGAGGCCGTATCCCGGGAACAAATATTGGAGACCGTATGGAATTACGATGTTTACCCATCTACACGTACCATCGACAATTTTATCTTAACCTTCCGGAAATATTTCGAACCAGATCAAAAGCATCCGATTTATTTCCATTCTATCAGAGGTGTTGGTTATAAGTTTACCGACAATAACGCATAGGTAGAAAGAGATGATGACAATCAGGGCTAGAATAGCCGTTATTTTTATTGCTGCATTATTTTTGGGCTATGGCTTATACCAAGGGCATTATCAAACTGCTGTACTGATAGCAGGCGGAATAGGCTACTTGATTTGGAGTCATTTTAGAGAAGGGTCCGTT
Organism: Sphingobacterium siyangense; assembly: GCF_023277505.1. Classification (NCBI taxonomy): domain Bacteria; kingdom Pseudomonadati; phylum Bacteroidota; class Sphingobacteriia; order Sphingobacteriales; family Sphingobacteriaceae; genus Sphingobacterium; species Sphingobacterium siyangense. The sequence continues at coordinate 5,595,570 of NZ_CP080574.1, read as the reverse complement.
TTTTTGGCAACGCAGGCTTTTCATAGGCAAGATTATGAAAAGACAAAAAATTTGCTAGCTGAGATAAAGAATCCGGACGCACTTCGTAAAGGCAGACGTAATTTCTATGAATTTATGATGGGAAATATTGCGCTTAAAGAGGAACGTGTCGATGAGGCCGAATATCATTTTCAGCTAGCTTCACGTCTGCCTTGGAAAAAAGATAATGAAAAGGGTATGGTGATGATTAATCTGGCAAATATAGCGCTGCGAAAGTTGGATTATGAAAGAGCGAGAGCTTATACAGATGTTGCCAATAAGTTACATCTGACGGCTAGACAGAACAGCATTATTACAAAAATAGAAAACGAAATTTCAAAACATTTATAGTGAGTACTACTTTACAAAACGACTTATTGATTAAAGCTGCATTTTCGCAGCAAACGGAAAGACCTCCTGTGTGGATGATGCGTCAAGCTGGACGCTTTATGAAGGAATATTGGGATATCAAGAATAAATATTCCTTTTTGGAGATGTGCAAAACACCAGAAATTGCTGCGGATGTCACTATGCTTCCGGTAGATTTGTTAGGCATTGATGCAGCTATTTTATTTTCTGATATTTTAGTTACAGCTGAAGCCATGGGAGGGGATTTGTCCTTTGAACAAGGTGTAGGGCCTCGTTTTTCTAATCCTGTTCGTTCTGTAAAGGATGCTGAAGATTTGTCTACCAACTGTTTGGATAAATTACAGTATGTTGCTGATGCAATCAAGGTTATTCAACAACGTCTTGACAGCCGTATCCCTTTGATTGGTTTCGCGGGAGCACCATTTACAATTTTAAGTTATTTGGTTGAAGGTGGATCTTCAAAAGATTTTAAGTTAACGAAGTTGATGTTGAATAATCAGCCTGAGTTGGCACATATGATCCTTCAAAAGATCGCAGATGTAACGGTTGAATATCTTAACATGCAGATCGCAGCTGGAGTAAATGCAATTCAATTATTTGATAGCTGGGCCCTGGCTTTATCCTGGAATGATTACCGTGATTTTTCGCATTATTATAATAAGCAGATTATCGCTAAGTTGAACCGTAAGGATATTCCTGTCATTTCCTTTTGTAAAGGATCTTCTGTTTTTGCACCAATGATGGTCGAAGCGCAACCTGATGTTGTTTCTATCGATTGGAATGCAGATTTAAAAAATATTAAACAATCTCTGCCACAGGGTATTGCTGTTCAAGGAAATTTGGATCCATTTGTTTTGTATGCAGATAAACCTGTTATCAAGAAGAAGATTATCGAATTATTTGAGCGCATGAGAGGTGAAAATGGTTTTATCTTTAACTTGGGACATGGTATCATGCCAGATATTCCTTTTGATAATGTAAAATATGCCATTGAGGTTGTAAAGGAATTTAGCTATTAGTTTGCTATCTACTTCAAAAACAAAAACGACTTGCCTTTCGCAGGTCGTTTTTGTTTGCCCTATATTTAATCTATTTCGGTTGATATAGCACTTTTGTATATTGGATGTAAGATTTGCGCAATTGATGTTTGGACGTATTGAATGCTATTAACTTTTCTTATTTTTGTAACTATGGTCTATTTATATGCAAAAGCAGTTCATATTATCTTTGTGATTTGTTGGATGTCAGGTCTGTTTTATATGCCTCGACTCTTTATATATCATACAGAAGCTAAGGACAAGAGTCAAGAAGCGTTTGATGTTTTGCATAAAGAATTCAGTAAGATGGAAAAATTACTGTGGTGGGTTATTACTACTCCTGCGATGTACATCACAGTCTTTTCTGCACTAGTTATGTTATGCTATTCCCCTGGTTTATTATCCATGGGGTGGATGCATGTAAAACTGACATTCGTTCTGGGTATGATTATCTATCATTTTACCTGCCAGAAGATTATGTTCAAATTGAGTCGTCAAGAATCCAAATTAACTTCAACAAATCTCCGTTTGTTTAATGAAGTCGCAACAGTTTTATTATTCGCTATTGTTTTTACTGTTGTCTTAAAATCGGCACTGAACTGGATATTTGGCGTTTTGGGACTCTTAATTTTATCCATTGCTTTAATGATGGCCGTAAAACTTTATAAGAAGTACCGGAACAAGAAAGCATAAGAAAATGTTAAATTCTTTGGTTTCTTAATCCTTTTTTATTCTGTGTAGTCGAAGGATTATAAATTGAATCGGATTATGCACAGGAAAATTTTGGTTATGGTCTCGTTGCTTATTGTCGCAACGGCTGGGTTTGCGCAGCGATACAGACCTTTTGGAGGGGCATTAAACATCTATTCTACAGATGTCCCATTTTTTCTTTATATCAACAACGTTTTGTATAATAATAGGGCTTCCACGGATATTAGGGTATCCAATTTGACGAGTCGTCGTTATGATTTGCGTATTGTATTTGCTGACAGACAGCAACGCACATTGAATGGCAGTGGTGTGCAACTTGTCAATAGAAATGGACAGTATATGAATGTGGTATTTTCTGTCAGTAGCAGAGGCGGAAATAGGGGGATTATCCTGGAATCCATGAATCCTGTTGATCGGTATAACAACGGTAATTATCGTGAGGATTTACCGTATAATAACCAGGATGGATATAGTAATGAACAAGGTAATGAGCGATACAGACAATCGGAAGATCGTGATGATTTGCCAAACAATAATCGTGGGGGATATAATAATGATCAATATAGGCAGTCAGAAGACGCTAAGGTTTATCGTAACGGTGTAGCGAATCAAGGAGGATATGCTGAAAATGAAGATAATGATCTGTCTGATGCCGGAGTAATGAATAAGACGAATTCCAATCGATTGAACGATCTATTAAATCAGAAGGAAAACGATCAGGATAGACTTGCTGTAGCTGCTCAGGAATTAAAAAGTATGCGCCTAAGTGTTGGTGAAATTGTTGATTTAATGGAACTTTTTATACGAGATGATAATAAACTGGCCTTTGCCAAATATGCTTATCCAACCTGTGTGGATAAACAGAATTATGAGAAAGTAGGGGAGGCCTTATCGTTCAGTTCAACAAGGGAAAAGCTAGTGGATTTTTTGAAAAAATAAAAGGAGCATTTTGCTCCTTTTTTATTCACCGCCAAAGCAGATATATTTTAATTCCATATATTCATCCAAACCGTATTTAGATCCTTCACGACCTACACCAGATTGTTTTACTCCACCAAAAGGAGCTGCTGCATTTGAAATAAGGCCTGTATTGACACCTACCATGCCAGCCTCTAGCTGTTCAGCAACACGAAAACAGCGATTTATATTTGTACTATAAAAATAGGAGGCTAGTCCAAATTCAGTCGTATTGGCCATTGCAATTCCCTCTTCTTCTGTTTTGAAACTGAAAAGGGCGCAAATCGGACCAAAAGTCTCCTCTCGGAATATAAGCGCTTCTTTCGGAACGTTGGTCAGCACAGTTGGCTGGAAAAATAGATCTTTGATAACCTTTCCTCCAGTAGCCAATTCGGCACCATGATTTAATGCATCTTGTACATGATGCTGTACTTTCTCTAGCCCTTTTGCATTGATTAAGGGGCCTACCTGGACGCCTTTGTCAAGTCCATTACCTACTTTCAATTTACTGACAGCATGGCTAAGTTTCATCGAAAATTCATCATAGACATCTTCTTGGATTAAAAACCTATTGATGGAAACGCAAGTTTGCCCTGAGTTTCTAAATTTTCCGGCAATGGCTCCTTCGACAGCAGCAGCAATATCCGCATCGTTAAAAACCAAAAAGGGAGCATTACCACCGAGCTCCATAGATACTTTTTTAATGTTAGAGGCTGATTGTTCTATGAGTGTTTTTCCGACTTCGGTAGAGCCTGTGAAAGATAGTTTTCTTATCAGGTCGTTTGTAGCTAGTTCTTTGCCGATACCAACACTATCTTTTCCTGTAATTACGTTAAAAACACCCTTCGGAATCCCTGCATCTTCAGCCAGTTTAGCCAATGCTATAGCAGAAAATGGGGTTTGGGAGGCCGGTTTTAGCACAACGGTACAACCAGCCACCAAAGCTGGAGCAACCTTTCGGGTGATCATCGCTAAAGGAAAATTCCAGGGTGTAATTGCGGCTACGACACCTACACCTTGCCTAATCGTTATCATTCTACTTCCTTTTTTATGGGTAGGTATGGTTTCACCATAGGCTCTTTTTCCTTCTTCTGAAAACCATTCTACGAAAGAACTACCGTAGTCAACCTCTACCCTCGATTCGCTTAGCGGTTTGCCGCTTTCTAGGGTCATGATTTCCGCAAGATCGTCTTTATAGTGTTGAATAAGATCGTACCATTTGCGGACGATGTTGCAACGTTCCAGTACCGTTGTGTTTTTCCAGCTTTTCCATGCCTTGTCAGCATCAATTATGGCTTTAGTACAGTCAACTACTTTTAAATCTGGCAACGAAGCAATAACTTTTCCTGTTGCAGGATTTACCACATCAAATGTGTGTTTTGACTTGATAAATTTCCCATTGATATAGGCACTGTCAATTAAAAGTGTATTTTTCATCGATGTAAATTTAATTGTCACAAGTATAATTAGAAGATTTCTGAACTAAACTTCACTTCAATAAGATTACTGTTTGTTCAAATGAATCTTTCTCGCTCAGATTTTGAAGGTATCGTACAAAATTCATTTTTTCCAAACCATCGATAGCGGTTTTTAGCAAAATAATCATAAAGCGCATCTCTCCACGAAAGTGGTAAAATCTTTAGTAAATAACATGTAATGTAAGGGAAGCCCAATTGCTTACAAATCTTTAAAATAGCTTCACTTTTGAGATAGGTACCAGCTGGAGATAGGAAGACGATGGAATCAGTATTTTTGGGAATATTTGTTAGCGCGGTCCGGGCAAATTCAGACTGCAAGGAACTAAATAAGAATTTCTTTCTGCGATCGATCCTTAATAATAGTTGAACAAAGTGATTACAGATCAAGCAATCACCATCGAAAAAGATGATATATCTCCCTTGTTGTTCCATATTATAAAGTTACTTCTATTTATTGAAAGTACTGCCATAACAAGATCATAAATGGAAGCGATTTTATCATCATTGGGGTTTAATTCTCTATGTTAAAAAAGGCGGTGTTTCCAATAGAAATACCGCCTTTTTTACTTCCTTTTTATAGATTTTTCATGATTGTATGTCCCATACGATCTCTTTTAGTTTTTAAGTACTCTTCATTAAAGGGATTTGCCGTTATTTCAATAGGTACATTTTCTATGATTTCAAGACCATAACCTACTAGGCCAGCACGTTTTGTCGGATTATTTGACATAAGACGCATTTTTGTGACACCAAGATTTCTAAGAATCTGGGCTCCTACACCGTAGTCTCTTAAATCTGCCTTGAACCCTAATTGCACATTGGCGTCTACCGTATCCAAACCATTTTCTTGTAATTTGTAAGCATGTAGCTTATTGATCAGTCCAATACCGCGACCTTCTTGATTCATATAGACAATAACACCTTTACCTTCTTGCTGGATCATTTCCATTGCTTTGTGCAATTGAGGGCCACAGTCACAACGGCAAGAACCAAAAATATCACCCGTAACACAAGAGCTGTGCACCCGTACTAAAATAGGTTCATCTTCATTCCACTCGCCTTTGTAAAGCGCTAAATGTTGTTCGCCAGTGTCCTTTTGTGTAAAGGCTTTCATTTTAAAATCACCATATTGCGTTGGCATATTAACAGTGACTTCTTCATTGATTAAAGAGTCGTGCTTAAGACGGTATTCAATTAGATCTTCAATACTAACGATCTTTAAATCAAATTTTTTAGCAACTTCCATTAGTTCCGGAAGTCTGGCCATTTCACCATCTTCTTTTAGAATCTCAACCAATACACCCGCTGGTTCAAATCCTGCTAATCGAGCGAGGTCAACTGTAGCTTCAGTATGTCCTGTACGACGTAATACACCACCATCTTTCGCTATGAGTGGGAAAATATGTCCTGGTCTACCTAATTCTTCATAATGTATATTAGGATCGATCATTGCTTTAATTGTTTTCGAACGGTCCGATGCAGAAATACCGGTTGTACAACCATATCCCTGTAAGTCAATGGAAACTGTAAAGTTCGTTTCATACACCGCTGTATTCTGTCCCACCATTAAGTCAAGGTGTAATGCATCTGCTCTTTCTTTTGTAATTGGGGCACATACTAGTCCACGACCGTGAGTCGCCATAAAGTTGATGATTTCGGGAGTTGCGTTGCGGGCAGCAGTGACAAAGTCTCCTTCATTTTCGCGATCTTCGTCATCCACGACGATTACTACTTTTCCTGCTTGTATATCAGCGATCGCTTCTTCGATCGTGTTTAATTTGAAATCCATTTATTGATATATTGTAATTGGTACAAAGTTAGTGTAGAATCTAAATTTATTTATAATAGCGTTGTCACAATCTAATGTGATTCTTTTAATTTGTTCTTTTTTGCAAGCTTTTCCTTAATCCACTTCCAAGCGGCTTCTACTTTTAATTTATATTGATCAATATCAAATAAGGCAGAATCAGTCGTCGACTTGTACGTTAGAAAAGCGGCTAATGGTGTTAAGACAATAATGGCCATCCACATGCCTACGGCTGATGATATAGCACCATCTTTCGCTGTTTTTTCTGCTACTGTAGAGATAATGTGATAGATCAGAAAGAAAATGATAGCCATCACGACCGGAAGACCAAGTCCACCTTTTCTGATAATGGCTCCTAGTGGAGCTCCGATTGCAAATAGTAAAAGACAGGAGACAGCTAGGGTAAACTTGCGATGCCATTCAATCCGATAGCGTATATCTTTCGATTTGTAATCTTTAAACTCAAGTGTACGTCCATTCAGATCTTCCTTTAAATAATTCAATTGGTTTAATGCATTCATGGTGATCTGTGCCCGTTGTTCTTGGGGAACCAGATCGGTAAGCAAATTTTTAAAAGGTTTGATCTTAGTTTCTTTGACCTTTGGCTGTCCAGGTTGATTCGCACTAAAATATTTCGAATAGATATTATATCGGGTGTCTAATGTACGGACGATCGCTTTTCCCATACTGTCTATCTTAATATGGTTGGAATCGATGTACATGTCTAACTGTTTCAGGTTTAACATGGCGTGGTGGCTCTTGAAGAGATTTTCATCCGTTTTACCTTGTTGAAAACTTCCCATATCAAACTTTTGCTCTGTTTCCTTGAACTTAAATCGCGTAAATTGCTGACGTGGATCGTAGGTTTTGGAGTTTTTAGTCCGTGCTTCCTCATAGCGGATACCATCCTTAAGTTTTAGGATCATATAATTGTTGTCAGGAGAGTTATAGATATACCCTTCTTTCGCCATAAGTACATTATTGGCTGTGTTACCGCCACGATGATCATAAATCATCAAGTCATAGAGAATTGTTCCCGCTTTATTTTTTCCTCTAGCGCGGATCGAGTAACCTGGGATGGTGTTGTTAAAGATTCCGGGTTTGATGAGGAAATCTGCCTTTTTATTACGTACATCAGTAAGTAGCGTACCCATTTTTAGATTCACTACGGGGAGAATATAGTCGGAGAACAGAAAAGAACTTGTTGCGAAAATTGCAACGAGTATAAATAGTGGGGTCATCGCTTTACGTAAAGATACGCCTGCAGCTTTGATCGCAACTAATTCATAGCTTTCACCCAGATTTCCGAAAGTCATAATGGAGGAAAGGAGCATGGATAAAGGCATTGCCATTTGGATTTGAACAACGCATTGATATCCAATTAGCTCCATGATCGTATACCATTCAAATCCTTTTCCAATCAAATCATCAATGTACTTGAATAGGAAAAGCATCAATAAGACAAACATCACAATAAAGAATGTGACAATAAATGGTTTTATGAAAGCTTGAAGAATAAGTAAATGAACCTTTTTCATCCGTGACGCAAAGCAAATTGATGCCTTTACATTAAGGCATCTTCCAACTAAGAGTTCCAGCTGGAGCTCTTAGTGGAAATATATTGCAAAGATAGGCTTTTTTATGCACCTATAACACTTTGAAGATAGACTATTGAATTTTTCCAAATTAACTTTCTATTTTCAAGGTCTTCTTCTTTAGCGTAATCTGTTATTTTAAGAGCAACATCATTTGTTAGTTCGTCTTGATCGATCTCCAGATCGAAATAATAGGGATCATCATCGAGCCATTTAAAGCGTACAGATTTATTTTCTCTCGATGCTACAATTTTTGCTCGGTGAGGTTCATCATCCCAAATGAAAGTATAAACGGTGTCTTTATAGTTTACATCATCTGCAAACCATTGTGCCAATTCGTTTGGTTCTTGCAAATACGGAAATAAAATTCTAGGTGAAGAGTTGATGATATATTCTAGTTGGAATTTTATTTTATCTGCCATAAAAATGTTTTTTTAAATTTTAGTTTGTTTAAATCAAAAATAAGCTATATTTGCATTCCCAAAATGGCGGGGTAGCTCAGATGGTTAGAGCGTTGGATTCATAACCCAAAGGTCGGCAGTTCGATTCTGCTCCCCGCTACAAATCTCTTCCAAAATTGCTTTTTACTGCATCAACTTATTATTTGTAATAATACATATTTATTTTGTTATTGCAAGTTTTTTTGTAAAAAGTTGCCCCTGTTTTTTGATAAACATGTTGTTTTTAGGACTATCAATTTTTTCAACTACTGTTTCTATTTTTCAATGATAAATTTATTGAGTTAAAAATGAGTTTGTTGCGTTTAATGCGAGTTTTAAATAGGTCAGAATTGGTAAAAAAATAAAAAAATCTTTTGAATTGACATACGAAGTGGTATATTTGCATACCGAAACGGCGGGGTAGCTCAGATGGTTAGAGCGTTGGATTCATAACCCAAAGGTCGGCAGTTCGATTCTGCTCCCCGCTACCAAAAGCATCAGTCTGTTAAGATTGATGCTTTTTTTATGATTGTATGTATTTCCTTTTTATCGCATTACCTTTTTTTCGCCGCCCACAAGAGTACATCTATCTTTGTATTGTTTTATGGATAATATTTAAATAATGAATATAAGACCTATACTAACCCTATTCTACTTTTTTATCTGCTATCATGTTTTTGCACAAGAAGGCACAATAAGCCATGTCGTTACACATCAACGGAAAACCATTCTATGTGATGCACAGAAAGGGGAGAATTCCTATCCAGCTTGGGGGGTATTTCCGAAAGAAAACTATCCTGTAAGAAAGGTTACTATGTTTGTTACCCTTGGGAGCCCAGATAGTTTGCGCACAGCGCATTGGGATTATTTGGATCACATCGTATTGCGTCGTAAAGGAGGAAAAAATGGAGCTGTGCTAAATTATGAATTAGGAAGAATGCTTACGCCATATGGTAGTATCTACAATAAAGGATGGAGTTGGAAATGGCAGGTCGATGTAACTGATTTTGCTCCTTTCTTAAGGGATAGCGTGGAAATTGTCTATACTCATTCTGGTTTTGAGGACAAGACTGTAGGGTGGGCACTTACTGTAGATTTTGAAATTTTATCAGGTCCACCAGTCGTTACCCCATTGGGAATAACAGCGCTGTGGAATAAAGCATATAAATATGGGGATGTTAACGAAAAGATAGCAGAAAATCTACTACCAATAACATATACCTCGAGTCCGGGAGCAGCATTGAGCCGAATACGTATTCAGCATACAGGGCATGGTATGGATAAACCACGTGGCTGTAGTGAATTCTGTAGCCGATGGCGCGAACTCACCTTCGATGGAAAGACTGTAGACAGACGTGATATGTGGAAGAAATGTGGAGGTAATCCACTTTATCCACAAGGCGGTACCTGGGTACATGACCGCGCATATTGGTGTCCTGGAGATTTACAGCAGCCTGATTTTATTGATGTATTTACTAGAGTTGGCACTCATCAAGTTGCCTTACAGATGGAACCCTATACAGCGACAGACAATGTACAGGCTGTCGAAAATATATCGGCTTACTTGTTTCAATATTCAGCCCCTAAACAAAAGGTAGATGTTGCAGTCGAGTCAATAATGGTTCCAAGTGATGAACAGCGTTTCTCTAGATTAAATCCGGCGAGTGCTGGCCCAAGGATCTCTTTCAGAAATTTAGGTGCTGACCCGATTCGATCCCTAGAAATTGTTTATGGCACGAAGGGATTTCCTGTCAAAACTTTCCATTGGAAAGGTAATCTTTCTTTTAATCAAGTTGCAGAAGTTATACTACCCGGAGAAATACAGGAAAAAGATCGGGAGAATGTATTCACGGTGTCACTTCTTAAGCCTAATGGAAAGCCGGATGCATGGCCCACAGACAATAAGGCGGAAAGCGTCTTTACAGCTCTGCAGAAATTTCCCACTGATTTTATTTTGGAGTTTACGACCAATAATAAACCAGCGGATAATCGTATATTTCTAATTAATGCAAAGCAGGATACGGTCTTTTGTAAGACAGGCTCTCAACTGGCTGCGGCAACAATGTATAGAGATACTTTACATCTTAATGAGGGAAATCACTCACTCTCTTTGGTTGATACTGCAGGTAACGGACTGCAGTTTTGGGCACAACCTGAAAATGGTGATGGTCATTTACGGATTTTCGATCTGAAAGGAAACCTTATTCATGCTTTTGAAAGCGATTGTGGAAATGGCGAAATGTTTAGTTTCAATGCCAAAAGTGAATTTGAGATGAACACAATTTCAACGCAATATGCCTTCTCACTTTATCCAAGGTCGGTTGTGGATAAGACGCAACTGAGCGTATTGTCCAATAAACAGAGTGAGATGATAGTGCTTTTTATGGTTGATGGCGTTTTGTGGCAAAAACATGAATACAAATCCATTCAACAAGCTGTCCTGAGCTTTGATCTGAGCCACCTACCTCCAGGAAGAATAATCGTTGAAGTTCTGATGGATGGTATGAGCCGATTTAAAGGACGGATAAATAAAAGATAAGCGGATAAAGAAAAGCACGAAGATATTTTGTGCTTAGATTTTGATTAAACAGATAAAAAAGCTCCATTAATGGAGCTTTTTTATCTGTTTAATCAATTGTCGTCGTAAGCTAAGCCTTTCCAGTCTTCTCTCTGTAGGTACTTCAGCATAAAAAAGAATACGACCCATGCAAGTCCGGCTAAGATCCAAATTAGAGTTTCATAGTGGAAAATTGTTTTATGTAAGTATCCCAAAATACCTAATAGGCCTAATATCAGTAGATTATTTATTGCTTTTGAATTGGATTGACTAGCCTTAGAAAACGGATAGTTTTTGACAATAAAAAGCATAATCAGAATACTTTCGATACCGCCGACCGCGGAAGATAATAGCAGATCATTAATAGAACTGAGACCAAATAGCGGTACACAGATAGAAAGAAACAGTATGTTGAACGGTAAAACATATTTAATAAGACATGCTTTGAGAACTCCAGTCATCAGTTGTCCCGGTTTTTGTATCGGCGTCACATGGTAGACCCAGGCCGCTTTATATTTATTACTTTGCGTGATAAGCTGGAAAACGGTTAATATGGTCAATAACGAAAGATAAAACATAATGATATACAAGCCCGAATCCCGAAGTTTCGCGATTTTGCCAGCTATTGGGAGATCATCTCCTGTACGTAGAAATAAAAAGACAAAATAAATAGGTAGATAAGCCAACGAAGGGTATAGCTGTTGCTTAAATTCTCTCGTTTTAGAACTTATCAGCCATACAATGCCAAATCCAGCCTCTTCAACAGGGGATGAGCAAACGCTCGAAGAGATCCTTTTATATAGCGGTAATTTGGAGGGATTATCTCGGGTTAATTGTGAAGTTTCACTAGGGAGGTTATCGGCACTTGCTAGTGCAGCTATTTTTGTATTAAATCCACTTGAAAACAGCTTAGCACAAGCGTAGATACCAGCAAAGGGAGTTAGTATTCCCAGTGTTGATAAGATGACTAAATGTACATTGTGGTTACCAAAAAGTAATGGTTGGAATGATGCAATCCAGGTACTTGGGAATATCCAAAGAAATCTGAGCTGTTCCATCGTTAAATGAGATTCCACAATAGATTGGATCAAATTTGGGCCAACATAATAGGATAGAAAAAGAACCAGTGAGAGACCGATCTGTATATAAGTAATTACATCTTTAAACTTTTGGATGGGGAGATATTTGATGCTAATCAGATAAAATCCATTGACAAATATCAGCGCGATTAAAGTGCTTAGTATAAGCTGCAGGCATAAAAGAAAGACGGAGACGATATCCCAATTGAATAATGCATAAATAAGCACAGGTAAGGTCAACGCAATTACTTGATTAAAAAGCTTGATTGCAATAAAAGTTATTCGGGAAATAGCTAAAGTCTTGTCATTAACTGGTCTAGGCATAATGATATACTGATCCCGGGTATCTAATAATATGGGAGAAAAATCGGATACCAACGTAATGCTTAACATGCTAATGAAACTGAGTAGCATAATCGAAACGGCTAAGTACCTATCTGGAATAGAAAAAATAATTACCATGAATATCAGGCCAAAGATGAGATACAATAAGAATTGTAAAATCGATGACGAAGAAGAGGATTTCCCTGAGCTACGTTTCCTAAAGCTAATCGGCTTTCTGTTCTCTAAGATTACTTTGGTTTCTAAGATGATCTTAAACTGTTCATAATTGATGCCCAAGCCTTTCCAAACCCCACGAAAAAGAAGGATAAATTTTAAGATAAATTTTTCCATGTTATTGAATTGCTGTAATGATATTGGAAGCGTCTAATGCACTGTTGCCTGTATTGGTTAATTTAGCAAATATATGCTCCAATGATTCGTTAGGATCTGTTTTTAGTTCCTCAATCGTACCATCCGCAATGATGCTGCCCTGATTTATCAGTAAAATCCGATCAGATACTTTTTCAACAACGTCCATCATATGTGAACAATAGAAAATTGTTTTCCCTTCTTTTGCAAGTAATGAGATAAGTTCTTTGACAAAGATAACAGCATTGGCATCGAGTCCAGACAATGGTTCATCCAGTACGATGATTTGTGGGTTATGAATAATTCCTGAAATTAAAAGTACTTTTTGACGCATTCCTTTGGAGAAGGTATCCATCCTATTATTTGCATTAGATTCAAGACCGAAGGCTGTTAGCAGTTTTAAGGAACGTTCTAAAATCAAATTATCTTCCATTCCATAGAGTTTACCTATAAAATCCAAGTATTCCATGGGAGTCAGGACGTCATATAATTCTGCGTTCTCGGGAACATATCCCAATAGTGCTTTTACTGCAAGTGGATCTTCTTGAATATTGATGCCATTAACTTCTACAGTGCCTGTGAAATCTTCGATTAGTCCTGTTAATATTTTAACGGTAGTGGATTTGCCAGCACCATTTGGGCCAATATACCCGATAACTTGACCTGGGAATATGTCAAGGTTGATTCCTTTCAATATTTCTTTTACTCCGTATGATTTTTTTAGGTCAACAATACGGATGAGAGGTAATATACTTTCCATATGATTATAATCTTCAAAGTAAACTTACATAAAAAATTGGAGTTATAGTTTCCAATTGAAAAGTATATATTTAATACTCTTGAGAAGAATATCTCTATTTTAATCAATAGAAAAGGGACCTTTTGGTCCCTTCAAAACTATGTTATTTTCGGAAAAACTACCTGTTGTTTTTGGGATATCCCTCTTCATCAAGATCATCTCTCAGATCTTCTTCGTTCTCGGCTAATTTCTTGTCCAAAGGGGATAGCCGTTCATGTTTAAAAGTCTCAATTCGCATGTTAGCTTTATCTAGATCTTCTTCTTCGAGCTCATCTTGTGTTGCATATTCATCTCCGACAAATGGATTAGAATCATCGTATGTTGAATCATCATCAATTGAGCCCTCAGCTACTGTATCATAGTCGGCGGGGTGGTCATAATCTGGGTCATTATCATCGACATCCATTTCATAACTGTCAAGCTCTTCATTGAAAGCAAGGTCCTGATCCATATCGGAATAGTCTTCTTCGACTTTCCCATTTTTATGCTCTTTTTTTGACATAATCCTACTCATGTTATTCATTTGTAAAACAGTTCTCAAAAAAAAAAGTTTTGAATTTATTCGGCAAAACTATTATTCCAAAAGTATTAAGAGATTCTGGGTTCGAATATCCTTCTGAAAGATAAAAATACAAAAAATGATTAAAGCATTAAAACAATGTAATTATATGTTTGTTCTATCTTAAAATAGGGACTATGATCTTCAAGCGTTTAAATTATCAGACTTTACAGAGTTTACGCCTACAAGGCTACAATATTTTATTGACCATTGGTCGAGCTGAAGACGAGAACCCAATTTATTTCCCGATGAAATTGGATTCTTTTAATTCCAGTACCTCAAATTTTGAAAGTGATGATGCAGATACCTTTCAAGGAAAAAAGATTCTTATTTTGGATGAGGCCATTCAACGCTCCTTAAATCATGATCTTAATGGTATAATCCAGCTTGACAATTAAGCACTATTTTTAGTTCTTTTATAAGAGCTGGGTGTAATGTTTCTTTTCTTCTTATAGAAATTGGTTAGGTGACTTTCATCATTAAATCCTAATTCTTCTACAATTTGTTTCATTGTGTATCTGTTGGATGCTAATCTCTCTTCAATTAGTTTAATACGAATATCATCTATATATACTTTGTAGCTTTTTGAATATCTTTTTTTAAAAAATGCCCCAAAATAATTTGCTGAAATTTGGAACTGATCTGCGATTGACCTGATTTGCAATTTATCCGGGAAATAAATATTTTGCTGTATGTATTGATCGATTTCTTGAGACATTTCATATGACTCGTTAATAGGTAGCTCCAGATCCTTCAATATATTTTCGACTAAAGCGAAGAGGGACATTATCTGGTGGAATATAAAAATTGATTCTGCTGTATCTTCACACTCATATTGTTGAATCAGAGATATTACCCGCTCGATTAGTTTTTTATTTTCCTTTTTAAGCGATAGGCTTTTATTTAATAAAGTCTTCGAGTTGAAGATATCAATAGGATTGTGTGAAAGTCTGAAATTTTGTTGTATAAAGTGCAGGTCTTTAAAATAGGAGTTTGAGAAATAGAGTACAAATGCGGTTGTATCCTTTTTTGTCTCAAGTGTTTCGAAATCTTTATTCAAAAAAAGTAAATTCTCTTTTGAAAATTTTAAGTTATTTCCTTTCGATACGAGTGTGCCTTCGGATATATAAACTAACGCAAAATCAAAACCTGTTTTGTTTAGTTCTAATTTTTGTTTGTGTTTGATTTTTTGAGATTCGAAAGATAAATTCATCATATGTACAGACCCTATTGGAAAATAATCGCTACAAACCTAAGAAAAATGAATTAAAGACTTTACTTTTTCCTCGCTTAAATCTACATGGATTACAGTTATGTATTCACAATAAAATATAAATCATTCGTTGTTTTAAACGGTTATCAAGTGCTTTTTGCATTTCTGGTCATTTTTTCAATAGTATCCCATTGATCTTCAGGAATAATATCTAATCCATTGAACTCTCCAGCCCCCTTAAGCCATTCGCCACCATCTATCGTGATAACATCTCCGTTGATATAACTCGCATAATCGGATACCAGATAGGCCGCGAGGTTAGCTAATTCCTCCAGTTTGCCCAAGCGGCCTAAGGGGATACGTTTGGTAGGTGAGAGGAGTTCGCCTAACTCGCCCGGGAGTAACCGTTCCATGGCGCCCGAAGTTTGGAATGGACCAGGAGCTATAGCGTTGAGTCTTATTCCTTTTTTTCCCCATTCTACAGCTAGAGATCTGGTTAGCGCAAGAACTCCGGCTTTAGCAGTTGCAGAAGGAACAACATATCCCGAACCCGTCCAAGCATAAGTTGTTACGATACTGAGTATAGCTTTATTCTGTTCATTTGCCTCAATCCATCGTTTGCCCAGCGCTAGGGTATAGTTTATACTCCCTTGGAGCACGATACCAATAACAGATTCGAAAGCTCGGTGGCTTAAACGTTCGGTAGGCGAGATAAAATTTCCAGCAGCATTGTTTATGAGGATATCTATCCCCCCAAAATGTTCATATCCATAGGAAACGACGCGTTCGACATTTTCATAATTTCGCACGTCTCCAGCTACTGCAAGACATTTTGCCTGATGTTTTTCCGATAATTCGTTTGCTGTATGTTGTATAACATCATCTTTGCGGCTTGTGATCAGGCAAGAGGCGCCAAGCTCGAGAAAGTAATCTGTCATGGCTTTCCCTAGACCTGTACCACCACCCGTAATCAAAATTCGTTTTCCTTTTAACGCGTTTTCCTTTAACATGCCCATATGCTGTCCAGTTTTTATGTATCCTTAAGTTACACAAATTTGGGATAAAATAAAAGCTACGGTGGAGCGGATAAAAATAGTTCAGGAATAAATGGAGGTAGAGATATAAACAAAAGCAGGAGCTATTCATCGAATAGCTCCTGCTTTAAAATTTCCATTCTGAATGGGAATGGAAGTATGCTTATGCGCCTAATTGTACGCGTTTGAAAGCAGTTACAGTCAATCCTTTAGAAACAGAATCTAAGAATTGAGCGATGTTTTTAGAAGAATCTTTTACGAATTCTTGATTTAACAAAGTTGTATCTTTGAAGAATTTGTTCAATTTACCTTGCGCAATTTTCTCAGCCATTTCAGCTGGTTTTCCTTCAGCGATGATTTGTTCTTTAGCAATGGCAATTTCACGCTCGATTGTGTTTTGATCAACACCATCTTTGTCAATTGCAATTGGGTTCATTGCAGCAATTTGCATTGCTACATCTTTACCAGCTTCTTCAGCGCCAGCTGCATCAGCAGAAAGACCTACTAATACACCTAGACGGTAGTTCCCATGGATATAAGCAATAACTTTTTCAGCAGTGATAGTTTCGTATTTAGAAACGTCAATTTTCTCACCAATTACACCAGTTTGCTCGATTAAAGAATCAGCGATGTTTTTGCCATCAAGTTCCAAACCTTTTAATTCTTCCAAAGAAGCAGGTTTATTGTTTAATGCAAGATCTGCAATTTTTTCAGCGAAAGCTACGAAGTCTGCGTTTTTAGCTACGAAGTCAGTTTCACAGTTAACTTCAACTACGATACCTGATTTACCATCAGCAGTCGCTTTAGCGATGATAACACCTTCGTTAGAGTCGCGATCTTGACGGCTAGCAGCTACTTTAGCGCCTTTTTTACGCAAGTAATCTACAGCAGCTTCAAAGTCACCATTAGACTCAACCAAAGCTTTTTTACAATCCATCATACCAGCGCCAGTTTGTTGACGCAATTTGTTTACATCTGATGCAGAAATTTGTACTGACATGTTTATTTCTTTTTATTATTATTTACGACTGAAATTTGTACAATATTAACTTAAAACATGTTAAGCTAATATGAAGTTTAACATTCCTTGATAAACAAGTGTTGTTAAACCAAAAAACCGGACAGAGAGGCTAGTTCAAGAAAAGTAAACTTTTCCAGAAACTAACGCTACGCCATCCGGTTTGGAATAAAAATATTATTCTCCGTCTTTCGCTTTGCGAGGACGTTTAGCTTCTGAAGCTTCACCATTATCAGCTTTTGCTTTAGCAGCAGCAGCATCTTTTTCAGCTTCTTCTTCTTTGTCGCGTTTGCGCTCGTCCAAACCTTCTTGGATTGCTTGACCAATGATACCGGCGATTAAGCTAATAGATTTACTAGCGTCATCATTTGCTGGGATTGGGAAATCAATATTTGAAGGATCAGAGTTTGTATCTACCATTGCAAAAGTAGGGATGTTCAATTTCATTGCTTCAGAAACAGCGATGTGTTCTTTTTTCACATCGATGATGAATAAAGCAGCTGGTAAACGGTTCAAATCAGCGATACCTCCTAAAAGGTTTTCTAATTTGATACGCTCACGTTGAATCATCAACTTCTCTTTTTTAGACAATACATCGTATGTACCATCTTTTTGCATTTTGTCAATGTTAGACATTTTTTTGATAGACTTACGAACTGTAGCGAAGTTTGTAAGCATACCACCTAACCAACGCTCAGTTACAAAAGGCATATTAACCTCTTTTGCTTGTTGTGCGATGATCTCTTTTGCTTGTTTTTTCGTTGCAACGAATAAAACTTTGCGACCTGATTTTACGATTTGTTTGATAGCTGAAGCAGCTTCTTCTAATTTCGTAAGAGTTTTGTTCAAGTCAATGATGTGGATACCGTTACGTTCCATGAAAATGTACTTAGCCATTTTCGGATCCCATTTACGTGTAAGGTGACCAAAGTGCACACCTGCATCCAATAAATCTTGATAAGTAGTTCTTGCCATTTTTTGATCCTCCTTTGATTAACGTTTACTGAATTGGAATCTTCTACGAGCTTTACGACGTCCTGGTTTCTTACGTTCAACCATACGGTCATCACGTGTTACTAAACCTTTAGCGCGTAATGCAGGTTTAACTTCTGGGTTAAGTTCAACCAAAGCTTTTGCGATCGCTAAGCGAACAGCTTCTGCTTGACCTTTAACACCACCTCCGTTAACGTTTACTTTTACATCAAAGTTTGCTAATTCACCAGCTACGTTCAATGACTGTGTAGCGATGTATTGCAAAGGTAATGTTGGGAAATACTCTTTGTAGTCTTTACCGTTTATGATAATGTTTCCGCTACCAGCAGTTAAGTAAATGCGGGCAACAGCAGTTTTTCTTCTTCCTGAAGTGTTAGTTGTTGACATGACGATTCTCCTTAAAATTTAACTGGTTTTGGATTTTGTGCTTCATGCTTGTGCTCAGTACCAGCATAAACGTAAAGGTTTTTAAACAATTGACGACCTAAACGGTTTTTAGGAAGCATACCACGAACAGCTTTTTCAATGATGCGTTCAGGGAATTTAGCCATTAACTCTTTTGGAGAAACAAAGCGTTGACCACCTGGGTATCCAGTGTAGCGAACGTAAACTTTGTCGCCTAATTTGTTTCCTGTCAATTTGATTTTGTCCGCATTGATAACGATCACGTTATCTCCGCAGTCTACGTGAGGGGTGAATGTAGGCTTATGCTTACCACGAATTACTTTCGCGATGTTGCTCGCCAAGCGCCCCAAAATCTCTCCTTCAGCGTCAACAACGATCCACTCTTTGTTAACGGTGTTCTTGTTGGCAGAGACAGTTTTGTAACTTAACGTATTCACTTGCTTTTGTTTAAATAATTTATTAAAATATTTTTCCTTCCCTTATCTCAAGGGTCTGCAAAGGTACATCTATTATTCTATATTTTAAAATCTATTTTGCTTATTTTGTTGAAAACGAGTTGAATTTCAAACGAGCCCCACTAATCTCAATATTTTTACAACTTCCTCGAATGAATATTGTTACATTAGTTAGTATATTGCAGGAAGAATTTTTAAATTATTATAGCGGAAGTAGATGAGATTGAATTTTTTAGATAAACGATTTTTTTTAAGTTTTATTGGTGTATTTCTAATAGCACTGGGTTCATTAAAGGCACAATCTTCGGATAAAAAACCTAAACCTTACGATGCACGATTCAAAAACGTACAGGAAATATTGAAGCAAGGGAAAATTGGTCCAGGGATGGATTCTTTGGACGCCATACTCGCGGATTACCCACAAGCAGATGATATCTATTTTACAAAGGCAATCCTTCTTGCACAGATGAGAAATCAAGATGGAGCAATCGAAGCCATAAAAGAAGCGTTGAATATTCAGTCTAAGCCTGAATATCTAAGTTTTGCCGTAGATGCGTTTAAAAGTAAAAACGAGGCGGATAGTGCTTTAATCTATCTCGATAAGTTGATAGATCAAGATGACAATAATACAGCCTCACTAAAACGGGAGCGTATCATGCTCCTTTTCAATGGCGGATACAAGGATGTGGCTTTGGAGTATTTCTATAAAACCAAAGAGATTGCAGTCGCTTCTGATACATTGGACATGGTTGGTAGTGTCTTGTTAAATGATGCTGGTAATTATAAAGCGGTCATTGATCTTTTGAAACCCTGGGCAGACAAAGGAACTTCGCTGGCTCAAGTATATGGTCAATTAGCACAAGCTTATAATCTTTCCAAAAACTCGAAGCTTGCATTGGACTATATTAATAAAGGAATTCAGACAACAAAAGAGGATTTTCTTTATTTCGATTTGGCTGATCTCTATCGATTTGATAAAAAGATGAAATTATCTTTCGATGCACTTAAACAAGGATTTCAATCTAAGAAAGTTGACTTTGCAGATAAGAATCGGATTATAATGACCTTGTTGAATCCGAAAGGCCCCTATTCAAAAGACCAACTTTTGGAACTGGTCAATATCTTGGTTGAAGTTCATCCACGTATTGCCGAAAGCCATATGGCAAAGGGACAAGTGTTATGGTTGAGAGATGATAAGTCAGCCGCTCAAAGTTCGCTAGCAGTTGCAGTGAGTATGAACCCTTATCAAATTGATGCTTGGCGGATGCTGATGAGTTTGGATATGGACAAAGGCGAATTTGATCAAGCCATTGCACATGGTGGGGAGGCGCTACACTATGTGGCCAATAATGCAACCATACTCTATTTTACAAGCATGGCCTATTTGATGAAGAAAGACATGGAGAATAGCCGGAAGTTTATGGAAGCCGCACTTAATAATGCACAGGATGAATCACCTTTTCTACAGGCAAATATTTATGGCGGATTAGGTGATATTTATAATTCACTTAAGATGTATAAAGCCTCTGATGCGGCTTATATCGAAGCTATTCGATTGGATAGTACAAATGTGACGGCCATGAACAATTTAGCATACTATTTGTCGTTAAGAAAAGAACGACTTGATGATGCTACAAAGTATGCAGCAATGGCGACGAAATTGCAGCCCAATAATGGAACTTTTGAAGATACCTATGCTTGGGTACTTTTCGCAAACGGAAAATATGATGATGCGCTGGTGTGGATTCAAAAAGCGTTAAAAAATACAAATCCGCAAACGTCTGTATTGCTGGAGCATTACGGCGACATTCTTAGTAAGTTAGGGAAAACAACAGATGCCGTTAAGCAGTGGAACCTGGCTTTAGAAAAGGGGACTGATACGGAGGAGAGTAAGCTGAAATTGAAAAAGAAGATTGAGACTAAAAGCTATGTGGAATAAAATTGTTTGGGTTAGTGCTGTTGTGTTGCTGCTTTCTTCTTGTAGTTCTAAGAAGAAGCTACTAAAAGGTGCTGATCTGAAAGCTGAAAATGAGTTGACGATAAAAGATAATACAAGGGAAGCAAAGAAAAATAGCTTACGTAATCTTTTTTTGACTAATTTGAATTATTCTACTTTTTCTGGAAAAGCAAAAATGCGTCTCGATCTTGGGAAGGATAATTATGATGTCACTTCCACTATTAGAATAGAGAAAGATAAAAGGATTTGGATTTCCATTTCTGCCACACTGGGTATAGAAGTTGCCCGGGTATTGATAACTCCAGACAGTGTACAAATCTTAAATAAATTTCAGAGCGAATATATGGTTAAGCCATTTGACTATCTATATCGTTTTGCCAGCCCGGATTTAACTTTCGGGAACCTACAAGATTTGTTGCTTGCAAATCTTTCGGTGAATCTATTGTCCGATATTGATCAGGTTAATTTTAAGCAGGATTCGATGTCTGTCCAGTTAGATGGCAAACTGAATGAACTAGATTTTTTATATAAATTAAATAATAACAATAGGCCTTATCAATTTAGATTAGCGCAACTTTCAAAGAAACAGTTGTTGGAAGCCAATTACGGCGAATATGCCATGGCTTCTGGGCAGGAATTTCCGATGCTTTTAAAAATGATCATTTCTGATGGTCGTCAAGAGATAAAAACAGAGATAAATTTTAACAAAGTGACTTTTAATGAACCGGTCGAAATGCCTTTTTCAGTATCGTCACGTTATAAAGTAATCCGATGAGAAGCTGTCTATTTCCTTTAGATTTATTACTTTCGCAATTAGTTTGCTAAAGTATAGGGTGAATTGATAGGATAGAAAGATGGCAAACACAAAAAAATAGTACTGTAAATGAACTTTAAAAAGACAATACTTGGTATAGCTGCTTTCCTATTCATGATTGGGATTTCATCGGCGCAGACTAGGGCTGAACTTGAAAAACAGCGTGAGAAACTCAACCGCGAAATTGCTGAATTACAAAATACGGTCAAAGAGATTGCAAAGGAAAAATCACTGACCCAACAACAAGTGACAGCATTGAGTAAGCAGATTAATTTGCGCGAGCAGAAGATAAATACCATTACTTCGGAAGTCGCTGTAATCAACAAACATATCAATGCCAATACCGCTGCCGTAAATAAGTTGAAGGCTGAATTGGAGAAGATGAAACGTGACTATGAAAAGATGGTGATGTTTGCGTTCAGAAACCGAAATGCCTATAATAAATTGATGTTTATTTTTGCATCAAAGGATTTTAATCAGGGGTTCCGACGGGTTAAGTACTTACAACAGTTTAATGATTCTAGAAAGCTGAAAGCTGCTGATATCGAAAATACCAAGAAACAGATTGAACAAAAAATAGCTCAATTGCAGGCGGACCGAAACAAACAGGTTGCCTTGATGAAAGAGCAGGAAAATGAGAAAAGAACAATATCTCAACAGCGATCTGTTTATTCTGGACAATTGAGTGAATTGATTGTTACAGAGCGCGGTGTCAAGAAAGATATTACCCAAAAGCAAAAAGAGGAGCGTCGTATTAATGCGGCCATTAAGGAGATCATTAGAAGAGAAATTGAGGCTGAACGTCGACGGGCTGAGGCGGCACGTCGTGCGGCAGAAGCGGCTGCTGAGCGTAACCGCAAAGCGAATGAGTCTACATCAACTACAAAAGGTAAGAACAATACAAGTACGAAAGGCAGTAATACTACTCGAAAATCAGATTCTGAAGTCTTACGTAGCACACCGGAAGCAGTCAAACTTTCAAATGACTTCAGATCTAATCGCGGTAGTTTACCTTGGCCTGTTTCTAATGCGAAGATTATGCAAGAGTTTGGTTCGGAAAGTGTCGGTAGAAATGTCAATTGGGATCACGAAACTGTTAAAATACAAACATCAAGCGGTTCGGCTGTGAAAGCAGTATTTAATGGAGAAGTTTTGAGTATAGTATCGATGATGGGGCAGCGTATTGTCATGATTAAACACGGTGAATACTTTACTGTGTATATGAATTTGGCTGGTGTAAGTGTTTCAAAAGGGCAAAAAGTAAGCACGGGCCAAACTATAGGAACGGCTGATGTGGACTCGGATACGGGAGTTCCGATGGTAGAATTTTCTGTGCTACAAGGAACAACACCGCTGAATCCGATGTCATGGTTGGCGAGATAAGAAATAATTACTATATTTAATAATTATCATTACATTTGTAAAGAGAGAGAAAAGTTTTAGTTTAAAAGAATTGAAAAACAAGAAATTATAGTTATGTCAACATCATTATTAATCATGGGAATCGGGGGGCAAGAGTTAATTGTCATTGTAGTAATATTGTTACTATTATTTGGTGGCAAGAAGATTCCTGAATTGATGCGCGGATTGGGTAAAGGAGTTAAGGAATTTAAAGAAGGCCAAAAAGATGAGTCTTCACCTGAAAAAAAATCTGAAATAGAAGATAACAAATAAGGGAGGTTTTGATCCCATATAGCATGGATACGATTTTGTGAGGAACAAAATCGTATTTTGTTTTATACTCGACCTACAGCTAAATAGGGCGAAAACCATTTTTATACTAAAATCCATTTCTAAACGTTTAGATTATTGTTGATTTTTCAGCAGATGAATCAAACTCGGATTTAACAGTAAATTTATGATCGGAAAACAGACGTTAATTTCAATACTAGGAGGGGTATGCTATGTACTACCACTCATGGCCCAAGAAAGCGCTGTAGAAGGCATGAAAGAAGCCGCCCATACCTTCTTTCAAAAAAGTATCGAAAAAGAAAAACAAGAGATTTACCAATACCTTGACAGTATAAAATCTTCCGGAAATAACGGGAAGCATGATGCTGAAATTACAGATGAAGATATACAGCTCGTGCGGAAACTGAAAGCAATAGAACGTGAGGTTCCATTGGACTACTCACCGCGAGTGAAAGATCTGGTTGCTAAATATACGTCGGATAATTATAACCCTTATATGTGTAGGATGATGGGACTAGGGCAATACTATTTCCCATTGTTTGATAAAATCATGGATGAAGTTGGAGTGCCACGGGAACTCAAATATCTAAGTGTAGTCGAATCATCATTAAATCCACGCGATATCTCCAGTGCCGGAGCAACAGGCTTATGGCAATTGATGTATTATGAAGCCAAAACTTATCATCTTACAGTGGACAGTTATACCGACCAACGTATGGATCCGATTGCTTCTAGTTATGCCATCGCAAAAATCTTAAAAGAAGCTTACGATGAATATGGCGATTGGCTATTAGCGATAGCATCCTATAATGGTGGTAAAGGAGCGGTTAGCCGTGCGATCCAACGTTCCGGAAAAGAGAATGCTACTTTTTGGGATATCGCACCATATCTAACACAACAGACCCAAAACTATATCCCTAAGTTCATCGCAATGACATATGCGATGAAATACGCGGACGAAAATGATATCAATGCTGCGGATACTGAACTTTCACTAAGAACTCAAGCATTAGATATCAATAAACGGATTTCATTGAACCAAATAGCGGATGCTTTACATGTCTCAAAAGAGACATTACGTGCATTGAATCCTAGTTTTAAAAGAAATGTATTAAATGGTACCGAAGAGTCTCCATTGCGATTGGTGTTACCTGTCTTGGATAAAAAGATTGCCTCAGAAGAATTGTATGCAGCTCTCAACACACCAATATCTTCCGCAACTCTTAGTCAGACGGAAAATTTGAGTGAACCTTTACAAAATGGCAAATATAAAGTGAAAGTTGGTGAGACATTCGCTTCCATTGCTGACAAGTT
Organism: Sphingobacterium siyangense; assembly: GCF_023277505.1. Classification (NCBI taxonomy): domain Bacteria; kingdom Pseudomonadati; phylum Bacteroidota; class Sphingobacteriia; order Sphingobacteriales; family Sphingobacteriaceae; genus Sphingobacterium; species Sphingobacterium siyangense. The sequence goes on along the minus strand of NZ_CP080574.1, from coordinate 5,570,576 downwards.
TGAAGTAACAGTACAGGATATAAAATCGTGGAATAACCTGCGCGGCAATCAAATTGTCCCTGGACAAAACTTACTGATAAAAAAGGAGGATGATTTCGTAAACGCGAAATTAGCTCGTAATACAGAAAGATCTTCAAAGAAGAATCAACAGCATGCCGCTAGCGCTACACGTACAGCTTACTATGTCGTGAAGAAAGGCGATACTTTATCTGATATCGCAGATAAAAATGGTACATCAGTCGGTCGACTTAAAAGTGAAAATGATTTAAACGGAAGCCGGATAAAACCGGGGATGAAATTGAAAGTCTCAAAGAAATAACAGCATGGTTTAAATTAACCATGCTGCATCTTCTTCTTTATCAAATTCTTCAAGAGTAACGGTAACATGTTCTCTTAATATCGTTGAAAGCTTCGTGCCATAGTAGTCACTAAATATAGGGAACTTATGGTGGCTTCTATCAATTAATACAGCCGTTCTCATTTTCTTCAGTGGAACGTTCAAAAATACACCCAGTCCATAAGCTAAGGCTCTACCACTATTCAACACATCATCAACCAAGATGATGGTCTTGTCTTTTGCAATATCAACAGGTATGTCTGTGCTTGCACTCAGTGATCTACTCGTTTTCTTCATGGTAACTTTAATCAGCAGAATTTCTTTCGTTGAAATCTCCTGTAAAATTGCTTGAAGGCGTTGCGCAAATACATAACCCCGGTCGGCAATTCCTACTAATACAAGTGTTTCATCTTCAAAATTGTCTTCCAAAATTTGATAGGCAATCCGAATAGATTTTTGTTTTATTTGTTCTTTATTTAAGATGAGCGTTTTCTTTGAAGACATAATAGTATTCCAATGATTATAGGGTAAAAATAGGATATTATATTGTATAAAAAAAGTCCAAAACGAGTTAAACGCTTTGGACTTTCCTAGATCGAACCGATCTTATTAATTCAATTTATTATCTTTTTCTGCTTTTAATATTTCTGCAGTAAGCGATCTATTATCTTCTGGTAAGCGACCGCCATTGTAATAATAACGTCTCCAGTATGGTTCATCTAAATTGCTGATCATAACTCCTTTGCTAGATGAGGCATGTGCAAATTTATTGTCGCCAATATAAACACCGACATGGGTGATACTTTTACTTCTAATTTTGAAGAATACCAAATCACCTGCTTTTAGCTCATTTTTTTCGACAGTTTTGACTTGAGAATATTGATTTCTGCTATTATATCCTAACGAAGTATTAAATACTTTGTCGTATAATTCATAAGAAAATTTAGAACAATCAATGCCTCTTTTTGAATCTCCTCCTAGACGGTATGGAGTACCCAACCATTCGTAAACAAATTGATAAAGTTTGGTATTTGTTGTTGCTGAGACTGCAACTCCCATAATTTGTGAAAAGTATTCTTTCGCTAGGTTATCAGGATCTGATTCTGGTTTGGAGTTTCTGTTGGTTTGTGCCTGCGACACTAGACATAAGCCGATAAATAGCATTGACGCTATAAATTTCTTTGTTTTCATTAAATCGCTTTTTTGTACAACATTTAACTTTTAAAAATTCAACACTGTCATCTATTTTGGACAGCACTGTTGCGAATATAATACAATATCAGTTTAAGGTCAAATTTATTTTAAGGTATTTAACGAAATTTTAACAATTTTAACATCTTTATCGGACCCACCTGGACTTATTGAAAATTAATGGTTCTGTCAATCGTCGGCTACATAAAGTAGATTGTTTGCTACACTTAAAAAAAATGTCTATCTGATAGAATACCACTCTATTTGGGTTCCCATTGTGAATCTTAAAAAAAATATTAATTTTCTTTGGTAAAGTGATAATATTTGTTCTATATTTACAAAACATAAGCAATAGCAATGAACACAAATACAATTATTACATCGATTATTATTACCACCGGGATAAAACTCAGGAGGAAGTAGTTTCGTTGTATATAATTGTAGACACAATATTTAGAAGCGCTTTCCTCGACAAAGGAAAGCGCTTCTTTTTTTAACACAAAAATCATCAATCTAAACAAACAGTATAAAATAGTATGAAAGTTTTAAAATTTGGAGGCACATCGGTCGGTACGGTAGAAAGTCTAAAGGCGGTCTTAAGTATTGTAAAAAAATCTTATGATGCAAAGGAAAAGCCATTGGTTGTGTTATCAGCTATGTCTGGTGTAACGAACTTGCTTACCCAGTTGGCTGAGGACGCTGCAGAAGGAAAGTCCTTTTCAGATGGCCTAAAGTCCCTGGAAGATAAGCATTTTACGGTTGTTAAAGAGCTTCTGGCTGTGAAATATCAAAATCCTGTATTTACAAAGCTAAAGTTGTTTTTTAATGAGATAGAAGATCTCCTCCAAGGAATTTTTGCGCTAAAGGAGCTGAGCAATCAAAGTAAAGATTTGATCCTTAGTTACGGTGAGCGTTGCTCAAATTATATGGTATCTAAGGTGATGGAACAATATATTCCTGAATCTCTATTTGTAGATGCATCCCATTATGTGAAAACAGATTCAAATTTCGGTAATGCTCATTTAAATGAAATGCTAACCGAGCAATTGGTCAAATCCTTGTACATAACGCATCGTGATAAGCTGCTGTTTGTTACAGGTTTTATCGGAAGTAATGAAAATGGGCGTATTACCACCTTGGGAAGAGGTGGATCAGATTATACTGCAGCGATCTTCGGCTCAATACTGGACGCAACAGCCATTGAAATTTGGACAGATGTGAATGGGATGTTAACCGCCGACCCACGTATTGTGAAGAAAGCTTTTTCCCTGCCTGTATTATCATATACAGAGGCAATGGAATTATCTTACTTCGGTGCTAAGGTGATTTATCCTCCTACGATGATTCCGGCTTTCTTAAAGAAAATACCGATTGTTATTCGAAATACTTTTGAACCTGATTTCTCAGGGACTGTGATTCAGTTTGATAGTGGAAAAACCGCTCTGCCAATCAAGGGAATTTCTTCGATCTCCGATATTTCTGTCATCAATCTGAGTGGATCAGGGATGATCGGTAAGTCGGGTTTTAGCGGACGGCTTTTTACGCTATTGGCTAGAGAGCAGATCAATGTTGTGCTAATCACTCAGTCTTCTTCCGAACATAGCATTACATTTGCTGTCAATCCATCAGATGCCAAACGTGCTATACAATTGATCGAAGTGGAGTTTGAGCTTGAAATCCAGGCGAATAAACTGGTCGTTCCTGCGATTGAAGAAAACCTGTCTGTATTAGCCATCGTTGGTGAAAATATGAAAAAAACTCCCGGTATGTCCGGTCGGTTATTTGCAGCGCTAGGACGGAACGGTATTAACGTCCGGGCTATTGCGCAGGGCTCATCTGAATACAATATATCTGTAATTATTGGTAAGGAAGATTTAGCAAAGGCACTTAATGCGGTACATGACGCGTTTTTCGCAGAGCTGAAGAAAACTTTGCATGTATTTAATATCGGTACCGGTAACATTGGTGCAACTTTATTTAAACAATTGGAAAATCAGCATGAATTCCTTTTGGATAAAAATGATATTGAAATTAAGGTTGTTGGAATCTCCAATAGCCGTAAAATGCTTTTTAATACCGAAGGTGTTGATTTAAATAATTGGTCCGATGAACTTGCTAAAAATGGAACTGAATCAGACCTGGCATTGTTTATTGATCGAATGAAGGCACTGAATTTACCGAACTGTGTATTTATCGATAATACTGCAAGCAAATTACCGGCGACCTACTACGAAGATATCTTTAAATCCAATATTTCGATCGTCACTTGCAATAAAATTGCGAATTCAGGTAAATACGAGCAATATAAAACACTCCGTGATACTGCTCATCGACACGGTGTAGATTTCTTTTATGAAACAAATGTAGGTGCTGGATTGCCTATCGTCAGGGTGCTTAAAGACTTGATGTTGAGTGGTGACCGTATCGTGAAGATAGAGGCTATTCTTTCAGGGACAATCTCCTATATTTTTAACAATTTTAAAGCAGATGCTTCTTTCTATGATGTCGTCAAACAGGCTCAGGAGCTTGGATATACCGAGCCAGATCCAAGAGATGATTTAGGTGGTATAGATTTTATGCGTAAAATGCTCATCTTGGCAAGAGATGCCGGGTATGCTGTTGAGGCCGAAGACGTAGACCTCGGCGCAATATTACCTCCAGCATGTTTGAAAGCAGATACTGTAGATTCTTTTTATACAGAATTGCAGCAAGAAAACGAATATTTCGAAGCAATGAAGAAGAAAGCTGCTAATGAAAATAAAGTAATCCGTTATATCGGGAAATTGGAAAATGGAAAAGTATCCATTGCGATTCAGTTTGTTGATGAAAACCATCCTTTTTATGCTTTATCAGGCAGCGATAACATTATATCGTTTACAACAGAGCGCTATAAAGAACGTCCCCTCGTAGTAAAAGGTCCTGGTGCGGGGGCTGAGGTGACAGCTGCCGGTGTATTTGCAGATTTGGTAAATGTTGGAGCATAAAAACTATTCAAGGAAAATAAAAATTACGTGATGGCCAATAATTTAAATGTGGAGTATCTCAAGGATAAGGTGATAAATTTAGACAGTATGCTGTCGGAAGTTCGTGTTTTTGCGCCTGCAACTGTCGCAAATATGATCTGTGGTTTTGATATATTGGGTTTTGCTGTCGAGGAACCCGGTGATGAGGTGGTTATGCGGCGCACGCAACAACCTGGAGTAACGATTCGGGAAATAACTGGCGACGATGGAAGACTACCACTCGATCCCGGTAAGAATACGGTATCTGCCTGTGTTCAATATCTATTACAAGCCTTGAATATCTCTTCAAAGGTAGGTGTCGAAATTGAATTGCATAAACATATGCCAATTGGATCGGGACTTGGCTCCAGTGCAGCAAGTACCGTGGCTGGGCTTTTTGCCATCAATACCATGCTTGGAAACCCTTTGACAAAAGAAGAATTACTGCCATTTTGTGTTGAAGGTGAGCGTTTGGCTTGCGGTACGGGCCATGCCGATAATGTTGCCCCGGCGCTTTATGGAGGCATAACATTAATTCGGGGAAATGAACCTTTGGATGTTATTTCCATCCCTTCACCAAAAGAGCTTGTAGCAGCGGTCGTTTTTCCACAGGTCGATGTTCCCACACGTGACGCAAGACAACTTATAAAAGATAAAGTGCTGTTAAAAGACGCCGTGACACAATGGGGTAATATCGCGGGATTGGTTGCCGCGTTGTTCAAGGAAGATTATGATCTTATTGCGCGAAGCATGAAAGATATTCTTATTGAACCAACCCGTGCAATTTTAATTCCTCAGTTTTATGAAATGAAAGAGATTGCCTTGAAAAATGGCGCCTTGAGTTTTGGTATTTCTGGCTCAGGACCTTCCGTCGTTGCAATAACACGGGATGAAAAAATAGCAAAGGATATTGCCGACAAAATACAAACTCATCTCAAAGAAAATGAAATTGATAGTTTTGGCTATGTTTCCCGTGTCAATGTGGAAGGACCCAGAATATTAGATTAAAAATTATTTAAGGACAGAAACGAGGTTTATAAAATCTTAGGTTAATTGATCATTGCCTCAGAAAAGATAATAAAATGAAATATCCACATTCTAAAGTCAACACGAATGAAAATAACAGGATGTTTTATCGGCCTTTACAAAAAGATTATTTACATATGAAATTTTATAGTACAAATAATAAAACATTAGAAGTCTCCTTCAAAGATGCGGTCTTCAATTCTCTCCCTGCAGACAAAGGATTGTATATGCCTGAAGAGATACCACAATTGGATCCGCTGTTTATTAAGAATATTCAACAGTATTCCTTGCAGGAGATTGCTTTTGAAGTAGCTTCTACACTATTGGGAAATGATATTCCCAAAGACGATTTAAAACAGATTGTGAACGATGCCATCAATTTTGATGCTCCTGTAAAATTCTTGACCGACAGCACCGCTGTGCTTGAACTATTTCATGGGCCATCTTATGCCTTTAAGGATTTTGGGGCTCGCTTTATGAGTAGGGTCATGGGCTATTTTTCAAAGACTGACGATAAATTACTGGACGTACTTGTTGCGACATCAGGCGATACCGGTGGAGCTGTTGCCTTGGGCTTTTTGGGAGTAGAAGGAACACGTGTGACGATACTATATCCTAAAGGTAAAGTCTCGGAGGTTCAGGAATTACAACTGACCACTAATGGACAAAATATTCGTGCTATTGAGGTAGAAGGAACCTTTGACGATTGTCAGGCATTGGTAAAACAAGCCTTTAGTGATGCCGAACTTAATGCTATATTGCGTTTGACTTCCGCTAATTCAATCAATATAGCACGGTTGATCCCACAGACATTTTATTATTTTTATGCGTATGCACAATTGAAGTCACAAGGAGTCAATGAGGTCGTATTTACAGTGCCGAGTGGTAATTTTGGTAATATTGGAGCTGGTTTATTGGCTTATAAAATGGGACTTCCAGTGAAACATTTTGTAGCAGCAACAAACGTCAATGATACCGTTCCTAGATTCCTTTCTTCAGGTAAATATGAGCCACTGCCTTCTGTTCAAACCCTAAGCAATGCCATGGATGTGGGAAATCCAAGCAACTGGGTACGTATACAGGATCTCTTTGGCGGAAATGTGGCTGAATTAAAAAATATGCTTTCTTCTTATACATTTACAGATGAAGAAACAAAAGAAGGAATGCAGAAATTACTTGAAGAATCGGATTATATCGCCTGTCCGCATACAGCAATTGCCTGGCTTGGCGCTCGTGCTTATGCAAATGAGTACCCCGGTCCGTATGCTTCAGTTTTCTTATCGACAGCACATCCCTGCAAATTCCCGGATGCAATAGCCGCAGATGTATTCGAAAAAATAGTTTTGCCTGTCGGCGCAGAAACATTGCAAGGAAAAGAGAAATTAGCAGAATCTTTGAAAGTTGATTTTGAAGCCTTCAAAAAATATTTAATCAACCATAACTAAACGTTGAGGGCTCCTTAGGAGCCCTTTTATTTTTATTCAGAAATAGTTGAGTTTTTTGGATTAAAAGGATTTTTGGGAAATATATAATGTATTGAGGATGTTAGATTGTTTTATCCGGAAAGTTTCATCAGGATGTCGAATTAATAAGTTAATTTTGCAACAATGAAATCAGTTTATTTGAATAAGGGTAAGGATAAAGCTGCCTGGCAATTGCATCCTTGGGTATTTTCTGGAGCAATTAAATCATTGTCCGATAAAATTGAAGATGGCGAAGTTGTTGGCGTTTACAATGCTGAACGTGAATTTATTGCCTATGGTCTATTTCACAATAGCTCGCGTGTAGCCATTCGTTTATTGGAGTGGAACCCTCAAGCACAGATTGATGCAGATTGGTGGCGTGCCCGAGTTCAGAAGGCTGTTGCAGCAAGACAGCATCTGTTGCAAGAAGGCGTTACCAATACAGTTCGTTTAATCTTTGCTGAAGCAGATTTTCTTCCTGGACTTATTGCAGATAAATACGCAGATTTTATATCCATTCAGATTCATTCAGTTGGGGTGGAAAAAGTCAAATCCATTATTATAGATGAATTGAATGCTTTGCTGCAACCCAAAGGAATTTATGAGCGCAGTGATCTGAAATCCCGCGAACATGAAGGATTACCCGATACCAATGGACTTTTGTTTGGAGAACTTCCATCTGAATTTGTCGACGTTATCGAAAATGGCATTCATTATAAGGTTAACATTATTGATGGGCAAAAATCGGGATTTTATTGCGACCAACGTGAAAATCGCCAGCTAACGGCCAACTACGTTTTGAATAAACGAGTCCTAGATTGTTTCTGCTATTCCGGTGGTTTTACGTTAAATAGTTTGAAAAGTGGCGCTGCAGAAGTCATATCTGTAGATAGTTCTGCACTGGCTATTGAAACCCTGGAAAAGAATATTGTTGAAAATGGTTTTGAACCTAGTCGACATAAAGCAATATTGTCTGATGTAAACAAGCAATTGCGTAAATTCATTGATGAAGGGGAAAAATTTGATCTGATTGTCCTGGATCCACCGAAATATGCACCCTCTCGATCTGCATTGGAAAGAGCATCAAGGGCGTATAAAGACCTGAATCGCCGCGGATTGATGTTGTTAAATAGCGGTGGTTTATTAGCGACATTTTCTTGTTCAGGTGCGATGGATATGGATACGTTCAAACAAGTGCTCGCTTGGGCTGCACTGGATGCCGGTAAGGAAATTCAGTTTATCAGACAATTTCATCAACCTGAAGACCATCCTGTCCGGGCCTCGTTCCCCGAAGGTGAATATCTGAAAGGATTGTTGGTACGCGTATTGTAATTATTATATGAAGGTAGTTTAGGTTGGTTTGTTAAAATCAACCTTTTTAATTTTTGAAAGACGTCATGATACAAGAGAAGGCGGGTAGACCTATTTTTTCTATTTTGTTTGCCGTGAGTATGGTGCATCTTCTGAACGATATGATTCAGGGAGTGATACCGGCAACCTATCCCTTGCTCAAAGAAGAGCATCATCTAAGCTTTTCTCAGGTTGGGATGATTACAATGGTTTATCAGATAGCAGCTTCAATATTCCAGCCTGTTGTAGGCTCATTTACGGATAAACATCCTGTACCGTACTCCCAGATTATAGGGATGTCTTTTTCACTTCTCGGTATGTTTTTGTTTTCGAAAGCACATAGTTATGAATGGATCTTATTTTCTGTTTTTCTGGTCGGGATTGGATCTTCAATCTTTCACCCTGAATCTTCTCGTGTAGCTTATATGGCGTCGGGAGGAAGAAGAAGTATGGCACAATCTATTTTTCAGATCGGAGGCAATGCAGGGACCGCAATGGCTCCAATCATTGTCGCTTTTTTGGTTTTACCGAGAGGGCAACAGGCGATCGCTTGGATGTGCTTATTTACCATTCTCGGCCAATTTATATCTTATTATATCGGTAGTTGGTATAAAAAGAGGCTTCAAAGCTCCGCTAAATCAACGAAGAGAACAATACGCGTACCTGATCTACCCAATAGCAGAATCGTCGTGACGGTTATTATACTCCTATTACTGATTGTTTCAAAATACTTCTATATAGCAAGTATCACAAACTACTTCCAGTTTTATACAATCAAGAAATTCGGAATCAATGAAGTGGAAGCACAAGTCTATCTATTTTATTTTCTGATAGCCGTTGCGGTGGGAACCCTACTTGGAGGAGCATTCGGCGATCGATTTGGTCGCAAATATGTCATCTGGTTCTCCGTCTTGGGCGTTGCGCCATTTGCATTGGCATTACCCTATGTTGGACTTACGATGACGGGGATATTAATCGTGATTATTGGGTTGATTTTATCATCAGCTTTTCCAGCAATTATTGTTTATGCACAAGAACTATTGCCTAAAAAGTTGGGTATGGTTTCAGGTTTATTTTACGGCTTTGCATTTGGAATGGGGGGGATTGGATCCGCTGTACTTGGCTGGCAGGCAGATCATACTTCCATCGAGTTTATTTATCACTTATGTTCCTATCTGCCATTGATCGGTATTGTGGCTTATTTTCTTCCCAATCTACAAAAAACACCTTATAAAGAAATTTAGATTTAACATATAGGCATATGTTAAAAAAGAAAGAGCGGATTTCAATAAAGTATCCGCTCTTTTCTTTTATTACTTGAGGCAGTCCATCCAGGCTGAGGCCATCATTTGTGCCCCAGCAAGCGTGGGATGTACGCCGTCCGCAGCCCAATAGGCACCAGGGGCGTTCTTTTGAGCATTGTCGAATATTTTTTGATAGGGGATAAGAATTGCTCCAAATTCTTTGGCGATCTCACGAGCGGATTCTTGATAAGCCAAAAATTTTGGATACCAAGCTTCAGTAATGTGACCTACACCCTTTACTGCAAAAGGCTCTCCAATAATCAATTTGACATTTGGAAGCTTTTGTAATGTCTCCTGCAATAGCTGTTTGTACTGGGATTTATACTCTTCAACCGTAGTCTGTGCTCCTCGATCGATTGTCCGCCAGAAATCGTTCACACCAATCAAAATACTCAATACAGTAGGGTTAATTGCCAGAGTATCCTCCTGCCAGCGCTTTTGAAGATCGGGTACACGATTTCCGCTAATACCTGTATTATATACCTTTAGTCTCTTTGCTGGATATTTATTTAAGAGTTGGCTGGCAGCCAATAAAGCATAACCATGCCCCAGCGCTGCGGTGTCATTGGCATTTTTGTTATTTCTATCTCGGCCCACATCCGTAATGGAATCGCCCTGAAATAAAATGATGTCGTCGTTATTTAAAGTGATTTTTGAGGAACCGACTGTTGATTCGTGTGCGAATACATCGTTTCTCAGTAAATCGGCGCCAGTCAATAGACCGGTGCCAATAATGCTTTTTTTGATAAATGATCTGCGGTTTGTGTTCATTATTAGGTTTTTGTTATGTTTAAAGTTACATACTTTAGGCATACTTTTCCAAACCTTTTATAATGATGTTACAAGCTTTTTCAATTTCTAGATTTGTAATAGTCAATGGTGGGGCGACACGGAGTGCCGTTTCACAATGCAGATACCAATCGATCATAACCCCTTTTTCAGCACAATACTTACTCACATTGTAAACTTGATCAAAAGAAGCCAGTTGCAGACACATCATAAGGCCTAGTCCTCGAATTTCTTTAATTGCAGGATGCCTGAGTTTTTCTTTAAATAAAAGCGATTTTCGCTCAACCTGTTCGACTAATTTTTCTTCCTTGATAACAGCTAGTGAAGCCCGCGCTGCGGCACAACTCACAGGATGCCCCCCGAAAGTTGTGATGTGCCCAAGCATGGGATTATCCTTAATAACGTCCATCACTTCTTTGGCTGCAACAAATGCACCCAAGGGCATACCGCCTCCGATGCCTTTGGCAAGCATCAGGATATCTGGAACAATAGCAAAATGTTCGAAGGCGAAAAGACGGCCTGTTCGACCGAAACCTGTTTGAATTTCATCAAAGATCAGTAAAGTACCTGTTTCATTACAGCGTTTTCTAACAGCTTGCATGTAAGCGATATCCGGGACTCGGACACCAGCTTCTCCCTGAATAGCTTCGAGGATGACAGCAGCAGTTTGTTCCGTAATCTTTGTGAGATCTTCCATGTCATTAAACCCGATAAAATCTATTTCGGGAAGGAGGGGGGCATACGCTTTGCGATACTCATCGTTTCCGATCAGACTGAGCGCGCCTTGTGTGCTGCCGTGGTACGCTTTTTTTGCAGCGATAATCTGCCTGCGACCAGTATATTTCTTTGCTATTTTCATAGATCCCTCTACGGCTTCCGTTCCACTGTTGGTGAGGTAGACTGATTGAAAATTAGCGGGAAGTTCTGCTAGTAATTCTGTAGCAAATTGCACCTGTGGCGCCTGCACAAATTCACCATAAACGGTGACATGTAAGTACTGCTCCAATTGTGATTTTATAGCCTCTAAAACCTTCGGATGACGATGGCCTATATTGCTGACATTGAAGCCGGAGACCAAATCCATATATTCTTCTCCATTGGGGCCATAAAGGTAGACACCTTCAGCCTTAACTACTTCAACCAATCTAGGTGAGCTAGATGTTTGAGCAGTATTCATTAAAAATAATTCTCTGTTGCTTAACATGATCTTACAAATGTCCGAAAATAAAAAAGAAGTCTTCAAGACTTCTTTTTTATTTTCGAGATTATTTTCTTCTATTCTGCAGGGATTTGTATAGATGTTCTCTGAATTCCTGTTCTACTTCAAAAAATTGCGATGCCCGCGCATTGCCAATAACTTTGGCAAATTTGACCCGGTATTCTTTTTTGATCTCCACTTCTTTAACATCATACTGTAAGACATCTCTGGAACCACCTCTAAAACTATTTTTGGGAGCACCATTCAATTTTTCTTTTCTGATATCCCAAAGTGTTTGGCTATACTCATTATAGAGCGGAAAGAATTGCTGAGCCTCTCTTGGCGTTAAATCTAGTTCTTTAGTAATGTAAGCTATTTTTTCATTTTCTATAGCTTGAAATCGATTTTTGTCTTGTGCAAAGCCCAAGGCAATAGAAAATATACTAAAGAACAATGTTATCCATATGTATTTTTTATCGAACATCATTATAAGGTATAGTTTAGATAATCTTCTATTTCTTGTTTAGATATATTACTCCCAAATCCCTTGGTAGGGAGATTCGCTTCATCGGTATACTGGGACATATAGATCATATCATCACCAGAAGCTGAAGCCGCAAGGTAATTAATAATTTCCTGCTTAGGAATTTCTGACAAATGTTGGCTCAACTGCTCTTCTGCAACTGTTTCTACGGGAGCTGCATTTTGTTGTTGATACTGATACCCCCAATATCCTCCTATGCTCAACATGGCGGCAAAAGATGCTGCAACAGCATAGCGTGCATACCATTTTTTCGGTCTTCCTATTTGATGGATAGGTGTATGATCTTTTTCAGGCTCCTGCACAGCATTAATAATACTTTCGGAAAGAGTCTCAAAATAATGTTGTGGTACATCAAAGCCTGCAGTCACAACCGTTTCTTTGAGTTTTTCTTCAGCGATACGAGCAAAAATAGTCGATTCAACTGTTTCTTCATAGCCGACCGGAACAGAGAAACCATCTGTAGGAACTGTTTTCTTCAATTCCTGTTCAGCTAAACGGGCGAAGATGGAATCTTCAAGCGTTTGATTATAAGCAGAAGGCATTGTAAAGCCATCAGATGCAATCGTTTCTTTTAATTTGTCTTCTAAAATTCGGTTGAGGATAGTTGAAGATAGTTCGGAAGCATAATTTTCAGGAATTTCAAAGCCGTCAGTAGCAACTTGATTTTTTAAATTGTCTTCTGCTACTTTACACATAATGGCCTCAGATAGGCTATCAAAATATCCTTCTGGAACCTCAAAGATGGATTCTTCCTTGCATTCAATCAATTTGACTTGCGTAATTATTTTTGATTCTAAATCACTGAAATAATTTTCAGGTAAGCCAAATGGATTTTCACGCAACGATGCTGGAAGATTTGTAGGCTCCAGCCCATCATGATATGTGCCATTTTCCTTCATAGTATTTGTTAGAACCTAATTTCGCTAAAAGGTTTAATCGTTGTTGTTAAAAAATGCCTCTATTTTTTTGACGGCCAAATGATAAGAGGCTTTAAGCGCTCCAACACTTGTTCCGAGAACTTCTGAAATCTCTTCATATTTCATGTCTTCAAAATATTTCATATTGAAGACCAATTTTTGCTTCTCTGGCAAGGTCAACAAAGCCTGTTGTAATTTCATTTGAGCTCTATCACCATTGAAATAATTGCCATCAGCAAGCGTTTCTGCCAGATAAGCAGTCGTGTCGTCATCCAACGACACGTTCTGCTTTTGCTTTTTCTTATTTAAGAAGGTAATACATTCATTTGTTGCAATACGATAAAGCCACGTGTATAACTGTGAGTCTTCCCGGAAGTTCCCAAGGTTCTTCCATACTTTCACAAAAATATCTTGTACAACATCGTCCGCATCGTCATGATCGATGACCATTCTTCGCACATGCCAATAAATCTTCTGTTGATATTTCTTCAACAATAAACGGAAAGCTTCTTCTCGCGTACTCTCTTCGGCGAATTTTGCTATAATTAAAGCGTCATCCATATATTGACTTGTGTAGTTTTGTTATTTTCTTTTGATTACTTTTTGAGCCGCTGCAACAATAGCCGCTGCATTCAGACCGTATTTTTCCATCAATTGAGCAGGAGTACCTGATTCTCCAAAACTATCATTTACAGCAACGTATTCTTGTGGAGTAGGCAACTCTCTTGTTAATACCTGAGCAACGCTATCACCTAAACCGCCAAGACGATTATGCTCTTCCGCCGTTACGACACATTTGGTTTTAGCAACAGATTTTAAAATAGCTTCTTCATCCAAAGGTTTGATTGTATGGATATTGATAATCTCAGCGTTGATGCCCAACTCAGCTAATTGCTCACCAGCTTGGATAGCTTCCCATACCAGATGACCTGTAGCAATGATCGTAACATCCGTTCCTTCATTTAATAATACCGCCTTACCAATCACAAATTCCTGATCAGCAGGAGTGAAGTTAGGAACTACAGGACGGCCAAAACGCAAATAAACCGGTCCATCATATTTGGCTGCAGCAATCGTAGCGGCTTTTGTTTGATTGAAATCACAAGGATTGATCACTGTCATTCCAGGCAACATTTTCATCAAACCGATATCTTCTAAGATTTGGTGAGTTGCACCATCTTCACCTAAGGTTAGACCAGCATGTGACGCCGCAATTTTTACATTTTTGTCCGAGTATGCGATCGATTGGCGAATCTGATCATAAACACGGCCTGTTGAGAAATTTGCGAATGTACCTGTGAATGGTATTTTACCACCGATCGTAAGTCCGGCAGCAATACCCATCATGTTTGCTTCCGCAATACCGATTTGGAAAAAGCGCTCAGGAAATTCTTTGATAAAATCGTTCATTTTTAACGAACCGATTAAATCAGCACATAATGCAACTACATTCTCATCTTGCTTTCCTGCTTCTAGTAAGCCCGCACCAAATCCTGAGCGTGTATCTTTTGACTCTGTATAAGTATATTTTTTCATGCTAGTAATCTCCTAAAGTTTCTGTAAGCTGATTCAACGCCGACGCCAATTGTTCGTCATTTGGAGCAACACCATGCCATTTATGAGAACCCATCATAAAATCAACACCGCTACCCATTTCAGTATGCATCAGAATAATAACCGGTTTACCTTTTCCTGTGCGTGATTTAGCTTCTGCTAAACCTGCAACAACAGCATTCATGTCATTGCCTTTAGCAATTTCCATCACATCCCAGCCAAATGCTTCCCATTTTGCACGAAGATCACCAAGAGATAATACTTGATCTGTAGATCCGTCAATTTGTGCTTTGTTATAGTCAACAGTAGCAATTAAATTGTCGATTTTGTTGTGTGGTGCGTACATTGCAGCTTCCCAAACTTGGCCCTCCTGCAATTCGCCATCACCCATTAAAACATAAACTAGATTATTGTCTTTATTCAATTTTTTTGCCTGTGCGGCTCCAATTGCAACAGATAATCCTTGGCCCAATGATCCCGAAGCAATACGAATACCCGGAAGGCCTTCGTGTGTTGTTGGGTGACCTTGAAGTCTGGAATTGATTTTTCTGAACGTTGCTAATTCGCTCACTTCAAAATATCCCGCATGCGCCAATGTACTGTAAAATACAGGAGAGATGTGTCCATTTGACAGGAAGAATAAATCTTCTCCTTTTCCATCCATGTCAAAGGAAGGATTGCGTTTCATTGCATTGAAATAAAGCGCCACAAAGTAATCTGTACAACCTAACGAACCACCTGGGTGTCCTGATTGACAAGCGTGTACCATACGTACGATATCACGTCTTACCTGTGATGCAATTTGTTCTAGTTTGTTAATATCTGCACTCATTTTTTTTGTTGGTTTCACAATTGGTCGTAAAGTTAACTATTTTTAAGCTAGATGCTTGTTAAAAAATGAATTTATATTGACTTATCCCAGATCGACGATGTGTTTGATCTGCGGATTTTTATTTTTTTTGTACCTTGCTTCACTTTATAAAACCAACAATTTTCAGCATAATGCCTAATCAACTCAAAAGCAGCCTTATTATTTCAGCGCTCTCAGCCCTTTATTTGCATTCTTCTGCCCAGCACATCAACATTTACCATAAGGATTGGATCGATTTTAACAAAAATGGGAAAAAGGATATTTATGAAGACCCCAAACAGAAAATAGCCAGTCGCGTGGAGGATCTGTTGCGTCAAATGACTGTTCAAGAAAAGGCCAATCAGACGGTTACACTCTACGGTTATGGGCGGGTTTTGAAAGATGAGCAGCCCACTGCCGCTTGGGACAAAGAGATTTGGAAACACGGCTTGGCCAATATCGACGAAATGTTGAATAGCTTGGCTTATAATAAGTCGGCAAAAAGTTCATTTTCGTATCCCTTCAGCCGCCATGCTCAAGCCTTAAATAATGTTCAAAAATGGTTTGTGGAAAACACACGACTTGGTATTCCCGTTGATTTTACCAATGAGGGGATTCATGGACTCAACCATGATCGCGCTACTTCCCTGCCGGCACCAATCAATATTGGAAGTACATGGAATACTTCACTGGTACGTAAAGCTGGCGATATAATTGGTAGGGAAGCCAAATATCTGGGCTATACCAATGTCTATACGCCTATTCTTGATGTTTCTAGAGATCCGCGCTGGGGAAGAGTGGTTGAAACCTATGGCGAAGATCCGTTTCATATTGCTGAAATGGGGAAACAAGTTGTTTTAGGGATTCAACAAAATGGAGTCGCATCCACATTGAAACATTATGCGGTCTATTCTGTGCCCAAAGGGGGAAGAGATGGCAATGCACGTACGGATCCTCATGTTGGCTTTCGTGAGATGCATTCGCTTCACCTCTATCCATTTAAAAGGGTCATAAAGGAAGCCAAACCCTTGGGAGTCATGAGTAGTTATAATGATTATGATGGCGTGCCTGTATCTGCCAGCAGCTATTTTTTACAGGACTTACTCCGAAAAGAGTATGGTTTTGAAGGGTATGTGGTGTCCGACAGTGAGGCTCTAGAGTTTATTTACAACAAACACCATGTTGCTGCAAACTATAAAGATGCTATTAAACAGGCATTAGAGGCGGGTTTGAATGTGCGGACAAATTTTGATCCACCGAGTACATATCTAACGCCACTAATGGAACTAATAGAAGAAGGAGGGCTGGATATCAAAATATTGGATCAGCGGGTTCGCGAAGTCCTGACCGTGAAATTTAAACTGGGTTTATTTGATCATCCATTGAGAGAAGATATAGCGATAGCCGATAAAAAGGTGCATACCCCCGCAGATGAAGAAGTATCACTTCAAATGAATAAGGAGTCTATTGTTCTGTTGAAAAATGAACAGAATCTTCTCCCAATAGACGTGAATAAATACAAACGAATTTTGGTTACGGGACCAATGGCAGAAGCAACAAATTATACGACAAGTCGCTATGGACCTTCCAATAATCCGATCACCACCATCAAAGATGGGATTATAAACTATGGAAAAACAAAGGCACTTCGGGTTGATTATGCAAAAGGGGTAGATGTCGTGGATAAAAACTGGCCTGAGAGTGAGATTATTCCAACAGACTTGTCCGGCGAGGAGCTGGAAAAGATGGCCGAAGGTGTTCGTCTCGGTAAAGAATCTGACCTAATCATAGCGGTAATGGGCGAGTCGGAACGGGAAGTCGGTGAAAGTCGATCGCGATCAGATCTAAATTTGCCAGGCAAGCAACGCGACTATTTAATGAAATTGAAGGAAACAGGTAAACCTATTGTGCTGGTACTTGTCAATGGTCGTCCACTTACTGTCAATTGGGAAAACAAATATCTACCTGCAATTGTGGAGAGTTGGTTTCTTAGCAATCAGTCGGGAAATGTTCTTGCCGAAATGCTGTTTGGAGGGTATAGCCCTAGTGGAAAATTGCCCATTTCATTTCCGAAGTCCGTCGGACAGGTTGAAATGAATTTTCCGACCAAGCCCGCTGCACAGGCGGGGCAACCTGGGGTCGGACCCAATGGGTGGGGCAATAGTCGGGTTGTTGGATTCTTATACCCTTTTGGATATGGATTAAGCTACACAGATTTTAGTTTTTCAAATTTACAACTCGCTAAGAAACAGATCAGACCAACGGATTCCCTTACAGTTACGGTTGATATTGAAAACATAGGGAAGAGGAAAGGCGCCGAAGTTGTTCAGCTTTATATCAAAGACGTGCTGTCTTCGGTAACGACATATGAGATGGATTTGCGTGGATTCGAAAAAGTTGAACTTAATCCAGGGGAAAAGAAGACCTTACAGTTTACGATCTTACCTGCCCACCTGGAACTTTTGGATCAGCACAATAACTGGACAGTTGAACCCGGCAAATTTGAACTATTTATCGGTAATTCTTCTGTTAATCTTCCGCTTAAAGATTCATTTGAAGTAGTCAATTAGGTTAAAAAATGCTATACCAAGCAGATGGTGGATAGCGATTATTTCTTCTTAAGACTAGTGAATAAAAAAAGGATTCAGCAAAATTAATTACTGAATCCTTTTTTTATTGTATCGAATAGCTGTGATTACATGGCCTCAGCGACAACTTCAGTCACTTCTGGAACCATGCGTTTCAACAATCCCTCAATTCCTGCTTTTAATGTGATTGTCGAAGATGGACAACCACTGCAAGAACCTTTTAGTTCAACTGTCACAATACCTTCGTTGAAGGATTTATAATGGATTGCTCCACCATCTTGTTCAACAGCAGGTCTTACATAATCATGTAATACTTGTTGTATCTTCACTTCAGTTTCAGTACCTTCAAAATTAACCTCTGTATCGTGGTGTACCGTTTTTACAGCAAGTTCAGACTCTACAGCACCTTTTACAAAGTCTTTTAGCAAGGCTTCAATGTCTTCCCATTCCGCATCTTCAGTTTTGGTAATGGTCACGAAGTTACTTGCAAAAAATACCCCATTTACAAAGTTAAATTTGAATAATTCAAGTGCAAACGGTGAATCTTGTGCTGCTTCTTTATTTGGAAAATCCACACTACCGTTGATCAACAATTTATTGACCAAGAACTTCATTGTAGAAGGGTTGGGTGTAGACTCTGTATATACGTTAATCGTAGCCATGTAGTATCTATTTTTATTCCAAGCAAATATAGGTCAAATGAAGCTTTGTTAAGGTCATCTATAAGTAAAAGCTTATAAAGTGACACCTGTGTAGTTAGAAGGACTGATCGCTTTCAGTTCCTCTTTAACTTCCGCTGATACATTTAGATTATCAACAAATGTTGCTATCGTTTCTTTTGTAACATGTGTGTTGGTACGTGTTAGGTCTTTTAAAGCTTCATACGGCTTTGGATAGCCTTCCCTTCTCAATATAGTTTGTAGTGCCTCCGCAACAACAGCCCAATTATTTTCAAGATCATTGGCCAACGCCTGTTCGTTTAAAATCAATTTGCGTAACCCTCTCAAAGTCGATTTAATAGCAATTAGGGTATGTGCAAACGGAACACCAATATTACGTAATACCGTAGAATCTGTTAAATCTCGTTGAAGGCGGGAAACTGGTAACTTAGCCGCAAGGTGCTCAAAAATGGCATTTGCAATACCTAAATTTCCTTCTGCATTTTCAAAGTCAATCGGGTTGACTTTATGTGGCATAGCCGAAGAACCGATTTGACCAGCAGTGATTTTTTGTTTAAAATATTCCATCGAAATATATGTCCAAATGTCACGGCATAAATCGATGACAATATTGTTTATCCGTTTTAAGGCATCACAGCTCGCCGCAAAGTTATCGTAATGCTCAATCTGTGTGGTCGTTTGTGAACGGTCTAACCCCAAGATATTGTTTACAAAATTATTCCCAAAATTGATCCAATTTGTCGCTGGATATGCAACGTGATGCGCATTAAAATTACCAGTTGCGCCACCAAATTTAGCGGAATACGGTACTTGATGTAATAGTTGCAATTGACGTTCTATGCGTTCGATAAAAACATAAAACTCTTTACCCAAACGAGTTGGAGATGCCGGTTGTCCATGGGTACGTGCCAACATCGGGATGTCTGACCATGACGTTGCTAATGATTTTAACTCATGAAGCAACTCTTCTATTGCCGGTGTATAACTTTCTTTAATGGCTTCTTTCCAGGAAAGTGGAATCGCTGTGTTATTGATATCTTGTGAAGTCAAACCAAAATGGATGAATTCAAGGTAGTCCTGTAATCCTAATTTTTCAAATTGATCTTTTAGAAAATATTCAACTGCTTTAACATCATGGTTCGTAACTTTTTCTGTGTTTTTGATCCAAATGGCATCTTCTTCAGAAAAATTCCTGTAGATATCCCGCAATTTTTCATTGAGTGTTTTGTCAAACTGTTGTAATTGAGCAATACCGGATTCACTTAATGCAATAAAATATTCGACCTCTACGCGTACACGATATTTTATTAAAGCAAATTCGGAAAAAAATGCTGAAAGTTCATTAGTATTATTGTAATAGCGTCCGTCAATAGGCGTAACTGCTGTTAAAGATGATAAAGCCATAGATTGAATGATTTTTGGCAAAGGTAAAAAAATGCTTGGAGCTTAGCAATTTAATTGGTGTAGATATAAAAAAAGCCTCCTTGTTGAAGGAAGCTTTTTATACGGTGTAAATTCTTTTTCAGAGAATTAGTGAGCAGCTTTAGTTGAATCAACTTTAGCAGCAGCTGAATCTACAGCAGTTTTTGCTGAATCCAATTGCGTGTTAGCTGAATCTAAAGCAACGTTAGCTGAATCAGTAGCAGCGTCAGTTTTTTTAGCTGTTTCACCACATGATGCGAAAGCCAATGTTAAAGCTAAACCTAAGAAACCGAATTTGAATGCGTTTTTCATTTTATTAAAATTAAAATATTTTTAAATCTTGTTATTTAGGAGTTAATACCATTAAACCAAAAAGGTAACCCCTGTATTTATTTTTTTTAAAAAAAGAAAGGCCTTTCGTAAAAAAGGCCTTCCAAAAGCTTTATTCAGTCCTGAATTATTTAGTAGCAGCTGAATCAACTTTAGCAGCAGCTGAATCAACTTTAGCAGCAGCTGAATCAACTTTAGTAGCAGCTGAATCTAATGTGTTAGCAGCTGAATCAACTAAAGCAGAAGCTGAATCTGCAGCACCTTCAGCTTTTTTCTCTGAATTGTTACAAGATGCGAAAGCTACAGTTAAAGCTAAACCTAAGAAACCGAATTTTAATGCGTTTTTCATTTTCTAATTTTCTAATTTAAATTGAAATAATTTTCTTTTTCATCTCTTAATACACGTAACCAAAAAAGGTAACCCAAAAAATGATGTTTTTTTAAAAATATTTTTAACACATTGTTTTTCATTTATTTATAATTCTATGTTTTATTCAAAACATTCCTGATTCCACTATTTTATTGATAGGGGATTGGGCGATATAAGGTAAGATATTGTCCATTCGTTTGTTTACCGGATAATTCCATCATGTCAATTTGTATCATGTCATTTCCAAACAATTTTGGATTATTTTTCTTATTTTAAGAAGTAAACACTTAAAAAGAAATTGCAGTTATGTTTGATAAAGTAAAGAATATAATGGATTTGGCAAAATCAATAGACTTTGGCAAATTGGAAGAAATATCGAAGAAAGTGGATTTGGGAGCAGTCATGGATGCCGTATCAAAAATGGATGATAAGCAGCTACATGGTTTAATGAAAATGCTAAGTGCAGGAAAAGAAAAAAAGGAATTACCGCCTATTAATGGTGATTTCTATGCTATGGATAGCAAATTAAACGATTCAGATCGTGCATTGCAATTGAAGGTAAGGGAGTTTATGGAGACCGAAGTTAAGCCAATCGTCAATAAATATTGGTTAAGAGATGAGTTCCCTTTTGAAATAGTACCGAAACTAGCAGCTTTAAATATTTGTGGCTATACCTACGATGGGTATGGTTGTATGGGAGGAAGTTCATTAATGGAAGGGATCATAGCGGCGGAGATAGCACGGGTAGATGCTTCTGTAGCGACTTTCTTTGGCGTACAGAGTGGTTTAGCCATGGGATCAATTTATATTTGCGGATCCGAAGAGCAAAAACAAGAGTGGCTGCCCAAAATGCAGCAGATGCAAGTGATTGGTGCTTTTGGTTTAACAGAGCCCGAAGTAGGGTCGGGAGCAGCAGGCGGATTGACAACGACCTGTAGGAAGACAGCTGAAGGTTGGGTCTTAAATGGTCAAAAAAAATGGATCGGGAATTCCACCTTTTCCGATATCACAATCGTATGGGCAAGGGATCTTGATGATGGCGAAGTTAAGGGGTTTATTGTACGAAAGGATAATCCAGGTTTTTCAGTTGAAAAAATTAAAGATAAGATGGCTTTGCGCATTGTGCAGAATGGCCTTATTACTTTAGCGAATTGTATCGTTCCAGAAAGTGATCGCCTGCAAAATGCGAATTCCTTTAAAGATACAGGAAAGGTTCTTCAGATGACGCGAGCAGGTGTCGCTTGGATGGCCGTAGGATGTGCGCGGGGTGCTTATGAAAATGCCTTGGATTATACGCGTAAAAGGAAGCAATTTGGTAAACCAATCGCTTCTTTTCAACTTATTCAAAATCACCTGGTTGAAATGTTGTCCAATTTAACAGCTATGCAAACGCTTGTCTTCAGATTATCTGAATTACAGGATAAAGGTGAACTAAAAGATGAACATGCCTCGCTGGCTAAAGTCTTCTGTTCTTTACGTACGAGAGATATTGTTTCCAAGGCTCGAGAGGTCATGGGTGGAAACGGTATTCTGTTGGAGTATAATGTCGCACGGTTTTTGGCCGATGCCGAAGCAATTTATTCCTATGAGGGGACAAAAGAAATCAATTCACTCATAGTTGGTAGAAGTATAACTGGATTTAGTGCCTTTGTTTAGGCGAGATCCGGCTGGTTTTTGACTTCCTGTTGCCAAATATCGCTTAATACATAAAAAGGGCGTTGTTTTTTAAACAATGCCCTTTTTACTTCAGTTGGAGCAAAAAAGCAATTTTCTATTTCCGTTTAAATCGCATAATAGCAATATCTCCCATGATAAATGTCAAGGTATTCTCGCTTACACTATAGGTGTTTACCTTTTCCAATGTCGAAAAGAAAGTTGCTTCACCATTACCTTCGCAGGCCATTTTAGTTGACATAATCGGGCCAAAATTAATGGTATTTCCATTGGTTTTAAAAGTCGTATTGTAGTTATTGCAGCTACTATTTCCGTTTACTTTACCACTGGCAGCATCAAATGTCATTGTTGGTTTACGATTGGGATATAGACCATCGAAAGCGATCCGTGGGCCGGATATATAATCAAGTTCCCAAGTTCCACTAAGTTCTTGTTTATTGTTCTGAATTAACTTAAATTTTGCCAGGGGAGCCATCTTAGCTTTGTTCAGGCTAAGAATGCCATCCTTAACCGTATAATTATCTGCAGCAGTCAGGTTTTTGGATAAAGCTTGTTCAATAGACATATCCGGACAGGCCATCATCGTAGACATGCCCTGAGCAAATTTAATCTTTCCATTTTTTGATAATGTCAATTCTCCACCGATGCCATTACATCCGCCACTTGCACTGTAACTTTTTTCGTCCAGCTGGAGGTAAGGCATTTTGCCGTTGATCTGATCCGCTACAGGCTGTCCATTGATTTCAATCAATTGCCATTTTTTTCCAATTACTGACGACATGCTACTGTCTGTGTTCTGCTCATTCGCGTTCTTCTTGATCACAGAGCAACTTCCAAGACTAACGATTAAGATGGCCAATATGGCGATGTTTTTAAAGTTCATATTCTAAATTTTAACCTATTAACACCCTTTTTAACGTTTGGTTTGACGAAATGCTACAAAAGTTCACAAACAAAGAAGGCTTCCAATTTGGAAGCCTTCTTTATCAGTATGATAAATCTTACGATTTGTTTTTATTTTGTTGTGCTTGTTGTTGTGCGCGCATCATCTCTTCCATTTTCGTTTGGAAGCTCGATTTTTTATCTGCTTTTGGATTCTTTTTATTTTCCTCCAATTTAGCTAAGATTTTCTCATCATTCACCATGGTGCGAATAACCAACTGAGTCAAGAACGTAAATAATGCACTTAAGAAATAGTAGTAGTTCAAACCTGCTGGGAAGCTATTCAAAACAAAGAAGAAAATCAAAGGCATGATATAGCCCATGTATTTCATTTGTCCTGTAGCACCAGATGTAGCGTTGTTATACCAAGTCGTCAACAATGTTGTCAATGTCATCAAGATACACATCAAAGAGATGTGGTTGAATGATCCAAAAATAGGTGCAAATGTAAACAGTGTATCATAGGTTGACATATCCTTCATAAACAAGAAGCTTTGTCCTCTCAATTCAAATAAATTTGGAAAGAAGTAGAAGAACGCAATTGTAAATGGCATTTGTAGGACAAGCGGAAGACATCCACCAAGTGGATTTACACCAACCTGTTTGTACAATTTCATTTGCTCCTGCTGCATCAACATTTGATTATCTTCACCCACTTTTGCTTTGATCTCATCCAGCTGCGGTTTTAATACACGCATTTTTGCCATAGAGACATAAGACTTGTAGGTCATTGGTGAAAGAATCAGCTTCAACATCAATGTCAATAAAAGGATAACGATACCGTAGCTCATATGGAAACCATCCAGGAAGTTAAATACAGGTACTGTAATCCATTGGTTGATCCAACGCATAGGGCCCCAACCCATATTGATGATCGATTGGTAGTCATTACCCTCGGCCTTCAATACATTGTATTGATTTGGTCCAAAGAAGAAGTTTAAGGAATAGTTATTGTCCTTATGATTATCAAATGCCAATTCTGCGTTTGTATTATAGAATTTGACGATGTCGGTTTCTGAAGCATGTTTTACATCCACTTTTGCATTGACAAAGCCATCTTTAGTGCTGAGGATATTAGAAAAGTAATGCTGCTTGAATGCAATCCATTGTACTTTTTTCTCCAATGCTTCATCCGCATCTTTTGATTCTGAAAGATGATCTACTTTATTATCTTCTTTATAATACAGTGTAGATTTCTGTCTTTCAGATTCTATGTTTTGCTCTTTTTGTCTCAACGCGGTGTTCCAGTTAAGGGTCAACGTTTTTTGACTCTGCGGAATTAAATTCTGTATCCCTTTTGTGTTAATATCCAGTCCAACATTATAGCCTTTACCAGCAATCGAGTACACATATTCAATATACTGTTCGGCACTGTAATTTAGTCGGAATTTTACAGATTGTTTACCTTCACCAGAAACTTGGATATCCGAAGATTCTGTATTGAAGTATAAATCATTTGTTGATACGTTTTGACCAGCTGCGTTAAATTGAAAACCAAACTTATTGTCCTCACCATCAAAAAGCATCAAAGGTTTTCCATTGAAATTCTTTTCGCCTTTTAGTTCTACGGATTTAACCTTACCACCTTTTGTACTGATTTTGGCAATGATTTTCTCGTTTTCAATCGTAATGACTTTCTCCGTTCCAAATTTTGTCGCACCAAAAGGCTTTTTCAATTCCGCCGAATCAGCAATCACTGCTGTTTGTGCTGCTTTGGCTTTAGCGGTAGAGTCACTTTCGGCAGGCAGTCCTTTTTCTGTGCGCGCTTTAGCCTCTTGTCTCGCTTGTTCTTGTTTGATTTCCGATTCTGAAGGCTTCATCAGGTAAAATGAACCAGTGATGATAGCAAACATCAGGACCAAACCAATTAGGGTATTTCTATCCATTTTTAATAATTAAACTTAATTAATTGTATCCTTCTATTACTACTTTGATTTTTTGTTGGCCAAAGCAGCGGCTACAAAGCTAACAAAAAGTGGGTGAGGATTTGCAACAGTTGACTTTAATTCTGGATGAAATTGTCCGGCAACGAAAAATGGATGGTTTTTCAATTCGACAATTTCAACTAATCCAGTCTCCGGATTGAATCCTGAAGCAATCATTCCAGCTGCTTCATATTGTTTTAAATAGTCATTGTTAAACTCATAACGGTGACGGTGTCTTTCAGAAATTTTTGTTTTACCATAGATGGCAAAGGCCTTAGTTCCTTTTTTAATTTCACAGTCGTAAGCACCTAAACGCATTGTACCGCCCATACTGGTGATATTTTTTTGCTCTTCCATCAAATTGATGACCGGATTGCTGGTGTTGGCATCCATTTCAAAACTGTTGGCATCTTTTAATCCCAATACGTTTCTTCCGAATTCGATAACCGAACATTGCATACCTAAGCAGATACCAAAGAACGGAATATTATTTTCACGAACATACTGAATAGCATTTAGCTTACCATCCAAGCCGCGTTCACCGAAACCCGGAGCAACCAAAACTCCATCCATACCTTTCAGCTTTTCAGCAACATTTTCTTTTGTAACACTTTCAGCAGCAATATAGCTCACTTTTACTTTACATTCGTTTGTTGCGCCCGCATGGATAAATCCTTCGATAATAGACTTGTAAGCATCTGGAAGCTCAACATATTTTCCGACCAAAGCAATATTAACTTCACTTGTCGGGTTTTTGAGCTTACCTAAAAAGTTTTTCCAGTTTTCTAGATCAGGCTCATTTTTGTTGGAAAGTTTTAGCTTTGTTAATGCTGTTTTATCAAGATTCTCCTTCAACATCAATAATGGGACATCATAAATCGTCGACGCATCGATAGATTCTACGACGGCGTTGATGTTGACATTACAGAATTGCGCTAATTTTTTACGGATTTCTTGCGATAATTTATGTTCAGTACGACATACTAGAATATCAGGTTGTACACCATATTCCAATAATGTTTTTACGGAATGCTGGGTAGGTTTTGTTTTAAGCTCACCAGCAGCAGCCAAATAAGGGACTAAAGTCAAATGGATAACCAGTGAATTATTGGCTCCTAATTCCCAGCGAAGCTGTCTTACGGCCTCCACAAACGGTAAGGACTCAATATCGCCTACAGTTCCGCCCAATTCAGTGATGATAATGTCATATTTGCCGGACTCACCCAACAGTTGCATTCTGCGTTTTATCTCATCGGTGATATGGGGAATCACTTGAACGGTTTTTCCTAAATATGCACCTTCACGTTCTTGTTGGATAACGTGTTGATAGATGCGGCCTGTCGTGACGTTATTTGCTTGTGAGGTAGGGACATTCAGGAAGCGCTCGTAATGACCTAAGTCAAGGTCTGTTTCAGCGCCATCTTCTGTAACATAACATTCTCCATGTTCATATGGATTTAATGTTCCTGGATCGATGTTAATGTAAGGGTCGAATTTTTGAATGGTAACTTTATAGCCACGCGCTTGGAGAAGTTTAGCAAGGGAGGCAGCAATAATACCTTTCCCCAACGACGAAGTAACGCCGCCCGTAACAAAAATATATTTAGTCATAACAATTAAAGGATTTTCAATTTTATGTGGTCAAAATGACCAATAATAGTTGCTCTATGTACGGGATACAAAGATAGCAATTTTTATTCAAAATCAGAATTGAAGATGGCTCGATTAATTAAATTAAAAATAGATATTACCTTGGCTATCTATTGTTGTCTTTAATGTAGGCTGTGCTTTTGACTTGATTTCAATGCGATAGAAATTATTACTGTTTGAAAATACAATCTCATAATTTTTGTGCTCATTTATAATTTCAGGATATAATTTGCTTAGCTCCTGAATTGACGTTGCATAGCGTTTTTTATCCTTTCTATAGATCTGTTGCAGGTAAAAGATATTCCAGGTAACTTTTTCGAGTGCGAGGAATTGCTCATCGATAGGTTGATGGTCTGTGTCGTTAACAAATTTTATATGTCCCCATCGCTCAGGGTAATGCATATTAACGAGGCCGATTGGAGACCATACCCAGTTCTCTTCAGCGAGCGTCTTACCCGTGTTGTCTTTTCTCTTGCTGTAGGTTGTTTCGGTGTTGTCATAATGCCACTGAACACGTGAGAAGTTTATCTTCCAGGTTTCATTTGCTTTAATCTGATTTCCTTCGCCAAAGTATTTTAGACTTTTTACAGGTATTTTCATTTCCACAGTCCAAAATTCATCCTTGTCTTGAGGATTGTTGATGGACCCAGCATGATAGACTGCACTTTCCATATCTTTTGTGTCCCAATTTAGATTAGCCCTGCCGCCAAAGCGATAAGGTTTAGTCATCAAAAGATCCATTACGGTATTTAATGCGTTTATTTCAATCTCTATATATTCTGGCGATAATAGATTTGGCTTGAGAAAGATCTCAAAATCATTGTCATGATAGATGATTGTATCTTTTTGTCTTAAATATCCTTTGATATGGGGTTCTTGAAGCTTAGCAAAAATGTAAAGATTTTCTTTGTCCCAAAGCATCTTGACTTGTGTCTTAAAAGTAGGGGCAGGTTTATTTGATCCCTCAATATCCTTAAAAGAATCTGTCCATATCGCTTTTGACCAGGAAGCTTCACTGTCCTTTCCGTCAATCGTGATCGCATCTGTTACTGGAAGTACATAATACGTTTGAGGGCGCGACTGTAGCTGAAGAAATTCATTCAGATTTCGTTGTGCAAAAATAAAGGTCGGATAGATGATAAAAGTAAGGATAAAAGCTATAGTTCTCATCAAGATACAGTTTGATTTTTAGCGGTAGCCAAGTTGGGATGAAACAATACCAGTTTGTTTTCTGCTATTGTAATCATCTACGATTCTACCTTTCAGATACGGTGCTAAAAGTAAGTAAAATGTTTTAGCGCGGCAAAAAGAGGGTTGGAATTTTGAAGGACATTATCTAATTGTCCTAAATTTATTACAGAAGGAAGTTGGTTGTGCTGTCTGCGTTTGAGAAGCCAGGGCAATATAGTCAATAAAAAAAGGCTTTGAATATATTCAGAGCCTTTTTTTATGCTGTAATAGTCGTAATTAGATTCTTTTCGATTTAATACGAGCAGCTTTACCAGTAAGGCCGCGTAAATAGAATAATTTCGCGCGACGAACTTTACCGTAGCTGTTTACTTCAATTTTTTCAATGTTTGGTGAGTTTACAGGGAAAATACGTTCAACACCTACACCGTTTGAGATTTTACGAACGGTAAAAGTAGCGTTAGCACCTTCGCTGTTTAATTGAATTACTACACCTTGGTACACCTGTACACGCTCTTTATTTCCTTCGCGAATTTTATAATGAACGCTGACGGTATCTCCAGCTTTGAAAGCGGGAATTTCATTCTTTACTACCGCTTGTTCTTCTACAAATTTTACTAAATCCATGATTTCGAGTAATTATTAACGATTTATATCCTGTAAAAATCGGAATGCAATATTACGACTTATTTTCTGAATATAAAAATACTTTTTTAAAAAACTATTGACTGATATTCAAATCGGATGCAAAGATATGAAAATGAAATGGATAATCTAAAGATATTTTGAATATTCCTTTGTAGGCTATATGGAGAGGGTTTTTAATTACTAAATTCAATAGAATATGTGCTTTGTGTAAAAATATTGTGCAATCAATCAGCTATTTAGTGATTAATTTTCTTCAGGGTATTGACAAAGTCAAAAAATGATTCGATATTTGTGCCACACAAAACAAAGGTGATACCTTTTCGGGGTGTAGCGTAGCCCGGTATCGCGCCACATTTGGGATGTGGAGGTCGTAGGTTCGAATCCTGCCACCCCGACTTAAAAGCTCTAACGAACGTTAGAGCTTTTTTTGTTTCCTTCCTTTTATTCGTCCCGCAAGCTGTTTACAGGATTAGCTACGGCTGCTCGAATGGCCTGCCAGCTTACCGTAATCAATGCGATACCTATTGTTACCAGTCCTGCGAGCACAAACATCCACCATTGGATTTGGATGCGGTAGGCAAAGTCTTCCAACCATTTGTTCATCACTAGCCAGGCAATCGGCGAGGCAATTATCAAGGCAACTAATACGGGTTTTATAAAATCTCTGGACAATAAAGTAGTAACGCCCGATACCGAAGCGCCCAGCACTTTTCGGATTCCAATCTCTTTGTTTCGTTTGGCGGCCGTAAAAGAGGCTAAACCATATAGGCCCAGGCAAGCGATAAATATAGCTAATCCGGAAAAAAGACTGAGTATACGTTGTTGCCTAAGATCGGTTTTGTATAGCGTGTCGAATTTCTGGTCCAAAAAGCTGTATTCAAAAGGGTATAAAGGAGCTACTTTCCCAAATGCAGTTTTAATAGTTTTTAGCGCTACAGGGAAATCTTTTGTGTTTAAGCGAATGAGGGCTACCCTTAGATCATCAGAAGGGGCAATAACTAATGCATCCATGTTTTCTTTTAGAGATAGGAAGTTAAAATCATCTATTACACCAATGATTTTTCTGGGGGATTGATCGCGGATCGTATTTTTTATCCATTTTCCAATGGCCTGTTCGGGGGTAAATCCGAGCATCGATGTTGCAGTACGGTTAACTAATACAGCGCTAGTGGAGTCGGTGGGGTATTGCGCTGAAAAGTTTCGGCCTGCAATTATTTTGAGGTTTAGCGTGCTTACATAGTCGAAATCGGTGAATTCCGTCCTTGATCTCCACTTCTCCCCATTTTTACTCTCCACTTCAAACGTATGGCTATCGAAGAAGCCTCCTGGTTCACCCGACATAAAGGAGACCGATGCAATATCACTGCTCACAGATAATTCGTTTTTGAATGTACGAAGGTTGTTGTACAGTTCTTCATTGTCTATTGGAATAACCACAGTCTGTTGGTTGTCGTAGCCGAGTCCTAGTTCTTTCACATATTTCATCTGCTTGGAGATAATCAGTGTACCGATGATAAGTAAAATGGATATGCTGAATTGGAACACAACCAGCGTATGTCGGAACAGTGTGCCGCCCTTGCCCAAGCGCAATTTACCTTTTAATGCCTGTATAGGGGAGAAGGTTGAAAGGTATAAGGCAGGGTAACTTCCGGCTAATAGCCCTACTATGACAATAATTGCAATCAAAAAAATATAGATTGGCCATGAATTCCATGGGACCGTTAGGGTGTATCCCAATAGTTGATTATATACAGGCATGAGTAGTTGCAGTAGACATATGGCGAGTATGCAGGATATGGTGGTTAATAAAATGGATTCTCCGATAAACTGCCCCATTAATTGAAGACGTTGTGCTCCAAGTACCTTTCTTAAACCAACTTCTTTTGATCGGTCAACTGCACGTATTGTCGAGAGATTCATGAAATTGATGCAGGCGATAATCAATATAAGGATGGCGATGGAGAGAAAAATGTAAATAACTTTCTTGTCACCATGTTTTGCGCTGTCAAATGCGCTGTGGGATTCAAGATAGACATCTTTTAGCGGTGTAAGGGCAAGATCAAAATGGATACCCATATTGGTAGAAACTGCTTTCATATGCCTATTCATGAAATCGGGAAATTGCTTTTCCAGTTGCCTAACATCTTTATGTTCGTCAAGTAGGATGTAAGTGAATAAATTGTTGTTTTGCCAAGCTTTGAACGGTTCGGTATTGATATAATTGGATAATGGAATGATAAGATCAAATTCCAGATGCGAATTGACCGGAAGATCTTTTGCAATCCCGGTAACGGTTAATTGTTTCGTTTTATCAAGCTGTAGTATTTTACCGATGGGATTCTCATCTCCAAAATATTTTTTCGCAGTTTTTTCCGTTAATACAACACTTGTTGGATTTTTTAAAACAGTCATTGGATTTCCCTTGATGAGCGGAAAACTAAATAGTTCAAAGAAATCGTCATCTGCAATAAAGAGTTTCTTTTCATTGAATGCGATATTGCCAAAAGAGAATAACCCATTGGCAGGCATTACCCGTACAGCTTTTTTGATATCATCCGGATAATCGGTTATTAAGGCGGTGGCATAGGGTGCAGATAAATAAGGAGCGCGGTCTTTGGTGTTGTCAAAGCCACGCATGACCCGATAGATCCGGTCACCTTGGCTGTGAAACTTGTCAAAGCTAAACTGATTGGCGATAAACAGGAATATCATTGCGCAGACGGTGATGCCTATTGTTAAGCCAAGGATATTGATAAAGGAAAAAACCTTGTTCTTAATAAGGTTTCTCCAGGCGATTTGGAAATAGGTCTTTATCATACTTTTTGTTATAAGTGTTCATTCTGAACTTATGGTAATCAATCCCGTTGAAGGATAGGTTGATTTCTATTTTTGAAAAAATGTGCAATGAGTCAATTTCAAAAAAGCGGCCAAAGGGCTAAAGTGTTTTTAGTCAATAGATTGTATTCTTTCTTTTTGTGGTTAAAGTGTTTGGATTCGAACACTTCATGTTCATATTCGAACAGGCTACAGTTGGGAGGTCAAAAAGATTTTAATTGACAGGTGAGCGCTTGATCGAAGTGACAAATATTCGAAATAGCATTAGATTTGATGTATAAAGGGGAGCTATGTATCGTCAGGGCAAAGAGTATGTCGCAATATAACAACTTGTTAGTTTTATTTTATGTTTTTCATTTGCAAATAATTTGTAAGAAGCGTATATTTGTGCCACACAAAACAAAGGTGATACCTTTTCGGGGTGTAGCGTAGCCCGGTATCGCGCCACATTTGGGATGTGGAGGTCGTAGGTTCGAATCCTGCCACCCCGACTAGAAAAGCTCTAACGAAAGTTAGGGCTTTTTTCGTTTTGGGGCAAGAAGGCGAACCTACAGCCTTAGGATATTATTGAGTTTGATCCGGAGGAGACTCAGTCAGGGCCTGCCAATCCCACTATTTCAGCTAGCTAAGCGTTAACTTCGCTATTCAGGGCAGTCATGCTGGTTTTTAAAATTATTTTGGATCGAAATCGATATGTGTTTTAAATGTTTTGTAAATTATTTTACAATAAGTCAGCTTGTTAGGTGTTATGTAGAGAATATTTTTGAAAAAAACATATTTTTAATTTACTTTTGTGCCACACAAAACAAAGGTGATACCTTTTCGGGGTGTAGCGTAGCCCGGTATCGCGCCACATTTGGGATGTGGAGGTCGTAGGTTCGAATCCTGCCACCCCGACGAGAAAAGCTCTAACGAAAGTTAGGGCTTTTTTTGTTTCAGGGCATTAAGGCGAACTTACGGCCGGGTGCATTCTTCGCATTTTTTAACATTATATCCTTGTAAACCCGCTGTTAAACAGTTAAATTGCTTGAAATTTATTGTCAATTAGAATATAAACATAAATAATATGAACAGAAAAGCGGCATTTCTTTTAGGAATTTTGGCCTCTTGTGCATTACCGCAAGTAACCTTTGCTAAACATTCAATCGGAGAATCCAGTCATTATCAACAAGACGTAGAAGGCAAAGAGCTGATTGGTCGATGGGACATCGAAGTTGATATTAATGGTACCCCTGCACCATCCTGGTTGGAGGTAAAATTGTCGGGCTATAGAACTTTAGTCGGTCATTATGTGAGTACTTCCGGAAGTGCTCGGCCAGTTTCGCAGGTGTTTTATGAGAAAGGAAAGTTTAGATTTGCCATCCCACCTCAATGGGAAGGCGGAAAGATGAATCTAAGTGTTGAAGGAGAGATTGTAAACGGTGTATTGCAAGGGACAATAACAGAGCCTGATGGGAAAACATATCGCTTTAAAGGTGTTCGTGCTCCGGAGCTGAAGCGAACAGCTGCAGTAAAATGGGGTAAGCCCATTCAGCTGTTCAACGGCAAGGATCTGTCAGGATGGAAAGCTACCGGTAAAACGAATCAGTGGGTGGTGAAAAACGGAATTTTGACTAGCCCGCAATCTGGTTCTAATTTGGTCTCTGAGCAAAAATTTGAAGATTTTAAATTACATGTTGAATTTAAAATTCCAGCAGGAAGTAATAGTGGTGTCTACTTAAGGGGCCGTTATGAGGTTCAGATAGAAGATAGCCCCAAGGATGCACATCCTAATGCTGTGCTTTTCGCAGGGGTATACGGCTTCTTAGCTGCAAATGAAATGGTCAATAAAGGAGCCGGAGAATGGCAAACCTATGATATTACATTGGTAGGACGTCTAGTGACGGTTGTGGCAAACGGAAAGACTGTTATCAGTAACCAAGAAATCCCTGGTATAACGGGCGGTGCTTTGGATAGTAAAGAGGCAGAGCCGGGACCAATTTATTTCCAAGGGGATCATGGTCCCGTGGAATTCCGAAAAGTGATTATTACTCCAGCTATTAAATAGCATAACATGATACAAAGGCTATCTGAAAAGGTAGCCTTTTTAAATCCCTATGACAACGACTACAATATCTTCATTCTGGTAGGAGGTGTAATAGCGTTCAATGGAGCCGTGAGCTTTGTACTCTTGCAACTCTTCAAAAACCATTTTTTTTAACATTCCTTTTCCCTTGCCATGAATAAACTTTATTTCGTTCATTTCCCAATAAATAGCTGCATCTAGATTAGATCGCATAAAATCAATGGATTCTTGTAAGAGCTCCTCTGGCGAATAATCTTCCCAATCTTCAAGGAAAGTATCGGTGTGTAAGTCTACGATAGCTGGTGGTTTGTGCATTTCTCAATATTTTACAATGCTGCAAAAGTATAATAAAACAGCGACTTAATAGGTTAAGTCACCAACGAAATCAATCGCTTGGGCAAATTTTTCATACCATTTTTTGATAATAGCTGCAATTTCATACTCTTCCTCATCGGCATGGTTGAGCATAAGTAACTCGATCGATTGGAGTAGCTGTTTGAGATCTAGAAAATAACCGTCGAAATCCCGGAACGCAGAGACAGTGTCTCGAATAAGCAGCATG
Organism: Sphingobacterium siyangense; assembly: GCF_023277505.1. NCBI lineage: Bacteria > Pseudomonadati > Bacteroidota > Sphingobacteriia > Sphingobacteriales > Sphingobacteriaceae > Sphingobacterium > Sphingobacterium siyangense. The sequence goes on along the minus strand of NZ_CP080574.1, from coordinate 5,536,172 downwards.
GCATCATGTCGAAGTGTAATCATATCATGACGTGAAGATATTCGGTCCAGCAACCATTCCTTTTGGAAATTGGAGTCAATATGTCTGTTGCAAGCCTGATTAAAAAGCAATTCAAATTCAACAATTTGATGTTTCAGGTCATATATAGCTTTTTGGAGCTCTTCAAAAGTACTGATGATCTTTTCTTGGGTCTCCATGTTTTTTGATATAATTGCCATGATATTTTACTTAAAAATGTATGCGCTTGGTTTTTAGTTATTTAAATAAAAGCATGTAAGGTATATACAAATAGTTCAGCCGAATGTTTTACATGTCTAAAATTCGGTTATGATTTTTGTATATAAAAGAAGAGACTGAGCTTAAAACGGAACTGAGTTTTTTTGGTTTTTGGTCCCGTTTTCAAATCGTAGATTTTTTTTGAAACCTAATTTATTTAATACTATTTAATTTTAAGTATATTTAATATGCTGTATTGCAGCCAATGCACTGAAAATGTATTAACTATGTTAGCATCTAGTTTTGTTGATTTCTTTAAGAAGAGGAGGTACTATGTCCTTTTTTTAGCATTGCTATTGGTATGCAGCTTACCCATGTGTCATGGCCAATATAAGCTGAAAGATTCTACAAAATTTATAAACGATCAGTTGCCCAGGTATCTCGGAAGAATGGGGAAGATTAAGTCTAGAAATTATCCCCTTGGTGGTCGTGAAGCAATCTTGCGAATATTACTGAAAGACTATTACGTGTATAGATTGGTATCAGGAGAAGATAGTTTGGATAGGGAACGTTATCCTGCTTTATGGAATCCTCTTTCGGTACAAACATTTAAAACGCTAAATACGCGTGATATGTTTAGTTACTGTATGCTTGCACCTGAGTTTGAGATGCAAAATTGTGGTTCCTTGGGGCGCTTGAAAGGTCAATACATATTTGGAGTCTATTATCGAGGGGACATACCGCTGGAATATTGGAGCAATAGACAGTTGGTTGCTTTGCATGGAAGTAGAGATTCTGTTGTACGATATGTGGACCAGATGTGGCCTACACTCGATTTCATTGGTGAGAATACCAAAGATTTAGCGGTTGAATTGATGATGTGGGAGTTGATACCAAAGGTGTTGGATAAGTTGGTTCTGGCGCCAACGGACAATGATCTGTATGCTCTATTGGTACAAATAATGATGCGTCTGAAATTCAAACCTTTTGAAGATTCAGCTATTTATGAGCAATTGTATGGTCCGACATCTTATATAGGAAGTCGAATTGAAAGCAATGCAGAAAATCGGAATGACATCATGAAACTCGCGCGGGAATGTTTTGAAACGCTAAATACATCGCCTGGCTTCCAATTGCCAACTTATATTAAACGGGAGCGTTTCTTAGACCCTCCTTCTTCAAGGGAGATGTCAGGTGGCATGAGTACCTCAAAAGGACCAGATTGGAAGTGGAAAAAAGTAGAGGTACATCATTATAAGCTAAAGTTGTAGATCTTTGTCTAGAAGCAAAATTTACCATGAAGGTAAAGTATCTTTTTAACTGTAGTCTTTTCTAAAGCTTATACTAGTTTGACCATAAGTAGGGGAGTAGGTTATTTCCTTTTTTTTTACGTTATTCGCGTAAACGAAAAATAGCTTAAGATATAATATAATGAAGGAAAAGGCAATTGGAAATTACCAATTAGAAATCTGTTCAAATTCCGTAGCATCAGCAATTGAAGCCGAACAAGGAGGTGCGACCCGGGTAGAGTTTTGTCAAAATTTGGAAAATGGAGGGACTACACCTTCGTTTGGTCAGTTGCAGTTAGTGCGGGAACTGGTGAATATTGGTATTCATGTGCTTATCAGACCGCGTGGAGGTGATTTTCTTTATACAGAGACCGAGATCTTAGAAATGATAGCAGATATTCAGTTGTGCAAGGAATTGGGGATAGATGGTGTTGTAATAGGTATGCTGAACGCAGATGGTACGGTGGATAAAGTGAATACTTTGCGATTGGTGGAAGCTGCGCGTCCCATGCATGTTACCTTTCATCGTGCTTTTGATCGCGTGGAAGATCCTTTTCAGGCATTAGAAGATGTCATCGAACTGGGGATAGATCGTATTTTGACATCTGGTCTGCAAAATTCTGCTTTAGCTGGAGCTCCACTACTCAAACAGTTAGTTCAACAAGCAAATGGCCGTATTGTGATTATGCCTGGTGCAGGTGTAGATGCAGCTAATATAGTTCATATTTTAGCGCAAACTGGTGCAGTTGCAATACATAGCTCAGCGAAAGAATTGCATGTGTCGAAGATGAGGTTTAACCAGAGTCAGGTCAATGGAATGGATGAGGCACAGTGGATGAGCTCAAAAGAAAAAGTCCACCAAATGGTGGACCTATTAAAAAGCCTTTAAAGTAGTACTTTAAAGGCTATTAAATTCTTCTTACTATTTAGCTTCTGAAGCTAATTGATTTAAGATAGCATCGTTTTTAACGATTTGGTTGCTAGCTTTCATTTTTGATCTAGAACCTAACTCTACGTTAGTTCCTAATTTCAAAAACTGAACTTCAACACGTGAAACAGTTTTATTTCTTCTATCTTTTCTTTTTAAACGTGTAACTCCCATTTTGATAATATTTTTATTGTTTAAAATAAAACGAGGTCGGAAGCGGATTCGAACCGCTGTAGGAGGTTTTGCAGACCTCAGCCTAGCCACTCGGCCATCCGACCCTATTTTTTTCCTTTTGAAGGTCTGCAAAAATAAAACTTATAATTGGAATTAAAAAATCTTTATGATAAAACTTTTATGTTTTTAAGCATCCGTCTGAAAACCAAGCTTGTATTTTGCTGTGTGATCCTTTGAGCGATAGTCAGCAGCAACATATCGGAGGGTTTTCAGCTTGGGATAACCAAGACGTTTTTGACAAAGCACTTTCCTCGGTAAAATCAAACACCGAACCCCTTGCAGCTCGCCATCAGATTGAAATAATACGCCAATCACTGTATCTTTTAAAGGACAATGCTAAATCGTGAAAAGATACTTTTTTGTGATGTTTTACTTTGTAAATTAAAGGCTTATGGATTTTGGAATAGATATTGCAAATGGAAATGTAATAAATCTCATACAGGAAATTATGAGATTAAGTGATAAAAGAAGAAAGTAAATTAAATTAGGAAACATGAAAAAACTATTATTATCTGCAGCAATTTTATTTGGTTCGTTAGGAGCTTTTGCACAAGGTGGATTGGGATATGGTCTCCGTGCGGGTGTAAATATTCCTAAATATTCTTTAAGTAATGAAAGCACACAATCAAATACAGGATTTTTTGTAACGGGTTATTTGGACGCTCCCGTTTCGCCTTATTTTTCTATTCAGCCGGGATTGTCTTTGCAAAATAAAGGTGGAAAGTGGACACCAGGTTCAGCTTCTGAAATTAAAGAGAGTGTAATGTCACTTGATATTCCAGTAAACCTAGTGGCTAAATTACCTACAGGAGATTCTGGTAACTTTTTTATTGGTGCAGGACCTTATGTTGGATTCGGATTAAGTGGTAAACGTAAAGGAGAGTTAGGCGAGGGAAATGTGAAAATTGAACGTGATCTAAATTTTGGTAGCAATGAAAATGATGATCTTAAACGTACCGATTTTGGTATCAATTTCTTAGCTGGTTACCAATTGACTAATGGTTTTCAGATCAATGCTGGTTATGGTTTAGGTTTAACCAACTTAGCTCCAGGGTCAGGTGATATGGCTAAAAATCGTATTTGGTCTGTTGGTATCGGTTTCGGACTATAAGAAATATAAGTACTTAAACTTATTATGAGGAAAGAGTCCCTGCATTTGTGGGGACTTTTTTATTGGATTAAACTTTAGTCAACCGAAATTGTTATTTTTATTCAAAAGATTGCTGCATGAAAAGATTTCTTCCTTTACCCTTTTATGTCAAACTTGCCTGTGTATTGATCAGTATACTTTTATTGGGATATTTGGCAAAGATCGGAGATACCATACTTATTCCCATGATTTTGGGCTTGTTGTTTTCGCTGCTGCTGATTCCGCTAAGTAATTTTATGGAACGGAAGCTACATTTTCCAAGGACACTGGCCGGCATATTGAGCGTTATTTTATTTTTCGGTGTTTTGGGGTACGGACTTTTTCTATTGGCCTCACAGCTTACACTCCTTAAAGAAGATTTCCCGGCTTTTAAGCAACAGATTATGGATGGCGTGGGTAATCTACAGACCTGGGTGAGCCAACAGTTTGGAATCCAGCATAAAGATCAGATTGATTTTATTAATAAAACAGCATCAAAATCCGTTGATTCGGGAACTTTATTTTTAGGTACTGCATTGGTTTCCCTGTCGTCGATGTTTATTCTGTTTGTCTTTACCTTTCTTTACACATTCTTCTTACTGATATATAGGGGACATATTGTCAAGTTTCTTTTATTTGTCAATCGTGTAGAGGACCGACCGATTGTTCTGGACGTGGTTCAACAGGTTCAGTATGTCGTCAAAAAATATCTGATCGGACTACTGATCCAAATGAGCTTGGTTTCCCTTTTGGTCTTTATTGTCCTTTCGTTGATTGGGGTAAAATATAGTCTGCTTTTGGCATTAATCACCGGGGTATTCAATGTGCTACCTTATGTTGGTATTTTCTCTTCCATGCTCATCATTGCCATTCTGACATTTGCGACATCTTCTTTTACTCATGTCGTCCTGGTCATTATCGCCCTCATTATTATACATATGATCGACAGTAATTTTATTGTTCCTAAGATTGTGGGTTCTAAGGTGAAAGTTAATTCGTTGTTTGCTATGCTCTCCATTATTATTGGCGAAATGGTATGGGGTATTTCCGGTATGTTTTTGGCGATTCCTATTTTGGCGATTGTCAAAATTATAATGGACCGCATTAAGGAGTTAAAACCTTGGGGATTTCTTTTAGGGGAAGAAGATAGTAAGGATGACGTTTACAATGATATGTACGCGACCTTGCACCATGAACTTCCCCCTTCGACTGAAATTGATAAAGAAGCCGAATAGTTTTTTTATTACTTTTGCCCGCTATCTCAAACATAGCGAATAAAAGTAATTATATGAAGAGAATATTATTAACCACATTAGCCATTGTGGGAATGACAACCGGGCTTCAGGCTCAAATATCTTTCGGCCTTCGTACGGCGGCCAATTTTGCAAAGGAAATGAGATATTCAAGCTATGGAAGCTCGGCCTATCCTGCCATCACAAGATTGCATATAGAAGCATACGTAGAGCTTCCATTGCGTAATAATTTTGCCTTGCAACCTGGTGTGGCTCTTCAACAGACAGGGTCCAAAATGAGTACAGGTTCGCAAAATGGTGAAATTTTGATGGATGGCTGGCGTAAGGTACAATATCTTGAAGTCCCTTTAAACTTAATGTATTATTTTCCTCAAAATAATTTTGGTCAATTTTTTCTAGCTGGGGGACCATATACAAGCGTTGCAATCTCTGGGAAAGAGAAATTTTCTAGGACTGTAGAAGAAATTCAGTTTGGGACTAGAAAAAATAGCAATGAGATGAAAAAATATGATGCTGGATTAAATTTTTTAGCGGGATTTAAATTAACAAATGGCTTTTCGGTGCATGGCGGATATGCGTTAGGGCTTTTAAATATCAAGCTAGATGATAAGATTGATACCTATAATCGTGTATTTTCAATCGGACTTGGTTATCAGCTATAATTTTAGTTGCTCGAAAAATGTCTTTCATCCTCATGTTTTGGATTTATTAGTTTCATGAGGAATATTTGCGCAAACAAAACCTTCATGATTCGGCAGACAGCAACAGCAATGGAAGCCGACTGAAGGTTTCTTTCTAGCTAATAATATCAGACACATTCACAAAAAAAGGGCTTTTCTTACGAAAGGCCCTTCTTTTTTCAGTGACTGAAATCTATCACACTTTGATTTCTACTTCAACACCTGAAGGCAATTCAAGTTTCATCAATGCGTCAACAGTTTTAGCGTTTGATGAATAGATATCCAACAATCTTTTGTAAGCACACAATTGGAATTGCTCACGTGCTTTTTTGTTAACGTGTGGTGAACGTAATACCGTATAGATTTTTTTCTCAGTAGGCAATGGAATAGGACCACTAACAACTGCACCTGTAGGTTTTACTGTTTTTACGATTTTTTCAGCTGATTTGTCAACCAAATTGTAATCGTAAGATTTCAATTTAATTCTGATTCTTTGGCTCATAGTATATGATATTATTTAAAAATGACCGCTGATTAGAGCTATTAACAACCAGCGGTCGGTTTATTTTTGAGTTCTATATTATTCTACAGAACCTTTGATTTTACCTTTTGATTTTGCAATCACCTCTTCAGCAACGTTACGAGGGGCTTCTTCAAAGTGATCAAATTCCATTGTCGATGTTGCACGACCTGAAGTGATTGTACGTAATTGCGTTACGTAACCGAACATTTCAGAAAGTGGAACCAATGCTTTGATTACCTGTACACCGTTACGTGAATCCAAACCTTGCATTTGACCACGACGACGGTTTAAGTCACCCATTACATCACCCATGTTTTCTTCTGGTGTTAAAACCTCTATTTTCATAATTGGTTCCATTAACACTGGAGAACATTTAGGTAATCCTTCACGGTATGCTTGACGAGCAGCTAATTCGAAAGACAATGAATCTGAATCGACAGCGTGGAATGAACCATCAATCAAACGAACTTTCATTCCTGATAATGGGAATCCTGCTAATACACCATTTTTCATTGAAGTTTCAAATCCTTTTTGAACTGAAGGGATAAACTCTTTAGGAATTTTACCACCAACAATTTCATTAACGAATTGAAGTGGTGATTTTGATAAATCGAAATCTTCATCCGCTGGAGAAATAACAACTTTGATATCCGCGAATTTACCACGACCACCTGATTGTTTTTTGAATACCTCACGGTGCTCAGTAGTACCGTTGATAGACTCTTTGTATGATACTTGAGGAGCACCTTGGTTAACCTCTACTTTAAATTCACGTTTCAAACGGTCGATCAAGATCTCTAAGTGAAGCTCACCCATACCAGAGATAACTGTTTGACCAGTTTCTTCGTCAGTTTTTACAACGAATGTAGGATCCTCTTCAGCCAATTTACCAAGACCAATACCTAATCTATCAACGTCAGCTTGAGTTTTAGGCTCAATCGCCAAACCAATTACTGGCTCAGGGAAAGTCATAGACTCAAGAATGATAGGTGCTTTTTCGTCACAAAGTGTATCACCAGTTTTGATGTCTTTGAAACCTACAACAGCACCGATATCACCAGCCTCGATGAAAGGGATAGGGTTTTGTTTGTTCGCGTGCATTTGGAAGATACGAGAGATACGCTCTTTGTTTCCTGAACGAGTGTTCAATACATAAGAACCAGCATCTAACTTACCCGAGTAAGCACGGATAAAACATAGACGACCTACAAATGGGTCAGTCGCAATTTTAAAACCTAAAGCTGCGAAAGGCTCGTTTACAGATGGTTTACGTAAAATTTCTTCACCTGTATCAGGGTTAGTACCTTTTACAGCATCGATATCAAGAGGTGAAGGCAATAATTCCATTACTAGATCCAACATGGTTTGAACACCTTTGTTTTTGAAAGATGAACCACATACCATAGGAACAATTGCATTATCTAATACCGCTTTACGTAAAGCATCTAAGATTTCACGCTCAGTCAATGAATTTGGATCTTCGAAGAATTTCTCCATCAAAGTCTCATCATAACCAGCTACTGCTTCCAATAATTTCTCACGGTATTCAGCAACTTCATCCAACATATCTTCTGGAATTGGAACTTCTGTAAAGGTCATTCCTTTATCATGCTCATTCCATACGATACCACGGTTGTTGATCAAGTCAACTACACCTTTGAATGTATCTTCAGCACCGATAGGCAATTGTAAAGCTACTGCATCGGAACCTAGCATTGATTTTACTTGGCCAACAACTTTTAAGAAGTCAGCACCTGAACGGTCCATTTTATTAACGAAACCAATACGAGGTACTTTATATCCATCAGCTAGTCTCCAGTTAGTCTCAGATTGAGGCTCAACACCATCAACCGCAGAGAATAAGAAAACTAATCCGTCTAGTACACGTAACGAACGGTTTACCTCAACCGTGAAATCCACGTGTCCAGGAGTATCGATTACGTTTACTTGGTATTTGTTGTTACGGTAGTTCCAGAAAACGGTTGTAGCAGCAGAAGTAATTGTGATACCACGTTCAGCTTCTTGCTCCATCCAGTCCATTGTAGAAGCACCTTCGTGAACTTCACCAATTTTGTGGTTTACACCTGAGTAGTAAAGGATACGCTCAGTTGTTGTAGTTTTACCAGCATCGATGTGGGCAGCGATACCGATATTTCTAGTGAATTTTAAATCTCTTGCCATAATATTTTTAAGCAGCGGACCTTAATGGTCTTATGTGTTTAAATGTAATGTTAAATAAGTACACCGACCTTGATAAAAGATTGTTTTTATCGGAGGTCGGTGTAATCATATTTTTTTGAATGTCTTCAAAATTAGAATCTGAAGTGTGAGAACGCTTTGTTAGCTTCCGCCATTTTGTGCGTATCTTCTTTCTTCTTAACAGCAGCACCTTCACCTTTAGAAGCTGAAATGATTTCTCCTGCTAATTTTTCGAACATTGTTTTTTCACCACGTTTACGAGCGTATGAAATTAACCATTTCATACCCAAAGCGATTTTACGATCTGGACGAACTTCCATAGGAACTTGGAAGTTAGCACCACCAACACGGCGTGATTTAACTTCAACAGCAGGCATAACGTTGTTCAAAGCTTTTTTCCAAGCTTCTAAACCGCTTTCTTGTGTTTTTTGTTCTACTAATTCTACTGCGTCGTAAAAAATAGAATAAGCGATAGATTTTTTACCATCTACCATCATATTGTTTACGAAACGTGTTACCTGAACGTCATTAAACTTTGGATCAGGTAAAATGATTCTCTTTTTCGGTTTTGATTTTCTCATTTTTCTTTCCTCCGTTTAATTATTTCTTTTTACCTTTTGCTGGAGCTGCAGCTGCTTGTCCTGGTTTAGGACGCTTAGTTCCATATTTAGAACGACGTTGGTTACGACCTGCTACACCTGAAGTATCTAATGCACCGCGGATGATGTGGTAACGTACACCTGGTAAATCCTTAACACGACCACCACGGATCAATACGATCGAGTGCTCTTGTAAGTTGTGACCTTCTCCAGGGATGTAAGCGTTGACCTCTTTACCGTTTGTTAAACGTACACGAGCTACTTTACGCATTGCTGAGTTTGGTTTTTTAGGGGTAGTAGTATATACACGTGTACATACACCTCTTCGCTGTGGACATGAGTCCAACGCTGGTGACTTACTCTTATCAACCAGAGCTACTCTACCTTTTCTAACTAATTGTTGAATAGTAGGCATTTACCTGTTTTTGTTTATAAATTTTTTTACCTTAAATATTTTAAGTTCGCAAAGATACTGATTCCCTTTTGAATATGAAATAGTTAGTGTATAAAATTTAGATTATTTTTTGAAAATGAACTGCTCTTTTCTTTATGACCCTATCATCATAGCTGTAGCATGCTAAATGTACAGTCCAGCATCTTTCGTCAATCGCTACGCCTCCGCCATCAAACTAATTTGCATAGATTAGGATGTAATCATCCTCCCAACCGCCACCGCCTGTAATATCTTGTCGAAATTGAAAATTTAATTGCTGAAGGTTTGTTGTACACGAATATGGACGATTATAGGGAAGCAAGACGGCAAAAAGCTATGTAATATAGGTTTCTTCTTATAAGCACTGTAAGTTGTTCTTTCGCTGCGTAGTACTCTTTAAATAATGGTATTCTCTCATAAATATTCTTCTACTGGTTTTCAGGTATATTGTACCTCCTGCATGTTTTTGCGTTCTGTTTGGCAAAGTGTTTGATAAAAACGTGTAAATATTTAGTAGAAACAAATTAATGTATTCAAGTTATGAAAATCAAAATGAGATTAATGTATGCAGTGGTATTGGCCTTGGTAACCTTCGCTTTTGTTGGATGTTCAAAGGATAAAGATGAACCCATTCAAACAGGTGGAAGCATCGATGCAGCTGTTGGTACTTACAAGGGTAGTTTAGATCTATCGAATACAAGCGGACCGATGTTTGATAAAATCGTGACGGTTACAAAAATTTCTGACAATACTTTGAAAGTTGAGATTGGAGACAAAGCGCTAAAAATACCTGCGAAAGAGTTTAAGGTTATCAATAATATGAACATTGCAATTCAAACGGCTGGTGTTTCTCCAGAAGGATCATTTTTATTTGATGTGGAAAAAAAGACACTTCTTTGCCAAGGAAAGAAAACTACTGAAAATGAGGTCTTTTTCACTTTCGAAGGAACGAAACAATAAGTTTATCCTTTCTTGTTCAAAAGAAAAAGCGGTATTGACTTTAGTCAATACCGCTTTTTTTGTCATATATCCAATTGGATGAGCTTAATACGCTGCCAATTATTGCAGATTTATTTTTAAGACAACAACGTAAAATCAATCTGCCTTTTATCCAGATCCACTTTCTTTACGCGGATTTGAACCTCATCACCCAGCTGGAATTTCTTTTTCTTCCTTTGGCCAATGATCGCATAGTTCTTCTCGTCAAGCACGTAAAAGTCATCGGTGATATCCCGCAGCCTGACCATACCCTCACATTTGTTTTCCTCAATCTCCACATACATCCCCCATTCAGTAACACCCGAGACAATACCCGTATATTCCGTGCCAATCTGATCCTGCAAGTATTCGGCCTGTTTGTACTTAATCGATGCACGTTCGGCTTCAGCCGCTTTTTTCTCCATTTGTGAAGAATGTTCGGCCATTTTCTCGTAATGCTCCGCATTGATCTTGGTACCGCCCTCCAGATAGAATTGTAAAAGACGGTGTACCATCACATCGGGATAACGACGGATAGGAGAGGTGAAATGGGTGTAATAATCAAATGCGAGTCCATAGTGACTTGTCTTCTTTGTCGTATAGATCGCTTTGGCCATCGAACGTACCGCAAGCGAAGTCAGCATATTTTGTTCTTTGCTACCTTCTATCTTTGTCATCAGCGCATTTAAAGATTTCGCTGTTTCCTTATCCGTTTTGATGGTCAATTTATGACCAAACCGCGCTGCAAATTGCGAGAAAGTTGTCAGCGTCTCCGGATTAGGTACATCGTGGAACCGGTATACAAAAGTAAGCTTGTTTTTTCCGCGGCCTTGTTTGCCAATAAACTCGGCAACCTTCCGGTTGGCCAATAACATAAAATCTTCGATCAGCTTGTGCGCATCTTTACGGACTTTGGTATATACCCCTGTAGGTTTGCCATTTTCATCCAAGGTGAATTTTACCTCTTCACTTTCAAAGGCAATTGCACCATTCTTAAATTTACGCTCCCGCAGAATATAAGCCAGTTCATTTAATTTTAGGATCTCTTCACTGAAATCACCCGATTTCGTTTCGATCACCTCCTGTGCTTCTTCATAACTGAAACGTCGGTCCGAATGGATAATTGTACGGCCGAACCATTGATCGTGTACATTGGCTTTTTCGTCCAATTCAAAAACAGCCGAAAAACAAAGTTTATCTTCATGCGGACGTAGCGAACAGACACCATTGGAAAGACGCTCCGGAAGCATCGGAATAACGCGGTCAACCAGATAAACGGATGTGCCGCGGTTGAAAGCTTCTTTGTCCAATTCTGTGTCGGGTATGACAAAATGCGAAACATCCGCAATATGAACACCGATTTCATAATTGCCATTCTCTAATTTTTGAAAGGAGATGGCGTCATCGAAATCTTTTGCATCCGCTGGGTCAATGGTAAAGGTCGTAACGTTTCTAAAATCACGCCGATTTGCAATTTCTTCCGCGCTTATTTTTTCCGAAATCTGATTGGCTTCAGCTTCAACTTTTTTAGGGAACTCCAATGGGAAACCATAGTCGGCCAAAATAGCGTTCATCTCGGTGTTATTTTCCCCTTTGGTACCCAAAACATGTTTTACCGTTCCGACAGGATTTTTGCTCCCGCTTGGCCAGTCGATAATCGAAACGACCACTTTTTCTTTATCCTTGGCTCCATTCAGATTGTCCAAAGGAATAAAAATGTCGTGTAGCATCTTGCGGTCGTCGGCAATAAAAAAAGCAAAATTGTTGGAGATGCTGATTGTTCCCGTGAAATCAGTCTTGGCCCTTTGCAGGATTTCAACGACTTCACCCTCTTTTTTGCGGCCACCTTTTCTTTTTTCGAAGGTATGGACCTTCACAATATCGCCATGGAGTGCCTGTCTAAGTTTCCGCGGAGCGATATAAATATCGTTTTCAAATTCATCATCAGGAATCACATAGGCGGAGCCATCGGCAGTCATATCTACCTTTCCTGTGACATAAACTTTAAGTTGCTTCAGATTAAATTTGCCGCGTTCGATCTCAATAAAAAGTCCATTTCTTACATTATCATGTAAAATATCGGCTATGGCGACTTTCGAGTCGTTATCTGTAAGGTTCAATTTTGACGAAACTTGTTTATAGTTGAGGGGCTTATTACCCGATTTTTCGAAGATATCGATGATCAGTTGTGTTAAGACCTCCTTATATGGATTTTCTTTTCTTGTTTTCATCCAATTATTATTTATTATTTATTTATTTGCATCGATTTGCGGCAGTCTTCCTATTGCAGCGAACTGGCTGTGATAGCGAATTTGTAAATTCAGCCGATACAATAGATCATGAGCGAGCCGTACATCAAGATCGATGCTAATACAATGTACGAAAAAAACAGCATTCGACACGACTATAACGAGCTAAACGGAGCATCTTCCGATAGCCAATGTATAGACAGTTCACCCGAAAAATAGTTTTGGATTCGTACAGCCTGATTTACTTTTTGCAATGATTGCACACACCAAGTGCATTTACGGCTATCGCTTCAAGACTAAAGCCTTCTGGAATCGATACTTTTGGTAAGATCATATCTTCCAGGCAGTACACAGAATTGCATACCCGGCAAATAAAATGTACGTGTTGGTCATGATGATCATGTTCTGAACAGTTTGTCGAACACATAGCGTAAGTAGCTGTACCATGTAGATCAAAGATTTTATGGATAATCCCTTTCTCTTCAAAGCTGGCCAATACCCGGTATAATGTGACACGGTCAATATCCTTGCCCAGTAATTTCTCCAGTTCTGGCTGTGAAATTGCAGACTCTTTCCTCGAAATAATTTCAAGTACCTTCAACCGGGGTTGGGTAACTTTTAAACTATTTCGTTTGAGAATTTCTGGATATACAGTGTTGGAATCTTCCATGGATTTCTTCGTTAAGCCTTAGATCAAATACAAACTAAGAGAAATTTACTTTTATTTGCAAGTTTAAAAACTATCCGACGAATTTATTCATCGTATTTTTTCCCTTTGCATAGACCATTAACGAACATAAACGGACCATTTTCTCTCTCAAAGATGCTTTTGACAATACAAAAATACGGAAACTATTAAAAATAAGAAAACCGATAAGTTTAAGATTAGTGTCATCTTACTTATCGGTTTTCGTTACTATATGGAAATATAGGAATCTTATTTGCCTGCAGCTTTAGCGTGATCAGCTAAGAATGTCGCTAGACCGCTGTCTGTCAATGGGTGTTTCAATAAGGCTAGGATCGCTGATAAAGGACCTGTCATAACATCAGCACCGATTTTAGCACATCCTAAAATGTGTGCACTGTGACGTACAGAAGCAGCTAAAATTTGTGTAGGATAGTTGTAGTTATCATAGATTAAACGAATATCTTCGATCAACGCTAATCCATCTGTAGAGATATCATCCAAACGACCGATAAAAGGAGATACATAGGTTGCCCCAGCTTTAGCAGCCAATAGTGCCTGACCAGCTGTAAATACCAATGTACAATTTGTTTTAATACCTTTTTTGCTGAAATATTTAATTGCTTTTACGCCATCTTTGATCATAGGGACTTTGACAACTATCTTGCTGTCAAGAGCTGCTAACGCTTCTCCTTCTTTGATCATTTCTTCATAATTTGTAGAAATAACTTCAGCACTGACATCGCCATCAACGATTGCACAGATCGCTTTATAATGGTTGATTACGTTTTCATCACCGCTAATACCTTCTTTAGCCATTAAACTTGGATTGGTTGTTACCCCGTCTAATACGCCTAAGTCTTGGGCTTCTTTGATTTGCTCTAGGTTCGCTGTGTCAATAAAAAATTTCATTGTATATGTTATTGAATGATAATAATTTGATTATTCTAAAGTTCAAAATAATGATGCAAAGTTATTGATTATATTCCAGTATTGAAGCATTGATTTTCACCTATTGTATCTTTATTTTAGCAAAAAGGAATCTCTTCTCCTAATTTTTTGTTATACTTTTAATATAGTATTATCTTTACGTATGCAGGTTTTTCGTTCGCTCCATTATAGAAATTTCCGGTTACATGTTATAGGTCAAGCAATTTCCCTTATGGGAACTTGGATGCAGCGGATAGCCATCAGTTGGTTAGTCTATGAATTGACCGGATCTGTGTTTTGGCTTGGTTTTGTGCAGTTTATCTCCCTGTTGCCTTCTTTGGTCCTGTCTCCATTTATCGGCAGTTTTGTCGATAAGCATAAAAAGTATAAATTGGTTCTGATGACCCAAATTGGTCTGATGATACAGGCTGGGATCTTGACCCTGGTCGTTTATCTGAAATGGGAGAGTGTCTTATGGCTTTCCATCTTAGGTCTTATACAGGGAGTCATTAATTCCTTCGATGTTTTGGGGCGTCAGTCGCTGATGATGTATTTGGTTGGGGACCGTAAAGATCTGCCGAATGCCATAGCGCTGAATTCAACAATTTTCAATGGTGCCCGAATGTTGGGGCCTGCAATAGGAGGTATTTTACTGAGTACATACGGTGAACTCGTCTGTTTTGCCCTTAACTTTATCAGTTTTGTT
Source organism: Sphingobacterium siyangense (assembly GCF_023277505.1). Taxonomy (NCBI): domain Bacteria; kingdom Pseudomonadati; phylum Bacteroidota; class Sphingobacteriia; order Sphingobacteriales; family Sphingobacteriaceae; genus Sphingobacterium; species Sphingobacterium siyangense. The sequence continues at coordinate 5,521,141 of NZ_CP080574.1, read as the reverse complement.
CCGGTTATTATTACATTATTGATGATGCAGGTCGATGAAACACATGTTCAACTGAGTAAGGGAAGCAATTGGGAAGGCTTGGTCGAAGGCTTTCGTTACCTTAAACGTTCACCGCACATCTCCTCGCTGATTATTATCATGACATTCTCCAGTTTGATCGTTATTCCGTATACCTCGTTGCTGCCTGCCATAGCCAAAGAAATGTTTCATGGTGATGAACGTACGTTCTCCTGGTTTGAAAGTGCGGCCGGCCTGGGTGCGATGATTGGTGCTTTTAATATGGCCCGTTTAAAATCGGGTACCAATTTACGCTATCAGGTGATGGGGGCAGCTGCGCTTATGGGAGTTGCATTATTGTTTTTGGCGCATTCGAGTATGCTGCAGATGGCACTCGTCTATGTGATGTTGGTATCCTTTGCCATGATGATGCAAAACTCAAGTATCAATACATATATTCAGACGCATGCCATACCGATCTATCGTGCCCGGGCAATCTCGTATTACGTCATGGCTTTTCAGGGGATATTTCCCATTGGTACATTGATGATAGGTTCCTTAGCCAGTTACTGTGGGCTTCGAACGACATTATGCGTCATGGGGGGACTGGGGATATTGATTGCAATTGTGTACTATAGCTATCTCCGGCTCCATATCCACAAACGTCTATTTAAGTTTTAATTTCCGGGTTCTTAATTTTAAGGTGCGCTTTGCATAATCAATGACAGCGCCATAGTCTGCAAAAATATCTCCACCCAATACGCCGATCACTGGTTCGAGATCCATCTGCTGATAGGCATAATTGATCGAGCTTAAATCCAATACCGCAGTATTTAAGTTTTTTATCTGCCATTCACCTAATGTCAGACTCGGAATTTTTATATTGAAACTCTCCATTGAATTGGTGCCAAGTCCTGTTGATAATGTTTCTGAAGGTTCAAGCTGCAATTGGTCATCCAAAAGATGCCCCAATTGCGTTTTATCAAATACAGTTTTAGATGCGCCAGTATCAACTACCATCTTGAACGAACGATTATATATTTCTACATCGACTAAAATGTGTGTGCCCTGGCCTTGTAAATCCAATAATTGAAATGGTACTGTTGTCATATAGCCAAACATACCCAAAAATTCCCTTAAAAAAGAAATTTTAAAACCCGCAGTGCGTGTTGAACGTTCATAAAAAAAGCTGTTATTGATAGAATAACAGCTTTTTATCTCTTGATAGTTTATAAGCTACAGCTTATCTTTTTATTATTTATGAGCTACAGCGCTTTTATTTCTTTCAGTACATTATTCATTGTACGTACTGCTTCTGCACTTTTATTGAATTTTTCTTTGTCCTCGTCATCGAGTTGAATGGGGACGATGCGATCCCATCCTTTTTTATTGATGATAACCGGTACGCCCAGATTGATATCTTCTTGACCAAATTCACCTTCCAAATAAACGGATGCTGTAAATAATTTTCCTTGATCACGTACGATACTTTCGACGACTGCAGCTGTTGCGGCTCCCGGAGCATACCAGGCTGAGGTGCCGATTAGGCTGGTCAATGTTGCTCCACCAACCATAGTTTTGTGTACAATTTCGTCTTGCTCTTCCGGGGTAAGGAAATCAGTGACTGGAATACTGTTCCACGTGGAGTGCTTGATGAGTGGTATCATTGTTGTATCTCCATGACCGCCAATGACAATGGCATTGAGATCGGCCGCAGAAGCATTCAGTTTTTCACTCAGTTGATATTTGAATCGGGCTGAATCCAATGTACCTCCCATTCCAATAATTCTATTCTTAGGCAATCCACTTGATTTAAGTGCTAGATAGGTCATGGTATCCATGGGATTAGATACGATGACAATAATAATATCCGGAGAATGTTTTACTAAGTTTTCGACAACCGACTTGACAATATTGGCATTTGTCCCAATCAATTCTTCGCGTGTCATTCCGGGTTTACGTGGAATTCCCGATGTAATGACGGCAACAGTAGAACCTGCAGTTGAAAGATAGTCATTGGTTACCCCCTTGATTTTTGATTCAAAACCCAATAAGGCGGCGGTTTGTGCCATATCTTGCGCTTTGCCTTCTGCAAAACCTTCTTTAATATCCAATAATACAATCTCCTCTGCGACATTTCGACGGATTAAATTGTCCGCTGTAGTTGCTCCTACAGCTCCAGCACCAACAATAGTTACTTTCATATGTAAATTATTTGTTTATTCATGAGCTAATTTTTCCGCTTAAATATGCATTCCGCCTCCGGCGGTCTTTATGCCACATCGGATATCCGGTCCATCTTCACGAATGCTTGTACTTTTTCTTAATGGATATTTCATGAGCATTTATGTGGGTTACTAAATAATTCTTGAATTTAATCAATTATTGTCAGTAAATCAATGTATTTAGCGGGAATAACTTGTTTTTTGACATAAGAAATAGAACCCTCCAAAATCGATGACTTTTATAAAATAGCAAAAAAAAATAACAGGCCTGAAATTCGTTCAAGCCTGTCATTTCTTATCGTGTAAATCAAATTTGAATTCCTAGAACGGATAGCCGATGGCTAGGTTGAACATCAAATTATCCTTTCTCCATTTTGAACTTCCAAAGTCGATATCCTTGAATACCCAACGTTCTCCTTTTGGAAGATAGGGGATGCGGAAAGGTATTGACATATCTGTACGAATGATCAAAAACGTAAAGTCGAAGCGTAATCCAGCTCCACCGCCAACGGCTAATTCATTTAAAAAGTTCTTGCTGAATTTACCGCCCGGCTTGTTGACATCTTCCCGTTGCAACCACACATTCCCGGCATCAATGAATGCTGCCCAATGAACAAAGCCTGCTAATTTAGCTCTGTATTCTGTGTTAAGTTCCAATTTGATATCACCGGTCTGATCGGCATAGAAGAGGCCGTTGCTTAATTTTTCAGGGGCAACTGTTCCCGGTCCAATTGCACGAGCACCAAATGCACGGATACTGTTAGGTCCACCCACATAATATTGTTTTAAATAGGGAAGTGACCGAGAGTTACCATAGGAATAGCTTAGCCCTAAACTGACCCGTGAAGCAAGCTGCGAATTCTCCGACAATTTGAGATAGTGTCTGCCGTCGCCACTGATCTTGATGTATTGGGAGAAATAAGCATCGAACAATTTGAAGGTTTTCCCTTTATTGAAATCTGCTCCTTTTATCAAACCGAGTATATTCCCCGAGAGGTCCAGGTTGCCTTTGAAATAAAATGTATTTTTCAAATGCTGCTTCATCGTGTTTTGAAACGTGAAGTTATAATTGGGGCCAATCGTAAATTGTGGATCTATTGCATGCCTTAACGCCGGAATAGTATCCATTTGTTTTTGGTAGTTTTCAGAAATACCTTTAGGCTGAACATAGGTAATCTCCATTAAAGCAAGATCGTGCTGCTTCTCCTCAGACTCCTGCCAGATGTAACCGTAATCCAATGCGATGGAATTTAAGGTATATGCTTTGCGGCGATTTAAAAATTCATAGCGGCCTTTGACATAAGTCTTCGGGATAAAACGTCGCGTAGGAGAAATCCTTCCAAAAGGAGACAATATCCGCGGAAAGGTCAATGTAGCCTCCATCCCGTAACGGTAATAACTCGAATTGAGGTCAGCCGATCCACCGGTTTGGGTTTCATAACCACCGAATACATTAAAACTTAACTGCTCCGCGCCTTTAAATGCGTTGCGTAAAGTCCAGTTGACATTAACTTCTGTACCATTGTATACCGAAGCCATTTTTCCCAAAAGTTCCACACGGAGTGATTTTTTTGGCAATGGGGTTAAGTAGTAGTAGACGTCTAGTGCATTGGGAACTTCTTTGCTGTCAACAAAGTTATTTTTGACAAATTTCCAGCTATTGAGATTCACCAGATGGCTGATGGTTTGGTTGTGGGCATTACGGTTGTAGACATCGCCGGGGTGGAAGAAGATATGGTTCGCGATAACAGGCTTTCTATAAAGATGCTGGCGGTCTATAAAATAGTAGCTGCTATCATATAGTTCCGCGTTACGGGTGGATCGCTGATAACCGGTGCTTGTTTCCGTGTAGTTCGGGTAAATGTAGATTTTATTGATCTTTGACGGTACCCTCGCCTGTGCCGGTGTTTCCTTCTTTACAGTAACATACATGTCGACCTTGTTGTTCCGGTGTGAACTGTCTACCTGAACCAGGATGTAATCAGGACTGAAATAATAATACCCTTTATTTTTGAGGTCATTGTCGATGCGGTCACGCTCATTTAGGATAACATCAAGGCTATAATTTTTGCCCACCTGTAAGAGACTTTGATCGGAGCTCGAACGAATATCTTTACCCAGCTGGGTTGTGCTGTCAATATCAAATTGAACAGACCTTATTCGGTAGATAAAATTTGGCTTGGCGGTATAATTAACCGTTGCTTTTTTGTTTTCAACTAAAGTGTCGGATTTTACTTCAGCATTAAAGAAACCAAAATTCTCCAGACGATTACGCAGTAGATTCTCATTGTACTCGCGATTGACATCGCTCAACAATACCGGTTTCTCACCAATTTTCTTGAAAAATTTTTTAATGATATTATTCCCTACAGAATCGCCGGCCATATTGTTGAAGTACAACTTGAATGGTACGCCAGCTAGACGTTTATTGGGTTTGGGCATCAATGCCGCTTCTAAATGGGTCGCAATCTTTTCCTTATTTTCCTTGGAGATGGTGTCCGAATCGACTATCACGTTGCCTTTAACATATAAGCTTTCCCCTTCTTTCAGATTCTTTGTTGAAGAACAGGATGCTATAAATGCAGCGAATGAAACTATTCCAACAATATACTTTAGTTTAGCTTGCATGATAACTCCTTTCCTCATCTTCATTTTTTATAGCTGTCGTTCTGATGGTATCTATATTTGATTTTGGACTATCGCTTTTCGGCGTGTTTTTACTGGAGTCCAACTGTTGTTTACGTTTCTCTTGTTCTCTTTTCTCCATACGTTTTCTGTACTCAGGGCTATGGGTCATCAAACTATCTCTGATGACTGTGCGTACGCTATCACGATACACTGAATCGGTTTCCATACGTTCCACATCAAAACGTTTTCTGAAACCTTTGCTATTCGTGTCATAGTACGCTTTGAGTTTTTTCGAACTCATCCAGATTTCCTTAAATCGGTTGTAATCCATATTGATGATAAATCCGATACCTGTTTCTACATATTGGCCTTGGAGTGTAACCTGATATTGATTTTTACGATATACCCGTGCAAAATAGCGACCATCTTGCGAAAGTTGATAATCCAATTGGATATCCCCAGCAATATTGTTGGCGGTTTCTCCCGGACGTGTATTTCCTTCAACTTCAAAATTAGAACCAACGGTAATTTTTAGTCGATCATTTAAAAGCATTTTAGATACACCGATATTCAGATCTGTTCGGGTTTGGCCCGCTCCAGTAGCATAATCTTCCTCCGAAGTTAAGTTGAAATCCAGTTCTACTCCGGTGATAAGCTCGGAGGCAAGGCGGTTCAATTGACCGCTCAGGAATGAACTGATGCTATTTCTGACAATGGCTTCTGTACCACCGCCACCGGATAAACTTTCAAATGGATTGGTCGACATAAAGCGCCCTAAAACGATGAGTGAAAAGACCTGTTTGTTAAGTTCAGATGGATTTTCACGCAAGGTGGTCAATGCGTTATTTACTTTGCTGATCACATCTTGGGAAACAACCGAGTTGTTTTCGTCCAAGTCGATATCAAAATTCAGTTGCGGTTGAAACAATTTGTCTGTAATCTTCAACAAGACATTGAAAGGAATACGTTGCTTGTATAAATTAGCGTTTTCTGATCCCAGTTGCGTCGCTACAAGCTCCAGCGTTGGAGCTTTGGTTGTGTATGCCGCTGTGATATTAAGCTGCGCATCCAAGGGATCTCCGTTCCAGGTGATCGTACTTCCTTTTCGGAATGTAAAATCTTTTTTTACGGGACCAAAACTGAATGAATAGCTCCCTTTGTCTACGGTAAATGTACCTGACAAGGTAATTTTGCTGCTCGCATCAATGCCTGCGTTCAGTTCCGCTTCCCCTTGGATATTCAGTGCATCCTGTGAACCGGCATCCAAGAGAATTTTAAATTTGGCATCCTTATCCGTTTGAAGATTCAGATCTACGTCGATTCCCGTCAGACGGGTTACGGTCATCGAATCTAATTTCGCAAATACGTTAGCTCTTGTGGTATCACTCTTATCAACAAATTCGACAACACCTTTACGATCGGCCATCCCAGGATCCTCGTTTGGCATAACAAAGGTGAAATCGGTATCATCTAATACCTTGATTGTACCATCAACGATAGGCTTATCAAGATTCCCCCGAATGCGAAGGTTCGAGGTAAGATACATTTTACCGTAGAACATGTCGTTGTCGCTTTGTGTTGAATTGAGTACCTCAAAATTGTCTGTATTGATATTGAGATTAAAATCAAAATCAGTATACGTTTTGGTTTCTATGGATCCTGTTACCTTGGCAATATTTCCTTTCTTGTCTTCCAATGCAAATTTTGGGAAAGTAATACCCCTTTCATCCAGATGAATGGTTTCATCTTTAGCTTTGAAAAGTGCATTCAACATAGCAATATTGAACTGTGCATCTTTAAACTTCACATCGCCATTAATGAGTGGTTTGGATGGCGATCCCGTTATTTTTAACTGGCCTTCAAGATTTCCCTTCGAGTCTTTTAGATAACCCAAACTGAATGCCTGAACTGTCTGCATGGAGAGTGGCGCAATATCCAAGGTGAAATCCAAGCTTGCTTCTCCCTTTGGAGGATTGATAAAATCACCACTTAATACGACATTATTGCCATTTTCACTGATACTGATATTCGCATTATAGGTGTTTTCCTTTTCATTGTTAACTTTTATGTTGACATTACCGACAGTATCTTGTCCAATATAGAATTTGTCGATCGTAAGATCGGATACAAAGACAGGGCTACTTTCCAAACGTGATATGGTTGCCTGACCATTAATCCCGCCGCCAAGATCGACTGTTTCACTTTCAAGCATTTTACTTAATGTCTCAATGCGGAAATTTTTAAAGGCAATGTTGAGTGGCGAATTGAGCACACTGTCCTGCGATGATATACTCAGCTCTTGTCCTTTATTACTTAAGATAAAGTCATTGGCCTGAATACCTGTACTTCCAAATTTGAGCACGTTGTTTGGATTTATCGTCCACTTGTCATAGTTCAGCATAAGGCCATCCTGAAGTAAACTAAAAACAAATGCTCCATTATCAACGCGCATATTGGCGCCCAAATGATATTGCTCTTTCTCTTTCTTGTCTTTAATCCAAAGGCCAAAATCCAAATTATTTTGAATGACTTTACCACTGAAGACTGTATTCACCAGTTCGATATTGCTCACCTTGATTTTATTGATCAAGGCCGAGTAGTAAAGTGTACTGTCCAAGGTATTAATATCCAAGGTGACGTTATTGATTTCGGTACCACTATAGGTGATTTTAGGGGCATCCAATTTCGCAAGAATAGTTTTTGACTGACTATTGAACATACCATCCAACGTAATATCAGACATTTCCGTTAGTTCTGGAAGAAAATCCTTTATAAATTTAGTCCTGGTCAATTGGGCGGAAAACTCAATATTCTGAGGCTCATATTTGGGAACTTTAACAGCTTTTCCCGGCTGGTAGTATACCTGTAAAATGTCTTGAATAGCATTCTGCAACTCTAAAATTTTGTATTTCCCGACCAAATGGGCATTCAAAAAGTCCGATTTGAGTAGCAGCAAATTGCGGCTGGTATCGGCTTTTGCAACAAGTGAAATGCTGTCTAAAGTATAATATGCGTCGTTGTAAAGAATGGATGAATTGGTGATATGTGCCTCCCCATTTAAAAAATTCGGATCGGCTGAACTGAAATTGCCCACAAGTTTACCATGGTATTTGAGTTCATCATCCATTAATTTTAAGTTTTTAAGATTAATGGTATCTACCATAAGCTCAAAATCCACCTGCGGATATTTGGACTTCATGTTGGCCGTTGCATTTAACTTCAATTGAATATTAGGGTCGGGACTAACCACGGAGGCTTTGATATCCCCTTTATCGGCAGTGAGATTCATATCGATATTCTGATAACGATAACCCATCGCATCCATTCGATTTACTTTGCCATCAAAATTGGCGACAAGTTTCTTCGGATCTGTTCCATGACCTTTGATTTTTCCCTCAAATGAAAGTATGCCTAATGTACTGTCCATTTTCATGATCTTACCAATGTCAAAATCACGAATACTCACAAATGCATCATAGGTTGTATCGCGACCTATCATGCCTACTTTACCATTGAACTTGGCTGTTCCTTTCTCTGTTACCAGCGAAAGATTGGTGTTAAAGGCATTCATCCCACCATTAAAAGTTCCGGTAAGGCCGATCGTATTGGGCAACTCTATTCCGCTAGGAAGCATTTTTTTTGAAACCAGCTTTTCGATATCCGAACGTCCTGTGGTCAATTTCTTTAAATTAAGATCCATTGACATTTTATCGACGTTGGGTAGACCCTTTAAATGCAGACTTGCAATGACACGTGTATTGGACAGGGTTTGGAAATCAATTGCCGGAATATTTAAATCATTTACCTTACCCACAACGCGACCATCAATATTAAACTTTTTGTCCATCAATGGTTTCATCACCTGCATGGTATCCAAAAAAGGAGCAAAATAGTAGATGTCGCGCATATCTACGTGGCTCTTTTTGATCGTTGCATTGACATAGATCAGCTCTGGCTTTTTGGCAATAATATCCAAAGATGGATAGGTTACTTTTAAGTAATCACGCAGTAGGGTACGTGGTGTTTCTGCGTACAGGTTTTTGATCTCCGCGCCGGTATTTGTATACTTAAAATCCCCTTTCAATTGCTTGATCACAAACCCGGAATGATCAGAGGCTACAAGCTCTTTTAATGATCCGCTGATCGAATCGGCGCTATAGTAAAGATCATTTAAACTGGTTTTCATTCCAGGGATCTTAATATTGAAGTAATCAAAGCCTTTCATACGGGCCTGATTGTTGTCTCTATACGCTAAGCTTGTATTGTTGATTTGGATTTCTTTGGCTGAGACAACCCAGTTTATTTTGGTGGTATCCGCGGTGTTTTTCGCTTCTGTGTTTACTTTTTTCTGGATCTTTCCAAAGAGCACATTATTGTCTGAACCGTCAAGATTGATCGTTTGAATATCGACAAGTTCTTTGTTAAGGTCGATCTTGTTAATGTCTGCATGAAGATTTTTGATATAAAATTTTGTATTCAGCAGACTGGATTGATCCTCATAGCGCACTAAGATATTGGTCAGGTCAGCAATCTGTATACCGACATCGGGAAGCAAGGTGGTTACTTGTGCCGTTTTATCTGTAATGCCAAAATCTTCGACCGTGGGTGCCGTGCCATCAACAACTGGTCGCCATTGTTTCACTGTGGCACTCAGACCATCTATCTTTACTTTGGGCAGATTGAAAGCCATGTTTTTTGTGAGGTCGAACTTCTTGATGTTGGTATTTAGGCTGTTCAGGTAAACATCAGCACTCGTTCCAATAACATCATCGGCATAGACAATATGAAATTTATCAAATTTGACCTTATCAAGGTTAAATAGAAGGGCTGAACTGCTGTCTGCAGTCGGTTTGCTTTCCTTTTGAGAAGCGAAAGCTTTAACAATATAATCAAAGTTGAATGAACTGTCCGGCAATGTACGGCGGATTTTTGCGGTGATTCCTTCTGCTTCAATGCTTTGAATTTCAACGGTATTTTTCAGAAGTTTTAGCATGTTGATATCGACCGCTATGCTTTTTCCTGCCACTAAGGTATCCTTGCTTTGGTCAGCTAAATAGATATCCTCTAAAACCAGTTTTTTAGGGAAATCAATATTAATGTAGCCAATTTTAACGGGGGTACCAATCTTACCTTCCACATAGTGTGTTACTTTTCCAGCAATATAATTCTGAACGGCGGGTATCCTGATTAAAAATACGATTAAAATAGCCAGCGCAATTATTACTCCAATAATCCACAATATTGTTTTGAAAGCAATTCGGGTAAATCTGTTCAACGTATAATTTGATTTAAGTATCTATTAATAAAAATTAAAACGGAAAAAAGTTTGCTAAGTTTTCAGCTATATAATGTATATCGTCACGATTTCAGCAAACTAAGATAAATTTGCGTGTAAATGCAAGTTTAATTTATGTGCTATACTTGCTAGCAAATATTACACAGTTCTTCATTTCCCTTGTATAAAATCATTTTATCGTGGGAATGTCCTAAAAACACATCAAATAATTGACCAAACCATTCTAGTCGTCCAAAGTTTTTTGTTTTTTAATTTTATGTTAATAAAAACATTAAATACCTATCAATTTGTCAAAGTAATAGGTATTTAATAGATGCATTATCCTGCTCGATATTCGTTTGGAGAAGAATATAGGCAATTATTCCATCAGTTTTTTATACTTGCCCCAGTTTTCGAATACCACCCATAGCCAAATAATGAAAAGTACAGCCCAAATAATTAGTCCCATTTGGCTGTAAAAAATCATGTTGTGGGTAAAAATACCAATGAGTATGGGGAAGATGACCAGTGCACCCAGTGTTCTCGTTTTTGGGAAAATAAACAATAAACCGCCCAAGAGTTCGATGATTCCAACCAGTGGCATTAGCCATTTAATCGTGGCAAAAGCCTCAAATACCTTTTTCATGTCCATATCCATTGGTGGCGTAGGCATATAATGAAAAAGTTTATCCAGCCCTGCATTGATGAATAGCAAGGCAAATAAAATACAAAGTATATTTTTAAAGATCTTCATAACGGTCAATTTTAAATTGATTATTTCACGGTTATCGTTGTAGGGGGATCAGTGCTGTTATCTTCTTTGTCTTTTTCTTCCTTGTTTGTATTTCGTTCTACAGTGATCGTACATTCTGTAAGCAATGCGGCTACAGCACCGATTGCTGCAAAGACAGGTGCTAAGATCAAGCCTATGGCACCAACAGTTACTGGAAAGCTCATGATTTCTTTGCCATGTTTGTCCGAAATGCTGATTTTGCTCACATTGCCCTCAGCAATGATTTCTTTGATCTTTTGTAAAAGGTTTTCACCGTTAATCTGAAATGTCTCTTTGAATCCCATAATGATATAATTTAAGTTCGCTCCTATAAAGTTATTCATTTTTTTACAGGAATTTATATAAAGTTATCAGCATGGTTGATCTTTGGTTAATTATAAACTGTATGGCTATTTTGAAATAGGGCAAAGCGCTTTTGCCTTTTGTTTCAAAAGTTTTTATGGTATATCCTTGGTTATATATTGCCCGTGAATGATGGACCAAAATTTACTTGAGCCGTCTGTTTGGCTCTTTCGTGAAAGCTCGTGTTCTTCGTGGGGTACAATTGTCAATCAGATTCGCTCTTGATACGCTTTTTTATCGGATATACTTCGGATATTTAACGGAGCTTATTCGCTGGTAACCGAAGAAGCACCGAACGAGCACCGAACGAGCACCGAAGAAGTACCGAACAAGTACCGAATGTCTTATACTGAAATAGGTTTACATTTACCGAACAGATTACTATATAGATTTTACATCCTATTTTTTCTACTGGATTTGGTTGTCATTGTCCGTTTTCTGACTGTTATCGGTTGTCCTTTCCCTAACCACAGTTTCCCTAGTTTTGCTGCGGAACTTTTTTGACTCAGCGTTACGTCTTTGAAACATTTTGGGAACTTTTTGGTTCTGCAATTGCTGATGTGCCTGCTGGGGAGACATCATATTGCAGGACATATGTGGCCTAAAATGATTGTATATATTGACTGCCTTGACCAGCTGTGCAAGTGCCGTTTTGTAGTCTGGAAAGGTCTCAGCCATGCGATATTCGCTTTTTAGGATGCCATTTAGCCTTTCTGCCACGGCATTGTCGTACGGGCTTCCGGATTGTGTCATGCTTATTGTAATCCTATTTTCCTGCAATATAGTGACATAATTTGTACTGCAATACTGGATGCCGCGATCGGAGTGGTGGGTCAGATCGCTCTGTGGATACATTCTATGTGATATTGCCATCCTGAGCGCTGATATACAGGCCTGTGCTGTTGGCCTGTGCGTAAGTTTGTAGCCCACGATCTTTCGGGAATAGGCATCTGTGACCAGGCACAGGTAGATCCATTTGTCCCGGATGCGGATGTAGGTGATGTCACTTACCCATATCTGCTCGGGACGCAGGGCCTGCCTGCGCTGCACAAGGTCGGGCCACTTTTTGAAACGGTGGTCGGACTGGGTGGTGATGGCATACCTGCGTTTGCATTTGACCAAAAGGTCATTTTCGCGCAACAGTCTGAAGAAAGCGTCCCTTCCCAGTCCAACCATCGCACTACCCATTTCTTTGACCAATATGCTGCGGAGTTTAAGGGTACCCATGCGATGGGAGTCCTTCCGAATTTCACGTACCCGCGCCAGCACAAGCCCGCTGCGAACGGAGTATTCCTGTTCTCTGCCCATATATTTATAGTAGGATTGCCTTGTTCTGCCAAATAGTCCACAAAGTCTGGAGACCGAAACATTCTGGTAACACGACTTCATTTCTTGGACGATTTGGCCCCAGACTTTTTTACAAAATCAGCCCCATGGAGCTCCTCCGCTTTTTTGATCAACATCTCCAGGGCAGTAATTTTGAGGTTCGCCTGGAAGAGTTCATCCCTGAGATCCTGCTCATTTTTCACCCCAGTGTCTTCTGGCTCAACAGTCTGGGAAACTTCCAGCTCCAGATTGTTTTCCCACTGCTGGTACCATTTCATAAAATACCGCGGAGTGGCTTCCCCCGGAAGATTGTACTTCTGGGCAAGTTGCGAATAACTCAGCTTGCCCGCAAGGTATTCTCTGGAAACGAGGATCTTGAAGCTATCACTGTAAACTTGCTGTCCCCCTGATTTACGTTTTGTCATACGCTTTTTCATAATATTAAATTTAAGATTTTAATATTCGGTTTTTGTAAACCTTTTTCAGGAATGGACAGAATGATCTCCGAATTTGACCGCTCGTTAAACATAAAAAAAGTCCCGCGCATTGCGCGGGACTTTTCGAGATTTATAGCGTAGCTATTAACCTAATGCTGTTAAGCTTTCTTGAAGAATTTTAATCTTCGCTTCGGCATCAGCCTTTTTACTTTTTTCGTTTTCAACAATTTCAGGTTTAGCATTTTGCACAAACCGTTCATTGGAAAGCTTTTTGTCTACAGATACAAGGAAACCTTTTAGGTATTCCAATTCTTTCTCGATACGCTCACGTTCAGCATCTGCATCAATATTATTTTCCAACGTAACATAACATTCGTCTTTGCCAGCAAGGAAACTTGCGGCACCAGCTACTTTCTCAGAAACAAAAGTTACGCCTTCCAAGTTTGCAATCTTGGTGATGATATCAATATATTGCTCCAGGTTGATCTCCGATTGTTGATTGATCGCTAATGGTAAAGCAACTTTAGGGGAGATACCTTTAGAATTACGAATATTCCGAACTTCCGAAATAATCTGTTGAGCGATAGCGAAATCTTTTATAAGCTGCTCATCAAAATCATTCGCTGTAGGATAAGGGGCTACGATAATGCAATCTTTCTCGTCTTTCACACCGAACAGTTCGTCATGCCACAATTCTTCTGTTAGGAAAGGCATGAAAGGATGTACTAAAGTGAGTATACGTTGGAAAAAAGATTTTACTGTTGCTAAGGTTTCGCTAGAAATAGGGGAGCCATAAGCCGGTTTCACTAATTCAAGGTACCAAGCACAGAAATCATCCCATACCAATTTGTAGGTTGTCATCAATGCATCTGATAAACGATAGTGTTTGAAGTTTTCTTCGATATCGACCAGAGCTTGATTTAACCTTGCCTCAAACCAAGCTGCCGAAATCTTATCTGAATCTGAAGCTGGAGTAGTTGTAATTTCCCAGCCTTTAACCAAGCGGAAGGCATTCCAGATCTTATTGGCAAAATTACGGCCCTGTACACAAAGTTCTACATCAAAAGGAAGGTCATTACCTGCTGGAGCAGTCAATAACATTCCCATCCGCGTAGCATCTGCACCATATTCATTCATCAAATCAATCGGATCAGGAGAGTTGCCCAGTGATTTAGACATTTTACGGCCCAGTTTGTCGCGTACAATACCTGTGAAATAAACATTTTCAAAAGGCAATTGTCCGCGGAATTCATATCCTGAAACGATCATACGTGCTACCCAAAAGAAAATGATGTCTGGGGCAGTGACTAAATCTTGCGTAGGGTAATAGTAGTTTATTTCTGCATTTTCTGGTTCGTTGATGCCATTGAAAACCGAAATTGGCCATAGCCAAGCTGAAAACCAGGTATCAAGCACATCCTCATCTTGACGTAGATCGGTCAATTGAAGCGTTGTATTACCTGATTTTTCCTGCGCTAAAACAAGGGCCTCTTCAACCGTTTGTGCAACCACAAAGTCTTCGTTTCCATCGCCATAGAAATACGCCGGTATTTGGTGTCCCCACCACAATTGTCTTGAGATATTCCAGTCGGTAACATTCTCCATCCAATTGCGGTAAATATTTTTGAATTTCGTCGGATGAAATTTAATGGTATCGTCCATGACATTATCCAATGCCGGTTTTGCAAGATCCTCCATCTTAAGGAACCACTGATTAGAGATTTTTGGCTCAATAACAGCACCTGTTCGCTCTGAAGTTCCAACATTATTGGTATAGTTTTCAACTTGCTCCAATAATCCTTTTTCCTCCAGCTCTTTCTCGATTTCCTTGCGGACTTTAAAACGATCCATGCCAGCGTAATGCAGGCCATTGTCGTTCAGTTTTGCTTCGTCAGTAAAGATGTCGACAAATTCCAGGTTGTGCTTTTTACCTAGTGCGTAGTCATTCACATCGTGCGCTGGAGTAACTTTAAGGCATCCTGTACCAAACTCCAAATCAACATATTCATCTTCAATGATGTTCACTTTTCTGCCAACGATCGGAACAATGACTTGCTTTCCTTTTAACCAGGTGTAGCGCTCATCATTGGGATTGATACACACCGCTGTGTCACCAAAGATGGTTTCAGGACGGGTAGTCGCCACAACAATATATTGATCTGTTCCTTCAACCTGATATTTCAGGTGGTATAATTTGCCGTTTTTCTCTTTATAAATAACCTCTTCGTCTGAGATATTTGTTTTTGCTTCAGGATCCCAGTTGACCATGCGGTAACCACGATAAATCAATCCTTTACGATATAGATCTACGAATACGCGGATAACAGATTGATATAACTCCGGATCCATGGTAAAACGTGTACGATCCCAGTCACAGGAAGCGCCAAGTTTTTCGAGTTGTTTTAGAATAATACCACCGTATTTTTCCTTCCATTCCCAAGCATGTTTTAAGAAATCTTCACGCGATAAAGATCGTTTGTCAATTCCTTGTTCTTTCAACATAGCGACGACCTTAGCTTCAGTGGCAATGGAGGCGTGATCGGTCCCCGGTACCCAACAAGCGTTTTTTCCCTGCATACGTGCGCGGCGAATCAAAACGTCTTGAATGGTATTATTCAGCATATGCCCCATGTGCAATACTCCCGTGACATTCGGAGGAGGCATCACAATCGTGTAAGGTTCACGTTCGTCCGGGGTTGAACGGAAAAATCCATTCGCTTTCCAATAGCTGTACCATTTTTCTTCAGCTTCTTTTGGATTGTAAGTTTTCGCTATGCTCATTTTAAATTTTTGTATTCAAACTTTTAAGGAACACAAAAGTAAGGAATTCTATGTTATTTTCCTTAGTAATCCATTGATCTTGTTCTCAAACAAAAAGAAGTTATGAATAAAGGCTAAGCAATAAGTTTATTGAAGATCCTCCTAAGCAGAAGAGGTGGTTATTGCAGTGGGGTAAAGCATAACGCAGGATTTATACTTTTTTAATCTTTTCTTCATATTACTAAGTAATTAGCCCGTATTTCATGTAAATTAATGTAAATTTGCCTGTTTTATTTTTACACGAAGGGATGCAACGATTTGCGAATGAGCTTAGAGCTTTAACACAGTATTTTCTGTTCTGGTTAATTATCTGTTTTATAGATAGATTGATTTTTGTTACTGCTTTTTTTGAGAAAATAGGTTTTTCTAATTTTAAGGAGATTTTCAGAATTTATTACCACGGTTTGAACCTGGATTTTTCTGCTGTTTCCTATATATGTGCGCTGCCGTTTCTTGTGTATTGCATGTTAAGTTTTTTCCCAAAACTGAAACCCAAACGGCTGATCCTGGATATCTATACCATTATTGTCCTGGTATTGTTCTTTGTGACAAGCTTTATCAATGTTAACATCTACCGGGAATGGGGTGACAAAATTTCTAAACGTGCCATCGATGCATTTTTTGCCTCACCTTCGGGAGCCGTAGCTTCGGCTGAGTCCACGCCGGTGTTTCTCCCCATCGTTGGGATGTTGATCGGTATATTCTGTGGTTATTTTCTGTACCGCTGGATGTTTAAAAAAGTCTCTTTTTTCAATATCAAATCTCCTGTAGGTAATTTTTTCAAACTGGCAATCGGAGTCTTTGTACTTTTCACGTTTATTCGCGGTGGTTATGGGAGAGCGACACTAAACCCTAGTAAAGCCTATTATTCCGAGGAAACGTTTTATAATCATGCAGCGGTTAATACCCAATGGTCTTTTTTACGGGATTTCTTTGCCGAAAGTACCAAGCTAAAAAACCCCTATAATTATTACGCGGATCAGAAGGATATTCAGGACAAGCTACGACCTGCCTTTCAAAGCCAACCTGATTCTGCCGTTGAGGTATTGTCAACGACTCGTCCGAATGTCGTTATTATTATGTTGGAAAGTTTTGTCGGCGATCTCATTCAGTCTCTTGGCGGGGAAAAGGGAATTACGCCACACATGGAAGAATTGATTAAAGGCGGTATTTTGTTTGACCATATTTATTCTGCTGCTGATCGATCCGATAAGGGCATGGTAGCGGTTTTGAGCGGTTTTCCGGCACAAGGACCCGAGAGTATTATCAAGTATATCGACAAACATGAAAATATGCCTGCCATTGGACAGGAGTTCGATCATGCCGGCTATGAAACATCATTTTATCATGGTGGTCAGAGCGAGTTTTACAATTTTAAATCGTATATGCTGACGCATGGGATGTCTAGGGTGGTGGATAACGCCAATTTTGGATTGGATGCAGAACGTGCCTCATGGGGTGTATATGACAATGTGGTCTTTAATCAGATGATCAAGGATTTTAAAAAAGAAAAACAACCTTTCTTTTCGACGATCTTTACCTTAATTAATCACGAACCATTTGAGTTAAAACACGGCTATAAATTTGGCAATGCTACCAATGCGGATAAATTCCGAAGTACGGCAAACTATACGGATTCAGCTGTTTTTGATTTTATCAATAAAGCTAAAAAGGAAGCTTGGTATAAAAATACCCTTTTCGTAATTGTGGCTGATCATGGACATCGCCTTCCTTCAGAAAAATGGGAGCTATTTCACCCCAATCGCTTTCATATTCCGTTGATCTTTTTCGGTGATGTGATCAAACCTGAATATCGTGGGAAAATATTCAATAGAATCGGCAATCAAACGGATTTGGCGACTACCTTATTGACACAACTGAAACTCCCTACAGATCGTTATCATTGGAGCCGGGATCTTTTTAATCCGACGACACCTCAAATAGCGTTCTATAATTCTAAAGACGCCTTCGGTGTAATTACACCAAAACAAGCAGTTTCATTCGATAACGTTGGAAGAATCATTAACTATAGGTCCAATAAGGAATATCCCGTTGGCAAAACAGACAGCTTATTGAATATTGCCAAAGCGTATTATCAAGACGTATACCGTGAATTTTTAAAATATTAGAGCTATGAAATTAAGAGGAGTATTTGCACCTTATTTTGCTGTCGCAATTCGTTTTATCTTTCTTTTGGTCATCTATGCGTTATTGCGATTGGGGTTTTATGGCGTCAATGCTTCCTTATTTCCTCATGTCGATGCAGGTAAGCTCTTGGTGATGTTTGCGGGTGGTGTACGATTCGACATTGTAGCCCTACTGTATTTTAATATTCTTTATATTGTGATGCTGACTGTTCCAGGTCCGTTTAAATCGAATAAAATCTATCAAAAAGTTGCAAAATGGATCTTTGTCGTGACCAATTCAATTGGTATAGCGTTAAATCTGATTGATTTTGCCTACTATCCATTTACCCTAAAAAGGACGACAGGAACAGTAATTGACCAATTTTCCAATGAATCCAACCTGATGAAGCTGGCTTTTGATTTCTGTTTGGATTATTGGTATCTCATTATTGTGTTGGTACTGGTTGTGTATGGTTTGATTAAATCGTATAAACTTATTCAAATTGAAAGGACTACGAAATATAGCTGGAAGTCATTTTTGATCCAATTGCCTTTGTTTTTATTGACGGCCTTCCTTTTCATTGGTGGTGTGCGTGGCGGTTGGGCCCATAGTACCCGTCCCATTACATTGAGTAATGCGGGTGATTATGTAGAGACACCGGAAGAAATGAATATTGTGCTGAATACGCCATTCAGTATATTGAAAACTTTAAAGGCTGTCAATCTTAAACCTATCCATTATTATTCCGAACAAGAGCTTGAGCAATTGTACAACCCTATTCATGTGCCGCAATCAGACCAGCCCTTTGCGAAGAAAAATGTCGTCGTTCTGATTTTAGAGAGTTTTGCAAAAGAACATTTTGGTGAGTTGAATAAAGATATCCAAGGTGGAAAATACAAAGGTTATACGCCTTTTTTGGATTCATTAATCCGCAATGCTTACACATTTACAGATACCTATGCCAATGGCCGTAAATCAATTGATGCTTTACCATCAGTCATTACCGGTATTCCTTCCATAGGAGAGCCTTTTGTACTTTCGATATATTCTGGAAATGAAACCACAAGCTTAGCGAAGCTTTTAGGGAAAAAGGGATATGAGACTGCTTTTTTTCACGGAGCACCCAATGGCAGCATGGGCTTCTCCGCTTATATGAAGCTGGCGGGTATCCAGCATTATTTTGGTAAAAACGAATATAACAATGACGCTGACTTTGATGGTATATGGGGAATCTGGGATGAACCGTTTTTGCAATTTGTAGCGAATAAGATCAACACGTTTCATCAGCCATTTTTCGCTAGTTTCTTCTCTTTATCTTCGCATCACCCATTTAAGGTACCTGAAAAGTATCAGGGGAAATTTCCTAAAGGACCTTTGCCCGTACAGGAACCCATTGGATATACCGATAATGCGCTGCGTGAATTTTTTGCAACAGCATCGAAAATGCCCTGGTACAAGAATACCGTATTTGTTATTTGTGCAGACCACGCTACCGTAAGCTACCTGCCGGAATATCAAACGGCAGCAGGGGGCTTCCAAATCCCTATTATATTTTATGCACCCGGTGATAATCTAGTTGGCAAAGCGGATAAATTGGTACAGCAAATAGATATTATGCCGACAGTGTTGAATTATCTGCACTATGATGAGCCTTATTTCGCATTTGGTTCAGATGCCTTCAAACCGGGTAAGGATAATTTTGTGCTTAATAATAACTCAGGAAGCTATAATCTCTACTATAAAGATTATATGATGTCTTATGATGGACTGAAAGTGACTTCATTTTATGATCTTAAGAAGGACCGCTTGATGAAACAGGATCTGTTAAAACAACATCCAGCGGTATTGGATACGATGGAGACCAAGATGAAAGCCTTTATCCAGCAATATAACAACCGTATGATTGAAAACAAGCTGACCTATAAAAAATAGCAGCCGGTTTTCTACCTGTTCAATTTAGCGCGAATGCTTCTATCGATAGTAAACAAAACCAAATCATAGACGAGGTAGATCAAGGGTAAGGTAAAGATGACCAACAGGATAAAACCGCGGGACTTTTCGTCAAAGACTCCATTGACAAGATAGTTGGCCAGACTGGACCAAAACCAGATAAAAAAGTAGAAAGAGCTTGGAATGATTAGATTTCCAAGTAGGAGTGCATAGCGGTATCGGCCAGTTTTGTATTTTAGATAAATACAGCGGATATGCAGGCAGAGCAGGCATATTGAGCCGATCAGGGCGAGCAGCTCGGGATGTAACCAAAGAATTGCTTTTGCTAACAAAGAGATTTTTAAGCCAACTTCAATATGAAAACTTTCTTTCTTTTCTACCTGATCAATCCTCCAGTGAACAATGGAGTCTGTCTGTAATTTGGCGGTTCCCAGATCCTGTGTAAGTACATCCATCTTTCCATCGAGGTGCAGATACAGTTCAATCGGGCCAAAAGACGACCAGTACCTGGAAGGGAATAGGAGGTAGTCAATTTGGTATCTGGTCCGAATATCCCGTCGGTCATAGCCCATATAAGCGCTGTATTGAACCTGAATACTGTTATCACCTTTGCGTAGCTTAGCCGTAAAATGAAATGCATCATTCAGCGAAATACGTTTCCATTCATCGCTGTCGTAGCTGATTTCATAATAGCCATCCTTTAAACGTAAAAAGGGAAATTTTGAACCGGGCTGATCCATTTTTTTTCCTTCAATTTCGTTCTGATTGACAAGGATGCGATCTAATCCGTCCATATTTAAAGCGAGAAATACCAGTGGCAATTCGATAGCCTCTTCTGCATGGATGTTATAGACAATGCTGAAGTGACTGCGATAGTCCGAATTATAATCAGCAGTGTCTGCCAAAAGATGAATGTCAATACGCTCATTGGTGACTTTCAGCTTTGCGGCAGGAACAAGCTGTCCTGTTATACTATGGGGGCTCATTGGATTTGCCATGTTGGCAAACAATGTCATTACAGCGAGTAATAGATATACGGTTGTTAGTAGAATTTTATACTTCATTTGCTTGATATTGTCTGCTTAATATCAAGTTTCATATTCGTATGCGGCCTTTAAATGACAGGGGCGGCTGTATATTAGGATATGCTTGATATTTAACAAGATGAAAGTAAAAATTAAAAGGGAGAAATTAAAAAGGCGATTCATATTCGTCTACCTCCGATTCATATTTGTCAAGTATATTGTTTCTATTCCGATGTCAATAAAAACCTTCATGATTTCGCAGGCACCAACAGTAATGGAAGCGAACTGAAGGTTCTTTCTGGCCAATAATAGGACACTCTTTCATAAAAAAAAGACCTATGCCGCAAAGCATAGGTCTTTTTATATTTCCAATTTTATTGCGGTTTAAACACCCAACAATAAACGAGCTGGATCTTCCAATAATTGTTTTACACGAACCAAGAAGCTTACTGATTCACGACCATCGATGATGCGGTGATCATAAGAAAGTGCAATATACATCATTGGACGGATCACCACTTGGCCATTTTCAGCAATAGGACGTTGGATGATGTTGTGCATACCCAAGATTGCGGATTGTGGAGCATTGATGATTGGTGTAGACATCATTGATCCGAATACACCACCGTTGGTAATTGTAAATGTACCACCAGTCATCTCGTCAATCGTTAATTTGTTGTCACGCGCTTTAACGGCAAGTGCAGCGATTGCTTTTTCGATTTGTTCCAATGACATTGCATCAGCGTTACGGATAATCGGAACAACTAAACCTTTAGGGGCAGAAACCGCGATTGAAATATCTGCGAAATCAGAATATACAATCTCGTTATCTTCGATACGTGCATTCACGGCAGGCCATTCAGCTAATGCAGTTGTTACTGCTTTTGTAAAGAATGACATGAAGCCAAGACCGATTCCAAATTTCTCTTTAAAGGTATCTTTATATTTAGCACGAAGATCCATGATCGGCTGCATATTGACTTCATTGAATGTTGTCAACATCGCCGTTTCGTTTTTAACGGCAACTAAGCGTTTTGCGATTGTTTTACGTAATGAAGATAATTTCTCACGACGTTCGTTTCTAGAGCCCGCTACCGGAGCAACTGTCGCAGCAGGAGCAGCGGCAGGTTTTGCTGCTGGTGCAGCTGCTTTAGCAACAGGTTGAGCTTTTTCGGCATCTTCTTTTGTGATGCGTCCTTCTTTACCTGTTCCTTTTATTGTAGAAGGATCAATTCCTTTTTCTCTTAAGATTTTTGCAGCAGCAGGAGAAGCTGTACCAGCAGCATAGCTATCTGGATCTTCATCTTTTGCAGCGGCAGCCGCAACTGGAGCTGCATTTGACGCTTCTGCAGCAGGGGCAGCAGCTGGAGCTGAACCACCGGCAGGAGCAGCACCTTCTTCAATTGTACAAACAACAGCACCGATTTCTAAAGTATCACCTTCTTGTGCAATGATTCTTAAGATACCCGCTTTTTCAGCTGGTAATTCAAACGTTGCTTTGTCTGATTCCAGTTCGGCGATGTTTTCATCCATCTCCACATAATCGCCATCTTGTTTCAACCATTGTGATAAGGTTACCTCCGTGATTGATTCACCTACGGTTGGTACTTTAATTTCTAAGCTCATATATAATGTTCTTTATTGACAATTGCGTCCTATAGCTAAGACGCAATTGATTTTAAATTGTTTTTATTCGAATGATTTATTTAAGATTTCTGCTTGTTGTGCAACGTGTTGTTTCATGTAACCCGTAGCTGTACTTCCACTTTCTTTACGGGCAACAAAACCTGTAAATGCAATCTCAGTACCCATTAGTTTACGGCAGTAGTAAGACCATGCTCCCATGTTCTCATTTTCTTCCTGAACCCAAACAAATTCTTTTGCCTTGTTGTATTTTTTACGGATTGCTTTCAATTGCTCTGTAGGAATTGGGAATAATTGTTCCAATCTCACGATAGCGATATCTTTGCGTTTGTCCGTTTCTTGTTTTTCTAATAAGTCGTAGTAAACTTTACCCGAACAGAATAACACGCGTTTAACGTCTTTCGCCGCAACATTTGCATCATCAATTACCTCTTGGAAAGCAGCTTCTGTAAAATCTTTCAACGGTGATACCACTTTAGGGTGGCGCAACAATGATTTTGGCGTAAATACAACCAATGGTTTACGGAACTCACGTACAAGTTGACGACGCAACAAGTGGAAATAGTTAGCCGGAGTAGTACAGTTTGCTAAGATCATATTCTCATCTGCACATAACTCTAAGAATCTTTCGATACGTGCTGAAGAGTGCTCAGGACCTTGACCTTCCATACCATGAGGAAGCATCATAACTAAACCGTTAGAACGTTTCCATTTTGTCTCTGCACTCGATAAATATTGATCAACGATAATTTGAGCACCGTTATAGAAATCTCCGAATTGAGCTTCCCAGATTGTCAACGAATTTGGATTAGAAGATGCATAACCATATTCAAATCCCAAAACAGCATATTCTGAAAGTAACGAATTGTAGATAGAGAATTTATCGCCACCTTTAATATTGGCTAAAGGAACATATTTCTCTTCCGAATCTTCAAGCGTCAATACCGCATGACGGTGTGAGAATGTTCCACGTTGTACATCCTGACCCGAGATACGTACACGGTTACCTTGATCCAATAATGTCGCGTAGGCCATCAATTCGCCCATTGCCCAATCGTATGAATCAGCAGTGATCATTTTGGCGCGATCTTCAAACAAACGTGTAATCTTACGGAAGAATTTTTTGTCCGAAGGTAAGGTTGTGATTTCTTTTGCTAATTTTAAGAATAGATCTTTTGCAACTTTCGTTTTATCCGAGGTTGTTAATACTTCACCTTTTTTAGCAGGACGCAATCCTTCCCATGCACCTTTAAACATCGGGATCTCTTCAGTCAATACCTCAACTGTTTTAGATTCCTCAAATTTAGTTTGCAATTCAGCTTTAAATTCTTTCTCGATATTTTTAGAATACGCCTCGTCAATACTTCCTTCAGTAATTAATTTTTTAGCGTAAACTTCTTTCGGGTTCGGATGTTTTTCGATGATTTTATACAACAATGGTTGCGTGAATTTTGGTTCATCAGCCTCATTGTGTCCAAATCTTCTATAACATAACAGATCGATAAATACGTCTGTTTTATATTTTTGACGGTATTCAACCGCTAAATTAATCGCATAAACTACCGCTTCAGCATCATCACCGTTCACATGGAACACAGGTGAAGAAGTGATTTTTGCTACGTCTGTACAATATGTTCCAGAACGCGCATCCTTGTAGTTCGTTGTAAATCCAATCTGGTTGTTGATGACAATATGTACCGTACCGCCAGTTTTGTAACCATCGAGTTTGGACATTTGGGTTACTTCGTAGACTACACCTTGTCCAGCAATTGCTGCGTCACCATGAATGATGATCGGTGCAATTTTAGAAGAGTCACCTTCGTATTTGAAATCAATCTTAGAACGGACCATACCCTCAACGATTGGATCTACAGTTTCCAAATGCGAAGGGTTCGGTGCCAAACTTAAGTGGACAGATTTGCCATCGTTTGTTTTGACCTCAGATGAAAAGCCCAAGTGGTATTTTACGTCACCACCAAAGTTTACTTCAGGATCATCAGCGTAAGTCTTACCTTCAAATTCAGAGAATACAGATTTGTAAGATTTACCCATGATATTAGTCAATACATTCAGACGGCCACGGTGAGCCATACCGATAACAAATTCCTGGATACCGATTTCTGCACCTTTTTCAATGACAGAATCTAATGCTGGGATTAAACTTTCCGCGCCTTCCAATGAGAAACGTTTTTGACCTAAAAATTTAGTACCTAAAAAGTTTTCGAATACAACGGCGTGGTTTAATTTGTTTAAAATTCTCTTTTTTGTGTCCAAAGAGAATTTTGGCATGTTACGGTCCGCTTCCATACGGTCCTGTAACCATTTAATTTTTTCTGGGTTACGGATATATTTGAATTCTGCACCAATAGAACGGCAGTAAGTATCCTCCACCAATTGACGGATGTCTTTTAATGTCGCTGGACCTAAACCGACTTCAACACCTGCATTAAAAACGGTGTTCATGTCTGCTTCAGCAAGACCAAACGTTTCCAATTCCTTGCCAGGATAGTATTTACGTCTCTCACGAACAGGGTTAGTGTGTGTGAATAGGTGGCCACGGTCACGGTAGCCATTGATCATGTTCAGCACATTGATTTCTTTCAATACGTGCTCAGGAGTAGCTTCGCCTACTGAACTTGTTGTTCCACCAGCATTTTGACCGAAATCAAAACCTTCAAAGAATTTTTGCCATCCGAAATCTACCGATTGGGGATCTTGCTTGTACGATTGATATAAGCCATCGACATAAGCCGAATCAGCATTACTCAAATATGTCAGATTGTCCATTTACAATTAAAACTATGAAATTTGTCAAAGTTATGAATAAAAAAAGAGTTTCTAATACTGAAATTGAATAATTTAATCAATAAATCTATCCAATTCTTAACATTTTTAGCATGATTTAAAAAGGGCTTCTAGCGTACTACAAATTTATTTTCTATTGGAATTATTTATTTCTGCCGAAGATTTATTTAACCAGTATTTCCTCCAGTTTTGGAAGTCCATTTGGGAAATGAGTTTTGATCAATTTTTGCCAGTCCAGTGCCTTATTGTCTTTTTCACTTGTCCCAACCCCGGCAATATGAGACCACTGTCCATAAACAGTTGCCGGAGAATAGTCTAATAGATGTTCCTCATACCAGGAGGCGCCACGAAGCCAGTTTACCTGATACTCATGAACTAAATAGCTGGCAGCGATTAGGCGTGCTTGATAGGGGATATAGCCGGTCTTCTGTAATTGGACCATCACACTGTTTATAAAATCATGTTCTGTATGGCCCGATTTCCATTTTTCAAATAATTCCTCATTTCCTTCTAAGGTCGGATGATCCTGATGGGAGCTGTTTTTAGTGCCCTGTGGCTTAAAAAATATATTCGGATATTTTTTAAGCATAAACCTAAAATAATCGCGCCAGAGAAGGATGTCGACAATTTTTTCAAATCGTTTGTCCTTTTTACCTTCACCAAGTTTTTTGATATTGTTATATAGTAAAATAGGTGACAAGGCACCTGAAGCTATAAAAGGTCCTAGAATCAAGGGGTCCTGGTCCGTTTCCGGATAGGTTGACAATACCGCATGCATAATACTAAGCGCTGTGTCTTCGCCACCAAGAATATAGATGTCATCAACAGATTTGATTTCCTCCTCTGAATAGCCTAAATCTTTTAATGAAGGGATTTTGGTGTCCTCGAGATGGGGAGGGGTAAGGAAATTGGTCGGAAACGGGATTGGTTGCCGAACTAGACTTTCCCGCTCAACTTTTTTCTTGAAAATAGAAAAACCATTGGGTATATCTTTAATAGGGAAAGGGAGGTCTTCCTTGTGGTACAGGGTATGGCCAATGAAATGACGCAAATTTATTTTGCTGCTCCAAAGCTCACTTTCTACTTTTTCCGATATCGAAGTTTCCCGAAGTGCCACTTCGCGGTGGTGATAAACTTCGTTGACTTGGTATTTTTGTGCTATTCTTGGGATAATATCTTCAGGCTTGCCAATATAAGTTAATAAGTCGCTACCATGGCTCTTTAATTTTTCTTTTAAAGCGGTCACGGCTTCGATGACAAAGGCCGCCCGTAAAACACCGGTATTTAAGGTGCCAAATTGATTGCGGTCGAAATATCGGGGATCAAAACAGTATACCGGGATGATAAATGAACTTTTTTCAGAAGCTTGATAAAATACTTCATTGTCATGAAGTCTCAAATCATTTCTAAACCAGATCATTGTAGCCCTTTTGTCCATAGAGGTGAAGATAAATACTTTTTAGTGCAGCCTATTTTCAGAAGATTTACAAATATATAAGGATATTGTGTTCCTGAAAGTATTTATGCGCGAATTGACAAAAAAAGGACAATGACGGTACTTGTTTGAATGGTTTACTATATTTTGGTTAGGAAAAAATAAAAATAGTGTTAAACTTATTTGATGTTTCTCTGTTCTAAAATCAGGAAATTATGATATTTGTAGGTCATTGCCGTTGCTCTTGAGACGATCGGAGTAAAATTTTAAAAGCGTAAGAAAAACATGGAAAAGATAGCTGCATCACCAATGAAACCATCCTAGGGAATTTGTTCGTTTAAGCGATTGGAAGGGTAATACATAAATACAGCGTACTAGGAAGAAACGATCTTATTTAATGGCTCACGATCGTGAGAACGGATCATTAAATCGTGATGGTTTCATAGCCATAAAAATAGAGAATACGAATGAAAAAGGTTTTAATCAGCGGGCTAAATACCTATTTGGGACGACGGGCATCCTGTTATTTGCAATCCAGCGATTTTGATGTGACGGGATTAGTGCGCAACTTATCCCTTTTTAATAAAATAGTGAAAGAAAAGGTAACGGCAAAGCTTTTTGAATTGGACCTGCTGCGGAAAGGGGAAGCTTTCGAGCGTTTTCAAATTACTGATCTCAATTTTGGGATTTATTTTACGCAAGTTCCCTCGCTTGACAATGATATACAGCTTCAGCTTGAACTGCTCGGCCTGCGCAATTTTGTAGAAATTTGTAAACGTGCCGGCAATAATCGTGTCATCTATGTTGCTCGGTTGATGGATGAACATTTTTTGGAGCCGGTACGTAATCTACTGGAAAACTTACGTGTCCAATATACCATTGTGATTAAAAGTAGTGTGATCGGGAAAGAGAGTGTTTTAAACCGGATATTTGCGAAACTTGCCAAACGGCAGACTATCTTTTATTGGAACTGGGTGGCTTCGCTGAAGTTTCGACCGCTGCCTTTGCTCGATGTATACCGCTGGCTGCGGGAAATGCCTTGGGAAAATAATTTTATATCAGAAGTTATTTACCTCGGCGGCAATGAAGAAATGACATTTAGAGGCTTATTTTACCATTTCCTCAAGTGCACTTCCGAGAGTCAAAAGAGAGAAATAGGCGTCAATAAATTCTTTGCTAAACTTTTGCTGACAAGGTTGAATGATATCAATAAAGAAGATATCGACGAATTTAGAAGAGTACTTTATTATGAGAAAAATGTAGACAATTCAACTTGGCAGCGGGTGCAGGCGTTTGAATTTACTCCTTTGAAATCCTATGTCTGCATGGATACCTAGTGGGCTACTGGAAGCCCTTGCTCGATGTGCTTGTTTTGTTTGAACGTTGCTTTTAGGGTGTTTTGGCCATCTTATGTCGGTTGTATCCGATGGTAGGGGAGCAAGATCGAAGATCGCTAAAGGTTTTCTCTTTATATCCTGTTTAATAAATTATTCTGTTAAATTTGTGGATTAACGTGTTGAAGCAGATTTAATATATGGGATACAATAGTTTAGAAGCATGTGTTGCGGATCTTGAAAAACATGGCCATTTAATCCGGATCAAAGAAGAGGTCGATCCGTATCTGGAGATGGCTGCAATTCATATGCGGGTATTTGATGTTGAAGGACCGGCATTGTATTTTGAAAATATCAAAGGTTCGGAGTTTCCCGCTGTATCTAATTTATTTGGAACGCTGGATCGTTCGAAGTTTATGTTTCGGGATTCGTTGGATCACCTGAAAAAATTGGTGGACGTTAAGATGAATCCTGCCGCAGTGCTGAAAAATCCCTTTCAATATATTGGTTCATCGATGACCGCCCTAGGAGCTTTACCCTGGAAAAAAAAGTCGGGGGCTCCCATACTTCACGGAAAAACATCAATTAGTAAACTTCCGCAGATTGTCAACTGGCCAATGGACGGTGGCGCTTTTGTGACGATGCCGCAGGTATATACGGAAGATGTTGCCAAACCTGGTATTATGCAGGCTAATTTGGGGATGTACCGGATTCAGCTTTCCGGGAATGATTATCTGCCCGATCAGGAGATTGGTTTACATTATCAATTACATCGTGGTATCGGGGTCCATCAAACTAAGGCAAACGCGCTCGGTAAACCTTTAAAGGTGAGTATTTTTGTCGGCGGACCTCCAGCCCACCCCTTGTCTGCAGTAATGCCACTACCGGAAGGACTCTCCGAGATGATCTTTGCCGGAGCATTGGGAAATAGAAGATTCCGCTATTTTTATGATGATGAAGGCTTTTGTATCTCTGCGGATGCGGACTTTGTTATTACAGGTACCGTTTATCCCAACGAAAATAAACCGGAAGGTCCTTTTGGTGACCATATCGGCTATTATAGCTTAACTCATCCGTTTCCTTTGATGAAGGTGCATAATGTGTACCACAAGAAAAATCCAATTTGGTCTTTTACGGTTGTGGGGCGACCGCCGCAGGAGGATACTAGCTTTGGTGCTTTAATCCACGAAATTACGGGTGCGGCTATTCCAAAGGAGATTTCGGGCCTCCATGCAGTTAATGCTGTTGATGCGGCTGGTGTACATCCCTTGCTTTTTGCAATAGGGTCTGAACGGTATACGCCTTATCAACGTGTCGATCGACCGCAGGAAATTTTAACAATAGCCAATCAGATACTGGGTAAAAACCAGCTCAGCCTTGCTAAATATTTGTTTATTTCAGCACATGAAGATAATCCGCAATTGGATATTTATGATATTCCGGCTTTTTTGGGGCATATCCTTGAACGCATAGACCTTACTCGAGATGTTCATTTTCAGACCAACACGACTATTGATACCTTAGATTATTCCGGCGATGGATTAAATGCGGGTTCAAAGGTGGTTTTTGCTGCTGCTGGTACAAAGAAAAGAACATTGGGTCGTGAATTGCCAGCCAATTTTGAGCTGCCACGACCTTTTAATCAGGCAAAATTTGTCATACCTGGTGTTATTGCGATAGATGGACAGGCATTCTCCACATACGAGAATGAATCGAAAATTATGGCGGAATGGTGTCGCGCTGCCGCAGCAAGCTCCTGGGAAGGTTTTCCATTGATCGTGTTATGCGATGATGCTAACTTTACCGCTGCTACTGTCAATAACTTTGTTTGGACAACGTTTACCCGGAGTAATCCTGCGTATGATATTTATGGAATAAATAGTTTTACAGCATTTAAACATTGGGGTTGTGAAGGTCCTCTGATTATTGATGCGCGAACAAAACCCCACCATGCCCCGGCTTTGATTAAAGATGAAGCGGTGGAAAGGCGTGTGGATCAGCTTGCTGCAAAGGGAGGCTCGCTGCATGGAGTTATTTAAGGGCGCTTAATGCCTGTTCATTCAGGTTTATGGTTGAGAAATTAAATTAGAATAGATTTTAAAAGGTATAACATCAAGATGAATACAGCAGAATTATTGATTAAATCAAAAGGAAGCGAATTACAGTTTCAGGAAGTATTGGCTCATATTGCCGATCATTACAGCTATAGTCCCAGTGCATTTCAGAATGGGACGTTGAAAAATTCGAAAGAAGAAAATCAAGGCAGTGCAAAAGTTTTCTATTTTGCACAGTTGAATGGTCTTTCGCAGGAGGATACTTTGCGCCTTTTTGCCGAGCATTATCAGAATGTACTCGATAATCCTGAGGGAGAGGGACATCAGAACATCCGTCAATTTAGGACAAATGGCTGGGATGGGATCCTGTTTGAGCAAGAGGTATTGGTAAAGAAATAATACGTTCAGCTTTAGGGGGAGCTTACGGTCGAATAGGGATGCACTTGCTGTAGCGACAGTTTCGATTGAGATCGCATAAAATAGGCAAAAGTCACCCCAAAAAGAAAGGGCGGTAAACTGTTGTTATCGCCCTTTTTTGCCAAATATATTGCGGACTGTTTCGCTGGCTTAAGGCTTACTTTCGCAATCTTCTTCTTTATTTCCGCCAAAATAAACCATCCAGCAAATGCCAAATTGATCTTGAAAAGCGCTGTATAGTTCGGCAAAGAATGTTTCGCCGAGCGGCATTTCAACAGCCTTTGCATTGGTACTCAGTGCATCGTATAATGTTTTTGCCTCTGTGGTGCTTTCACACATCAGCATAACATAGCTGTTGTTTCCTTGAATGTATTGTTGACCAAAAGCAGGAATGACATCGGCACCCATCAACATGCTGTCTCCATTGATCGAAATTGCTGTATGACAGATTTTGTTTTTTGCTTCATCTGGAACAGGTGGCATTTGTGGATCAGCGGGGATATCTCCGTAACGCATGTAGCCTGGGTTCTTTGTGTTGAAGACTTTTTCATAAAAATTGAATGCTTCTTCACAGTTTCCGTTGAAATTTAGATAAGCGTGTAATTTTGCCATGATTTCTAATTTTTGAATATAATGATTACTTCTTTTCGTTCTTTTTCTCAATTATTGTTCCCGGGGGACTACAATAAATAGCTTGGGAGTACATTTGTAAAATTAAACTGAAGTTTTCTTAAAAATCTTGCCTTAAGGCAAGATTTAAAAAAGTAGTTCTTTATTCATTAAAAAGGACTAATTTCCATGGACAATTTCCTTTCGAATACGGCTTAGGGAAGTGTCGGTGATACCTAGATAAGATGCGATATGCTTTAAGGGGGCTTGCTGTATCAATATTGGTTTTTCCTTAATCAGGCGTAGATAGCGGGCAGTAGCAGGTTCTGTAATCATGGCAATAGCTCTATTTTTGCTGTGAACAAGTTCTTTAGCCATCCAGGAACGGCCCCATTCCCTAAATTCAGGTATCTGATGAAAGAGTTCCTGGAAATCTTCAAATTTTATTTTCCAGAGACGGGTTTCCATGAGCGCCTGAATATTTTCCACCGTTGGATTGCGTTGAAAAAAAGAAGCCACTTCAATGACAACATCATTGTCACTACAGAAGCCGATGGTAACTTCATTGCCTTCATAATCATGTAAAAAGGAGCGTGTAAGTCCGTACTCAATCAAGTAGTAAGCATTTGAAACCTGTCCCTTGGTCAATATAAAATCGCCCTTTTTGACGGTTATGGCTTCGTGTTTCTCCGTGATGGCCGTTAATTCCTGTGGTGTGAGCGCAAGCTCACTATAGAAGGTTCTAATGAGATCCATGTCCTGGTTATTTGATTATGACGTTAATTTAACGATAAATCCGCAGATCAATTGTTAATCTATTGTGTGATTATTGTAAACAAATAAGTGTTTCGTTGATAATTTTGTTTGTTTATGAAGTTATTTTTAATAAAAACACAATAAAAATTAAAAAATATTATGAATTTAGTTTTTAATTGTTTTACTTTGTGTCAATAACATAATGTAAAAACGAAATATTTAAAATTTTCATAATATGTGTGGAATTATTGGCGCTTTTGAATTAAAGCAACCTGCAAGCTCATTGAGATCTCAAGTATTAGAAATGTCAAAACGTATTCGTCACCGTGGTCCCGATTGGTCGGGTA
This sequence comes from Sphingobacterium siyangense, assembly GCF_023277505.1. NCBI lineage: Bacteria > Pseudomonadati > Bacteroidota > Sphingobacteriia > Sphingobacteriales > Sphingobacteriaceae > Sphingobacterium > Sphingobacterium siyangense. Next base: position 5,488,795 of record NZ_CP080574.1, on the reverse strand, counting down.
TATTTACTGGTGAGAAAGCTTTGTTGGCACACGAGAGATTAGCTATCGTTGATCCCAAATCGGGAAGTCAACCTTTGTACAGTCCGGATGGTAAAGTTGTACTAGCAGTTAATGGCGAGATCTATAACCACCATGAATTAAGAAATAGCCTTCCTGATTATGCGTTTTCTACACAAAGTGACTCTGAAGTTGTTTTGGCTTTATATTTAGCAAAAGGTCCCTCATTTGTGGATGAATTAAATGGTATTTTTGGATTTGCACTCTATGATTCGCGTGATGATTCCTTTTTTGTTGCACGTGACCATATGGGTATTATCCCTTTATATTACGGTGAAGATGAACAGGGACAGTTGTTTGTTGCATCTGAATTAAAATCACTGGAAGGTTTCTGTACGACGATTGAACAATTTCCTCCGGGACATTACTTGTATAGCAAAGCTGGGAAAACTCCGCAGCGCTGGTACCAACGTGATTGGGAAAGTTACGCTGTCGTAAAAGACAACGAGACCGATATCGCCGTTTTACGCAAAGCTTTGGAAGATGCGGTACATCGTCAATTGATGTCAGATGTACCTTACGGTGTACTGCTGTCCGGAGGATTGGATTCATCCGTTATTGCGGCGGTAACGAAGAAGTTTGCCTCCAAACGCATTGAAAGTGACGATAAAGAAGATGCTTGGTATCCTCAATTACATTCATTTGCGGTGGGACTGAAGGGTGCACCGGATCTAATTGCAGCACAAAAAGCTGCAGATCATATCGGAACGATACACCACGAGATCAACTTTACGATCCAAGAAGGATTGGATGCTATTCGTGATGTGATCTATCACCTGGAAACTTATGACGTTACAACGGTACGTGCTTCTACACCTATGTATTTATTAGCTCGTGTAATCAAATCAATGGGCATAAAAATGGTATTGTCAGGTGAAGGTTCAGACGAGCTTTTTGGTGGGTATCTTTATTTTCATAAAGCACCTAATGCGCAGGAATTTCATGAAGAAACTGTACGCAAGCTGAAAAAGCTCTATCTATACGATTGTCTGCGGGCAAATAAATCACTTGCGGCCTGGGGAGTAGAAGGACGTGTGCCTTTCTTGGATAAAGAATTTATGGATATTGCCATGCGTATCAATCCTTCCGATAAAATGATTCGCGAAGGAAGAATGGAGAAATGGGTTGTACGTAAGGCATTTGAAGACTACTTGCCGGAGAGCATCGCATGGCGCCAGAAAGAGCAATTTTCTGATGGTGTAGGCTATAGCTGGATCGATACCTTGAAAGAGCAGGCTGAAAATAAAGTTTCTGATCAGGAATTTGCAGAGGCTTCAACGCGCTTCCCGATAAACACACCGAAAAATAAGGAAGAGTTTTTATATCGGACAATTTTCGAGTCCCATTTTCCTTCAACAGCGGCGGCACAAACTGTTCCTTCGGTAAAATCTGTCGCATGCAGTACACCAGAGGCCTTGGCTTGGGATGCTTCTTTCCAGCATCTGAATGATCCATCTGGAAGAGCTGTAGCCTCAGTCCACCAAGAGAGCTATGAAAAATCCAAAGTGGAAGCAGTGTAACTAATCAACCCTCATATCTATATTTAGTAAAGCCTGGAAAGACTCTTTTCAGGCTTTTTTATGTTCTCTTTTTAACTAAATAAGGGCATATTCTTTAATTGATTAAAAATGAATGTGTTTTTTTAAATATTCTTTAGTAATTTTCGGAAAAACCAATCACAGGAAACTTTGGGTTTCTGAATTAGCTATAGGTGAACAAAATAGGAAAGTGAATGTACAATTAAGTATACTCCCGATGGCCGTGTTCGCTGGTTAACAATTTATTATAAATAATGATATACAGATGAAGATAGATTCAATGAAACACCGTGGAATGAAATCTTTGGGGCTGGCACTTCTATTGTTGAGCGCTCCAACTATTTTTGCTCAAAATAAAGACGCGATGGTTTCGTCAATTGTGCAGGAGGCAAATGCAAATTCACAATTGGAGAAGTATGCGTTTGAGCTTGTCGATATGATCGGCCCCCGTCTTGTCGGGAGTCCGCAAATGCAACAGGCACATGATTGGGTTGTCAAAAATTATAATGCGCTTGGAGCACAGGCTCGTAATGAGCCTTATGGTGAATGGCGTTCCTGGGAACGGGGAACTTCTCAAGTGACGATGACTTATCCGAGAATAAAGTCTTTAGAAGGTACACAGTTGGCTTTTAGTCCTATGACGAAGGAGAAAGGGATCGAGGCAGAAGTGGTCGCTATGCCTTTGTTTAGCTCCCAATCTGATTTTCAGTCGTGGCTAAAAAGAGTTAAAGGCAAGATTGTATTGATTGGGATGAATCCACTGTCGGGAAGATCTGATGCCAACTGGAAGGAGTCTGCTTCCCCGAAAGGTTATGAAAAATATCAAACCTTAAAGAATGATCAGTTGAAGAAATGGGAAACTAGTATGTCTTACACGGGAAGCACCCGTCGGACAATTCCTTTGGCTTTAGAGAATGCCGGGGCAGTTGGTGTCATAGATTCTTACTGGACGGAGTTGCCGGGCATCACACGGATTTTTGACGCAAAGTCCAAACAGATTCCGGTATTTAATATCGGCCTAGAAGATTATGGTCTGTTATACCGCATGGCAGAACATGGGGTCAAACCTCGGGTATCACTACAGGGAAATTCAAAGGAGCTTGGGACATCAAAAACCTATAATAGTATTGCGGAGATCAAAGGAAAAGAAAAACCGGACGAATATGTTGTGCTTTCTGCACATCTGGATTCTTGGGACGGCGCTTCGGGTGCGACAGACAATGCTACCGGGGTAATTACAATGATGGAGGCAGTCCGTATTTTAAGAAAGGTTTATCCGGAAAATAAAAGAACAATTTTGGTCGGTAACTGGGGAAGTGAGGAACAGGGGCTGAACGGTTCTTCCGCATTTGTCGAGGACCATCCCGAGATCGCTAAAAATATACAGGTGGTATGGAATCAGGATAACGGGACGGGGCGAATTGTCCGTATCGGGGGGAGTGGTTTTGAAAAGTCCTACGAATACATTAGCCGCTGGCTGCAATATTTGCCTGAAGAGTTCCGCAATGAAATCCAAACCAGTTTTCCGGGCATGCCGGGGACGGGAGGGAGTGATCACTCTTCTTTCGTTCAAAAAGGAATTCCAGCCTTTGGGCTCTCTTCCACTTCCTGGGATTATGGTAAAGTGACCTGGCATACCAATCGCGATACCTACGATAAGATTGTGTTTGATGAGGTGAAACAAAACGCTATTATCGTTGCGATTTTAACTTACCTAGCCTGTGAAGAACCAACTTTGGTCTCCCGGGAAAAGATCATATTGCCAATCGATAAAGATGGCAAGCAGACGGTATGGCCAACAAATCTACAGTCAAAAAGAACAAGTGGTAACTGATGATGAAACAGCTCATTTTTGTTTGTCTATTTTTGGTATGCGCCCTATTCTCTTATGGACAGGCTTCATTTGCTAATTTGGAAAACTACAGAACCGAGTGGTTAATCCTTCGTGAAAATAATAATTCCCTGGTGGGGATCCGTAGTTTCACGAAAAATGCTGTAAAATATTATTTAACGGTAGATCCTACTACATTGCAAACGCGTGTAGTAGGAGATCGATCAGTAAGCGTTCTGTACAAAGATGCGGCTCAGGTTACGAAAAGTCTAAGTGGTTCGGTATATGAAAGTTGTTTTTCCTTGGTCAGAAAAACTGAAAATAACTTACAGGATGCGGGATTGAATTTTAGACTTCCCAAAGAGGCTGGTATTAATTTGACGATCGATCTATGTCCTTCACACAAACCTTTGGACAAAGCTATTTTTGAGGATCTTCTCGTTGCGTTTAAGGGAATTGATAGCACCCTGCCACTGGCCGTTTCTGTTTCGGGCAAATGGATGCTAAATCATGCTGCAGATCTGGAATGGCTAAAGTCATTGGATACAAAAGGTGTAAAGATTACCTGGATCAATCATACGTACGACCATGTTTTTAATAATAACCCTTTAACGTCCAATTTTCTGCTGTCTAAAAATACGAATCTAAATTATGAGGTATTGGAGAATGAAAAATTGATGCTAAAAAATGGGCTTATGCCTTCCGTTTTTTTTCGTTGTCCGGGCTTAGTTTCAGATCGAAATATTATTGAGCGGCTGTTGTCTTATGGTCTTATTGCAGTTGGCTCGGATGCATGGTTGGCTAAAGGACAGCAAGCCAAGAACGGAAGTATTGTTCTGATTCATGGTAATGGGAATGAAGAACTCGGTGTGCAGGATTTTATCCAGTTGCTTCGGACAGAATCTCAGTCAATAAAAACAAAACATTGGACATTGTATAGCTTATCTGAAAGCTTGGATGAGGAGTCGCGTTAACTATTGAACAACTTGTTTTTAAGGATCGCCTTTCCTTTGCGTAGCTGGATAGCGTGGTAGATACTTGGGATGTCGTTAGACCAGTTTTTGAGCGTGAGGATAATAGCAATAATTTCCAAACGTGTAAGAAGGCCCAGCCAGACCGTTAACTGAAATAAGATTGTTGATTGGCAATGTAGCAGTAATTCGACTAAAAGGGCGAATAAAAACAGCGTCCAGATCTTCGCTCCAATGGAGTGTGTTGCAATTTCCTTTTTAAATTTTGCAAAGCTAATGATGTAGGTTACTATCTCTGATCCGACCAGGATCAAAATCAATGTAGCATTATCCTTAAAAAATTGGGGACAGCTTAGGTAACTTACCAGTGAAATGCAGGCAAAAAACAGGAGATCAACACTGGAGTCCCATCGACGTAACAACGTGGTAGAAACAGCTAGCCTACGGGCAATAATGCCGTCGAATATGTCGCTTAATAATCCGATTATAAGAAATGAAATTGCATACCATTTAAAATGATCCACTTTGAGCCAGTAAAAGAGCAACAGCAGCAGGCCTAAGACAAGGCGCAGTATGATCAGGGCAAAAGGAATGTTCTTCTTCAAAGTCTATGGATAATCGGTTAAAGCGTTGTCATTAAAGATACGTATTGTACATGATAAAACAAAAAAGGCATCTTTCATATTGAAAGGTGCCTTTTTTGTTTTTCTAGCTTGCTCGAGTTTTAGGAAGGATTTTTGAGGTGCTGATTAAAGTAGTCTGCAATTTTTTCGTACATATGAATACGGTCTTTTCCCATCACATTGTGTTCATGAGTAGGGTATAGAAAATAATCTACTTGCTTTCCGGCTTTAATACAGGCTTCTAAAAACTCCATGCTGTTTTGTTGTACAACGACAGGGTCTTGTGCACCATGAATAATCAATAGTCTTCCTTTCAGTTGATCGGCTTTATTGAGCAGAGAAGTCAATTTATAACCTTCGGGATTTTCTTGTGGAGTGTCCATATAGCGTTCGCCATACATAACCTCATAAAATTTCCAGTCGATTACAGGGCCTCCTGCTACAGCAGCCTTGAAAATATCGTTATGATGTAACATGAAGGAAGTTGTCATAAAACCACCGAAGCTCCACCCGAAAATACCCATGCGCTGTTGGTCAACAAAAGATTTTGATTTTAGGAACTCAATTCCTTTCATCTGGTCGGCCATTTCATTTTGACCGAGGTTGCGATGCGTAGCAGTATAGAAATCACGGCCTCTGTAATTTGTGCCACGATTGTCCATAGTGAACACGATATAGCCTTGTTGGGCCATATACATGTCAAAATAACCAGCGCCCCCTAGCCATTTGTTGGAAACCAGCTGCGAATGTGATCCGCCGTATAAATAGTACATGACGGGGTATTTTTTTGCGGGATCAAAATCGTTGGGATAAATGATACGTCCTGTCAATGGGTATTTTCCATCTGCGGATGTCAATTGTACAAATTCAATTTTAGGTTCATTTATTTTTCCGGCAAAAGGATTCTCAGCATTGACTAAGGTTGTTTCTTTAGCAGATTTTACTTCTTTGATCTGAACTTTATTTGGTGTTTTTAAATTACTATACTGATCGTAGATGTACTTGCCATCGCCACTTAGCGCAGCATGGTGTATGCCGGATTCATTCGTTAATTGAACCGTTTTACCTGATTTTAGATCGACCTCAAATAATTGGCGATCTAAACCGTTGTTGGTTACTCCTGTATAACTTACTTTGTTGCCATCAGCCGAAAAGTCAAGGAATGCTTCCATGACAATGTCTTTATAGCCTAATTTCTTAATCAAATTGCCCTCCGTGTTATAAAGGTAAAGTTGATTATAACCCTCTTTATCGGATTGATAAAGGAATTGATCCGGTTTGTTTGGTAAGAATGTCAATGGGTTTTCTGGTTCAACCCAGGTTGTTGCAGTTTCTTCGAACAGGGTTTTGACGAAGGAGCCGTTTTCTGCGTTGTATTTGTTGACTTTAAGATCATTTTGCCCACGGTTAAGTACTCCGACGTAGATGTATTTACCAGAAGGATCCCAAGTGACCATGGTTAAATATTGCTCTGAATGCTCGCCGGTTTGAAGGGTTACCTTTTGCCCTGTGGTGGTATTGTAAACGATCAAAGAAACTTCTTCTGATTTTTGGCCTGTCATGGGGTATTTGATCCATTTGATATCCGCAATTTTGGGACTCCATTGCGGTAATGGATAATTGGCAACCATCGTCTCGTCTTTGTGGTAGTACAGCAGTTTGTCATTTTGATTGTTCCACCACATTCCTTTCTTGATGCCAAATTCTTGACGGTGGGTGTAATCGCTTCCATTGACAATTCCTTTGTCTGTATCGTTGGTTACAGCGGTAATTTTGCCGTTTTTGTCAACAATTGCGATGTTGTTGTCTACTAAATAGGCGATTTTTGAAAAATCCGAACTGATCTCGCGATTAGCTCCCTGGTTGTCATTACCGATAAAACTTTCAATATTTTTTGATTTAATGTTGTAAGCTACCGTATAGGTTTTATCTTTTCCTTCAACTTGCAGTAATAGTACATTTCCGTCGCGCCATTTGTAGTCGTAAGGAAATACGCGCAAATTAAATGTTTCGTTGGGGATAGCCGTTTTTAGTGCTTTTTCGAGATCTGTTTTAGATACGAGATTTGTTTCGCTCCAGTTGTTGGAAGCGCTTTTGGATAATAGGTTCTGGTACGATTTATCGAGATAGGAGAGGTTGTTTGATTTTGGGATCCACGATGCTCCGGCTATCGATGTTGGGGCATACGTGCGGGGACCAAATACTGTTTCTTCTAAATTGAGGTTACGTTGTGCATAGCTGCTGATGGAGCTTGCCAACAAGAAGAATAGCGCAATTCTTTTCATTAAACTGTAATATTGTGTGAATGTTTATACTCAACGGCATAAGTGAGCCCATTCCAGTGGTTATTTGCGTGTCATTAATCCACTCACATAAGGCTTCTAAGTCTATTGCGGTAAGAAATTAATGGCGCAAGGAGCTCATTACATTCCGTTTGTTTTTAAATTTTATAGGGCTAAATTAGGGAAATAGCCCTATAAAACCTAATACAGAATTGTTGCTTTTCTAACTAAAATTGTTTGCAGCAGTCTTTTACTTCTTGCTGCTTAGCTATAGTTTACGTAGCCAAATGTTTCTGAACTGGACCAAATCACCGTGATCCTGCAGTATAATCGGGCCTGGGCCATGGCTTATCTGCTTAGGTAGTCCTATATATTCTGTGGTACCGTCGATTTGGGTATTGTTTTGTACAACGACCCCATTATGTAAGACTGTTACCGTTCCTTTAGCGGTCAATATTCCATCTTTGCTGAATTGAGGCGCCTTATAAATAATATCATATACATGCCATTTGTCCGGTGCAATTACTTGCGCCAATGGCGGACGTTGTTTGTACAGGCTACCCGCTCCACCATTGACATAAGTTGGGTTGTTATTGTTGTCCAATACCTGAATTTCATAATGCCCCTGTAGGAAAATTCCACTATTGCCGCGTCCTTGGCCTTCACCTTTGATTACTTCGGGGCTTTTCCATTCAACATGCAGTTGAAAATCGCTAAAGTGTTCGTTAGTCTCAATGGCTCCAGCTCCCGGTTTTACTTCGAGTACGTTGTTGGCTACAGTCCAATTGGCTTTCCCTTTTTCACTTTTCCACTTACTGAGATCCTTCCCGTCAAAAAGGACAATTGCATCGCTTGGAATACCATGATCGATCGTTAATGTAGGGGGGACAGGACTATAATATTCCGTGTCACTGGCTTTCATATTGGTTTGGGCCTGCAGTGCTGTGGCACCAAATAAGAGCGTTGTTGCTAGTGCTGATGATAAAAAAAAGTTCATCTGTTGGGTTTTTGGTATGGCTAAATATACAAATAATTCCATCTGTATGGAACAATTTCCTTAGGTTTGTACATGGCAACCATTTTACAAACAGTATCGCTGAAAGAAGCCCGATTCTATGCACCAATAGGTTATTATGAAGAAGAACAGGTGCTTGGCAATGAGTTTTTTGTTTCTATTGATGTATGTTTTCCCTTTTTGAATACCGAGACAGAGAACTTAAAAAATACACTTAATTACGAAGAACTCTATCAGATTACCGCTAGCGTCATGCAGCCTAAACGGAAATTGTTGGAATCTGCGGCTTCAGAAATATTAGATCAGATTCGGGAAAAAGTATCCCATGCCCTGACGATCGAAGTGGTGATACGTAAATCGAACCCTCCCTTTGTTGGAGATCTTTCCTGCTCCCAAGTTGGCCTTAAATATTTCAAGGATTAAATCGAAACTGGATCAGCTATATATCGACTGAAAGATTTAGTTTTGCCAACCGTTATCTGATAGTCTTAAATTAACATTATGAATATTTACGATCTTGTAATTGCCGATAAGGAAAGGATAGCTTTGGAAGATGTTTTCTTGGAAGAGGAGAGCCGTCAGAAGCTCCATCAGCTGATTAAAGAGCATCGTTATATTAAAGAGCTTTCACAATATGGCCTGCCGGTGAGTAATAAGATTTTACTGCACGGTTATTCTGGTTGCGGAAAAACAACAACGGCGAAAGCCTTGGCCACAGCGCTCGAAAAACCAATTTATGTGTTGAATCTGAGCAACCTCATTTCTTCTCGTATTGGTGAAACCTCGCAGCACATTAAACAGGTCTTTGATAAAGCTGGGCGTGAAAAAGCGGTACTGTTTTTAGATGAATTCGATCAGATAGGAAAGGCACGGATTAGTGAAGAAAAGGATGTGGGTGAAATGCGTCGTCTCGTGAATACCATTATTCAGCTGATCGATTATTTTCCTGCTGAAGCGGTATTGATTGCAGCAACCAACCATCCCGAAATATTGGATACAGCCATTATCCGGCGGTTTCAGCTTCGTTTGGCGTTTGAGTTGCCGACAATGGTGCAGTTGGATGCTTATTATGATAAATTATTTAGGCCATTTCCGCATTATGCTGATGTCGTACCTCGACGCTATGGGATCTCCTATGCAGAGGCTAAGGACTATATTTACGATGCTGTCAAATTCTTATTGATTGCTGCATTGGAACAAAATCAACCTTAATGATTTTTTGAACGCTCCGCTTGAGATACTTAATAAAAATAGCGATTTCTGATAACTGTTTTTCTCTTCTACGTTAGTCTGTTAGTTGAACGCTCCGCTTCAGATGCTTAATAAAAAAATAACACCTTCTGATAAACTGTTTTGTCTCCTATACGTTAGTCTGTATATGGAGACAATTTATGATAGGGCGGGGCGTCGATGACAGATTGATCGCTAAGTCGCTAACAATAGTTTGTGAATGAGTCAAAATGGCATTTGTTTTTGTTTTTAAATGACATTTTGTCTTTTAAAAACTGCTGGTACGCAAATTGAATAATTCTCTTCAAATAGTTAGAACAAAAAAGCTTAACAATAAAACAAAAAATTAGGAGGACAAAAAATGGCATTAATTAAATTCCCTACAAAAAGTTTAAACACTGATGCAGTAAATCCATTTGTAAACACTGTATTTGACAATTTATTCAATGATAACTTCATTTCAGATCGTTTGGTATCCCGTGTGCCGGCGGTCAATATATCGGAATCCGAAAAATCATTTAAAGTTGAAATGGCAGCGCCCGGATTGGATAAATCTGATTTTAAGATCAATGTAGATAAAAATCTAATTACGATTTCAGCTGAGAAAAAAGAGGAAAGTGTTAGTGAAGAAAAATTATACAGCAAAAAAGAATTCAATTACTCTTCGTTCTCAAGATCATTTACATTGCCAGAGACCGTAGATTACAGCAATATCGAGGCTGCCTATGAAGGTGGGATATTAATTTTGACTGTTGGTAAGAAAGAAGATGCAATCATTGCAAAACGTTTGATTGAAGTTAAATAATTCAGCAATGCACAAGAAATAGTTCATTTTGGGAATGACCAAAAGGTGAATAAAAGACAATAGTTTTTAGGTTTAGTTTATGTTTTAATCCCTCGGAGTTCCGTTTGTGTTCCGAGGGATTTTTCTCTTATAAGGATGGTCTTGACATGATGAAAAGACTATTCAGTTTCCGTATAGTTTTCAGATCGGGGAATTCTGGCGAGATAAGGCTCCATCTCTTCTGGTAATTTTGTTAATTTCCGCTTTTGAAGGTCCAGCCAGGCTCCATCGACGTTAACGGTACAGCACAAAACTCCGTCATTACGAAAAACCTGATGTATAAATGAAAAACGACTATTTGTTTTGTTGTATTTCGTCAGTTCTACTTTTACCTGTACATATTCATCCAAATGTACTTCTTTAAAATAGATAAGTTCTTCCCTGAACAAAATCGGACCGATATGAAATTCGGCAAATTTATCCAACGAAAAGCCCATTTTGTTCAACATATTACTACGGGCCTGAGCGCATATGTCTGCGTAAGCAGAATGCCGCATATGTCTATTTGCATCGATCTGCGCCCATATAATTTGACCTTGATAAAATATATTCTCCATAATCTTCAGCGATTAGTCTCTTTTTTAATAACAATTTACATATTTTTAAATAAAGCTGTAACACTTTGTTTGTTTGCTATACTTATTACCTAAATATATTTAAAGAAAAATCGCTAGGTGAACCCATCGGAAATAGAATTTCTTCGACTGATTGACGAGAATAAAGGTATTCTCGTTAAGGTGAGCCGTATGTATATGGATGATCACGAGGGGCGGCAAGATCTGTATCAGGAAATCGTGTATCAGCTGTGGAAATCCTATGCGACATTTAAGCAACAGAGTAAATTTTCAACGTGGATGTACCGTGTTGCCCTCAATACCGCAATGGTATTCTTAAAAAAAGAAAAGAAGCATCAGATTTATGATGCGTTAGAGGAGCGACATGATTTTGCAGAAGAAGCTTACGATACCGATAAAGATGAGCAACTGAAAGTCTTTTACCAGGCCGTTCAAGAGCTCAATGCAATTGAAAAAGCCCTGATATTTTTGTTTTTGGAAGGTCAGAGTCATCGCGAGATTGCAGAGAATCTGGGTATATCGGAAGTCAATGCCCGCGTAAAATTAAACCGCACAAAGGAGCGAATTCAACAAATCATTAAAAAATACAAGTATGAATTTTGATGAGTTAAAGAAATCTTGGCAGGAACAGCCTACAGATGAGGATTTACAGAATCCAAATCTCAAATACTATAAGGAAGTTGGCAATATCATGGGCAAGTTGCGCAAGAATATCAAACGCGAGTTTATCTCCTGGGTCGTTTGTATGGGCTTTTTGTTTTTGGTGCCTATCTTGCCAATGTATAAGATTGAAGGTTATGCGGCATTTGCCTATTACTTTTTTATCGTACAGATATCGTTATCAAGTCTTTTATATTACCGGAGGTTCTTTTATTTGGTAAAGAGCACGAAAAAGATCGAGTTGTTGGCTTCTAAAGAACATTTGCTCAAGTTGTATTACGATTTGAAGTATGCCGTAGAGACTTATCGTATTGCGGCCTATGTGATGATTCCACAAGCTTTGTTTCTATATCTTATTATGATAGCACAGAATAAGACAACGGTGTGGTTTGATCGGTTGTACCATTTCAAGGAAACTTTCCAAGAGGAACCGAACTTTATTGTGTGGATGATTCTTTCGGCAATTGTGTCTATCGTCCTTGTTGTTGGTCTGACAGAAATTATGATTCGTTGTTACTACAGTAGGTATATCGCAGAGATCAAGGAAAAATTGGATCAAATGGAAACGGAATAGAGCGACCACATGAAATATCTACTTTGTTTTACAGGTGTTCGTGTTTATAGCGCATGGATATTTCGTATATTGTTATCGAAAATCATTGTCCATTATGTATAATCCGACAAAGAAGTTACAGCGCAGTTCCCAGATCTTAAGTATATTGGCCAAATATGGTTTTAAAGATGCGATCGCTCGATTGCCGTGGAAAGGACCCAGATCAGCCGTAGAACATCCTATTGATGTCGATGAGATTAGTGTTTATACCCGTATTCGCATGGCACTTGAGGAGCTCGGTCCGGCTTTTATTAAGCTTGGACAATCTGCTTCGACCCGGGAAGGATTGTTGCCCAAAGAGCTCGTAGAGGAACTGAAGCGTCTGGAGGACAATGTGCCGCCCTTTGAAGTGGATATTAAATCTTATCTGAAGGAAGAACTGGAGCTGGATATTGAGGCGCATTTCCAGGAGATTGCTGCGGAACCTTTTGCTGCGGCCTCTATTGCACAGGTATATCGCGCAACCTTAAAAGATGGAACCCCTGTGGTTTTAAAAGTCCGACGTCCCGGCATCGATGAGGTTATGCGCTGTGATCTGGCGCTCATGCGTGATATTGCCAAAATCCTAACCATGTACAATGACGTACTGGAAAACCTTAATCTGCTGCTGATTGTTGAATCTTTCGCTACGACCATGCAGGAAGAAATGTCCCTGGTGATTGAGCGGCATAACATCGAGCGCTTCGCGAAGAACTTTAAAGGAAATAAACTGATCAAGGTACCCCGTGTTTATCCTGAACTCTCCTCGGACCGTGTTCTTTGCATGGAATATCTTGATGGTTTCAAGGTAACTGATGCCGTTGAAATTAAACGTCGGGGAATGGATGTCCAAACGCTGGTCAAAAATGGGATCAATTTATACCTTGAGCAAGTGATTATCCATGGTTTCTTTCATGGCGACCCCCATCCCGGCAATATGATGGTGATGCCGGATGGACGGATTGCTTTTTTGGATTTTGGAAATATGGGTAAATTATTGGGAATAGACCGTAGGCAGCTTGAGGAGTTTATTCAATCGGCTATTTCCGAAGATGCTGTCCGTTTAGCCGATGTGATTGAAGACGTTGCGGTGGTGAGCCATATTCCGGACCGCAACCGGTTTGAAAGATCCCTATATGAGATTTTCGATATGATTGACAATGTGTCTCTCGGGGATCTTAGCTTAGATTTATTGTTTAATAAACTGTGGAACATCATTGGCGACAACCGCTTGTATTTTCCGGAATATATCTATCAGTTGATGCGGGGCATTTCGTTGATGGAAGGTATTGGACGCCAGTTATATCCCGATCTTAATATTATGGAGAGTATCAAGCCTTTTGCACGAAGGATTATGATGGAACGACTCTCTCCAGAGGCGATATTCAAAAAAGGAAAACATAAAGTTGAATCTTTTGCCCGCGATGTCGAAAAACTCCCTGAAGATATGCGTGCCCTTGTGCGTTTGTTTCGGACGGGAAATTTTACACTCAACCATCGTCTGATCAGTGCGCGATCTTTTAATGCCATTTTACGCAAGGGGGTCAATCGTATTGTCATCGGTATTATGTTTATGTCACTCAATTTACTGGGCGGAATGATTATCGTTGCAAGGGTAGAACCGCAGTGGTGGGGAATTCCCATTTTTGCCTGGATATGCCTTGGCTCAGCATGGGTATTTGCCATATATTTATTTATCGCGATGATCCGGGCAAAAGACAACGATTAGCTAGATCTAGCATACATTTTCAGCGACGATGATGGGCTATGCATACATACACACGATAAAATAGAAAACAAAAAAATATGGAAATCAATCTAAATGGGAAAAAGGCGTTGATCGGAGCGAGTTCTGCGGGTATAGGTGCAGGTATTGCCCAGGTGCTTGCCTCTTGCGGTGTATCTGTAACTTTAGCGTCCAGACATGAGGAAAAGCTGCAGCGTACCTGTGAAAGTCTTGATACCTCCAAAGGACAGGTACATCAATATATCTTGGTGGATTATAACAACCACGAAGCATACAAAAAGCAGATAGCACATTATTTTGAGTCGAATAAGGTTGATATTTTGATCAATAATTCGAATGGTCCACAATCTGGAACCATAGACCAAAAAAATCTGGCGGATTACCAACATGCTTTTGAACTCTTATTTCAAAATCATTGCTACACAACCTCATGTGCGCTGCCTTATATGTTGGCAAACCGATATGGCCGTATTATTAATGTGTCTTCTTCAACAGTGAAAGAACCGGTATCTAATTTAGTGTTGTCCAATACAATCCGTACAGCATTGATTAGCTGGAGTAAATCGTTGGCCGAAGATGTTGCCAAAGACGGTGTGACTGTCAACAGCATCTTAACAGGTCTGTTTGATACGGATCGTATCCAGTCGCTAACCAACCTAGATGCACAACGTCTGGGAATTTCCTATGAGGAAGCGTTGCAATTGCGGTTAAAACAGGTTCCTGCACAGCGCCTGGGTAAGCCTGAAGAATACGGTTATCTCGTCGCTTTCCTTTGCTCCGAATATGCAGGTTATCTGACTGGGACCAATATTCCCCTGGATGGCGGTATGTTAAAAGGCTTATAAAAAAGTGGCTATCCTATATCAAATAGGATAGCCACTAAGTTTGTGTGATTTATTATTTTCAATTAGTTCAATACCAATTCGGTATTGACAATGATATCCACATCAGAAGCAACTGCCTCTACACCAGATGGTAATTTATCATTGTATTTGATGCCAAAATCCTGACGGTTAATTTTTGTTTTAGCAGTAAAGCCGGCACGTGTTTTTCCCCAAGGGTCGGTAATGATTCCGCCATTTTGAGTCACATCGAAAGTTACTTTTTTCGTTACATCACGAATAGTCAAATCTGCTACCATAACATATTTTCCTTTTACTTTTGCATTTTTAAAACTGATAGACTTCAATGTCATTTTAGGGAATTTTTCCGCAGCAAAGAAATCATCGGTTTTCAAGTGGTTGTCGCGAGCTGCGATACGTGTATCGATGCTATTGACGTCGATAGCGAAATTTACTTTGGCATTGTTAAAACTTGTTCCAGTAGCAGTTTCAACTGTACCTTCTACCTTTGTGAATTCACCGTCAACAAAGCTGATTCCAAGGTGTTTTACATCGAATCTTGCATTTGTGTGCGCAGGGTCAGCAGACCACTTTACTTGTGCTACAGCGGCATTAACCATTAATACTGCTGCTGCCAGAATTTGGAAAAATTTATTCATCTTGTTTTCTTTTTTTATTTATCTAACCTTCAAAAGTTCAAAATGTTTGTTTGAACAAGCTTTGCAAAGGTGGGATAAACTAGCAAAGAAAAAATTGATGTAGGTCAAGAATTTCGATTAGGCTTCAATATTTGCCTTTTTAGACGGCTTAAAAACTCTTGTGTGACACCGAGATAGGAGGCTAATTGCATATTGGAGATCCGCGGGTAGATTTTAGGATACCTTTTGATGAAATCCAGATACCGCTCTTGTGCTGTAAAACCTATGCTCGAGATAATACGGTGCTGCGATGCTATTTGTGCACGTTGGGCCATTATCCTGGAGAGTTTCTCAAAGATTGGATGATCTTCGTAGAGTTTGTCTTTATTTTTTTTTGACAGTGTAAGTACCACGGAGTTTTCCAGGGCCTGGATGTTTTGTAGTGCGGGTTCCTGGTAATTGAAGCTCGCGATATCGCCGATCCACCAGTCTTCAATTGCAAACTGTAGAATATGTTCGATTCCATCGGCGGTGACATAGAATGATTTAAATAACCCACTGATCACATAGGCCTCATGATGGCAGACTTCGCCTGCACGGAGAAAGTATTCTTTTTTCTTTATTTTCCTTACCTGATAACGTGAAACGATGTCATTCAGTTCTTCCTCGGTGACATCAATGCGTTGTTTTACAAATTCCTTGAATTGTTCCATTTGGCTGTAAAATACAAAATTTTGTAATACTAATTTAACAAGCTGTTTGACTCCTATCAATTCTAAGTTGAAATAATCCAGTTGATGGTTGTTGCTTTTATTCAATTTTATCAAAACAGCGATGAAATCAACATTTTGGTGTAATATTTGACTGGATATTGCCGTAATTTAAATAGTTTCATCAATAATTGGTATCTTCTGTAGGATTTAAAATAATTTGATTGCTAAAACCATAAATATGTCTCATGAAGTTTGTTGCACCCAATACCCTTGAAAACGATAAGGTCGTATTACGAATCATGGAACCAGCGGATTTTGATACGTTGTATCAAGTTGCCAAAGATCCCCTGATCTGGGAACAGCATCCCAATAAGGACCGCTGGAAGGAAGATGTTTTTCGCCTATTTTTTGAAGGTGCCTTGGCAAGTAAGTCTGCTTATTTGATCTTGGATAAGGTAAGTGGTGCCTGCATTGGTAGTACGCGGTATTATGGGCTTGATGAAGCGGAAAAATCGATTTTTGTTGGGTATACGTTTTATGCCCGATCCTATTGGGGTGCAGGAATCAATCCATTGGTCAAAGAGATGATGTTTGATTTTGCCTTCAATTTTGTGGATCGAATTTACCTGCATGTGGGGGCTGAAAATTATCGTTCTCAGACAGCAGTTGAGCGCTTGGGCGCAATTAAAGTGGCTGAAAAGATGGTCAGCTATGTGAACGAACCTGAACGTAAAAATTTTGAATACGCATTAGAAAAATCGGCCTGGCGGCGGATCAAGAGATAAAGCCTTATTATCCCTTGACCCCGCTGAGTATACTGCCTATAATGACGGTTAATACAATTAATGTGATAATAATGTAAAGCCTATCCTTCTCGATGATAAACCCCAATAACGAGCCAATCACGCGCACGATGGGGGTGCAAATCAATAGCAGTACACCGAGCTGTATAACCTGTGGAATATTTCGGCTAAATGCCCCGGTAATAATTCCGGTCATTGTTGTGTTGGAATTTCCCTCACCGACAAAATCTCTGTAATTCGGTACCGTATCCTGTCCATGAACAATGAGGTAGAAAATACCACCAAGAATAAGAATAGAGGAGGCGAGTATAACGCCTATACGTAAAATTTGTCCTACCAAAAGTGAGATGTCCTTGTCTCCCCAATAGTGTTTCGAAAATACTTGTTTCATTTTGAGTAGTTATGTCCTTCATTGTCTAGCGGAAGGACGTTACAAACTAAAATTCTAAATCGTGTAAACTACCGTTTTTAGAATTTATGCTGGAATCCGTTGAAGATCATTTCCAATGCCACCAATGTAATGGCGACGGCGAAAATAATGCGTAAAGTCTTCGGATTCATACGTTTTAAGAGCTTGGATCCGGTAATGGCGCCGCATAATACGCCTAGGATAACTGGAAAAGCAATACCTGGATCCATATAGCCTCTTTGTAGATAGACTACTGCAGAAGCAGCTGCGGTGACACCGATCATAAAGTTGCTCGTTGTGGTACTGACTTTAAATGGAATTTTCATCATGCTGTCCATTGCGAGAACTTTAAGGGATCCTGAGCCGATTCCTAATAGACCGGAAAGAATTCCGGCAATCCCCATCAAAGAGAAGCCTCCGGCTATGTTGGTAAGTTTGTATGGAATTAATTTGCCATCAGCAGGATAGGTACTGTTCAGCTTCAATTTTTCTGCCAGGACCGAACCGCCGGAAAGTGCGTGTTCGTTTTTCTTACGTACCGTCATAGCCGCAGAGAAGATAAGTACAACACCAAAGATGATTGCAATGGTATTCGTAGGCATGTAAATGGCAATAACAGCGCCGATCACTGCTCCAATGGTAGTTGCAATTTCAAGAAACATCCCCAGTCGGATGTTGGTGATGCCTTCCTTGACGTAAGCTGTAGCTGCACCGGATGAAGTCGCTATGGAAGCAAGCAAGGCAGCTCCAATGGCATAACGGATGTCGACATGAAACAGCAGAGTCAATAAAGGGATGACAACGACCCCTCCGCCTAAGCCTGTCAGGGATCCTAAGAGTCCTGCTACAAAAGCACCCAGGAGAAGGATGATTGTAAAGGTGAGAATAGTCATAAATATTTGTTTGTTTGTTTGTGTGATCCAAAAAGCAGCTTTCGCTTAATGGAAGGTAATTTGTTGTAAACTTAAGGGCTTTTTATTGTTTTTGAAATTTTTAAGCCGGAATAGATACAAATGTTACATCAAAAGTATCATCAAAAAAATGATACTGCCCTGCCGCTTCCCAGCGCGGGGCAGTATCGATGACCTTTTAATGGTCTAAGTATATCGTATATAAAATATGGACAACATTATTCAGCAATTGTTTGTTGTACCTTTTCTTTTCTGTTGAAGATATCATAGATGATTGGAAATACCAACAACGTCAATATCGTCGCTGAGATTAGTCCGCCAATGATGACGATCGCCAAAGGTTTTTGTGATTCCGAACCTATACCGGTCGATAATGCAGCCGGCAGTAGTCCGATGGAAGCCATTAGAGCTGTCATGACCACAGGTCGTGTTCGCGATTTTACACCTTTATAAATTGATTGGTCATTGGGTAGACCTTCCTTCTTGTTCTGATGGAATTCCGAGATCAGGATAACCCCATTCTGGATACATATCCCGAATAATGCAATCATACCTACGCCAGCCGAAATTCCAAAATTCATACCTGTAACGTGTAAGGCAATAATTCCACCGATAAGCGCAAAAGGAACGTTGGCCAATACGAGCAGCGAATCCTTGATATTCCCGAATAGAATAAACAATAGGAAGAAGATGACGATCAAACTGATTGGTACCACCTGTGCTAAACGATGTGTAGCACGTTGCTGATTTTCAAATTGTCCAGTCCAGCCAATGGAATATCCTTCCGGAAGCTTAATTTTACTTACTTTTTGTTGTGCTTCAGCAATGGTGCTTCCTAAGTCACGGTCGCGGATGGAAAATTTGATGCCGATATAGCGTTTGATGTTGTCGCGATAGATAAAAGCAGCACCATTATCTTTTTCAATGGTCGCGATACTTTTCAAAGGAATTAATGTACCATCACCACATGGAACCATCAGCTGTGCAATATCTTTTTCTGTTTTCCGATATTCGGGTGCATAGCGTAGGCGAATGTTAAATTTGCGTTCACCATCGTACAAAATGGAAGCGGTCTTTCCGCCGAAGGCCATTTCGAGTACCGCCTGTGCATCTGCCGGTAGAACGTTGAAGGCTGCCATACGGGTCCGATCCAATACCACACTCACTTCGGGCTGACCAATATTGAGAATAATACCGGGTTCTTTAATGCCTTGAATACCTTTGACCTGTGCATAAACTTCTTTCGCCAGGCGGTCTAAGGTTGCGAGGTTATCGCCAAAGATCTTGATGCCGTTTTCGGCCTTGAAACCGGCAACGGCTTCGGCAACATTATCCGAAATAGGCTGTGAATAGTTATAGGTAATACCCTGAAATTGTTTGAGTTTATGGTCCATCTCTTCGATCAGTTGATCCATGGTGATTTTACGTGTCCATTCTTCTTTAGGTTTTAGGGCCACCGCAAACTGAACAAAGCCAAAGCCATTGGGGTCGGTACCATCGTTGCTCCGTCCTGTTTGCGACAGTACACCGGTGACCTCAGGAAAGGTTTCCAAAGTACTCTTTAACAGTTTGGTAGTTTTAACCGATTCACGTAAAGAAGTGCTCATGGGCATTTCGGCAGTAACCCAAAGAGATCCTTCATTTAATGTCGGTAAAAATTCAGTTCCTAAAAATTTTGCAGAAAATAAGACTGCAGCTAGTAAAGTAATTGCAACGATCATACTCAGACGCTTGTTTCGGAATGTAAATCCAAAACCCTTGGCGACAATTTTATTCCAGAATTCAACAAATGGATTGTGTCTTTCTTTCACATTTTTATTGAGCAGAATATGCGATAAAGCCGGAACGAGTGTCAAGGTAAATAGTAATGCACCCAGTAAAGCAAAACCCAGGGTAAAGGCCAGTGGAGAGAACATTTTTCCTTCTACTTTTTGGAAGGAGAATATAGGCATCAATGAGGTGATGATAATTAGCTTGGAGAAAAAGATTGCTTTTCCCAAGCCTGTTCCTGTCTGTTTGATCCAGCCGGCTTTGGCCATTTTGTTGAATTTCTCCATGCCCAGCTTATGGGCTTGGTGATCCAGCATGACAAATATCCCTTCAACCATGACGACGGCACCGTCGATGATAATACCAAAGTCTACTGCGCCCAGAGAAAGCAAGTTGGCACTCATGCCCGCTAGTTTAAGACATAGAAAGGCAAAAAGTAATGCGAGCGGTATGATAATGGAAACGATGACCGTAGTGCGCCAATCTGCCATAAAGAGCAATACCATTAAGGTGACGAGTACAATACCCTCAATCAAGTTATGCATAACGGTATGGGTCGTGAAATCCATGAGATTGTCACGGTCATAGAAGGTTTGCATTTTGACGTCTTTGGGAAGGATTTTGTTGTTGAGCTCGTCTATTTTCGCTTTTACAGCAGTTAAAACCTCTCTTGGATTTTCGCCTTTCCGCATTACGATGGTTCCTGCTACCACATCATCATTTTTACCAAAACCGGCTTGGCCCACGCGGGGCATCGCGCTTTCTCTTACTTCGGCTACATTTTTAACAAAGACCGGATTTCCCTTTTGGTTGATTACAGTGATGTTTTCGATATCATTGATTGAGTTGACCAAACCAATACCGCGTACGACGTAGGACTGGCCACTTTTTTCGATGACATCTCCACCGACATTCAGGTTACTTTTGCTGACAGCATCAAATACCTGCAACGGAGTCAGATTAAATTTGTCTAGTTTGATAGGGTCAGTACTGATTTCGTAAACCAAATCCTGTCCACCAAAAACGTTGATATCTGCTACGCCAGGGACACCACGTAAAGCGCGGTCAATGACCCAAGTCTGCAAAGTAAGGAGGTCGCGTGAATTGCGTTGATCGCTATGTAATGTATAACGGAATATCTCTCCTGTGGGGCCATAAGGGGGCTGCACTTCAGGGTCGACATTGTCTGGCAGACTTACAGACCGCATGAGGTTGTTGACCTGGTTGCGGGCAAAAGTGTCGTCTACACCATCATCAAAAATGATTTTAACAATGGAAAGGCCAAACATGGTGGTGCTCCGTATACTTGTTCTCTTTTGAACTGGACTCATGCCTAGTTCGATTGGTGTCGTTACAAAACGTTCGACTTCCTCCGCACTCCTTCCATTCCATTGGGTAATGATGGTTATTTGTGTATTGGTTACATCAGGAAATGCTTCAATAGGCATGCTTTTAAAGCTAATGAAACCAGCAATAGCCAAAATACCGACCCAAATAAAGGTAAATGCTTTATTTTTAATGGAAAAGGCAATGATATTTTTAATGAATTTGTTCATTCGTGTAAATGCTAAGACGGATTAATTATTCAGAGCTCTATAGATCAGAAGTTTATTGTTGACAACAACTTTTTCACCTTCCTGTAGTCCCGTAGCCATGTAGGTTGTTCCTTCGTTTTGTTTGATCGGCAATATTTCGCGAATCTTAATATCATTTTGGGATTTATAGATTAATACGAAATATTTGTTTTGATCGAAAATGACCGCATCAGAAGGAACTGCGAGCGCTTCCGTATTGGAGCGATGCAATACTTTAATGGTCGCTTTACTATCCGGAATAAGTAAACCATCCTTATTGTCTAGCACCACCCGTGCCTGCATTGAATTCGTCTGCGGATCGATGATCTTAAAGATTTTATCGATACTGCCCTGGAATTTTTTGTCCGGGTAGCTCAGGGTAGACACCATAGCGGGCATGCCCATACTAATCTTGTCGATATCCGTTTCGTTGACGTTAAGAATTGCCCATACATCTTTTGTATTGGCCACATCAAAGATGTTGTCGCTGCGGTCACTACGCAACTGCATGTCCTTATTGATGTTCTTTTGGACGATGTAACCATCGATTGGAGATACGACCGAATAAATATTGCCTGTACGGACATTGTAAATCTGACTTACAGCTTCTGAACGGCGTAGCTGCTCTTTGGCTTTTGTCAATTGTCCTTTTGCTTCCAACATGTCTTTATCTGTGCTCAATTTTCCGTTATACATATCTTCAGCTACACGGTAGTTTTTCTCTGCGAGTAGTACATCGGTTTTGGCATCCGAAAGATCCTTTTGTATACCAGCGACTTCCGTACTTCTGATTGTTGCCAATACCTGACCTTTATGGACATAATCACCCAAAGAAACATTAACGGAGACAACATTCCCTCCAACGAGTGGGAAAATATCAATGTAATTGTTTTGATCGGCCGATATCTTTCCAAAAAAGTTGAGTTCTTCGGTCACATTTTCTTTTTTTACCGTAGCAAAACTTGTCGATTTAAGCATCGTCTCACTAATTTCGAAACCTTTGACAATGGCTGCATTATCTGTTTCTTTATGATTTTGGCAAGAGTAAAGTAGCACTATTGCCACAGTGGCTATAAGAAGTTTTTTAGTTGACATGAGTTGAATTGAATATAGAAGTTTGAGCCAGGTAGTTTAGTTGTTCGGCGTTTAGAATAATTTCCTTTTTCATATCGTATAACTTAAGAATAGATATGCGATAGCTGTCCATAAAATCAGTGAACTCAACTAAAGAAATATTCCCTTTTTTAAAATTATTGAATATGCCATCATAGACCACAGCGATGTTGTGAAGGTCGTCTGGAGTAATGGTAAAATATTGATTATATTGATTTTCCCATGACTGATAGTTGGAACGGATCTGTGACTCCAACAGCTGCCGTTGGACTTCAATATTTTTCTTTGCCTCTTCTTCGGCGTATTTCGCTTTGATAACATTTCCTTTATTTTGTTTCCACAAGGGGATCGGAATGGCGGCTGTAACATTGACTTCATTGTGGAATACACCCCCATTCTGGCTGTAGGAAAGGCCAAGGTTAATATCAGGTGTATTTAAAGACTGTTGCCATTTTGTAAATAACTGAGAGCTTTCAGCAGTCTTTAAGGCAAATTGATAATCGGCATTGTTTTCCAAGGCCAATTGATAGATTTTGTCCAAAGCCATGGTTGGCTTTACGGCAAGTTCCTGATCTGCTTCTTGATCTGTTAACTTCGGTAATACATCTTCCTGACTGGAAATAAGCACACGTAATTGCTGCTGTAGATTGATGCTATTATTGATCGCTGTCGTTTTTTCGTTGTTGAGATCGATGGCCATTGTTTGAAGACGAACTTGATCTTTCAAAGAAACGTTCCCCTTTTTTCCTTGCTCTTTATAAGCTGCAAGCAGATTATTTAGGTAATCCAACTGAATTTTAATATCTGCCAACTTATGTTGCTCAAAGTAGAGGGAGTAGAAGGTTGTACGCAGTTGCGCGCGAAGGCTCGCCAGTAATTGACTGAACTGCAACTTAGCAAGTTCAACATTTGATTTGGCAAATTCCACTTCATTCTTCTTTTTTCCACCGAGATAAACCAATTGGGATACGCTTGCTTCCTTGGATTGACCAATATGAAATGTTTTTTTGTTCTGTGGATCGTAGGCATTGGCAGATAACTGCAATTGTGGTAGATCCCATATTTTGGCTTGTATGACGTCAGCCTCTGCTTGGCTGATGTCATATTGTTGCGCGAGCAAGGAGAGGTTACTTTTGATAAAGGCTTCTTCGCATTCCTGCAGGGTCATCTGTTGTCCCAAGATCTCACTTTGCTTATTCCCAAGTGTACTTTCAGGTATGCTCGCGTAATCCGCTTGTGGCGGTTTTTGTTGAGCAAAAGCCATGCTATTGAAAAGCAATAAAAATATGAGGGCTGTCTTTGTCATATGTTTCAAATCTTATGTAACAAAATAACTGGTCGAATATTAAAAGCCCCTTAATAAATGCTTAAAAAAAGCTTAAAAAAGCATGTTTTTTCAGATCGGTGGATAGGTTTGAATGGGTATAGTAAATATATGTGCTTGTAGCTAAGAGACTTGACATTATCTGTCTTAATCAGGCAACTAAATTTCCCTGTTTGGGAACAATTTAAATAGTAATACAAAAGTATGCGTAGATTGTTTTAGATCTGCCTGATATGCTATCGTTGCTTGATGCGATTGCATGATACGCTGAACGATACGTAGCCCTAAGCCTGATCCTGTTGTTTCACTTGCGTTTTCACCGCGGCTGAATGCATCAAAAATCCGCTTTTGGTCGATTGTGCTCAAGGCCGGGCCAGTATTACTGACAAGTACCTTGAGTTCGAAGGTTGATTCTAGAATTATCACTTTTACCTCCCTGGTATCGGAGTAGAGCGCAGCATTTTTAAATAAATTCACAAAAGCAATTTCAATCAATTGTGCGGAACAGAAAATACTAAGTTTTGGATCTTCGATCCCACCGATTGAAAAATCCAGTTGCAGGTCGGGGAATACCTTGGCTACTTTTTCATAGGCCATAAAGATAATTTCATCGATCCGCTCTTCCTTATAGGTCATTTTCAAACGCTCAGAGTCGAACTTTGAAAGTAACATCAGCGAATCGGTTACCTCCGAAAGATGTAAGGTTTCCTTGGATATGTTACGTAAAACCTGCTTTACGTCTTCACTCAGCTGATTTTGATGATATAGGTTCTCCAGCTGAAAGGACATTCGGGCAAGCGGTGTTCGCAGCTCGTGGGAGGCGCTGGAATTAAATTCTTTCTGCGATTCGAAAGCAGCCGAAAGTCGCAGCAGCATGGTATTAAATGCTCGGGTTAGTACAGCAATCTCATCGGTATGACCGGTATACTCGACAGGTTTGGTAAGTTTACTGGCATTAATCTGCGTGATATTATCTTTTAATTTATCGAGTGGGATCAATAGGCGCTGGATGAGTTTATAACTAAATATCCAGACCAGAACAGCGCTCAGGACAAATAATATCGTTAGGACGAGCGCTAGATGGTCCATTTTTTCATTTCCGGAGTAATCCTGTGCTTTTACGATAATATAATAAGGTAAACCGTTGATGCGATAATATTTAGCCAGCGTTTCATATTGGTCCTGATTGTAGAAGATCTGTTTTTCCTGATTTAGCCGGTTGACAATCGAGGCATTCCAGGTAATGGTCTGATCCTTTACGGTACTGAAGACGAGCTGTTTGTTTTTGTCAAGGATGATAACATCTTCATAGAAAAGGCCATCTTCGTCATCGTGAAAATAGTTTTTGTAAGACTGGCGGTTGAAATAGGGGTTACTGGCGATATAATGGGAAATATTGTCCAATTTATCAATCAGTCGCTGGCGAAATTGATCTTTCCGAAAATCGAAACTAGCATAGTAGATAATCAACATCGCCATACCGAAAAGGACGGAGAATGCAATGCTAAAGCTAATCGCTATTTTCTTCTTTAAATTCATTTTTCTGCCGATAGGTAATAACCAAAGCCAGGTCTTGTATGGATCAGTTTATTCTCAAAGTTTTTATCAATCTTCTTACGCAAAAAGTTGATATAAACTTCAATTGTATTCTGTGTTGTCTGAAATTGATTTTGCCATACTTCCTCCGATATATGTTGCTTGGACAGGGTGCGGCCCTTTGCCTGTGCTAAGATAAGCAGCAGCTGAAATTCCTTTTGAGTAAGATTAATTTCTTCATTTGCACGTAATACACGGGCCTCATCAGGATAAATGATCAGATCATCGACTACCAGTGTTTTTGTTTCATTGCTTTCGCTATGCTGTTGCCGACGCAATAGGGAATAGATGCGCATCAGCAATTCATCTAAGACGAAAGGTTTAACCAAATAGTCATCAGCAGCCCGTAGAAATGCCTCCTTTTTATCATCTATATCATCGTATGCCGAGAGAATAATAATTGGTGTAAAGGCGTCATGGCTTCTTATCTTTTTACAGATTTCCAATCCATTGATTTTGGGGACATTGATGTCCAATAGATAAAAACCATATTTCTTCTGGTGTGTTTTGGCCAAAAAATCGATTCCATCAAAGGCTTGATCACAGGTAAAGCCCTGGCTTAATAGAAAAGATCGGATCTCTTTAGAGAGTACCTTGTCGTCTTCGAGCAGCAAAATGTCCACCATATTTATATCTGTTGTCTTTTCGTAAAAATAAACAAATTTTTGTCATCCAATCAAGGCGATGTTTTCTTCGTACTTAATTTGGTAACATAAGATTTACACGAAGAAATATGAAACAAAAAGAAATCTAAGTAGATTCAAATCGAAATTATAAATAAGTGTTATGGAAACCAGAAGAGAATTCCTACGAAAGACCCTACTATTTTCAGGAGCAGCAGGTATTGCCAGCTTCATGCCTGCATCGATCCAGAAAGCCTTTGCCATAGACCCTGACCCAGGAAGTAGTTTTTTAGATGCCGAACACATCGTCATCCTGATGCAGGAGAACCGATCCTTTGATCATACGCTAGGTAGTCTTTCGGGAGTTCGGGGTTTCAATGATCCACGTTCGATACGTTTACCGAACGGTTTACCCGTATGGTATCAAACGGATAAAGAGGGAAAAACGTATGCTCCTTTCCGATTAAACCTGAAGGAAAGTAAAGTGACCTGGATGGGTTCTCTTCCACATAGTCGTGCAAGCCAGGTGGATGCCTTTAACCAAGGTCGTTACGATCATTGGCTGTTATCGAAGCAATCAGGGAATAAACAATATGCGGCTATGCCCTTAACATTGGGGTATTTTACACGTGAAGATTTGCCCTTTCATTATGCCTTAGCGGATGCTTTTACAGTATGTGATCAGAATTTTTGCTCGGGCATGACCAGCACTACGCCTAACCGTTCCTTTTTCTGGACGGGTAAGATTACAGAGATGAAAGATGGTCTGCAAAAAGCGAATATTCGGAATGATGACTTTGGCTATGGTAAAATGACCTGGGAAACTTTTCCGGAATTGCTTGAAAAGAATGGCATTAACTGGCGTTTTTATCAAAATGAGACAAGCTGTGGCGGCGGGTTTTCTGGACAGGAAAGGGCATGGCTATCCAATTTTGGGTGTAATCTGCTGGAGTTTTTTCAGGCTTATCAAGTTAAATTTAAGGAGAACTATATCAAAAGCCTAGAAACACAGGTTCGGGATTTGCCCATGCAGATTTCCAAGTTGGAAGAGAAGTCTCCTTCTTCCGAAGAACAAGCCGAAAAGATACGCGCTGATGTTCGCAAAAAAAGTGAGGCACTTGAGCGAGCGGAGACCGAACTAAAGGAATTCAATCCAAACAATTATAAAAAGCTAAGTGATTTTACGAAATCATTAAATGAGCGGGCGTTTACGGTAAACAAAGGGGACAACAATTACAGGTCGCTTGATACGTTACATTTTAAGGCACAGGGGAAAAAAGCTGCGCTGGAAGTCCCAAAAGGCGATATTCTTTATCAATTTCGCAAAGACGTTGATACTGGTAAATTGCCTGAGGTATCCTGGTTGGCCGGCCCACAGAATTTCTCGGACCACCCGAGTGCGCCCTGGTATGGAGCTTGGTATGTATCTGAAGTTTTAGATATCTTAACAAAGAACCCTGAGGTTTGGAAAAAAACTATTTTTATCATTACCTATGATGAAAACGATGGTTACTATGATCATGTTAAACCTTTCCTTGTACCTGATTTAAAGAAGAAAGATACAGGGGCATGTTCTCCTGGGATCGATACGGAGGTGGAGATGGTTCGTTTAGAAAATGAGCTAAAACAGGGGATTCCTAAAAAACAGGCACGCGAAGGGGCTGTGGGCCTAGGTTTTCGTGTTCCCATGTATATTGCGTCGCCTTGGTCACGAGGTGGTAAGGTCTGCTCTCAGGTATTTGATCATACGTCTACTTTGCAATTTTTGGAATCTTTCTTTAACAAAAAGCTGAACAAGAATATGCATTTGGAAAACATCAGTGCATGGCGTAGAACAATCTGTGGTGATTTGACAACCGCTTTTACACCTTTTACTCAGCAAAAGGAACAACTCCCTTTTCTTGATAGGAATCAGTATATCGAAACGATATACAATGCGCAGTTCAAAGATGATCCGCGAGGCTTTGTTGAGGTCAAAGATCCTGATCTCGCGACTAAAAACGGATGGATTCCGGGATTTGACCGAATACAGGAGCGGGGGATTCGTAAATCTTTGCCATTGCCTTATGCGCATGATGCGGTGGGCTTTGTGAAAGACGGAGTGTTTCATCTAACGATGACTGTAGACAGCAAGTTTTTCGGAAAAAGGACCGCAGGTACAGCCTTCAACGTTTATAGTCCGTTGGAATATCGTGATGAACAGGGGCAAAGTGAAACTTACCGTAATTGGAATTTTGCGGTGAAGGCCGGTGATCGTTTGGCATATCAGTGGGACCTGGCACGATTTGAAGGAGATCGCTATGCGTTTGAATTGCACGGTCCAAATGGTTTTTATCGAAAATTTTCTGGACAAAAAGGAACAGCAGCACTAGAGGCTACCGTTTCTCCGGAACTGAAAGCGCTAACTCAGGCAGCGACAGGGAAATTGCAGTTGAGACTCAGCAACAAGAGTGACCAGCGGGTAACGGTAGTTGTCGAGAGCCTTAGCTATGGAAAATATGCCATAACGAAAGAAATAGCTCCCGCCGAAGAAGTTCCATTGATCCTGGATGTTGAAAGTCAAGGAAATTGGTATGATATTGCTGTACGAATCAAGGGAGACAGCAGCTTCGTCATTCAGCTCGCAGGGCGATTGGAAACAGGTGTTGAGTGTACAACTGATCCATTATTAGCATAATCTGTACTGTTTCAGCAGGGATGGCGGTCAATTCTTATTGAATGGGTTCCCTGCTGTTACTATATATCTATCAATAGTAACAGCTTGACCTTATTTACAAGCAAACAAATAAGGTCTCCGGATAGTTTGTTTCTATATAACGACGAAGATACAACTCCGTATCAGTACTTATCGTGCGGTCTTTATGAACAGGGAATGTATTGTAAACAACGGTATGTAGATTGATCCTGCGCTTGGTGATCGCTTCCAGACTAAGTAAGGTATGATTGATACTCCCTAATTTTCCGGAGGTGACAAAAATAAGCGGATACTGCATTTCTTGGATGTAATCGATAATCAGATAATCTTCTCTTAGTGGAACCATCAACCCACCTGCACCCTCAATAAGTACAGCGTCGTAGCGTTGGCTTAATGTTATGCTAGCTTGTCTGATCTTTTTAAAGTCAATTTCACGATTATCCAGGCGTGCTGCTAGATGGGGGGAGGCGGGGTAGGTGAAAATCTCTGGCATCGTGATTTTCTGATGATCTTCTGCCGTTAATGGGATTTCCATGAGTTGGCGATGGAGGACGATGTCTTCGGAAATAGTTGTATTTCCAGTTTGTACAAGCTTTTGGGTAATGGTGCGTATACCGCTTGTATTCCATTGTTTCGCGAGGAGGCCAGTTGCATAACTTTTTCCTATCCCGGTATCTATGCCGGAAACAAAATAGATATTTTCATTCATTGCTGTATTTCTTTTGTAGGTTGTTCGACTGTTTGTAATTGAAGTGCTCAGCTGTTGCTTTTTATTGCAATAATATAGATGGGATGGTAGGTTAGGGAAACGCCCTCTTCTGTCCCATAGTGCGATGTATACTTATCACAGAAAGCCCGAAGTGTGCCTTTTGTCCACCGGTGATTTTTTATTCCCGTTACCCCGGTTTGTTTCAGGTGAACAAGAACTTGTAGTGGGCTTTCAAAGTGTAGTTTTAAATGTTCTTCTTGTGCAACGAGGATCTTATAATTCAACGCTAAAAGTTCTGCGATAAGTTCCGATTTAGATCGATATGTTAGTCCAACATGTGCCGTTGCATTGATCTCGTGCATATTGTCATGTCCAAAAGTGCTGAAGGCAAGGATACCGGAATCCGGAAGGGATCCATAGCAGCTTTCAAAGAAAGCGCGAGGATTGTTGAACCACTGAATCGTAGAACAGGACGCGATTAGATTGATGTCTTTGGGGAAAGCATAAGTTTCTGCATCAGCACAGATGAACGTGTGCGACGATGTCAAGATATCCATTACTTCAGGCATCATTTCTGGACAGATATCATTTAAAACCATTTTTTTTGGTTTGATATGCTGTAGGATTAACCGCGAAAAAAAACCTGTTCCGCAGCCAATTTCCAATACTTTTTGCGGTCTTAGCTGTATGTTCTCCTGCATCAACCTGATCATTTTTTTTGCTATTTCGTATTGAGCGATCGCTGCCGACTGATAGTTAGATGCCGCTTTAGCGAAACGGGACCTAATCCTTTGTTTGTCCATCATGATGATCATCTTAAAAGGTGCTTAAATAATTGTTCGGGATAATGAGTAGCATCGATTATCGTATATGCAGTACCGGGCCAGGCGCGTTTTTGATTCTCTAAGTTGAAGATTCGATCTTCTTTGCCTATATATATCTGATGCCATTGGAATGCCGCTGCTGATTTTGCACCAGCTGTTTTTTCAATCGCGATGAGCTCTGAACGGAGGTCTTCGATGTTGCGTTGGGGGGCTCTTTCAAGAAAGTAGTTGAAAAGGGTCTTGGAACCACACATGCGTAACCTGAATTTTTCTAACGTTTTATTGCTCAGTGTATCCAATGTTCCTTTAAATAACTGGCTAGGAATTCCTTTTTCGTCATCTATTGGAAATGGTGTTCCATTGATTGCAGTACATGTGCTGATGGGGTAATTGCTGTTTTGAAGTTCGGGCAGTACCATTGATGCCGCCCATACTCCCATAGACCAGGCGAAAATCTCAATTTCCTGGTAGCCTGCCAGTAGACTTTTGTCCAACAGTAAATCCGTATAGCTATGGGCAACAATAAGATCTTTGCCGAATGGGGAATAGTGCAAAAAAGGATGTTCATCCATGCCCCAGCCTGCAAAGAATAACAGTAGTTTTTCGTTGGATTTTGGCTGAAGATGCTGCCCTGGCAAATTATCGATCGGAGTGACTCTTTTAGGAGCGATTCTTTTAAGTATCATAAGCTTGCTGCAAGTTGTTCGATCATGGACGATGTCATTGTTGCTGTCAATGAAATTCGGATTCTTGATGTTCCTTCTGGTACCGTGGGCGGGCGTATGGGAAGCACGTAAAATCCCTTTCGCTGCAGGTCTTCTGCTTTCAGTACCGTTTCCTTGTTATTACCGATAATGACCGGTAAAATATGACTCTCTGACGGACAATTAAAGCCTTTGGCAATTATTTGCTGTTTGAGCAATAGGCTATTTTTGTGCAGCTGTTGGCGCCGGTCTGTAAAGTCACTTAAGCGTTCCAAAACAAACACAGTCCATAATAGATTGATTGGTGGCAGCGCTGTTGTAAAAAGTAGCGTACGTGCCTTATTGATCAAATAATTTCGGATTGGTTCCTTACATAGCAGGTAGCCACCAACCGATGCTAAAGCTTTTCCGAAGGTGCCTGTCAGGAAATCAATATCGGCAATACATTGCTGTTCTTCTGCGCAGCCAAGTCCCTGTATTCCGCGTACGCCTACGGCGTGAGCTTCATCGACATAAAGTAAGGTATTGGGGAAACGTTGTTTTAGACTGATCAGATAGTTGAGGTCCGTGCAATCACCATCCATGCTAAAAATACTTTCTGTAACGATGATGATGCATGTGAAGCGATGGGCATATTTTGTCAATAATTGCGTTAAGTGCGTATAATCGGAATGCCGGTACCTGTAGCAGGTTGCATTGGATAGTCGGATACCATCAATTAGGCTTGCGTGGACACCCTTATCGGCGAGAATTAATGTCTGTGTATCACAAACTGCAGGAAGTATGCCTACATTCATATGATAGCCGCTGTTAAAGACCAATGCACTCTCCGTACCGAACATTCGGCACAACATTGTTTCCAATTGCGTATAGCGTGCATGGTTTCCTGTGAGTAGACGCGAAGAGGAAGCGCTGAATACAGCATTATCCTTTGTCACTGAGTTTAGGAATTCTTGACGAAGTATCTGATCTGTCGCAAGTCCAAGATAATCGTTGGACGAGAGATTGTAACGCTCTTTAACATGCTCTTGTGCTGTGTTATCCTGTTGTGTGATAAGGAGAAGTTTTCGTTTATTTCCATGTTTTTCAAGGGTAAATAATTCATCTTCAATGCGCTGGATTAGACTGTTTTCAATCATTGGACTGTGCTGATTACGGCTAGCAATGCCTGTGTTAACTTATGAAGCTCACCTTCATTTATGATAAAAGGGGGCATGATATAAATCAGTTTTCCGAATGGCCTTACCCAAATTCCCTCTTCGATAAACCGCTGTTGTATGCTGGAGAGATCGACGGAGTTTTTCATCTCGATGACTGCAATTGCACCTAGAATTCTGAGCTCCTCGACTTGGGGCAGCGCTGTTGCAGCGCTAAGTTCCCGTCTCAATTGTTCTTCGATTAACGTTACTTTCGCTTTCCAGTCCGTTGCCAATAGTAATTTGATGGAAGCGTGGGCTACTGCGCAAGCCAAGGGGTTTGCCATAAAAGTTGGCCCGTGCATAAACGTACCTGGCGTACCGTTGGAGATTGTATTCGCAACATGATCTGAGGTGATCACGGCGGATAGCGTCATATAGCCACCGGTCAAGGCTTTGCCGATACACATGATATCGGGCACTATTCCGGCATGCTCCCAGGCAAAGAGCTTACCCGTGCGCCCAAACCCGGTAGCAATTTCATCAAAGATTAAAAGAAGTTGATTTTCTTTGCAGAGATGTGCTGCCTGACGCAAGTACTCCGGATGGTAAAAACGCATGCCACCGGCTCCCTGGACGATAGGTTCAAGGATGAGAGCGGCCAATTCGTCCTTGTGTGAGCAGATCAGGTCTGCCAAGGGTTGGATGTCATTGGCATCCCATTCTTGCTCAAACCCTATTTTTGGGGCAGGGGCAAAATAGCGTTTGGGTAAAGCATTGTCAAAGATGCGGTGCATGCCAGTAATGGGATCACAGACCGACATCGCGTTCCAGGTATCACCATGGTACCCCGAACGAACCGTGACAAAGTTTGTTTTATTGGTCTTTGTTTGTGATACCCAGTATTGAATAGCCATTTTAAGCGCAACTTCTACCGCAACAGAACCCGAGTCGGCATAAAATATTTTGTTGAGTGGAGTAGGGGTGATGTCAAGCAGTATTTTACCGAGAGCAATTGCTGGTTCGTGCGTAAGTCCACCAAACATCATGTGTGACATGCTACTGAGCTGTGCTGTGACCGCAGCGTTAAGGACGGGGTGATTGTAGCCATGGATGGCGCACCACCAAGAGGACATACCATCTATAAGCTGCTGTCCATTTTCCAACTCGATTATACAACCATCTGCCCGTTTAACCTTGTAGGCAGGTAAGGGATTTGTCATGGTGGTATACGGATGCCAAAGATGCTCTTTATCAAAATCATCGATAAGGTCGTGTTGATTGATTTCTTCTCTTTCCATGATGGTCTGCCGAATTAGTTCTGTTATTTGTTTTGCTGCTTAGCGATGTTGCGCTGGATTTTATGTTCGGGTCTTGACCATTTTGGCCGTTCACCAAGATCATGGTAATGTGCCATCTCAGTTGCGATGGTTTCGGGTTGATTTCTTTTTTCGAAAGGCTGTTGTGCTACCAAACCTAATGTTTTAAACATGTCCATATCTTCGTTGACGTCGGGATTGGGCGTGGTGAGGAGTTTGTCACCTGAGAAAATCGAATTTGCTCCCGCGAAAAAACATAACGCTTGTCCCTCTGTACTCATGTTGGTACGTCCTGCAGAAAGGCGAACTTGTGTGGTGGGCAATAAAATTCGGGCTGTAGCCACCATGCGTACCATTTCCCATATCGAAACTGTTTCCATGACCTCCATTGGAGTACCGCTTACAGGAACGAGCGCATTGATCGGTACCGATTCGGGTTGTGGAATGAGTGAAGCAAGTGTGATCAACATCGCGGCACGGTCGTCTATACTTTCTCCCATCCCAATAATACCACCACTACATACGGTTATGTTTGTTTTACGGATATTTTCGATCGTTTGAAGGCGATCGTCATAGCTTCTGGTCGAGATAATTTCCTTATAGTAATCGGCAGAGGAATCGACGTTGTGGTTGTAGGCGTATAGTCCAGCTTCTGAAAGACGTTGTGCTTGGTTTTCGGTCAGCATTCCTAGCGTGCAGCAGACTTCCATGTCAAGTCTATTCAGTGTTCGGACCATATCAAGTACATGGTCAAACTCAGGGCCATCTTTAACATTGCGCCAGGCGGCCCCCATACAAATCCTTGAGCTACCTCCAGCTTTGGCCGCTAGTGCCTGCTCTTTTACCTGCTCTACACTCATTAAGCCTTCCGATTTTACATTCGTATGGTAACGTGCGGCCTGGGGACAATAGGCGCAGTCTTCGGGGCACCCACCTGTTTTTATGGATATCAATGTGGATACTTGTACTTTGTTGGGGTCGTGATATTTCCGATGTATCGATGCCGCTTCATAAAGCAGGTCCATTATTGGTTTGTTGTATAAAGCGACAACTTCTTCCTGCGTCCATTTTGGTTTTGTTTCCATATTAATGCTAAGTTTTTATGCTAAAATCAAATCTATTTTACTTAATGACCATTCGGATTTCGTAATTCAATGCGATTATTTTTTCATGATGATTGCAAAGATTATAGTTTAAATGATAACTTTGGTAGTCCGAAATAAACATAATGAGTAGTCCGGTTAGTATAGGTTTTCATTCCATTATTAAGATAGATCGCCGTAAGGAAGATGCCATCTATCTACAGATCGTTTATCAATTTATCAATGCCGTCAAGCGAAATTTATTGGAAGAAGGAGATCTGTTGCCCGGAAGCCGGAAGATTGCTGAAGAACTGAGCGTGCACCGAAAAACTATTGTAGCCGCTTTAGCGGAATTGCAGGAACAGGGCTGGGTAAAAATTTTACCTAATCGCGGGACTTTTGTGAAAAATCCTGAGCTTATCGGTACTTCCGGGTCGGCGATTGAAGCATTTAGACAGCCACCTGATTTTGCGCCTTACTTTTTTAGGAAGGAACTCATATTGGATATGCCTATTTCAGAGGTTCCCGAAAGGTACTATTTTACGGACGGAACACCTGATTATAATGTCATTGGAGCGGAGGAACTAGTGCGTTTTTATGCATCCATGGTGAAACGGAAAAAGAAAAGTGATGACTTTCCGACGACGACTGAGGGAAATTTGTTTTTTAGGGATCAGTTAAGCTATTATCTGAATTTAACAAGAGGATTTCATCTTTCCCGGAATTTCTTGTTGCCGATTGCCAGCAGGGAGCAGATTTTTTCAATTTTATCCCGATTATTGATCCGGCCCGACGATATTGTGTTGGTGGAAAATTTAAGTTATTTTCTACCTAACATGATCTTTAATCAAGCTGGGGCCAAGCTAAAAACCATTCCGGTAGATGCGGAGGGGATGATTGTAGATAAGATCGGAGATCAATTTAAACCCGGGGAAATCAGGTGTGTTTACCTCAATACCAGGTGTCAGTATCCGACGACGGTTAACCTTTCCGAGCGAAGGAAAATTCAACTGTTACAGTTGGCCGAGCAGTATAACTTTATTATTATTGAGGATGATGTAGATTTTGAGTCTTCTTTTTTTAAGGAGAAAGGTGAATCACTTTTCCGGAAAAATGGCGGTAACCGCGTGATTTATACAGGTGCTTTCGGTAGTTTCTTTGACCCTGGTTTCCAAATGAATTTTTTGATCGCACCTCAGGATCTGTTGGAAGAGGGAAAAAAGTATTTGAACATCTTCGGAAAGCCGAATTTTATGATCGAGAAGACATTGGGCGAGATTATCCACCAGGGTGATATCTTCCGGTACCAGCGTAAATTTCAGAAAACAATTGCTGAGCGAAAAGAATTGTTTGCACAATTGCTGTTACGGCATTTTGAAGATAAAATCAGGTTTGACGTCCCGGCCTCGGGACTGGCCTTTTGGATACAGTTTAATAAGGTTGTTTCGCTGACAGCCTTGCAAGAGAAAGTGCGGTCGCAGGGACTTTTGTTGCCGAGTAATTGCCTTTATCAAAATAAAACGGTCACTGCATTGCGGTTGGGGTTTGCTCATCTTGACGAACAAAGTATGGTGGCGGCAATTTCTTTGTTGCGTGCAGCTTATGCTGATTTGGTCGAAAATATCGACTAGCTGCTTTGCAGTATATGGGTCAATTTGTTTTTGGCTTCTTGGTGGGGACCACAGAAATCCACAAAGTATGTGTGCTGCCATTGTTTACTTTTGGTAGCCTGTTTGTTCGTTGGCATGCTCCAATCTGGATAAATACGGAATCCGCGTTTGCCCATTTGAGAACCCGCTGTGAGGATTGTATGTTCAACTAACGCCTGTTTTGGAAAGACAAATAGGCCGCAATGCTGGTCTTGCTCAACCAAAATAAGGTAATAATCGAAAGGATCATCTGCAGTAAAGGGAATGGTCTGACCATCGCTGTCACGTTTCCAAAGAGCAACGAATAATCCTACTTTTTTTGGTGTTATCTTGGCCTTTCTAAATTTGAAGTTTTTGTTGCCCAGTTGAAAATTAAAACCATAATAGGCTCTGCCTGTTTGATCTTGTGATAGGCTAGAGCAACGAAGCATAAGTATGCTTTCGAGTTGATCTATCACTTTCCTGATCATATCATCAGCGATCTGTGGGGTTGCCTGATGGTTAAGATTCATGTTGGGGGGTATAGATTAACTGAACAACTCCCGATTTGAATGTGACGCTTTGAACAAGTTTTAGGGATAGTCGTTCAGGTAAGTTTTCGAATAAAGGCTTGCCACTTCCCAGGGCAATAGGGTGAACGGAAATGCGATAGATGTCAACAAGGTTAGCTTGAATGAATGTTTTAATTAGACGCGCTCCACCATATAGCCAAATATCCTTTCCGGGCTGTGCTTTTATTTCCTGAACTTGTTTAGTGATCTCAGTCTGGATGAAGGTAGCGTTTTCATCTTGCCTTGCCTGACTAGAAAAAACATATTTTTTCTTCGCATGGACATTTTTCCAAAGATTTATTTCTGTTTCATCGGCCTTAGCGTGCGGCTGGAAATTACCCCAGGCATCATAGCTTACCCGGCCATAAAAGATGGTATCGACCGAAGCCAAAAAGCCATCGAAATCCATGTCATCATCCATAATGCACCAGTCAACCTCTCCCTGTGAGCCTTCGATAAAGCCATCTAGGGTCATGGCCAGATCCAATATTATTTTTCTCATGTGTGTTATTTGATTTAAACCTGTTACTTGCGTTCCTGTAAAAATAGAAGCTGGGTTAGCTCAACGGCGGATTGTCAGGATGACATAAAGATAGAGAAATAATAAGTTTTGGCCAAATTGCCGAACAACGGAGCAAAGAAAAAGCCCAGCAAAGAATGTCTGGGCTTTGAGATTATATAAGGGGAATAATACTTGCTAAAGAAGTGAAGACCTAGTCTTCATCGGTGATAATATCATCACCATCTAATTCGAAACCTTCACCAAGGAAGGTATTCTCTAGTTCGAATAAATCTGAATCTTTAATCATTTTACTATTTTTTTGATATTCAAAGTTATCATCCTTATTTAAGCTAATCGTCAATATAAAATGAAATTTGTGTTAAGCGATATTGTTATATTTTTTTGAGTACAACATCTAATTTTTCTGCCTGGATGATTCGGCTGAAAAACTCTTTTAAATCAAAATACTCTTCCGGCATAAACAAGGGTTTGTTTAATTGTGTTGCAGATTCTATTATCAGAACATCCGGTGTTGTATTATTGATTTTGAAAATATATCGGGCCGCACGTTCAGGAAGAGCCATACTGATATTTTTTAACTTTCCTTCCGTTGGATATGCATAGCCTTTTGGTAGTTTGATTTCAATGTAGCACTCTTCTTGGACTAAAGAACCAAAGTCGATCGGATAATTCCGCTCAGTTAGGTTGAAGGGATTCTTGGACATTTTGGTGTCAATATAAGGATTGAATAGAAGTTGTTCATTTTGCAGGGTTGCAAAATTCTTAATCTCAATTTCAAACTCCTCCGTTAGTGGTTTGTCAAGAGATTCCCGATTCGATACTTTAAAACTATTGATTTTGATGCGATTGTTTTCTTCATCTATTTTTTCGTAGAATTCTTCTTCAGAATTACTTCCTTGAAGGCGTTCACGCATTTTGGAAGCACCGTAACCGTTACGTGAGGTAATCCATTTTCCTTTTAATGCACCATCTTCCGACAGTTCACCGTAGAAGAAGTTACTGTAAGTAGATGCAAGATTTGCCTCGAGCTTTACCCAGTCAGATTCGCCTTCCAGGGGAATTGATCTTCCCTGAAAGTTAATACATTTCATTGGAATATTTCCAAACATCTCATAGGGAGAGGTCGCATCCAGCAGGTAGTAGTTTTCACCTATTTTTACCTGGGCAATGACATGGTTGAACTCTGATATCGCTGGTGCATAGAGCCCTGCATAGCCATTCTCACGTGTCGATAAAATAACAGGGATGGCATCTAGTTTCGCATAACGTAAGGCATTGACCAGTCCAAGGTTAATATCGGCGCTATTGCCTGTTCTTTTTTCGATGGCTTCTTTGATATTTTTTGCGTAGATCGAATGGCGGTTATTCCATTTTATTTGTTTCTGGAAGTAGGTATACAGTCGTACCGCTTTCTCCAGGTCATCTTTTGAATCCTGCAATACCGGTTCAATGAACTCCTTCAATGCGGTTTTTCGCTTTACTTGTCCACCAAAACTTTCGTCCTGTACAAGTTTATCTCTGACATTTTCCCATGTGAGCGAGAAGTCTTTTGTTGGTCCCATTGGAACGCTATATCTGCCGAGTTCGAAGAAGATAATTGACCTGAAATTTTTGGACGAGGTCATGTAATCTTCCGTGTGGAAAGCCGGGATATTTTCCATGGTGTAGGTAGTTTTACTACCTAGGACTTCACCAACTTGAGAATCCAGGCCTGTGTTGTAGTTTTCTACCTTCCTGTCGCTGACAGCAAGCCCACCTTTTAAATTGGCTTTATAATGGCAGATCTCGGGAATACGCGTGACGTATTGGCTATAAAGTTTCGGAAGATCTTCCTGAAATTCCCAAGCATTTAGGTTAAAGATAAATGGGGATTCCGTACGGTAACGGTATTCGATAATTGTACCTTCCTGAACTTGTGGTATAGCCGCTTTCGTTACCGCATAGTTTTCTGAGGCGTTTTCGTTAAAAATATTCGCTTTGGTCATTTCTGTTTCCACGACCTTATCACCGACAAGGTGATAGGACGCCCCCTTGATGTCCATAAGGACTTCCCGGTCGTTCCCACTTTTATATAGCGGGATGCTGAAATTAGCATAATCATAAGCTTCCTTATTTAATATTTTAATGCGAACATGTTTGAAAAATTCAACGACTAAACCTTTATTCTTGTTGTAACTTACTTCGGCTGAACCGTATTCGCGTAAGACAAAGGCATTTGCTGCCGTATCTATTTTATCAACAGTAATGGCAAAATCTTCCTTTTTTATTTTACCGAACGAAAAATCTTGCGCTTGTAGGTATACACCACTAAGCAGGAGGAGGCCAGTGAAAAAACTTTTCATAAAAAATGACTGTATGGTTAAGAATTATAACACTAAAGTATGAAATAATTTTAAATCCAAACCCTTATAAATTAAATTGGTTGAAAAGATAAATGGATCGATCAATTGCGATTGCTTATTTGTCCCGATAGCGAGATAAACTTGTGTTGTAATTAGATAGGATGTGCTCAGATCGCATCCTTACAAGGTGAATTCGAAGCTTAACGTGACATAGCGGTAGTCTTCCCCTTTCCATTTTGGTCCCGAAAGTAGAATCTCTTTGGCTTTGGCATCGAGGTAATCATTTGCACTTTGGAGAACGCTGATATTTGTTGGGAGTCCATCTTTATCGATATAGAAGCTTAAACGGACAGTGCCCTCATAACGACTTTTAGCTGTTTTTTTCTTGATATAATTGTTGAACGATCTCCAGCCCCAGATCGGTTCGGCACTCTTTGATTTGCGTGAAGACATCGTTGTGACGACGACTTCATCAAGTGTGGCGCCGGAAGGTTGCAGTTTGATCGTTGTATTTTTGCTGCGACGCATATTCAATGCAACAGAATTGTAGCCCAGCGCCATGATGTCGACGAGTGAATCCATTGTACTGGGTTGGATGGTAGCTTGACCCTGTGCGTCGGTATTCGTCGCAAACTTGCTATTGGGTTGAATGATTGTCACTCCCGAAATAGGTAAGCCTGTCTCTTTGTCCCGAATTGTAAGTTGTAGCGGTGTACCTTGTTGTTGTGGGATCGAAATACCTGGAGCTCTGCCTGCAAGTGCATTGTTTAAACTTGAGGTTCCTCGAATCATAATCGTTTGGGAAGCATCTTTTTTCTTTGCCATTGGCGCATAACCGATAACAATTGTACTGTCTGTAGGTCTTAATCCAAATACAGGGCGATCATTATTGAGACCTTCCTTCATTTCTTCCAGTGATTTTACACGTAGGGAGGGTTCCTGGGATAAAACGGTCACCTCTTCCAGTGGGTGCTGTTCATGAAGCCGCGGTCTGTTATTATCTGCTAATTGTGGCGAATGATCTTGAGATCCTATTTTTGATGCAATATCATCTGAAGGAATGATAGAATCTGCTGCTGTAACCTTTGTTTTGGGTTTTTCCTGTGTAACACTTACTTCAGCGGTACGCCTCGCTTCGGATGAATTTTTGTCCTGTTGACGGTAAAGGAGGAGACCAATCCCCAACACGATCACTGCCGCTGCGGCGATGGCAAGTCTCTTCCAATCAAAGACCGTTATTTTAGCGGTATTATCTTTCTGAACACGTTGTGCAATTTGGTTGTTGATTGTTGTAAGTACGGTTTTATTCTGATCCATTTCAATACCTATAAGAATATCCGCCAACATGGGGTCACGTTGCGCCTCCCGTTCAAGCGCATACATCTCCGTAGGAGATAGTTCGCCGTTGACGTATTTCTTTAAGTATGCTATGTCGTAATTACTGTTGCTCATTCCAAGCCTCCATGCAATTTTTTAAATTCCGTTTTCCATTCTGAATATAGCTTTTTACTTCGTTCAAGCTATAACCGGTAGATTCACTAATCTCTTTGTAACATTTTTCCTCCAAAAAGAAGAGTCTAACCGACTGTTGCTGTTTGTCTGGTAATTTTCCCAGACAGCCTTCCATGGCTGTTAGCTGTTCTTCTTTTTCATCATATTGTTCATACTGATGCATGTCTCCCGGAAATTTCACAAATTCATCCAAAGAAATTTGAGTTTTGTTCTTTTGAGACCTCAAATACATCAGACAATGGTTCTTGCTTAATACATAAAGCCACCTTGGGAAGTCCTTGATTTCTTGTTTGTTGACTTTGTGTATTAATTCTTCAAAGATATTCATGACAGCATCTTTACTCAATTCGGAATCTTGGAGATACCGTAAGCAAACATAGTATACCATCTCCGTATGTCGTTGGTATAGATCACCCAATACCTGGAGCTCCTTAGACTCCTGGTAGTGCAGCAAGAGCTCGTGGTCTTGTGCTGTATCTATTTTTGACGACTTGAATGCGAACATTTTATTGGTTAAAAATATTTTTTTTTTCTGGTTTATGGAAATTTAATATTTGAGGCATCCCTTGGCAAAAATGTAAAAGATATGAGAGCAATACTTTTTGTAATAGGCTTGTTGCTATCCTTAGGCGGATATGCCAAGCAAGGATATGAGGTTAGGGGGAAGGTTGTCGATGCGAATACAGGAATGGCAATTGTGGGGGTACAGGTGAACAATGCTGCAACCAAAGCACATGTGCAGACCGATGACAAGGGAAACTATCGTATTCAAGTCCTTGATGGTAAAAACATCTTGATTTTTAGTTATATCGGATATCTTGAGCAGCGGATAGCGGTCAACCATCGGTCAAAGGTTGATGTGGCGTTGGTGCAGCAAAATAATGCGCTGGATGAGGTTGTGGTGACCGGATATGAGCACAAGGCGAAGCGTCAGACGGCATCGGTGATGAATGTTAATGCAGCTTTGTCTGGGCAAGTATCGGGTTTGTATATTAGAGGAACGGCGTATGTGCCCAATCAGAACCAAGAATCTTATCAAAAGTTGAAGGAAAATAGCTTTATCAATCCACGTAAAGAGCCTTTATCGACCTTTGCAGCCGATGTTGATGCTGCTTCCTATAGTAATGTGCGTCGATTTATCAATTCGGGAACTCTGCCTGAAAAAGACGCAGTACGGGTTGAAGAGATGATCAATTACTTTCAGTATCAAGTGGCTGGACCTAAAAATGGTGAACCTGTAAATATCGTCACCGAATTGACGAAGGCACCCTGGAATACAACGCATCAGCTTATGCGCGTCACGTTAAAGGCGAAAGATATTCCGACGGAGAATCTTAAAGCTTCCAATTTGGTGTTTTTGATCGATGTGTCGGGGTCAATGATGGGACCGGGGCGTCTACCTTTGGTGAAAGCTTCGTTGAAAATGTTGGTCGATCAGCTTCGTGCTGTGGACCATGTAGCCATTGTGACCTATGCTGGATCGGCAGTGGTAAAACTGGAGAGTACGCCTGGTGATGAAAAGATGAAAATAAAATCGGCTA
This sequence comes from Sphingobacterium siyangense, assembly GCF_023277505.1. Lineage (NCBI taxonomy): Bacteria > Pseudomonadati > Bacteroidota > Sphingobacteriia > Sphingobacteriales > Sphingobacteriaceae > Sphingobacterium > Sphingobacterium siyangense. Next base: position 5,445,927 of record NZ_CP080574.1, on the reverse strand, counting down.
TTGAGGAGCTGGAAGCCGGTGGAAGTACTGCTGGTGCTGCAGGAATTAAGAAGGCTTATGAAATTGCGAAGCAACAATTTATTAAAGGAGGAAACAACCGGATCATTTTGGCCAGTGACGGCGATTTCAATGTTGGGGAGAGTAGTGACGAATCGATGGAAGAATTAATTTCCAAAGAAAGTAAATCGGGGGTTTTCCTCACAGTATTGGGGTATGGCATGGGAAATCTGAAGGACAGTAAGATGGAAATCCTTGCCGACAAAGGGCATGGGAATTATGCCTATATAGACAATATTTCTGAGGCACGAAAAGCGATGGTAACCGAATTTGGGGGAACTTTGTTTACCGTTGCTAAAGATGTCAAGATTCAGGTCGAATTTAATCCCAGTTATGTGCAGGCATACCGTTTAGTGGGATACGAAAACCGCTTGTTGGAGGCTGAGGATTTTAATAATGATCAAAAGATGGGTGGTGATATGGGCGTAGGACATGTGGTGACAGCCTTATATGAAATTGTACCTGTCGGTGTAGAGTCGGGGGGGATCGGAACGGTAGATCCCTTAAAATATCAACAGCAAGCGGATCAGGCAGCCGGACGGAGAAATGCTGAACTGGCAACAGTTAAATTTCGGTATAAGGAGCCTGAAGGGGAGAAAAGCAAGTTGCAGCAAAAGGTGGTCGGAACTTCTGTTACGGAATTGAACAGTGTGAGTGAAGATTTACGATTCGTAACAGCGGTAGCGGAACTAGGTCTATTACTTCGTGATTCTGATTTTAAGCAAAAGGCCAATTTTGATCAGCTCATAGCGCGAGCAAAAGCTTCTAAAGGCAAAGATGAGGAAGGTTATCGTGCTGAATTTATCCGTATTGCAGAAAATGCCCGGGATTTATCGAGATCGAAAGAATAAATAAAAATGACTAAATAAGGATTTTCAGTAGCAGCAATCGAAATGCTGCTGCTGGAAATAGTTTAGTTTGTGGGACAATAGCCAAAAAAGTAAATAAAATCTATATTTTTGGTCATCAATAAAAGGAACGTATTTTGCTTCTGCTGATTGTCGTTACGTGATATGTGGTAAGCAAGTACAATCTGAGCGATACGTTGTTGCGGTGTAAGGAAATAAAAAATGCTAGATAAATGAAGAATTTTTTCTTGTGCTTTCTTTTGGCTATTGGTATTACAGTACCGTCGGTAGCCCAAAATGCGAGCTTGAATAAACAACAGACCATGGCCTATATTAATAAGCTATATAAGGTTGCTTACCATTATAAGGATACAAAAATTGATACGGTGACGGTAGACGGGAAGGTGTTAACAGTCTTTCTTTCCAGTGGCCAGCATTTTCGAAGTGATATTGCCAAATCAGATGTACTTGTCATCGCAAGAGTAAAATCTGGTTATCAAATTCGATTTAAGTCCTCGCCAAGTACGGATGAAATTTTATGGGCAATCCAAACGGAAGAGGATGCCAAACGTCTGAAAAATGCGTTGGAGCATCTGATTAAAATCGTAAAAACCGAAAAAAAGACAGATCCTTTTGGCAGTTAAGTCACATGGTGGGGCTGATCCGATGGGTAATAGAATGTTCGGCAAGGTATGAGCTTGCCGAACTGAATAGAGAAAGTAGTAGGGCTTGCACATGGATATGTGTTGAGGATTGCTGAGGGGGTAACCAAATGCCTACTAGATATAAAGACGATTGGCTTCATGGCCGAAATTGATGTGGCTGTTGAAACCATCGATTGTAAATCACATCGTTTATACTAATTTAAGGTGTTTACATGAATTCAGGGTTAAAATGTTGTTATCTTATTGTAATTAAGTGTGTTGTGTTCTTATTTTCGAATGGTTTTATTTCTCCTGTTGATGAATTTGTTTCCCTGGAGTGCCTTTATCCTCTTTCCAAGCTTATATTTCCGAGATAGCTGCTATTCATGCTTCGATTAGTCCCGTCAGCTGCTTAGATGTCTGCGAAAAAATCCTTATTTTTACCGATAAAATCACATCGAATTGAGACATCAGGAAAAGTCGAGCCAGATTAGGAGGGAAATAAATCTTTCCTATCAACAGCTTAAAGGAATGTACCCTATCTTAAAAAGTCAGAACAGTATCGGAATGGCCATATTTGCACTAGCGATCCTGGCCATTGTTGTTGTATCGATAGCTTGGTCTCGCGCTCTTGTTCCGGCTTGGCTTATGATTGTCAGTAATGCCTTTTTTATGGGTGTTTTACATGAAATAGAACATGATCTGATTCACTGGCTTTATTTTAAAAGACAAAAAGTGGTTCATCATTTTATGCTTTTTAGTGTATGGATATTACGCCCATTGACTGTCAATCCCTGGATACGCAGGACCTTGCATCATCATCATCATAAATTTTCGGGTACATTACATGATGTTGAGGAACGCAGTGTGACGAATGGCGAGCAATGGTCGATCAAACGTTTGGTAACAACGGCCGATGTTGTATTGGGCGGGCTCTTTCGGCTGCATCGTATGTTTAATGATATGGACAAAGAGGTGAAAAATGGGAATCTAAAATTGGAGACTTCTTCAAAACTAAAACGGATTATGTTTTTAAGCATTGTTCCAGTAACAATTTTTGCACATGTGATCTTATATTTCTTCTTTGCAGACCTATTATTTGATTGGTTAAGAGAGGTTTTTGGGGTGGATTTGAGTTTTCCACATTATGTTGATAACATGTTGATAAGTCTGCATTGGATCATTTATGTTATTCTATTACCAAACTTATTACGCCAATTTTGTTTACATTTTATTACGTCAAACATGCATTATTTTGGCGATGTCGAAGCTGGAAATGTTATTGAGCAAACGCAGGTATTGACAGTTTGGTGGACTTTTCCGATGCAATTGTTTTGTTTCTTTTTTGGCTGGACACATAGCATCCATCATTTTGTTGTCAATGAAACATTTTACGTACGTCATATGGGTCGTAAGAAGGCACAAGAAATCTTACGGAAGTATGGGGTTCGTTTTAATGATTTGGGAACATTTAGGAGGGCAAACCGTTTTCGTGAACTTTCCAACAAAAAAGTTTAATAATTTTTTTACCTTTTTTTACGATAGGTTTTATAGTTACCGTGCTGCTGATAGACAAGAGTTCCTTCTTCACAATAGTTTGATAGGTAAACAGAGAATTTATTGCTTTGACTCTTGTCAATACCCAATTGGACCAATACCTCCGAAACACGTCGTGCTGAGTAGAAAAAATCCGAATGATAGACGAGGTCATCCAGTTTTTTGCTTAGCGTGATTCTTTCCTGTGCATCGGGAGGTAGGGAGTAAGGAGAATTAAAGACAATATCATGCTGAAAAAATATCGTTGGTTGAATTTCCAGGCTACGACATAAGGTTAAAAAATTTGTGAGCGTTAAGTCTTTTCCCTTTTCTATGCCATTGAGTGTTCCTGTAGAAATGCCCGTTAGATGGGATAGATCCCGCAGTGAATAATATAGATCATTTCGTTTCGCGCGAAAGCGTAAACCAATTGTTTCCAGTAATGCTTTGTCTTCATCCGTCATGCAACGAAATGAATGACAATTTGCGCAAAATATAGTTTATTTTTTTGTTTAAAAATTTGCATTTATTCTTTTTTGTTTTATATTTGTTATAACAGATGTTTTTAATCGGTGATAAGAATCATTTCATGAAAGTCTAGGTTGATTTTGAATGAGTGCCAGAACTGAATCTTTAGAGTGACTACTAGCACACCTTATATCTCCAACCTATGTAAATAACCTTAACGATAGTTCGCTATCTTAATGGGACATAGGCATATGAAAAACAAGATACTGTAAGAGAAAAATGTCAATTTGCCTGGCTTCGGTTTCCAAGAATCCGTCAAGTTCCACCGGAGCTAAGGTAAATGACATCGCACGTCAGCACGATGGCCAATTCTATGGTCAGTTTCTACCAGATCGTGTATGGCGAAACAAGTCGGCTTGCCCAGCTTCGGTTTCCAAGAATCCGTCAAGTTCCGCCGGAGCTGTGGTGAGTTGCACATTATCGTCCACTCATAAAATAATAAATCAGATAAAATACGATCAATACACAGACTGCGATGATAAGTGTACGTTTTAAATTTCGTCCAGCGGGTTCATCATCTTTTTCCTCAATGGCAACATCAGGTAATTTCTCCTCCTGTTTTTGGTCGTTATGCTCGGGGATGTCATATTTATTTTCCATGATTCAATTTGTTTGTTATCATAAGTAGAACAGCGGTGGACTGTAAATCGTTGAGTTAGGCCAATTTTTAATTCATATAAAAGACCTGTTTTGTGGCACTGAGTGCGCGATGTGAATAAATAAAACGGTAAAGCATTGTGTTTTTTCGAGTATTTGCATACATTGCGGCTATATTTAACGCGATAAACCTAAACAACCTGTAAACCCTGCGTTTACAAATAATTTTGCGTTGAACGAAGTCTATAATAAATAATTGAGCACTAAATGAAAAGAAGAACTCTTATCGGAACATTGGTAGCTGGATGTATGATGTTGGCTGTTAGTCCAACATTTGCACAACAGAAAGCTGCAAAAAAGGAAATTGGTCTACAGTTATATTCTGTACGTGAAGAAATCGGGAAAAACCCGAATTTCGACCAAATTCTACAAAAGATCTCAGCATTGAGTTATACAGGAGTGGAAGCCGCTGGATACAAGGATGGTAAATTATATAACTTGAGTCCACAAGAGTTTAAGGCAAAAGTAGAAAAAGCTGGAATGAAAGTAATTTCATCACACGCAACGAAGACTTTATCAGACAGGGAGCTTGCTTCTGGAGATTTTACGGAATCGCTAAAATGGTGGGACGAATGTATTGCTACTCATAAGGCAGCGGGAATGAAATACATTGTTACGCCTTGGATGGATGTGCCTAAAACACTTAAGGATCTGGAAACGCAATGTCGCTACCTTGATGCTGTGGGTGCGAAATGCCGTCAGCAAGGAATCGTATACGGATATCACAACCACTCGCATGAGTTTAGAAAAGTGGAAGATAAGGTGATGTACGATTATATGATAGAGCATACAAATCCTGAGAATGTATTTTTCGAGATGGATGTGTATTGGGCCGTAATGGGACAAGTTAGTCCTGTTGATTATTTCAATAAATATGCCGGCAGATTCAAGGCTTTACATATTAAGGATCATCGTGAAATTGGTCAAAGTGGTATGGTCGGTTTTGATGCAATTTTTAACAATTCAAAAGTTGCTGGCCTGCAATATATTTTTGTTGAGCTGGAAGAAACACGTAACGATATTTACACCGGTTTACAACAAAGTATTGATTATCTAAAAAAAGCTTCTTTTGTGAAGGCTAGCTACTTAAAATAGCCGGAAATCGGGAGAAAATTGACCCAGTTGAGACAATTCTCCGTTTGATAGATTTATTATTTTTCGTTAACTTGAATGTAATAAAAAGGGATTTTTTATTGAATTAAATTAGACCATATGAAACGGATTATTGTTGCCACAGACTACGCTGAAGAGGCCGAACATGCCTTAAAGTTTATTATGGAAGTTTTCGCAGGAAAAGAATACGAGCTCGTTTTATTTTCTCTTCAAAATCCTTCCATCCATGCGATGAACGCTCGACTTTCTCCCGATTCTATGTTCAAGATTTTTGAACATCAAAGTAAGGTTTTACGACGTAAAGCCGAGGCTATTACTGCCGAAAGTGGTGTTTTGACTATTCCATATCTGGCAGCAGGCTTGTTTTATGACCAGATTACCAAGTGCATCCATGAGACGAATGCCGATTTGTTGGTGATGGGAATGGCCAAACGTTCCTTTGATCAAGATATGCTTGGCAATACGACCACGGCAGCCATTAGTAAGTTAAAAATACCAATCCTTTCAGTTCCGCTCGGCGCAAAATTTACGGGTCTGGAGCATATTCTTTTTGCCTGTGATATTGTTCGTGGTGTGCAAAAGGAAATTCTTGAAAAAGTAAAGGATTTTGCCGCTGAGTTTGGTGCGGTACTGGAGGTACTCAACATTCGTAAAACAGTGGAGCAGCTAAATGAGGAAAAAGGAAAAGAAACACGAGAAACCATCAACGACGTGATGGGAATCGTAAGTTATTACTACAAAAATGTAACGTCCAATGAGGTCGTAAAAGCTATCCGGGACGAGGTAAAAGAAAGCAGTACGGATCTGTTGGTTATGATCCCCTATAGGTACGGTTTTTGGAGCTCATTGACCCATCGAAGTAAGACGCGTATGATGGCCTCGGGGCTGGATGTTCCTTTGCTGACAATCTCGATCTAATTCTTTTTAACTATAAAAGCCCAGGTGAGCTGAGATCAACTGGGCTTTATCTTGATTGTACTTATTGAAATAGCGGGAGTATCTTATCCCAAATTTGCTGGTAGGCTTTATTGTTCCGGACGATTCCCTTATCTTCATCATAATAATTAGGTGCGTCAAAACTCCCGCCTTTACGCCTTTGTATTGAAAATATATTTAGAACTATTTTTGATCTTTTAGCTTGTAAAGGGCTGATCAGGAAGTTGAAAATTAATTTTTCTCCTTCTTTATTGCTTAGGAGATTATTGTTTTCAAGATATGTACTGGTTTGAATAAATCCCGAAGGCCGATCGAGCTGTACAATAAAATAACCACCATCCTGAAGCACTTGTATTATCTTGCTGTATGCCGAATCACTTGCGATCGGGATAGTTTTAGTACGGTCTGGATTTTGTGCCAACAGGGGGCTGGAAAAAAATAAATACATAAGCAATCAACATCAAGGAGAATTGGATTAAATGTTTCATATTACCGAATTATAGATCTTATCAAGTTAATACTTTAATTTAACAATTTTATTTTTGGCGACAGCTTAGGTAGTCATGCTATTATTTAATTCGTATACCTAATATTTTTAGACTACGTTCTTCCTGATCTAAGGTTGCTATATTGGGTAGGTTAGCCCATTCCCTGAAACCCATTTTTTCAAATAATGCAATGCTTGGAAGATTGTGTGCAAAGATAAATCCCAATAAGGTATGTACGCCTAAATCTGGAGCTTTATCAATGCAGTACTGAAGAATCTGTTTACCCAGGCCTCGACCTCGCTGCTGTTCGTCCAAATAGATACTGATTTCTACTGTTGCATCATAAGCTGGACGACCATAGAAAGATTGAAAACTTACCCAACCAAGTATCTGGTTATTTTCATCTTCTATCAGCCACAGAGGTCTTTTCGAAGCGTTATGTTCGTCAAACCATTTTTGTCTACTGGTAACAGATACCGGGGCAGTGTCTGCAGTAACCATGCGGGAGGCTATTGTAGAGTTGTATATTTCTACTATGCGTGGTAAATCATGTTGTGCTGCGTCGCGAAATTTTAATTGATTCATGGTTTGTACTGTTTAATTGTTGTTTACTGTTTGGTTTGATTCTAATGCCCAAGCTAAAAAGCCATTCATTACCTCGTTCCAATGGGGCTTGTTGTAATCGGGCCGGCCGTCGTTCTGAACTTCAAAATAATTGTGTTCCTGATTATAATAGCGTTTTATAGTTAAGTTGCTTTTCTGATTTTTTATAAAATAAAGAGGTACTAAATCATTTAATTCAGATACAATGTCTTCTGTACCGAAGACGAGATAGATTGGTTTATTAAAGGCCAATAGTTCGTCAATAGCAGGTTGCGAAAATGACTGCCAGGAACGCAAATTGGGATTGTTTTTTAATTTTTCTGGATTGTTGGCATCTTTATAAAACGCATAGGTTTGTTCAATTTTTTGAGCGGCTTGTTGCCAGGAAATTTTTCCTTTTTGAACATCGCGTTTTGCTTGTCGTATATCTTGGTCTATTCGTCCGAATATATTAGTTCCTGATAGGCCTAATTTACTTACTTTTTTATAGCGGTAGGCTAGTTTGGAGGCTACGTGTCCACCCTGAGAGTGACCGAATACAACTAATTTTGAATTATCGACCCATGGTTTTCCGCTAAGATAATCTAATACTGCAACGGCTCGGTCTACATAATTATCTAGATAGTCTGCTTTTTGGTACGCTATACTCGGGATATTTTTATCTTTTGAGTCACCATAATACCAATAAGAGTCATTAAGCTGAGATTCGTCTACGATAACTGGAGTTTCTGGCATTGAAATAACAACGAGATGATACGATTTAATAATATCCTGGTAGTTAAAGTTGGTTAATCCTCCTCCAAAAAGACTTAATCCCTCTTTTTTGTAATTAAAGTATAGCGGCAAGGGTAACGATCCCTGACAAAATAAAAACAGAGGTTTCTTAATTTGTGGATCAGGATCAATGACTAAAAAATCAATTTTACCGTTCGGGTTTTCAAGTTCAAAAAGGGAGGATTCATTATTGACGACGCTGATATTCTGTCCGAAGATAGCTTGTGTTGCGAATAGCAAGCAGATAAAAAGAATGAATTTCATGGCGATCGGCTATGTATTAAATCTGTTTTTGTCAAACTTAGATAAATTGCTTTTTATATGCAATACAATTACCCTTCATAAAGGTAACAATTCATACATGTGAGACATTTCTTGTTGTGCTTCTGGCTGGTTTATATCGATCACAGAGGTAAATTACACGATTTCTGTGTTTTATGAGTAAAATTTACACTAATTTGAACAAATATTTCACTATATAGTGTTATTTTTTTCTCATCTTAGATCATTCAACGAAGAGACATCAGCGTTATTGATGATAGATCTTAGCGAAATAGCTTGTCTTTTCGTTTAGTTATACAGGAACTTTTCTAAGCAGGAATTTTTCACCGAGTTCCGGTCGCCATAAAATCACTAAAAAATTAGCTAAGAAGGATCTAGGGAAGAGATTGGCTAGCAGCTATGCTGTTAGCTACTTTTTTGAATACAACGAATCAATTATGAACGCATTGCAAGCTGTACCTAAAATCCGAATCCGTTCAATGGATGTTATGCGTGGTTTCACGCTGTTCTTGATGCTATTTGTCAATGACTTGTTTATTCCAGGTGTACCTAAATGGCTGGTTCATTCGGAAGCAGAAGAGGACGGAATGGGATTGGCGGATTGGGTATTTCCGGGATTTCTTTTTATGGTTGGAATGGCAGTGCCTTATGCTGTTGCGGCCAGGGAAAAGATAGGTTCATCGACAGCGGTCATTTTTGTTCATATGCTGATCAGAACATTGAGTTTATTGCTTATTGGTGTATTGATACTGAATGGTTCGCGAGTTGATCCACAGCTGACGGGGATGTCACATTTGTTGTGGTTGGCACTGCTATATGTATTCGTTTTTCTGATTTGGAATCATTATCCGAAGGACATGCAATATCAGTCCATTTATAAGGGGCTGCGTGCAGTTGGTATCATGGGGATCATTTATCTCCTGTATATTTTCAAAGCGTCGGATGGAAAAGGCTTGGAAGTAGGGTGGTGGGGGATTTTAGGGCTGATTGGATGGGGATATTTTGCCGCGGCTTCTATTTTCTTATTGAGCAGGGGAAAGATAATTGTGGTTGTATGTGGTTGGTTGGTGTTTTTGGTACTCAATATGCTGAGCCAAATGGGATTTAAAGTTGAATTCCCTGGTGCCGGAAGATATTTACATGTTCTTCTAGCTGGCAATATACCCTGTATTGTGCTGTCCGGAACAACCATAGGGATGCTTATGAAACGTTATGCGGCAAATCCGCGGATATTGTTGCGTTTTTTGCTGATTATTGGTTTGATTTGGCTAGTTGCAGGTTTTGTATTGCGTTTTTGGTTTATTTTATCCAAAATCCATGGTACGCCGAGCTGGGCATTGGTTTGTTGCGGGATTAGTGTATTGCTTTTGATACCACTTTATTATTTCATTGATGTGAAAGGCTACCATCGCGGGATAAGATTGTTTGAGGAGGCCGGAAAGAACTCATTAACGACCTATCTTGCTCCTGATCTGATCTACTTTGTCTGTTGGGGTTTTCATCTTCCACTGTTCTTTTATAAGCAATCGGATTATATGAGCTTAGCTATTGCCGGTTCATTGTTTTGGGCTTTAGCCATGTTGTGGTATGCAATCTTGCTAAAGAAGCTACATATTTATCTGAAACTTTAGTTAGCGAGTAAGCATCAAATGTGAATGCTTTACGGATTATATTTTAGGACGATCAATATCATCTAGAAACAAAATAAAAACCTATTATGGAATGTAAATTGAAATCAATATTTGGTCAGACCTTCACTGTTCTGTTATTGACTTTATTGTTGTATCCTAGTGTAAGTTGTGCACGAGCGAAAAACAAAAAAGTTGTTATCGCCTATGTCACTTCCTGGTCTAAAGTGATGCCTGATCCGACTTATCTGACGCATATCAATTATGCTTTTGCACATGTCAGCGACAGCTTTGACGGCCTACGTATAGATAATGAATCCAGATTGAAGGCTATTACGGATCTTAAGAAAACACATCCACATCTCAAGGTATTGCTGTCCGTTGGCGGCTGGGGAAGCGGTCGGTTTAGCGAAATGGCTGCTAATGAATCTAATCGGCAAAAGTTTGCCAAAGACTGCTGGCGTGTGATGAAGGAGTTTAATCTTGATGGTATTGATATCGACTGGGAATATCCAACGAATTCTTCTGCAGGGATCTCGTCTTCTTTAGCGGATACGGAGAATTTCACCTTGCTCATGCACGATATCCGCAAGGCTATTGGTAAGAAGAAACTGTTGACTTTGGCTTCTGTTGCGAACGGTAAGTATATTGCTTTTGACAAGATTAAGAATGATGTGGATTTTGTCAATATCATGACTTATGATTCGGGTCATCCGCCTTATCATCACGCGAGTTTGCACCGTTCACCTTTATCTGGACATACAACTTGTGTGGAGGCCGTTAAGGCCCACATCGAGGGCGGTATGCCTGTTGAAAAATTGGTGCTGGGAATTCCATTCTATGGTCGGGGCAATAAAACTGAAGTCAAGGGTTTTATCGATTATAAAGATCTGCTTTCACTTCAGGGCTTTGAGCAGAAATGGGACGATGAGGCTAAAGCGCATTATCTTGTCAACGATAAAGGGGATTTTGTACTGACTTATGAAACACCAGAATCGATAGCACTTAAATGCGATTATGTACACACGACAGGACTACTCGGTGCGATGTACTGGGAATATGCGGGAGATACAGAAGGAGGTGTCTTACGGGATGCCGTCTACAAAGGTATTCTAGAATAAACAAAAAAGTCTAACGTGAGTTAGGCTTTTTTGTTTATGGAGGTCACGAGAGCTCAATAGAACCTTTAGTGCCTTTATTACAGTTTATTAAGAAGATAAAAATAGGCAAATAGAATGATATGGGATTACCCAATGTAGTTCTATTTGCCTGTTTTTTTATCTAAATTATAAGATATAAGAGATTTAGTTTTTTTTTGTTATCAATATGCTACAAAGGAAAAAAAAGGTTTGATACCTGTATTCAAATGCTCACCTATATTCTAATTATTCATCTCTTAAGCTGTCTACTGGATTAGCTATTGCTGCTTTGATGGATTGATAACTTATAGTCAATAAGGTTATGGTAATAGCTCCCATACCTGCGTATAAAAAAATGTCCCATGTAATCTTGATACGATAGGAATACGAGCTAAGCATATTGTCAGAGATAAAATAAGCTATAGGGAAGGCAATAATGCAGGCAAAAAGTACTAAATAAACAAACTGTTTAGATAACATATTGGTTATTGAAAAAATAGATGCGCCAAGAACTTTGCGGACACCAATTTCTTTGGTTCTGTTCTCTGCCATATATGCAGTTAATCCATATAGTCCTAAGCACGATATAAAAATCGTTAGGATTGCAAAAAGACTGGAAAGTTTCCCTAATTGCTGAAAATCCTTGAATTTTTCAGCATATTCTGTATCCACAAAAGTATATTCAAAAGGGTATTCTGAATTATACTCTTTAAATATTTTTTCTATTCGATTTAAAGCATCTTTAGTTTCTATATTATCATTTATTCTAATGTTGGTTACATTCACTCCAGAATGAATTCCTTGAATGACTAATGGGGTTACTGGATTAAAGGGCGATTCTTGAACAAAATCTTTGATAACTCCTATAATATGCCAATTTCTGCCATCTACAATGGTTTTACCAATGGGATCATCGAAATTAAATACTTTGGCCGCTGATTCATTAATGATCATTGCAGAAGAATCTGTAGGGAATTTTGACAAATCAAAGTCCCTACCTGCAATTAAGTGCAAACCTGCAGTTTTAACTAGATTATCATCTACACCTATTCTTGCGAATATTGTATTGTTACCTTTCGGTTTACCGTCCCAATCCATTGGATTGCTGCTCCAATTTTCGGTTAATGGAGATGAAGTTCTTGAAACATTTGAGGCTACACCTGAGAAAATCAATGCATTTTTAATTAATGCATGGTTTTTTCGTATATCTCCTTGATCCATTATATTTATTAGTCTCTCTTTATTATATCCTAATTCTCTATTTTGTGCGTATTGAATCTGCTTTTGAATAGAAATTGTAGTAATTATCAGAATGATTGCTATACAGAATTGAGAGATTACAAGAACTTTCCTAGGATTAAATTTCTGTTGTACACTTAGTAATTTACCTTTTAGTACTTTGACTGGTATAAATGATGAAAGGTAAAATGCAGGATAGCTTCCAGCCAGAAGACCTGTAATGAATATGAACCCAAGAAAAACAGACCAAAATAATATATTGGTATAAGGGATGGTCAACTTTCTTGAAATTAAATCGCTGAAAGAAGGAAGTACTAGAAATGTTATAATAAGGGATAAAATTCCAGCAATTAAGGCTATAAGGATTGATTCTGTTAAGAATTGACTTATCAATTTACTTTTATTCGCTCCTACCACCTTTCTGACTCCAACTTCTTTAGCCCTTTTTTCACTTTGGGCAGTACTAAGATTCATGAAATTGATACAGGCAATAAGCAAAACAAAACAAGCTATTGCTACAAAAGATTGGACCATTCGAATTCTACTAGAAGTCGGTTTCCCCATATCGGTAAACTTACTATATAACCACTTATTGGCAACAGGTTCGACAAAATTCTCAACTTTTGTTTCTGTATGTCTTTGTAAAAAAAATTTAATGTTTCTGTTAAATTGATCGATGTTTATATTTTTATCCAATTCAACATAAGTTTGAATTGAATTATTTTGCCAAGAATCATCTGAATAACCTAATTTTTCCATTAAAGTCCATGGAACGAAATAAGAGATTTTATTCATAAATGAGTTGTTGGGTATATCTTCAATTATAGCTGAAACGGTAAGAATTTCGGTATTGTTAATCTTAATAGGTTGATTAATGGGGGTTGCATCATTAAATAATCGAATGGCTAATGACTTTGTCAAAACTATTTGATTGGGATTCTTCAAAGCTTCAATTGGATTGCCGACCAAAACTTTAAAATCAAATATGTTTAAAAATGAGCTATCAACAAATGACCCTTGTTCTTTAGAGAGTTTAACTTCACCATTAGTTAATAGAAACCCCGTTCCGTTATTTACTCGGGCGATATTATTAATTTCTGGAAAATCAGTTTTTAAAGCTGCAGCCATGGGTTTAGGAGTATAAAAATGTTGTACTGCAACGCCATCCCATACATCTTTCATGCCTACTTCGTAAATTTGATCAGTGTTTGAATAAAAACGATCGTAAGAAAATTCATTTCTCACCCACAGCATAATCAACATGGCCGACACCATACCTATTGCCAATCCAACAATATTAATCGCTGTAAAGCCCTTGTTCTTCTTAAGATTACGGAAGGCTATTTTTAAATAGTTTTTAAGCATAGTGGATTGTTTTAAGAATATTATTAAATCTTTCAAAAGATTTGCCAATTAATTAATGTGTTGAGTTTTAGTGTTTTATATTATTTTTTGTTTTGAAATGTTCGGTACCGTACATTATTTGTTCGTTTCCGAACAATTCGATATTAACAATCTATACTCCTTTGTAAGGAAAGCTATCACCTTCCGGATCGTTCCCAATGCATATTGGCCATTGCTTTTGAAATATACCGTTCACACCCGTAGAGTTTGCAAAAAATGTCCTTGATCATATCCCTCGGATATTTTGGGTTTATGTCCTCAATATTGCCTTTTGTAAGTTAAAAAAGTGAATATTTCATCTTTATCATTCATGATCAAGTTAAGTTTAAACCCATGCACAAATCGATAGAAAACTGTACTCGCTCTGTAGTGTTCCTGAAAAACTTTGTATTGGTGTGTATTCTTCCGATGTGACAGACCTTGATCTGCAGAATGTCTATAAAATTGATCCCTTCACGCTTGCCAAGACAGCACATGTTTATAAAAATGCATAGCACACCTTGGTTGAACTTCACCAAATCTATTGTAAGAGGCTAAACCAAGGAAAAGATTTGAGAAGGGGAAATGCAAAATGAATATAAAAAAGACTTGAAATTGGTAAATTGGCCAGTATGAAAAAGAACCATTAAGCTGATGATTTCATTTTAAGAGAGACTGGCTTTTCTATTGCATTTACCAACTTTTCTGTCTTCTATAGGCTTTTCATCAAGAAGAGGTCTGATTTCATTGCAGAAATCACCCGCTTTAACGAAAATTTCTATAAATTCATCTCTTACATAAAACTTTGTCTTCTATTGTATTGAATTGATTGTCAAATTTTTAAATATAAAAACAAAACCTTTTTTATATTTTTTGCACTCTACATACCCGTATGCTATGCGCAAAGAAATAGAACTCCAATGATGAATAATAGTTTTTACATTTACGACGTGAGTGGTAAGTATAACCAGATTCTATTTGTTAAATGTGATCTTTAAATTTGCAAAATCACCATCTGAATCATTCCCTGTCCAGAAGCCGATCTTACCTGATGATGCCTTATGTAGTGATTTTACGGTTAGCACAGAAGTTTGCAGTGAATTGACAAATGTGTTAATTGTATCTTTGGTAACGACTATCTTTACATTAAACCAATCGTTTGGGTCGATTACCGTTGGCATGGAAGCTTCATAAATATCCGGAAACTCTTCCCTGAGGTATGGCCAGTCGTTGTCCGGAAGAGATATATACTGCACAGCATGTTTCTTTCGAATAGGGTCCTTAGCTCGAAAATTAAATGGCCTAAAATAAAGAGCTTGGTAAGTAGTATCATTGGTTCCATGGAATGCAATACCTACAAAACTCTCCTGAAGAACATCCTTGCCCCTAACGTCAAATTCAATTGTCCCGGTCTCGAAAAGGATGTCCTTTATCCAGACAACACCTGCATTTGGCTGGCCCTTCACATGAACATAGGTATTTCCTTTACCATCTTTTAAAATTACAAACTCTCTTCTAATGGACTCTAATTTTTCCATTTGCAATAGGGGCTTTGTAAACTGCTGACCGTACAGTTCAACCATAAGATAGAACATTGCTAACAGGGTTAACGTTAATTTGATTTTGATCATAGTATTAAGATTTGATTTTATATTTTTGAGATATTTTGATCAATAATAGAATAATTGAGGACGTTTAACGGTTCATTTCCTGTTCAAATCTGTTCAAGTTCTGAACATTATAAAATATGGCTGAAAATCAACAATATATAGATCGATGTAAATTACTGATCGAAGAAAAATTAGGATGGGAAAATAGCTCCAGTTGGCAATCACAGGACTTTGAAAACCTAAGCGAGCAAATTTTTGTAGAAACAAACACAATAATCAGTTCAAGCACGTTAAAGCGTATATGGGGAAAGGTTCAGTATAAAAGCAGGCCCAACATTAGTACCCTCGATGCATTGTCTAGATTTATCGGTTACTCCAATTGGAGGGATTTTGTAAAATCTTTACCAGGGATCGATAATCCAGAAACTCTTACGTCGCGGCCTAAAAAGTCTATTGACTATTATAGGTTATTCATAATCTTTGGTATAGTGTTTTTTGCAGTCAGCTTTCTCTTGCAGATGAGGTCCAATAAAACCCTTAGTTTCAGCAATGTTAAATTTCAGAGTGAAGCCGTTACAGATGGTGTTCCAAATACTGTGATATTTAAATATGATGCAAGTCAGTCAAATGCCGATAGTGTATTTATACAACAGAATTGGGATGATATGAGAAGGAAAAGGGTGGAGAAATTCCACCACGAACATGCAAGTGTATATTATCTACCTGGATATTATCGAGCCAAGTTAGTTCTCAATGATTCCATTGTAAAGGAACATGACGTCTTTATTGAATCTGAGAAATGGATGGGTGTCCTTTTAAGAGATTCAATTCCTTTCTATTTTCCAGAGGAAATTTACCGACATGACAACTGGCTCGGCATAACTCCCGAAGATTTAGGTCGGGATCTGAACATCTATAACCAAGATGTTCATTCATTTATGCTTACGCATGTGAACAAGGAACTCAGTGTAGATAGCCGATCTTTTTCATTATCGTTGAACGTTCAGAATACCTATGATTATCCTGGAGCCCCTTGTAGACAAACAGAAATAGTCCTTCTCGGTACAGAAGGAGTAATAATCATTCCCCTTTCAAGTCGGGGCTGCATTGGAGATATCAAATTACGAATTGGCAATTTATTTATGGATGGTAGATCAAATGACCTCTCTGCTTTCGGGGTGGATTTTTCTTCCCCCGTTGCTGTTGAATGCTCTGCTTCTTCTGAAAAGATTAAGATCAAACTGAATAACGAATTAGCGTATGAAGGATCATTCAGTAACGGAATAGGGAATATTGTTGGTATACGAATTAAATTTCAGGGTTCGGGACGTTTAGATTCTTTCAAACTTGGCAAAGTTTCTTGATATCCACAGTTGTTTACTTTTTGTTGTCAAAAACTGTACTTTTCCATTGATCACCAAGCAAACAAAAGGGCGGTTGATACTGCTTAAAAAGTATCTCCGAAAAAAACACGAATTTTAAAAAGTGTTTAATTTTTATCATTAGAGTAATATTTTGTGTCTCCCTACTGAGTCCGGAGTATTTCTTGTTTTAAGTGAGATTAGCTTGGAAATTCTAGCAATATAAAGCGACACTTTTATTCCCGTTTTTATTAATTTCCTTATTAAACTGAATTGTTCTTTATAATATTATATTCCCAATATCTGATATCAATAGAATAGGCGATTATATTAAATGAGAATAATCGTATCAATGTTATTCTTATTGGATGTTGCTGATGTAGAGTTTAAATATAAGATTGATTATTACCACTAATATATTGCCATGGCGATTCAAGTATTTTGGATGCCGAATCCTTAAGGAGAAATCGAACTCTCAATGAATATGCTTTAATAGCTTGGTTCATAGTTTTTTATGGGTATAAAAAAGGAGACACTTTCTATGAAGTGTCTCCTTAAGTGGAGCTGGAGAGATTCGAACTCTCGTCCAGTCATGGTACTGTATACGCTTTCTACATGTTTAGCTTCTCTTTAATTGTCGAGCGAGGGAAGGTGAGTCGCTTACCTATACCGTACGCCGTAGTTGCTGTTTCTCACAAGTGCTTAGCAACATCACACTTGCCAGTTCTATTGTTCGATGCCCCGAATGTTAAACCAAAGAACAGGATCTAACGGGACAAATAGCTATGTTAAGTCTAACTTAAGCAGCTAAGGCGTAGTTTTCTTCGCCAGTTATAATTCTGAAAGTTCAGATTAAAGTGCTCTACTAACAACGCACTACATGCTTACATAACCGTCTCCATCCTGTCAATTCCGGTCAACCCCAATTATGTCTTACAAAGGTACAATTTTTTTGCTTAATCAGCAAGATACGTGCGATTCTTGTTTAATGCTTTGGTTCTGAATGGAAAACAAATGATGCTTTAATAAAATAGCTTAAGAATCGAACCTGATTTGATTGGCTGAGTGTTCTGTTACTTTTACAGGGATTTTGATAGGGAGGAAGTTCTTGATGGATTTATGTTTCCAATAAAAAAGCTGGATATAAAATCCAGCTTTTTTATTATTTGATCAATCTAATTATTTGATCAATCCAGCTCTTTTCAACAAAGGTTCTACCGAAGGTTCTTGTCCGCGGAAACGTTTGTAAAGGACCATTGGATGTTCGGTTCCACCTTTTGAAAGAATATTATCCTTGAATTTGGTTGCGATTTCCTGATTGAAAATGCCGTTTTGTTTAAAGTAGTCAAATGCATCGGCATCCAGTACTTCGGCCCATTTGTAGCTGTAATAGCCCGAAGAATAACCGCCATTGAAAATATGGGAGAAGGCCGTGCTCATGGCATTTTCCTTGACATCGGGATAGAGTTTTGTTGAGGCAAACTGTTCATCTTCGAATGCTTTCAGATCCGAGATCGCTGTTGGATCTTGTCCATGCCAGCCCATATCCAATAGACCAAAGCTCAATTGGCGCATTGTTGCCATACCCTCAAGAAATGAAGCGCTTTCGCGGATCTTTTCGACAAGTTCAATCGGGATCACTTCGCCAGTTTCATAGTGTTTGGCAAATAGCTCAAGAGCTTCTTTTTCGTAGCACCAGTTTTCCATCACCTGACTCGGTAACTCGACAAAATCCCAATATACAGAGGTTCCAGATAGTGTAGGATAAGTGCTGTCAGCTAGCATACCATGTAGGGCATGTCCAAATTCGTGAAATAATGTGGTCACTTCCTGAAAGGTCAACAGCGAAGGTTTTGAAGCTGTAGGACGCGTAAAATTGCAAACAATGGAGACATGCGGACGTTCTTGT
This sequence comes from Sphingobacterium siyangense, assembly GCF_023277505.1. NCBI lineage: Bacteria > Pseudomonadati > Bacteroidota > Sphingobacteriia > Sphingobacteriales > Sphingobacteriaceae > Sphingobacterium > Sphingobacterium siyangense. Next base: position 5,427,192 of record NZ_CP080574.1, on the reverse strand, counting down.
TTACCCTGTTGAATGTACTGTGGTTTGAAAGATGTCATCCAGGCCCCATTTCTCTTTCCTTTACGTGGGAAGAAATCGGCATAGAAGATAGCGACTAATTCACCGTTGTCTTTACTGACCTCAAATGTTTGTACTTCTTCGTGGTAGGTATCTATTGTATCGACTTCCTTGAAGTTGATGCCAAACAAGCGATGGGCTACTTCAAATGCACCTTGTAAGACATTTTCGAGTTTGAAATAAGGTTTGAGCTTTTCATCGTCCAGATTAAAGCGTTCTTGTTTCAACTTTTCGGCATAATAGGCACCATCCCATTTTTCCAATTGGTCTATGCCATGCATGTTTTTTGCAAATTGGGATAATTCTGCAAATTCTTTCACTGCTGCTGGTTTCGCTTTTCCAAGGAGGTCGTTTAGGAATTCGGTGACTTTGCTTGGGTTTTGCGCCATACGTTCGGCAAGGACAAAGTCTGCATGGGTGGCGTAGCCTAATAATTTGGCCCGTTCGAAGCGCAGTTTTACAATTTTAAGGACATTGTCCACGTTGTTGTGCTCGTTGTCCTGAAAAGCTTTACGGCCTGCGGCGAGGGTAATTTCTTTGCGAAGTTCCCGATTGTCGGCATAAGTGACAAAAGGAAGATAGCTCGGGAAATCCAGGGTAAAAAGCCAGCCTTCTTTTTCGTTGGCTTTAGCCAAAGCATGGGCAGCTTCTACAGCACCCTCTGGAAGTCCGGCAAGATCTTTTTCGTCTGTTACCAACAGCTGATAGGCATTGGTTTCGGCCAGGACATTCTCTCCAAATTTCAATTTTAAAAGTGATAGCTCAGCATCTATTTCGCGGAGCTTTTCTTTCTGTTCATCATTTAAAAGTGCGCCGTTGCGTACAAAATCCTTATAGGATTTTTCCAATAAGGTGGTTTGCTCTGCTGTCAATGTCAGTTGATCCTTCTGATCGTATACAGCCTTAACCCTTTTGAAAAGATCGAAATTTAAGGTGATATCATTACCTAAAGCAGATAGTTTTGGGGCGACATCCTGTGCGATCTTTTCGAGATCAGCATTGGTTTCAGCGGAATGGAGATTGAAAAATATATTGGACAAACGATCTAGTGTCTGTCCAGAGTAGGACATAGCAGCGATGGTATTGTCAAAAGTTGCCGTTTCGGGATTGTTGACGATAGCATCGACTTCATCTTTTGTCCTCTGAATAGCTTCATCAAATGCGGGAATATAATCTTCGTTTTTTATCTGTGAAAACGGAGCCGTGTCGTGCTGCGTTTTAAATTTCTCTGTTAAAATACTCATAGGAGTAAATGTAATAAATATTTATTTTAAGCGATAACATCTGCTTAAATTATGGGGCTGAGATGATATTTGACCGAATAGGCGGTTAGGCTGTGCCGAAAATTTAGGAGGAAAATTAGAACTGCATAAAAAAAGAGCTCAGAGGAGCTCTTTTTTATATTTGGATAGGAGATTAGGCCAGTTTTCCTAATGCTTCTTTGATTCTTTTTAAAGCTTCGATCAAACTTTCGTCTGAGGCTGCATAAGACAAGCGGATGTAATTGTCGTTACCGAATGAATCTCCACCTACTGTAGCTACGTGACCAACATTCAATAAGTACAATGCCAAATCAGATGAGTTTTTAATGACATTACCATCTTGGTCTTTTTTACCAAAGAACGAAGAGATTTCTGGGAAGAAATAGAATGCACCCTCTGGAAGATTTGTTCTTACGCCAGGGATTTCAGTTAATAGATCGTATACCAATTGGCGACGACGAGCGAAAGCTTCTTTCATTTTGTTGACAGATTCTAATCCCTGTTCATAAGCGACGATACCCGCACGTTGAGAAATTGAACATGTACCTGAGGTTGTCTGTCCTTGTAATTTATCATTCGCGGCAGCAATGGTTTTGTTGGCAGCGATATAACCTAAACGCCATCCCGTCATTGCAAATGCTTTTGAAAAGCCATTGATGATAATTACTCTATCTTTGATGCTTTCAAATTGTGCGATGGATTCGTGTTTGTCTACAAAGTTGATATGTTCGTAGATTTCATCGGATAGGATAAATACCTGTGGATGTTTTTCGAAAACTTCGGCTAATGCAGCCAATTCATCTTTGCTGTAAACTGTTCCTGTAGGGTTGTTTGGCGAAGAGAACATAAACAATTTGGTTTTTGGTGTAATTGCCGCCTCCAATTGTGCTGGTGTAATCTTAAAGTTATTGTCGATCTCTGTATTGATAAATACCGATTTTCCTTCTGCTAAAACGACCATTTCGGAGTATGATACCCAATATGGTGTTGGGATAATTACCTCATCACCTGGGTTGATCAAAGTCAAAATTACATTAGACAGGGATTGTTTCGCACCTGTAGAAACAACAATTTGAGAGATATCATAATCTAAATTGTTTTCTGTCTTCAACTTGTTTACAATTGCCTGGCGCAATTCAGGGTATCCCGGTACCGGCGAATAACGCGTCCAGTTTTCATCTAGGGCTTTCTTCGCTGCATCTTTTACATGCTCAGGGGTGTTGAAATCAGGTTCACCTACGCTAAGGCTAATTACATTAACGCCTTTTGCTGCTAATTCGCGGCCCAACTTGGTCATTTTAAGTGTAGCCGATTCGGACAAATTATTTATCCTGTCTGATAAGTATGATGATGTGCTCATGGTAAGACAAAGATATTATATACGTTGCAAATAATCTTCTTTATTTTTGAGAATTTACAAAGAAAAGTAGCTCTTTTATTGGGCTTTTTTAATAAAAGGGCAGTTGAAGCGATTTAGCACAGTTATTTAATTGATCCCTGATGTTGGATGTTCAAAACTAATCGTTCTGATTTGTCGTTATATCTTTACCTTTGCGCTCACAAAAATGCTGGCTAGTCCTCATTTCATCATTAGCTCATAGAAGGTTTCATATAGAAGATAAGCATCATGTCAAGACAAAGAAGATTGGTTTTATTATCGCTTTTTACGGGAATAGGTTTGATGATTGTGAAGTTTTTTGCCTACTTTTTAACGGACTCCAGTGCAATCTTTACAGATGCGGCAGAGAGTATCGTTAATGTGATTGCTTCGGGTTTTGCATTTTATAGTATTTATCTTTCGGCGCAGCCTAAGGATGAGAATCATCCCTACGGGCATGGTAAAGTGGAATTCTTTTCGGTGTTTTTAGAAGGTGGACTTATTTTTATCGCCGGCGCCATTATCTTAGCCAAGGCTTGTTACAATCTTTTCTTTCCTGCAGCGTTAACACACCTTGAACAAGGGATTTATCTAATTGGTATTACATCTGTGATAAATTTTGCAGTAGGATTCTATATCATGAAGCGTGGACGTGCATTGGGGTCTATTACCTTGGTGGCGGACGGAAAACATCTGCAGGTAGATGCCTATAGTACGGTCGGATTGATACTGGGTTTACTATTGATGAGACTGACAGGTTTCCAATGGATCGATGTGGTCATTTCAATTGTACTGGGGCTTTTTATCCTCTTCAATGGTTATAAGCTACTTCGCCAATCGATCGGTGGATTGATGGATGAATCGGATACAGCGCTCGTACAGGATGTAGTCGAAATCTTGGAGCGCAATCGGAAAGATGAATGGATTGATGTTCATAATCTTCGTGTACAGCGCTATGGGAACGAACTCCATGTGGATTGCCATCTCACACTACCCCGTTACCTTGACCTGATCCAGGTGCATGATGAAATTTCTGCTGTAGATAAGATTGTCAATAAGGAAATGTCGGTACGGACCGAATTTTTCGTTCATGCGGATCCTTGTCTTCCACAGTGCTGCCAATATTGTCAGGTCGGCAATTGTCCAATTCGTTCGGAGCAATTTCGGGGACGAATTTCTTGGGACACAGACAATGTTACACGAAATCAGAAACATTTTTTATATGCTATTGCTGAATAGCGGATGCAGTTTCTACCGTTCTTAGTAGGAATAGTGTCTAGTCTGATTTCTTCGCGTATAGTAAACTAAAAAAAAGCTAGTTTATATAAATATATATAAAAAAAGGTATCTTTGCCTTTTAGCAAAAGAGTTTAAAAATCCTATATGAAGCACATTCGTAATTTCTGTATTATTGCGCATATTGACCATGGCAAAAGTACTTTGGCAGACCGCCTTTTAGAGTATACCAATACCATCAGTCAGCGTGAGGCACAGGCACAATTACTTGATAATATGGATTTGGAACGTGAACGTGGTATTACGATCAAGAGTCACGCCATCCAAATGAATTATAAAAGAGATGGTCAGGAATATATCTTGAACCTGATTGATACCCCGGGACACGTGGATTTTTCTTATGAGGTGTCGCGTTCAATTGCTGCCTGCGAGGGCGCTTTGTTGATCGTTGATGCATCTCAAGGTATTCAGGCGCAAACGATTTCAAATTTATACCTAGCGTTGGAACATGATTTGGAAATCATCCCAATTCTCAACAAAATGGACCTTCCTGGTGCTATGCCGGAAGAAGTCAAAGATCAGATTGTGGATTTGATCGGTGGTGACCGCGATGCGATTATTCCTGCATCTGGTAAAACAGGTCTTGGTGTTCCGGATATTTTGGAAGCTATTGTTGACCGTATTCCACATCCAGTTGGTGATCCTGATGGACCTTTGCAAGCCTTGATTTTTGACTCTGTTTTCAACTCATTCCGTGGTATCATGGCTTATTTTAAAGTTGAAAATGGTGAAATCCGCAAGGGCGACCGCGTGAAATTTGTTGCTACTGGGAAAGAATATTTTGCCGATGAAATTGGTACACTGAAGTTGAATCAAGTACCTAAAGAAGTCATTAAGACCGGTGATGTAGGTTATATTATCTCTGGTATCAAGGAGGCACGTGAAGTGAAAGTAGGGGATACCATTACGCATAAAGATCGCCCTTGTTCTGAGGCTATCCAAGGGTTTGAAGAGGTGAAACCGATGGTCTTTGCGGGTATTTATCCTGTAGATACGGAGGATTACGAGGAGTTGCGTGAATCGATGCACCGTTTGCAGCTAAACGATGCTTCTTTGGTGTTTGAACCAGAGTCGTCGGCAGCCTTGGGTTTCGGTTTCCGTTGTGGTTTCTTGGGTATGCTTCACATGGAGATTATTCAAGAACGCCTAGAGCGCGAGTTTGATATGACGGTGATCACGACAGTTCCCAACGTATCCTATAAGGCCTATATGACCAAAGATAAAGAGGAAGTGATCGTACATAATCCTTCTGATCTACCTGATCCAAGTAAATTGGATTCAATCGAAGAGCCATATATCAAAGCTAATATTATTACGAAATCGGATTTCGTTGGACCAATTATGTCACTTTGTATCCAAAAACGCGGTACGATCATGAACCAGCATTATTTGACTTCAGATCGTGTTGAATTGGTTTTTGAAATGCCAATGGGAGAAATTGTATTTGACTTTTATGATAAGTTGAAAACAATCTCTAAAGGTTACGCTTCATTTGATTACCACCAGATTGGTTATCGCAAGTCAGATTTGGTAAAACTGGATATTCGATTGAACGATGAACCTGTAGATGCCTTGTCATCGTTGATACATCGGAGCAACGCGTATGATTTTGGTAAAAAGATCTGTGAAAAACTAAAAGAACTGTTACCCCGTCAACAATTTGAAATTCGTATCCAGGCGTCAATCGGTGCAAAGATTATTGCCCGGGAGACGATCTCAGCTTTACGTAAAGATGTTACGGCAAAATGTTATGGTGGTGATATCTCCCGGAAGCGTAAGCTTTTGGAAAAACAAAAGAAAGGTAAGAAACGCATGCGTCAGGTTGGGAACGTAGAGATTCCGCAATCTGCATTTATGGCGGTATTGAAATTAGATTAATCAAAATAACACAATAATAAAGGAGCTCTTGGGCTCCTTTTAAATACAATAAAATCTCCTAAACATGAATCTTTTAGATGGTAAACTAGTTTCCGAAAAAATTAAAGAGCAAATTGCGTTAGATGCGGCTGAATTTACGACACAGACTGGCCGTAAGCCTCATCTGGTTGCTATCCTTGTGGGGAATGATGGTGGTAGCGAAACCTATGTAGCTAGCAAAATGCGCAACTGTCAACTGGTCGGCTTTGAATCAACAAACATTCGTTATGATGAAAACATAACAGAGGATGAATTGATCGCTAAGGTCAAAGAAATCAATCAGGATGAGTCTATCGATGGTTTGATTGTGCAGTTGCCTTTACCAAAACATATTGATCCAGATAAAGTTACCGAAGCAATTGATTACCGCAAAGATGTTGATGGTTTCCATCCGATCAACCTGGGACGTATGCAACGTAATCTTCCTTGTTTTATTCCAGCTACGCCATATGGTATTATGTTGATGTTGGAATATTATAAGATCGATACAGCAGGCAAGCACGCTGTAGTGGTTGGAAGAAGTAATATTGTGGGATCGCCAATGAGTATCTTACTGGCTCGTAATTCCAATCCAGGTAATTGTACTGTGACATTAACACATAGTCGCACAAAAGACCTTAAAACAGAGGTTTTGCGGGGTGATATCATTGTTGCAGCAATCGGTAAGAAAAATTTTGTTACAGCAGATATGGTTAAAGACGGTGCGGTTGTGATTGATGTCGGTATTAATAGAGAAACTTCTACAGCTACAAAATCTGGTTTTAAGCTATTTGGTGATGTCGATTTTGAAAATGTTGCTCCTAAAGCATCCTGGATTACACCGGTACCGGGCGGAGTTGGGTTAATGACAATCGTGGGTTTATTGAAAAATACGTTAGAAGCTGCGAAAGGAACAATCTATCCGAAGCAATAATTTTGTCTAATTGGCATAGAAGTTGTAAATTGATGTATACGTGCTCTGATGAGCCGTTGAAAACTACACTCATAAATCAATTTATAATGAAAAAAATTGCACTTTTAGCAGTCGTAGCAGGAGCATTGGTCATGTCTTCTTGCAACAATTCGGAGAAAAAAGACACTACAGCGACAGATTCGGCAAAAACAGTCGGTGAGCATGTAGATGCGGCAATCGCAGATTTAAAAAATGCGGAGGAAAATGCCCGTTTGAAAGCAGAACAAGCGAAAAAGGATTTGGATGAAGCTATCGCGAAAGGCGATAAAGCCGCCGAGGAAAAAGCTCGAGCTGCTTCTGAAGAAGCTAACACAGCTTGGGAGAAAACCAAGGATGCTTTGCGTAATGCTGGAGAGGATGTAAAAGAGGGATTGAAAGATGCAAAAGATGCGACAGTAGATGCGACAAATACAGCTGTTGATAAAACAAAAGACGCTGCAAAAGATGTCGCTGACGGTACGAAGAAAGTTGCAAATGATGTTGCTACCGGAACCAAGGAGGCTGCTAAAGATGTAAAAGATGCTTCCAAAAAAGTAGGTGACGATATTAGTCGGAAAGCTAAAAATGTAGGTGAAGCGTTGAAAAATTAGTTGACATATTTCATTTGAACGATAGGAAAGGGGAGCACTTTTTTGAGTGCTCCCCTTTTTATATCACATCTTTATAACGTTGGCTTAAATAAGCTTATTGGTAGTAATCCCATAACAATTTGGAAAGTTTACGGGTTAGTACCTCTGCTTCATTTGTTTTTCCCCAGCTTTTATCTGTATTGTTCTTAGTGAAAATACTGAAAACGTAATCTCCTTTCGGCGCATTGACCAAAATGACCTCATTGCGTACGTCATCTAAAGAGCCTGTTTTTGAAGCTGTTTTAACAGTGGATGGGATTTGCGATAGCCCTCTTTCATCATAGAACATGTTGCCCATAAAACGATACATCTGATCGGAAGATTTTTGGGATACAACTTTGCCTTGTCGGATCCGTGTGACCAAGTCGGCCATTTCTTTTGGTGTAGTTTGGCCCCAACCATATCTTTCCCAATCCGGCTTCCGTCCCTCTGTCTGTGAGTTGACACGTGTGTGGGCCAGTTGAAGATCGCTCATTAATTTATTGATCGCGACACCTCCGCCCGCAAGTTTTTGATTCCAAATGCTGGTTACATTATCACTATAAGATAGCATAAGCGCAACCAAGGTTTTCAGATCAACTTGTGTACTGTCCTTAAAAAATTGCATCAGCCCTGAGCCACCATATCGTTGACTAGCACGGTAGAGCAGTTGCTGATCAAGTTGTAGTTCACCTTTTTCAATTTTATCAAATATGCCGACTAAAATGGGGATTTTGACAATGCTTGCTGTCGGGAAAATGCTGTCGCCCTGGATGTTGACTTCTTTGTTTTTTTTGAGATGGTGTACATAAATGCCAACATCGCCTTGAAAACCCTGAATCAGCTGTTTAATCTGTGATTCGAGTTTTTTATCGGTAGCGGCTTTTTGACCAAAGGACAGTAATGATGAGAATAGTAACGCAAATGATAGGAATATTTTGTGCATTGTGAAGATATAATATATGTTAAATGTGGTGGATAATAGTTATTTTTATTGTTTATAGGGCTTAAGTTATGAAATATCCATGATTCGTACGCACAGACATCGATGAAAAATAAACTGGATATACTAGCACGGACATTGAAGACTGATTTTGACTATGAAATTATTTATGATTTTGATCGGTTGTAAACCGAAAAATAGACGGACAGAACAGCATGACATTTTCTTTGGTATTGGTAATGAGCTCAAGGATTTTGTCGATCCCATTAAAGATTTTTGGCCAGAGGCTGACGGTAAAATTCACATTGATGCGTACCGTATTGTCCATAAGATTGGGGAATATGAGATCAAGGTTACTGAAAGGGGGAATGAACAGGCTATTGATTCGGAATTGAAGTTGTTTTTTGTCAATTTAGGTGGCTACAAACCGAATGAATTTGACGAGTTCCATTACAAAGAACTTATTGTAGCATCTAGTTTGGCCAAGGCGACTGAAAAGGCAAAACGCACTGTTTTTTGGAAGCACCACAGTTCGGCACATATCGATGATAAGTACGGTTTGGATGTTGATGATATTTATGAGATAGAAGATTTGCTATTACCTCATGATAAAGAGCTGTATAGTATTCAAATTACGCCAAAGATCGGTCTAGAAGAAGATACCATTGCGAATGGATATTTTAAACTGAATGCGCTGTAATAAGAATGTGTTATTGGATTTCTTAAACATAAAAAAGGCTTCTTTATTAAGAAGCCTTTTTTATGTTTAACCAACCTTTTGTTGGTTCTGATGTTGTTTTCTAATGACACTATGTTTTTTGCCGTATACAAAGTAAATCAATAAGCCTATAGCAAGCCAGACGGCTAAACGCTCCCAGCTTTCAATTGGCAATGAAGCCATCATTAAAATACAGACCAAGATACCCATGATTGGAACGAAAGGAACCAATGGTGTTTTAAATGGGCGTTCCAAATTAGGATCTGTTTTACGCAGTACTAGAATACCTACACATACGAGAGTGAAGGCAAATAGGGTACCAATACTTACCATATGGCCAAGGTCAGAAACTGGAACGAAACCTGCGAATATACTTACAAATACCATGAAAATAGCATTTGTTTTCCAAGGAGTCTGTCTTTTGGATAAGTCTGAAAATATCTTTGGAAGCAAACCATCTTTACTCATCGAATAAAATACGCGGCTCTGACCAAGTAACATCACGAGAATAACTGAAGTGTATCCTGCAATAATCGTAATAATCAACGCTGTATTTAAGAAATGATATCCAGTTTTTGCAAAAGCTGTCGCAACAGGTTTTGCGTCACCTTTGAACATCGTATAGTTTTCGATGCCTGTCATTACGTAAGAGAATAAAACGTACAAAAGTGTACAGATTATTAACGAGCCGATGATACCGATTGGCATACCTTTTTTTGGATCTTTCGCTTCCTGGGCAGCTGTACTCACTGCGTCAAAGCCGATGAATGCAAAAAAGACAACCCCAGCAGCGCGCAATACACCACTGATACCAAAGTGACCGAAGTCATCACTCTTTAAAAATGACCAGAAGCTTTGTTGTCCACTTTTTACAAGCTCTTCACCTGCATTTACAGGGATAAATGGATCGTGGTTTGCAGGATTGATAAAGCTCCATCCCAAGGCGATAAAAATCAATACAACACCGACTTTTAGGATAACCAATATATTGTTTACACGGGATGATTCCTGTGTACCACGCATGAGCAATAGCGACAGTAAACAAACAATAATGATAGCAGGTAAGTTGACCACTCCACCTTCCCAAGGGCCTTTGAGTAGGGTATCGGGGAGCTGGATATGGAATATCATCAGGAGCTGGTTGAAATATTGGGACCAGCTGACGGCTACTGTAGCTCCTGCCAGTGCGTATTCTAGGACGAGATCCCAGCCGATAATCCAGGCGACAAATTCACCCATTGTGGCGTAGGAATATGTGTAAGCACTTCCGGCAACAGGAATCATAGAGGCAAATTCGGCATAACAAAGACCTGCGAACCCACAGCCTACTGCTGCGATAATGAAAGATAGGATAACAGCTGGCCCTGCATTTTCAGCAGCAGCAATCCCTGTTAGGGAGAAAAGTCCTGCCCCAATGATGGCCCCGACACCGAGGGCGATAAGGCCCGAGCTGGACAGTGTCCTCTTTAGCGTGTGTTCTCCATTTTCATTTGCTTCAGCAATGAGTTGAGGAATCGATTTTTTAAATAGCATAGGATTAATTCTTTACGATTATTTAGCTTTTCAATTGTTTAATTAATGTCAAATATAAATGATCTCAATGAAAAAAGGGAAGATTGCTCCTCCCTTTTGTAATAAAATCTGAATCAAATGCTTGTTTGGGTACTAATACGCTGCTGTAAAGCGTTTATTGAGGAATTGTTTATTCTCAATTTCGTCTGCTATTGCTACAGCAAAATCCTCTACTGATAATCTAGAACGACCTTCCTGATCAAATACAGGAGCATCAAGGCCTGTGCGGTATTTTCCGGTACGTGTTCCACCAGCATGGGAATTCATTTCTATAGCGGGACTAAACATGGTCCAGGTAAGTTGATCTTCTTTCTGGATGGTATTCAGATAATCTGCTGCAGCTAATGCCCCAGGTTTAATTTCTTTGGGAAAATCCGGTGAATCGACCAGTCTATTTCCATCAATCAATAAACTTCCTGCACCACCAATAACAATGAAACGATTGATACCGGCATCTTTAACAGCCTGTTGGATGGCCAATGCACCTTTTGTAAAATCCTCATAAAGATTAGGGTTGGTCCATCCGGCATTGAAAGCCGAAACAACAACATCAACACCTTTTAGGGCAGAAACCAATTGATTATTATCATTGATATCTACTTGGAGTTTGGTTACTTTTTCACTCGATGGAATATTTTCGATGTGGCGGGCGATGGCGACTACGTCATAGTTACGGTCTACCAATTCTTTTACGAGATGAGATCCTACATATCCTGTGGATCCAATTACTGCTACTTTCATGCTTCCTTTAATTAAATGTTTTGCTAAAATCAGACAGGATTATCTTTTCCAAACGCTGTACAATATCAGTGTCGACTTCCTGATACAGATCCTGGAGTTTGGAGTTGATATTTTTGCCCACAATACAGGCCGGATTGGGACTGTTAAATTTCCCACCGAAATCGGTTTGCTTGGTGCTGATATAAATATCAGCCAAGGTAATCGTTGGATTTTCGGGATTTATGCGAATACCGCCGCCCTTACCTTCTTTACTCGTTAGTAAAGATGCTGTTTTGAGAGATGCAATTTCTTTGCGAACCACACTTGCATTGACTTGGATGCTTGACGCGATATATTCAGAAGAAAGCCATTGATTTGACTCTTCTAACTGTGCCAGAACCATAATGTGTAATGCTGTTGCGAACCTCAAGTTGTGTAACATCCTCTGCTGATTTTTCTAAATTATAACACAAAGTAACAGAAAAGGTTTTAAACTGAAATAAAAATTATTACAGTTTAAAACCTTCTGACAATCACGTGATAAAAGTGTTTGTTTTTTATTTTTTCTCGTTAAATTTTTTATAGCTATCCATGATATAGACTTTCAGAGTCTCTTGGCTGCTGTTTTGAATAAATTTATAGGAAGGTCTAAATCTTTCCTTAAACAGGGCTAGATCCGAACCATTGAGTGGAGTCAATTCTTTGATCAGATTTTCGGTGAATTTGCGATCAACTGCTCTTTTCTCACGTTCATCGACTAAGAGTTTATAATTTGAACGTGCTTGTTTTCCCTCTTTGCTAAATATACGGCTTGGAGAAATTCGTACTCCGCCGCGGTTTTGACTTGCGTCGGAATACTTTCCTAAAGTCTTCTCGCGCTGGATTTCAGCAGCAAGTCTACTGTCTGTCATCCTTTCTACGACAACTTCACTGAGTTCGATAACATTATTCATTCTGTTCAAATAGATTCTGCGTAAGCTCGTATCATAAATGAAAACAGTATCTTGTTCATATCCCACAGCTTTGATTAACAAGAGGTCGTTAACATTGGCGTCAATTGCAAAGGAGCCATCTCTATTGGTCTGTACTTCAGCCTTGGTTCTTAAATTTTGAATTTGTGCAGCCTCAATTTTCTCACCGCTGACAAGTTCCATAATAATCCCCTTGGTTTTTTCCTGTGCAACAAGATGTCCACTCATTAGTGTAATAAGTAAGCAGCTTAGAATCGTTTGTAAGATTTTCATGTGAATAAATATAGTTATGTATTTTCAATCTATGAATGAACCGGGTATTTGCCGTTTTGTTTACGCCGTACGTTCATGAGCGTTCTCTAGCCAAAAATAACGAATAGATTTTGAAAATCTGCTAATTTGCTTTCCACGAATTATTGTCTGGGTTCTTGTCCGGCATGACCATGTCAGGATCTAACTGTACAGATTGCAGTGGCTCTGTGGTCGGAATTTTAAATTGCCATACGTCGTTTCTTTCCCAGATTTCCACGGGTAGTTTTTTTCGAATCTTCTTGCCCGATACGGTTGTAGCTTCAACAATAACTGGCATCGGTAATTTTTCGAGATTTTCCACGGTGACAAGTGCGCCAAATTTTGGCTCGTTGTTGACATAGGATACTGATTTTATACCTTGGTCCATTTGCCAGTTGTTGACAAACCACCCGCGCCAGAACCAGTTTAGGTTTTCACCAGCACCATTTTCAATAGCTTTGAAGAAATCTTCCGGAGTAGGGTGTTTGTAAGCCCATTCTTGGATATATTTTTTAAAAGCGTAATCGAAGCGCTCAGGACCGATGATTTCGTTTCGCAATAATTTCAGTCCATAAGCTGGCTTATAGTAGACCAAAGCACCAATATTACGTTCTTTCATGTTTTGCGGGGTACTCATGATCGGTTCAAGATTACGGGCAGTAAAGATGTACGATCTGCTCGCCTGATTACGGTAATATTCGCCATTGTTGAATTCTTTTGTTGCGAGTTCGTTAATAAATGTATTGAACCCTTCATCCATCCATCCATGTTCACGTTCGTTGGATGCGACAATCATTGGGAACCAATTGTGACCAAACTCGTGGTTGGTAACACCCCAAAGAGATCCTGCTTTGGCCTGATTGCCACAGAACGACAAGGCTGGATATTCCATTCCACCGACATTGGAGGCTACATTGACCGCTACAGGGTAAGGATACTCAAACCAGCTTTTTGAATAGATTTCAATTGCGGCTTTGGTGTATTCTGTCGAGCGTTCCCAGGCATTGTTACTGTTACTTTCAATTGGATAGGCAGACAAAGCGAGGGATTTTTTTCCACTCGGTAGATTGATCTTCGCGCCATCTAATATAAATGCCGTAGAGGACGCCCAGGCAATGTCTTGGGCATTATTAAGTTGATATTTCCAGGTTAAGGTTTTCTTGTCGGGCCTGGAGTTTTTTGCGTTAACTTCTTCGGCGGAGCGGATGATCACGGTTTCGTCGCTGCGTTGTGCCTGTTGATATCGCTTGAGTTGCTCAGCTGTAAATACTTCCTGTGGGTTTAACAATTCACCACCCAATACAACCATGTGGTTTGCCGGGGTAGTGATCTCAACCTGGTAATTTCCGAATTCACGATAGAATTCTCCCGGTCCTGTATAAGGAAGGGTATTCCAACCTCTAATGTCGTCATAGACACACAGTCTTGGGAACCATTGTGCAATGGCATAGATTTTTCCGTTTTTTGTGTCAAGTATACCTGTACGGTCCGCACCGTATTTAGGAACTGTGTATTGGTATTTAATCTTAAACGTTATTTTTCCGCCCTTGCTCTTTAACGCAGCAGGAAGTCGAAGCTGCATGCGGGTATCGTTAATAATATGTTCGATCGTATTTCCGTTTACATCCGTAACAGATTGTATCTGATATCCACCATCAAAAGTTGAGTTGCCATCACCGTAACGGCTGTTGGTCAAGGGGGAGATCAATTGACCGCGGCCATGTTGTGAAAACATATTTTGATCTAATTGTAACCACAGATAGTTCATATTGTCTGGACTATTGTTGCTATAGGTAATCTCGACAGATCCTGTAATTTGATCATTTTGATCGTTCAGGGAAGCCTGAATCTTATAGTCGGCTGCATTTTGCCAGTAGGCAGGGCCCGGTTTTCCGGCTGCGGAACGATATTCATTGCCATTATTTTTAAAAAACAAGGGTGCAAAGGCCTCTGTATAGCTGTAATTGGATGTTTTCTCCTGTGCAAAGGCCGGATAAGCATAGCTCAACGCAACAAGGCTTAAAGAAGCCAGTGCAATTCTTTTCATCATACGTCTACTTAAATTATGTTTATTTGCTCCAATATACAATGAAAAGTACATTGAGCCAAAAAAAACGCAAACGACGTCTTATAATAAAAGGGATAGAAAGTGACCTTAAAGGTTTATTTTGGATAATTGGAGGCTTTTTAGAACCTCCATTCCGGGAAGCATTGTGGAACTATTTTAAATTTGTTACGTACTCTGCTTCATTAAAACCGAGTAATATACCTTTGTTGTATTCAATAACAGGACGTTTAATCATACTTGTATTTTCCTGAAGTACTTTATTGGCACTATCACTGTCAATGACTTGCTCTTGAGTTTCCGGAGATAACTTTTTCCATGTAGTTCCCTTTTTATTCACTAGAGCCTGCCAGTCTACCTGTGTTTCCCATTCTTTTAATTTATCCACACTGACGCCTTCTTTTTTGAAGTCATGAAATTGAAAGGGAACATTATTGTCTTCCAACCATGTAAGTGCTTTTTTTACTGTGTTACAATTTTTGATACCGTATACCTGTAGCATAATAGTGACAATTTGGTGAATCCAAATTTAATCAATCCCGATACAATTTTTAAAATAATTCATATTTCTATGGTGTCTTATCTGTGATTTAAGGATAATTGTGGATATGTTGTTGTCAATGCCATTGAAAAATCAATGCCATTGAAAAAAGAGCAACCGGAAAGTTCCTTTTCAATTGAACAATCAGGGTTTTATGATTTGTTAAGATTCTATATCCCATGTGAAATGATAGTGTATTTAGTACACTATAAAAATTAGGAAGTAATAATAATTTTTAATAATTTAGTAGCTTCAAGTTTAATGAAAGATTAAAATAAATCAATAACAGAAATATGAGCCTAAAAGATTTTAAAGGTGTATTGACAGGAGATCAAGTACAAGAGTTGTTTGAGGTTGCGAAGAAACATAAGTTTGCTTTGCCTGCGGTAAACATTATCGGAACAAACTCTATCAATGCGGTTATGGAAACTGCGAAAGCAGTAAATTCTCCTGTAATTATTCAATTGTCAAATGGTGGAGCGCAATTCTACGCTGGTAAAACCTTGAACAACGATAATTTACAAGCTTGCGTATTGGGAGCGGTATCTGCAGCACAACATGTTCATTTATTAGCTGAGCATTATGGTGTAGCAGTTATTCTGCATACAGATCACGCAGCTAAGAAACTTTTACCTTGGATCGACGGTTTGTTGGACGCTGGCGAGAAATTCTTTGCGCAACATGGAAAACCATTGTTCTCTTCTCACATGTTGGATTTATCGGAAGAACCAATTGAAGAAAATATTGAGATTTCAGCTAAATACTTAGCACGTATGAAACCACTTGGTATGACTGTGGAGATCGAGCTGGGTGTTACAGGTGGTGAAGAAGACGGTGTTGACAACTCGGATGTGGATAGTTCAAAACTGTATACCCAACCGGAAGAGGTTGCCTATGCTTTTGAAGAATTGTCTAAAGTATCTGACAAATTTACAGTGGCAGCTGCATTTGGTAATGTTCATGGTGTTTACAAACCAGGTAATGTGAAATTGCAACCAGTTATATTACATAATTCTCAAGAATATATTCGTGAGAAATATAATCTTACTGCTGAGAAGCCCGTAAACTTCGTATTCCACGGTGGTTCTGGTTCTTCTCCGGAAGAAATTGCAGAAGCGATTTCATACGGTGCGATCAAAATGAACATTGATACGGATATGCAATGGGCTTTCTGGGATGGTGTAAGAGCTTATGAAGCGAAAAACCATGATTATTTGCAAGGTCAGATCGGTAATCCAGAAGGAGCTGATTCTCCAAATAAAAAATATTACGATCCACGCGTTTGGTTACGTAAAGGTGAAGAAACTTTTGTTGCTCGTCTGAAAGAAGCATTCGCTGATTTGAATGCAGTAGACGTTAATAGCAAACTATAAGCTTAGGTTGAAAAAATAGATCACAAAGGCGCCCTTAGATAGGGCGCCTTTTTTATGTCAAAATAGGTTAAAAATATTGTTCTTAATAGGAATTGGCTTATTTTTTGACGAACAACAATAAAAAGTCAAGTAAATATGAAATTTTTAGGAGTCAGTGTAATTCTTTTATTAATTGCCCAAATGGGGTTTGGGCAGGTGAAGCAAAATGTTGGCGATTTTTCTTCGGTTGTAGCGACGGACAAGATTCAGGTGGAGTTGATTAAATCCGACGAGTCCTTGGTGACGTTTGAAGGACAGAACCATGAAAATGTTAAGGTTGTCAACACAAATGGATCCTTGGTTTTGAAAATGAATACGTTGAATATGCTGCAAGGGGGGAATATCTCTGTGAAGGTATATTACAAGAGTTTGAACAATGTGGAAGCAAAAAAAGGAGCCAAGGTATTTGCAACTACAAATAATCCAGTTGCTGCTGACCACTTAAAAGTATATGCTTCAGAAGGTGGTTTGGTCGATCTCTATACGGCTGTAAAAACAGCTGAAATAAAAGTGACCTCGGGGGCTACAATCGCTTTGTATGGAAAGGCAGATAAACAGGAGATCATTTCGAATTTTGGCGGCAAATATGAAGGTAAAGATTTTAAGACGAGTATCACGACGGTCACTGTGAATGGTGGCGGTAAAGCAGATGTTTATGTTACTGATTCCATCGAAACCAAAACACGTGGTGGCGGTGTCATTGATGTCTATGGAAAACCAGAACAACGTGTAGAAAAGAAAATGGCCGGAGGAACAGTCAACTTTAAATAAGTAAACTGTCTTGGATTTGTCAATTTTAGTGCGAGTTCATTTTAGTTGATTTTATAGAAAAGAGTGGAAATTTGAGGTAATAGATGAAATAAAAAGGGTTTAGCTTGATTGGGGTAATGATTATTGTTTAACCTTTTTATTAAAAAGGTCAGTTATTTTGTTTTTCTCATCAGAAACCTTCTTCATTTGTGCTTAAAATACTTATTTTTGTGAGGGAATAATAAAAATAGTATTATGGCAAAGCGTAATTATGTTTCAAATTCTACGGAATCTACGCGCATGTTCAAGAATGACTTTTTAGAGTCTTTGACGAAAGTGCATTGGAGTGTACCTTTGATTTTCTATGTACCCGTGGTTGTTTTCTTTTCGTATAAAGCGCTAGTTTGGGGAGAGATTTCCTTTTTAACCTACATTGGGTATTTTATTTTTGGTTTAGCTTTTTGGACTGCTTTTGAATATGCATTACATCGTTGGGTGTTTCATTTTCATCCGACATCGGAATGGGGAAAGCGAATCGCTTTTATTTTCCATGGTGTGCATCATGATTACCCAAGAGACCGTATGCGTTTGGTGATGCCGTTGTCAGCGAGTATTCCACTAGCTCTTTTGGTCTATCTTGGTTTTACATTGTTTTTTTCGAATGAGTTTATCTTAGCCTGTTTTTTCTCAGGTTTTATGGTGGGGTATTTGATCTATGACGAATGTCATTACGCGATGCACCATGCTAATTTTAAAAGCGGTATTTTCAAACGGATCAAGCAGCACCATATGTTGCACCATTATTCTGATCCAGAAAAGGGTTTTGGAGTGAGTTCTTCCTTATGGGATGAAATTTTACGCTCAGGTTTCGAAGAAAAGGAACCCAAAAAAGATTCTACTTCCTTAAAAGAAGAAAAAGCATAAATTGAATCACATCAACTAAAAAAGCCCTGGAAGTTTTCAAGGGCTTTTTTTATGGAATAATTTTTCTTTTTATTTAACAATGCCATCAAGTAGGCTTTGTAGGCTAACTTTAGATCAATGGTTTCTTGTTGGGGTTGGCGTGCAGGTATTCCAGTTTGAACTGAAACATTTGGGCCATTTTCTGCGCACGCCATTTGGCTTCTTCAGCCTTTTGTCCACTGTATAGGCCATCTACTGTTGCTTCGAATAATTTGAGCCATTGACCAAAATGTTGCGCATCAATGGGCAAGTTAATATGAGGTGGAAAGGGGCTGCCGAAATAACGATGTTCATCCAGTAGGATAGTCTGCCAGAAACTATACATCTTTTCAAGATGGATCGCCCAATTGTCTTGGATTCTTTCTTTAAAAATAGGTCCGAGCAAAGTATCGTTACGTATCGTCGTATAAAATTGATCTACTAATACTTTAATGTCATCGAGTGTTTGAATATCTTGTTTCATCGGCGTATGATCTAAGCTCATGAATAAAGACCTATAGCTGGATCAAAAGCTTCTTCATGATGTTTATCTAGATTAAATGTAGTGACATTTATGGAGAATCGCATCACTTGGATGTAAAGATGTCTCGTTGAAATATTGTAATTCTCTTTTATTGTCAGTAAATTGACTCAATACTAAGGGAAAAACATATGGGAAAATACGTTCTTTTAATCCTATTATCGATGGGATTTTATGCTGCTGAGGCGCAGGTTACAACAATTTCGATCAATAAGGAAAATTTTCAATCTTCTGGTTTTCCATTTAAAGGGAAGCGTGTGTTGCAAGTGGAACGCATTCAAACTCCAAAAGAAGATAATTATATTGTTTTTTCAAAAGAGGAACGGGGTGCCGACCCCGACAAACTCTATGTACAACAATTTCAGCAGATCGATGGAATGTGGCAGCTTGTGGCTGATGAATTGATATCCGAAGAAGGGATCGTTACGTCGGTTTGGGAATCTCGGAAGGCATTTTTTGATGCCGATAGGGACGGTAAATTGGATGCATTATTTATCTATTCAAGGCATCCAAAGGATGATTTACAAAAGCAGCTTAGTTGTATTGGACTAGTTCTTTATAAGAATAAGTTTTACCGTCTCCGTGCGGAGGAAGCAGATGGTTATAGTCAAACAACGTTTTCAGACAATTATGCGTCCCTACCGGTTGAGGTAAAAGAAAATGTGGAACGTTATTGGAACAATCTGGATAAAAGATAATTTTCGGTACGGGTCTGGAATCTACCGAAAGATCGACCATACGATCTTTCGGTAAGTTTGTTATTGTCTATTTCATCAGATAGAAAGCATTTCCACGTTTTTTGATGATGTTAATTGATTTTACCTATGAAAGGCTTATTCAATAGGTTGACTCAATGCATGGATAGGATATCGATCAAATCAATGTTACTGGAGTGCAGCGAGCAATTGCTTTTCTTCTTCAATTTGTGTTTTACTGATCACATAGCGTGCGATATGTTTGCCCTTCAATTGATCTATCGTCTGAATAACATCTTTTGTGCGCGCTTCTTTGCTAGGCTTGATCAATACAATCATTTCCTTTGTATTGGGTATGGTGCTTATCTTAGCTTTTAACTGTGCTATAACAGCTGAGAGCCCCTTCTCGATATCTACCGGTACTTTTGAAGAGCTGATCGGTTTTTTGAAATCCCCATGATACCACATGAATTTTCCTTCGCCAAGAATGAGGGTCGCTGTGCGGTTTTCATCAATAAGAACCGAACTTTCTACATCTGATTTAATTTTGTCTGGCATGGCGATATCCATTGCAGATGGTTTATTTAATGTTGTGGTCAACATAAAGAATGTAATGAGAAGAAATGCGAGGTCTACCATGGCTGTTAAATCTACTTTAGGAGCCATTTTTCTGCTTCTTATTTTTTTCTTTCCCGTTTCTTGCGTTTTTTGGTTTAATTCTGCCATGATCGTCATCTTTAGGTTAACACGTTGTTGTTACTCACTATTATGATGTCAGAGAAGAACGGATTCCACAGTATTTTTTTAAAAACTAGGGTTTTTCTCAAGTACTTTCAGTGTTTTTTTTCTTAATTGTTGATAATCAGTGTTTTTTTGCTATGTTTTAGTTTGTTCGTTGTTGATCCGATTTGACCAATTCACTTGTCATTTTGTCCTTTCAATCAATTTAGGGCGCTTGCTAGGCTGTCGAAATTTTTCTAGTGGTTTGCAAAAAAGCCCTTCTATGCTGAAAGGCTTTTCTTGCGGATTGGTGGGTAAGTTACTTAGCAACCGCCTTGGTTAGGGATGCGTTTATAAATTATTTTGTTATCTCTTTGTACATAGTCGCCCGCTACTATTGGATACGAATACTTAGGCGCGTACATGACACTACGCCCCCTTATCGTTATTTTGTCGTTTACTTTCAGACTTTTCAATTGTTGAAATTCATTAGAATTTTCGAGACCAAAACTTAGAATATAGTCTTCACGATTAATCCTAACCATCACTCCAAAACCTAACTGTGCACCAAGAGGAAGATAGAGAGAAGTTACAACCGCCTCTATGTTGGCAGAATTCTTTACTTGATCCTTTATTTTCGCAGCATTGTCAAGTACTTTTATACCTTCGGGAGATTCTTTCCATTTTTTGAACTTTATACCATTGGGGCTCGCTTCCCATTTATTCCTTTCGGTGGTCGTTCCAGTAGAAGTGCGTGAATTCGGCGCTGTTTTTTTTAAGGTTTCATTTTTGATTTCGCGATTGGCAAAGGCCAAGCCGCTTCCTATAGCGAGCGGTAAAACCAATACGTAGATAATTTTTTTCATATTTTTAAAAGTTTAATGAACATTAGATTTATCCCAGTAAATTAGATCCGTTCAAACTTTTTTTCTCGCATCTGTTTTAGAGTGATGTAACAAAATTACTTTGATGATACTTATATAGAGGGATTTATATTGTAAATAGTGATGTAATCTTTGTAAATAAATTGTAAATCGTATGTCTGAAAGCCGAAATATTTTCTCAGGGAACCGCAAGTACTTGTATGGTGGTATAATACTCTTGTTTATTGCGATGGCCTTTGTTGCTTTTGATATGACTGGCACAGACGATTTTGATAGCGCTAGGAGGGAAGTTTTGCTTAGGAGGATAGGAGATGAACTGCTTACGCAGTCTGGAGACAGTAGATCAAGGGTACTTCCGATAGAAAAGATTCAAGAAAATGAATATCAGATCAGGTTTGAGAATGAAATCACTTTTAAACCAGACTCACTGGTGAGTGCTATTCAGCGCCTGTTGGTCAATGATCCTCTTGCCCGTGATTATGTCGTTAACGTCCTCAACTGTGGCAATTCGAGTGTAGCTTATGGATATGCTATTTCCCATAATAAAAAAGATGATATTATTGCTTGTAGAGGTAGAGTGCAACCTAAAGGATGTTACATGATCAATATTAAATTTAAACCGAGCGGGATAAATACAGCAGCGAATAGCTATTTTCTTGGTATCCTGTTGTTCTTAGCATTTGCTGGATTCATTTTTTGGAAATCGGATCGGAAGCGAAGCACTGTGTTAGACGATCAAAATAACAGTATTTTAACCTTTGGGGCCGTTTTGTTTAATCCGCAGGAGCGAGAAATGGTCATTAATGAAAACACCATAGATCTCACTGGAACGGAAGCTCGTCTGTTGCATATTTTCGCCTTGTCTCCTAACCAGACGATAGCGCGAACCCGGCTGCAAAAAGAGATTTGGGAAGATGAGGGGATTATTGTTGGGCGCAGTTTAGATATGTTTATATCAAAACTTAGAAAAAAACTGGAGTTTGATCCGAATATCAAAATTACGGTTATACGTGGTAAAGGATATAAACTTGAGGTAAGTTCTTAAAACAGAGTAAGGGGATAAATTGGGCTAAAATGCAAAAAGCCTTTCATTTCTGAAAGGCTTTTTCTGCGGAGAGTGAGGGATTCGAACCCCCGAACCTGTGACAGTTAACGGTTTTCAAGACCGCCGCATTCGACCACTCTGCCAACTCTCCGCGACAAAAGTAGAAATTTTGGGTAGAATTACAAAACTTATTTTACATTTTTCTTTGTTTAAAAATAGCTTTAGCACTCTTAAATAGAAATGTAGTTGAATACCAGTCGGTTATTTTTAACGGGTGCCCCACTTTTCGATGTCATATTGGAGATAGCGGGCTCTGCCCTGGACGATATGTTCGCTTTGGATGTGATCATAATCTTGTTTTAGCTTATTTATTGCAATTAAAAATGTAACCATGAATGTATTTTTTAGGAGCAAATATCATCCGATTTTCAATTTCCGAACTGTCGTTCTAACTCCTGTAATTCAAAAATAACTTCGTTGATTGATCGATCAATTTTAGCGAGTTGTCTTTTGCCCAGATAAAAGTAGGAAAATAGAATCCAGCTATAGGTTGGAAGGTAAGTCAGTAAATAATAATGGAAACTAGCACCCGCTAGGATTTCCCGAAGATAGATCGAGATCGCTATACCGAGAAGTAGATGATAAATCGGCATATTCCAATGAATTCTTTTCTTTCGAAAGGAGTCAAACTCTTGCCACTGTTGTAAATGCTCGGTAGGTAAAGCTACTTCGTTGATTTGTTTGACTTTTCGTGCAGTAGTCAACATTAAATATGCCTGTATAAAACAAAGGAAGGATACGATAAACATTGCTGTGTACAATGCGAGCGTTTTATGCCTAAAATCAAGGAAATATGCCAGAGCAAGAATAATTAATCCCGTTGCAAGCAATAAAACAGCACCGGCTATTTCTTTCCTTATTAATTCTTGACGAAAGTTTTTGACCTTATTCAGGTGTTTTGGGGGCAAGATATTTTGTTTGCTATCCTGTTTCCAAAGATGTTGTAAATCGTTAAAGTCTTGCATATTTATGGAAAATTTCGGTTAATTCTTTTTTAATTCTATGGATTTTTACACGGAGATTATTCTCTGTAATTCCCGTAATTTCTGCTATTTGCTCATAAGGTTTTTCATCTAATACCAATGTGATCAGTACCCTATCAGCTTCTTTTAGTTTGCTGATACATTTGTACAGCAGATCAATCTGCTGTATTTTTTCATTCGATGAATCCTCTGGTATATCGATGCAGCTTGTGTCGGTCATTTTTTTTAAATGCAGATGTTTTTTTCGCATACTCGTCAAGCAATTATTGATCGCTATTCTGTAGATCCAGGTGCTTAATTTGGCATCGTTGCGAAAACTATCGAGTTTTTTCCATACAGTAATGAAGGTCTCTTGGATTAAATCTTCTGCATTATCTCGGTCTCCGGTATAACTGAGGCATAATTTGCGGATGGCCGGCGCATATTCTTTGTAAATAATCTCAAACTTTTCTTTGTTGGTCATCGGGTTATTTTAAAAATGTGTTTAGTTCTTTAAAAAACCAAATTGGCTGATCATACATAATAAAATGCTTACTGTTGGTATTGTGTAAAGTTAGCTTTTTTACATACTTATATTGCTCGGAAAGAATCTGCTGTGATTTTTCCAGCGTTTCGTACTTACTACCTAGCACCAAAACGGGTATGGTAATTTTAGCAAGATCCTGGCGGATATCCGTCGTCATCATTTCATAAAAAGCAGATGCTAATGTAACTCTATCGCTCTTTACTTGCCATTCGGCTATTGTTTTGGCTTTTATAGAATCAGTTACCAGCTGTCGTGCTATATTTTCAGCATACACACTAAGTTGTTGGTCTCCCATCGAAGTAAATTGTGCGATAAGTGCATCTTTATCGACAAACTTTTTCACTTCCTCTACACTTGTATTTGGGTTCTGCATGCCCGGGTAGAACGGTACTCCGTCCACAACGATAACTTTTTGAAATAGCGAAGGTGCGGTGCTTGCGATCCAGAGACTCAAAAAGCCTCCTAAACTATGGCCTATAAGAATCGGATTTTGCAATTTTTTTGCCTCTGTATATGCTATGATTTCATTGCGCATAGTCTCAAGCAATGCTTCTTTAATCGCTGCTTGTCCTGCGAAACCAGGAAGTGTAAGCACGTGACATTCGTATTTATCTTTTAAGTGATTTACAGTTTCTGTCCATACGGTTCCACTACAACTATATCCTGGAATAAGAATGATCGGTGTTCCTTTTCCATAGATACTGACCTGAAAATCATATTTTTTCTGTGCAAATGCCGATCCGTAAATCATAAGTAAAAGTATTGAAATACCGACTTTGGTGAAATGGCTTAAATAGTTCGGTAGATCTTTATTGATACGAAGAACAATCGTTTTCATAAGAATTGAATTTAAAATTAGTAATTATGGTTTTCTAAAATATTCTGCCTATTAGATGTTATGAATTACAGATTATTACATAAAAGAATGAAAAAAGTGAAAAAGAGTGCATGTGGCCAGGAAGAGTTGAGGGAAATGTTGTTTTCTTGTAGGTAACGCTCTGATAATTCGAATGGAATGGTACTATAAGAAAATTGTTCTTTTGATGGGGGAGAATAAAGGAGCAAAAGCAAAAAGCCTTTCATTTCTGAAAGGCTTTTTCTGCGGAGAGTGAGGGATTCGAACCCCCGAACCTGTGACAGTTAACGGTTTTCAAGACCGCCGCATTCGACCACTCTGCCAACTCTCCGCGACAAAAGTAGAAATTTCGAATAGATTTACAAAACTTATTTTCTATAGTTAGTCTTAGCGTTTGAAAATGAGCTAGATTGTTTTTTAAAAAAGTCTATGCAGGGATAATCTCATGGCAGTGTTTCCTGATGTTGGCCGCAATTTTGTCGATCGGTAAATCGTCCTGGTCGATACCAAATGGCTCTTCAATGGACTCACCAATTAATTCAAGAGATGCTAAAACATATAAGATAAATGGTACAGCAATCACAACAAAGTAACCGATGGAAAAAACGTAACCTACTGGAAGGGTCATGGTATAGAATATAATGAACTTCTTGATAAATGCACTATATGCTAATGGTATTGGGGTGTTTTTAATACGCTCACAAGCTCCACAAACATGTGTCATGGTAATAATTTCCTCATTAAGGATAATAAGCTGATCGCCACTTATAGTTCCTTCTTTATATAGATCATTGATTTTGTGGAAGATCATGGTGGAAACTTGGTTCGGACCATGTTTTTTATTGTCTAAAGCCTTTAACTCAGGGTGTTCGTTTTCGTCGAGCATAAACTTGGTGTAATCCGATCTTAGAAAATCGTATAGTGTTTCTGCGAATAGGGGGATTGCCTTTCTGAAAAAACTACGATTCACTTTGTCATCTACATCCAGCATGGCATTTAGTTTGTACGAAAAGGCTCTACTAACATTGGTCAATGTACCCCATTGTTTTCGGGCTTCCCACCAGCGGTCATAGGCCGTGTTTGTTCGGAATACCAGTAAAAGCGATATAACAAAACCGAGTAGGTTGTGGACAATGGTAATGTTTTTGACCCAGCTCTTTTCATTTAGTTTGAGGTATTCCAATTCAAGAAAGGCAATCATCCAGGAATAAAACGCTATCAAAACAAGAAATGGCAGTAACTTTTTGAAGGTATCTGATTTATGCAACTTGAAAGTTGCCGAAAGCCAGTCTTTGGGGTTGTATACGATCATACACAAAAATATAAATTGTTGCGAAAATTTTGCGAGTTAATTGCTATTGCCGTAACTTCATCGTGCTATGGCACAACAGCGATCAAAAAGAAAGAAAACAAGTACAAAAGGAAGTCAGGTTAGTGGAACAAAGTGGATTTGGATGATAGCAGGAATGCTGGTGCTTTTCCTCTGTCTTGTTGTGTGGCATTATCGGGCTGGAATTATATACTATTTTCGCGTGGCTACCTCCAAAGACAAGTCTCTGACGAAGGAAGCTAAATATGATATTCGTAATATTGAGATTATGAGCAAGCACGATGATAAGGTGTTTGGCATAGACGTGTCTACCTATCAGGAAGAAATAGATTGGCAAAAGGTAAGCACAATCAATGATCATTTTCCGATAGATTTTGTGTTTATCAGGGCGACAATGGGTGAAAAAGGAATTGATGATAAGTTTAGTCGAAATTGGAGTAAAACGGAAAATAGGGCAGTTTTGAGAGGCGCCTACCATTATTTTAGACCCAATGAGAACTCGGTCAAGCAAGCGAAGAATTTTATTCAGAAGGTTAAACTACAGTCTGGCGATCTTCCACCGGTCTTGGATATTGAGGAGCATCCAAAACAACAATCGATGGATAGCTTGAAAGTTGGGCTAAAACGTTGGCTTGAAGAAGTTGAAGCCCACTACAAAGTAAAACCCATTCTTTACTCCGGAGATAAGTTTTATAGTGACTTTTTGGAAAAGGAATTTGCAGCTTATACGTTGTGGATTGCAAATTATAACTTCTGGGTTGAGAACCCCAAAGCGCATTGGGCTTTCTGGCAATTTTCTGAAAAAGGTACTGTCAGAGGGATTCAAGGCAATGTGGACTTAAATATATACAATGGTAAAATTGAGGAATTGGAAAAGCTGCTTATTCCTTTTAAATAGTAAAATATATGCATAGAGTTTTTATCACATTATGTGGGGTTTGTTTAGCACTGTTTAATGTTCAAATGCAATTGCATGCAGAATCGAAGAGTCATCGGGTCGAGATGTCGCAACCCGCTTCAGATTTATCACGATTAACATTGAAAGAATTTAAAAAATTGCGTCGTGAAACAGCTATCCAAGTTCTTGATACGCGACCTGGCGATATATTCCTACAAGGATTTGTACCTAAATCTATAAATATAGGCTTTAAAGGTCCTTTTGACCACTTTTTGGCGCAAGTGTTTCCCAATAAAGCTCAAAAGCTTTTATTGATTACAGACGGAAATAGTCAAGATACGGTTTATCATCATTTATTAAAGCTGGGTTATACCCATGTTATTGGGGTTTTGGAAGGCGGCATTGAAACTTGGAAAGCTAGTGAAGATGTAGTCTCGTTGCGTAATATCAGTGCAGGAGAATTCAGGAAAAGATCAGATCAAGGTCATATTATGGATGTAAGAACAGCTAAAGAATTTGGTAATGGACATATTGACAATGCAATGAATATTCCATTAACAGATTTCGTTAATTTTGGTTCTACGCTTAAAAAAGACAATCAACAGCTGTATGTACACTGTCAATCAGGTTATAGGAGTGCAGTGGCTGTATCTATTTTGAGTGCTAAAGGATTTAAACATATATGCAATATCCAAGGTGGGTATAAGGCATTGCAAGAAGAAGTAAAGGAGAATCAATAATGGCTACTTTTGACCAGATTATTCAATCAAATTCGCTGGTTTTGGTGGATTTTTTTGCGACGTGGTGCGGTCCCTGCCAGACTATGGCGCCGATTTTACAGGATGTAAAGGAATTTTATCAAGATGATTTGTCTATCATTAAGATCGACGTGGATAAGAATCCAAAAATTGCTTCGATTTATAAGGTAAGTGGCGTGCCTACTTTCGTGTTGTTCAAAAATGGCCAACAGGTATGGCGACAAAGCGGCATGATTCCCAAGATGGAATTACATAAATTGATCGATCAAGTAAAGTAAAAAATAAGGCGTTCAATCAAATTGAACGCCTTATTTTTTAATGATACTCTGGTGTTTTAATAGGTAGTGTTATATCGCACTAAAATATTAAAATTCATCGTCATCATCGAAGTCATCCAATCCTCCAATCGAGTCGATTTCAGGTAAATCGAAATCATCATCGAAATCATCATCATCGTCATCAGGACCGTTGAAAGATGCGAATTTTACTTCTTCAAGATCTTCGTTAGCTAAAGTTGCCGTGTTCATAAAATAATACTTTATTGTTTCTTATTCAATGTTGTAAAATTAGAGAAGAAAACTATTTTTTAAAACTTTTTTTTAAAAAAATATTAAGCTTTATTTTTCTGTTAATCAGTATGTTGAATTGTGTTTTGAAAATAAAAATTTATTTTATTTTATTTATTCATTTGTTTCGCCAATCGCATTGTCCTCGGTAACGATGTCTTTCAATTGAGGGAGATCTCTCACACCATTGATTCCGAAGTGATCCATGAACTGCTGGCTTGTTGCATAAAGTAAAGGTTTTCCGATACTATCTGCTTTTCCCGCAATTTTGATCAACTTCTTTTCCAGTAACCGTTGAATAGAGTAATCACAGCTTACACCTCTAATCTGCTCCACTTCTAATTTTGTTATCGGTTGTCTGTAGGCAATGATTGCGAGTGTTTCTAGTGCTGATTGACTTAGTTTTCGCTTGTTATTGTGATTTTGGAGCTGTTGTATCGATTCATGATAAACAGCTTTTGTCAAAAACTGATAGGCGTTGTTGATATAGCGTAATTCGAGTACATAGTCTTCATCCTGGTACTTCGTTTCAATTTTTTTAATCAACTCACGTAGCTCTTCCCTGGATACTTCGATGGCTAAGGATTCCTGCAAAATCTGTTTGATATCGGCAAGATCTATTCCTTCCGCAGAAGCAAATATAATTGCTTCAATATTTCTTATGACGTCTTTCAATGTATCGTATTAATAGTTAATGACCTGTTCGACCATATGGGCTGGTAGCTCACGGAACTCATACTTTTGTGTTCGCAGTTGTGGGCTGAATCCAGCTTCCAAAATAGCTTCCTGTATAGATTTTGATGTAAACCGATGTGGTGCACCTGCTGCCGAAACGACATTTTCTTCAATCATAATTGAGCCGAAGTCGTTCGCTCCAGCGTGCAGACATAATTGCGCTGTGCGCTTTCCGACGGTGAGCCAGGAAGCTTGTATATTTTTAATATTAGGAAGCATGATGCGGCTTAAGGCAATCATGCGAATATATTCTTCGCTCGTTACATTATTGGTAATACCGCGCAGTCTTTTCAATAAGGTGCCATCATCTTGGAAAGGCCAAGGGATAAACGCAATAAATCCATGGGATTCCTGAGGTTTTTCATCCTGTACTTCGCGAATCCATACCAAATGTTCAAAACGTTCTTCTATCGTTTCGATATGACCAAACATCATGGTGGCAGAAGTTGGTAAATTAATTTTATGGGCTGCCCGCATAACATCTAGCCATTCTTTACCACCGCATTTTCCTTTTGATATAAGACGTCTCACACGATCATTGAGAATTTCAGCTCCCGCTCCAGGTAGCGAGTCTAGTCCTGCTTCTTTCAATTGCGTCAAAACTTCAATATGGCTCATGTTCTCCAATTTGGAAATATGCGCAATTTCAGGTGGGCCGAGAGAATGTAGTTTTAGCGTAGGATAAAGTTCCTTTAATTGCTTGTAAAGGTTTTTGTAAAACTCAATACCTAAATCCGGGTGATGGCCACCTTGCAGCAGCAGTTGATCGCCACCGTATTTAAAAGTTTCCTCTATCTTTTGTTTGTAGCTTTCAATATCGGTAATGTAGCTATCTTCATGACCAGGGCGACGGAAAAAATTGCAAAATTTGCAATTTGCAATACACACATTTGTGGTATTGACATTTCTGTCGATCTGCCAGGTTACCTTACCATGTGGCACTTGTATCTTACGCAATTCATTGGCTACGAAAGTCAAATCAGCTGTAGGTGCATTTTGATATAAAAAAACACCTTCTTCCTTGGATAGGAACTCAAATCGGAGCGCCCGTTCTAATAAATTACTTACATTCATCAACAACAAATATAAGGAGCTTTTAGCTTATTTGGACCTGTTTGCGGAATATTTGACAATGCAAATTGATTTTGGGAAACATTCTGGATATAAAAAACAAAAGGATATGCTTGTGTAACAATAGTATTGCATTGCAACTTAGTGTATAAAATACAATAACTTGATTTATAGCGCTTTGTGAATTAATTAAGATTTTTCCTTTTTTTTTACATTTATTATTCTTTACATTTATTTAACAGATTTTAACATTTCTGGAAAATAACCAAATTAGTAAAAAATGAATAACCAAGGGTCCTGAATCTGCCAATAATATAGCATTGTTGTCGTCAGACCTAAAAAATGACCAAAAACTTAAATAATAACCAATAGCAACTAAAACAACTAAAGCATAAACATAAATTTTTTTAAACCACCTATTTAGTAAAATTATGATGAAAAAAACGGACAAAAATTGCTGTTTTGATCTCATATTGGGCCAAAAGTTCAATAAGAGGTTTCTGATTATGAGTTCTCTTCTCATTGGGGGAGGAATGACCACTCATGGATTTGCCAGTGGATTAACTAGCCATGGCAAAGTTGAAGTCGTTTCATTAATCAAAACAAGGAGCGTACAACAGACACCTATCAAGGGGGTCGTGAAGGATGCTGCTACAGGTCAAGGTATTACTGGTGTATCTGTGAAAGTCAAAGGGAGCAGTAACGGGACGTCGACCGGCGAGAATGGTGCATTTACCATTCAAGCAAAAGTAGGCGATGTGTTGATTATCAGTTATATTGGGTACAAAAGTACTGAAGTTACTGTTTCTTCGAAGGCTGATCTTGCAATTTCCTTAAGTGGTTCAGAAGATGCCTTGGAAGAGGTTGTTGTCACAGGTTATTCGGCACAGCGGAAGAAAGATTTAACCGGTGCTGTTGCCGTTGTCAATGTGAAGGAGTTGAAGACTACCCCGGCGGCGAGTGCAGTTGAGGCATTGCAAGGGCGGGCGACAGGGGTTCAGATCGTAGTCGATGGTGCCCCTGGTTCTACACCACAGATCAAAATTCGTGGTTACAGTACGATCAACAACAACGAGCCGCTTTACATTATTGATGGAGTGCCTTATGAAGGAAAGTTAAGCTGGTTGAATCAAAATGATATTGAGACGATGCAGGTCTTAAAAGATGCATCAGCAGCTTCAATTTACGGTTCACGTGCAAATAATGGTGTTGTGATCATTACCACAAAAATCGGTAAAAGTGGAAAACCTCAATTTAGCCTTGACTCTTATTATGGTGTGCAGGTTCCAAATAGTGGACGTTTTCCAAAAATGTTGTCTCCACAACAAACATTGGATATTGAAAACAGATTGGACGGCACAAACAATGTGATGCCTGATTACCTTATTGCTGGACCTAAAGTGGGCGGAAAAGATGTGATTACAGCCGCAGACGTGGATATGTCAAAATATAAGTACGATGCGAGTAGCCGAAGCGATTTTTATCAAATTACCAAAGCAAATAAGGCCGGAACCAACTGGTTTGATGCTTTATCCCAAAATGCGCCTACGCAGTCGCACCAACTTAGCGTTTTAGGAGGTGGTGAAGATGCGTCCTATGCGATTTCGGGCGGTTATCTGAAACAAAAAGGAACGATTATTCATACCGGTTTTGAAAAATATAATCTTCGTTCAAACACACGCTTCTCTGCCTTTAATAATAAACTACGTTTCGGCGAAAATATGCAATACAGTTTTACGGAAGGATTTGGTATGGGGGTAAATACCAATACTGCCGGGGACTATATCGGTGAAGGTAGTGCTTTAGGTTTTGCGTATCGTATTCATAATATCATTCCTGTATATGATGAGGGTGGAAATTTTGCGGGATCTGTTGGCGGACAGTATGGTAATGGCGAAAACCCTGTTGCTATCGCCTATCGTGCCAAGGATAATAAAAATAAGAGCAATATGTTTTTCGGGAATGTCTTTGGAGAATTTGATATTGTCTCAGGATTAACCTTCCGTAGCAGTTTTGGTATGAAGTATGAAAACTACAATGGTGTATCTTATACCTATCCAAACCCTGAGTTTACAGAAGGAAGTTTTAACAACGGAATTAATGAATTTTTTGGACTGAATAAAGAATGGACTTGGACAAATACTTTAAATTATAAAAAAACATTTAATGAGGCGCATACGTTGAGCATTCTCGCTGGTACGGAAGCTATTCAGAATAGAAATAGGCAGATAAGGGGAAAAGGAAATGGCTTTTTTACAATGTCATCGCTTGATTACCTTTACTTGGATGCCGCTTCAACTGGTCGCGTCAGTGAAGGTAGCGGTTCTGTAGGTTCCTTGTTTTCGGTGTTTGGAAAGGTTGATTATTCCTACAAAGATCGGTATATCTTAAGTGCAACAGTGCGTCGTGACGGTTCTTCTAATTTTGGGCCGAACAATAAATATGGAACATTCCCTGGAGCGAGTGCTGCCTGGCGTTTGTCGGAGGAAGAATTCATGAAAGGTGTTTCATGGATCTCGGACCTAAAAATCAGAGCGGGTTATGGTGTGACGGGGAACCAACGTATTCCAGCCAATCAATATCTGAATCGCTATCAGGTCGCTATTAATTCATCTTCATATCCTATTGACGGAAGCTTGACTTCCGGTATGTGGCACAATGCCTATAGTAATCCGGACGTGAAATGGGAACAAGTATCTGCATTAAACGTTGGGGTGGATTTTACCCTGGCACAAGGTGATTTTGATGGATCTTTCGATTGGTACAATAAAAAGACGAAAGACATGTTGTACCTGTTACCTTTACCTGCTGTTGCCGCAGGTCGGGCCGGATCGCCTTATGTAAATATTGGTGATATGCAAAATAAAGGTATCGAGTTTTCATTGAATTATCATTACGGTAGACGTCAAGAAAGTGCATTTAAATTGGATCTGTCCGCTACTATTTCACGTAACGTGAACAAGATCGTTTCTTTGGCACCATCAGTAACCCAACAAGTGTACGGTAGTTTTAGAAGTATGGAAACCTCCATCTTAAAACCTGGAGAACCTCTTGGTGCTTTCTATGGCTATAAAGTAATTGGTATTTATTCGGAAGCGGATATGAACAATGCGAGTGTCGCTAAATATGAGGATGGAAAGTCGAGAGCTGGTGGACTTAAATTTGAGGATGTCAATGGTGATGGCAAAATTGATGCAAGTGACCGTACCATTATAGGTAGCCCACATCCTGATTTTGTGTATTCATTCAATATCAATGCGGCTTATAAAAACTTTGATTTTATGGCTTACTTCTATGGCTCAAAGGGTAATCAAAACTATGAAGCTACGAGATACTTTACAGATTTTGGTGTGTTTAGAGGTCAAAAAAGTACGCGCGTATTGGATGAATGGAGTCCAACGAATAGCGGTAGCATGATCCCTTCCCAAGTGAGAAATGCTTCACCCTATGAATATGCTTCTTCGAGCTATTATGTACAGGATGCAAGTTTCTTGAAATTGAAAAATCTTCAAGTTGGCTATAACTTCGATACCAATCGTGTTTTTGGTAATAATACCGGTATCAAGAAACTCCGTGCTTATGTGGGGGTAACAAATCTGTTTACGATTACTAAATATGAGGGACTTGATCCAGAAGTTACGGCTACTCCGTCGACTTACCCAGCCTTGGGTGTAGACTTTGGTGTGTATCCACAGGCTCGTCAATATATGTTGGGTGTTAGTCTAGGATTTTAAGGGTTTAGTGATTTAAGTTAAAATTTGATTGAAATGAAAAAAAGAAATATAATTACAGTTTTAGGTATATCATTGACTTTATTAGCCTCTTGTGGG
Organism: Sphingobacterium siyangense; assembly: GCF_023277505.1. Classification (NCBI taxonomy): domain Bacteria; kingdom Pseudomonadati; phylum Bacteroidota; class Sphingobacteriia; order Sphingobacteriales; family Sphingobacteriaceae; genus Sphingobacterium; species Sphingobacterium siyangense. The sequence goes on along the minus strand of NZ_CP080574.1, from coordinate 5,393,299 downwards.
AAATCTTTTTTGGAGCGTGATCCGCAAGCAGAATTGCCCGAGTCTCAGATTGTAAATTCAAAAGGTATAGAGGCCTCTCTTATCGGGGCGTATGGAATATTAAACGGCAATGTCAACGGTACCTGGGGGAATTACTCTTCGGCGCCTAGCCAATGGTTGTTTGGTGAAGTTGCTGGAGATAATGCACATAAAGGATCTGAGGCAACCGATCAACCGAACATGAATATGATCGAATTTCATACGCCAAATAGTTCGAACGACAACCTGAGTCAAATGTGGGAAGTTTATTATGAGGGCGTATTAAGGGCAAATAATACGTTGCGTATTCTGAAGGCTGACCAAGCAGGTGAAAAAACGGTAACGGCTGCACGTGCGAAGGAAATAGAAGGTGAGGCCCGAGTATTGCGAGCGCATTATTATTTTTATTTATGGCGTGTTTTCAAAAATCTAGCGTATGTTGATGAGAACACAACAGATGATGAGGCTAAAACGAAACCGAATAAGGATGATGTACTTCCGAAGATTATTGACGATTTAAAAGCAGGAATAGCGAATTTGCCAGCGACAAAAATCAATAGCCAGGCCGGACGTATGGATCAGAATATCGCGAAAGCTTATCTGGGTAAAGTTTACCTCTATCAGAAAAAATATGCGGATGCGTTAGTTTTGTTTAAGGAAGTTATAGGTGCAAAGGATCTACGTACGATGCCGTACCAAAATAACTTTGATGTACTTACAAAAGACGGCCCAGAGGCATTATTGGTATCGAAGCATGTGATTAATCCAGATGGATCTGGTGATAATGCCAATGTTGGTGATATGTTGTCTGGATTAAATGGAAGTAATCCTGTAGGTTGTTGTGGTTTCTATCAGCCGACCATTGATTTGGTTAATGCCTATAAAGTCGATGCAAATGGATTACCATTGTTAGATGGTTCTTATCGAAATAATCCATATAAATCAGATTTCGGTTTGTCCGATGACGCAAAGAAAACATATAAACTTGATGTTACGCTTCGTTTTGACCCACGTTTAGATTATACGGTTGGCCGTAGAGGTGTGAATTTCTATGATTATGGTGTCATGCCAGGTGATGCATGGATTCGTGAGGTGAGCTCAGGTGGACCATTTGTTGGTATAAAAACAATGATTCCGAAGAGTTTGCATGCAACACATACTGCGTCAGGAGCGGCATATATTACTGACTTGGATGTTAATATTATTCGTTTAGCTGATGTTGTTTTAATGGCAGCTGAATGTCAGGTTGAATTAGGCGATTTAGGTGCAGCAATGAATCTGGTAAATGCAGTTCGTGAGCGTGCGGCAAAATTACCTCCTAAAACGACTGGCGATAATGTAGCAGCGGCGGTATATGTTGTTAAACCTTATACTTCTTTCCCAGACCAAAATTATGCGCGCAAAGCTGTTCGTTTTGAACGTCGTTTAGAATTAGCGATGGAAGGACATCGTTTCTATGACCTTGTGCGTTGGGGGGAGGCGAAAACTGTATTGGAAAGCTACGCAACGTTTGAAGGCGGTTTTATGGCTCGCTATAAAGGCTTAAACTATAAACCTCAAAATGATTACTTCCCAATTCCACAATCGCAGATTGACAGAAGTGGTGGAGCTCTGACACAAAATCAAGGATATTAATTTTTGATATTTTAAAAAGGAAAGGGGGAGGCAATGTCTTCCCCTTTCCTTTTTAAAGGATTTGTATCTGAATTTTGGCAATAGGCGAAAGAGAGTTCTTGCAGTTTTTTGTATGTTTGAACTGATGAAAAAAATTTTAAGTGCATTGTTGCTGCTTTGGTTTGTGCTGGCGGCTACTTTTGTAGCGAAGGCTCAGAGCTTTGAGGATGTTTATCAGCTATTTCAAGAATCTAAAATATTAAATGATCATTTTGTTGGTTTTTCTTTGTATGACCTAAATGCCAATAAATATGTGATGGACATAAACGGCAATAAGCATTTTACACCGGCTTCCAATACAAAAATGTATACAACCTATGCCGCTTTGGCCCTGCTGGGCGATTCAATACCCGGTTTGGAGTATGTGGAACGAGGAGACTCGCTGCTTATCTGGGGGACAGGCGATCCGACGTTTTTGCATAATCGGTTAGATACCCGGGTAGTGTATAACTTTTTGAAAAATACGAATAAACGCATTTTTGTTGTACCAGGGACAATGAAGAATAAGTTCTTTGCACATGGTTGGGCTATGGAAGATTTTGAAGCTTACTATCAGCCTGAAATCAGTACATTTCCTATTTATGGCAATGTGGTCACTTTTCGACAAAAAGGTTATAATTATTTATCAACCTCTCCAACGAGTTTTCAAAATTCACTGGATTTTTTGCCGGAACCTAAGGTAGGTGATTTTGAACTTTCCCGTTCATTTCGTGCAAATTCCTTTTGGATGTCCAAACGTCCCGTTCCGAGCGGTTATGTCAATGAAGTCCCATTTATCTATTCTGATAGCTTATTTATTAAATTATTGTCGGATAGTCTAGGTAAATCCGTGACCTTATTGTCTTATCAAAAACCAAGCAATACCAAGATACTCTATTCCGGCAGTACCAAAAATTTAATACGTGAAATGATGTTGCCAAGTGATAATTTTATTGCTGAACAGTTTTTAATGATGTGTTCGTGGAAACAATTCGGCCAATTTGATACTTACTTGGTGCGGGACTGGATGAAGAATAACGTTTATAAATACTTTTCAGCTGAGGTTGCCATTTTTGATGGATCGGGCTTGTCGTCCTATAACAAGGTGACACCGCAAAATAATGTCGATCTATTGGTCGTCTTGAAAAATAAGTTGCCGGATGAGAAGGAACGTTTTCGTCTTTTTCCGGCCGGAGGTGTAGATGGTACCCTGAAACGTACCTATAGCAAAGATCTCGGAGAACCGTTTGTTTTTGCTAAAACGGGAACGATTACATCTGTCTATAATCAAAGTGGTTATTTGATCACACGGACAGGAAGGCGCTTGGCATTTTCTTTTATGAACAATAATTATATAGATGATCGAGCAAGTGCAATTCGTAAAGAAATGGCTAAAATAATTACTTATATTCGTCAAACTTATTAAGCCAATTTAAATGGAAGCAATTGTAAAAAACAATAAAAAATTGATTCGTTCTTGGGCCATGTTCGATTGGGCCAATTCTGCTTACAACCTTGTTATTACTTCCACGATATTCCCTGTTTACTATACCGCAATTACTACAACAAAAGAGCATGGTGATGTTGTTAGTTTCTTTGGGATTGAAGTCGTCAATACCGCACTTTCTAATTTTTCTTTGGCTTTTGCCTATCTGTTGATGTCGTTTTCTTTGCCCTTTATTTCTTCGTACGCTGATGCAAAAGGAAAAAAGAAACAGATTATGAAATTCTTCACTTATGTTGGAGCAGTTGCATGTATGTGCTTATTTTTCTTCAAGCTTGAAACTTTGGAAATTGGTATCATCTGTTTTGTGCTTGCAGCGATGGGGTATATTGGCGGTGTTTTGTTTAATAATTCCTATTTGCCGCTTTTGGCGACAGTCGATCAGCAAGATAAGGTGAGTGCGCAAGGTTTTGCTTATGGTTATATTGGCTGTGTCACTTTACAGATTCTTTGTTTTATAGTGGTGCTTAAACCTGAATGGTTTGGTATTACAGATGCTTCACTACCGGCTCGTATATCATTTTTAATGGTCGGATTGTGGTGGCTTGGGTTTTCAATGATTCCTTTTAAATACCTGCCTAAAATCGATGCAACCGAGAATAACACAGGTAAGAGTTTTGTTCAGAATGTACGGAATGAATTCGGCCATGTTATCCAAAAGATCAAAGGTATTCCTGAAATAAAACAGTTTTTGCCGGCTTTTTTCTTTTATGCAATTGGTGTTCAGACTTTGATGATTGTCGCCTCTTCTTTTGGGGAGAAAATTTTGCATTTAGGCGCGGAAAGGTTGATTGCTACCATTCTTCTCATTCAACTTGTAGCTATCTTAGGTGCATTTTTAATGTCTTATTTATCTACGCTTTTTGGGAATATCAAGGTGTTGATCGTTGTGGTAATGATCTGGATCGGAATCTGTATTTCGGCCTTTTATTTATCTACCCCACTTCAGTTTTATATCATTGCTGCATTGGTCGGTTTAGTTATGGGCGGGATTCAGTCCTTATCGCGTTCAACCTATTCTAAATTAATTCCGACGGATATCAAAGATACGACTGCTTTCTTCTCTTTCTATGACGTCACAGAAAAAGTTGCCATTGTCATAGGATTATTCTCATTCGGGTTTATAGAACAGGTTACACATAATATTCGATATTCGGCATTGGTTCTTTCTTTATTTTTTGTAATTGGATTGTTACTTTTGATCCGGATATTAGTATCCAATAAATCTTAATTTTATTGATTGAATTGCATATGAAAGTAGAACTTTTTGTTCCTTGTTTTATAGATCAGCTTTACCCTGAGACCGCTTTTAATACGGTTCGTTTATTAGAAAAGGTCGGCTGCGAGGTTGTCTATAATCCTGAGCAGACATGCTGTGGCCAGCCTGCCTATAATGCTGGATTTTGGGATGATGCAAAACAGGTCGGACGGAAGTTTTTAGGTGATTTCTCAGGAGATCATGTGATTATTTCTCCTTCTGCGTCTTGTACCGGTATGGTACGACATGCTTATAATGATTTATTCGCAAATTCGGCAGATTCCCATCAATGCCATAAAATACAGCAACAGGTTATGGAAATCTCTGATTTTTTAGTAAACGTGCTAAAAAAAGAGTATTTTGGAGCAGAGCTTGAGGGTGTTGCGGTGTACCACGATTCTTGTTCGGCTTTGCGAGAGTGCAAGATTAAAGAGGAACCACGGAAATTATTGAGTAAGGTCTTAGGTTTGGAGATGGTGGAGGTGAAAGATAGCGAGACATGTTGTGGGTTTGGGGGGAGTTTTGCCGTTAAATTCGAAGGAATATCCGCAGCAATGGCTGAGCAAAAAGTGCGCAACGCACTTGATCTGAATGCGGATTATATTATTTCCACTGATTCATCTTGTTTGCTACAGCTTCAATCTTATATCGATAAACATAAATTACCCATTCAGACGATGCACCTTGTTGATGTGTTGACTACTGGCTGGGGAAATATTTAAATAACACATTAAATCTAAACACATGAATTCAAGAAGAGATTTTCTTAAAAACCTTGCGCTAGCGTCTGCTGGTATAGCATTAGCTCCCTCTTTGGAGAGTTTTGCGGCAGCAAAGAAAGATTGGTTTGACATTTCCTTGGCTGAATGGTCATTGCATAAATCCTTGTTCAAGGGAGATTTGAACAATTTGGATTTTCCGGTATTAGCTGCCAAAAAATACGGTATCTACGGGGTGGAATATGTGAATCAGTTTTTTAAGGATAAGGCTAATGATAATAACTACCTTACTGAGCTGAATATGCGTGCAAAAGATAATGGTGTACGTAATGTACTCATTATGATTGATGGTGAGGGAAATCTCGGTGATGAAGATGAAACAAAGAGAAAACAAGCCGTGCAAAACCATTATAAGTGGATTTCTGCTGCTAATTTCTTAGGTTGTCATGCAATCCGTGTCAATGCGGCTGGAAAAGGAACTCCTGAGGAAGTGAGTAAACGTGTTGTTGAAAGTTTAACAACGCTATCTGATATTGGTAAAAAAGCGGGGATTAGCATTATTGTAGAAAACCATGGTGGTATCTCTTCACATGGTGACTGGTTGGCCAATACATTAAAAGCAGTGGGTAGTAAATATTGTGGAAGTTTACCTGATCTTGGTAATTTCTATGAGTATGATCGTTATCAAGGCGTGACTGATCTAATGCCTTATGCGCATGGTGTGAGTGCCAAAACACATGATTTTGATGCCAATGGAAATGAAACGCAAATTGACTATGAGCGTATGTTGAAGATTGTTAAAAAAGCAAAATTCAAAGGTTATGTGGGGATTGAATATGAGGGAAGTAAGTTGAGCGAAGAAGAGGGTATTTTTGCTACTAAAAAATTACTGGAACGTTTGCGCCCTTTGATTTAATATTTAACGAGTCGAGTTCTTTTCAGGAAATGGAAAGAACTCGACTCGTTGATAGGTTTTAATTGAAGTGTTGCTTGGATGCAACAACGAAAAAAACTGCCGTCCATTCGTTAGAAACCTATTAAAATCTTCACTATCTTGCTTGAGCATATGAAGACGGGTGAACAACCTCTTTCTTTGTGTAGAGGATCATCGGATTTTTCCGTTTACCGATGGTATATTTTATAAATGGAAATCGCACTACCTTATTTTGAAAAATAACGACTAAAAAAACATGAATTTTGAAAAAAATGCTGTTCTTGAGACCCATTTGCAAAAAGTAGGGGCTGAACATGTATTGGTACAAGGGCATCCTGCCGGCTTGTTTGTATTATTCTTCACAGAGATGTGGGAGCGTTTTAGCTATTATGGTATGCGGGCGCTGTTGGTCAATTTTCTGGTTTCTACCATTGCACAACAAGGATGGGGTTGGACCAACTCCGAGGCCATGAAGCTTTATGGTTTGTACACCGGGATGGTGTTTTTAACGCCACTGTTCGGTGGGATTATAGCCGATCGCCTGACAGGATATAAAAAATCCATTATGGTCGGAGCTATAATTATGACGCTGGGACATATCGCTATGGCTTTAGAGGGATTTAATAAAAGCTTCTTTTTGGCGGGTTTGGTGCTGATTGTTTTGGGAAATGGATTGTTCAAACCCAATATTTCTTCGATGGTAGGGAAATTATATCCGGATAAAGGAGGTAAAAAAGATGCGGGTTATACCATCTTTTATATGGGCATCAACGGGGGAGCGTTTTTAGGAATGATGCTATGCGGTTATATTGGTGAGAAGATCGGCTGGCATTATGGCTTTGGGCTAGCCGGAGTATTTATGTTTTTGGGAATGTTGCAGTTCTATTTTGCACAACCCATTTTCGGAAAAATTGGAAATACACCCGAGAAACAAGACGAGTTAACCGATATTGCGGGTGGTCAAGAAGAAAATCCAAAGCATATTGTTCGTGATCGTTTGCTGGTAATAGCCATTTTTATGTTGTCAAGTATTGTTTTCCATTTAGCTTTTGAGCAAGCAGGTGGTTCGATGACGATCTTTGCGAAAAATTATACACAACGGGTATTGAGTGGTGAAGTGGCGGTTTTATTTAAATGGTTGGATGCTGCATTGACGGTTTTGCCGATTGTGGTAATTACCGGAGTACTGTTTGTTTTAGCAAAGAAAATCGTACGTAAATACCCTATGATCATACTTTTTTCGAGTATTTCTTTTGTGATCATTTGGTCTTTGTGTCTTTGGAAAGTTTATCGGGAATATTATGGTATGAATTCCGAAGTTACTGTATCCTGGTTTCCGATGTTAAATTCTTTCTTTATCATTACGTTGGCCACATCGTTTAGTAAGATATGGGAGAAAGTATGGAATCCTTCTGGTCCAATTAAGTTTGCAATGGGACTGACATTGGTTGGAGTTGGTTTTGCAGCTTTATCTATTGGAAGCTCTGAGATTCCTACCGGTGCAAAGACGGCCTCTGTTAGTATGATCTGGTTGGTGTTGGCGTACTTTTTTCATACAGTGGGCGAATTATGTATTGGTCCGGTCGGACTTTCTTATGTCAGTAAACTATCGCCAAAAAAATTCCTGGGCTTATTGTTTGGTTTTTGGTTTTGTGCCAATGCCATAGCTAATTTTATAGGGGGCTTTATTGGGTCATATATTGATAAGATTACAGAATCTCATTCCATGTCATATTTCTTTGCTGTATTTACAGTAATTCCTATGGTGGCTGCTGTATTTCTTATTCTGGGTAACAAAAAAATAAAAAAGATGATGCATGGAATTGATTAATTCATAGAAAAATAGTGTATCTTCAAGCGATTTTTATCAAAATAAAAACAAAACCTGAGTTATAAAACAATTATTGAAATTATATGAATCAAGAAAAAGATCAAGTTCTTGTAGCACATCTTGCTAAGCAGGGGATCGATGACAAGATGGTAAATGGGCATCCTGCCGGATTATTTGTGCTATTCTTTACAGAGATGTGGGAGCGGTTTAGTTACTACGGTATGCGGGCATTGTTGACCTTATTTTTAATAAGTTCCCTTGCTGATGGGGGATGGGAATGGAGTAACGAACGTGCCATGAAACTTTACGGTTTGTATACTGGTTTTGTCTATTTAACACCATTGATCGGTGGAATGATTGCGGATAAGCTAACCGGTTTTAAGAAGGCGATTTTGATAGGCGCTTTGGTAATGACATTGGGGCACCTGTCTATGGCATTTGAGGGCGTGAATTCCAATTTCTTTTATCTGGGTCTTGTGTTAATGATTTTGGGTAACGGGATGTTTAAGCCTAATATTTCTTCTATGGTGGGAAATCTTTATCCAGATCAAAGTCCTAAAAAAGATGCAGGGTATACCATATTCTACATGGGCATCAATGCCGGGTCATTTTTGGGAATGCTTCTATGTGGGTATATCGGCGAAAAAATTGGTTGGCATTATGGTTTCGGGCTTGCTGGAGTATTTATGTTCTTTGGTATGTTGCAATTCTATTTTGGACAAAAGATATTTGGAATTATCGGAGATTCACCCAAAGCACTTCAGGCTTACCATGAGAAAAAGATCAAAAATCACGAAGAGGAGGAAGAGGTCATTCCTGCACATGTTGTCCGTGATAGGTTAATAGTTGTCACCATATTTATGTTGGCTAGTGTAGTTTTCTTTCTGTCTTTTGAACAGGCGGGCGGATCCATGTCTATCTTTGCAAAGGATTATACACAGAGGGTCCTGTCTGGAAGTTCAGCAGTGACATTTAAATGGATTGATACTATTTTGACTATTGTGCCTATCGTTATTGTGACGATCGTTTTAACAGCATTGGCTAGAAAAATATATAAACAGTATCCATTGACTATTTTATTTACCGCTGTCTCATTTGGTATCATTTGGTGCTTGGGCTTATGGAAAGTATTTCGAGAAATTGGAATAACCGGATCGGAAGTTGGAGCCTCATGGTTTCAAATATTGAATGCATTTTTTATTATTTCACTTGCATCGTCATTTAGCAAATTCTGGGAGAAGGTCTGGAATCCTTCGGGACCAGTTAAGTTTGCGCTAGGTTTAATATTGGTGGGAATTGGATTTGCAGCATTAGCTTATGGAGCGAGCGAGATTCCTCAAGGAGCAAAGACAGCGTCTGTGAGTATGATTTGGTTGGTGATCGCCTATTTCTTTCATTCAGCAGGGGAGCTTTGTCTTTCACCTGTTGGCTTGTCTTATGTTAGTAAGCTTTCCCCAAAGAAATTTTTAGGGCTTCTTTTCGGTTGCTGGTTCTGTGCTTCGGCAATTGCCAATTTTATCGGTGGATTTTTAGGCTCATACATTGATCGCATTACAGAAGAACATTCGATGTCCTATTTCTTTATGATATTTGCAATAGTTCCTGGGGTTACGGCATTGCTATTAATTGTCTTCAATCCAATATTGAAAAAAATGATGCATGGGATCAATTAATCAGGATCGATAGCATCACAAAAAAAAGGGCTAATCAATACACTGATTGGCCCTTTTTTTTATCTCTTTTTACTTTTCTGTTGATGCTTATTTATGTTTATTCTTCCACTTTTAAAAGCAGTTTATCGATGCGGTGTCCATCCATATCAAGCACTTCGAAAATTAGATTTTTAAATCGGACACGTTCGCCTTCTTCGGGTACGTGATCTAATCTTAGAAACACGAGGCCTCCTACGGTGGTTACGTTATTGATCTCATCTTCGTCTTCTTCGGAAAGACCGATTTCAAATTCATCCAAAAGATCCTCAATCTGATATTGTCCGTCGACAACATAATCGCCGTTTTCCAATTGACGTATTGTCGGACGGGCACTTAGGTCGCTTTCTGTGATGTTGCCAACCAAATCGCCAACGATATCCCGTAAGGTAATAATTCCCTGTGGTGACCCATACTCATCAATGACAACCGCTTGATGGATACTGGAGGTACGCAAGGTATTCATAATGCTATACGATGAACTGAATTCGTTAACAAACTTGATCGGTAACATAAGTGTTCTGAGATCAAATGCTTCGTTCTGGAGGCATTGTCGTAGTAAGGACTTTACATGAACAACACCTTTAATATTGTCGAGTCCACCTTCACAGACCGGGTAGATGGAATGATCGTTGTCCAGTATGATCTTTCTATTTTCTTCAAAAGAATCTTCCAGATCCAAAAAAACAATGTTTTTGCGGTGAGTCATTAGGTTGACCGCCTTTTTGTCCCCTAAACTCAATAGACGGTCGACGATATCGTGCTCAATACCTTCGATGACACCACTGTCGACACCTTCGTCTACTAATGCCTTAATTTCTTCTTCCGTGACACTATTGCCGCTGCTCTTGATATTGAGTATTTTGACAATAAACTCCGTCGACATACTGAGTAGCCATACAAATGGCCGAACGATTTTGCTGAGCAGGTTCATCGGGTAAGCGATTAGCATGGCATACTTCTCCGGAATAGCCATACCGATACGTTTGGGGACTAATTCACCAAGCACCAACGAAAAGTAGGTGATGATAAAGACGACAATGATTACAGCGAGCTGTTCGCTATAGGGGGCTATGATACTGGATTTATTAAAGATCTCTACGAGGTAAGATGAAATACTGCCGCCAGAAAAGAATCCGGTTAGGATGCCAATAAGGGTAATGCCTATTTGTACAGTGGATAAAAAGCTGTTGGGCGATTCTTTTAGGTTTAGCGCTATTTTTGCAGCGGCATTGTTTTTATCGCTTTCAGCCTGTAGCCTTGCCTTTCTGCTGGACACGATGGATATTTCTGATGCCGATAGTATTCCGTTTAGAATAATCAGGACTAAAATAATAATTGCTTCGGTAAGCATAATGAGTTGAAAAAGTTGTTTGCTAGGCTAATTTACGGAAAAGACCGGCCAAATAGTAGGATTATTATGATTATGTCAAGCATTCATAAAAAAAGCCGTATATCTTTCAATACGGCTTTTATGATAATAAGCATGTTTTTTCAATTACATTCCACTATCATCTAACATAAAGGTATTTTTCTTGGTTTTCCATTTTCCTTTTGTGAAATCAGGGAATTCCAACGTTTTATTTCCTTTTGCAATTGACTCGGTAGATAGTGGGAATACAGCACTCATGGTTACTGAATCATACACGTCAATTGGAGTCTGTACTTTTTGTTTTACCGCCTGAATGAACGCATTGAATACAAACCAGTCCATGCCACCATGACCAGAACCGTTTGCTACCTCTTCATATTTTTGCCAGATTGGGTGATCGTATTTCTTTACCCACTCGTCTGCTGAATCCCAAGTGTGTGGTTTGGATTTACCCTCGATGTGAATACCTTTGGCAACATCCATCCAAATACCGTCTGTTCCCTGTACGCGGAAACCGATAGAGTAAGGTCTTGGCAAGTGTGTATCATGCGTTAATAACATGGTTTCTCCATTCGCACATTGTAACATCGTTTGTGTAATATCACCATTTTTGTAATTGATCTTACCGTTAGGATGTCCCGGGGAAACTTTATTGACATAGGCTGCCAATCCACGGGCTTTACTTGAGTACGAAGTGATATGAGTGAATCTGTTCCCCTTGTTGATATCTGCAAATTGCATAATTGGACCTAAACCGTGTGTCGGGTATAGATCACCATCTTGGTCGATATTGAACTGTGTACGCCATTGTGCCTCAGAAATCGCTTTCGGGCCATATTCAACGCCATGGCCATAATAGGCTTTTCCGTCATTGAATAATACCTCGCGTAAATCGTGTTGATAACCGCCTTCCAGGTGCAACAATTCACCAAATAGTCCTTGTCTGTGCATATTCAATACAGCAAGTACATCACGACGGAATGCAACATTTTCTAGGGTCATGTAAGGTTTTCCAGTTTCTTCGGATGCTTTCACAATATCCCAGTGATCTTGTAGCGTTAAACCTGCAATAACCTCGCAACCCACGTATAGACCAGCTTTCATTGCATCAATAGCTTGGTTTTTGTGGAATTGCCAAGGCGTTGCAATAATGACAGCATCTAATTTTTCATTGCTTAACATCTTTTTGTAAGCATCAACCCCACCAGTATACTCTTTTGGAAGTTTGGTGCCTTTTGCGTTGAATTGTTTACGGCATTGTGCTAGAGATTCTTCTTGGGTGTCACAGACAGCCACAATTTCTAGATCATCTCTGTTTAGGGCAATTTGAACGTGATTACGTCCTCTAAGGCCTACGCCAATAAAACCGATTTTTATTTTCCCATTTGTTTGAGCAAATAATTCTGTACTTGAAAGGACACCGATTCCAGCTGTAGTGATGGCAGTCGATTTTATGAAATTTCTTCTATCCATTGTTTTGAGATATAAGGAGTTTGTATATTAGTTATTTACTTGTTTGAAAACAGTCCTTAAGACTGGCTACTATTAACAAATATATTATTTCATTTGGGATAAATGAAAGTGCAAACGTTTGCTTAATTTTATTAAATTTCATGCAAACGTTTGATTGAAATAAAAATTATCATTTATTAATTCAATTTGTGATATTGCAAGCACATTGATGATTTAAAAAACATAGTTTAATGTCTGATTTTAACCAATTAGTAGTAGAGAGCGCAGCAAAACAATTCACATTAGAAGGAGATATCATTTCAGTGCAACCGTTTGGTTCTGGTCATATCAATGATACTTATCGTGTAGTTACTACTGTAGATAGCGGTATATCGCATTTATTACAACGTATTAACCACCATGTTTTTCCGAACGTGGATGGATTAATGCATAATATTGAGATTGTCACCAAGCATCTTAGTAAGAAAGTTAAAGTCGCTGAAGGAAAAAGAATCAGCGATCATGTATTGACAATTGTTCCTACAAAAGATGGGAAATTATATATAAAAGATAGTCAGGGTAATTATTGGCGCATGTTTATCCTCATAGAGGACACCAAAAGCTATGATATTGTAGAGACTGAGGTACAGGCAGCTGAGGGGGGGCGTGCTTTTGGTTTGTTTCAAAAGCAGCTCTCGGATTTAGATGCTTCATCGATCGTTGAGGTACTTCCTAACTTTCATAATATAGAGTTTAGACTCGAAAATCTTAGAAAAGCGATCGCTAAAGATGTCTGTCAACGCGTAGCGTCGGTGAAAGACAAATTGGATTTTATCTTTAGTCGTGAAGATCGAATGAAAACCATTCTTGAACTTGGTAGTAAGGGTGAGCTTCCGCTGCGTATTACACATAATGATACAAAGTTTAATAATGTGCTCTTAGATCGCCACGATAAGATGCAATGTGTCATCGATTTAGATACCGTCATGCCGGGCTATGTGGCATATGATTTTGGGGATGCTATTCGGACGATTATTAACCCCGTTGCCGAGGATGAGAAGGATGTATCGAAAATTCTGCTAAATCTTGCTTTATATAAGGCATATGCCGAAGGATATTTGGAGGAAGCTAATGACTTCTTGACAACTTTGGAGAAAGAAACATTAGTAGATGGAGCCTTCTTATTGCCCTATATGCAAGGAGTACGTTTCTTAACGGACTATTTGGAAGGAGATCATTACTACAAGACTAAATATGAGGACCATAATCTGGTTCGTACATATACGCAACTGAAATTGGTTGAAGAGATGGAAAAGAATGAAGCATTTATGCGTAAGGTAGTTTTTGATTGCATTTAACAATTTTATACCTTTAATCATATTGAGAAGCTTCCATCGCGTAGATGAAGCTTCTTTTTTCTGTAAAAAAAATATTCGAATGAAAAAACTAACCATTTTGCCTATCGCAGCGGAGCTGACCAATACACTAGATTATCATACTTTGTCGAAGCTCTTAAGCAATCTTGAATCTCATTCTTTGGAGTTTAATAATTGGAGCGAATCTTTCCCGTATAAACCTGAGGTACAATTTAAGATTGGCTACACCCGGGAATATCTAGTGTTGCAGTACGATGTCGTCGAAGAACAACTTCGGGGTAATTATTCCGATACAAATCAAAATGTATGGGAAGATAGTTGTGTGGAGTTCTTTATTTCATTTGATGGACGCAAACATTATTATAACCTTGAATTTAATCTAATTGGAACGGGTTTGATCGGTTATGGTCCGGCCGAAAAGGCGAGTAGAAATCGATTGGATAGTACAACAATAGAACAGGTGCGTACTTACTCTTTAATTGAGCGTAATGGTTCCGATAAGCGATGGAGTATGATTGAGGTAATTCCATTTGCTGTATTTCAGTTTGACGATCTTGTAGACCTGAAAGGTAAACGGATACATGGGAATTTTTACAAATGTGGTGATCATCTCAAACAACCACATTTTATATCTTGGAATAAAATAGAAAACCCAACTCCTAACTTCCATCTCCCCGAGTTTTTTGGAGAAATGGTCTTTGGTTAGGAGTTGAGTAAAAAAGTTGATGCTTATTGGTAAACAGATTCTTTTTTGAATTTCTTTGCCAATAAAGCATATACTAATACACGGTATTTATTTTTATTGGATTTGCCAATAGCGGTAATAACCTCCTCTAATGCTTTGTCTAGCTCAGGGCCATCTTTTAGGCCTAATTTTTTGATCAAAAAATTTTGTTTGACACGGTTCAGTTCTTCGGGATCTGATGCAGCGATGGTTTCGGAGTCTGCATTGTAAATGGAAGGTCCTATTCCTTTTGTTACTTTTGCAATAAATGCTTCATCTAATGATAAGCCTAGCTTTTTTGATTCTGCAACATATGCAGCAATTTTTTCATCTAATTTGCTCATAATTATGTAAGTGATTTAATTGTAGATAGTTAAGTTAGGTAAAAAAGTCGATAAACAAAATTATTCTTTTGTTCAAGGAAAGAATGTTACATTTGCAGTCTTGATAAGTGCCGTTAATTAAAATGTGGAAAAATTCAGCTAATTATTCTTGGTAATTGTTGTAAGTTACATTTTTATAAGTTATCTTTGCACCTCAATAATTGAATATACGTAATCATAATAATAATGAAAAAAGATTTGCATCCTTCAAATTACAGATTAGTTGTATTTAAAGATATGTCAAATGACTATGCTTTTATTACAAAATCTTGTGTTGATACTAAAGAAACTATCACATGGGAAGATGGTAATGAGTATCCAGTTGTAAAACTAGAGATCTCTCATACATCACACCCTTTCTATACAGGTAAAATGAAATTGGTTGATACTGCTGGTCGTATCGACAAATTCCGTAACCGTTACAACAAAAAATAATTGTAGCAGATCTGTATATTACAATATTAAGAACTCGATAAATATAATTTGTCGAGTTTTTTTTGTTATTTTTAATTTGTGAAAATCTTCTTTACAGATTGCTTTGATTCGATCCAATTGTTGGATAAGCTTAGCCCCCCATTAACTACTTTTGATAGAAAGAGTCTTTATCCATTTACTTTCGTAAAATCTTGCTTGGACCTTCGGGTTGGTATACTGACTTTACGGGAGAAATGGCAAAAATTAGCTTTAGCATTTGATGTACACTATATTGCCGCTCATTCGAACGAGGAGGGGATTATTTGGTTGTCTGAGAACGTTATCCCGTCAGTAGTATTATTGCGGGCTATACAGCGCTTGGGTGTAGGAGAGGTCCTTGTACAGGGCGGATACGTTATCGCTTGTTGTTATGCGCGTATGGGTTCTTATCGTGTACAAGAGATTGATACGTCAGTGGATCTACTAAAGGGGGTAGAAGATCTGTTTTTGCTTGCAGGAACTGAAATAACACGTGATTTCAATCTGCTGGTACAAGATGTTCAGTCGTCCAGTATAGCTGTGACGAATCAATTGTTAGGAAATGACCTTTATGTAGCAGATCGTGTTAGCGTGGAGTGTGCTACGATCAATACCCTCCAAGGCCCCATATATATCGATGAAGATGTTACAATTATGGAGGGAGCGCATTTGCGTGGTCCATTGTACCTTGGTAAAGGAGCTGTTGTGAAAATGGGCGCCACGATTTATGGCAATGTTTCGATAGGGAAGCAGAGTGTCATTGGGGGAGAGATCGGGAATTCGGTCATAGGTGATTTTTCGGCCAAGGGGCATCATGGCTATCTAGGTTGCTCGGTGATAGGGGATTGGTGTAACTTAGGGGCTGGTACCTCTAATTCCAATTTGAAGAATAACTTAAAGACCGTTTCAATTTATGATTATGCATTGGACGGTGTTCGGGATACAGGTCTGTTAAAATGCGGAGCCTTTATTGGAGACTATACGCGCCTTGGTATCAATTCGGCTTTAAATACAGGTACGGTAATTGGAATTGCAAGCATGCTAGCAGATACAAGTTTTTATGCTAAATTTGTACCGTCATTTGCTTGGGTGTTCGACGGAGGTGTGCAAACTTATGAATTTGATAAGTTTATGGCATATTTGGAGACGCTGTATGCATCAAAAGGGGAAGAGCTCACGGAGCAGATTAAAGATAAATTGAATCAACTTAACAAAAAATATAATTAAATCGTAAAATCATGCGTAAAAAAATCGTAGCTGGTAATTGGAAAATGAATTTAGACTATCAATCAGGATTGAGCTTGTTTTCTGAAATTATCAATATGGCCAAAGATGAAGTGATTGGAAACCAAGAATTGGTTGTTTGTAGCCCATTTATTCATTTGTCAAGCCTTGGGCAATTGTCGAAAAATGTTGCAAATGTAAATATCGGTGCACAGAATATTCACCAAGCTGAGTCCGGAGCCTATACAGGTGAGATTTCGGCTTCACAGGTAAAATCAGTAGGCGCTTCACATGTTATTTTGGGGCACTCTGAAAGACGTGCTTATTTTGGTGAGACTGATGCATTGTTGGCATCTAAAGTGGATATTGCATTAAAACATGATTTAACACCAATATTCTGTATTGGAGAAACAAAAGAAGAACGCGAATCTGGAGCTTTCTTTGATGTGATCAAAACACAATTGACAGATGGATTGTTCCACTTGTCTAAAGAAGCTTTTGCATCTGTGGTATTGGCATATGAGCCAGTTTGGGCAATTGGTACTGGCTTGACAGCTAGTCCTGAGCAAGCACAGGAGGTTCATAAATTTATCCGCGAGGTGCTAGCTGATCAATATGGTCAGGAGATTGCTGATAATACAAGTATTCTGTATGGAGGGTCTTGTAATCCAGGTAATGCAAAAGATTTGTTTGCTCAAGCCGACATCGATGGTGGTTTGATAGGAGGGGCTTCTTTAAAATCGAGAGATTTTATTGATATCGCTAAAGTATTTAACGGCTAATTTTTAGAAATGAAATACGTAGAGGTTATCTTTCAAATGCGATCAGGTGAAGAATGGCAGAAGGATTTGTTGATATCTGATTTGGCTGATATTGGCTTTGATACTTTTGAGGATACCGAATCTGGATTTGCAGCTTATATTTCAGCTGCAAATCTTGACTTGCAAGCATTAGAAACTTTGATGCTTCAACCTTATGAAGGCCTAGAGGTCGATTATAAGATACAGGAAATAGAAAACCAGAATTGGAATAAATTGTGGGAAAGTAATTTCAACCCAATTGAGGTGGGGGGGCAATGCTATGTGCGTGCAACTTTTCATGAGGTAAAACCTGAGTTTCCCTATGAAATCATTATAGATCCGAAGATGTCTTTTGGCACGGGCCATCATCAAACAACTTCGATGATGCTTCAGTATATTTTGGAGAATGATTTTAATGGCAAGCAGGTCTTGGACATGGGCTGCGGTACAGGGATTCTGGCCATTTTGGCATCAAAAAAAGGTGCTAATTCTGTGTTGGCGGTGGATTATGATGAAATATGTGTCGAAAGTGTGATCGAAAATAGGGCACTCAATCATGTTGAGCATATTGAGGCGCTCTGTGGATCTTACGAAGTATTAACAGGTCGGGTCTTTGATGTGATTTTGGCAAATATTAATCGTAACATTCTTTTAGAACAATTACCTCAGTATGCATTGAGCATTCGAACAGGGGGTGAGCTGTACCTAAGCGGTTTCTATGAGCAGGAAGATTTAGCAATCTTAAGCGATGCGGCGACGTCATTAGGTTTTGAGTTTATCTCCAAAAAAGTTTTAAATAATTGGTGTGCAGCCAAGTTTGTGAAGCGATAATTTAGCTATGCGGATTCATTTTATAGCAATAGGTGGTAGTGTGATGCATAACCTTGCTATTTCATTGGCAAAACAAGGGCATCAAGTGACAGGTTCTGACGATCAGATCGTAGAGCCTTCCCGTTCCCATTTGATTGAAGCAGGCTTGCTTCCCAATCAATTGGGCTGGTTTGAGGAAAAAGTGATGGAGGATATTGATGCTGTGATCCTGGGGGCTCATGCCCAGGCAGATAATCCTGAATTAAAGCGAGCACAGGAATTAGGTCTTAAAATTTATTCTTTTCCAGAATTTATACAAGAGCTTTCACAGGATAAAATCCGGGTGGTTATTGCTGGAAGTTACGGCAAGACAACCATAACGAGCATGGTGATGCACGTTATGCGATTTCTAGGAAAAGAATTTGACTATTTGGTAGGGGCTCAATTAAGAGGCTTTGATAAGTTGGTCGATATTACTAAGCATAATAAGATTATTATTATCGAAGGAGATGAATATGTTTCATCCAAGATTGATCCGAAGTCAAAGTTTTTGTATTATAAACCGAATATAGCCTTAATTTCGGGTATTGTATGGAATGAGTTTAACTCGAAAATATCACAAGAGGAATATATTAAACAATTTGAAGATTTTATTGACTCAATTCCGCCTAAAGGTACCTTAATTTATAATAAGGAAGATGTTGTTTTACAGAAGGTTCTTCAAGATACGAAAGATTGTAAGATCAATAGACATGGCTATAAGATTCCAGATTATACAATTAATAAGGGGGTAACCTATATCAATACACCGGATGGAGATGTTCCTTTGCAAGTGTTTGGCAAGCACAACCTATCTAATATTGCTGGGGCCTATACGATCTGCGAATGGTTGGGGATCAAAAAAAAGGAGTTCTTTGAGGCTATAAAAAGTTTTAATACTTCGATTCGTTATTTGGAATTTGTTGCAAGCTCGGAAGGATCGGTGGTTTATCAGGATTATGCCTGTAATGCGGATAAAGTGAAGTCAAGTATTCACGCCGTGAAAGAGCAATTTCCTAATCAGAAATTGGTCACAATTATCGAATTAAACTCGTATGATAGTTTAGATTCTTCCTTTTTGTTACAATATGCAAACTCGATGAAAGAGTCGGATGTATCTGTGGTCTACGTGAATATAAATTCTTGTAAAGAACTTAATAAAGATATCGAAAGTGTCCCAAATAATATTAAAGATAATTTTAATAATCCTGATTTAGAGGTTGTTGTAAGTTTAGACGGACTCTATTCATTTTTAGATGGTGTCAAATCAAAGGGCTACAATTTACTTCTTATGAGTTTAAATAATTATAATGGGGTTAATTTGTCCGTGCTGGCTGATCGGTTTTTTAGAGATTTTTAGAGAAAAAATTATAATTTAATGTAAATTAAATTGTAATTTATTATTTTTGTTTAAAATATCTACCAGATGAATGCATTAGGAAAAAAAATCAGATTACTTAGACACCAAAAGGGGTGGAGTCAAGAGGATGTTGCAAAACGATTGGATATCTCAATCCCAGCATTTTCTAAAATTGAAACAGGGATTACAGATGTGAATTTGTCTCGCCTGAATCAAATCTCAAAATTATTCAATTTGACAGTTGTTCAACTTTTATCTACCTCTGATTCTGAAGAAGACAAAGAGTATGTAAATGAGGTGAATGCTTTGACGCAAAAATTACAACAACGCGATAGCGAAGTAATTGAATTGCAGAAAAAGGTTATTGATCTTTATGAGCAATTGCACAAAAGATAAGGCATATTAAAATTGTTACCGAAAAGGCAATCCAAAGGGTTGCCTTTTTTTGTTTATGCAACTTTATTTTGGTCAAAAGTGATTTTGTTTTTGTTTCTTTGTAAGTATTTTATCAAAAAAATAAAGGTTGATTATTTATGGGGAGATTAAACGGGGATATTACGACTAGCCCGTCGACTGATTTTTTTAAGTCAAATGTATTGGGACAGCGTTCAGGGCTTTTTGTCCTTTTCTTTACTGAAATGTGGGAACGTTTTTCGTTCTACGGGATGCGTGTACTCTTAATGCAGTTTTTAACTGCTGCAGTTATTCAAGGTAGTCCTTTCTCTGGATGGTCCTGGACTGCACAACAAGCTGGAGCACTTTATGGGACCTATGCCATGATGCTCTATTTAACTCCTATTATAGGAGGGATTATAGCGGATAAATATATTGGATCACGTAAAGCTGTGATCATCGGTTCGGCGATTATGACGCTTGGCCATGCTGCCATGGCCTTTGATACTTCGATTATGTTTTTCCTTGGTTTAGTGTGTCTAGTTATCGGAACGGGTTTCTTCAAGCCTAACATGCCATCTATCTTAGGTGAGATGTATAAAGATCTGCCAGAAAAAAAAGACGGCGCTTATACCATATTTTATATGGGGGTCAATGCCGGTGCTTTCTTTGGTATGATGCTATGTGGATATATTGCCGAAACTTATGGCTGGCATTGGGGATTCGGTTTGGCTGGTATCTTTATGCTTTTGGGAACACTGCAGTTTGTTTTCGCAAAACCACTCATGGGAAATCTTGGTGTTTTAAATAAATCCACCTCTGGGGAGCATAAAGTTATCGCTGAGGATACGGATACAAGAAATCCATTTACCATACGGGATTATGTATTGATCGCGATCGTTTCTATTATTGGTTTTGTATACGCTTTTAATGACCCCTTGTCTAAAAATGGGATTCGTGATGTGTTTGCTGCGTTGGATACGCCGTTTCTAAGAGGGCAGTATATAATGGTCATTGTGGCGTTGATTCTCTTTATTTATCTTGTTGTTACTCGGATATTGCGTTACGACAAAGTGGTGCGGGATCGGATGTTCGCAGTTGTGCTGTTGGCTTTTTTCTTGGTCTTCTTTTTTATGAGCTTTGAGCAGGGAGCAACTTCATTAGTTCTTGTGGCTAGAGATAATATTGATAGATCACTTACTGGTGCTGCATTGACGACCTTTAATGTGGTAAATGGTTTATTGACGATTGTACCGCTTTCAATTATCTCTTGGGTTCTGATTAAATTGGCAAAAGTAACCTGGAACAAAATTGCCATTTCAAATATCGTATTGTTTATCTGTTTTGGGTTGATTTGGGGAGCAGTAATCTGGATGTTGTACAATGAGTTCAATAAAGAAGCATCAGAAATCAAAGTTTCTTGGTTCTCTATTCTAAACTCATTTTTTATCATTGCACTTGCCTCTTCGGTATCCAAAATTTGGGAGTCGAAGTATAATCCATCGGCGGCCTTTAAATATGGTTTTGGACTGATCTTGGTTGCGATAGGATTTTTGATTATTGGATTAGGATCAATAGGAATAAGTCAGGGGACAAAAATTTCGATGGTGTTTTTGGTGCTGACCTATTTGTTCCATACATTGGGTGAATTATTTATTTCGCCTGTAGGTTTATCTTATGTGTCGAAATTGGTGCCTGCGCGCATGCTTGCATTTATGTTTGGCATCTGGTACTTGGCAATCGCTATTGCGCAGAAACTTGCTGCAGCATTGGGGGGACAAGTCGAGACCATTCAAGAGGAACACTCCTTGAGTTACTTCTTCTTTTTATTTACAGCAATTCCTGCCTTAGCAGGCCTGTTAGTAATGCTGTTTAATCCATTGATTAAACGATTGATGCACGGAATTAAATAACAAATATATAAGCTTCTTTTACGAAAGAAGCTTTTTTGATTAATATAAATTAGTATGGAGGTTAGTACAAGGGAATCGCTAGAAGAGATTCAAAATTTTGACGGAAAGTACCCAAAGCAAATCTGGAGTTTGTTTTTTTCCGAGATGTGGGAAAGGTTCTGTTTCTATGGTATGCGCGGTATGTTGGTGTTCTTTATGATCACACAATTAAACTTTGCTGAAAAGGATGCCAATTTACAATATGGAGCGACACAGGCATTTGTTTATGCGTTTACATTTATAGGTGGGCTGTTTGCAGACAAAATTCTTGGTTTTAGAAAGTCTTTATTCTGGGGTGGCTTATTGATGATCGTAGGGAGCTTATTTCTTGCAGCAGATCCGCATAAGTATTTCTTTTTTGGTTTATCATTTATCATTATAGGTACCGGTTTTTTTAAACCCAACATATCGACGATGGTAGGCGAGCTGTACAAAAAAGGTGATGTTCGTCGTGATGGTGGTTTTTCATTGTTTTATGCGGGAATAAATTTAGGTGCATTCTTAGGCGGATATATCTGTGTTGCGATCGGTAAAGGATATATGCTGACGTCAATTATTTCTGAGGGACATCGTTGGAATGTTGCTTTTGGCTTGGCGGCGGTAGGAATGTTGGTTAGTTTAGTGAATTTTCATTTCACTAAAAGACATTTGGGGCCAATTGGACTTCAGCCGGGTAACCCTGATGCGATTGTAAAAACAAAGGCACTTCCAAAATGGGTAGAATATGCTGTATATATTGCCACGTTGATTTTTATCCCTATCATTCAGATCATGGTGTCAAAAACGCAGTATACAGACTATTTTATGTACACAATTGGCCCATTGACGCTGTTGTATCTTTTCTATGAAATGTCTAAAGTGACTGCTGAAGAGCGGAAGAAATTAATTGCTGCCCTGGTGTTTATTCTTTTCTCGATTATCTTTTGGGGAATATATGAGCAAAGTGGCGGTTCCTTAAGCATCTTTGCTGCTAAGCATTTGAATGATTCTTTATTGGGCGTTATGACGCTCGATCCAAATGGTGTTAACAATTCAGGTGGAGCGTTATTTATTATTGCATTAGCACCTCTTTTTGGCCTTTTTTGGATTTGGCTGGGCAAACGTAAACTTGAGCCAAATACCATTATTAAGTTTGGTCTTGGTTTTGTTTTCTTGGGATTAGGTTATTATGTTCTATTTGCTACGCGTTTATTCGCTCACGACGGTATGACCTCATTGGATGTCTTTACGCTTGCGCTGCTTGTTATTACCGTTGGGGAGCTTTGTCTATCACCAATTGGTCTTTCCATTATGACGAAATTGTCTCCGGCGAGATTGCAAGGTATCATGATGGGAATGTGGTTCTTGGCGAGTGCTTACGGTCAGTATGTAGCAGGTTTGATCGGTGCTAGTATGGCCGAAGCTAAGGAAGGCAGTTCCTTGGCGGATAAACTGGTGACTTATACGGAGAGTTATAAACAATTAGGCTTATATTCTCTGATTGCTGGTGTGGTGCTTATAGCCTTGTCGCCTGTTGTGCGTAAATTGATGGGTAACGTGAAATAAGCGTTAATAATTTTGACACAGTAAAGTTATTCGTTCAACATAAAAAAAGCTTGATTATTAAATCAAGCTTTTTTTTATATCAATAAATCCATTTGAATTTATAATCTTTTTCTGGAACCTTCATCCGATCAGCCAGTCTAGCCAAACGATCGGGTAGTTTCAGTAGATAATCTCTCGCTTTCTCACCTTTATCATTCAGGCCAGTAACTTGATCTATTTTCCACTCACTATTCAGCTCTTTCAAGATATCCACGTAGTCCAAAGCAGTATATACTCCCAATCGTTGGGCCGCGTCCGAGAAATGTGCAAATGCTTCTCCTTGGGGCTCGCCTGCTTCTCTTAAGAACTGGGCTGGCATAACGATTTTTTTACGCATCATATCCTCAAATGCAATCATGACTTCACTCGGGTCTACTGTGATTGCTTTTGAAATAAAAGACATATAGGCTTTGGCATGGCGTGCTTCATCAGATGCGATGACACCACACATTTTTGCCAAAAGTTTATCACCGCTTTTTTTAGAAAGCCCAGATACACGACGGTGGGAAACGTTGGTTGCCAATTCCTGAAATGAAGTATAAATAAAATTCCGGTAAGGGTCTGCACCAGTGCCGATATCAAAACCGTCTTGAATAAGATATTGTGTAGACATTTCAAATTGGCGCATGTCTATTCTGCCTGACAAATAAAGGTATTTGTTCAACAGGTCACCGTGGCGGTTTTCTTCAGCCGTCCAAGCGCGTACCCATTTCATCCATCCACCCTGCTCGTTTTTGTCAACATCTTCTACCATGGTTAACCATGATTCGTACGTTGGAAGGGCCTCTTCGGTGATGGTGTCTCCAACTAATACTGCGACCAAATCATAAGAGAGTTCTTTTGCACTTTCCTGCAACTCTTTTACTTCCTCAAAAAAAGTGTCCCTAGAAGAATCTGGAAGAAAATCGGCAGGTTGCCACATGTCTTCAACAGGCTTCAGGTATTCGCTCATCTCATTGAGCATGAACGGTTCCAAATAGGCCATCACTTCTTTACGTGAGCCTTCTGGTAAATTTAGAGGTAATTCTTGCATATCATTACAAAGGTAACTAAATAGCATCAATAAATTATAAAAGCGAACTATAATTGTTTAAAATGCCAGAAAATCCTTTTTTGGCTGAGGATACCTTGGAAAACCGACATTGATAATGACATAAAAAACAGATTGGCCAGCCTGTATTCGATAAAATACTATTAACTTTGTATAAATTATTTAGACGACGTTGGAAAAATTTAATATAGATAAAATACGTGCCGATTTTCCGATTCTGAAGAGAGAGGTCAATGGTAAACCATTGGTTTATTTGGATAACGGCGCGACAACACAGAAGCCGAGTTCTGTTATCAATTCGATTGTACATTATTATACAGATATGAATAGTAATGTGCATCGGGGCGTACATTATCTTAGTCAGATATCGACGGACGCTTTTGAGGTGACTCGGAAAAAAGTTCAGGCTTTCATCAATGCTACTGAAGATAAGGAAATCATTATCACTAAAGGAACAACAGATGGAATTAATCTGATCGCAACTTGTTATGGCAGAGCTTTTATCCACAAAGGTGATGAGATTATTATCTCAGCGATGGAACACCATTCTAATATTGTGCCTTGGCAGATGCTTTGTGATGAAAAGGGCTGTAAAATTCGGGTTATTCCGATGAATGATAAAGGTGAGCTTGATATGGATGCCTACCGCAATTTGTTTAATGAGAAAACCAAATTAGTTGCAGTAACCTATGTTTCAAACTCCCTCGGGACAATCAATCCTGTGCGTGAGATGATTTCAATTGCTCACCGACATGGTGCTGTTGTGTTAGTTGATGCTGCACAAGCGGTTCAACATATACAGATTGATGTTCAAAAGCTTGATGTAGATTTTCTGGTATTCTCCGGGCATAAAATGTACGGCCCTACTGGAGTTGGGGTGTTATACGGTAAAGAGGACTTATTGAACGCGATGCCGCCTTATCAAGGTGGTGGAGATATGATTAAAGAGGTTACTTTTGAAAAAACGACCTATAACGAACTGCCCTTTAAATTTGAGGCGGGTACGCCCAATATTGAAGCCGGTATCTGTCTGAACGAGGCTATCGATTATATCAATTCTATAGGTCTGGAAAATATCGAGGCCTACGAACACGATTTGTTGCAGTACGCTACGGAGAAATTGGCTGAAATTCCAGGTATGCGGTTTATTGGAACGGCCGAGAAGAAATGTTCCGTTATTTCATTTGTAATCGACGGCACGCATCCTTATGACGTTGGTGTGATCTTGGATAAATTAGGAATCGCTGTGCGTACAGGCCACCATTGTGCCCAACCTGTCATGGATAGGTTCGGCATCCCGGGAACTATTCGTGCTTCTTTAGCCGTATATAATACAAAAGAGGAAATAGATATTTTGGTCGCTGGTATCCAACGCGCGGTCAATATGTTGGTTTAATAAAAAATAGGTATGACCATTAATGAAATACAGGATGAATTAATTGAGGATTTTGCTTTCTTTACGGATTGGATGGAAAAATATGAGTACATCATCCAGCTGGGAAAAGAAGTGCCTCTAATTGATGAACAATACAAAACAGATGAATATATCATCAAAGGATGTCAGTCCAAAGTATGGCTTTTCCCGGAAATAAAAGATGGGAAAGTGTATTTTACGGCAGATAGCGATGCGATTATCACAAAAGGCTTGGTGAGTTTAATGGTCAAAGTGCTATCTGGACACAGCGCCAAGGAGATCGTTGATGCCGATTTATATTTTGTAGATAAAATAGGGTTAAAAGAACATTTGTCACCGACAAGGGCAAATGGCTTGCTATCCATGATTAAACAGATGAAATTGTACGCATTGGCATTGCAAGTGAAAGCTTAAAAGGGGATTATTCATCCCCTTTTTTTAATACTATTTTACATAGCTCTTATCCTGAGCTTGAGGTCTCTCTTGAAATTATCCTATGAGCTCCTGGATAATGATTTTTTTCATTTTCATGAGCGCTTCATTCGCCCCCGGTCGCTGTAGTAATGTTGCAATTTGTTCGGGTACGATCTGCCAGCTTACGCCGAATTCGTCTTTACACCAGCCACACATGCTCTCTTTACCTTTCTTCGTGATATTATTCCAGAAATAATCAATTTCCTGCTGATCTTTACAGAGGATTGTGAGTGAAATACCTTCGTTAAACGTGAAAGTTTGAGGAACTCCGCTATCCATTGCCATGAGCGTAAAATCCCGGACTAAAAATTGGGTATGTTGGATTGATCCGATATATTCACCTGCTGTGTATTTCATGATCCCATTGCTTCGAAAATCATGAAATAATTCTGCATAAAATGCTAAAGCCTGTTCACAATTTCCCTGTTGCTCTCCGCAGTACATTAAGGTTGGTACAATTGCCTGTTGGTTGGTGTCGCTTAGTTTACCGAGGTATAATTGCCAATTGACACCAAACTTGTCGGCCAGCCAGCCGTAGTAAGGGCTCCAAGGGTAGGAGTTTAGTGGCATTAAGGTATTGCCGCCCTCAGAAAGTGAATTCCAGATACGATCAATTTCCTCTTTGCTTTCGCAAATGGCCATAAATGATATGGAGGGGTTGGGTTTGAATATGGGGCCTCCATTTATTCCAATAAATTTTACACCGTTTAGGACAGCTTCAACAACGATGGGAGAGCTATTGCCAATATGGCTTTCGGGGAAGATGCGACAGTAAAGATCAAAGGCTTCCTGCGCGTTTTGATCAAACCAAATGGATGGGATAATTGAATTATTCATCATTTTCTTTTTGTTTTAGCGTTCACCTATTTGTATTTGTCGTTCAATCCCTTTTTAGCGAGGACCAACGGCTTAATTTTTTCAAGACGGGATTGTTTCGTTTTTTCTTGCTTGGCCTCATCGATGTACGCGATGTATTCTTTCTGTTTTCCTGGTGTTAAAGCCCGGAAACTTTCCCCGAAGGTCGGATCTGCCTGTAGTGCTTCTAATAATAGGCCAGTGGGGGCCTTCGTTGGAGATTTCGTTGGTTTGAGCTCTTTTCCCTCGTCAATGGTTTGGATGGATTCTTGGATATAGGCGGCTATTTTTTCGACATCCATATCCATAACGTCTTCAAAGCGCCATTGTCGTAATGCTTTCGTTTTTCCTTCGGAGGCACTGATGAGATGTTTATCCGGATCGGTTAAGAATACACCATTATAAAACCAGAGGGAAAAGAAATTTTTAAAGCCGCCCCAACCGATGACATTTTTTCCTTTATGAGTATAGATGTAACTCCCCCATTTGAATTCCTTTTTTAAGGAAGTTCGCAGGATGATTTGCTGCATGAGTTCTTCGGCCTCCTGCCAGTTCCCTCGGCTTTGGTACCAATTAGGGCCTTGTTTGTCTTTAAGCTTATCAATATTAAAATTGACAATATCGGTAATTATTTGTGTTGGAATCGGTTGATCCAAGGGGATTTGTATTGCACCCTTTGTGGTTTTAAAATTTTTGAGTTCTGTAGCGAAGTGCTCGATCGCAGCGGGGCCTGGATAGAGGCCCAAATGGTTTTTGTTCATCGCAAAATGGATGATATTACCCTTGTATCTGAAGGTCGGCATTTGATAGGAGATCGTTTCATCTGCAGAAGGAGGGACTAGGTCAGCAATAAGCTGTCTCACCTTGATCAGATATTCCTTTTTCTCCTCTTCAAATTGATTGATATATTCGTCTATTGTTGCGATGCTCGTTGCCATAATTCGTGTTATTCTTTGATTCTCGTATACTTATTTTCTATAAACTGTATCGTTTCGGACATAAGCTGATGGAGTATCTCTATATTGATGTCGCTTAATTTCTTGATGTATATGCAGGCTTTGCCTATTTTGAATTTCCCGAGCTGATCGACCAAATGTCGGTGCTCATCGGCACCGGTAAATACATAAAGGGAGATTGCTGATTTTCGGGGACTAAATCCAATCAAAGGAGCATAGCCTTCATGCCCACTTGCATAGGTATAATGATAGTTTCCAAATCCGATGATAGTTGGTCCGTACATTTTAGCCGGCTCACCCGCTGTGGTTTCCATAAGTTGTATCAGTGTTGCACTATCGATTTGTTTTTGTGGGTCGTCAACTGTTTTTATAAAGTCTTGGACAGATGCTTCGGTATATGCCGTTTTATTTTTTGCCATGTATAGTTGAAGTCTTTGCCGGATATTCGGATAACTGTAGTTGAATATATTGTGTTTGAAGTAATTCGATGAGCAGCTATTTTTAGATAACACTATTTTTGGAACATAAAATCGAAAGCTCCAGTTCTCAGATTGATATCATATTCTAGATACGCTTTCATACACGCTAAAAAGTTGGCCCAACCTTCTGTTTGTCGCATCATAATCAGAATTCCATCTGCATCGTTGTTCATTTCGTGTTCTGTAATCTTTATGACCGTCGCGCTTTCTCCGAATGTGGATAGTGTGATTTCTACCAATTGATTGGGAAGTCCTCCACTCCAGTCAAAAGAAATATAAGAATTGGGGCTGATGGTTTTTCCTGTCACGGGAAAACTGTCGGGAAATTCTGGAAATGTCCATTCTACCGTTTTATCTGTCTCTAGCCGTCCAGTTGAAGATTTTATAAAATAGTGATTCATTTTATTGGGATCTACAATGGCCTCAAAAACTTCGTTGATTGGTTTCTGAATTTGTATGCTGGCTTTGGCGGTTAGTTTTTCCATATTAATTTAAAGTTTTAGACAAATATTCAATAAATACAGATAGCTTGTATCTGATTATGTTAAAAATATTTAAAGATCTTTTGGTGACCATGGAGCAATCTATTGCTTAGATCACTGTTTATTTAATTTAAGATGTATATACGATATAAACATCCTATTAAAGAATAGGTTTTCTTTTTTGGGACTCGGATCAATATTTCCTCTAAAACGAACGAATTGTACACTTATAAAATGTAGTTTTAGATTATTTTTGATAATAGTTAAAATCGCCCCTGTATTCCTTCCGTTAGGTCGCCAGGAACGATAATTCAATAAATTTAGAAAGGGTGCCTGCCTGAAATCTTTCAGGTTGGAATTGCCATCTTCATAAAACCAAAGTTATGTTTAAAATTAAGTGTTTTTTTCTTCTTATGCTTTCTTCGGGAATATTGTTTTCGAGCGCACAGATTAAAAATGTAAATGAGGGCAATGAGGCTTCAAATATGTTTAATGATGCGACAGCACGTGATAAAAATGCGATTGTTGAAGCAGAAACTGGTTGGTGGAAACAAGCTGCATTAACTCGTGAACGACGCCTAGAAAAATGGAAGGTAGCCTCATTTGGTATGTTTGTTCATTGGGGTGTTTATTCTCAATATGGAAATATTTGGAAGGGGAGGCCGGGAGGGGGCTATGCGGAGCATCTGATGCGTGTGATGAAAATCCCACGTACTGAGTATCTTGATTCTGCACGTAGATTTAATCCTTTAAAGTTCGATGCAGAGGAATGGGTATTGTTGGCAAAAAATGCAGGGATGAGATATTTTATCATCACGGCTAAGCATCATGATGGCTTTGCGATGTACCCTTCTGCATTTTCAAGTGATTATTCATTGTCAAGCACCGCATTTAAAAGGGACCCGTTGGCGGAATTAGCAGCAGCCTGCCATAAACATGGGCTTTTGTTTGGATTCTATTACTCGCATGCTTTTGATTGGGAGCATCCGGATGCTCCGGGCAATGACTGGGATTACAGTAATCCAGGTGGGGATAAATTGTTGGGTGGTACAAATTGGTTTGACAAACATCCCGAATGGTTGATAAAGGCCAGACATTATGTAGATCAAAAGGCGATTCCACAGATTGAGGAACTTATTCAGCGCTATCATCCGGATTTGTTGTGGTTTGATACACCTCATAAGTTGCCGCTATCTGAAAACCTGAGAATTTTAAAGGCTATTCGAACAGCAGATCCGAATATCATAGTCAATGGTCGATTGGCGCGTACCGAGGAAAAGAATTATGGCGATTATCTGAATACGGCAGATCGACCTGAGGAGTATTATCCAGTTGCTTCTGGCGCTTATTGGGAGGCCATACCAACTACAAATGAATCCTATGGCTATTCGTCGACCGATAAGAGCCATAAACCGACCGCTCATTTTATCAAACTCTTAGCGAAGGCTAGGGCCATGGGGGGAAATATTTTAATGAATATTGGCCCAAAAGGTGACGGAAGCATCGACAGTGCTGACGTCGAAATTTTAAAGGGCTTAGGACAGTGGATGCGGGGGAATAGTGAAAGTGTCATTGCTGTTGGACCATCTCGTTTACCTCGTCAGCCCTGGGGAGTCATTACACAGCGCAAAAATACCCTGTATTTACATATTTTCGAACGCCCTCTACGGAATGATCTCATTGTCGGCGGACTGATTGCTAAGGTTAATTCTGTTTCGTTATTGTCGGGAGAAACGATCAGAAAATATAGATCCGAAAAAGATGGACTGCATATTCCTATAGATCAAATTACGTCTCAGAAGGATGATCTGGTTGTGGTGGTGCAATTGAAGGATACGATAACTCATCCAATAAATCCTGATTTAATATATGTGGATCATAATATCAATAAAAATCGGCTACTGACCTTTTATGCAAAACAGATAGGTAGTCCGATGAAGTTTGGGGATGGTAAAAGGAATCGCTACTATGTGACGGGGTGGACTAGTTTAAGTCAAGGTTTGAGATGGGAAACGAATGTGTTAAATGGTGGACGCTTCAAGGTGGCTATACGGTATGTGAAAGATGTTGCAGGTACGGGAGGGAAGCTCGGCTTAAATTTAGGGGGGAAGAATATGGATTTTACAATAGATCCGTCGTCTTCTGTCAGTTTGCATGACAATCAACTGGAATTGGGTACGGTGCTATTACCAAAGGGCAAGCAAGTTATTGAATTACATGCCCATACTATAGCGGGGGCAGAAATGGTGAAGTTTTTGGAAGTCATATTGCTGCCCGAATAATTTGTATTGAGCTTAGTGAGCATCTGTCGATCCTTTGTTTAAATCTATCTAGGTTTAATACCAAGAACAGCTAGTCGAAAGATTAGCTGTTCTTGTGTTGACTGGTACGAAATTCGAATCAAAAAAAACGATATAAATTTTTCACTTGTTATGGACTAATGCTGTGTCTGATTTAATGATTAAAAGTAACTTTTTTGAGAACATTCAAATACTGTGCAGAACTATACATTTACTAATTCAAACATTACCTTTACTATTTTATGGTTTTAGTTTTGCTATCATTGTGGCAAGTTTGATGAAAATTAAACCAGACAAAATGAAAAAGATAATCCTTGCATTGCTAAACGTCGTTATTATGCTATCTGCTGCAAATGCACAAAATGGCATTAACTTTTATCGCTCGTACGCTGCTGGCGGAAGATTAGCTATGTTTGTTGATAGTGCAGCCAAAAACGTTTATTATGGAAATATATTTCCAAATCAACCGCAGACCTCTTTTAATTATTTACAAGGAATTAACGATATAAGTGTCCAAATCTATTTTAGAAAGACAGAACGTGTACAGGATTATCGGTATACAATCTTGGTGGATAACAAACCTTTAGCGATAAATAAGTTGATCGACACTGCACGGCTGAAAAATATTGATAGAGGGGAGGGGGAAATACGACGCTCTGCTACGTTAGGTACCTTCTCTATAAAAGATAAAATCATTACAATACTCACCTATGACATCCAAAGACCGCAAGATGTTTACAAAAATGTGTTTTACGGTAGACCAATTCCGAAAGCGAAAATTAAAACTTTTGCAAAACGCTTCGCTACTAAAGAAGGTATTGATTACAGCTATATCACAGATCCGAAAGAAAAGACAAGCATTATTTTTACCCGCAAGGACGATGAATTAACGATCGTAAAAGACAGGTTGGATATTGATTATCTCTACTATACCTCCATAAAAGATAAAAAATCAAATAAGATCATCTTCGAATCAACAGCTTGGCAATATGGGGGCTACCTTGATGAAGCCTATAAACTTTCACCTTATATAAAGATTGATAAAAGCATTTTCAAAAAATCGGGAGATTATGAAATTATCATTCAGCCATTGATCAAATGGGATAGATACTCGGATTTTGATATTTCATCAGAAGAAATAGAAAAATATGTGACCCGGCATACGCTTTCTATAACGATAGATGAAGAAAGTTATACCAAATTAGAGCTTTTTACTTATGCGGCAATTGGAACATCTTCCATTGGATTCGTGTTTCTTGTTATCCTCTATCTCACCAAAAAAAGTAACAAAAAAAAGCTGGCAGAAAAAGAACAGGAAGGAAGCATGATAAAGCTACAGCTTAACTCCATTCGTTCCCAATTAAATCCTCATTTTTTGTTTAATGCACTTTCTGGTATCCAAAATCTGATAAACAAGAATGAAATAGACAGTGCGAATAAATACCTTTCTAAATTCGCTCGCTTAACGCGTAACGTGCTTAAGGATAATGAGCGGATTAGTTTATTACAAGAAAAATCTCTATTGGATGATTACCTACAAATGGAGCAATTGCGATTTGGCTTTCAGTACACCATCAATCATTCTGGAGACTTAGATTTGGCAAACATAGAAATACCAAGCATGTTACTGCAGCCTTTTGTAGAAAATGCAGTGAAACATGGGATGGCGCAAAAAACTACTTCTGGCAAAATTATGATTGAATTTATGAAGCAAGCAGATAACTTGATCCTAACCGTTACCGATAATGGAACTGGATTTGACACGGAAAGAAAGTACACTGGTTTGGGCCTTCAATTAAGTGACAGTAGAGTAGCACTTTTAAATAGAGTTTATAAAGAAAATCGTTTTATCTTAGTTATACAATCAAGCATTAATGGCACTAAAATATGTTTAACATTAACGGATTGGCTATAATATGATGAGAGCGGTTTTAGTAGACGACGAAATCTCCAATTTAGAAAACCTACAGGCTTTGCTAGAAAAACACTGTCCGCAGGTAAGTGTAGTTGCGATGGCGCAAAGCGTGAGAGATGCTGTTGATGTTATTGGAAAATATTTGCCTAATCTAGTGTTTCTTGATATTCAAATGGGCGATAAGACAGGCTTTGATCTGTTAAATCTGCTGCCATGGCGTGATTTTGAAGTTGTTTTTGTTACCGCTTACGACCAATATGGAATACAAGCTGTAAAATTTGCGGCATTAGATTATCTTTTAAAACCTATAGATATTGAAGAATTAATGGATGCGGTAAATAAAGCTGAATATAAATTGGCTGCGCAGAAACAAAATTCACAGCTCGAATTTTTACTACAGCAACTAAAGAAACCCGAAAAGAACGTTGGCAAGATTGCTCTACAGATGCAAAGCGAAATCAGGTATGTTACTTTATCCGAAATCATACGTTGTGAAGCAGATAATACTTACACGCACTTTATCCTTGCGAATGGTGAAAAAATTTTGGTTTCTAAATCGCTTAAAGAATATGCGGATCTACTGCATCCCAACGGATTTGTAAGAACTCATCAAAGCCATCTGGTAAATCCAAAATACGTGAAAAGCTGGTTAAAAGAAGACGGTGGTATTTTACTCTTAATGTCTGGTGAAAAAATACCTATTTCTAAGCCCAACAGAGACATGGTGAAACAAGCCTTGCAGCAGCTCTAATCTAGTCTATTGTAATCCCCGCTTTAAAATCTGATCGCCTACATGATCCAGGTTGGTGCTATGTGCTCAGATAGCTTTTAAGGTAAAATACCGTAGAAATATCTTTCATAATCCATTCGCGAAGTTTAGAAATACAGGAACTTGTAGGAATCTTGCCCGGAGGGCAGCACTTTGGTAACGATTGTGAAGCCATTGTAGTTAAGGTGATCAGCTCCATAGCGATCAAATAACCAAGTTTAATCATATACCGAGCCTAATGATGAAACATTCACTTAAGGTAATGATTATTATTTCAAGGAAATTCTGGCTTTTCTATTCTTTTACCAACGGTATCTTCTTGGAGGTCTCGCATACCAACTTATACCTAATAACAATTTTCAATCAATTTTTAGACAGTGATTGCTCAGTGATTATTCAGTCTATACTGAACCATAACTGAGCAATCACTGAACAAGCACTGAACGAGCACTGAACAAGCACTGTAATAAAAGCGAATTTCGTCCCTACTTGATCCTAATTTGTGCAGCTAAAAATTAAAAATGAAAAGGACTACGCTTAGATAACAAAACGATCGTTATTGTGGGGTAATAGAACATTTTGGGATGTAGATTAACATGTTCCGATCAAACCCTGTCTACACTTCTTTCGGGTTCAAATACCGATAAAGCAAAAAAAGCTAATCGTAAGATTAGCTTTTCTTTTGTGATCCCGCTGGGATTCGAACCCAGGACCCATACATTAAAAGTGTATTGCTCTACCAGCTGAGCTACGGAATCCTTTCTGTTTTTGAAAGTGATGCAAAGGTAGAAAAATAAGTTATTTGCGCAAAATGTTTTTGTCTTTTTTATTGATTAAAGTTGTAACTATTTAAAAATTACCGAATTATTTTTTATTAAAAAAGCCTTTTAGAAACTTGTGGATAGGATTGATTTGTATGGAGGCTGTTCGTTAGAACGAGGAGGTGTATTTTTAATGCAGGATAGCCATAAAAAAAGTCAGCTAATTGCTGACTTTTTTATTTTTTAGGGTTGTATTGCTAACATTATTCAGTTACCACACCCATTTTGCTAAACTTATCAATTCTTTCAGTAACTAATGTATCGCTATCTTTAGCCGTCAATTCAGCAAGATCTTTCAACAGCTGGCTTTTTAGATTAGCCGCTGCTGCCGCGGGATCTTGGTGAGCACCACCTAGCGGTTCAGGGATAATACCATCAATCAAGCCGTTGCCCAACATGTCTTCTGAAGTCAATTTTAATGCCTCAGCGGCTTTTTCTTTATGATCCCAGCTTCTCCATAGGATAGAAGAACAAGATTCAGGCGATATGACCGAATACCAGGTATGTTCCATCATGTAGACTCTGTTTCCAACGCCAATACCCAAAGCTCCACCTGAAGCTCCTTCACCAATAACAACGCAAATGATTGGAACTTTCAATACAGCCATCTCCATGAGGTTACGTGCAATCGCTTCACCCTGTCCGCGTTCTTCAGCTTCAAGTCCTGGATAAGCACCCATCGTATCAATTAAAGTGATCACAGGTTTGTTGAACTTTTCAGCCATTTTCATTAAACGTAGTGCCTTTCGGTAGCCTTCAGGATTGGCCATTCCAAAGTTGTGGTATTGACGCTCTTTGGTGTTTTTACCTTTTTGATGACCGATGATCATAACGGCATTACCATCAATAGAAGCCATACCACCGACAATCGCTTTATCATCCTTAACGGTTCTGTCACCATGCAACTCGATAAATTCGTCGCAGATAGCTTCTATATAATCATAAGTCTGAGGGCGATCCGGATGGCGTGACATTTGAACGTTCTGCCAGCCTGTTAAATTGCCGTATATTTCTTTTTCAGTAGAAGCAAGCTTTTCTTCAAGCTCACGAACGGTTGCGCTCATGTCAACTTGAGTTTTTTCGGCAACTTGAGTTACCTTTTCAATTTGCAATTGCAAGTCTGCAATTGGCTTTTCAAAATCAAACGTGGTTTTCATATATCTATTTTATGAAAATATTCAGAGGGCTAATTTAGCGCATTTTTTCTGAAATTAAAATTAGGGAGGATAATATCATTGGAATTCCTTTGTTACATTTGCGTTATAATCGTACTGGTGGCTTAGTTTTTGATTGTAGGCCTGTGAAAAATGTTGACTTATGCTGAAAAAATATTTTTACTTTCTTTTGTTACTGATCTTACCTACACTTGTTCGATCAGAAAGTTATCCTGAGGTTTTATTTGACAATAGTGTTATCAACGGGAGTTATGCTAAGAGTATCGCTCATTATACTGGTGAATCATGGATCCAAAATGTGAGCTATAGCCTACCGGTTTCCGATAGTTTGTTTTTTACGCCAGGCAATTCGCTTTCTTTGCGGTACGTTTCTTCTCCTAATGGTAAATGGGAGGCAAGTATTTTAAACGATAAACAGAAATTTCCCTATTTAATTGCCAAGGATGATCAGCTAACTTTTAAGCTTTTTATTCAAAGCAATACTGAAAAGGGACAATTGCCAAAAGTCACCTTACAGCAAAATGATACAAGGACAAATGCTGTGGATATCGCAAATTATATCGATGATTTTGCTTATGATACTTGGCTTAATGTTTCCATTCCAGTCGCCAAATGTGTAGGAATTTCATTAGGGAAGCCTGTTTCGGCTTTAATTCTTGAACAGAATGGAACTGCACTGCAGACAAATCAATTATTTATCGATCAAATAGAGTTTTTGCCCAAAAACTATCCAAAGGTAAGACTGTCATCAGCAGCTATCTTATCTAAGATCAGTTCCGTGGATAAACAAGTCGAGTTGGTCTGGCAATTGCCGCTAACACCAAGTATTCGCTACGTGAAAATCTACCGTTCGGAAGATAAACTCAATTTTCAGCCGATCGCAATTTTACCCATCTATGTACAGAAGTCGCTCGATAGGGTAAATGAATATAACAAATCTTATTATTATAAGATCGCTTGGGTAGACTATAATTATGTTGAATCTCCTTTTTCTGAGGTTAGGGAGGTACAGACAAAAAAAGGTACGGATACGGAGATGTTAAATTTTATCCGGAATGCTCATGTGAATTATTTTATAGACAACTATGATGTAAATAGTGGTATGTTTCTGCCTGATCGAGGCAATAGACAGGCTATTGTATCTACAAATGAAACTGGCTATGCGATCTTGGGCTTACTTGTGGCGGGAGAGAATAACTTGATCTCGCGACAAGCTCTTTTGGTCAGGTTAACACGGATTGTAAAATTTTTGAGCAGTGCACAACAACATCAAGGGATCTTTACAGCGCTTTACGATGGCCGGTCGGGGGTGCCTTATTATCGCGATTCAATTCCAACGTACGATTTGCGCGGAACCTCACATATCATGGAATCGCTTTTAATCGCCCGGCAATATTTTTCTAAAGAAGATCCTGTGGAACAGACGTTGAGAAATAATATTACGAAGCTCTGGGAACGCATAAATTGGAACTATTTTACCGACGCACAGAATCCTGATGTACTCTGGAATAAGTGGTCGCCTGTAGACAGTACAGCTAGATCGAGGCCTTTGGGGGGATTTAACGAGAGTTTGGGTACCTATTTACTGGCGATGTCTTCACCTACCCACCCTTTAGCTATTTCAGCTTATATCAATGGATTTGCAACCAAACATAAAGGCAACGAATTGTATTTTGGGGATGACTCCAGTGATTTGGCTCCTGAACTCAAAATGAAATTAAATGATTCTTTGGCGCTTTCAATAAGTGCAAACCCTTTAATTGGCGATAGGGGAAATGCCGGAATTTCGATCTACTCCGACGACAAAGTTATTTTTGCCAAGAGTATTGCAGGCGGCAGTTTAAATGAATCATTGATGTCTGTCTATCGTCCCTTTTTGATTATGGATCCTAAAGGGAAAGTAGATGATTTTGTCGATTACAAGAAATATTTATCGAATTATATTCTTGCCTATAAACGGAGAGATAATGAAATGAGTATAGGGACTCGATTTACCGATATTTGGGGAGTGGAAAATGTGGAAGATACCTATCAGGGGTATTTGGTGAATCCTGCAATAGCTATTGCAGCTTACCCATTTGAAAAGGAGATTGGTCTAAAAGCATTACGTAAATTTTACGAAGAATACGCTGATGTGTTATTTACACAATATGGTTTCAGAAGCTGGATTGATATTAAAAACAACGATGTTTCTGAAACTTATCGTGCGAGGAATCAGGCAACGATTGCCGTGATGATCGAGAATGCAAATTCAGGCATGATTTGGAAATTGTATGAGAATATTCCTGAGGTAAAAAAGACTTTAGAAAAAGTATATACCAAGAAATAGATTTGTTACGTTAGATATGACGTAAAACGGATGTCATATTGGACTTTTTTCGCTATATTTACTTGCTTAAATCGATATTAAATACGTTAGAAACGACATGCTTAGAAAAATTAATTTGGGAATTTTAACCTTATGTGCAAGTTTATCGTTATTTTCCTGTAAACAACAAGCTATTGTAGTCAATCCAGGTGCAGTTGTAACAAAAGATGGAACTGATGATGGTTTGAAAAATGTGAAGAAGGATTTTAATGATGCGAAAAGAACTGATGAAGGGATTAAGTTTAGTATATCGTCTGATTTATTGTTTCCAACAAACTCTTCTTACCTATCTGAGAAGGCGAAAACTGAAGTTAGTAAATTAGCGTTGATCTTGAAGGAAAGTAATAATAAGATCAAAGTTGATGGATATACTGATGCTACGGGTACTGTTGAGTATAATCAGTGGCTTTCCGATAAAAGAGCGGCGTCTGTTAAGAAGTTCTTGGTAGATTCTGGGGTTGCTGAATCGCGCATTACGGCAAAAGGTTTCGGTCAATCAAATCCAGTTGGAGATAATAAAAGTCCGGAAGGACGTCAAAAAAACAGAAGAGTGGAAGTTACTATTTTAGATAAAAAATAGTTTATCAGACCAATTCTTAATATAAAAAAAGCGAGATATTTAAGATATCTCGCTTTTTTTATGCAGTTATATGGCGGTTTTCACACCGCTGTATATGGTCTCCCGAAACAAGATGTTTTAAAACAGGAGACATCGGAATAGGGCCTGTTCTGCAGAAATTGTTTTCGATAAAATCCGGGCCTAAGACAAATAGCGTTGAAAAAGATGAATTTAGAGGAAGAAAATAATAGACAGAAGCCAATTTTTCGGGAAGCCATGTGGTTTTGGTTTGTGTTAGGTTGGATAAGTTTTGGTGGAACAACCGGCCATGTGACCATTATGCACGATTTTTTGGTCGAAAAAAAAAGATGGGTAAGTAACAGGAAGTTTTTTCAGGCACTCAATGCATGTATGTTGTTGCCGGGACCGGAAGCGCATCAATTGACGATTTATTTAGGATGGAAGTTGCACGGCATAAAAGGTGGTGTGTTGGCCGGGGTATTTTTTATTGTTCCCTCACTTCTTATTATATGTGGACTCAGTACACTATATGCTCACTATGGCAACTCCGCATTGCTTATTGCTTTATTTTCGGGTTTAAAACCTGCAGTTCTAGCGATCATTATATTTGCAACCTTTCGGGTGGGGCAGAAATCTCTTGTCAGCACATGGCATTATTTGGTAGCATTGGCCGCTTTTCTTCTATCGTATTTTGCTGGGGTTCCAATGCCCTGGATTATTGTGGGTGTGATCGCTGTTGGTCTACTACTATATGCAATCTTGTCAAAAACTTCGAAAATTGATGCTAATCGTGAAAATGAAGACAAGCAGTTCGAATCTACTTATTATGTCAATACGCTCGAAACACTTCCTTCGGTATCCTACCGTCGTATTTCTCTTCAGGTGCTGCTGTTTTTCTTACTATGGTTGATTCCGTTGAGCATTTTGCTGTTTTTTACCATCGATACTGAATTTTGGAAGACACTTTCTTTTTTATTTACAAAGTCTGCGTATTTGACAATTGGAGGTTCTTATACCGTCATTCCCTATGTTGCAGCTCTTGTGACAGAGAAATTGTTTTGGCTTTCGAAGAGCCAGATGATCGATGGATTTGCTCTTGCAGAGACGACGCCGGGGCCTTTAGTGGTTGTTTTGGCCTATGTTGGTTTTATGGCTGGCTTCAATCATTTTCATCAGTCCTATTCCATGGCAGCAATAGGTTTGATCACTACAGCATATTTTACCTTTTTGCCAAACTTTGCCTTGATTTTTGTTGGGGCACCACTGATTGAACGGACCCAAAAAAATACATGTATACAATTTATCCTATCTTTAGTGACTGCATCCGTAGTTGGTGTAATCGTTAATTTAGCCTGTTATTTAGGTATAGGAATTCTATTTCCAAGTGGTGTCAGTTCTTGGTATGCCATTGAGCCGATGGCTCTGGTTTGGGTGTTATTTTCACTTTTTCTTTTATTCAAGTATAAAATAGGCATGTTGAAACTTATATTGTTGAGTCTGGCCTACGGCTTTCTCTTATTTTTATGGCGATAAAATAAAATGTCTATTGGCTGATGAGTTTCGCAAGCAAGTTTATTGAAGATTGAAGGGAGTTTTGTGAATTTGATAGGGCCATTCGAGGTAACATACGCGCATAAACAAGAAAAGCCCATCGTTAGATGAGCTTTCTTGTACCTAGGGCGGGAATCGAACCCGCACTCCCTTAACGGGAACAGGATTTTAAGTCCTGCGTGTCTACCAGTTCCACCACCTAGGCAGGTGAGCGAAAAACGAGATTCGAACTCGCGACCCCAACCTTGGCAAGGTTGTGCTCTACCAGCTGAGCTATTTTCGCATTGGAATTTTATTTCAATTTTTAAAAGAACCTTGCGTTCCTTTTTGGTGATGCAAATATAGAGCGAAAATTCAATATTGCAAAATATTTATTTACTTTCTTTCTGTGTTTTTTATAACTCCTTTGAATTCAGTGTAGAAAAAATTAAATCACTTTCAAATCCGCGGGATAGTGCAAACTGATAAACTTTGTTTTTAACTGCATAGTGGTTCTTACCACTAATTTCACGGAGTTTTTTGTCAATGATATGATTTAAGATTTGTTCATATTCATCTAGATCGATTTGCTTAAAGGCAATTTTTATCAATTGTTCGGATACCCTTTTTGCTTTGAGTGCCTGCTTGATTTTTACTTTACCCCAGCCTTTCATGCGGAGTTTTCCGTTACAGTAGGCAATAGCAAAGCGTTCTTCATTTAAAAAATTATCGCTGATCAAATTAGCCAATACATTTTCGACTTCTTCTTCGTTTAGTCCCCAACTGTAGAGCTTATCGCGTACTTCTTGCTGTGCGCGTTCTTGATAGACGCAATAGCTTTCCGCTTTCAACTGCGCCTGATGCTGCGTTAATATCTTCTTGTTTCTTTTTTCTTCGTCAAACATATTGTCAAAATTTCAAAAATAATATGAAATAACTAAAAAAATGTTCAGTTTTGACACAATCAAAATATATCAGGAGAATGTACAAAATATCGGAAATCGCCCAGATTTTACATCCTAATCGCACATTTATAACGGATCCTAATTCTTTTGTCCAGCATTTATTTTATGACAGCCGTAAAATTGCCCAGGCGGACAACGGGATTTTTTTTGCACTTCAGAAGAACAGAGATGGTCATCGGTATATCCGGGAAGCCTACGAAAAAGGAGTTCGTAATTTTGTGCTTCAGGCCGAGGAGGGACAGGAAATGGAGCTTTTGGAAGCTAATATTCTTTGGGTATCGGATAGTTTAGTTGCTATGCAGGAGCTGGCAACTTTTCATCGTCAGAAATTTGATTATCCTTTCATCGGAATTACTGGGAGCAATGGCAAAACGATTGTAAAAGAGTGGCTTTTCCAGCTTATGTCTCCTGAATATAAGATTTACCGAAGTCCTAAGAGCTATAATTCTCAACTTGGTGTGGCTTTGTCCTTGTGGGGATTGTCCGATCAGTATAATCTTGCGCTAATCGAAGCGGGGATTTCAGAAAAGGGGGAAATGCTGCGCCTTGAGCAGATGATAAAACCAACTATAGGACTATTAACCAACATCGGTGTTGCCCATAAAGCTGGTTTCAAATCTAAGGAGGAAAAGATTTATGAAAAGCTCGAGCTTTTTAAAAATGTTGAAACTATGATTTTTCCAAATAGTTACCTCGAAAATATTCAATTGCCATATAGACCACGAAAATTTTCTTGGGGGCTTGATGAGGGCCTTTCGTTGGAAGTATACTCCATCAAACAGGTTAACGACCGATTTACTATGGTCACGTTCTATTATACCGGTCGCACCTTTGCTGTTGAAGTACCGTTTGTGGATAAAGGTAATGTTGAGAACGCGATAAATTGTGTAGCGGTGATGCTACGTTTTGGTTATGAAAATGAAGTGATCGCATCGAGGATTAAAGAGTTGCAGCCAGTGGCGATGCGTCTTGAATTAAAAAAAGGAAAAAAGAATAGCTCCATTATCGATGACTCGTATAGTAATGATCTAGATGCGTTGCAGATAGCCCTGGAGTTTTTAAATCAGCAGGGGCAGCATCCGTTCAAGATGTTGATATTGTCGGATATCCCTGGTGTCCATATCGAAGATGAAAAAAGTTTGTCCAAGCTGAAACGTTTGCTTCGTGAGTATCGTTTGGATAAATTGATATTGATAGGCGAAGTGTTGCCTAAAGTGGCATCACAATTTGATGTGCCTTCTATTTCATATAGCGATACAACTGCTTTCTTGGCCGATATTAGGTCGCTTTCTTTTGAAAATGCCACGGTGTTATTGAAAGGAGGACGTGAGTTTCATTTTGAACGTATCAGTCAGCTTTTAGTTGCAAAATCGCATGATACAGTGCTTGAAATCAATTTGAATGCACTCGAGAATAATTTGAACGTATATCGACAGCTGCTGCCGAAACAGGTGAAGTTGATGACCATGGTCAAAGCTTTTTCTTATGGTAGTGGAAGCTTCGAGATCGCAAATCTTTTGCAATTCAATCGGGTGGATTATCTGACGGTTGCTTTTGCGGATGAGGGAGTTGATTTGCGTGGTGCGGGCATAAAATTACCTATTGTAGTGATGAGCCCTGATGAAAGTTCTTTTGAGTCCATTGTTCAGTATAACCTTGAACCGGAAATTTATAGCTTTAGAATATTGTTCTCCTTTTTGAATTTTCTGAAAACGAAACAAATAGCTTCTTTTCCGATTCATATTAAGATAGATACAGGTATGCATCGGTTGGGTTTTATGCCTGACGAGGTCGATCGTTTAATAGCGGTGCTACGTGCGGAAGCGATTTTAGAGGTTAAATCTGCATTTTCCCACTTAGCGTCTGCAGGTAATGAAAAGGATCGGGAATTTACACAACGACAAATTGATCTGCTGGATGAGTTTACAAAGCGTCTCGAAAGTGGTATAGGATATTCTTTTCTACGTCATATTGCAGCAACATCGGGTATTGAATTGTGGCCGAATGCATATTTTGATATGGTGAGGTTGGGGATAGGGCTCTATGGTATCGATATTGAGCGCCATGATTTACCCATTAGGGAGGCGAGTACCTTGAAAACGAATGTGACACAGATTAAATACCTCCCGGCAGGTGAAACCGTAGGTTATAATAGGCACGGCGTCCTGTATAGAGACAGTAAGATTGCGACAATTAAAATTGGTTATGCGGACGGTTACGATAGGCGTTTTGGTAACGGTGTGGGTAAAATGTTGATAAACGGGTTTTTAGTCCCTACTATAGGTGATATATGTATGGATATGTGCATGTTGGATGTTACGGGTGTGGAAGTTGGAGAGGAAGATGAAGTTATCGTGTACCCTGATATAAAGTCAGCGGCGAAAGCTATAGGAACGATTCCTTATGAACTGCTGACGAGTATTTCCCAACGCGTAAAAAGAGTATATTTTTATGAATAATAAAGGATATTCTGCATTTTTGAATAATATTTGATTTTCAATTCATGTTTAGCAAATTAATCAGAGGATTTATTAATTATTTGATACGAGGTATCCTGGTGGTGGTTCCTCTAGCTGGTGCTATTTTTTTAATAGTTTGGATTGTTGCATCAGTTGATTCGGCATTGAATCTAACTGAACATTTTTTGGAGGATGATAGAGGGCACCCCTTGTATATTCCAGGAATAGGTATTCTGACCGTTATTTTGGTATTGGTTCTGGCGGGGCTTATTTTTACAAATTTTGTGACAGACCCCATTAAAGTGTGGATTAATCATCAGATCCAGCGGATTCCGCTTTTAAATACCTTATATTCTTCGATTAAAGATTTTACAGAGGCCTTTGTTGGTGATGCAAAGAAATTTAATGAACCTGTCCTGGTGACGGTGAATGAGTTTGGTCTGAAGAAGATAGGTTTCTTAACGCAGCATGATTTAAAAAGCATTGGGCTTGAAGAAGAAGTTATGGTGTATTTTCCATATTCCTACTCTTTTGCAGGGCAGGTCGTCATTATCAGTGCAGATAAGGTGAAAAAATTAGATATGTCTCCAACAGATGCCATGAAACTCGTTGTTTCCGGTGGTGTGAGCGGGATAGCCCATTA
The DNA here is from genome assembly GCF_023277505.1 of Sphingobacterium siyangense. Lineage (NCBI taxonomy): Bacteria > Pseudomonadati > Bacteroidota > Sphingobacteriia > Sphingobacteriales > Sphingobacteriaceae > Sphingobacterium > Sphingobacterium siyangense. Next base: position 5,348,515 of record NZ_CP080574.1, on the reverse strand, counting down.
GTCGGCTTTCATATCGGTTAAGTAAAAATGCTGGAAGTCGTTGTATGATTTCCAGCATTTTTATTTTTTTGCTTATTCTGTCTTTCTACTTTTGGGGCTTTTCCAATTTATACGTCCACGTTGTTATTCGTATAGGGCATTGCTATTGATTTTTTTTCTGCCCTAAAGTCGGATTTACTGGTGGGATTGGAATATAGCCGTCATCGCCAGGTACTTTTGGAAATTCATGATTTTCCCATTTTTCGCGCGCTATTTTCAATGTTTCAATGTCTGAAGCGACGAAGTTCCAGTCGATATATCGTTGTTCAGGAAAGGGTTCGCCCCCAAAAATGTAAACTGAAGTACCCGCCCTCATTTCGAATTCACATAGTTTCGCATCCTTGGCAACTAAAATCTGTTTTGGACCGAATTCCTGGCCTTCCGCATGAACAGTTCCATGAAGGATATACAATCCACTTTCGCCATATAGGTAATCGCCCAGTTTAATGGTCGCATCTTGTTCTGCTTTGATTTCAATAAGATATAATGGACTATATACCGGAACCTCGGAACGATGGTTTTTAATTTCACCTGCAATTAAACAATAAGATACACCGTCTTCGGTCCAATGTGGAAGCTGCGGTTCTTCTATGTGAACAAAATTAGGTTCCATTTTTTCGAGTTCTTTTGGTAGGGCCACCCAAATCTGCAGCCCATGTAGGTCGTGCGGGGTAGATCTCAGCTGTTCGGGAGTTCTTTCGGAGTGTGTGACACCCTTACCAGCCGTCATCCAATTGACTGCTCCAGGTTTGATCTCCACGGCATTTCCTAAGCTGTCACGGTGCATAATGCTACCTTCGAATAGATAAGTCAATGTGGATAATCCGATATGCGGATGTGGAGCAATATCCATAAAGTGCGGTTCGGCAATGTTATCAGGTCCCATGTGGTCGATAAAGATAAAAGGGCCGACCATACGTTTCTGCCTGAAAGGAAGAAGTCGCCCAACTAAGAAATTGCCTATGTCAGCGGCTCTTTCTTCAATAACTATTGCAATATTTGACATAATGTTTCCTTATTTTTGTGTTTCTAATCTAAAGCAATTTAAGAAATGTCCAGTATAATCAATCGGTTTTTGGGTAAAAAGAGTGTAAGAAATGAAGAGCTTTTGGCACTGGCGGATAGGTTGTCTTTTAGGAACAGTCAGCTGGACAGTTTTTTGATAGGGCATTTTATACAACGTGACAAAATAGATCCAGTGGACTATTTTGTTTTTCAAGAGCAGTTGCTTAAGCTTCATGTTGACCGATTTGAGGTTATGCAGGTAGAGCTGGACTTGTTGAACCAATATTTGCAGTTGGCCGAACATTTTCTTCCAGCAGGTTTTTCAGTCAAATGGGAAAATAAGCTACAGTCTCAGGGTGAAATTATGTTGCCGCCGCTCATTCTTTTTCCTGTGGTACAGCATGCTGTTGAAAATGGTTATAATACGATGTCTTCTCATCCAGTTCGGATTCGCTTATCGGGCTCATCAAAGCTGATTATGCTGGAAGTTAGCTATCGCGTGAACCATTATCTGGAAAGTCAGTTTAGCAGCACATTGATACGTGATTTTCGACAGCGATTGGACTATCTTTTTCCGGAAAAACATAATTTGCTGATGAATAGCAACAGCAATACTTCTCGAATTACGTTAACTATCCAACTTTAGATGATATTGAAGTGTTTTAAGGCATTCCAGATGCCATTTTCATCAACGCTGTCCGTTATATAATCTGCAATTTCCTTTACCTCGGGATTGGCATTACCCATAGCAATTCCAATATGGGTGTGCGCTAGCATGGTAATATCATTTCCGCCGTCGCCAAATGACATGGTTTCTTCCAAAGTGAAGTTGAAATGATCTAAAAAAACATCTATTCCAATTTTTTTGCTTTGTCCCATCGGATTGACATCAGCAAAAATGGGCGTCCATCTCGAAGCAACCGAATTTGGCATTACATTTTCCATGAATTCAGCTTCTTCTTCAGGATTGATGAAAACATTGACCTGCATAACTGAGTCAAGATCAAAATCCTTTTCGTAATCCCGAACTGGTGGGGTGGGGACATTGACCTGTTCGTACATTCGTTGTACCTCCGGTGTAACCTGGTTCAAGGAAATTTCTTTTTCAGACATGAATGAAAAAGTCAGGTCTTCACGCTTTTTAGCATAATCCAATAAGGAGCGAATGTCTTTTTGAGGAATGTTATTTTTATAAATGACTTCCTGTTCCTTCGTGACGCAATACCCGCCATTGAAGGTGATATATCCATCAAAATCGAGGTAACGAATATGCCCCAGCTGATTGTAGGACCTTCCTGTTGAAACAAATACCTTGATGTTTTTTTCTTTTAATAATTGAAATGCTTGTTGAGTAGATTCGGGAACTTGATGTGTTTTGAAACTTAGCAAAGTTCCATCGATGTCAAAAAAGATAGCTTTAATCATGGATTTTTGGGTCAAAATCAAATATACTAAATACTTGGGATAGTGTAACTATTACAATATTAAATCTGCGGTGTTTTATCTCCCATAGGGTTATCTGGTTTTTAATGGAAGTGTGTATAAACATATCTGAATAGAAGGCAACAGGTCTATTCATGGTTTGTTGCGATTTTTGATGAAAATTTTTACCACACTTGGTGGAGATAAGTAAATGTCAATCGCAAGGTTAAGAGAAAATAAAATCGGAAATACAAGGGGATTAATAGGAACATTATAGGTATTCATCCGAATAAGGTCCGAATGAGGTCCCTATAAAGTCCCTCTGAAGTACGTGTTAAAAAAACTGTTAATTTGAAGTTGGTATACTGTTGGATCTTTTGATATACATGATAAAAAAGAGCTCGAGGGCTTGATGATTTGGCCTGATATTGACTTTTTCGATGCAAATAAAAAGAGAAAGATAAAGGAGTTTATGATGCTGTTTCTTGTTAAAGCGAAACAACTGCAAGATATCGTGTAACGCCAGATTTTCTTTAGTGGATTTTCGCAAAAATCTGACACAATCTTCTCTAATAATTTCGTAAATTTCAAGTTCAAAAAAATGTAAATTGTCTTGCATTTAATGTATTGTATTAAAGAGGGTTAGAATTTTATGTATATTATTTTCGATACGGAAACGACGGGTTTGCCTAAGCGTTGGGACGCACCAATTACCGATACGGACAATTGGCCTCGCTGTATTCAATTGGCTTGGCAGATTCATGATGAGATGGGAAATTTGGTCGAACATCACGATTTCTTGATTAAGCCAGATGGATTTGATATACCCTATGACTCTGAAAAAATACACGGCATATCGACTGCATTGGCAGAAGAGCAGGGGTTGCCGCTTCAGGAGGTCCTAGAGAAATTCAATGTGGCATTGAATAAAGCCAAGTTTGTTGTTGGACAGAATATTGGTTTTGATTTGAATATCATGGGCTGTGAATTTTACCGTTATGGTGTTGTGTCCAATATGGCTAATATGCCTGTATTGGATACCTGTACGGAAGTAACAGCTGAACTCCTGAAAATTCCGGGCGGTCGCGGTGGACGTTTTAAATTACCTAATTTGACCGAGCTGCATTCCTATTTATTTGGGGTGCCGTTTGCTGAGGCACATAATGCAACAGCCGACGTTGAGGCAACAACACGTTGTTTTCTGGAGCTTGTCAGAAGAGAGGTATTCACTGCCGAAGAACTTCAGGTCGATACGGGCTACTTTGTCGATTTTAAAACCAACAATCCGGGGCCTATACCTACTGTTGGACTGAAACATATCAACCTAAAAGCAGCTTCTGATGAAATTAGAAAACGGTCTCAGCCAGATGAAGTCAAGGTTGTCGTTGATGCGGACGCGTTAGCAGCTTTAAAGGATGCCAAATTTGCCCATTTACATAACCACTCTCAGTTTTCGATCCTGCAGTCGACGATGTCGTACGATAAGTTAGTTTCGGCAGCGGTCAAGGATAATATGCCTGCTGTTGCGTTAACGGATCACGGAAATATGATGGGGGCTTTTGAGTTTGTTTCTCGTGTTATAGGCCATAACAAAGAAGTTGAAGCACAAAATGCGGAGGCAGTTGAGAATGGAGAGGAGCCTACTGGTCAGCTTTTAAAGCCAATTGTTGGTTGTGAGTTTTTTGTTTGTGAAAACCACAAAGATAAGTCCAGGAAGGATAATGGTTATCAGATTGTGTTATTGGCGAAAAATAAACGCGGGTACCATAATCTGGCTAAACTGGCTTCTTTTGCTTATACGTCAGGGTTCTATTATGTGCCGCGGATTGATAAAGATCTTATTCTTCAATACAAGGAAGATGTTATTGCTCTGTCAGGTAACTTACAGGGCGAGGTGCCGAATAAAATACTGAATATTGGTGAGAGCCAGGCCGAAGAAGCTTTGCTGTGGTGGAAAGAACAATTTGGGGATGATTTTTACCTGGAATTGATGCGTCATGGTCAGGAAGATGAGGATCGTGTGAACCAAACCTTGCTGAAGTTTTCCCGTAAATATAAGGTTAAAGTTGTTGCGACCAATAATACGTATTATGAGAAGAAAGGCGATGCGCATGCACATGATATTTTGCTGTGTGTAAAGGATGGTGAGAAACTCTCAACGCCAAAAGGTAGAGGACGAGGGTTCCGTTTTGGTTTACCGAATCAGGAGTATTATTTCAAGTCTTCGGATGAAATGAAAGCTTTATTTAAAGATTTGCCCGAAGCGATTCTAAATATTCAGGAGATTGTCGATAAGGTAGAGATATTTAAGTTAAACCGGGATGTCCTTTTACCTAAATTTGATATACCCGAAGAATTTCAGGTGGAAGCCGACCTTGAAGATGGTGGAAAACGTGGTGAAAATAAATACCTGGCTCATCTCTGTTATGTGGGGGCTGAGAAGCGTTATGAGGAAATAACAGATGATATTCGCGAACGTCTTGACTTTGAGTTGGCTACCATCGAGAAAACGGGGTATCCAGGGTACTTTTTGATTGTTCAAGATTTTATTGCGGCAGCCCGAGATATGGGAGTTTCCGTGGGGCCAGGACGGGGATCTGCTGCTGGTTCGGCGGTAGCCTATTGTTTGGGAATTACCAATATCGATCCGATTAAATATGACTTGCTTTTTGAGCGTTTCTTGAATCCCGACCGTGTGTCAATGCCCGATATCGATATCGATTTTGATGACGAGGGGCGTGGTCGTGTCATGCAATATGTAATCAATAAATATGGAGCTAGTCAGGTTGCCCAGATTATTACCTATGGTACAATGGCAGCGAAGTCATCCATCAAAGATACAGCGCGTGTATTAGACTTACCTTTGGGTGATGCCAATGAGATTGCCAAGCTGATTCCGAATCTTAAATTATCCAAGATTTTTACTTTAGATGATGCTGGCTTAAAGGAAAAGCTGAGAACTGAGGAAATTGAAGCTGTTAATCGGTTGAAATCTATTGCTGATGGTGCTGGATTGGAGGCTGAAACGATCAGACAGGCCCGGGTTTTGGAGGGTTCTGTCCGAAATACAGGTATCCATGCCTGTGGTGTTATCATTACGCCAGACGATATTACTAATTTCGTTCCTGTTTCTTTGGCAAAAGACTCAGATCTTTATGTGACGCAGTTCGATAACCACGTTGTTGAAAGTGCAGGTTTGCTGAAAATGGACTTTTTGGGTTTAAAGACACTGACACTGATTAAAGATACAGTCGAAAATGTCAAATTAAGCCATGGTATCGTGCTGGATCCGGATCAATTTCCGATCGACGATGAGCTTACTTATGAGCTCTTTCAACGGGGAGAGACCATCGGGGTGTTTCAGTATGAATCTCCTGGAATGCAGAAATACATGCGAGACCTTAAGCCGACAGTATTTGCCGATTTGATTGCGATGAATGCACTTTATCGCCCGGGTCCAATAGAGTATATTCCAAGTTTTATTAAGCGTAAGCATGGTATAGATCCTATTGTTTACGATTTGGATGCCTGCGAGGAATATTTGAAAGAAACGTATGGAATTACGGTATACCAGGAGCAGGTAATGCTTTTGTCTCAAAAGTTAGCTGGATTTTCGAAAGGTGATGCCGACGTTTTGCGTAAGGCCATGGGTAAGAAGCAAAAGGCAGTACTGGATAAGATGAAGCCTAAGTTTGTGTCGCAGGCAGAGGAGAAAGGACATAATGCAAAAGTTTTGGAAAAGATCTGGACCGACTGGGAAGCTTTTGCAAGTTATGCATTTAATAAATCCCATTCTACCTGTTATGCTTGGGTTGCTTATCAAACAGCCTATTTGAAAGCACATTTTCCAGCGGAATATATGGCTGCGGTACTTTCTAACAATATGAATGACATCAAGCAGGTGACATTCTTTATGGAGGAATGTAAGCGCATGGGGCTAGAGGTACTTGGTCCTGATGTGAATGAATCCTATTATAAGTTTACAGTAAATGAGTCCGGCGCTATTCGTTTTGGAATAGGTGCAGTTAAAGGTGTCGGGGCAGGAGCAGTAGATGCTATCGTGCAAACTCGACAATCAGGATTGTATAAATCTGTTTTCGATATGGCCAAACGGATTGATCTTCGTGCGGTCAACAAGAAAGCTTTCGAGAGTCTGGCTTATGCTGGTGGTTTTGATAGTTTTGAGAACACGCACCGTGCACAATATTTCCATTCGGATGAAAATTCAACAGGAATGGAAAAGGCGATACGATTTGGCCAGCGCTTTAAAGAAAATGAAAGTTCGGCCCAGGCGAGTTTGTTTGGTGTAGGTGGAGCAGCAGAATTGCCGGAACCTGTTTTGGCACCATGTCCGCAATGGGGATTGATTGAAAAGCTTAAATATGAAAAAGATGTTATCGGTATTTATTTGACCAGTCACCCCTTAGATACATACCGGTTTGAGATTGAGCATTTTTGTCAGAATTCGGTTTCAGATTTGGCATTGATCAATAAAGTTAAAGCGGCAGAGGTCGATGAAGAGACTTTGCTTGAGTTTAATCGAATCAAGAATAAAGAATTGGTGATTGGTGGCATTATCGCATCGGCAAACCATCGATTGACGAAGACTGGTAAGCCTTTTGCGTCGTTTATCATAGAAGATTATAGTGATTCTTATGATATGGCAGTTTTTGGCGAAGAATACGTCAAATTGAAGGGGTATTTGCAAGAAGGCTATTTTGTGCAATTACGAGGTTTGGTACAGGAACGTTTCAGACAGGTTGGAAATTGGGGCTTTGAGCTGCGTAGTGTACAGTTACTTTCGGATCTTCGTGAGAAGATGGCGAAGAGTTTTACGATCAATATTCCTTTACCTAAGTTGAATGAAGCATTTCTTGACGGAATCAAAGATATACTGGCGCAAAATGAGATTGAGGGGGTTGTGCCAAATTGTCAATTAAAGTTTAAAATTTGGGATCCCCAAGATGAAATATCTGTCGAAATGCCAGCTAAAAGTCTGAAAATAAACCTAACAAATGAATTTTTGGAATGTATAGATAAGTTTGAAGGGATAAATTACCGATTGAATTAGTTTGGATTGGAATTTGTGTAATTAAGATTACAAATACATTGGTAGTTGTTACTATCTTTGTTTATTGATTTTAGCAATTAAATAGTATTAAAGATATAACTTCGGTTTATAAAATTAAAAGATTATGGCATTAGAAATTACAGATAGCAACTTTGAAGAAGTTGTCTTAAAAGCAGACAAACCAGTATTAATTGATTTTTGGGCAGAGTGGTGTGGTCCTTGCCGTATGGTAGGTCCTGTGGTTGAAGAACTGGCTAAGGATTATGAAGGTAAAGCTGTTGTAGGAAAAGTAAATGTGGATGAAAATCCAGAGATTTCTGTTCGTTATGGCATTCGTAATATTCCAGCTCTATTGTTCTTTAAAAATGGAGAAATTGTTGATAAACAAATTGGAGCCGTTCCAAAATCAGTATTGAACGAGAAATTAGAAAAACAATTAGCATAACTTAGCTAAATAATAATAAAAAGCCTGAAATATTATCTTTCAGGCTTTTTTTGTTTTTAAAACCCCATTTTTTTTTGATTTTATTTCAAACTTTAGTTGTTTTATGTCTATATTTTGTTTGTTTTGCGTATTGTTTGTGTTTATTTTGCTACTTTAATAGTGTAATGTGCTGTATTTTTAGTGTTTTAGTGTTTTTAGTGTGATTTTGTTGTTGTTTTTTGTGTATTTATATTTATTTTTTGATAAAAAATCAATTTTATTTGCAAAAACAAATATTTTTTACTTCTTTTGAGTATTGAAATTGGTTTTCGAAAAGAATTTGTTTCGATTTTTTGATTTTGATGTTATTTTTTTTGACTCGATGATTTAGGAGTTGTTTTTTTTGAAAAAAATAGAAATTGACAAAGATTTTCCCTTTCAAATACCCTAGATTATGCCTCGCGTTGCTCTCCGTAACGCGAGTTTTTTTTGGGGCTAAAGTATGGGTAAAAACAAAAGCGGCTATCCTTTCGGATAGCCGCTTTTTATTATTTACTAAATAAACTGAATTATTCAGCAATTACTTCGAAAGGAACTTGAACTTTCACTTCTTTGTGTAAGTTTAAGTTTGCGATGTATTCACCTAGTTCTTTAGGTTCTACTTCGAAAGTGATACGACGACGATCTACATCAAAACCTTTTGCTTTCAACGCATCAGCAATTTGAATGCTGTTTACTTTACCAAAGATTTTACCAGATTCACCTGCTTTAGCACCGATTGAAAGTTTGATAGCTTCCAATTTACCAGCTAATTCAGTAGCGTCTTTTTTGATTTTTTCTTGTTTGAACTGAGCTTGTTTGATGTTCTCAGCTAAAACTTTCTTTGCAGATTCAGTCGCTTGGATAGCAAATCCTTGCGGGATTAAGTAGTTACGACCGAAACCTGGCTTTACATTAACGATATCGTTTTGCTCACCTAAGCCTTTGATATCTTGTTTTAAAATTACTTCCATTTTCTATCGTCCTCCTTATTTAATTGCATCAGCTAAGTAAGGTAATAAGCCGATGTGACGAGCACGTTTAACAGCTTGAGCTACTTTACGTTGAAATTTCAAAGATGTACCAGTTAAACGACGAGGTAAGATTTTACCTTGATCATTTACAAATTTCATCAAGAAGTTAGCATCTTTATAATCGATATATTTGATACCATTCTTTTTGAAACGACAGTATTTTTTACGGTTGTCCTCTACTTTAGGAGCAGTTACGTATTGGATATTTTCGTTAGCCATTAGTTTGCGCCCTCCTCAGTTTTAGTTTCAGCTTTTTTGTTGAATGCACCGCTACGTTTTTTCTCGTTGTATGCTTTAGCATGTTTGTCTAAGCTTACAGTCAAGAAACGCATAATGCGCTCATCACGTTTGTATTCAACCTCTAATTTATTGATTAATTCACCTGGAGCCTTGAATTCAGTTAAGTGATAAAATCCAGTAGTTTTTTTCTGGATTGGATACGCTAATTTTTTCAAACCCCAATTGTCTTCAGCGACAATCTCGGCTCCGCCTTCTGTTAAGATGTTTTTGAATTTTGCGATTACTTCTTTCGCAGCATCATCAGAAAGCAACGGGGTAAGAACGATTACAGATTCGTACTGTTGCATTGTGTTAATTAATTTTGTTATTTAAAATTCCACTTTTGTGGAAGTGCAAAGGTAGTTATTATATTGTTATGTTGCAAAGCTTTGAAATAAAAAAGTTTAGATCCTTTGGAGGGATCTAAACTTTTCTCAACCGAACTAGGCTATATTTTAGTTCAATTTCTTTAATTCTTCTTTGATAGCTGCCTGTATTTTCTCGCTAACAGGGACTAAAGGAAGTCGTAATTGATCTTTTCCGATCCCCAATTCTTGTAGAATATATTTTACACCAGCAGGGTTTCCTTCAATAAAACACAGATCTGTAATGTTAAGGAGTTCATTATGGATCGATCTAGCTTCCGCATAATTGCCTTCAGCGCATAACTTAGCTAATGTGGCGACCTTTTTCGGTAATGCGTTTCCGATCACTGAAATGATACCAGCAGCTCCAAGAGACATCATCGGCAAGGTAACCGGATCATCTCCGGAGATCAATAGAAATCCTGTAGGTTTATCCCGTAGAATTTCGCTGAATTGTGCAAAATTTCCAGAAGCTTCTTTGATGGCTACGATATTGGAAAAACCATTGGCCAGTCGTAATGTTGTCTGTGCTGTTATATTGCTGCCCGTACGCCCAGGCACATTGTATAAAATAACCGGAAGTGGAGAGGCGTTTGAAACAGCCTTGTAATGCTGGTAAATGCCTTCTTGTGTTGGTTTGTTATAATAAGGAGATACGGATAAAATTGCACAGAAGCCTGTTGGATCAAAGTTTTTAATTTGTTCCACAATTTCGGCCGTATTATTACCACCAATTCCAGCAACCAAAGGAAGTCTACCGTTCACGCGCTTGACAGTAAAATCCCAGATACGCTTTCGTTCATCATTGGTTAAAGTGGCAACTTCTCCAGTTGTACCTAAAGAAACCAAATAATCCATACCTTCGTTGATTTGCAAGTCAATTAGCTGACCTAATGCTTCGAAATCAACAGATTCATCTGAGTTAAAAGGAGTGACTAATGCTACTCCTGCGCCGTGAAGCTCGTTCATCTTGTTTTTGTATTTATATAAATTTAATTAAAAAAACTTACTTGGGATTAATGAGTTCAAATAGTTCTTGATCATTAATCATCGGGATACCTAATTTTTCTGCTTTCGCTAGTTTGGACGGTCCCATTTTATCTCCCGCTACGAGGTAGCTTAATTTGGCAGAAATGGAAGATAACATCTTTCCGCCATTGCTTTCAATTACTGCTGCTAGCTCTTCACGTGAATGGTCTGCAAATACACCGGAAATCAGGAAGGTTTTCCCTTCAAGTGAATTGCTCGCAAGGATGATCTCCTTTTCCTCAATTTCGAAATTTAAGCCATAATTTCTCAGTGCAACAATCTGTTGTTGATGAATTGGATTGTCTAAGTATTCTTTGACACTCTCCGCAATACGGCGTCCAATATCTTGTACTCCTTCGATTTCCTCTGTCGAGGCTTGCGCGAGTGCATCAATATTTTTGAAATGCTGAGCTAATTTTTTTGCAATCGTCTCGCCGACATGACGTATTCCAAGCGAAAATAAGACTTTTTCAAAAGGTTTTTCTTTGGATTTTTCGATGCCGTTGAGCATGTTATCGATTGATTTTTGACCGAAACGTTCCAGTTGTTGCAGGTCATCTTGATGGTCTTTTAGGCCATAGATGTCAACGATATTGCGTAACAAACCTTTCTTGAAGAAAGTATCCACGGTCTCGTCTCCCATTCCCTCGATGTCCATCATTTTTCGTCCGATAAAATGCTGCATTTTGCCAACAATTTGTGGCGGGCATCCAGTTTCATTAGGGCAGTAGTGTACGGCTTCGCCTTCTTGCCGTATGAGTACTGTGTCGCATTCCGGACAAGATGTGGGGTAGACAAAACTTGTTGATCCTGCTAATCTTTTCTCGAGGTTTACCCCAATTATTTTAGGTATAATTTCGCCCCCTTTTTCTACAAAGACAGTGTCATCTTCGTGTAGGTCGAGACGTGCGATTTCATTTGCATTGTGTAGGGAAGCGCGTTTTACCGTTGTGCCTGCCAGTTGTACAGGTTGAAGATTGGCAACAGGTGTAACAGCGCCGGTGCGTCCAACTTGATAACTAATCGAGTTTAGTGTGGTTTCTACACGCTCTGCTTTGAATTTATAGGATATTGCCCAACGTGGATTTTTGGCAGTAAAGCCAAGTTCCTCCTGCTGTGCGTAATCATTTACTTTAATAACAATTCCATCAATTTCATAACCTAGGTTATGACGTTCGACATCCCAGTAGTCAATAAATGCAAAAACATCGGTTAACGTGCTGCATTTTCTGCTATGCTCGCTGACGTGAAATCCCCAGTCTTTGACATGGTTTAAGCTATTCCAATGGTCGTGAAATAGATTTGTTCTGTTGTCGCAGTACAAAAAGTAAAGGAAACAGTCCAATGGGCGTTTTGCAACTTCAGCAGAATCTTGGAGTTTGATGGTTCCAGAAGCGAAATTTCTTGGGTTGGCATAAGTTTGCTCCTCATTATCGGCTCGTTCCTTATTCAGGCGGAGAAAAGCTGATTTGTGCATAAATATTTCACCTCGTATTTCGAATTGATCTGGATAATCTCCTTCTTTGAGTTTGATCGGGATAGAACGAATGGTTTTAACATTGTTTGTGACAACATCGCCTTGTGTACCATCACCGCGCGTAACGGCTTTACTTAGTAGGCCATTTTCATAAGTCAAGCTGATGGATAAACCGTCAAATTTTAATTCACAAACATATTCGAACTGATCGCCGATGATTTTGCGGATTCGCTGGTCGAAGTCAAGTAACTCCTCCTGATTGTATGTGTTGCCCAATGAAAGCATTGGCCAGCGGTGCTTTTCCGTTTGAAATCGGGAGGTAATGTCTCCACCAACACGCTGTGTAGGGGAGTTGGGGTCGGCAAAGTTGGGATATTGAGCTTCCAGCGCTTCGAGTTCCTTTAATTTAAGGTCGAAGTCGTAGTCCGAAATAACACTGTTCGCCAATACATAGTATTGATAGTTATAATGGTTGAGCTCTGCCGTTAAGTCTTTTATCTTTTTTTCAATATCCATCACCAACATTTTGCAAAATTACAAATAAAAAGTACGTTTAAATAAAATAAATAAAGAATCTTGTCGTAATGACTGCTTTATTTTGAAAATGCGTTTTTCTGCATTTTATGTTACAGGGAAATAATACGCTATTTGAAATCCTCTGGATTTAGCTGAGAAAATTTATGTTTGTTATTTGTGTAAAAATCAATGATAATCGATTTTGTGTACTGTCCTTTTGTATTTTCTTTCACCTTGTATTTTTTTCGTTTTTTAGCATTTTTGAAAATATTCAAGAAGAAATACTGATGTGCACGACTGATTGCCCAGGCATCCTTGGGTTTCCTGTCGATCAGAAACTTAGCAAGGGCTGCAAGGTCAAACCAAAGCCTGATGAAAATAATCCATATTGCTTTGCCTAGCGGCAGGTTTTTTTGCAGCATGACCATGTTATTCCTAAAATTGAGGTAAGTCTTTTTGGGATTACTTGCATTGAGGGTTCCCCCACCAACATGATAAACAATAGATTTAGGACAATAGCCTATGCCATAGCCCATTTTCTTTAATCGCCAACATAGATCGATTTCCTCCATATGAGCAAAGAAATCTTCGTCAAGGCCATCTGCCTCTTTCCAGGCGTCAGAGCGAATAAAAAGTGCCGCTCCAGATGCCCAGAAAATCTCGGATTCATTATCGTACTGTCCCGCATCATCTTCTACTTCATGTAGGATTCTACCTTTACAGAAAGGAAAGCCAAAGTAATCCAGATACCCACCGGCCGCTCCGGCATGTTCGAACTTCTGCTTGTCATGAAATGAACGTATTTTGGGCTGTGCTGCTGCCAGGGAAGGGTTTCTTTCCAAGTATTCAATCACTGGCTCAATCCAGTTTTGGCTCACTTCAACATCCGAATTGAGAAGTACATAGTAATCAGCATCTACACGCTGCAGTATTTTGTTATAACCTCCCGCGAAGCCATAGTTTTTGTCATTTTCAAGGATAGTAATCGTCGGATAGTACTGTTTCACAAATGAAATTGAATCATCATCGGAGGCATTGTCTCCAATGACAAATTCGACATTCGGATACGAACTGTTATATACGGATGGTAAAAATTTTTCCAGGAAAAATCGGCCATTCCAATTGAGGATAACGACAGCTACTTTTGGTAATTTACTCATTTTCTACGTTTTCTTTTCCAGCGATTATGTGACCATAACCAATATTCTGGGTTTTCACGAATAAGCTGTTCAGCAAATTGATTGTGTATATCGGTAATTTCATGTTCTCCAAAGCCACTTGGATCTTCGATTAAAGTAACGAATTTACAGAAATATTGCCCTCTTTTGGGCTTTCTTCCGATATAGCAATAGACCACAGGCGCTTTACTTATTCTAGAAAGTCTTTCGGCTCCTGTATAGACCAATGTTTCCTGATTTAGCCAATTAATAAAATAATCGGAATCCGAATACAGCGGTGTTTGATCGGCAACGAGTATACTGATATTGGGCTGGCCTTTCAACTTTACGATATGGCGGAGTATTTGTTTCATTGGTACCATTTCGGCGCCAAATCTTCCACGCATATCATTGTATACGGTATCAATATCTTTGTTATTGAGTGGTTTGTATACAATCAGCGTAGGAAAGTTTGTAATTAAGCTCAAACGGTGAATACCCAGCTCCCAATTGGCATAATGTGAGGTCACCCCGATTACGTTTTTGCCCGCTTCGAGGTGTTTCGTCAATTCTTCTACATTATCCAAAGTCATCTTTTTCTTGACTTCCTCAGCCGTAATCGTTTTCAATTTGATCGATTCGACAAGAAGATCCGGGAAAAAACGATAAAACTTTTTGGCAATCACCAGACGTTCTTTATCCGTTTTTTCTGGAAAAGCATTCTTTAAGTTCTGAAATACAATATTCTTCCTATATCCAATAATATAGTAGAGTATGTAATAAAGCCCATCGGAGATCAAATATAGAAACCAATAGGGGAGAAGAGATATGATATAGATTAATGCGTTTAACGCTTTTTGTTTCATGCTATAGCTAAAATTCCCAGTGTTCTTTACAAATATCCTTAATTTAAGTTATTTTTGCGTCACTTATAACAAAAATCATCAGTTTTTATGGAATCGCAGTTATTACTTCCGGCATGTTATCTTCCACCAATATCCTATTTTCATACGATACATGAGCATAATCTTCCTTTGGTCATCGAGAAATATGAGCATTTTCAAAAGCAGAGTTATCGTACGCGAGCACGCATTGCTTCAGCAAATGGTGTGCAGGATTTGATCGTACCCATTCAACATGGCAATAAAGAACGTGTTCCTATGAAAGATATTCGGATAAGCTATGAGTTTGACTGGCAGCGTTTACATTGGCTAAGTATTCAGACAGCTTACCGTAGCTCTGCATATTTTGAATATTATGAAGATGATTTTATACGGTTCTATAAGGAAAAGTTTGCGTATTTGGTAGACTTTAATGTTGCTCAGTTAGAACTCATTCTAAAATCGATCAAACTTAAACGAGCAATAGGGTTTACAGAAGAGTATGTTGCTGCGCCTTCGGAAATGATCGATTTCCGTAACCTGATTCATCCTAAAAAAGAAAGTGTATTGCGTGATCCAAAAGAATATTATCAGGTTTTTTCTGATAAAAATGGCTTTTATCCCGATTTAAGCATTATTGATTTGCTATTCAATCAAGGACCACAATCAAAAAGTTACCTGTAGCCTGACGGTTTTTTTGAACAAAATGCGTTTAATATTGTTGTTATTCAATATTGAACGCATTTAAATGAAACATTTCTTTTTTACTTTTCTTCTTTTTTCTTTGTGTTGGACTTTCGCGCGGGCTCAGGGCGGTGTTGATACGATACATTATCGAAAAGTTTACTATTGGGGTACAACGGGAATGGGCTTTCCGATCGGAAAAACCAAAGATATACTTTCGCCAAAGTTTTCTGGTAGTATTGGTTTGGATATCTCCCTGAAAAATCCAATGTTTTTCGTATCCCCCACACTTTATACACTTTCATTCAAGTATAAGCAGCGATTGGTCGATCCGAATTTTGAGTATCGTATCGAAGATGCAAATACCAATTTCTATACCCTTTCATTTTCGGGGGGCATTAGGAAGCAGATGCGATTATTGAATATCTATGGTTTTGTAGGTCCCGGTGTAGGATTGACGAGTGAGCCAAGGGCGAATGTACTCGCAGACCAAAAGCTTATTAAGATGGAAAATAAAAATCACCTGAATTTCTCCAGCAAAATAGGTGCTGGGGCAGATTATAAATTTAACGGTTTCTTTTTAGGGCTTGAGCTTGGTTATCTCCATAATTTTAGGAAGATTCAGGACACTCCTGTGAATATTTTTACCGTCATGGTTGGATTAAAATCCGATATTACACAAATTGGGGATAAAGTCATCAATGTCATTGGTATCGATGGTTCCATTAGTGGTAAAAAAGAGAAAAAATAGATGACTTATTTTAAGACCTGAATAGTGTCTCCAACATGTGCTTCGGCGTCGCTGCCTGTTTTTTTTACTTTTTCCGTTTGTTCAATCGCTACTGCAAATGCGGACGGAATAATGCCTGCGCCAAATTTAATTGCATAAAATTTCGTGAATTCTGCGCCAAAGTACAATATCGCAGCCGAATAGTAAATCCATAATAACATGACAATGATAGATCCTGCGGCTCCGTAAAAGCTTGCTGTGGAGGAAAGGTTCAGATAGATTGAAATGCCGTACCTGCCTAACATAAAGAGTAAGCCTGTAAAGATAGCTCCGCCAAGCATGTCCCTGAATTTTACTTTAGCATCCGGAAGGAAGGAAAAGATAAAGCCAAATAAAATGACAATGACCGAAAATGTGATACCCGTATTGACCCACGAAATGAGTGCAATCGGAATAAAAGGAAAATAAGTCATGACTAAATTGGTCACGGCAACAATAACTCCGTTGATCATGAGTGAGGCAATTAGCAAAAAACCAAGGGCAATCACGATGGAAAAAGAAATCAGCCTGTTGATGATTAATTTTAGCCATCCCTTTTTTGGTTTCGGTTTTACTTTCCAGATATTGTTTATTGAGTCCTGTATATCAACGAATAAGGTTGTGGAGGATAGAATCAATGTAACGATACCAATCGTGATCCCCATATTAGATTTATTCTCGAAAGTTATTTTTTGAAGATAGGACTGGATCTGTGTGGTTACATCCTGACCAAAAAGAACCATGACTTCCTCCAGCACCTGATCCTGCGCTGAAGATCCACTTTGAAGATGTTCTCCATAGAAAAATCCGATACACCAGATAACAATCATAAGAAGTGGGCCGATGGAGAAGACGGTATAATAAGCCAATGAAGCACTCTTCTTCATACATTTGTCATCATTGAATCCATTAAAGGCATCAACTAAGACATGCCAAACGTTTTTCCAGTAGGCGAGTGTAAATAAATCTCGTAATGTAACGTGCTTCATAATAAGATGATCAGCTCCAATAATCGTGCAAATTGTTACTCTTGGTTTTGTTCCTGATACAATTTGTCGATTGCGGCTTCGTTCTCTTTTAAAATAATTTTTCGTTTTAGACTCAATTTTGGCGTCAATTGACCGTCGTTGATTGTCCATTCCTTTGGAAGAAGAATAAATTTCTTGACAATTTCCCAATGTCCAAAGTTAGTAGATAATCGGTTAATTTCTTCTTGATATTTTTGGATTACTTCCGGATTTTTGATGATTTCTTCGTTTGAACCGCTGTTAATACCTTTTTGGTTGGCCCATTTGGACAGCACATCAAATGCGGGAACAATCAAGGCGCCGGGAAATTTTCTATTTTCTCCAAAAACCATGACCTGTCCGATTAATGTAGACTCCATGAGTTTGTTTTCAATGGATTGGGGCGCGATATATTTACCACCTGCCGTCTTAAACATTTCCTTTTTTCGATCGGTTATTTTTAGGAAACCATCGGATGTAATTTCCCCAATATCGCCCGTTTTGAAAAAACCATTATCGTCAAAAGCTTCTTTTGTGGCTTCTTCATTTTTATAATAGCCTGTCGTGATACTGGGGCCCTTGACAAGAATTTCACCATCTGAAGCAATTTTTACTTCTAAATTTTTCAGCGGTTTGCCCACAGTTCCAAATTTCAACCCATTGGGTAAGTAGGAGTTTACAGCAATAACCGGAGATGTTTCAGTCAGGCCGTACCCCTCAAGTACTTTAAGTCCAGCGGCCCAGAATACACGTGCTAAACGCTCTTGAAGAGCTGCACCACCGGATACAATGATCTTAATATTTCCGCCAAGAGCTTCTTGCCATTTCGAAAATATCAGTTTTCTAGCGATCGCAAGTTTGAGCTTGTAAAGTGGTCCATTATGCTCCGGTTCTTGAAATTTCAAACCAAGATCAACAGCCCAGAAGAAAATTTTCTTTTTTAATCCAGTTAAGGCTTTCCCTTTTTCAATAATCTTATCGTATACTTTCTCTAGGACACGGGGTACGGTGGTGAATACATCCGGTTTGACATCGTTGATATCGGCAACAACATTGTCTAAGGTCTCGGAGAAATAGATCTGGATTCCTTTCGAATAGTACATATATACCACCATGCGTTCAAAAATATGGCATAGCGGAAGAAAGCTTAGTGCTGTTTTGAAATCCGATCGGATGAGATGATTGCATGCCAAGACGTTGCTGTATACATTTTTGTGGGACAGGTATACGCCTTTAGGGCGTCCTGTGGTACCTGAAGTGTAGATCAGTGTCAATAGATCATCTTCTGTAACAGCCTCTCGAAGTGGAGCAAGGTCGGTTGTGTCATCTTTTGCTGTTTCGATGAATGTTTTTAGCTGCGTATAATTTTCAATGGCATCAAATGTATACAGTTGTGGGTGTATACCGTGCTCTTTGATGGCTTGTTCAATACGGTCCGTCAATTCTCTGTTGCTGACAAATAGTACGTTGACATCCGAGTCATTTACAATAAACGAAAGATCCTGTGCGGATAAAGTGGGATAGAGGGGAACAGTTGCAAGACCTATTTGATTGCAGGCAAAATCAACTAAATTCCACTCGGGTCTGTTGCCAGACATGATTCCTACCCGATCACCTTTTTTGAGGCCTAATTGTAGTAACGCCCTGCTTAAGGTGTCAATTGCGTCGGTGTATTCTTTGGTAGAATATGTCTTCCACTGGCCATTTCCATCTCGCCCTGCCACCATGATGTCCTTTGCGTATTTTTCTTTATATAAGGTTATAAAGTCAAAAATTCTGCCCATATCACTTGAGTTTATTTGGTTACTACTACATGCTGTATTGACCTAAATATACAGAAATAAAGTTGGATAATTTGGGATTATTGTCATAACAAATTAAACATTGTTTCGTTATAGCTGTAATGGATATTTACCCTATCGAAAAGGTCCTTCGTAAGGGAAGTTCTGGTAAATAGTTTTTTATGTGCACTGCAATTATATTGCATATAAAAAGCAATTTATCTATGTTTGGAAAAATGTAAAGCAAAAAAAGCGTACGATTTTTATGAAAAAAATATTTTTGGCTGTCGGTGGAATGCTGATGTTTGGAGCATTATCCAATAGAGCTATGGCTCAGTTGGACAATAAGGGTGCTATTGGTGGACGTTTCGGGTCTGCTCAGGGAATTACATATCGTCACACGCTTAACTCGGACCATGCATTGGAAGGAATTATGAGTATTCAGAGCAATTCTGATTTTCGCCGTTTCCGCGTTGTGGGTTTATATGAAATCTATAAACCATTGACTGCTGGGTTTAATTGGTATTATGGTTTTGGTGGTAGTATCGGTTCTTATAAGGAGAAAGACAAAATTATAGATGGTCAGCGCCATTCATTTGATTCACAGCTTAATCTAAGTATTGACGGTATCGTAGGTATTGAATATAATATTCCGCAGGCACCGTTTCAAATCTCATTGGATGTAAAACCATATTTCGATTTTCTAAACGAATCCAGTATCAAATTATTTGATCCGATCGGTTTTTCGGTAAGATATAAATTTTAAAAAAAGAATAGCGGGATTTCCCGCTATTCTTTTTTTGATGATAATACTTCCGTGTTAAGCCATCCAGATTTTACCTAGCAATTCCTGTAGAAAGGTTTGTTCTTTGAGCGGACGGATTTCGTATATCTTTTTATTGCTCTTTTTGATTTGAACAGGGATTTCCCGCACTAAACCATCTCGTGCCACCAGGAAGTTTAATATCTCCCCCTCTTTGGCATGTTGAACAATGAAATCAATTTCCTTGTCCTTAACATCGAGCCTGTTACTATTAATTGCAATTAGTTCGTCTTTTACACTTAATCCGGCATCATATGCACCAGAATCTTTTTCCACTGTCGCTACCGAAATTAGCCCATCCACTTTATTGGTTGTAATACCTAGTGTCAACGTGTTGTTATTAACATTGGTATCAACAATTTCATAACCAACGAGATTAAAATAATCGTTGTATTCCAGTTCTCCGTCCTGATGAGCAGCATTGAAAATGTCGTCCAGCGAAGTGCCTGCGATACGTTCAGCAAGGCTTCTCAATTCGTTTTCTTCAAATCCACGATCAAGTTTTAGGTAGAACTCCTCATAAGCCTCGCGGATAACATCATCCAATTTTAGCCTACCTTCTGTAGCGGCAATAATTTTAATATCCAACAATGCTGTCAGCATTGCACCTTTGTTGTAATAGGAAATTCCAGAATTCATCGAATTTTCATCAGGCCGATAATATTTAATCCAGGTATCGAAACTTGAGGCGGCAGCAGACTGTATCGTATGCCCAGGGCGGTTTAATACAATGTTGAAATCGTTGGCTAGCAAAGCGAGATACTCTTTTTCATCATAGAATCCACAGCGTTTAATAATTAAATTATCATAGTACGAAGTGAATCCTTCCATGATCCAGAGGCCTGTGGTATAGTTTTCGGCATCGTAATTAAACGGTCCTAATGCTTTTGGACGTAAGCGTTTCACATTCCATAGGTGAAAATACTCATGTGCAACGAGACTCAAATAGTTTTTGTAGCTGGTCTCATTTAGATAGGCATTTCTCGAGGCTCCCAATACTGTTGAATTGAGATGTTCTAGACCTCCACCTCCAGATTGGTAGTTGTGGGTAATAATGACATATCGCTCATTGGGGTTTGAACCCCAGATGCGGGTTTCTTCTTCGACGATACGTGTGATATCTTTCGTCAGGCGTTCTTTATCATAGCTTCCACCCCCGACCATGGCGCATTCATGTTCGACACCGGCAGCTTGGAATTTCCAGACATCCTGATTACCAGCTTCGATGGGTGTATCATATAATATGTCAAAATTTGGCGCATAAAACGTACGTTCTTCAATTTGTTGGAGTCCAGTTGATATACTTGCCCACGAATCTTTTAGTGCTATGCTGATTGTCGAAGGATTGTCTATACGGCCATCGATATGAAAGAAAGTTGCCGTAGGCACAATAAAAGCATGGTCACTATCGAAAAAGTTGGTACGCACAGAAACTTCAAAACCGTATACTGCGTAGATGACTTCGATCTGATCCAAAGATTCTGTGGGTATTCGCCAGGTGTTCTTTGAAATTTTCTGGTAGGCAATTGTATTTCCTGTTTTGTCAAATGATCGAAATCGTTCTACGTTTTTAGCATATTCACGAATTAAATAAGATCCAGGAGACCAGACCGGCATTTTTAGATCGACATAAGGCTGGTTGAGCTTTGCGATGCTCATTTTTACTTCGATATAATGAGCTTGTGCTTCTGAAAATGATACCTCAAAATGTATTTCGGGTATACTGAAATGGTCACTGTCCATGAAAGATGATTTTAGTATGAGCTTACAAAATTAAAAGTATCGTACGCTTAACCAAACAAAAAAATAGATTGTTGGTTCTACAATTATGAATTAGCGTGCTCCGTCATTGTTCCTTCAGTAGAAAAAGAACAATGACGGGAAGCAGCTAATAGTACCCTCCAATATACATAAATTTATTTAAGAAATGAGGTGTTAATCGATAGGCATAATAGCTGCTTTGGATGAAATACCGGTTTTTATTGGACTGGGGAGATGAAGCAAAAAATCTGTTTTTTATCAGAATTTTTGCTAAGTTTGATACAGTAGTTTATAGGGGGAAAATAATCAAGAATTTGTATGATCTTAGTTGTTGATAGCGGCTCTTCAAAGTCGGATTGGAAGTTGGAATTGCCAGATAGTGCACCTATCTCGTTCAGTACAAATGGACTCAATCCTTTTTTTGTAAATGAAAAGGAAATCACACGTGTTATTAAGGAGATACCCGAAATTATTCCCTACGCCGATGAAGTTACGGAGTTGTATTTTTTTGGTGCAGGATGCATTACACCTGATCGTCGGGAAATGGTTTCAAATGCATTGACACCCTTATTCGAAAATGCTTACATTTCTGTTGAAAATGATCTTTTTGGTAGTGCCTTAGCAACCTGTGGTAATAAAAAAGGTTATGTAGCGACATTAGGTACAGGGTCTGATTTGAGTTTTTTTGACGGAGAGGAGCTGATGCCATCGCATAATGGAAATGGCTATGTATTAGGTGATGAGGGATCGGGGGCATATTTTGGTAAAAATCTTGTTAGACTTTTTCTATATGGCCGTATGCCGAAAGATCTGAACGAAAAATTTGCGAACAAATACAGAATAAATAAAGAGATCGTCATCAAAAATGTTTATCAAAAAGAACGTCCAAATGCTTTCTTAGCATCGTTTGCACCGTTCATGTCCGATAATATTACCCATCCCTTTATTATTGATCTGGTAAAGAGTGGATTCGAAGAATTTGTTCAAGCTTCGATTTTGACCTATCCGGACTATAATAAATATGCCTGTCACTTTGTAGGCTCTATTGCTTATAGTTTTGATTTAATTTTACGGGAAGTCTGTGAAGCACATCAGATAAAGGTAGGTACCATTTTAAAATCTCCTATCAAAGAGCTTTTTGATGCGGTACTGGAAAGAGAGAGTAATTCATTGTTAAGTCTTTAAAATAATTAGATATGATTATTGCAACTATTATGGTGTATATGTCAATGTTATTTGGCAATCCCAATTTTTATGATTTTAAGTTTACGACACTTGATGGGCAAGAAGTGAAAATGTCCGATTTCAAGGGAAAGAAAATATTGATCGTGAATACTGCCTCAAAATGTGGTTTCACAAAACAGTACAAAGATCTGGAGGAATTGCACAAAACCTTTGGTGATAAGCTCGTCATTATTGGCTTTCCGGCAAATAATTTTGGACAACAGGAACCGGGTTCAAATGCGCAGATTCAAGAGTTTTGTGAACAAAATTATGGTGTTGATTTTCTAATGGCCGAAAAGGTCGATGTGAAAGGAGATCAAATATCACCTCTGTTTAAGTATTTGACCGCTCAGGAAAACCCCGATTTTAAAGGTGAAATCAAATGGAACTTTGAAAAGTTTTTGATCGATGAGAACGGTAAACTTGTACATCGCTTCCGTTCAGCGACGAATCCGCTGGATCCGGCTATTGTAAACTGGGTAGAAAACAAGAAATAGTAAAAATAACAAAATAAAAAAGCTGCAAAATCTGCAGCTTTTTTATTTTGTTTATTGTCCAGTCGATCCGAGGGCCTCTGGTTTTCCCATAAAGCTTAGCGACAAGGTTATAGTTTATGGGTTGGCTTTTGTTTACTTGATGTAAGCTGTTACCTATTTGATATATGCATCGTACAAGGCTCCTATACAATCTTTAAGCAAAGGGTTGAAGTCATCGCTATCGGGAATATTGCAGCCATTGGTTATCACAATAAACCCATATTTTTTCTTTGGATTGAAAAACAGCGCACTATAAAGCCCATATGCCGAACCGGTATGTCCTGTCAGGTTAACACCGGGGACAATTTTTGCATTGTTCATAATCGCTAATCCATAGCCTGATTCTTTATTTACAGCTGTCTGCATAATCTTTGCATACTTTTTAGTGACGATGTTTTTTTCCTGACTATGGCCGTAGTTCATGTGCATCATCATGTATCTTGCTAAATCTAAGGCAGATATTTTCATTCCACCTGTCGGAGAAAGCACAGGAGTGCTATACCCCAAGATGTACTGATTGAGTTCTTCCCGACGTGGATTATAGGCACTGGGCTCTTCATGTGGATTTCCCTTTTCATCAAAGGAATATAACGAAACCAATCTCTTCTGATCCAAGGAGTCTATACAGTAACCACCATATAAGTTGAGCGGTTTGAGGATTTGATTAACAATGTAGCTGTCGACACGTGTATTGGTCAGTTTCTCTAGGACGGCTCCTGCCATATTAAAATTGAGATTACAATATTGGTATTGTGTGCCGGGTTCATAAAGATTGTAGGAATCTTTCCAATTTGGGTTCTTGGATGGATTGATGACATCTAGGTTGAAGTAACCGTTTTTATCATTGACGCTGGACGTATGGGAAAGGATCATCCGGAGTGTGATTTTTTTTTCTGGATAATTGGGGTTTCTGATTGGAAAACCTATCAAATCCCCGAAGTCGTCGTCTAACTTGCATCGGCCATCTGCTATTAATTGCATTAATGATGTTGCAGTGAATGACTTTGAAATAGAAGCAATTCTAAAGAGGTCATTCTCTCCGAGAGCCGTTTTGGTTTCCAAGTTTTTGTAACCATAATTTTTGTGATACTCAATTTTATTGTTTTTGACGACGACCACACTGAGCCCGACAGCATTATAACGATGCATAATTGCTGTGAGATCATGATCAACCTGTGTTTGCTGGCCCAGCAAAAATGTGGGAAAGAATAGAAAAATAAAAACGGAGAGTAGGAGCTTATGCGTTATCATTGAATTGATTAGTTGGGATGTTAGTTATGGTATAAATGTAAGGAAATCCTTACGATTAATAGAAATAGTTACAATGAATCCTTGCAACATATAATAAATGCTACATAGCTGAATCATTCACATATTACAACAACAAGCTATTTTTATTTAAAACTATTCTAAACAATAAAATAATATCGTATGTTTGCGCCGACAAATAATTTTTACGAACTCACAATTTATTAACATGAAAAGAACTTTTCTGGGACTTGTTTTAAGTCTAGGATTGGTAGGAGCAATTCATTTGGATGCATCGGCGCAAAGTAAGGGGATACATGGCCGTGTTAAAACCAAAGATGGTGCACCAATTGAAT
The DNA here is from genome assembly GCF_023277505.1 of Sphingobacterium siyangense. Lineage (NCBI taxonomy): Bacteria > Pseudomonadati > Bacteroidota > Sphingobacteriia > Sphingobacteriales > Sphingobacteriaceae > Sphingobacterium > Sphingobacterium siyangense. The sequence goes on along the minus strand of NZ_CP080574.1, from coordinate 5,323,588 downwards.
CGGCTACAGTAACCATAGTTTCTTTAGGTAGGTCTACGTCGACTTCCGGTGATGGAAGCTTCCATTTTTCTAATCTTCCAGATGGAACCTATACTATTCGGATCAAAAGTATCGGAAATGGAGCTGAGGAGCGTACTATCGAGGTTAAAAATGGAAAGGCGACAGCTATTAATGTTTCTTTGAATATTTCTGAATCTCAATTGGAACAAGTGGAAGTGGTAGGTTACAACTCGCATAACAGTAAAACAGTTAATGTCGGTAAAGCAGGTATTATTGATCGGGATTTGCCGCAGAGTGTACAAATTATAAACGAACAGGTTATTGCAGATCAACAGGTTAATCGCTTGAGTGATGCGCTAAAAAATGCAAACGGTGTCGCGATGGGAGCAAATCGCGGTGGGGTCAACGAAAATTTTTACGCAAGGGGCTATAGCTTAGGCGGGAATAATATATTTAAAAATGGTGCGCGAACCAACAATGGAGGTTCGATTGAGGCGAGCACCTTGGAATCTGTAGAGATTTTAAAAGGAAGTTCTGCTTTGTTATATGGGGGTGTATCTGGTGGGGCCGTTGTAAATCTGGTTACGAAAAAGCCTAAATTTTATTATGGAGGCGAGGCTTCAATGCGCGTAGGAAGTTATGACTTCTATAAACCAACAGTGGATGTGTATGGTCCAATTTCCAATAAGGTTGCATTCCGCGTTATCGGAACTTATGAAAAAGCGGGTAGCTTTAGGGATCAGGTCACATCAAAACGTACTTATGTAAATCCTTCTGTTTTATATAAAATATCCGATAAAACTGATCTCAACTTTACATTCGATTACTTAAAAAGTGATTTTACTCCAGACTTTGGAATGGGGACCGTGGATGGAAAGTTGAACAATGAAGTTGGCAGAAACACTTTTATGAATGTGCCTTTTGCTTTCAACAGAACAAATACCTCAAACGGCCAGATCAATTTGAACCATAAGTTTAATGATTCATGGAATTTAAACGCAATAGCAAGTTACCAAACGTACGATCGTGATTATTATGGATCAGATCGGATTCAAGCGAATAAAAATGGAATTGCTCCGCGGAGTTTAACCCGATCCAAATCAAATGAGTTTACGGCCAACCAGCAATTGAATCTAACGGGAACTGTAAAAACAGGATCCATCAAGCATAAGATCCTGGTGGGAGCAGATGCCGATCAATCGCATTCAAATGCGTATGCCTATAAAATTGATGCATCTAAAAATGTGGGCGGTGTATACGATTCTATTTATGTCTTTAATCCCTCACAAACTGCGCAGCATTTGGCTTCGGGAAATGGACTTCGAACAGATATGCCACAAGCGGATTTATTGACCAAAACAACAACGGATATCTTCCGTTATGGCGCTTTTTTCCAGGACTTAATAGAAGTTACTGAACAATTTAAAGTATTGGCTGGGATTCGCTATACGTATCAGCGTACACCGAATTCGGAAAAGTATACGTATGCGACGAATCAATCGGAAGAGATTATTAATCTAGATGGTCAAAAAAATCCGATCGGAGCAAAAGTCGACAAAGCATGGTCGCCTAAATTTGGATTGATCTATCAGCCGATCCGCTCATCAAGTGTCTATGTTACTTATGCAAATAACTTTACATCGAATTCGGGATACGATGTAAATTATCAACCGTTAGCTCCCTCCATCATCGATCAGTACGAAGCAGGTGTGAAAAATGACTTTTTCAATGGTAGGTTATCCGCAAATGTTGCTTGGTATAGAATTAACAACAATCGCTTTGCCCAACAATTATTGGTACTTCCGAATGGAACAAGCAATAGCGATGCAAATATGAAAGAATTTTCTGGAAAGACGGCTTCAAGCGGATTGGAAGTTGATGTTACCGGAACTTTACTTCCAGGATTGAATGTTATCGCCGGTTATTCCTATAATTATATGCGTTATACCGAAACCAATCCAATTTCAAGTTATACAACCATCGTTGATGGTAAGGAGAAAGTGACTGAAATCTCTGGAAACGAAGAAAATGTACGTTTGGTAGGAACTACAGCACATACGGCTAATGGAACCGTGTTTTATACCATTCAAAACGGGGCTGTTAAGGGGCTGAAGTTAGGTTTTTCCGCATTTTATACAGGTAGACGTAATGCAGGTTGGAATAATACAAAGATCAACGTACGCGATGGTCTTAATCGTCTGATCTCCGTTAGTCCATTTACAACCATAGATTTCTCCGCTGGTTATGCTTATAAAAACTGGAGTATTTTGGGTAAATTATCCAATATCACCAACGCGTTTAACTATTATATCCATGAAAACTATAGTGTGAATCCGATTCCACCGCGTAGTTTTATGGCAACTTTAGCGTATAAATTTGAGAAGAGGTAATATCGCTCTTCAACCCATAAAAAAACGGAGTCAGCAACATGCTGACTCCGTTTTTTTATACTGGAATTTCAATCGATGCCACTTTAGGACGCATTAAAATCAAGATACTCTTTCTGGATACAGGCTATAAATTCGCCTAATGCACTGTTTTTACTTTTTATATTAGAGACCAGGATCACTTCTGTTTTGCTATCCATATCCTCAAGCTTCATGATTTTTAGGTTTAAATGCGGGTATTGTTTGATGGTGGACGAAGGGACGACTGCCAGGCCCAGGCCTTGTGACACCAACTCAAGGATAGAAGACATCGAATTGCTCTGATGTACAATTTTTGGTTCAAAGCCCATGCGATTACAGGTATTAATAACAAGTCGGTGATATTCCGATGCGTATTTCTGATTGAAAGAAATGAAACTTTCATTAAAAAAGTTGATCGCATTAAATTTCACCTGTGAATGACCTACAATAACCATAGGGTCTTCGAAAAGGGGAGTGGTAAGCAATTCACTTGAATAAATTGGAGCACGCATAATACCCAGATCCAATTTTCCGTTTTCGAGTGCTAATTTTTGTTTCTGTGTCGATGTTTCGAAAAGACTAACTCTTAAGTATGGAAATTTCAATTGAATTTGCTTTAATACCGTAGCAAGCATTTTCTTAGGTGTCGAACTAATATAGCCCAGTTTGAATTCTCCTGAGATATTGTTGTGGATCTGTTTGGTGATCGTTTTGCTGTGTTCGATATTTTGTAGGATCTCCACAACCTCCTCCAAAAAGTATTTCCCTGCTTCCGTTAGCTCGACGCGTTTGTTGGTTCGGAAGAAAAGAATAACACCTAATTCGTCTTCTAGATCTTTAATCTGCCGGCTTAATGGGGGCTGGGACATAAATAAGCGTTCTGCTGCTCGGCCAAAATGAAGCTCTTCGGCTACTGTTTTGAAATAAATGAGATGTCGGATTTCCATCGATACTTTTTTGGTATGAATTGATGACAAAATAAATATTTTTAATGAATTCCAGTTAGTCCTACCTTTAAATTATTAAAAATTAATGGATGAAATACCGCCGATCAGACAGTGTAAGATACTGCTGTGCGGGGGAATCTATCTGAACTTTAGAGAATAAACAATTTACAGATGAACAAAGCGACGCTACAAGAGATTGAAACACGGTTTGACAACGATGTCGAGCGGTTCTCAAATTTAGAAACAGGTCAAGCAACCACATTGGATGCGGTATGGAACATGGAGCTTATTACGGATGCCATTGTCAGTCTTTATCCAAACGCTCAAAATATATTGGACATTGGATGCGGAGCTGGCAATTACGACGTAAAACTATTGCAAAAATTGGAGTCTAATCCAAATGTTAGTCTGTTGGACCTGAGCCAGCCAATGTTAAATAGAGCAAGGGAACGCGTTGGAAAATTAACCAAGGGAGAAATTCAGTTGATTAAAGGCGACTTTCGTGCCGCAGCTTTAGAGGAAAACAAATTTGATGTCATTATCGCAACATCCGTTTTACATCATCTTCGAGATGATAAAGATTGGGAAAATGCGTTTAGCAAGCTGTTCCGCTTATTAAGAACCGGAGGAAGTCTGTGGATTTTTGATTTGATTGAGCAAAATAATGAACAGCTTCAAAAATTAATTTACAGGGAAAAATATGGTGAATACTTAACTAACCTGAAGGATGAGCAGTATCGTGATCATGTTTTTGACTATATCGAACACGAGGATACACCAAGATCGCTGATCTATCAACTAAACTTATTGACACAAGTTGGCTTTAAAAATGTTGATGTTCTACACAAAAATCTTTGTTTTGCTTCTTATATGGGATTCAAATAGGGGCTGGAAAACGAGTGTCAAATAAATAAGGCGATACGGGGAGTATCGCCATAAAATCACACTAACTATTAAAAAACCTATAGGACTAGGAATTTACAAATTCAATAAACCAATGTATGTATCCATCCCACGCTTCTCTACTTTTATTCCTCGTCACATGCGAGATGTCAAATAAATAATAAAATGTAATTATTAAGGTCAATACTTTAAAAAAATCAAGTATTTCCATTGGTTTACGTAAAGATATGTCTTTATTTTTTAAATACAAATAAAAATGATGAAAATTGAAAAATTATTATTATTTGACTGTTTTTAAGAATTCTTCCCAGGCGATTTGATCTGTTTTGAAGGTCAAATCTGCCGTTAAAACCGATTCAATTGGTACCCATCGAAAAGATTGGAGCTTATTATCTTCAGGTCTCTGATCAGGATCGAAATCAAAAGCTTTGGTAGTCGTTCTGATCTGAATAGCTGAGGTATTCTTTACCTGATAGTAAATCGATATGATTTGGCTATCATTAAAGCTTGATTTCTCATAAAAGTCTGTGGTGTAAATATGTTTAACCACAGCAATGTCAAAATCACATTCTTCCTGATACTCTCGGATCAAAGCATCCAATAAGCCTTCCCCGTATTCTAAGCCCCCACCAGGGAATTTGGTAAATGAAACATTTTCCGTTCTTTCATCGCTGATCAATACCTCTTGATTTTCATTGATCAATATTCCGTACACTCTTACGTTAAATGGAAACATGGGTTAATTATGTTTGTATATATTTAGTTTCTGTTTTTTTACAGTGGCATAAAACCATTGTCTACTGCAAATTCATCCAATCCGATATAGGAATAATGTCTGGGAAGAAACCAGCCTATTGCTTCCATGATATTGGTAAATTCTTTTTCAGTCCTGAATTGGTTTGCAACGATATTGAATGCCAAATCTTGTGAAGCATTTTCTTCATCTTTATAATTACGGGCAAGGAGCATAACCTTTGTGTTCTTTACGCCATAATAATCCAAAAATTCACGTAATTGGTTGCGGACAGCCTGAGGAAGAATTGTCTCTGCAGGTTGCCCCACTAATATTTCTTCATCTTTGCCTATAATCGTTTGTTCATTTTTCTTAGAGAAAACACTATCATCTGTATAAAACTCTCCGTTTAAAAAGTAGTTAACTAAGTCGCCATAGGTGAATACCCAATCAGGGTTTTCATTTTGTGTATTGATAGCAATACCAAAACCTTTTGGCAACACGAAATCCTTTAGCCGATTTTTAATGACAAAAGCCTGAAAGTTCTGATCCTTCGGAACACTTTCGAGTTGAAAATAGGGAAATCCGTCAGGTCCAACAACCACTTCTGTTTCTGCTAATTTTAAGGTACATTCAGCAATATTAGCCAGAAATATATCACGCCACTCTTCATCCCGCTCTTCAAAGGGAACTTCCATCAGGCTATTTATTATAATCGTTTTTTCAAGGTCTCCCAATCGATTATCATTCGCATTGTTGCTATCGTCAAATAAATGTATTGTATTCATCTCGGATTGTGATTTTTTGATTTGCTGGTAAAAGTAAAAGAATATTTATTAATTAACGACGTTTTCTTGATTTCGAGGCGCCTTTTCGTTGATTGTTTTGGCTACTGGAAAGCATTTTCTCCCAGCTCAATAAATAAGGATGTTGATCATCAATTTTAATTTGCCGTTTTAAGGATAACTGTAATTTTATCCACTTTTCATTGTCCTCTGCATCGCAAAAGGTAAACGCCTTTCCCGCCGCTTCCGAACGGCCTGTTCGACCAATTCGATGCGTATAGAGCTCAGGGCTATCCGGAATCTCGTAGTTTATGATAGCCTCTAGGTCTGGAAAATCTACACCTCGAGCCAAGAGGTCCGTCGCAATTAATACACGTACCTCTTTTTGTCTGAACTTATCAATAATCTCTTCTCGTTTTTGCTGTGATTTATCGCCATATAATGCAGAGCAAGAAATGCCGTGTCGATCTAGATCTGTTGCGATCCGTTCGACTGCATGAACTGTTCGCGTGAAAACAATTACCTGCCGTGAAACACGGTTCTCAAGGATATAACGGAGAAGATTCTTTTTATCATTTTTATCGACATAGAGTACAGATTCTTCTATTTGGCCTTTTTTGGTCTTTGCTTCTAGGTTGATCTCGACAGGGTTACTTAATCTCTTTCGAACAATTTTTTCGATTTCAAGGGTTTTCGTTGCTGAACTGAAAATGGTTTGTCTCTCAGCGGGCAATGTGCCGATAATTTTATTGAGTTCTTTCGTGAAACCAAGATCCAACAATTGATCGAATTCATCGATCACCAATGTATCTATCGTTTTTAGATCGATAATACCTTGTTCAATAAAATCCAACAAACGTCCTGGAGTAGCCAAGATCATTTGGGCATTTGGATAAACTTCAAGCTGACTTTCATAAGTTCCCCCACCATAGAAACTAGCGATAGTCAAATCCAAACCATCGATAAGGCCTGATATGCGCTGTTTGGTCTGTATACAGAGTTCACGTGTAGGAAGGAGTATAAGGACCGATAAGTGGTCTGCGGTAATCTTGGTTCGTAAGCGCTGAATAATAGGGATGGCGAAAGCCTCCGTTTTTCCCGTACCGGTTGGGGCAATCGCCAAACAGTCTCTACCTTCCAAAATGGCAGGGATAGCTATTTCTTGAATAGGTGTAAGCGAAGAAAGCTTTTGTTTTTCAAGATTAGCGACAAGGATTTTATCGAGTTTAAGTGCTGAAAAATTCAAAATAATGAATGTAAAACCCAAAAATAAAAATTAAAAAGGACAATGGTGTTTTTGCCTGCTTATAGGAATTAAAAATCTGTAAAAATTAGGATTTTTTGTCAAAAAGTACTAATTTGAGAAATTAGAATATTCTATTTCAAATCTGAGTTATTGATTATCAATTTATTTGATAAACACCAATTATATAGAATAATATTTTTGTTAAATTTGTTGAAACAAAAAAGAATATGTTTGATACTGCATTTGACCAAAACAATGAATCAATTTCCACTTTGAGCTTTGACGAGTTCAAAAAGATTATTGTGAATGATTATCGAACTGCCTTAGAAAGTCGTTACGTGAGTTTATTGGGACGTAAAGAAGTGCTTACAGGTAAGGCTAAGTTTGGTATTTTTGGCGATGGAAAAGAATTGGCACAAATCGCGATGGCTAAAGTTTTCAGAAATGGGGACTGGCGGTCGGGATATTACCGTGACCAAACATTTATATTTGCTTCTGGCATCAGTGATGTCTACCATTTTTTCTCTCAATTATATGCCCATCCCGATGTCGAGGCAGATCCTTCTTCTGCAGGAAGGCAAATGAACTGCCATTTTTCGACTCGTGTTGTGGACGACCAAGGGAACTGGTTGGATCAAATGGTTCAGAAAAACTCGTTTTCAGATATTTCGACCACCGGTGGTCAGATGGCAAGATTGCTGGGCTTAGGCTTGGCTTCTAAGTTGTATAAGCAGAATAGAAATTTAGACTACCTATCTTATTTTTCAAATAGAGGAAATGAAGTTGCATTCTGCACTATCGGAAATGCAGCGACTTCTGAAGGTGTATTTTTTGAAGTTATTAATGCCGTAGGTGTTCACCAGATTCCAACAGTGATTTCTATTTGGGATGATGGATATGGGATATCTGTGCCCAATGAAATTCAAACAACAAAGGGAGATATCTCAGAAGTCCTCAAAGGTTTTCAGAAGGAAGAACTGACAAACGGAATTGAGATATTCAAAGTGAGAGGATGGGATTATGCGGGTTTATGTGAAACGTACGAACAGGCTGCCCATATTGCTCGCGAGAAGCATATTCCATGTTTGATTCATGTGACCGAATTGACGCAGCCGCAAGGACATTCTTCTTCAGGTTCACACGAACGGTATAAATCGCAAGATAGATTACAATGGGAAACTGACTTCGATTGTCTAGCGAAAATGAAAGAATGGATCTTAAGTTCTGGTATTGCTACCATAGCGGAATTGGATCAATTGGATCAACATGCCAAAGACCATGTTCGTCAAGAACAAAAACGAGCTTGGGCCGATTATATTAAAACGTTGAGCATCGAAGCAAGGGAAGCTATTGATTTACTTCAGGGTATTCCAAATGAGCGGGCTGATTTTGCGTCAAAGAAATTACAATCGATGGTTGAGCCTTCTTTGAAAGAGGTTTACGGCCAGGTTCGCAAGGTATTGCACGAGCTTAAAGGTCAGCATAGCGATGGGCGCCAGCAATTGTTAAATTGGTATAAAGAGAAGCAGGAACTGAATGAAAAACGTTATAATTCAAAATTATTTACAGATGGTGTAGATTCACCTGCTCATGTGACAGTCGTACCTGCAGTCTACAGTGAAGAAGCTAAAGTGGTCGATGGACGTGAGGTTTTGAATCTATGTTTTGAAGAGAACTTTAGACGTGACGAAAGACTACTAGCATTTGGAGAGGATGTCGGTAAGATTGGAGATGTGAATCAAGGTTTTGCAGGTCTACAAGAAAAGCTTGGTGTGCATCGCGTATTTGATACCGGTATTCGCGAGAATTCAATTATAGGAAAAGGACTAGGTTTGGCAATCCGTGGACTTCGTCCAATTGCTGAGATCCAATACTTGGATTACCTAATCTATGGTATTACGGTCGCAAGTGATGATTTGGCAAGTTTAAGTTATCGCACCTTTGCTGGTCAGAAAGCACCATTAATTATTCGTACACGGGGTCATCGATTGGAAGGTATATGGCATTCGGGCTCGCCTATGTCGGTAATTTTAGGATCCTTGAGAGGTTTGCATGTATGTGTGCCGCGTAATATGACACAGGCAGCAGGTATGTACAATACGTTGTTCCGCTCTGACGAACCGGCTATTGTTGTCGAATGTCTGAATGGGTATCGTCTAAAAGAGCGTCTACCAGAAAACGTTGGTGAATTTACGGTGCCAGTCGGTTATGCTGAATGTGTTAAAGAGGGGCGCGATATTACTGTAGTATCCTATGGTTCAACTTTACGTGTTGTTGAAGAAGCAGCCGTGGAACTGGAGCGCTTGGGGATATTCATCGAAATTATTGATGCACAAACATTGCAGCCTTTTGACAAAGGAAAACTTTGCGCCGAATCGCTGAAGAAAACAAATAAACTACTTATTGTAGATGAGGATGTACCAGGCGGGGCTTCAGCTTTCATCTTACAAGAGATCTTAGAGAAGCAAAATGGTTACTATCTATTGGATAGTCAGCCAAGAACACTGACTGCAAAGGCACATCGCCCACCATATGGTTCCGACGGGGATTATTTCTCGAAGCCATCTTCTGACGATGTTGTCGAGACGGTGTATGCCATTATGCATGAAGCTAATCCAGAAAAATATCCATCTATGTTTTAATAGATGGATATCTTTTTTTGACCAAGCTAAGTATTCCAACGAGGGATGATATCTTTTCTTAATTGAATATACTCGCAGCACCAATCATAGCTGCTTTTTCACCAAGTATGGCGGTGTAAATCTGAAATCTTTCAAATTCTTTTCGGTCACCAATGAAAATAGGTAGCGCCTTAGCGATATTGCCACCGATTATAAATATTTCAGAAGAATATTTCTCTGCGAAGAACTGCATAAAATCAAAGAGATGTTTAGCATATTCATCTTTGATAATTTGAAATTCCTCAGTTTCCCGATGATTATCTAAAATCTCCTTAAGTCCCGTAACATCGTTTCCTGCTACTTCTTTGAAACGCTTGACGAACCATCGTGTGACAAGAAATTCTTCGAAAATACAATCTTCATAAGGGCTGTTCCATAGGGCGGCATCAAAGGCCTTCTCACCTTTATTCCATACTGCAGATCCAAGTCCAGTACCCAACGTAATTCCTAATATCCGGTTGTTTGTTTGCAAGTTCTGTACGAATATTTCACCTTGTAGGAAGGCTGCTGCGTCATTGATAAAGTGAATAGACGTAGGCGAAAGTCCCAATTCTTCAGCTAAAAGAGTTTTGACATCTTTATTGTAAAGATTATCATACTTGCTTTGTCCCTGTATTTTAGATATTCCATTTTCGTAGTCAAAGGGGCCCGGCATAGCAATGCCGATGAACTGAATAGGAGCAGGAGAAGTGGCTATGATATCGCGTATAGCGGATGCCCAGGTTTGTAAAATCGTTTTAGCATCTCCTTGAGAAAAAACGTGGTTTCTGGCCACGTTTTCTAAGTATATATTCCATTGTTTTGTGTCAATGATACAGGCAGAAATATGTGTGCCTCCAATATCAACACCTACGACATAATTATCTTGCAGCATGTTTGTAACTTTGATTTTTAAGTAGATGATCCGCGATTACAAGTGCTGCCATAGCTTCCACAATAATTACTGCTCTCGAAACAACACAAGGGTCATGTCTTCCCTTGCCACTTGCAATAGCAGGGTTGCCATGGATATCCACTGTTTCTTGATCTCTCATGATAGTGGCAACAGGCTTAAATGCTACTTTAAAAGTAATATCCATACCATTTGAAATCCCTCCCTGAATCCCTCCAGAGAAGTTGGTATGTGTGTGCACTCGATTTAAATCATGGTCATCTGCTACAAATATATCATTATGTTCGGAACCTCGCAACTCCGAACCTGCAAAACCTGAACCATATTCGAAACCATGTACAGCATTAATGCTCATCATTGCTTTTGCAAGGTCTGCATGGAGCTTATCAAAGACCGGGTCGCCTAAACCAACAGGGACATGTCTGATGACAGCCGAAATACGTCCGCCAACTGTGTCACCTGCTTTTCTGACCGAGTCGATAAACTCAACCATTTCATTTGCTGTTGCTGGATCTGCACAACGTGCAATGTTAGCTTCCCGTAATTCAAGCAAAGCTTTTAGATCTTTGGTATCTACATTTGGCGCCTCGATGGTGCCTACCCCCGAAACGTGGGCAAAGATTTCTATGCCAAATTGATTCAGGAAGCTTTTTGCTACTGCACCTGCAGCAACACGGGCAGCGGTTTCCCTCGCCGAAGACCGTCCACCGCCTCGATAGTCACGGATACCATATTTCATCTGATAGGTGAAATCAGCATGGGAAGGTCTGAAGATATCTTTGATATGTGTGTAATCTTTCGAACGCTGGTCTTCATTTGGAATAACAATTGCTATTGGTGTTCCCGTTGATTTCCCTTCGAATACGCCAGATAAAATCTGTGCGGTATCACTTTCTTTTCTTTGTGTCGTGATCTTAGATTGACCTGGTTTACGTTTATCGAGCTCAGACTGGATAAATTCCTCGTCGATTGTTATATTTGAAGGGCAACCATCAATAATTACACCTATAGCTTTGCCGTGTGATTCGCCAAAAGTGCTAATTCTGAATAAATCGCCAAATGAATTTCCTGCCATAAAAATTAAATTTCAATAAACTTAGATAAATTTGCCTTTAAATGCAATTCTAAAGCACCAGACTGACTACAAATTTATGGATCTGTAACTCGTCTATGGCCTAATAGATTACATCACAATTTTTTGTCCCAGGCTAAAGGCTATCTGGGAGATTGAATAATAAAACAGAGATTAATGTTGATGTTAATCCCTGTTTTTAATATGTTAGTCAATTACAAAAGCTTGCGCTTGTAAATGTTTCCAAAAATCAGGATATGATTTTTCTACAACTTGAGGTTCAGCAATCTTGATTCGGTCAAAAACTAATGCCAGCGGTGCAAATGCCATCGCCATACGGTGATCCTCGTAAGTGTCGAAGGTCACATCTTCAGGCTGATATACCTGTGCTGTTTTCAGGTGATAGGTATCACCATCTTCGATCAATTCAGCACCGAACTTTGCGATTTCTGTCTGTAACGCAGCGATACGGTCGGTCTCCTTAATCTTTAGGGTTTCTAGGCCTGTAAAGGAAACATCACGTTTTAAAGCCGCTGCGACAACGACGACTGTTTGCGCGAGATCAGGACATTCTTTAAAGTCGAACAACGTTTTGTCTGAATTGATTTCTTTTTTATTTAAATGCAATCCATCCGATTCAAAGCTCGAATAAACACCAAAATGCGCCATAATGTCTGTGATGGCAATATCGCCCTGTAAACTATGTTGTCTTAGTCCGGGCAATACAATCGATGCAGTTGCATCGGCAAGTGCTACAATAGCATACCAGTAGGATGCTGCGCTCCAATCTGGCTCGACATATATGGTTTGCTTTTCAAATTCTTGCGGTGCAATTTTAATCGCGTTCTCCGTCCATTCATGTTGGATCCCGACACTTTTAAGCATATCTAAGGTCATGGATACATAAGGTCTGGAAGTTAATTCGCCTTCAATCTCTAATGTAAGTCCCTTTTTTAATGCCGGAGCAATTAATAGCAAGGCCGATATGTATTGACTGCTGATATTTCCTTTGATCTTAACACGGTCTTTTCCTTGAAATAATCCACCTTCAATCTTCAAAGGAGGATACCCCGCCTTTTTTTCATAATGGATTTCGGCGCCAATTTCTTTCATGGCATCGACCAATATTCCGATTGGGCGCTGTTGCATACGCTCTGTCCCCGTCAGGATAAAATTGCCTTTAACAAGATTGAGGTAAGCTGTAAGGAAGCGCATAGCCGTTCCTGCAGGGCCTATGTCAATCGTATTATAACCGGGTTGCGGTTCTGATGCGATTTGCAATACGCCGTTTAGGGTAACCGTATCTGCAGCCTCAGAGAGGTTGGCTATTTCAACTTGTCCTTTACTCAGCGATTGGATAATAAGAGCACGGTTGCTCTCAGATTTTGAACCTGTGAGTTGAACCGTGCCCTGTATCTTTTTTGAAGGATGCGTCAGCGTGATGACTTGTTGATTCATTATGCTTCTGCTGTTGGTTGCTCCTGAGTATTCATGACCGCATTTTGTTTGCGGATAGATTCGTTGTGAATTAATTCGAGGAATTTCGTCGCAAATTCGCTACCCAAAGAAAGCGCTTCCGCTAATTTAGTGCGTTTTTGAACAATTTCATCCCAACGGTTAACTTGCAAAATTGTCACGTTGTTATCGCGTTTGTATTCGCCGATTTTCTCAGCTATTTTCATGCGCTCACCAATTTTTTGGATGATCAAATCATCTAATTTGTCGATATTGCTACGCAATTCTGCTAATTTATCTTCGAATGAAGGATTGTCAGAAGCTGCTTTACGTAACGTCAAGTGGTCGATCAACTCGGCCAATGCAGCTGGCGTTACTTGTTGTTTTGCGTCAGTCCAAGCGACAGATGGATCAATATGTGATTCGATGATCAATCCTTGCATATCCATATCCATTGCTTTTTGTGCGATGTATGGTAACAATTCGCGGTTTCCACAAATGTGACTTGGGTCGTTTATGATTGGTAGATTAGGACAAGCAGTTTTTAACTGAATCGCTAAATCCCACATTGGTTCATTACGGAATGCTGTTTTCTCGTAAGAAGAGAAACCTCTATGGATAGCACCTAATTTTTTGATACCAGCACGGTTGATACGTTCCAATGCACCGATCCACAACGATAAATCTGGGTTTACAGGGTTTTTAACAAATACTGGAATATCTACACCTTGTAAAGCATCAGCAATTTCTTGTACGGTAAATGGATTGGCAGTTGAACGTGCACCTACCCATAGTACATCCACACCAGCAGCCAAAGCTTCTTCCACGTGTTTTGCTGTAGCAACTTCAGTAGCTGTTAATAAACCTGTTTCTTCTTTCGCTCTTTTCAACCATTCCAAACCAATTGAACCGATACCTTCAAATTCTCCGGGACGAGTACGTGGCTTCCAGATACCAGCACGTAAAATATTTACTTTTCCGGTATTTGCCAACAAATGTGCTGTCGATACCAGCTGCTCTTCTGTTTCAGCACTACAAGGACCTGCGATAATTAAAGGTTTGTCTCCTGTGTCCAACCAAGATTTTAAAGGAGTGATGTCTAATGTATTTTTCATGTTAAGTTTGATTATCTATTTTAATATTGTATGCGTAAATTGTTAATTATAGTTTTTCGTTTTTGACATACTCGCCCATAATATTGAAATTGACACTATGTTTGAGTACTTTACGTATTGCTGCTTCGTAGTCTGTTTGTTTTTTCCATTCTACGTCAACGAAAAAATCATATTCATTGCGTTTTCCGATTACCGGCATTGACTGAATTTTGCTCAAATTGATATTCTGTTCGGCAAAGCATTGTAAAATAGTCGCCAAAGATCCTACTGTATTTCCTGTTTGGAATGATAATGATGCTTTATTGGCATTCTTATGTTCGACAACTTCATTAGATAATACGAGGAAACGCGTTGCGTTCTTTTTATTGGTTTCGATTCTCTTTTCTAATATTTCAAGACCATAGATTTCAGCAGCCAATGTCCCAGCAATTGCAGCAGTATCCGTTAATTTTCGCTCCGCAATCATTTTCGCAGTTGCAGCGGTATCAGATCCCTCGGTTATACGTACACCTTCAAGTTCAGAAAGAAATTCCTCGCATTGGCGAATGGCAATTGGATGCGATTCGATGTGTTTAATATCCTTTAACTTAACGCCTGGCAGCACCATGAGATTCTGTTGAATGTTTAGGTAAACTTCCCCAGTGATATGGAACTTGTAATCTCTCAATAAATTATAATTCGGTAATAGACTTCCCGCAATTGAATTTTCGATCGCCATAACGATATAGTCGACTTTTCTTTGCTTCAGCAATTCACAAGTTTTTTTAAATGAATCACATTCTACAATTTCAACTTCTCTTCCGAAAAATTTAAATGCGGCCTCTTCATGAAATGAAGCCTTTGCTCCCTGTATTGCAATTTTTAAACTCATTGTTTTTTTGTTCGCTATGTTGTCTCCAAAAAAAAGAGTCCCGATCATTTGAACCGGGACTCTTCTTGTTTGTATTTTTTATGATTTATACACAATCTAATCCCGGCTCTTATTTTTAAAATAAAAGAAGTTAAAATAGAAATATGTATATGTTCTGTTCATCCTGTTGTTGTTTGACATTTCAAATGTACGAATGTTTTTGAAATATCAAAGAAAAAAATAATTTTTTATTATAAATATTGAGTTAATTTAAGGTTTTTTTTATGTGTTTTTATGTGATTTTTTTGATTAATTTTCAGTGATTTATTTGTGATGTTTTTAAAGTGTTTATTTTGCTTTAATGTTAGTATTGTATTGTTTTTTAGTTGTTTAAGTTTTTGTATTGTTGTTTTTCTTTTATAATAAATTATGTTTTAGTGTTATTTTTTATATTGAAAACAGCGGTATTTTTATGTGATTTTTTACTGTTTTTTTTGTGTTAAATTTATGTGTTTTTAATATTAATATTTCCGTTTTTTTTGACTGTTTTGTTAAAAAAGTATTTTACTACCTTTGGGCAAACGCTGGATTTTATGCTAAAACGAAGTAATTTTTATGTATGTGGATGTATGATCTGTTTTTTATTGACAGGTTTTACTTTTAAAGGAGAGGAAAAAGATGCGAAGGTAAAGCGCGTTATAGATGGTGATACCTTTGTCATTGAAAATGGAACCTCAAAAGGGGAGAAAGTTAGGTTGATAGGGGTAGATGCCCCGGAAACGAGACGGACAGCACGTAAGGAAATCGGTTACTATGGTCAAGAAGCAAAGCAGTACTTAACGGCAATGTTGAATGGAAAAAGTGTAAAGTTAGTCTTTGACGTTGGAAAACGGGATCGGTATGGAAGACTTCTTGCCTATGTGTATATCGGAAAGAAATTCGTCAATCGGGATTTGGTTGAACAGGGGTATGCAGTATCCTATACGCTAGCGCCAAATGTACAATATGCAGATTTATTTGTAAAATTGGAACGTCAGGCTCGTCAGGAGAAACGTGGCCTTTGGAAATAAATGAATTTTGAATCATGATTTTTGTTTTATTAAGTGTCATCTGCAGCGTAACCGTTGCTGTTTTATTAAAATTGGCAAAACAAAATGGAGTCGAAACCAAACAAGTTATCGTTTGGAATTACCCCATGGCGGTTGCACTGACCTATTTTGTATTGCAACCGGATCTAAAATCGCTCGTATGGGATGCTATGCCGGTTACCTTGTATACGAGTCTGGCGATACTACTTCCAGGGATGTTTGTTTTTATAGCTTTGTCCATTCGCTATAGTGGTTTGGTCAAGACAGAGATTGCACAACGTCTATCGTTGTTTATTCCCCTGCTTGCATCATTTTTCTTCTTTCATGAAAAAATGGAGGGACATAAGATGCTTGGAATAGGCCTTGGTTTATTAGCCATCCTATGTTCTATTGGCTGGCAAAAAAATCAGCATAATAGCTCGATGGCTGATAGTCGTTATAAAGCGCTTTATCCATTATTGGTATTTATCGGTATGGGTATAATTGATATCCTCTTCAAACAGGTCGCCTTGCATGTTAATATACCTTATATCAGTTCCATGTTTATTATCTTTGTGATGGCGATGTTTATTGCAATGGTGCTATTGCTGTATTTCCTTTTGGTGGAAAAGCAACGTTTTTCAAAGCAAGCTATGGGATATGGATTGGTTTTGGGTGTATTTAACTTTTGTAACATCCTATTTTATATGAAAGCGCATCGTGCCTTACCAGACAATCCATCAGTCGTGTTTACTGGGATGAATATTGGTGTGATCTCATTGGGCGCTCTAATTGGCGTCTTATTTTTTAAAGAAAGGTTATCGTTATTGAATTATTTAGGCATAGCGCTTTCTATTGTTTCAGTTTTAATCATAGCATATCTATGAGTTTATTTGAAGATACTTACCGGACTATTGATGCAAAATACGAGGGAATTTTTAGGGATAAGGGCAGTAAATTTATTGCTTATGCTTTTCCATTTAAATCCGAAGACCAATTAAAAGATCTGATCTTGGAAGTGAAAGCGATTCATCCGAAAGCGAGACACCATTGTTGGGCTTATCGTCTCACGCCAGATCGTGCTGTCTTTCGTGTGAATGATGATGGAGAGCCGTCAGGGACAGCAGGACGCCCAATTTTGAACGTCCTCCTGTCGATGGATGTCACCAATGTTATCGTGATTGTCGTTCGCTATTTCGGTGGTACATTATTGGGTGTCCCAGGCTTGATTAATGCCTACAAATCAGCAACGCAAGATGCTTTGACCCAATCAGAAATTATCGAGCGTACAGTGAATGACCATTATGGTATTACCTTCGATTACCTCCATATGAATGATATTATGCGGATCATAAAGGAAGAGGGCGTCGAAGTTGAAAAGCAGGAATTTGATAATCAGTGTTATTTGGAGTTTGAAGTCCGAAAAATGCAAGTCAATCGAGTTGTTGATCGGTTTTCCAAAATAGAAGGTTGTCAGTTAACTTATTTATATACGATATGATCAACGAATCGGAATTGATTTTAAACGCAGATGGTAGTATATACCATCTGAATTTGTTGCCGGAAGATCTGGCAAGTACAGTAATTACGGTCGGTGATCCAGACCGTGTAGCGAAAGTATCGAAACACTTTGATCGTATTGAACTCAAAAAAGGGAAACGTGAGTTTATTACGCATACCGGCTATCTGGGAAATAAACGGTTGACTGTAATCTCAACAGGTATAGGTACTGATAATATAGATATTGTGTTGAATGAACTGGATGCGCTGGCAAATATTGATTTTGACAATAGAACGGTAAAGTCGACGCTTAGCTCATTGGATATTGTTCGCATTGGAACCTCTGGAGCGGTACAACAAGATGTTGAGATGGGAACTATTTTGGCCTCTGCGTATGGAATAGGTCTTGATGCATTGATGAACTATTATCAGGGATCTTACGATGGCGAGGAGCAGGCGCTTCAGGTTGAGCTAGCCGAATATTTTTCCGCATTAAACTTAAAGCCCTACGTTGCAAAAGCTGGCGCAAGCCTTCTGGATCGAATAGCCTTTGATTTACCGAAGGGAGTCACCTTGACTGCGCCCGGATTTTATGCTCCGCAGGGAAGGACTGTCCGATCAACTAATACGATTCCCAATTTTATAAACTTGATCAGCTCCTTTCAATATAAAGATCAGCGTTTCACCAACCTGGAAATGGAAACAGCTGGTATTTATGCATTGGCTAACATGTTTGGACATCAGGCTTTATCCATCAATGCAATTTTGGCAAGTCGGGTAGATGGCCGGTTTTCTTCCGCACCTGAAGAAGTTGTGGATAAAGCTATACAGCTCGTTTTGGAGCGTAT
Organism: Sphingobacterium siyangense; assembly: GCF_023277505.1. NCBI lineage: Bacteria > Pseudomonadati > Bacteroidota > Sphingobacteriia > Sphingobacteriales > Sphingobacteriaceae > Sphingobacterium > Sphingobacterium siyangense. Next base: position 5,305,086 of record NZ_CP080574.1, on the reverse strand, counting down.
TTAACCGTTTGTCTGTGCAGGCAAGGGAGACTTTAGTTTTTCTCAATTGATGCAGTAAAAGAGTTGAGAAAAACTAAATAAGGCTACAAATAGAAAAGGAGTTGTTTTTAGACAACTCCTTTTCTATTTGAATCAAATTTAAGCATGATAAACAGTAAAATGGTGAAACTCCATAAGGATGAACCACCGTAACTGATAAAAGGCAGCGGAATCCCGATAACCGGAACAATACCTATTGTCATACCGATATTGATAAATAAGTGAAAAAAGAGGATGGACGCTACACCGTATGCATATATCCTGGCGAAGGCTGAACGCTGTCGTTCGGCGATATGAATAATGCGTAGCAGTAAGGTGAGATAGATAAGTAATAAGGTAACTGATCCAACAAATCCCCACTCTTCTCCAACGGTACAGAAAATAAAGTCCGTACTCTGCTCCGGCACAAAATTGTATTTCGTTTGGGTTCCCTGTAAGTAACCTTTGCCTAGAAGCTGCCCCGATCCAATTGCAATCTTCGACTGATTCAAATTATATCCTTTACCTTTAGGGTCTTCCATTTTGCCTAGGATAATGTCAATACGGTCACGTTGATGGGGTTGTAGCACATGTTCATAGACCAAGTCCACACAGAGAACAAATACAGCAGAGGCTGCAAAAAGTATACTTAGATTGATAATGTATTTTCTTCTCTTACGGTAATTCCACATGACAAGGCCAATGAGCAATGCTAAAATCAAGATAAGAATCCAAGGATTGACCAATAAAGAAAGAACAAAAAGTAAAATGCATAGCCCGCCAAATATAAGCAGTTCATTATTAACATAGCCCTCGCGGTAGAATACAAAAATCAACGAAAAGAAGGCAAGGGCAGATCCCGTATCGGGTTGTAACATAACCAAAAATACAGGAAATAAGACAATACCCGCACCCATGGCCAGTGTCTGCATGGTCGGCGCTTTGTTACTTTGAGAACTTAGAAAGTTAGCCAAGAGCAGACAGGTTGAAAGTTTTGCAAACTCGGAAGGCTGTAAGCGGAAAAAACCTAAGTCAATCCAGGCCTGGTTTCCGCCGACATTTCGCCCTACAACGAGCACGATGACAAGCAGGACAGCTGTTATACCATAAAATATCGGTGAGGCGGAACTGAAAAATTTCGCGTCTATGATCAGAATGGATACCCCTAGAATAATTGCGGAAACAAGATATAAAGACTGTTTTCCATAATTGGTTCCTAAGGTAAAGAAATTGGGTAGTTCAGGATTAAATACAGCCGCACGGATATTGAATAAGCCAATTAAGCATAGCGCAAGCCAAAGAGTGATGGTTAGCCAGTCTATCTTTCCAAAGAAACTAGTTTTTTGATTATTCATATCTTCTCTTTATCTCGCTATGGTGAACAATTGTTTCCTTTGGTTTTGTTAAGGCTGCCAGCTGGCGTTTTGATTTTAACGTATCCGTTTTTGATTTTACGGAATCAGTCTTTTTTACATCTTTAATCTTTGGATCGACAACCTTTTTTGGTGCAGGAAGAAAATTCGCTTTATAAATGCGGTCCTGAATATATTTTGGTGCAGTTATCGTGTCTTTGAGGTATTTCTCAACCATCATACTTGCGATAGGTCCTGCCCAGGTTCCACCGTAACCTGCATTTTCAACAAAGACAGCAATGGCAATTTTAGGGTTTTCTCGAGGCGCAAAAGCAAAGAAAACGGCATGGTTTTCTCCGTGTGGGTTTTGTGCTGTACCCGTTTTTCCGCACATTTCGATGCCTGGGATACGATTGGCCCATGCGGTACCTTCGGGTGTATTGACAGCATCACTCATCCCTTGGATAACAACAGGATAATACCGCTCATCCACGCCGGCACTGACTTTTTCGGTAAATTCCTTCTTGGCAATCTTCTGTGCGCCAATACCTTTAATCAGATGGGGTCTATAATAAAAACCTTTGTTGGCAACGATAGCCATAATATTGGCCATTTGCAAGGGCGTTATACCCATTTCCCCTTGTCCAATAGATAAGGAGATATTGAAACTTGAACGCCATTTATCGTTACCATAGCGTTTGGTATAAAAATCTGACGTAGGTAGTAAACCTGGTTTTTCACCCGGCAGATCAATTCCAAGTTTATGGCCAATTCCAAACTGTGTTACTGCATTGCGCCATAGATCGTAGGCCTTAGGTCCCGAAAGCCCACGTCCGTCGATCATCTTAGCATAGGTAAATCCATAGTAGGTATTACATGATACAGCTACAGATCGCTGTAATGTAGTTGATCCATGATAGTGCGTACAGCCCATCCAGCCGCGTCCACCACCATAGCTATATCCATGCGGGCAGAAAAATACCGTATTGCGATCAATAACACCAGCCTGCTGCGCAGTCAGTGCTGAAACAACCTTAAATACAGAGCCTGGGGGGTAAGAGGCTTGAATAGGACGGTTAAAAAGCGGTTTGGTGTCGTCTTTCAATAATTTCATATAATTATTGCCAGACTGTCTGCCGACCATCATGTTTGGATTGTAACTCGGGCTACTTACATACGCCAATATTTCACCTGTTGCAGGTTCAATAGCGACAATGGACCCCAATTTATTTTTCATGAGGTTTTCCCCTAGAATCTGGAGGTCCTTATCCAAAGAGGAAACCAGTCCTTCCCCTGCGACAGCAAGTGTATCGTATTTCCCCTCCATAAATACCCCTTTCGGGCGGTTCAGCGCATCAACCATTAAGTTGTTGACACCACGTTTTCCGCGAATAAGGTCTTCATAAGAACGTTCTACACCACTGCGACCAATATAGTCACCACTACGATAAAACCCGTTGGAGCGTTCGATATCTTTATCATTTACCTCACTTACATAACCCAAAAATTGAGCCGCAATGCTATCGGGATAACTTCTGATTGTTCTTTTTTGGACATAGAAACCACGAAATTGATATTGGTATTCCTGATATTGGGCCCATGTCCGTACAGAAAGCTGTTTTTCAAAAATGGATGCACGGTAAGGCGAGTGTACTCTTGCCTTTTCCATCCGTTTAATAAAGCCTTCCTTGTCAATGTCTATCAATTTGCAAAACAAAGCGGTGTCGATTTCTTTCACCTCACGTGGAGTAACCATAAGGTCATATACCGGTTCGTTTTGAACTAATACCTTTCCCTTTCGGTCCAATATAACCCCTCTGGCCGGGTACACAATGACCTTGCGCATGACATTGCTGTTTGCGGAATGTATATAGGAATCGTCTATGATCTGTAAATAGAATAAGCGGGCCACCAAGGTCAATGTGATAGCAATAAAGATTCCCGAAACGACGTACTTACGCGCAAAAAAACTGTTCATAGAAATGAATTTCTATCCATCGATCTACTACAACCGATCTTTCTTTTTGTAGAATAATATGCTAAATAATAGCATGATAATTACTGTAAATATACAACTTAAAACTATACTCAATAAGGTGTATTGGATGTGCTGGAAGGAAAAAGATTCCAAGAGATACAAAAATGTATGATGGATCAATGTTCCGAAAAAGATGTAGGAAAAGAACCAGCGAATATTCATAAACCCCAACATCGGGGTAAAAAAAGATTCACGTTCTTCAACTTCGAGCGTAATTTTCATGAAGAAAATACGGAAGGCGGCCAATGCAACACAGGCTGCGGTATTGACACCAAGGGTATCATAAAATGAATCTACGGTAAGTCCCGTAAGAAATGCGATCAAATACACCAGGAAATTAGGTGTTCCTGTCGGAAGTAAAAAAATAAATAAGATATAAGGAAATGCAGCGACCAGATTGTAATAACCGATATTTTGAAATAGGAAAACTTGCATGCCTATCAAAACGATAAATCGAATAATATTAAATATTAAAATCCTAGCCATTGTCCTTTGTCGATTCTTCTAGTGTCTTTAATTCTTTATTTAACAGGTCTTTTACAACGTAGACATGTTGCAAATTGGAGAAATTGGTGCTCAACAATAATCTAAGATCCAAAAAAGCATCTCCTGAAGAAATACCTGTCTGAATGACCGTTCCGACAAAAATTCCTTTTGGAAAATGTCCTGAATATCCGGAGGTATACACTTTATCTCCTTTGTTGACTTTGATGTGGTTTGGAATTTCCTTGACCATTGCCGCGCGGTAATCCATGCTATTGCCCCATACCAACGAGCCAAAGACCTCGGTGTGGCCCAGTGTAACGGATATACGCGTATCTGGATGCAATAGGGATTGAACGGTAGAGAAGTTAGGGGAAACATTCAATACAATACCAACTACCCCGTTGGGAGCGATAACACCCATACCTCGCTCTATACCATCTTTACTGCCTTTATCGAGTGTAATCGTATTTGCCTTTTGGTGAATGCTATTGTTGATGACATTCGCAATAATAAATTCGTAACGCCCAAACTCACTGCTATCGATTGCTGGGACAGGACCAATCTTGATGCTGTCAGTTGATCGATAGGCTTGTAAGTCCTTTCTTAATTGTGCATTTTCCTTTGCAAGTGCATCATTAGTCTCCCCGAGGTGCAGATAGCTTTTCCAGGAATTGACCTTTGCATACAGGCCTCCGATGATACTATTTGAAGAATTTAAAACAGAATTACGTTGGAAAGAATTGTTGGTGATCACCAAAAATAACGAGAATCCAAAAAATAGGATAAACCAGAAGAATGCATTATATCGTCTCAGGAATAACCAAAGGTTTCTCATTTTTTAATGTGGGTATTTAATAAGCAAGCGATATAATAGTTTTGCATATTATATCGCTCTTTAATAAAATATTGTTATTAATTATCGAACGTTATGATTGCATCAAGAATTTAAATCGTCCAATATTTTTAAGTGCAATACCAGTCCCTCTTACGACAGCACGTAACGGATCTTCGGCAATATGTACTGGAAGTTTAGTTTTCGCTTGTATACGACGGTCCAAACCGCGCAATAACGCACCACCACCCGTAAGATAAATACCTGTTTGATAAATATCCGCTGATAATTCTGGTGGGGTAATTTCAAGTGCTTTTAAGATCGCCTCTTCAATTTTTGATATGGACTTATCTAGACAATGCGCTATTTCGGTGTAAGAAACAGTAATTTGCTTAGGAACACCTGTCATCAAATCACGGCCTTGAACAGCGAAATCCGCCGGTGGTTCCTGCAACTCTGGTAGAGCAGCTCCCACTTCAATTTTGATTTTTTCAGCCGTACGTTCACCGATCATGATGTTATGTTGTCTTCTGATGTATTGAACGATGTCAGAGTCGAAGTTATCACCAGCAACACGAATGGACTGGTCACATACAATACCCGATAAAGCGATGACAGCAATTTCAGTGGTACCACCACCGATATCGATAATCATATTACCCATTGGTTCTTCCACGTCAATTCCGATTCCTACAGCAGCAGCCATGGGTTCGTGGATTAAATAGACTTCTTTGGCACCCGCAATTTCTGCTGAATCGCGGACAGCTCTTTTCTCTACTTCCGTAATACCGGAAGGAATACAAACAACCATACGTAGGGAAGGAAAAAACCAGCTCTTACCATTGTTTACCAATTTTACCATACCTCTGATCAGGTGCTCAGCTGCCGTAAAATCAGCGATTACTCCATCACGTAAAGGACGTACTGTCTTTATATTGTCGTGTGTTTTACCCTCCATTTGCATGGCCTGGCGACCAATGGCGATCACTTTGTTTGTGGTGCGGTCAAATGCAACAATAGAAGGTTCATCCACTACTACTTTGTCATTATGAATTATTAGGGTATTTGCAGTACCCAAGTCAATCGCAACTTCTTGCGTAAACCAATTAAATAAGCCCATCTGCTAATCCTTAAGCTATTTTAAAATAATATGCAAACCTACACAAAAAAAATTAATCTTTTTGAGGTTATACATCAAAAAAAACTACATTCTGAAAGTAAATTCTATCTGGAAAAAACTGTCTTTAAATTTAACGAATATAATCTGTAATTCTTGCGTCCTAGGTGAAGTTATTTTTAATTGGATGCGGTGTTAAAAAAGAATTAAGCCGGTGTTTTTGAAATCATTGACCGCGAGAAGAAAGAATCCAATCGGGAAAAGGTGGTTTTGACAACTATCTGAAGAGGGCTATTGTTTCGAAGTGTTTCTACAGTCTGTTATTACATGTTTTTAGCGAGTGGATTAAACAGGTAAAATAAGTGTAAAAAAAAAAACAGCGCCATTATCGTTTGGGATAATGGCGCTGTCGGGGTATTGAAATAGTTTATCTAAACTCCAATTGAAAGTTATTGGGCTGTTTCAGCCTGTTGTTCTTCCGGAGTCGGCTCATCATATTTGTGGAAGATCAAACGCACACCACTGTTTTTGGTGAAAAATTTGATCGACCAGTTTACGAATGTGATCAATTTATTTCTGAATCCATAGATGGACATCAAGTGGACAAACATCCAGGTCATCCAGCCAAAGAATCCATTGAAATGGATTTTTCCCATGTCAACGACAGCTTTATTACGACCTACCGTAGCCATGGACCCTTTGTCGAAATAGTTGAATTTCTCAGTTGGTTGATTAGACATTGTTTGAAGAATGTGTTTGGCAACATAAGCTCCCTGTTGCTGAGCCACCGGTGCAACACCTGGTAGGCCGCGAGGAAGGTCATCTGTGATAAATGCCGAAACATCACCAATGGCATAAACACCTGGCATATCGATAACACGACATTGATCATCTGTCTGTATACGGTTACCACGTTGGATAATCTCCTTTTTGAAACCATTCGGATACTGCCCAGCTACACCTGCTCCCCAGATAACAGTTTTTGTTTCGATACTTCTGCCATCGGCGAAAGTAATTGAATTGCCATCATATCCAGTTACCTGAACATTCAATAATACTTCTACACCCAAATCTTTGAGGTACTTTTCTGAATCTTTAGAAGATTTTTCAGATAAGTTGGCCAATACTTTTGGAAGTCCTTCAACCAGGTAAACCGACATCTCAGATTTTTTCAATTCTGGATAATCTTTCTCAAGAACATTGTTTTTGATCTCTGCGATTGCCCCCGAAAGTTCTACACCTGTTGGACCACCCCCAACAATAACAAAGTTCAAATTAGCTTTACGATCAGCAGGGTTTTCTATTCGTACTGCTTCTTCGAGGTTCTGTAAAACATAGCTTCGAATATTTAATGCTTCTTGTATATTTTTCATCGGCAAAGCATATTTCGTGATTTGCTGATTTCCGAAGAAGTTCGTGGTAGCACCTGTCGCAACAATTAAATAATCGTAGTCAAAATCACCAACATCTGTTCTTACAATCTTAGCCTCATTGTCTACGCTTTTTACGTCAGCAAGTCTAAAATGAAAGTTGTCTTGGCCTTTGAACATTTTGCGAACAGGGAAGGAGATGGAGTCCGCTGAAAGAGTACCCGTGGCAACTTGGTACATCAATGGTTGAAAAGTATGAAAGTTATTTCTGTCCAGCAACAGAACTTCAACTTCCTTATTTTTAAGCTTTTTAGCAACTTCAATTCCTCCAAATCCAGCACCAATAATGATTACTCTTGGGAATTTTCTATTTGAACTATTGCTTGGCATATTTTTAATAGTTTGTTGTAAAAATTCGGTACAATCGAATTAAGCTGCAAATATCTTAAATTTTGGCTCAAAAAGCTAAAAAATATTTATTTATTATGCTGATATGTTGTGAATTTTATTGTAAAGAGGCTAATTCTTTCAATAATATGTTTTGTAGTTGTTTGATTTTTAGCTCTTTATAGTGTACATTGTACCCTTTGAAAAAAAAAGATGTATAGTGTCATCATTGTGTATAAAATACACAATGATGACACTATTGTAGCGCGCCTTTGATCTTGATTTTCATGCCGTTATTGGTATTCTGTAAATGCAGCTGACAGGCAAGTCGACTTTGATCATCGGCATCCGGAAGTGTGTCCAGCATGTCGAGCTCCTGATCACTCGCTTCGGGAAGTGTATGCAGGCCTTCGACAACTTCGACATGGCAGGTAGCGCACAGCGCCATACCACCACAAGTGGCCAATATTTCATATTCGGATGCCTTTAAAATCTCCATGAGTGAAAGATTGATATCGGTAGGAACTTCCAGGATATTTTCGGTCCCATCCCGATCAATAACAGTGACTTGAATTAAATTATCGTCCATGGCTAGAAAGTATTTATACCGTTTACAGTGGTGTATTTGAATGTCAATTTTTGATCGGGATAGACAAATTTAAAGGCACTTTGACACATCAGGGCAGCCTCATGGTATCCACAGAGAATGAGTTTCAGTTTGCCTGGATAGGTGTTGATGTCTCCTATAGCATAGATCCGTTCGATATTGGTTGAGTAATCAAGCGTATTGACCTCTATCGCATTTTTATCGATATTTAATCCCCAATCTGCGATTGGACCAAGCTTCGGCGTAAGACCGTATAAAGGAATAAAATAGTCTGCATCTGTTGCTGTGACTTCTTTTTCTTTATTTGTTGTTTCAACATGAGATAAGTAGTCATTGCCATGAATATTGGTCAGATTGTGGGACAATAATAAGTTGATCTTACCTTGTTGGGCCAATTTGAAAACCTTTTCAGCCGAGTCCGGAGCGCCTCTGAAGGAGTCACTTCGGTGGATTAAAGTGACCTGTTGCGCAATATCTGCGAGATGGAAGGTCCAATCGAGCGCGGAATCACCGCCACCGGCAATGACGATTTTTTTATCCCGGTACTTGGCTGGGTCTTTTACCATATAATCTACGCCTTTTCCTTCAAAGAGATGAAGATTCGGAATTTCGGGCTTGCGTGGTTCAAAGCAACCTAAGCCCCCAGCGATGACAATGACCTGTGTATGAACCATCGTATGATCATTGGTTTCTACAATAAAAGAACCGTCGTCCTGTTTTGTTATATGTTCCACACGCTCGCCTAAGGTGAATGTGGGGTCAAAGGGTTTAATCTGTTCAAGCTGTTTATCGATCAACTCCTGCGCAGTGATACTTGGATAACCAGGAATGTCGTAGATAGGCTTATGGGGGTAAATCTCCGAAAGTTGACCGCCCACTTGGGGTAACACATCAATCAAATGGCAGCGCATTTTTAAAAGCCCAGCTTCAAAAACTGCGAATAGGCCAACAGGTCCTGCTCCGATGATACAGATATCCGTATTTATCATAGCTATTCTATATTTAAATTGTTATATATTGTATTCAAAATTCTTGTGAAAGCTTCGAAATCTTCGTCCGCTAAATTTTCCCAGGCCTTCATACGAATCTCCGTAACAATTGGCGTAAGCGATGCTACTTTCAATTTTCCTTCTTCTGTCAAATGGAGGTATAGACTCCGACGGTCTGTTTCGTCAGTGATCCGCTCAGCCAGATTCTTTTTAAGAAGGATATCTACGATCCGTGTCAGTGTGGGCTGGTCTTTTCCGCAGCGCTTGGCCAGTTCTTTTTGTGAAAGTTGATCTGTTTCGTATAAAGCCTTTAAAACGGTCCATTGGTCTACAGTAATATCAAATCCTTTCTCGGCAAAAGAAGATTGGGCGAACTGTTTTACTTTCTTGGCTGTTTGGTCCAAGATGAAGGAGTAGCGGTCAAATTTTTCGTTTAGCATACAAATATTTAGTACAACAAATATATTTAAAATATTTAGTGTGACAAGTAATTTGAATGCAATAAAAAAGGGCGTTCATTCGAACGCCCTTTTTTATTTTATCAATATCAGCTATTATGGTCTTACGACTTCAGCTTTTTTAGCAGTATTACCTTCTGCTAAATGCTTTCCTTTACGTAAGTCATATACTGAAGGTGCAGCTAAGATAATAGATGAATATGTACCTACGATAACACCGATTAAGATCGCGAATGAGAATCCACGGATAACTTCACCACCAAAGATAAACAATACAGCGAGAACAAACACGATTGTCAATGATGTGATAATTGTTCTACTTAATGTCGAGTTGATCGCATGGTTTACGACATCGCCAAGATCTTCATTATGTGCATTTGGTTTCGATACGAACTCACGTAAACGGTCAAATACAACCACTGTATCATTCACCGAGTAAGCAATTACAGTTAATATCGCTGCTACAAAGTGTTGGTCGATATCAAGTGAGAATGGAACGATACCATCCAAGATAGAGAATAATCCCAATAAAATGATCGCATCGTGAATTGTTGCAATAGCTGCTCCAACTGAATATTCCCATTTATGGAAACGGATCAAGATGTAAGCTGCAACAATGATGATAGAGAAAATTGCTGAGCTGGTTGCTCTAGATTTGATATCGGTAGCGATACTTGGTCCAACTTTTTGAGACGAAAGAATCTCATGTTTATTAGAAGCATCTACTTTCGATAGACCTTGGTTTAATTTGTCCAATACTTCTTTATCAGCAGTGTCCGAAGTTTCTTCAATATGGTAAGTTGTTGTAATACGCAATTGATTGGCTGCACCGAATACTTTTACCTCTGTTGTTTTCTTGAAGATATCGTCCAAGTTTGTACGTACAGCTTCTAAGTCCACAGGTTTATCATAGCGAACAGTATAAGTACGTCCACCTTGGAAATCCACGCCTAAACTGAATCCTTTTGTGAAAATTGATGCAGCAGAAATTAACACAGCAACGATTGAAATCGCGTAAAAGATTTTACGTTTCTGCACGAATTTGAAGTTTGCGTTATGCAAAGTGTTTGCAGACCAAGGGAAAGAGACTTTGATTTTGAAATCTTTCGCTAACATCCATTCAAAGATAACACGTGTAACTAAGATCGCAGTAAACAATGAAGTAATAATACCCACCATTAACGTTGTTGCGAAACCTAAGATCGGACCACTACCAAATAAAAATAGGATAATACCAATTAAGAAGGTTGTGATCTGCGAATCCAGGATGGAAGGTAAAGCATGTTTGTAACCATCGGCAACAGCCTGACGGATCGATTTTCCTAAGCCCAGTTCTTCACGGATACGTTCATAAATCAAAACGTTTGCATCGACAGCAGTACCCATTGTCAATACGATACCGGCAATACCAGGTAGGGTCAGTACAGCATTTAAGGATGCCAATACCCCCATAATGATAAATACGTTTAACAATACCGCGATGTTTGCTACGATACCCGCCGTATTGTAGTAAGCGATCATAAAGATCATTACCACGATAATACCGATAACAGCAGAATTTACACCGGCATCGATGGCAGCCTGACCCAAAGTAGGACCCACAACAGCTTCTTCAACGATTTTAGCCGTTGTAGGAAGACGACCTGCCTTCAATACGTTCGCCAAATCTTTGGTATCTTCTACCGTAAAGGATCCAGAGATTGATGAGCTACCATTTGGAATTTCACCGTTTACAGAAGGAGCAGAATAAACTACATTATCAAGAACGATAGCAATCGCATCTCTGTTTTGAGCTGCTTTTGCTGTAATTTTCTTCCATTGATGAGCACCTTCACTGTTCATTTGCATACCAACCACAGGTTGATTTTTCTCATCAAAGTTTGCTGTTGCGTCAGTGATCACATCACCCGTCAATACAGCACCATTGTCCTGTCCAGACCCTTTAATGGCGTATAATGATAGTTGCTCAGGTGTTTTTTGCTCTGGTTTAACAGACCATAAAAGCTTTAAGTTTCCAGGAAGTATTGATTTCACCTCAGGACGTTGCAAGTAAGCATTTACTTTTGCCGTATCTTTTAATGAAGCAATACCGACCATTGAACCTGGCATAAGTGCCATTTGTTGGTTTTCGCCCATGTAAACAGCTGGACGTAATACTTCAAATAATGGATTTTTCTGACCTAGATTTACAGCAGCACTGTCTTTCTTAGCATCTTTTTTACCACCGGTTAGATTAGACAATAAATCATCTGATTTTTTGCTTGTATCTGCGGCAGTATTTGTTGTAGCAGCTGGAGCAGCTTTTAACGTTGATGCTAAAGTTTTGTCGATATTTTCCAGTATTGGATAAACTTCCTGGTTTGTATATGTTTCGTAGAATTCCAATTTAGCCGAACCTTGTAATAGGTTACGAACACGGCTTTCATCTTTCACACCAGGTAATTCGATCAAAATACGGTTTGTACCTTGTTGAATTTGAATGTTTGGAGACGCAACGCCAAATTTATCGATACGTGTACGAAGTACTTTGTATGAGTTTTGGATGGCATTGTCTGCTTCTTTTTGAAGGAATGATTCAACTTTGGAGTCTGAATCACCAGGTTTAATTAGAGCAGCGTTATCTTTTGTTGAAAAGAATGTCGAAAGTGGAGTTGTAGCACCGATGGATTTGTACTCTTCCATAAATAAAGCAACGACTGTTTTTGCACTCGTTTTGCTTTTTGCTACTGCTTGCTCCAACGCTTTGTTGAATTTCTCATCTTTTGGATTGTTCGCCAAATTGCGGATCAATTCGTCCAATGAGATTTCCATGGTCACGTTCATACCACCTTTCAAATCCAATCCCAAAGCGAGTTCATTTGCTTTGGCTTCCCGATAGGTGTATTTTGCAAAACCTAAATTGTACACTACTTCACCGGCCATTGAGTCGAGGTAGCTTTTCTCTTTCGCCAAGTCTCCTTTGGCAAAATTCTCAGCATCTCGCTCCACATTGCGGGTCACCCAAGTAAATGATAGGGAGTATAGACACGCTAATGACACCACTATCACTAAAAGTTTAATCAGCCCTTTACCTTGCATCGTCTGTTATAATTGTATTAATTTTAATGTTAAATACTGTTTATGTAATTGATAATTAGTTCTCGTTTAATCACATTTTACCAAGAATGGCAAAGGTATAAAATTTTTGTAGAATGAAAAGTTTTATTTACGCCAATCAGGTCAACGGCATAAAAATAGGAGAATTGAAGAAAAAAAGAAATATTTATTGATTTTATTTATAAAAAAAGGCCCTGCTCAACATAGAGAAGGACCTTTTATACTGTTTAGTTGTCTTATATTATTTCAATGTGTATTTGATACCAAACGAGAATGTTGAAGCATCAAAATCACTGTTGTGGTTCAATCTCCAGTCAGGTTTCCAGTCTGCGTGGAATGCAATCGGAGCAACTGGAATTTTAAATTCCAAACCTAATTGCGGGCGTAATGCAACGTTTGTAATGTTATCACCTACGTCAATAAAAGTCAATTGTGCACCAACACCTGCATACCATCCCAAACCATTAACACCTTGGAAAGGTCTTGCATATTGGTAATCCGCACCAACAGCAACAACATGGTCATCAAACATCACTTGTGCTTGCCCCATGTTGGCACCACCAAAAGATTGCTTATATTGAACACCCCATAAGTCAGTTGTTGTACCATCGAATACAACACCTATCGCTGATCTAAATGGAGACTGAGCTTTCGCTTCCTGTGCGCCAAATGCTAATGCTGCGACGGCAGCTAATGAGAGTAATGTCTTTTTCATAATTATCTTATCTTTATATTTTCATTAATTAAAATAACTTTTCGTGTTACCAAAAGCAAATAGCCTGCCAAAAAATGATAAAGGCTGGGACGTACCCTAGATGAATGCTTAATTCATAACGTTTCTAATTTGTCTTCCGATTGTAATTTGTATCTTTTATTTTTTATTATTGCTTATTTTTCTTAAATTTGCCTGGCAAATAGAAAACCCAATACATATTTGCCATGCAATTAGATCCACAAAAATTCGTAGCAGAAGGTCTCACTTACGACGACGTCTTATTAATTCCAGCTTATTCTGAAATTTTACCCCGTGACGTTGATACGAGCACTTCGCTAACAAAAAAAATCAAATTAAATATTCCATTGGTTTCTGCAGCAATGGATACGGTAACCGGTGCTGATTTGGCGATTGCGATTGCTCAAGCTGGCGGTATTGGTATGTTGCATAAGAACATGACGATCGCAGAACAAGCTGCTGAAGTACGCAAAGTAAAACGTTCGGAGAGCGGTATGATTCAGGATCCAGTAACGTTATTGGCAACAGCAACTGTGGGTGATGCCTTCAATATTATGAAGGAGCACAAAATCGGTGGAATTCCTGTTGTGAACGAAAAAGGTCAATTGGTTGGTATTGTAACGAATCGTGATCTTCGTTTCCAAAAAGATATGAGCCGTCCAATCAACGAATTGATGACCAAGGAAAATCTTGTTGTTGCTCCCGAAGGAACGGATTTGGTGAAAGCGGAAGAAATTCTTCAGAACGAAAAAATCGAAAAACTTCCTGTAGTTAATGAAGAAGGTATTTTGAAAGGCTTGATTACCTTTAAAGATATCCAAAAATATAAACATTATCCCAATGCTGCCAAAGATAGCCATGGCCGTTTATTGGTTGGTGCGGCAGTAGGTGTTACACCAGATACCCTTGATCGCGTTGAGGCTTTGGTGAAAGCAGGTGTGGATGTGGTTACAATCGATACGGCACACGGGCATTCTAAAGGTGTAATCGATAAATTGAAATTGGTGAAATCGCAGTTTCCTGAGCTACAGGTAATCGTTGGAAATATTGCGACCGGTGCAGCAGCAACAGCTTTGGCTGAAGCAGGTGCAGATGCCGTAAAAGTAGGTATCGGACCGGGCTCAATTTGTACAACCCGTATTATTGCTGGTGTTGGTGTTCCTCAGCTTTATGCTGTATATGAAGTTGCCAAAGCACTTAAAGGAACTGGCGTGCCTTTGATCGCAGATGGTGGTATCAAACAAACTGGTGATATTGCAAAAGCAATTGCAGCCGGAGCAAGCACAATTATGGCTGGCTCTTTATTCGCCGGTGTGGAAGAAGCTCCAGGTGAAACAATTATCTATGAGGGACGTAAGTTTAAATCTTACCGCGGTATGGGCTCAATCGAAGCCATGGAAAAAGGATCTAAAGATCGTTATTTCCAAGACGTAGAAGATGATATCAAAAAATTGGTTCCTGAAGGTATTGTTGGGCGTGTTCCTTACAAAGGTACATTAGCTGAGGTCGTTTATCAATATATTGGCGGATTACGCGCTTCTATGGGATACTGTGGTGCTGCAACAATTGAAAAATTACAGGAAGCACAATTTGTCCGCATTACAGGAGCAGGGTTGAGAGAGTCCCATCCACATAATATTTCCATTACGAAGGAAGCACCAAATTATAACAGCAGAGGCTAGATGTTGCTTGGATGATATAAAAACCGATAATCTTGATTATCGGTTTTTTTTGTGTAAAAATATTAGCAAGATAGCCCCAGTGATCAATAGGAAATTTGTACTTTTATACCCTATTCTCAGGTTTTAAAATTTAAGGAGTTAATTTGGATTATTTAGCGGGTTTAAACCCTTCACAACGAGGAGCCGTAGAGCAAACAGAAGGTCCTGTGATGATTGTTGCAGGAGCTGGTTCAGGAAAAACACGGGTAATTACCTATCGTGTAGCACACTTGATTCGAAAAGGTGTTGATCCATTCAATATCTTGGTATTAACATTTACCAACAAGGCTGCCAAAGAGATGCGCGCACGTATCGTTTCTGTTGTTGGAAGCGAAGCGAAAAATATTTGGATGGGAACATTCCACTCGGTATTCGCAAAGATACTCCGTGTCGAAGCAGAATTGATCGGTTATCCCAGAAACTTTACCATCTACGATACGGACGATACCAAAAGTTTGTTGCGTGCCATTTTAAAGGAAATGAATCTCGATGATAAGCTGTATAATGTCAATCATGTGTATGGACGTATCTCACAGGCAAAAAACAACTTGATCTCACCGCAGGAATATAATAAGAATGAAGCCATACTGGCCGAAGATATTTCCAATGGTCGTGGTCAATTGGGGCAGATTTATATGACCTATGCACAACGCTGTTACCGTGCTGGAGCAATGGATTTTGATGACCTCTTGTTTAAAACAAATGTCTTGTTAAACAAGCATCCAGAGGTATTGCATAAATATCAGCATCAATTTCGCTATCTGATGGTCGATGAGTACCAGGATACCAACTTCTCCCAATACCTTATTGTCAAACGCCTGGCAGCAGTCAACGAAAATATCTGCGTGGTTGGGGATGATGCACAATCGATCTATGCATTTCGTGGTGCAAATATTCAGAATATCCTGAATTTCCAAAAGGATTATCCTGATGTGAAGATCTTTAAACTGGAGCAGAATTATCGATCGACTAAGATGATCGTAAATGCGGCCAATTCGGTGATTGCGAATAATCAGAATCAATTGGAAAAAAATGTTTTCTCGGATAATGAAGAGGGCGAAAAGATCAAGGTTTCACGTGCTTTCTCTGACAATGAGGAAGGTAAGATCGTTGCTGACCAGATTATCGAAGAGAAATCGTTAAAAGGACTTAATTATAAAGATTTTGCTATTCTGTATCGTACCAACGCCCAATCCAGGGCAATGGAGGAGGCCTTGCGCAAAATTAATATCCCCTATAAAATATACGGTGGTACTTCTTTCTATCAACGGAAAGAAATTAAAGATCTGATCGCGTATTTCAGACTCACCTTCAACCCAAATGATGAGGAAGCACTAAAGCGTGTTATCAATTATCCACGTAGAGGGATAGGGGATACGACGATAGAGAAGATCATGATCGCTGCAGATCAGAATCAATACCGTATATGGGATGTTGTTGCAAATGCAGCCCAGTTTCTAGACGGACGCAGTGCAACTTCTGTCGGTGGTTTTGCACAGATGATACAGAGTTTTCAGGCTCTTGCCAAAAACAATAACGCATTTGATACGGCAATGCATATTGCGCAGCACTGTGGTATTCTGAAAGAATTGTATGAAGACAAATCGGTAGAGGGGCTGGCGCGTTACGAAAATATCCAGGAACTCCTCAATGGTATCAAGGAATTTTCGGAACGGGAAGATATCGAAGAGCGTGGACTTGATGTCTATATGCAGGATATCGCCCTGTTGACAAACGACGATAATGATAAAGATCCAAATGCTGATACTGTATCATTGATGACCATCCACTCTTCCAAAGGATTGGAATTTCCGATTGTTTTCATTGTAGGCTTAGAAGAAAACCTATTTCCTTCCCAGTTGTCGTTGAATTCCAGGTCGGAATTGGAAGAGGAACGAAGACTTTTTTATGTCGCTGTTACGAGAGCTGAAAAAAAATTACTACTTTCGTATGCTACTTCGCGATATCGTTGGGGAACGCTGAATAACTGCGAACCCAGTCGCTTCTTGGATGAATTGAATCCGGCATGTCTTGCATTGGATTTTAAACCACGACAAACTTCTGCCTCAGCCGGAAGTTTTCAAGGCGAACGAATTGCATGGCAACAAAAGGATAGTGATGATACGTTTTCTAAACCTAAGCCTAAGCCGATGGTTAAAACGACATCAATACTACCGAAAGCCCACAAACCTACTGCGGGTTTTGCTCCTTCAGATACATCAAATCTTCAAGTCGGCATGGAAGTTGAACATGAACGTTTTGGATTTGGTAAAGTTGTTAATCTCGAAGGAAACAAAGGAGATATAAAAGCAACTATTTTCTTTAAAGAGTTGGGACAGAAACAATTGTTGCTTAAATTTGCAAAACTTAGAATAATTCAATAATAAAATACCAAAACGGCATCTTGATCGTTTAATTAGGTACTTATATTAGCTATATGAACTTTGACTACAACAGCACTAGACCAAAATTGATCCTTGCAGAATATGGTCGCAATGTGCAAAATATGGTAGATTACATCTGTACTTTACCCACAAAGGAAGAAAGAAATAAACATGCGCAGATTGTAATCGATATGATGGGGGTATTGAACCCACATTTGAGAGACGTGTCTGATTTTAAACATAAACTGTGGGATCACCTACAGATTATCTCTGATTTTAAATTGGATATTGACTCACCTTATCCAATTGCTACAGCGAAAAGTGTGAAACACGAAGTTGAGCATTTGGGCTATCCGCAGCATTCCATTAGATTCAAGCACTATGGTTTTACCGTAGAGAAAATGATTGAAAAGGCTTTATTGGCTAATGACGAGGCTAAAAGAGAGCAGATGGTTATCGGTATCGCCAATTTTATGAAAATGGCTTACCTGACCTGGAATAAGGATTCTGTTTCGGACGAGTTGATCATCCAGGATCTCAAAGAGTTGTCAGGTTATCAATTGACCTTACCAGAAGGTACTGTATTGACCAAACTTGACTTTAAAACTCCGCCTCCGGGAAATCGCGTTAAAGGTCCGGCTAACAGTAACTCAGGCGGAAATAATAACAATAACAATAATAATAATTCCGGTCACCAGTCGAAAGGTGGAGGCAAGCCTCGTATGACAAGTAACAACAACAATAATACGAAGCGCAATAACTACGGAAGCAATAACAACAGCTACAGTAGGGATAATAATAACAACAGCTACGGTAGGGACAACAATAACAACAATAACAGAAACAGAAAGCCGCAGGGTAATTATAATAATAAACGAGGCTAGTTCTTAAAGATTTTGTTTAAAGAAGCAGGCAATTGCGAAGTGATTAACAGATTTCTTTACAATTGCCTTCTTTTTTTAAGAATCGCGCTGTTTTATAAAAAAACAAGGTTCTTTGGTCTCCGATCCCGGTATGTTAGGCGGAAGGCTAAATATCCCAAGGCTAATACAAGAACCGGGATAAGATACTAAGAAGATATCACTTATATATAAATGAACGCATTTGAAATAATCGGTGGAAAACCGTTAAAGGGAGAGATTATTCCTCAAGGAGCAAAAAATGAGGCCTTACAGATTCTTTCTGCAGTTTTACTGACAGAAGAACCTATGACCATCAGTAATATCCCAGATATTAAGGATGTCAATAAGTTGATCGATCTATTGGCTGCTTTAGGTGTTAAAATTGATCGCATAGATAAGGACACATACGTTTTTGAAGCTAAAGATATAAATATAGACTATTTCCAGTCACCTGAATTTAAAGAAAAAGGTGGTGGATTGCGTGGCTCTATCATGATTGTCGGTCCTTTGTTGGCTCGATTCGGAAAAGCCGCTATTCCGAAACCGGGGGGTGATAAAATCGGCCGTAGACGATTAGATACACACTTTTTGGGTTTTGAAAAATTGGGTGCTAAGTTTGTGTACGATGCGACTACCCATTTTTTTAACGTTGATGCAACGGAGTTAAAAGGAAGTTATATCCTTTTGGACGAAGCTTCTGTAACGGGTACGGCGAATATCGTGATGGCTGCTGTATTGGCAAAAGGGACAACAACGATATACAACGCTGCTTGTGAGCCGTATTTACAACAACTATGTAAGATGTTGAATCGCATGGGGGCTAAAATATCCGGTATTGGATCTAATTTGTTGACCATCGAAGGAGTAGAGCGTCTGGGGGGAACTTCACACCGCATGTTGCCTGATATGATTGAAATAGGTTCTTTCATCGGACTTGCAGCAATGACAGGTTCAGAAATCACCATTAAAGATGTCTGTTTCGAAGAACTTGGCGTTATTCCATCTGTATTTTCGCGCTTAGGCATCGAGTTTGAATTACGTGGTGATGATATTTTTATTCCGGCGCAAGAATCGTATGAAATCGATACATTTATCGATGGATCTATCCTGACGATTTCAGATGCACCTTGGCCAGGTTTTACGCCCGATCTATTAAGTATAGTACTTGTTGTGGCGACTCAGGCAAAAGGAAACGTATTGATCCACCAAAAAATGTTCGAGAGCCGTTTGTTCTTCGTGGACAAATTGATCGATATGGGGGCGCAGATTATCTTGTGCGATCCGCACCGCGCAACCGTTATTGGACTGAATAAATCACACCACCTGAGAGGTATTGAGATGACTTCGCCAGATATTCGTGCCGGGGTGTCTTTATTGATTGCAGCGCTATCTGCCAAAGGAAAATCTGTGATCCACAATATCGAACAGATTGAACGTGGCTATCAAGATATCGAAGAACGCTTGCGTAAATTAGGAGCAGATATTAAACGTATCGATGCCGAACCAAAAGGTCATTAATTAATGCGAATAGCCTATGTGCTAGCGTAAGATAAAAGAAGCTCCGGATATAAATTCTGGGGCTTTTTTTGTGATATCTGCATCAAATAAGGTAAATTTGTCTATACTACATTTAAACAACTATAGATATGAAAAAATATCTAAAAAAGTACGCCTTAATTTTCCCATTATTAGGCATAGTACTTCTTTTTCACAATTGTCAATCCTCTACACCCAAAGAGGTTAAACTACATGAAGAATCAAATACAACAACGGATATCCGCTCTTCTAAACGGATCAATGCTGCGGTAATCGTACAAAAAGTTACTTTTCCCAATATGCCTTTTGCTGAACTAATCAGGTTGATGAATCTGACCAAAGATAGTTCACCTGCTGCATTGTGGAAGGCAATATCCACGCTACCCCAGGCGGAACAAATGAAGAAAGATAGCTTTGATATTGAAAATCCCCTGCAGCGTATGGAGCTGATGCTTGCCCCTTTACGTAAGATGGAAATTAAATTTGATCAACAACAAGCGAAATCTGATGCTGCGGGCCTGACGTACCGCCTGGAAAATTATGTGAATTATAGCAAAGGTTCAGGCGAGGCTTTTTTAGCAAATAGTGGCAACGAGACTATCAATGTAGGACTGAACTATCCAGAAGGGAAACTTAATGGATTGGCGAAAGTGCAGATACGAATAAATCCCAAAGAGTATATGATCGATAAGACCGGAAAAACAAAAGTAATTGCCGGAATTACCTGTCAGCAGGCCATTTACAATAAAATTGATGCAATGGATAAAACGCTCCCTAAATTTGTCGTTTGGAAGAGCCCACGGATCCCGAAGGGAATCAATCTGCTGCACCCCTATGTGTTTGATGAAAACGAAGGGATTCTTGAAATTGATGCCTATCTCAATGAAGATGAAAATTCCCTATTGCGCTTTACAACCACAGCTGTCGTCGAAAAGCAATTTGAACCCAAAGAATTTGAGGTTACAAAAGCCCATGCTAAACTTGACGCGGCCAAAGATCAAAACAGCATCGAAAAAAATGTACTTGATGTCGTGTTTCATTAGAAAACACCATAAAAAAGGAGTTGATCACATGATCAACTCCTTTTTTATTTGGGATATATGTAAAAGTTTACATTAAAGGAGCAGGTGCTTCTTCTTCAAATAAAGGGAATTCCTTGATAATGTTATACCATGTGATAACCTTTTTAATATCCGAAGAATAAACACGTGATTCATCATGGCCAGGAGCTACTTCACGGAAGAAATCTCTTAATGTTGCGCCATCAGATTTTGTATCTGGCAGAGCGATGCCTTTCTCTTTGATTGTTTCAAAAATATTCAATAGACGAATTTCTTCTTCTTCACCATAGATGGTGATATCTTCCAAAGTCGCCATTTTTGTAGAAGATAAACTTACTACCGTTTTAATTTTTGCCTGATCAAGGGTTTCTAAAATAAAACCACCTTTATTTTGTCCAACCAATTTGAACAATCCTGGTTTACCAGTTACGGATACTAATGCTCTTAAATTCATTTTAATACTATTTAAATCTCCAAGAATTAATCTTCGATAACTTCAATTGATAAAATACGGTCACCTTGTCTGATATCGTCAACAATGTCTACGTTCTCGATAACTTTTCCAAAACAAGTATGGTTACGATCTAAGTGAGCAGTGTTGTTACGGCTATGACAGATGAAAAATTGAGAACCACCAGTATTACGGCCTGCATGAGCCATAGACAATACACCTCTATCGTGGTATTGGTTTTCGCCTGTTAATTCACAGTCAATTTTATAACCAGGGCCACCCGTTCCAGGGATTCCTGCAGCTCCTTCACGTGAATTTGGACATCCACCTTGGATAACGAAATCAGGGATTACACGGTGAAATGCCAATCCATCATAATATCCTGATTTAGCAAGTTTGATAAAATTGGCTACTGTATTTGGAGCATCAGCTGTGTAGAACTCCACAGTCATGTCGCCTTTTTCTGTTTTAATAATCGCTTTACTCATATTCAAAAATTTTTATGAAATACAAAGATAACGTTTCAGAGTGAAATGTGAAGTAAATCCCGATTGCCAATTTTTTTTAATTGATAGATTGTGTATTTCTCAGGATATTAAGTAACAGTATTTTTGTATATTTATGTACGCTAGCCAATTATAATTAACTGTAGATGTCAAATCCGTACAAACTAGTCATTCGGGAGTGGGCAGAGGCCGATCGTCCGAGAGAGAAACTATTGAGCCAGGGCCGTAGGGCGCTTACCGACGCCGAATTACTGGCTATTTTAATCGGGTCTGGTTCCAAAAATGAAAGTGCTGTTGAATTATGCCGGCGCATATTGGCCGATGTCAATAACAACCTGCAGACGCTTTCGATGATGGAGGTTTCAGAACTGAGCATGTATAAAGGGATAGGCGAGGCAAAAGCTATCGCTATTCTTGCCGCATTGGAGCTCGCACGCCGGAAAAACGACCTGCCCGTAGAACAGCGTAAGCTCGTAAATAGCAGCCGCTTCGTTTACAACTTTATGAAACCCATACTTCAGGATCTGCCCCATGAAGAGTTTTGGACTCTGTATCTCAATACGGGGTATAAAATATTAGACAAACAACTGATCGGACGCGGCGGTAATGATTTTACGCCAGTTGATGTCAGGATTATATTACGATCTGCACTTAGCCTTAAAGCACATGCAATTATATTAGTTCATAACCATCCCTCGGGCACCTTGTATCCAAGCAATGCTGACAAAATTCTGACGCAAAAAATTGTTGAAGCCTCTAAAATTATGGATATTAGAGTTGCCGATCATTTAATCTTTACCGATAACGGATATTATAGTTTTAAAGATGAAGGTATAATCGACTAGTTACAGCAATTCTTATTATGAACAAAAACAGTATTGATAGATTCACGGACAGGGTTGTCGATTACGAGAAATTTAGACCATGTTACCCAAAAGAGATTATTCAGGTGCTTAAAGAACAAATAGGGCTGGATAAAAAATGGTTGGTTGCCGATATCGGTAGTGGTACAGGGCTATCTACGCAACTTTTTCTCGAAAATGGGAATGACGTTTTTGCTGTTGAACCCAATCGGGAAATGCGTGAATCTTTACTGCATCATTTTAAAACCTATCGGAATTTAATCGCGCTGAATGCGACTGCCGAAGATACATCTATTGAGTCTGGATGCGTAGATCTCATTTTTGCAGGGCAATCGTTTCATTGGTTTGACCGGGAAGCATGTAAGAGGGAGTTCGCTCGCATTCTCACAGAAAATGGACGTATTGTACTGGTCTGGAACCAGCGTGATCCCGGCGATGCTTTTCAACAGGAGTACGAAGATTTTCTGCTCAGTCATATACCAAGTTATCAATCTGTCAGTCACAAAAATATCAGTGATGATGATCTCAAACAATTTTTTGGATCACGTTCAATGACCAAGGTAACCTTACCAAATCAACAGATATTGGACCTTCGGTCGTTTTTGGGAAGAGTACGTTCATCATCCTATTTTCCAAAAGAGCAGGCTGAAAACAAAACGCTCTATGACGATCTCCGTACACTTTTCGATAAGTACGCAATCGCTGAGCGTATCGTATTCAAGTATATTACTGAAATTTATATCAGTTAACTAAGAAATGGGAATTTGCAAAGCTTCTTTCGTTGCATTTTTTCTCTTCCAGTCGAAAACTCTTCGTATAGGCGAAGAATGAAAAGGGAAGATTAAGATGAATAACGTTAGGATTACCCCGATAATAAATAGCCCGGAGTAGGCGTCGCGTATGGATAGTAGCGAGGCTTGGACTTGGACCGATTTCATTATATTTCCTCTTTGTAGCACCAAGCTATTTGTTCGATCGATTATACCAGCAAGATTATTGGCATTGAGGATCTGTAGGTGGTAATACCAATTAGTAATGATGTTTGACCAGACTACAGGCACCAAAAATGAACGTGTAAGAATCAAAAATACTAAGCCAGAGAGGTAATATTTACTGGGAATATTGCCGGCCATATATACGCCTATTCCAATGTAGGAAGTGATCACGCCCATTCCTCTTAATGTCAAAGGGAGATAGAACAAAGCCGAGTTTGTATGTTGGTCAATAATCCTTGCAAAGAAAAAGCAAGATAGGGCATAACACGCTGCTGAGAATGCCAAAATGAACTTGCATTTTTTTGTTATTTTGAAATAAATATAAGCGATTACTGCGCCGATCATATAACCAGGAATTACATAGGTATTTATTTCGGCGACTTCCAAGGGGTTTGTACCAAGCGTAATTCCCAAAAGGGAGGAGTACAGCGAGGTCGAGCTATAAAAAATGCCGAAAATAAAAATTGTTCCAATGGAGATAGGCAGAATCCGTGTTGAAAAGGCTTCAAAATTTAAGAGTGATTTTCGGATTAGTACACTTCTATTTATAAAAAGTATAAAAAAACAGAGCGATGCGATTCCGGTGACCAAAATAAACCTGGAATGAAACCAATTTTGTGTCAGACCATATGTGCTGAAATAGGCAAAATTCAATAATGAAATACAAAGTAAAATACTTCCAAACCAGTCATATTGATAAAGAGGTACCTTTTTAAAATCTGACGATTTCATAAAGATGATGCAGATTAACAACGCTACTGCAAGTAGTATATTTTGAAATAAAAAGACAGTTTCCCAATAGAAACGCGTTGCAAATAGAACAGATACATAACTTGCCAAGGCAGGAATGATCATTGTCATGGGGTAGTAGACTGCATATAATTGATATCGTTCTCCACGTGGCATGAGAAAAGGGATCATTTCCCCAATGATAGCCATAGTGACAATAATCTTGGCACTCCCAATAAAAAATGTGGCCATACAGATGTTGACACCATTATTGGCATGTTCCAAAACCGCATTGGAAGCGAGGATAATGAAGATAGATACAATTAATATCGTCTTTTTGGAAAATAATTTCAACAACCTAAATACCAGTGGTATGGCACATACCATTCCCGCATAATAACAATATGTAGCCATACTCAAATCTGCGGTGATACCGGCGTATCCATTCATGACATACGTGTTAATGGAAGTTGGGATTCCATTATTGAACGAAAATAAAATATTGAGTAGAAACAGAAAGAACAATTCCCAACCTGAACTCAACCAATCTCTGAATATACGATCTTTCATGATTATTTAATACGTATGATAGCATTCATACCTACGCGAAGCATGGCGAGATCTTTTGGGGTATTGGATGCTGTAAAATTAATTCTAACCGGAATGCGCTGTTGTACCTTAACGAAGTTCCCCGTAGAATTGTCAACCGGAACAGCAGAATACTTAGATCCTGTTGCTTCGGATATGGCGGCTACTTCACCTTCAAATGTCTTCCCGGCCAATGCATCAATTTCAATGTTGACTTTTGCCCCGAGAGCAATATTTTTTAGTTGACTTTCGGTATAATTTGCGGTAATCCATTTCTGCTCATCACGTACAATATTGACCAATGGCGTACCGTTTTGCACCAATTGACCCTCTTCAATCGTCCGCCGTCCCAATACACCGTCGTACGGTGCAGTGATAACCGTATACGAAAGGTTTAACTTGGCTAGATCAATCGCAGATTCGGCCTTTAGTAATGAGGCATCATTGATTGACAGCTTCTGTTCAGACTCATGTGTGTTAAGTTTCGATACACGCTCTTGCGCCAAAAGTGCCTTATATTTGGCTAACATGGCCTCATAATCTGCTTTTACCTGATCGAATTGATATTGCGTTACTGCTTCATCTTTCACGAGACTCTCGTAACGCCTATAATTCAATTCCATATTATCTAGCCGGGCTCTCATCTCATCGATATTGGCATTTGCTATCGCAGTACTGTTGCCGGCAATGGCAATTCCAGATTGCGATATTGTTTTACTTGCTTTGGCATCGGCAAGAGTGGCTTGTGCATTTTGTAATAAAATTCTGTACTCAGCATCATCAATAATGACGAGTGTATCGCCTTTGTGAACTTTTTGATGCTCATCAAATCGAATTGTTTTGATATAACCGCTGATACGCGAATTTATAGGGGTAATATGGGCATCTACCTGGGCATCATCTGTATAAACAGATTCGTTGATGTGGAAAAAGACTAAGATACCCCAGATAATTGTAACCACAATGACGACTGCAGATAGGATGTTGATGATCCATATCTTCCGCCTTCGTTTTATTTCTTTCTCACTTAATGTTGAATTGCTCATGACTCAATTACTTATCTTCTTTTTTTCTGAAAATCAAGGCTCCCGATACTATTGCTTATCAATAATTGCGGTCAATTTTTCGAGAGTTTCTGTAATTTCCAATACTTTTTTTTCTGATATCTCCTGCAGGATCACACGGTAGAGGTCTTGCTGGACAGGATCTAATAATGTCCTATATTCGTCTCCCTTTACCGTTAATTCGATTAAATTATTTCGTCTGTCATTGGGATCGCTTACGCGTCTAACCAGATCCCGTTTACAAAGATTATCGATCAGCGGAGTGACACTTGCTTTGTTCTTCTGTATTGCTGTGGCTATATCTTGCTGATTCATTTGCTCCTTCTTCCACAGTGCTGCCAATACTTGTAACATTTCATAGGTGATATCCAATTGCTGTTCCTTTATTTTCTGGATATAGTATTGTTTTAAGCTCGTTCGCAAAGCAATGATACTATCCACTAAGGGTTTTACTGGATTCATGGATTCGTTTTTCATAGCACAAAGTTAAACATAAAACAGTTAAATATCAAACTAATTTATTTTAGTTAAAAATGTGTTAAAGATGAGTGCTTTAGAGAGAGATGGCATTTTATTTGGAAGCACTTAAACGAAAGGAAAAAAAGATATGTTAAGAGTTGAATTAATCTTCTTTAGACGTTGCCTACTGCCATTGCTGATTTTAGGAGGTGGGATAAGTGTTGTAAGGGCACAGCAAATGCATGCTTTTAATAACTTAGAAACCGATTATCATTTTGTATATCGGTGGGTAGATCCATTCTTCCCTTTAAGCCCACAGGTCGATGTGATGACCTTGGACGTTGCGCCGATCGATAAAGAGCCCGAGCAGCAGGAGAAAATAAAAACGTCAACGGGAAAACAGCGTTTTAACGGCAGGGTGAGTGAGCGCGTATATGAAGGTTCGGAAGTAATCGTGAGCCCTGGAGAATCGGTTGGCAATATAACCTACAGCTCCACTAGCTCCGCCACCCGGTATCGTGTTGCCATTGATCGACGCAGTAATGAGCACTACCATGGAAAGCCTGTATTTATAGATGCGAAGGGGGTAAAATATGTAATTGATTCGAAATTTAGAAAACAAGTTGTCGAATAATTCCTTGGCTAGGTTAAAAATTTGTTAAAATTATTTTTTCAGGTAATTAAATCGAAATACGGCATTTGTATTGTACTTTTATTTACAATTATTTAAATAACAATTGAGTTATGAGAGCAATAAATCGTTTCAAAAAAATCACAGCTGCATTAGCTTTGATCGCTGCAGTGGGATTGGGACAATCCTATGCACAAACGGCTCCTAAAAAAATGGAAAAAGAAGCCAAAAAGTCTGAACAAAAAGCAAAAGAAGTAAAGACTAAAGCCAACGAGGCCGAAACGAAAACGAAGGCAGCGCCGGTGAAAGCTACTGCGAAGAAGGAAGCTGCAGTCAAGGAAAAGTCAGTGCAGACGAAAAAGATGGCTGATACAAAAACAGCGCCAGCAGCACCAATGGAAGCGAAGGAAAAAGCCGTAAAAAAAGAAAGTGCTAAAGCTGAAAAACAAGCCGCTGCTGTTAAAAAGGATGCCGTAGCTACAGCTGATAAAGCAACAAGTGAAAAATATAATGGACATACAGTTTATCTCGGTCCAAAAGGTGGCAAATATTATATCAACGGAAATGGTAACAAAACGTACATTTCTGACAAAAAGTAAAGAGCAGCTGAAAACGAATTATATCAAAAAAGGGGACATCGATCGATGTCCCCTTTTTTGATTTCAATAGTTTAGCGTAGCAAATTCATTAAATAGCTTTTGTCGAGATAAAAGACATCTAAACTTCCGCCGTCATCCAGAATACTGTTGCTAATCTCCTTTTTATGTTGCTGTAAGGTCTGAATTTTATCTTCGACCGTGTTAGGGCTGATTAATCGGACTGCGGTGACCGTCTTTTGTTGCCCCATGCGATAGATCCTATCGATCGCCTGTTGTTCAACAGCAGGATTCCACCAGGGGTCTACCAGGTACACGACATCGGCCGCGGTAAGATTAAGTCCGGTACCACCGGCTTTTAGACTAACCAGAAAAACGGGGATATCCTTGTCGGATTGAAAATCACTAACCAATTTACCTCGATTTTTGGATTGGCCTGTGAGCATTAACGCGCGAATACCCTGTTTATCCAAAGCCTCTTTAATCAGATTGAGCATACTGACAAACTGTGAAAACACGATCATTTTGTGCTGGTCTTTTTTATGCTGAATTTGCTCGATAAGCATTTCAATTTTGGCAGAGTCCGCAGCGCTAGTCAGATCCTCATTTTGGAGCAGTTTGCTTGAATTACATATCTGTCGCAATTTTGTTAGACCTTTTAGGACATGCATGGGGCTTTTCTTGATTTCATCGCCATCTTTGGCAGAGATAAAATCTCGAAACTCTTTTTCATAAAGATCATAAATTCGCCGTTGGGCAGTTTTCATCTCACAGTAAAGGACCAGTTCATTTTTTGTAGGAAGATCACGTAATACATCCTGTTTTGTTCTACGGAGAATGAAAGGCTTTATTTTCTCTTTCAGCATTTTTTTTCTCTTGCGGTCATGGAAAGCATCAATAGGAGTCGTATAGACATCTTTGAAATATTTTTTGCTTCCTAGTAGACCCGGCACAATAAAGGAAAGCTGGGCATAAAGATCCATCGTATTATTCTCGATAGGAGTTCCTGTTAAAATAATGCGATTTCTTGATTTTAATAAATTTACCGTTTTGTATCGCTGGGAATCCGGGTTTTTGATTTGCTGCGATTCGTCCAATATGACATAATTGAAGGTTATTTTTTTTAGCGTATTAATATCCGTCAGCAGGTTGTGATAAGAAACTAAAACAAGGTCATATTGTTCAAACTGCATCCCTTTTTCTATTCTATTTGGACCATCTAAAACCAACGTTTGGAAAGATGGAAGGAATTGCTGGATTTCATGCCGCCAATTAAAAATTAAGGTCGTGGGAAGTACAAGTAATGTTGGTGCAGATTGTCCCTTTGCTTTTTGAGTAGCCAGAAAGGCTAATATTTGGATCGTTTTGCCAAGTCCCATGTCATCGGCAAGACAGCCACCAAAATTAAGCCCATCCAAGAAATGCAGCCATTGTAGCCCTTGTTGCTGATAAGGGCGTAAGTTTCCGACAAAAGTTGGTGGTATCTGGACCTCGGATAGCGAAGAAAAATTAGCGAGCTGCTTTCTCAACGTGCTGAGCTCCGCCAACACGATAGGGTCTAGCTCCGCCTGATCAAATAGTTGATCGATTTCATTGAATTTGTATTTTGGAATTTCAATGAAATCATCAGCTATCGATTCTGCTGCATTAAAATAGGCTTCAAATTTATCGAGCCACTGTTGCGGTAAAATGCCCTGGGTGCCGTCATCCAAGGTGATGAATTGCGAGCGGTTCCGTACTGCCTTTTCAAGTTTTTTTAGGGAGACACTTTTGGGGCCAAATTTGACCTGTATATTGGCGTTGAACCAATTTTGTCCACTGAGGACCTCCACATGTATTTTTCCCTTAAAACGGCTTAATTTATTTCCACGTAACGTATTAAATCCGATGATCTGTATACCCTGATGTTGCCACTCCTCAAAAGCATCCAGAAACCAGTTACTGTCCAGAAAGTATTTGCGATGCAAATAAAAATGCTGAAAGCTTCCTTCATCCATTTGCTCCTGAAAATAGGGATGCTGCTTCAGTAACAGGGAAATAACTTTTGTTTCAGCTTCACGTTTCCGATCGACCAAAAATTGTGTACCCTTGCTGTCTGTACCAAATATATTCCGCTTACTTAAAATAGGAATTTCGACCTCACCATAACGCATGACAGGAATAAGGTTGACAAAATCTTCCGATTCTTCCAGAAACAAAAGTGGCTGCATGTCCTGATAATACAGATTTTCCTTCAACTGTGGCTTGCTTGCTTTGGGAATATCTTTAAAATTTAACTCCACGGAATGTGCTATCTGTTCCAAAAACAACCTGTTGAATTCTTCGAACTTACGCTGATGGATCAACAATTGCTCACCTTTGTTGCCAAACAAACGGATCAACTTGAGGTGAAACCTATTTTCAATCAGAAAAAGCTGATTTTTGATGAGAATGAAATGGTCCAAAAGAACGACTAAATCCTGTAAATTGTGGGCTATCGTATGAATATGAATTTCTCCTTGAATGGTATAAAACGCACCTTTTTTTGTAATGAAGAGCTTAATTTCACCTTTGTTTAGGTTAAATTGAACCGGCGATAAGGTGGAGGCTGTTATATTGTCGGATTTCTCATAGTCATGCAGATAAAAATCGAGGTGTAACGGATTTTTTGCAACCGCCTTCAGACTGGAGCTGATTTCGATATCCTG
The DNA here is from genome assembly GCF_023277505.1 of Sphingobacterium siyangense. Classification (NCBI taxonomy): domain Bacteria; kingdom Pseudomonadati; phylum Bacteroidota; class Sphingobacteriia; order Sphingobacteriales; family Sphingobacteriaceae; genus Sphingobacterium; species Sphingobacterium siyangense. Next base: position 5,274,430 of record NZ_CP080574.1, on the reverse strand, counting down.
TTGCATAGCTTGAGAAAATTGGTAAACAGCGGTGTAAAATTGCATTTCCTCAATCGAGCTGCTTTGCCAGATACGGGACTGACTCTCACTGGCGGAAATCGGATTTTTAGGTAGGCCGGATTTCGTCATTGGAGCTTGACACAGGAGTATTTGTAGATTTTTGTAGTACCGGTTGCGCGTTAACACCACAAAATGATGCTGCTGTTCGGCCGTCGTCTTGACCTTTTTTGGGACAAGAGATTCCTCTACTAGATCAAAGTCATCAATGGAGGTCAGCTGTTTGTCTTTTAACAGAAACTCCAGCTTCCCTGCTTTGATCTGGGCAGCAAAATAGTTTTCTAAAGACGGTTCCTTTTCCAGTCCATATTGTGCCGCAACCTTCTTGAGGAGATGCTGATAGCGGTTGTGATCAAAAAATGCCAGCCAATTCTCCTGTGTAAATAGTTTACTTAAAGCCGCCTTTTGATGACGGCAGAATCCTGTTTGTGGACAATTGCAAAAGACGGCTGTTGTGGGCAACGTATGGAGGATCATCACTTCAAAATCGGTATAATTCTCCAGTACCTGAAAATTTGCCTGATTCACCTCCATTTCCATCGCATTGACCTGAAAATGGGCCAATGTCAGGTCCATCCAAGGAAAATAAGAATAACGGCTCACCTTGGTGAAATCGATATCGGTCAATGTATATTGATGGAAGTCCATAATGCTTGGTTAAAAATTAAAACTCATTCCGCCATAATAATTACGTAAAGGGGCAGGATTAAAATACCGTCCTCCAAAAGCATTGATATCGTTTCCAAGACTATATTTTTCATTGAGTAGATTGTCGGCCCCAACAAAAAATCTAATTTTATGCTGTGAACAGACAGATTTGCTCCAGGATAATTTGCCTTGTAAAAGATGATACCGTTTGGCATAAACAGTGTTTGCGTCATCCAGTGGTATTGCTGCTGTTAAATTGGAAAGAAGATCCAACTGGAATTCATCCGGGAAAAGTATATTCAACGAATTTACCCATACCGTTTTAGGAACCGCAGGAAGTTTATTGTTCTTATAGTTTTTGTCGCCTACCTGATAGGTTTTGAAACTGTAGTCATTGAGGGAAAAATTACTGGTCAGCTGTAGGCTACGGACCGTACCGGTTGTTTGAGGCCTGATCAAATACATGAATAGCGATGCTTCCAATCCCTTTTGGTTTATTTTACCCGCATTTTGAAAATATTCAGCACCATTATCCCGTACCTGTCGGATGATGGCATTGTTCATTTGATAAGTGTAGGCCGCTGCATCTAAAATAATCCGGCGATTCCACAAATGCCAACGAAGCCCAAATTCATGGTTTGTACCTGTTTCTGGTTTCAGCATCGTATTAATTGTATTGTCTGACGAACGGACTTCAGCAACAGTTGGTGCAGAGAAACCTTTAGAAATCGATGCTCTAAGTGCAAGCATTGGTGTGATCAAATAGGATAGTGCTGCTCGTGGCATCCATGTACTCCCGAAATCAATATTTTCTTTGTTTTCTTGTGCAACAGGATAACGTTGCTGGTAGCCAATTTTATTCTCATTTAATCCGAGCGACAGCTCTACCTGGAGACGCTCTAGCCATTCCAGTTGGGTGCGTGCAAAAAATGATTGCTGACTGTTTTCCAATTTGTCCTTGGCCTGAGGATCGGTAGCGACACCTTGGGCGTTGTCATAATTGTCAATAGCATACCAACCCTTTTGCGCTTCCAAGCCCAGTTGGACTTCATATTTTAAATCTTGGCTCAACAAATCCACATAAGATAAATACAGGCGCGTTCCTAAATTCTTTTCATCTCTTTTCTCGTAATTGGTGATGAAGGGATTTTTGATCTGATTGGATGAGCCAAATACACTGGCGAATAAGGTCATCTTAGAACTGAGATGCGTCTGGTTGCTCAGTCCACCAAAGAATGTTTTATCGTAGATTGCTGCTTTTTGTTCAGCAGCACCAGGATTTGGTCCGCCCTTAGGCCGAGCCTGCCTGCGGTCGCTCTCCATTTGTGCTGCGGTGAGCCCTCCCGGAGTTTGGTAACCGATATCCGAATAGAAACCGGTGAATTTTAATTCGGATGTTTTTGCATATTGCCAATTGTAATTGAGTTGGATATTCTTTTTGTTTAAGGCTGAATTCTGGCGATAACCGTCACTTCTTGTCCAACTTTGATTGATAGCAAGTTGCTGAGTCTGGTTGATGGGTAATATTGCATTGAGCTGTTCCTGGAAAAGACCGTAGGAGCCCCCCGTTAATTGGAGGTTGACTTCAGGTTTGTCAGATCGATCGAATCCTTTACTATAAAAGGAGAGTACACCGCCTGAATTGGCCCCATATATCGATCCATCTGGACCTTTCAATACATTTATCTGCCCTATTGCGGAGGGATCTATCAAGTTAATGTAGGTGTTCCCGCCTGCGTCAGTAAAAGGAAAGTCGTCCAGATATATTTTGACATTGCGAACACCAAAAGGTGAACGGACCATACTCCCACGGAGTGCTAGCCGGTAACTCCCAGGGGAACGTTCTTCCATGCGTAAACCCGGCACCCTGTTCATTGCTGAAACAAAGGAGGGCGACTGCTGGGATTGGATCATTTGGCTGCTTAACACAGCCGCAGAAGATGTCAATCGCAATAGCGGTTGTTTATTGAAGTAGGCTTTAACTTCGACTTGTTCTAGCAGATTAGTCGTAGTATCCACTTCCTGCGCATATAATTTGCTACATAAACCAAGGGTAGCAAGTAGGTAATATCTTTTCATCGTTAAGGTTTGGTCGGCTTAGTCTGCAAATTCCTGACTGAAATAAATTTCAAAAATCTGCTTTTTCTTATTGTATTTTAGGTATTGAAAATTCGCATATACGGAGCTAGTCGGTACACAAAGACTGTTGGCCATGGCTTCTTTTGAGAATTTTTTGTTCAGACATCCCTGCTGCAAATCAAAGTTTTTGTTCGTCGAAATATCGGTCACATCAAAGGAATTGTCGTCAATCAGGTAATTTGAATTGTTTAATCGAATATAATCCTCTTGATCAATCAGTTCGGAAGCAACGAGATAATCGAGCGATCCAAAGCTGGATGAACAATCCAAATTTTGAAGGGTATTGACAACTTTTAACTCTTTATACAGTGTGTTGTATGTATTGCTTTTATGATCGAATAAGGTGATCTCGATGCGATGATTACCTTTGTTGTATACCGTATACCCAAGGTCACCGGGGCCATTTTCGAAGATATTCCCTTTCGCGATCGCTAAAACAGCCAAGTTAGGATGCCCAAGAAAATAATCTTTCTGGTCTGCACTTAGTGTTGTCGTTAACTTCTGGTGCAGTTTATCGAAGAGGCCGGCGTCGTTCATTTTCATTAACTGCTGCGCTTGTTCCTTTATTCTGTCTGCAAAACGCGGGCTATCGTAGCTCGAAGTATCCGATGGGAGTGGTGGTGATGCAGGAGGGACTACCTGTTCTTTCTTTTGTTCGTCATTTTTCGTTGTTTTTGACGTCTTTGTCTGATGACAGGAAACAAGAGCTGATAATAATACAATGTATAGAAAAAAGGTTTTTAAATTCATGATGAAATATCGTCAATGCCAATTCAGTCACTCTTCGTGAATAGAAAGAGCAACAACATCGGCTAATTTAGTTATTTTATGGCAAACAAAGCTGTCGCAATCTGGAATTAGAAAGCTTCATTCAGCCCCAAAAAGAAACCACGGGAACCATATTTTCCAAAGGCATAGTCCAGACATAGATTTGTGCGTGTTGCTTTGTTAAAGAGTACCCGTAATCCGGCACCACCCCCAGGTTGCCACCTTTCAAAAAGTTTGGTGCCCAGTTCGTCGCTGGCAGTCTGTAGGTTAAAAAAAGCAGCTCCGCTCAAAAAGCGATTCTTTAAAATTGGGAAGCGGTATTCTGTTTCGGCATAACCGAAAGAAATTCCTTTGAAATAACCAATGGTGTAACCGCGGCCGCTTCTGACGGCTACGTCTCTTCCCGTTCCGGGGAGATCAAAATAGGGGAGTGTACCACCGAGTTTATAGGAGCCCCAATACCAGAAGGCAAGTACATGAGCCGGGTCGGACTGAGATAAACTAAAGTATTTTCGAAAGTCGGTGGTAAGCTGTACAGCACTTTTGCTACTGCCCAACAGCGTTGTGTTCCATCGCACACCGATATCCGAATAGATACCCTTGTAAGGCCTATTGGGATTGTCTCTTGTCATGTATTGCATATTGAGCAATAGTCCATTGGAATTATAACTGTCGGGCTCGAAGCCATGTTTTTCGGTGTAGATGGTATTGGGAGTAATGTTGCCATTGGGGCCGCTGCTGGTTATTTTTCGTCGTAAGTCAAACGCCAATCCGGCTCCAACAAATAGTCCGTCGGCGATTCGTTTATAGACTTTTTCATTAAATGTAAACGCGTTATATTTTGCTCCGTATTTCTTATGGTCGGGGTTGGCAAGGATCTCTTCATCGGCATTGTTCCATTTTCCATGGGGAGTCATGCCCAAACCCGCATCTAAAGCGACCATTTTGACAAGTGCAAAAGCGCCCTGAAAATTTAGTTTATTGTTGGGGGTAAAGATATTATGGCTAATATAGAAGACCATGATGTTTTTTGTGGTGATTGAGGCGGATGTCGCTGCGATCGACATGGTCGTTGTTTTGGGGTCACCCAATACTTTCCCCGCGACAGCCTTGATTCCGATCTGACCACCAATGGTTGGGTTGTAGGCAATGTTGGGCATTAAGGTGATGGGAGAGCGTTTACTCGCATGTTCCTTTTTTCGTTTGGGATGGATTATTCTTCCGATTAGATCCGATATATCGTATTGACTGGCCAAGGCCGAGTCACGCTGATGTTTGTACTGTGCAAGAGAGTCTGTTTTTGCATCGGTTTGGGCAGCGAGCAGCGTAGGGATTGAAATTAAAAGTATTGCTAAAAAAGCATGTCGGAAGAAATCGTTAAAACGTAAAAGTTGATGCATACATTCGGGTCTATCTTAAAACTAAACGTCAAAAAAAATAAAATGTTTTCTCAAGTACTCGGAGCCTGTCTTTTTTTGATCTCTGAACAAATGCAAATGTGGTATTGTGTTGAAGAAGTTTGTTTTTCTTGCGAAGCAGGAGAATTAAACTTGCAAATCACAGCAAATTTATCTTAGTTTGATTATTTAAACTAGGATATGATAGGACGCACTATATTTAATTATGGATTGACTTTGCTTTTATTGACAGGGGTAGCTCATGCGCAAGAACTGTATACCCCAAGAAATATTCAGCAAGCGATCGAGAAGGGAACCCGTACCAAAACGGGTCTACCAGGGAAAAACTATTGGCAGAATTTTGGTAAGTATGATGTGCGGGTGCAATTGGATCCGGCTACAAAGATGGTGAGTGGAACAGAGACTATTCTGTACACAAACAATAGTCCCGATACATTGAAACGCTTGGCTATCCGATTTGTGAACAATGTGCACAAACCTAATGCGGTACGTGCTGCATACGCTTCGGACGACTACCTGACTTCGGGCCTAAAGATTAAATCGTTTAAACTGAATGGTCAAGTTTACGACGTAAACAGCAAGGACTGGGGAACGGTGAAGTTAGGTGATTTTGGGCAGAAAATCCTTCCGGGAAGGACTGCAACATTGGACATTAGCTGGGAATATCCGTTATCTGTCGAAAGCGACCGTGAAGGGCTGTTGAATGCTTCCACCTTTTATTGTGCTTACTCTTATCCGCGTGTGTCTGTATACGACGATTATAATGGTTGGGATCTTCTGGAACATAATGGCCGACAAGAATTCTACAATGGTTTCAACGATTATCAATTTGAGATATCTGTTCCGAAGAACTTTGTTGTTTGGGCGACAGGTGAATTGACAAATGCGGCTGATGTACTGCAGAAACCTATTCTGGACCGTTTCGAAAAATCAAAAGTCAGCGATACGCCAATACATATCGCGACAGATGCCGAAATGAAAGCGGGGAAAGTGACAACACAAGAAGCCTGGAATAAGTGGAAATTTAAAGCAACCTATGTGCCTGATTTTTGTTTCAGTGTGAGTGATAATTATATCTGGGATGGCGGGAGTGTAGATTTGGGAAGTAAGCGCGTGAGTGTGCAGTCAAGCTATGTCGCTGGAACAGCAGATTTTGAACAATACATTGGTTGGCAGCAATATTGCATTGACTGGTTTTCTAAAAATTGGCCTGGTGTCACCTATCCGTACCCAACAATGACAGCCGTTCAAGGGTTTGCAGATATGGAATATCCGATGATGATTAACGATTCGAGTGTCCCAGATAATCTCGTGGATGCACGGCAAACAGCAGACCATGAAATTGCACATACCTATTTCCCTTTTTACATGGGTATCAATGAGACGCGATACGGTTATATGGATGAAGGCTGGGCTACTGCATTGGAATTCTGGATTGGAAATGCGGAGATTGGTGCCGAAAAAAATAAAGAACTTTTCAAAGATGCCCGTGTAAAGCGCTATATCTTTGACCCCTCTACCGAAGAAGACCAACCCTTGATTACCATGACCTCTCAGTTGAGTGGTTTAGGGTACGGCAACAATGCCTACATCAAGGCCGCATTGTCTTATATTGCGTTACGGGATTACCTGGGTGATGAACTGTTTAAAAAAGCACTACACCATTACATGGAGCTATGGCATGGAAAACATCCGACGCCTTGGGACTTCTTTTATAGCATCAATGCTGGAGCTGGGCAGAATTTAAACTGGTATTGGAAAAATTGGTATTTCACCAATAATTACATTGACCTTAAGGTGAATGGTTTTAAACAGCTTGCTGGTAAAAATACACTGACGATCACCAATATCGGGGGATTTGCAATTCCGTTTGATGTGTTGATTACCTATACGGATGGATCGGTGGAGACAAAACATCAAACTCCGTCAATTTGGCAACACAATGAAAAACAGGTAATCCTGACTTGGACTTCGACTAAAAAGGTGAAAAATATTACCTTGGACGGTGGCATTTTTATGGATTACACAGCCAAGGACAACAGCTGGGACGTTATTAAATAACCCGATCGATCGTGTCAGCCTTTATGTTTGAAAAGGTTGACACGATTGGTGACTGAATGCTGTTGAAGTCTGCCTACAACTAGGTGTCCATTCCTGTAAGCCTTACCCTGGGGCTGTAAGATTACAGCTGATCGATGCATCGAAATGTCAGATTAATTCGTGCACTGAACACCTTTTTTGTCGGTGGAAGCCGATGCAACCAATACGTTTGTGTAAGACCTTTCATCACCAATAAACTTCCATGGCCCAAGATGATGTCTATTTTTTCTTTGCTCGTTTTATGTTTAAAGGCAAACTTTCGTTCAGCACCAAAGCTTAAAGAAGCAATTGCTCCATTTTTTTTGAGGTCTTTTTCACCGTCACTGTGCCAGGCCATTCCTTCGTCGCCATTGTGATAAAGATTCAACAGGCAGGAATTATACGTCTCCTGTGTTTGTTGTTCGGCAATCTTTTTCAGTTCAAGAAGTTCCTTTGTCCAGGGAAGCGCCCTTTTAGTGGTGTTGGAATAGCTATATTCGAAAGCCTGGTCGCCATACCAAGCCACTTTTCGTTTGGTGACGATTTCGTTTCCAAAAATAATGGCACGGTCATTTACCCATTCGATCGAGTCCATGAGTCTATCAAAATAGTGGTTTGCTTCCTGTGGAGGTAGTATTTTACCATAATAATTGACAGTCCCATCGTAAGGGAGTAGATTTCTATTGCCATCGAAGAGATTGTCGAAAAGTTCCATGTTATCGTATTGTGTGTGTTTACTAAATAGCCGTATGCAAAGTCTCCCATCCGATCATCGCTGTTTTCCGCATTGGATCCCATCGGTAACCACCAAATATACCGCTGTTTTGTATAACACGATGACAGGGGATAAGGTAAGCTATCGGATTGCTTCCAACAGCTGTGCCGACAGCACGGGAAGCCTTGGGGTTTCCGATTTGAGAAGCGATAGCACCGTAAGTGCTTAAGTTACCCATAGGGATTTTTAATAAAGCTTCCCAGACTTTCAATTGAAAATCAGTGCCTTTTAAATGTAATTTTACCTGACGGATATCTTTATCTTGGGGATTTAATGCGCTGAGTGCATTCTCATGCATGCTGTTCCCCTGTTGTAGGTATGTTGCGTTCGGAAATCGTTGCTGAAGAGCGTCAAAAGCTGTTATGTTATCATCCGCGTAGGCAATATGACAAATACCTTTTGAGGTGGATGCAATTAGCATTGTGCCGAATAAGCTCTGATAATACGCGTAGGAAATCAATAAATTGGAGCCTTCATTTTTATATTCAGCGGGAGTCATCCCCTCAATGTTGATAAATAGTTCATGAAGTCTACTGCTGCTGGAAAGGCCAAGCTGGAATGTTGTTTCAGCAATGTTATTTTCCTTGAGCAATGATTTTGCATAATTTATACTTACGTACTGTAAGAATTTCTTGGGACTTGTACCTGCCCATGCGGTAAACATGCGTTGAAAATGAGCTTCACTCATGTAAACATGAGAAGCGATCTGACCCAATGTAGGTTGAGACTTAAAGTTTTCCTGTAAGAAATGTATGGCCTTGGCGATACGTTGAAAATCTACTTCTTGTTGAATAGTCATGATTGTTCATTTAATTTATACAAAGTTGCTAATAAGAAGAAGTCTTTAAAATCCGATTTATGCTAAATTACATGTTGGATGAAGGAGATTTGTCCGAATGACCTAAGGATTTATCTGGTGCGACCAGATCACGGATCAGTTGTTTGAGTTCTTTTATTTCGGGGAATCGACCGGCTCTTTTTCGATCGAATATCTCCTTATCCGCTACCCGTACTGTATAACGGCCTGCAATTTCGCTGGGGACCAGCATCACTCCATGGATCTCATCGGTGAACGAACTCAGTACCTCCTGCGCCATATAGGCGGCGCGCAGCATCCAATTGCATTTTGGACAATATTCAATTTCAATAACAGGTTTTGTTGCCATGAGTTAAGTTCAAGTACGTTGTTTTGTTTCAAACAAATTTATCGATCCTAGCGCTGCAATCAAAGCACTTTTTGTCATGGAAATTTCGAGATTATTTCCAACTCAGCGGAGTACTGTATACAACAAGCCCATTCCATGGGCCTTTTTCTCGGTTAATGGAATGGGCTGGTATTGTTGGATATTCCTGATAGGTATGCTGGAGGCTTAACCGATTTTCAAAGAGGTCATGGTCAGTGATCCAGCCACTGAATTGTCGTTGAAGAGAAACAACTCATCATTTTTCTCCTGTAAACCCAAGGTATAGATTAAAGGGAGGTAATGTTCAGGAGTTGGAATTGCCAAGTCGAACTCTTTGCCCTGTTTTCTGAAATCTATGAGCGCCTGATGATTACCATTCTGAATAAATTTCTTCATTTTTTCATTGGCTATAGTAGCCCACTCATACGCATAGCCTGCCGTATCGAGTTTGTCCCAGGCGACCATCCGTAAGTTGTGCACCATATTGCCGCTACCGATAATGAGTACACCCTTTTTTCTTAGCGCGTTTAATTGCTGTGCAATTTCATAATGGTATGCTGCAGGCTGTGTGTAATCGATGCTCATTTGAATAATAGGAACGTCTGCATCAGGGTATAGATGTTTGACTACAGACCATGATCCATGGTCCAGCCCCCATTTGTCGTCGAGATGAACCTCTGTTTTGCTGACAATACGCTGTGTTTCTAAAGCGAGCGCCGGGCTGCCTGGAGCTGGGTATTGGACATCAAATAATGCCTGAGGAAAACCGCCAAAGTCATGAATGGTGGCGGGATGCTCCATCGCTGTGACAAATGTTCCACGTGTTTCCCAGTGTGCCGAGACAACAAGAATCGCCTTCGGTTTTTCGAAAGTTTGGCCAATTTTTTTGAATCCCCGGACAAATTCGTTGTCCTCTATGGCGTTCATGGGACTTCCATGTCCTAAAAATAAGACCGGAAATTTGTCCGTTGCCTCCAGTTCCTCGGAAAATTTATATAAAGAGTTTGCTTTATGAGCTACTCCAGCTAATGGTAATGTTGCCATAATTTTAATAAAATCCTTTCTACGCATTTGATATGATGTGACTGCGTCAATTTTTATTACAAAGGTAAGGGATGGGTTTGGCTAGGCGGTATCATTATCCTGTCAATCTGTTGTACTATTCGGAAATCTGTTGTACGCTATTCGGAAATAAGTTTTTGGATCTCATTTCTAAATTCCGAAGGCGTCATGCCTGCTTTCTTTTTGAAGACATTGGTAAAGTAGGCTTTATCTTGGTAACCGAGTTCAAAACCAATTTCCGAGATCGTTTTAGTCGTTGTCAACAAGAGGTTTTTTGCTTCAATAAGTTTCCGTGTTTCGATAATCTCAGAAACGCTTTGTTGTAATATGCTCTGACAAATTAAATTTAGGTTTCGTGTCGACATAAAAAGCTTCTCCGCGTAAAAATTAACGCCTTCGGGACGGCGGTAGTTCTCTTCCAGTATAGATAGAAAGCTTGTGAACGTTGTACTCTGATTTTTCAATTGCTGTTGGCTGTCTGGAAATTGCCTTTTTCGTTCAGATTCAATCATGGTAAAGATGGTGCTCAATAGCTGCTTGATAACCGCATAGTCTACGCTATGTTGTAAGCATTCCTGCTGCATTAGCTCACACAAGACTATCAATCTCCCGAAGCAGTTGGGGCTGGCGAAGGTCAATGTCGCATTTTCATGAAAGTGGGCGTAGAGCTGGAAAGTCGTTTCGGGGATAAATTCACTTTTAAATCGAATGACCCAAAATTCAATGTTATTATTATGCAGAAGAGGTTTGACGCGGTGGGTTTTGCCCTGAGTGATAAAACTTATAAATGGAGCGGTGTAGGTTTTTGTTTTAAAATCGATAAAATGTTCGAGCTTTCCTGCCACACCAATAATCAATTCCTCGAAATCATGTTGATGTATTTCGTTTTTGGATTGTTGTATGCGCAGTGCCTCATCGGCGTCAACTTTGTAAATTTTGAAAAGTCCGTTCAAAATAAGGAAGATTTTAATTTGCTATTTACGAATATACGGTTTCAGTTACATATTGTTTGTCAAAGACCATTTGGCTTTTCATATTGCTATTTTCGCTTGTTTCAGCGGCAGTTTTGACAAAAGGGGAGGTCTGTTGTTACCCCGCTTAGGCTCAAATTGTATACTGATTTGTAATTAACAGCATTATAACACCGTTTTAATAGGGGGTTAATAGGGGTTGTACCCCTGCTAACCCCCTGTTAACCCCCTGTTATACCCCTGTAATACCCCTATTAATTATTAACAAAAGTTGAACGAAATTGGTAATAGATCCATTGCGAAGCCTGCCTCCATACGCTATACGATGACCTGGGGTTCTCCGAAGGCCAAATCTGGTGGCCGGATCAGCCATCCCAGCCTTCCTATCACCTGTTTTACAAAAATAATCTCGCACCGTTACAGGCAGTTATGGATGAAATGAAATAAATAAGAACAAAAGTCTTGGAAGTGATTGTGAAAACTCCCTATCTTTGCACCACTCCGCAAGGGAGGGACGGTTACCCCGAAAGAGGGAACCCTGAAAAAAGAAGGGTTTAAGAGAAGTCTGACAGGATTTAAAATCCCGCTCAGTTTATTTTAAACGCGGAAATCAAAAAAAGAGAAAAGAAAAAAAACTTCAAAAAGTTTTTGGAAGTTCAGAAAAGATTTCTACCTTTGCAGTCCCAACGGAAACGAAGGGAAAAACAAAAAAGATAAAGACGGCGCAATGCCATCGGAATATAGCGGATACGGAAGTTGAAGCGGCAAAAGTTCTTTAAGAAAACACAATCATGTAAGCGTGACGAGTAGACAAACGAAAGTCATGAACAAATTCAAGTAATTCGTTCAATTCGATCCAAGATCAGAGATATAAAAAAAGAATTCTGATTATGTAAATAGTTGGAATCAAAAACTTCATTTTACAATGGAGAGTTTGATCCTGGCTCAGGATGAACGCTAGCGGCAGGCCTAATACATGCAAGTCGGACGGGATCCATCGGAGAGCTTGCTCGAAGATGGTGAGAGTGGCGCACGGGTGCGTAACGCGTGAGCAACCTACCTCTATCAGGGGGATAGCCTCTCGAAAGAGAGATTAACACCGCATAATATAATTTCCCGGCATCGAGGAATTATTAAATATTTATAGGATAGAGATGGGCTCGCGTGACATTAGCTAGTTGGTAGGGTAACGGCTTACCAAGGCGACGATGTCTAGGGGCTCTGAGAGGAGAATCCCCCACACTGGTACTGAGACACGGACCAGACTCCTACGGGAGGCAGCAGTAAGGAATATTGGTCAATGGGCGGAAGCCTGAACCAGCCATGCCGCGTGCAGGAAGACTGCCCTATGGGTTGTAAACTGCTTTTGTCCAGGAATAAACCTAGATACGTGTATCTAGCTGAATGTACTGGAAGAATAAGGATCGGCTAACTCCGTGCCAGCAGCCGCGGTAATACGGAGGATCCGAGCGTTATCCGGATTTATTGGGTTTAAAGGGTGCGTAGGCGGCCTATTAAGTCAGGGGTGAAATACGGTGGCTCAACCATCGCAGTGCCTTTGATACTGATGGGCTTGAATCCATTTGAAGTGGGCGGAATAAGACAAGTAGCGGTGAAATGCATAGATATGTCTTAGAACTCCGATTGCGAAGGCAGCTCACTAAGCTGGTATTGACGCTGATGCACGAAAGCGTGGGGATCGAACAGGATTAGATACCCTGGTAGTCCACGCCCTAAACGATGATAACTCGATGTTGGCGATAGACAGCCAGCGTCCCAGCGAAAGCGTTAAGTTATCCACCTGGGGAGTACGCCCGCAAGGGTGAAACTCAAAGGAATTGACGGGGGCCCGCACAAGCGGAGGAGCATGTGGTTTAATTCGATGATACGCGAGGAACCTTACCCGGGCTTGAAAGTTAGTGAAGAGTGCAGAGACGCACTCGTCCTTCGGGACACGAAACTAGGTGCTGCATGGCTGTCGTCAGCTCGTGCCGTGAGGTGTTGGGTTAAGTCCCGCAACGAGCGCAACCCCTATGTTTAGTTGCCAGCATTTAAGGTGGGGACTCTAAACAGACTGCCTGTGCAAACAGAGAGGAAGGTGGGGACGACGTCAAGTCATCATGGCCCTTACGTCCGGGGCTACACACGTGCTACAATGGATGGTACAGCGGGCAGCTACATAGCAATATGATGCTAATCTCTAAAAGCCATTCACAGTTCGGATTGGGGTCTGCAACTCGACCCCATGAAGTTGGATTCGCTAGTAATCGCGTATCAGCAATGACGCGGTGAATACGTTCCCGGGCCTTGTACACACCGCCCGTCAAGCCATGAAAGTTGGGGGTACCTAAAGCATGTTACCGAAAGGAGCGTGTTAGGGTAAAACCGATAATTGGGGCTAAGTCGTAACAAGGTAGCCGTACCGGAAGGTGCGGCTGGAATACCTCCTTTCTAGAGTATCGAAGATCGGTGCTCGTCACGTTACATATGATTGCAAGAAGAAAAAACATCAGAAGAAAGTGCCCGCCCCGAAAGGAGCAGGACCGAGAGAAAGAGATGAACAAGATAAGCTAGTCCCGTAGCTCAGTTGGTTAGAGCACTACACTGATAATGTAGGGGTCAGCAGTTCAAATCTGCTCGGGACTACGAAAAAAAGAGGGGAATTAGCTCAGCTGGCTAGAGCACCTGCCTTGCACGCAGGGGGTCAACGGTTCGAATCCGTTATTCTCCACATCACCGGTGAAGTATATAAAGATATACTTCAGGATACCGGAAAAAGAGTTCTTTGACATATTGAAAGAGAAAAAAAATTACAAGAGAAGACAACAGTATAGAGACAATACGTGTATGTGTTTGAAGTAAGGGAGAGGCCCTCGGTGAATGCCGAACGATCCCGAACCTAGCATACGGGTATATATATCAAAAGCAGCCGCATAGTAGCAAAAGGCTATGCCGGTGAAGAAAGTAAATAAGGGCACACGGGGGATGCCTAGGCTCTCAGAGGCGAAGAAGGACGTGATAAGCTGCGATAAGCTTTGGGGATTGGCAAATGCGACTTGATCCAGAGATTTCCGAATGGGGCAACCTGACTATTTGAAGAATAGTCGTATAAAACGCGAACGCGCTGAACTGAAACATCTAAGTAGGCGTAGGAGAAGAAAATAACAATGATTTCCCAAGTAGTGGCGAGCGAACGGGAAAGAGCCCAAACCGATCATGTTACGGCATGGTCGGGGTTGTAGGACCACGAGATTGTACAGCGCTATGAACTGGAAGCAGGTGGGAAACTGCGCGACAAGGGTGAGAGCCCCGTACAGGTAAAGAATGTTGACATAGTGGTATCCTGAGTACCGCGGGACCGGAGAAATCCTGTGGGAATCCACCAGCACCATCTGGTAAGGCTAAATACTCCTGAGAGACCGATAGTGAACCAGTACCGTGAGGGAAAGGTGAAAAGAACCCCGAACAGGGGAGTGAAAAGAACCTGAAACCGTGTGCTTACAAGCGGTTGGAGCAGGCAGGTCCTGTGACAGCGTGCCTTTTGCATAATGAGCCTACGAGTTACTCTTGTCTGGCAAGGTTAAGTCCTTCAGGGACGCAGCCGAAGCGAAAGCGAGTCTTAATAGGGCGCATAGTCAGATGAGGTAGACGCGAAACCTTGTGATCTACCCTTGGGCAGGTTGAAGTTGCAGTAACATGTAATGGAGGACCGAACCGATAAACGTTGAAAAGTTTCCGGATGACCTGAGGGTAGGGGTGAAAGGCCAATCAAACTGGGAAATAGCTCGTACTCCCCGAAATGTTTTTAGGAACAGCGTCGGCGTAGAGTTTGATAGAGGTAGAGCTACCGATTGGGTGCGGGGGAGTCAAATCCTACCAAATCCAGACGAACTCCGAATGCTATCAAATATAGCCGGCAGTGAGGCTTTGGGTGCTAAGGTCCAAGGCCGAGAGGGAAAGAACCCAGACCATCAGCTAAGGTCCCCAAATTCGTTCTAAGTTGAACTAACGAGGTCCGGTTGCCCAGACAGCTAGGATGTTGGCTTGGAAGCAGCCATTCATTTAAAGAGTGCGTAACAGCTCACTAGTCGAGCGGCCGGGCGTGGATAATAAACGGGCATCAAGAACGGTACCGAAGCTATGGATTTGCATTGAAAGATATGCATCTGGTAGGGGAGCATTCCATCGCCGGGGAAGCAGTTTGGCAATGAACTGTGGAGGTTATGGAAAAGCAAATGTAGGCATAAGTAACGATAAGGCGGGTGAGAAACCCGCCCACCGAAAGACCAAGGTTTCCTGATCAACGTTAATCGGATCAGGGTCAGTCGGGACCTAAGGCGCACCCGAAGGGGGCAAGCCGATGGACAACTGGTTAATATTCCAGTACTCTTCATAACTGCGATGTGGTGACGGAGTAGTGACACTGCCGCGAACTGACGGAATAGTTCGTTGAAAGGCGTAGGTATAGGGACGGTAGGCAAATCCGCCGACCCTGCTGAAACCCAATAGTACAGCAAAGCTCCGGTGGCGCTGATAGAGCAGGTAAACAGACTTCCAAGAAAACCCGCTAAGCTTCAGGTTATGAAGACCCGTACCGCAAACCGACACAGGTGGTCGAGGAGAGAATCCTAAGGTGCTCGAGTGAGTCATGGCTAAGGAACTCGGCAAAATGGCCCTGTAACTTCGGGAGAAGGGGCGCTGTCTCGTAAGAGCAGCCGCAGTGAAAAGGCCCAGGCGACTGTTTAACAAAAACATATGGCTTTGCAAAATCGCAAGATGAAGTATAAGGCCTGACACCTGCCCGGTGCTGGAAGGTTAAGAGGGGATGTCATCGCAAGAGAAGCATTGAATCGAAGCCCCAGTAAACGGCGGCCGTAACTATAACGGTCCTAAGGTAGCGAAATTCCTTGTCGGGTAAGTTCCGACCTGCACGAATGGTGTAACGATCTGGGCGCTGTCTCAGCCATGAGCTCGGTGAAATTGTGGTATCGGTGAAGACGCCGATTACCCGCAACGGGACGGAAAGACCCCATGCACCTTCACTATAGCTTAACATTGAGATTGGGTACAGGATGTGTAGGATAGGCGGGAGATGTTGAAGTGGCTTCGCCAGGAGTCATGGAATCAACCTTGAAATACCGCCCTTTCTGTATTCGGTTTCTAACTCCCTTATGGGGAGGACATTGTTTGGTGGGTAGTTTGACTGGGGTGGTCGCCTCCAAAAAGGTAACGGAGGCTTTCAAAGGTAAGCTCAGTACGCTTGGTAACCGTACGTGGAGTGCAATGGCATAAGCTTGCTTGACTGTGAGACCGACAAGTCGAACAGGGTCGAAAGACGGACATAGTGATCCGGTGGTTCTGTATGGAAGGGCCATCGCTCAAAGGATAAAAGGTACGCTGGGGATAACAGGCTGATCTCCCCCAAGAGCTCATATCGACGGGGAGGTTTGGCACCTCGATGTCGGCTCGTCACATCCTGGGGCTGGAGAAGGTCCCAAGGGTTGGGCTGTTCGCCCATTAAAGTGGCACGCGAGCTGGGTTCAGAACGTCGCGAGACAGTTCGGTCCCTATCTGTTGTGGGCGTTGGAAGTTTGAGTGGATCTGACCTTAGTACGAGAGGACCGGGTTGGACAGACCTCTGGTGAACCTGTTATGCCGCCAGGTGTACGGCAGGGTAGCTACGTCTGGAATAGATAAGCGCTGAAAGCATCTAAGTGCGAAACTAGCCACGAGATGAGACTTCCTTATAGGGTCGTAGAAGATGACTACGTTGATAGGCCATAGGTGTAAAGGTTGAGAGACCAAAGCCAAGTGGTACTAATAGCCCGAAGCTTTCTCAAGCAGACAGACACTGTTGTCTTCCTCTTTAATTTTTAAGAAACAAACAGGAAACGAACCTCTTTCAATAGCTATGTCAGTTGGCATGAATCACATGATATTAATATCATAGATCATCCAATAAAGATTTTTAGGTGCCTATATCGGCGGTGTCTACCTCTTCCCATTCCGAACAGAGCAGTCAAGCCCGCCAGAGCCGATGGTATTGCCGTAACAGGTGGGAGAGTAGGTCGGTGCCTTTTTTTACACGGAAGCCCTTGCTGGAAACAGTCAAGGGCTTCTTTCGTTTAAGTACTTCCGTATTTCCATGTACAGGCTATTGCATATCCTCCGCCTTTCGGTTATCGCAGCACAGGACCGTCGGTGAGCCTGCTCCATCGGAAGCTGTTCCGCAACCGCCGCTAGCCTGCAACATTATTATTGGACAATCGTTTGCATTCCATAATCTCTTTTTTACTTCGATTTACTATTGTATTATTGTTAAGTTAATTTAATGCATTATAAATCATACGCATGAAGATATCTTTTTGGAGCACAAAAGCACAAGTCAGTTTACTGATGGGATTGGCTTCTCCTTTTATTTTTCAACCCACTCGAGTTGACGCTAAAGTAAGTACGATCAAATATTATAGTACAATAGGTCGCGATCAAGGCAACCGTATTATCACGATTCAGAAAATTAATCCGACAACAGTCGAGATAGTATACGATAATGGTCAACGTCTGACTTTAGATTTCTACGGTAATCATATTTTTAGGATGTTCCAGGATGTTCATGGCGGTGTTATCCGTGATCCCGAAGCAAAACCCGAAGCAAAAATATTGGTAGAGCAACCTCGGAAAACGGTCACTGGGCTTGAGGTAAAGGATGAAGGTAATAAGGTCAGCATCTCCACTAACGATATTCTTTTTTCAATGGATAAACAGACTTCTCAGTTTAGTATCCTCAATCGGAAAAGCAATAAAATTGTCGTTGAAAGCTTAAAGCCAATTGTTTTCGAAGAGAAACAAGTAAGCGTTGAATTGAAGGAAAATGCGGATGAATACTTTTTTGGTGGCGGCGTTCAAAACGGGCGTTTTTCACATAAGGGAAAAGTGATTGCAATCGAAAATCAGAACAGCTGGACCGATGGTGGTGTTGCCTCTCCAAGCCCTTATTACTGGTCAACCAAAGGGTATGGTTTTATGTGGCATACCTTTAAGAAGGGAAGTTATACCTTTGGAGCCAAAACCCCTGGGACAGTAAAATTGGCGCATGATACAGATTATCTAGATGTCTTTTTTATGATTAATGACGGGATAGTACCTTTGCTCAACGATTTCTATCAATTGACGGGCAACCCAATTCTTCTACCGAAATTTGGTTTGTATGAGGGGCATCTTAATGCCTATAACCGCGATTTTTGGAAAGAAGATGAAAAGGGAATTCTATTTGAAGACGGAAAACGCTATAAAGAAAGTCAAAAGAACAATGGCGGAATCAAAGAATCGCTGAACGGTGAGAAAAACAATTATCAGTTTTCGGCCCGCGCTGTAATAGACCGGTATAAAGCACATGATATGCCTTTGGGCTGGATTCTTCCAAATGATGGCTATGGTGCTGGCTATGGCCAAACGGAATCTTTAGATGGAAATATCCGAAATTTGAAAGAGTTTGGTGATTATGCACGTAAGAATGGAGTAGAAATCGGTTTATGGACACAGTCTGATCTCCATCCGAAAGATAGTATAAGTGCATTACTGCAACGTGATATTGTAAAAGAGGTTCGGGATGCGGGTGTACGAGTCCTAAAAACGGATGTGGCCTGGGTTGGTCCAGGATACTCCTTTGGTCTCAATGGGGTCGCCGATGTGGGACATACTATGCCTTACTATGGTAACAACGCTCGTCCATTTATTATTTCATTGGATGGTTGGGCAGGCACACAGCGCTATGCCGGTATCTGGTCGGGCGACCAGACTGGAGGCGTATGGGAGTATATTCGATTCCATATACCAACATATATTGGCTCGGGACTTTCAGGTCAGCCCAATATTACCTCCGATATGGACGGGATCTTTGGTGGTAAAAATTTTAAGGTCAATATTCGTGATTTTCAATGGAAGACCTGGACACCAATGGAACTTAATATGGATGGCTGGGGATCGAACGAGAAATACCCACATGCTTTGGGGGAGCCAGCTACTTCTATCAATCGTCTGTATCTGAAATTGAAATCTCAGTTGGTTCCCTATAGCTATAGTGTTGCGAAACAAGCAGTAGATGGACTGCCCATCATTCGTGCTATGTTTTTAGAGCAAGCAAATAGTTATACGCTTGGAAAAGCAACGCAATACCAGTACCTCTATGGTCCAAATTTCCTTGTAGCACCGATTTACCAGGAAACACATGTGGATGAGAAGGGAAATGATATGCGCAATGGTATCTACCTGCCGGATGGTGAATGGATTGATTATTTTACGGGTGAAAAATACAAGGGAGGGCGTATTATCAATAACTTTAATGTGCCTATTTGGAAGCTGCCCGTTTTCGTGAAAAATGGAGCCATTATTCCGGTGACCAGCCCAAATAATAATGTGCTGGAAATCAAAAAAGATCAACGTATTTATGAAGTATATCCTTATGGGAACTCCAGTTTCCTGGAATATGATGATGATGGAAAGACAGAGGCTTATCGTTATGGTAAGGGGGCAAATACATCCATAACTTCACAGTTAAACAACAATAAAGTTGTTTTTGCGATTGCTCCAACGCAAGGCGAATTTGACGGCTTTGAGAAAATGAAGTCTACGGAAATTCGTTTCAACGTTAGCAAAGCACCGAAGAAATTGACAGTAAAGATCAATGGGAAAAATAGCAAACTTAAAGAAGTGAATAGTATAGATGCGTTTAATACTTCTGAAAACGTATATTTCTACGACGCACAACCAAACCTGAATCAGTTTGCAACCAAGGGATCGGAGTTTGAAAAAATACCTTTGGTGAAAAATCCGATGTTGCTGGTACGACTAGCCAAACAGGATGTCTCATCGACCGCAATAGAAGTACAATTGGAGGGTTTCGAATATGCTCCTGCTGACAACTATCTGGCTCAGACTGGTGCTTTGACCTCGCCCAAAGCTGTTATCACAGACCAACATACACAAGCATATACCTTAACGCCAACCTGGGAAAAGGTTGCAAATGCTGATTATTATGAAATTGAATTCAATAATCTGATCTATTCGACCATCAAAGACAGTCAATTGCTATTCGAAGGATTGGCCGCGGAAACGGATTACCAGTTTAAAATTAGGGCTGTCAATAAATCTGGTGTTTCAGATTGGAGTACATTTGCCGCAAGAACAAAGGCAAACCCGTTGGAATTTGCCATTGAAGGTATCAAAGCAGAGACTTCTGTGGATAACCAAGGTGGAAATGGTATCAATAAATTGTTCAATTATGATGAGGGGGATATGTGGCATACAAAATGGGGACAGACTGCGGTTCCGTTTGATATGACCTTAGATCTAAAATCCGTTAATCAATTGGATAAGTTTGAGTATCTTCCAAGAACCGATGGCGGAAATGGCATCATTTTAAAAGGAAAAGTATTCTATAGCAACGATAAGGACACCTGGACGGAAGCTGGTAGTTTTGATTGGAAACGTGATGGCGAAATGAAACGTTTTGATTTTGGAACCCATCCGGTGGCCCGATTTGTCAAAATTTCAGTTTCTGAAGCTGTTGGAGGTTTTGGTTCAGGAAGAGAATTATATGTGTTTAAAGTACCGGGATCGTCAAGCTACTTACCGGGCGATATTAATAATGACCGATTGATCGATCATAATGACTTGACTTCCTATATTAACTACACGGGATTGCGACTGGGAGATGGAGATTTTGAAGGTTATGTCAGCAATGGTGATGTCAATAAAAATAATCTGATTGACGCTTATGATATTTCCAATGTTGCTGTTGTCATAGAAGGTGGTGCAAAACCAAATAAAGAAGAAAAGGTCAGTGGTAAATTAAAATTGATTCCTTCAAAAACGACCTTAAAATCGGGTGATATTGTGGAGATCAGTGTTAGTGGAGAGAATCTTAAAGCTGTCAATGCACTTAGTTTTGCTCTTCCTTACAATCAAGGCGATTTTGAATATGTCGGTATTGAGTCCGTACATTTAAAAGAGATGAACAATTATAGCAACGATCGTCTTCACACCAATGGAAGTAAGGCTCTGTATGCTACTTTTGTTAATCTAGGCAACAAGGAGACTTTGAATGGCTCTGAAGTTTTATTTAAGATCAAATTGAAAGCAAAACGTAATGTCAACTTCAATCTGAAAGCAATAGATGGCATTTTGGTTGATAAAAAGCTGAATTCCGTTACTTTCTAAAATATAAATAGCCTTAACAAAAAAAGGGAGCCTATGAGGCTCCCTTTTTTTGTTAATTGATGTCTAAATAGTGCATCTAATTAGTCCAATATCATACTGAGATCCATCAGCAGGATTTCAGTATCTGCTGAGGTCACTTTCAGGTTAATTTCAGCGACATCCCATATTCCAAAGCCATCTCTGCTTTCTAATTCTTGTCCTTCGACAGTAACACTACCTTTTATTACAAAAACATATACACCATTTCCTGCCTTTTTGATCTGGTATTTTGTTTGGACGTCCTTGTCAAAATGCCCCATGGAAAACCAGGCATCCTGATGGATCCATACACCCTCGTCTTCTGGATTTGGAGAAAGAATTTGCTGGAACTTATTCTGTCTTTGTGTTATATCCAATGTAATTTGATCGTATCGGGGGCTCACATTCCGTTGATTAGGGTACACCCAAATTTGAAGAAACTTGACTACCTGATCGGTGTTTTTATTATATTCACTGTGTATGATACCCGTTCCGGCGCTCATCACCTGAATATCTCCCTTCCGGATAATAGCTTTGTTACCCATGCTGTCTTCATGTTGCAAATCACCTTCCAAAGGGATACTGATGATTTCCATATTGTCGTGAGGGTGTTTGCCAAAACCTCTTCCTTCAGCCACCATATCATCATTTAGCACACGTAACACACCAAAGTGCATACGTTCGGGGTTGTGATAATTGGCGAAGCTAAACGTATGATTGCTATCTAACCAGCCATGATTTGCATGACCGCGTGTAGCCGCTTTGTGGAGGACACTATGGTTTTCCAATTTGTCTGAATTATAGTTTACAGCTTCGGCATCCAGCGTTTCAAGCGGTTCTATCTCGTCAATATCATTCTTCAAGATATCAGCTGAAGACACTGTGGATGCAAATATCCCGGAACCCAAAAGTCCCTTTTTTATAAAGTTCTGTCTGTTCATGATCTTATTATTTAGTATCCAAAATTAGCCTATTAGCCGCCGATTTCTATTGATCTAGTTCAATAAAGAAAGAGTTTTAACGGTTTTCGGTTGTTTTTCTAGGACGCTATTGCTATGGCCCGTGCTTTATTAAACGGAGAGTAAGTCTGGAAAAAGACTATAGACTTCATTTTTTAGAAGTCCACTTCCACCGCCATAATGTTTGATCAGACCAATCGGATAAGTGAGCCGCGTAAGGTGATCTGTTATTATACGCTCTTCCTGAGGAGAGAGTCCTGAACTCAATAACAAAACATCTACAGGGACGTCAATAAGCTGTTTTTTACAGGCATCCAAATCGTATTGTATCGATGCATTCCAGTTGGGCGTGTTTTCAATGATTCTCTTGAGCGTGAGGAGAATTTCTTCATTTTTACCAAATATGAGAAAGGTTAATGTTTTCATGATGTTCTTGTTTAAGGATTTGTCCTGATGAGTGTATTGACAATGGCATTACCCTTTAAAATTTTTGAAATGGGACATTCTTCGGCAATTTGTTGCAGGCGTTCTCGGGTATCCTCTGCTAAGATTTGTCCAAAAGCTATCTCGCGATCAAAATATGTAACCACCTGTCCTTTTTCAATTTTGAGGTACATATTTGAACTGACTGAAATTTCTGGAATATCAAGCCCTTTTTTATCGATGTACATGCGTAAAGTAGCTAAGGTACAAGATACAAGCGATGAGATGAGAAGGGTGTAGGGGTCAGGACCAAGATCTTTGCCACCAAGTTTTTCAGGTTCATCCGTAATAAATTCTCCATTTCTCCATTGTATTGTGGTCTTATATTTCTGCTCAGTAATATGGCCAAGGATAGGGTTTTCCAATATATATTTCATACGGATTATTCTTTTGTTTGTAATACAACAAAAATAAGCCTGAATTGATTCATTTCCATTGATGTAGTTCAATAAATATAGTCATATTGTCTCCTGATATTTTTTTATTGGCTGATAAGATTGATGGATTTCCGCTGATGAATACAGCTTATCGTTACAGAAAAAATAAAGATTGGAGTAAGTTGAATCACATAAATTTTCTTACTTTTAACAATCAAATTCGCTCAATTTTTTAAAGGATTTTAATTTAATATTTCGGTTATGATGAAGAGATTTTTACTTGTCGGACTTTTTGCTGGTATAACCCATTTTATGGCTTTCTCGCAATCTCATGAACTACGTGTGGGTGTCACCTCCGGTGTGTCCAATTTTACGGGATCGGGAACGGAAGCAAAGAGTACGTTGAATGGATCTACACAACAGGACTATTATACCAATAATCCTTATGGAAAAAAATATGGAATCAATATTGGAGGCGCCTTAAACTACCGTTATGTTTTTGCCAACAACCTAATATTAGGTTTAGAGGGTGCATATGAACGATTGCAGACAAAGATTGATTTGGAAGGCAATGAGTTTATGAATGGAAGCCGTGGTCAGACCCGTCTAAATCAACAATTTATCAATTTTAATCCTTTTGTTGGCTATCGTGTCTTTTTTGAACCGATGACAATGGATATACAGCTGGGTATGGATATTGCCAAAACGCTGAGCATCAAAGAAAATGGTAGCATTGAAGATAAACAGGGGAATAAAACAAGTTTTGATCGTGATAGAGGCAAGGTTATCGATTTGGATCTACGCCCTCGTTTACAGTTTAATGTAAATTATGACCGTTATACCGTGTTTGCCGGTTATTCATGGGGATTGAAGGATTATAACAACGGGATGCTTGGTGCTGATCCCGGTGTGGCACGATTAAATGTATTTCGCTTAGGCCTGCAGTATCAGCTATTAACTCCGATCTTCAAAAATGACTAAAGGCAGGTTAGAAGCATTCAGTGATGGCGTTTTGGCCATCATTATAACGATTATGGTACTTGAATTAAAAGTACCTGAAGGATTTACTTTTGCGAGTCTTAAACCATTATATCCTAAAATTATCTCCTATATCGTTAGTTTTGTTTACGTTGGACTGTACTGGAATAATCACCATCATCTCTTTCAAATTGTTCGAAAAGTAAATGGAAAAGTTCTTTGGAGCAATTTGAATTTATTGTTTTGGCTATCATTAATGCCGGTTACAACAAATTGGATTGGTGAGTCACATTTTGAAAGGGATCCTATTATCGCTTATGGCTTTGTCCTGATCATGTGTTCCATATCATATAATATCGTTGAATATTTTGTGATTCAAATCGAAGGGGAAGAATCTGCACTGAAAAAAGCGGTTAAATCGAAGGTTAAGGAAAATATTTCTACAGCGCTGTATTTTTTGGGGATAGGACTGTCTTTTATTAATCCCTATATCAGTTTGCTCATGTATGGAACAGTCGCTATTATGTGGCTTATACCTGACCGCCGTATTGAGAAAGAAATGCGGAATCAATAGTTTTGCTGTTCCAGGGCTTTCAGGATGAACTGAACGCGATCGTTTACCGTTGTTTTTGGAACCTCAATGGTTTCATAACCGAGTTGTGTATAGGTCTCTTTCATTATCTTGAAAGTGTTTTCGGCCTCCCGCCAAGTTTGTTTCCGCTCGTTGTCATTCGCATAGATCTCTGCCCAAGGCGGTAAGATAAATACTTTTTTATGATAACGTCGACCTTTTGCTTCGTGAAGCAGTTCTTCTTCGATTGAAAGACCTTCCATCGCAATATATGCCAATGTATCTGGAATTCCGCGGTCAAAAAAAATGTAGTTTTGGTGATGTTGCCTCACCTGCATCAAATAGCTGGCTGATGAAGCGGCCAACATGAGTTTGGCATAGTGAATTTTATTTTTCCAGGGCAAACCATCGGCATCAGCTTCCAATTGTTCTCGGATGATGTGCCGGGCATCCTCTTCCACAATGCTGAATCCCTGCTTATGTAATTCATTTAATAAGGTTGTTTTACCGACCCCAGGTCCTCCCGTCAGAACGATAAAATAATGTGTTTGATCCATAATGATTAAAATGAAATGTTTCCCGAAATGGAGAAAATTGGGGTAATGGCTGATTGTTGGCTACGATTTTAAAAATTAGCTGTATTGTTTTGCGATTTTCTTTTCGGGTTCGACTTAGAATGTATATAAGAAAAATAAAAATATATATTCTAGTGGTTTCATCAAAATATAAGTCACATTTGATGCGCTGCTGGAATTAATTTTGACGGAGATATTAAAACCATATTTATCGTAGCAATATCTGACATAGCGATGTAGTGCTGGTGATAAATCGCTTAATATTTCTTCGAATGCGTTGGCCACCTGAAGCTGTCTATTGACAATGATCGTGTTGCCATGTCTTGTACCTAGCCGTAGGGGTTTAACAAGAGCGGGATCTCCTTTTGCCGCAACTGTACAGAGGTAATGGCCCTGATGATCGAGGATAGGAGGGTGCATTTTTTGTGAAAAAGCCCAAGTAGTTGTTTCTGTGAAAACTTTCACCATTGAATCCCGATCCTGCCCCAATAGGACAAGGATGATAGTTAGTAGGAGAAAGACCGGAACAAGTAAAATAAGAGCCCATGTCGGATAATTCAGCTTTGAGGAAAGCAGGTTATTGATTTTATTGAGCGTGCTGTTGGCATAGCTTCTACTCATAGCGTAACCCCGCTCTTCAACGATGATTTTACGGATTAGCCCAATGCCCATAATCAAGCAGCATATTGGCGTGAAAATAAAGAATAAAGTTCCTTCGTTGCCAACATACATATCCAATGTGGACGTATCGTGGTGACAGACCTGAACGAGCACAAACAGACTGATAATACTACCTGTCATTAACATAATCAGCATCAGAACAAGAGGAATAGGGGGGATTTTTCGTCCCTTGAGCCAAATCGCTATTGCTGAAATATTAAATGCAATAAAATAAAATGATAGCGATACAAGGTGTTTTCCGCCGAAGGGAATATAACAATCACCATCTACGGGATCTACGGCCTGATTATATTGACTCGAGTGGAATAATAGCCCTACCCCGGTTATCATTAATGAAATCAGGTAGCCGATGATAATGGCATACTCAGCAATTGTTATGTTCCGCTGTTGTTTTTTGACAGCCGAACGAAGCAGATATAAAATCCCGAACAGCGTAAGAATAATAAGGAGAAGAATGAAGATCATAATGGGGTGAGCAGTTATAATTCTAAGACGAATATCGTCAAATCATTTGTTTAATTCAGATGCAAGGCGATCAATTGTTTTTGAAATATGTCCGTATAACGGATTGAAATCAATATTATTGAAGTGTTTAATGGGTTGGAATTCAAGATTTCTTCAACAGTGTAGATGCTATTAAGGTATCTATAGTGCCAATGTCCAGCAAAGACCAGCGTCTAATTTTTACCGAATAATCTGCTCCAAAAATTCTTTTTTTTGCTGCTTTGAGAGCTGTCTGTGGTTTCAAAATGTTTAGGGTCTGCATGGATTGTCTCTGTTTTGACATTTGGTAAAATCTCATTTTCTGGAAGTCCATTGCGTTGTTCTATTTCCTGGATCTGTTTTAATGCTGTTGTCTGATATAAAAGCGGTCCGTCTTTGTCGCAGTTAAAGAGGTTGGAGTAACTTTTTGATTCATTCAGATCAAAAGGTTGTGGTTCTACAACTTCTGTTGCTTCCAAGAGACCAAGGTTACGATCTTTGGCATATTGCAGTGCATTGAGGAAAATAGAAATACGGTTATCAGAAAATAGCGTATCTAATTCATCCTTGATCGTCGGGTCACTTTGGTAATCTATCAACAATTGCGCGACTTTTTCTGCCGGGATGAACACACCCGAACAATAATTTTCTACAAGCCTATTTTCGATATTATTGGTTAGAAATTCTTGTTGAACAAATTGTTCCCACTGTTTGTAATAGCTGGATAAATGGTCATTTTTGGAGAAGGAAAGGGCTCCACCTCGAACATAGAAGTATTTTTCGAAAAAACCTTGGACAACAGCAATGAAAAAACCATGGGTTTTGTCAAAATAATCATTTTTGTCGGTTTCCCGGCCCGCATTTAAGGTGTCTTGGTATTTGGTTTTATAGAAGTCTTCTAGTTGGTGAGTTGCAGAAACTTCCTCAATCTTTTCAGGATTTTTGAGCAAGTCAAAATACCAAGTTTCTATCTGCTGTTCTGAGATGGGGTGGTAACTAATATCATAGCCCATAATGACTGTTTTTAATCTCTTATGTTGTAATTGCTAATATATTAAAAATTAACATTTTGTGCAATATAAATCGCTCCGATATCGTGCTTTTTTCGCCTAAAAGGAAGGGTTTATGACAATTTATAGAGCAGGAGGGCGGGGCAACATGTTTGCCTATTTCATGATAATTAATTACTTTGGTCACAAACAGAATTTATATATGAAGCACTTACTATTTATTATTTTCATGTCGATGAGCTTATTTTTTACGGCTTGTCAATCCCCAAGTCCAGAGACTTTTTTCGGAAAAGTTGTTTTAAACACAAATCTTGTAGCAGATTTTGCCCCTGAACGCTATGGCAAACAGCTCGAGCAGGAGACCGTTGAATTTGCGGATATGCCCTCCAGTAAGAAAGTAGGCGATGAAGCTCAAAAATCTGTCGGGATCAAAATTCAGGTTGTTGAAAAGGCCTTAAAGGATATTAAGGAACTGAATGTTTCCGATGCCGATGCAAAAGCATTGAAAGAGCAGTCTATTGCATTATTTGAAAAAGTGTTGCCTGTCTATAAAAATGAATATACCGCTTATGCAAAGTTATGTGATGGTAAAGGTTCGGCTGAAGAAAAGCAGGCATTACTCCAAAAGATCGAAAAAAACGATATGCCTTCCATTAACGAGGTGTTTGACAACGTATATGCTTTAGGAAAAGCTTATGCTGAAAAACATAACCTAAATGTTAACTGGGGAAATTAAGCAGATGAAGGAAACAAGCTTATACAGAAATAAAAAGAAAACAAGTCAGCTATTGTCAATTTCGGGAGGCCTATGTTTGTTGCTTCTGGTCATTTTATTGTACAGTATCGGTTTATTTGATGGTGTATTTAAAGCCAAACCGACAGTTTTCTCTGCAGGAGCATTGCTGGTACTCTTAGTTTTATTGTTTTCCAGCCTACTGAGCCTTCGGGATAAAACAGCGCAAATTGTTTTGAACGACCGCTATTTTCTTGGAAAGACAACACCAATATCGAAAGCTTTTGGCCAAGGCGACTGGCAGGATGTCAAAAGTATCGACTTACAAAAAGTCGGTGGTGATACGATGGTTATTGTTACATTGGGTAATCCCCCTAAATATAAAGAGCAGCTTTCGTCGCTGTTATGGAAAATGGCTTATCAAGAATCCACTCAAGAACTGTGTATCATGTATTCGTCCTCAACTATTGATTTGGAGCCCTCGGAGCTATACCAACTTTTTGTATCCTATTGGAAAGGAGCAAAAGTAATCGATCAATAGCAAACAATTAGGCCATTGCAGACTTTATAGCATCAATCTTCTGTTGGATGATCTCTTTTTCCAATGTTGTTTTAGCCAGGATTTTTGCTTTGTTAAAGTTTGCGATGGCTTTGTTTTTGTCCAGTTCCTTATAGAGTTCACCAAGGAGGACAAAATAAAAGTGATTATCTTCTAGCTGCAGCATTTTTATTTCAGTAAGTGCAGCTCTATTGCCTTTTACTTTATATAGTGCAAATATTCTATTCAATGCAGCTGCAGGTGAATAGTTGACGACTAATAAACGGTCATACCATTGCAGGATTTCGGCCCATTTTTCTGGACTGTCTTCCTTTATACAATGGCATTGCGCAATCTTTGCCTCCAGATGGTAGGATGTGAGTTCGTCTCCCGATGCAGCGTTTTTCAGAAAATAAAGCCCTTGATGTATAAGTTCTTGATTCCAGCGCTCCTCATCCTGTTGCTCATACAAAATGAAATCACCTTTATTGGTCAGCCTTGCCTCGAAACGGGAGGAATGAAAACAAATCAGCGCAATGAGCGCATTGGTCTTAGGTGTATTTGTTTTTTCATAAGTCGAAAGCATTAACGCAAGGCGTAACGCTTCAATACAGAGCTCCTTTCTTAAAATTTGATTTTGGGTTTTAGAATAATACCCTTCATTAAATAAGAGGTAAATAATATGGAGTACGTTATCGAGGCGTTTAATAATTTCTGCTTCGGAGGGCAGTTCGAGTTCGATTTTTTCTGAACGTAGTTTTTCCTTTGCTCTGAATAGGCGCTTATTGATGGTTTCTTTGTTGGAAAGAAATGCTTCGGCAATTTCGTCTATACCAAAACCACAGAGGATTCTAAGGGCAAGACCTATTTGAGCCTCACTTGCAATTGCTGGCGTGCAGATTGCAAACAGCATTTTTAATTGGCTGTCTTTGATATTTTCCTGTGAGAAATTAAAGTCGTCGAAGGTTTCCGCTTCCGGCTCGCTCTGCCGCACTGCAGGGATGATTTTATCTTTAAATATTTTATTTCTTCGAAACTGGGCCAATGTCTTTTGTTTTGCAACCGTGTACAGCCAAGCCTTAGGATTTGCAGGAACGCCTTTGGTCTGCCAAGATTCTGTGGCCAATAAGAAAGTTTCGCTGACGATATCTTCGGCGATTTCGATGTATTGAAGACCAAAACTCTTACTGATGACAGCGACTATTTTGGTAAATTCTTGCTGGAAAAGCTGTTTTAGAAAATCCGGATCCATAAGTCTAAAATAGGGGCGGCTGTGCGCGTGTACAGCTGCCCCGTATATGATTAGTTGAGCAGTGCACGTATCTCTACACTACCATTAAATTCGAGTATAGGACAGCCATGGGCCAAGGTTGTGGCTTCGTCAAGATCGTCTGCTGCGACGACAATAAAACCGCCGAGTCTTTCCCTAATCTCCACAAAAGGTCCATCCGTAACGATACCGCCTGGCTTTAATACCTTTCCGGCTGGCTCAAGACGGGAGCCATGATCCTTCAGTTTACCTTGCGCATCGATGTCACTGATCCAGTCGTACCATCTTTTGTTTACAGCTTTTGCTTCTTCTTGTGTCAGTTGACTTGGTTCATTGGCCCCCTGACGAAATAATAAGATGAAATCTTTCATTTTTATGGTTTAATTTATCGTATAAATATCGACCTCCTGTTTATGAGGTTGGCTGTACTTTGTGCTGCCCAACTTTGTAGCTTCCTGCTTGTGTACGGAAGGAAATATTGATCCTGTTATAGGAATTGATTGCTGTAATGGCCAAGGTCAGGTCGATAAGTTCTTCTTCCGAAAATACAGTAGTTGCTTTCGTATAAACCTCGTCCGACACATCACCATGCGTAATTTTGGTCACGGCTTCGGCCCATTCCAGCCCAGCACGTTCACGTTCGCTATACAGAGGTGCTTCCCGCCAGGCATCCAATAAGAACAATCGTTGTGGTTGATCTCCAGTCGCCAGTAGATCTTTTGAATGCATGTCAAGACAATACGCACAGCCATTGATTTGTGATACACGGAAATAAATAAGATGCAAAAGCTCTTGTTCTATCGAACACTTGCTCAGATATGTACCTATTCCATACATTGATTTCATGGCGTTTTGCCCTTTTGCGAAAAAATTGATGCGTTGTTTCATTTTTTTATTGTTTTTAGTGTAACTGATTTACACCACAACAATGCTTGAAGTTAAAGAAATTGGACAGCTTGATCTGTAAATTTTAGACTTAAATTATAAGTAACTGTATTACAGTTTTTTAATTTGATTATTTCTCTAATAAAATTCTAATAATTTTCTAAAAGATCTCTAACGGATCATGGAGGTAGGAATGCGCACCTTTGCAGGCAAAGGAGGACAAAGAGATGAGTGTTTTTGAATTTGCCATACGATTATTTGCAGCCTTGCTTTTAGGAGCTGCTGTGGGAGTAGAGCGCCAATGGCGCCAGAAAAATGCGGGGCTTCGGACAAATACCTTAGTTTCGTTGGGAGCAGCAGCTTTTGTGCTGCTTTCCATAGAAATTGGCGGTGATGCTACCGGACGGATTGCTTCTTATGTGGTCAGCGGAATTGGTTTTCTTGGCGCTGGTGTGATTATGAAGGACGGTTTGAATGTGCATGGTCTAAACACGGCGGCGACGATTTGGTGTTCGGCCGCAGTAGGGGCGCTCTGTGGTCTAGGTTTGCATGCCCAAGCATTTGTGGTTGCGTTGGCTATTATTCTTACACACCTGATCTTTCGCCCAATCGGGCAAAAAATGGCCTTCTTGACTTTTAATAAATCTGCAGCATCACAAACCGAATATCTACTGACCATAGGCTGTGGGATAGACATCGAAAATCATATTCGTGTTTTACTGATGCAGATGCTGAGCAGTAACGAAAAACTGTTGTTGTCTTCGCTTTCGAGTGACGATACCCTCGCTACAAACGGCGTTGTCATTAGGGCCATCGTTAGAGCCATCGGTCAGCAAGATAGTCTTATCGAACGGATGGCTAGTCGATTGACCATCGAGGAAAGAGTAACAAAAATAAGCTGGGAAATTATAGGTACAGAGTCGGACCTGTAATAAGAATCGGATCTATAATAAGAACGGGATTTACGGAAATTAACATGAAAGGGGCTATAGGGTTATGATTAAAATGAACAATAAAACAACAAAGAATCCATTGCACAATATGATCAGTTCCAATGGAATGAATGTGGGGACCGTGACCAAGTTACAGGGGGTGGCCAGTCAGGATGAAAAACTTGCCTGCGCGATGTTAGAAACGAGCAGAGAGGGGATTACAGATGAAATGGCTAAGGAACGTCAACAGAAATTTGGATTAAATGAGGTGAAACATCAAAAGGCCCCAAAGCGGTATGTGCAGCTATTGAAATCTTTTGCCAACCCCTTTATATATATTCTGTTATTGATTGCCACTGTTTCCTTTATCATCGATGTAGGGCTTCCAGAGGTTGGCGAACGAGATTATAAAACAGTTGTTGTGGTGTCCATTATGATTTTGGTCAGTGCGCTGCTTCGTTTTGTACAGGAGTATCGAAGTAATGCCGCGGCAGAAAAATTAAAAAGTATGGTCAAAACTACGGCAACAGTATTGCGGAAATTTAAAGGGAAAAGAGAGATTCCTATTGTCGAACTGTTGCCGGGAGATATTGTATACCTTTCTGCTGGGGATATGATACCTGCAGATTGCCGTATTGTTCAGAGTAAGGATCTTTTTGTGAGTGAAAGTATGCTGACTGGAGAGGCGCTTCCGGTAGAGAAGAATTATTTGCCTATCCGGAATGCGGCGGAAAAATCACCTATTGAACTTTGTAATATTTGTTTTATGGGGACCAATGTTGTCAGTGGATCGGCGATAGCCGTGATTGTAACGACAGGAAGTTACACCTATTTTGGGAGTATCAGCAAATCGATTACCGGCGAACGTCCCGAAACAAGTTTTGATAAGGGTATAAATAAGGTGAGTTTCTTATTGATCCGTTTTATGCTGGTCATGGTTCCGCTGATCTTCTTGATCAATGGGTTGATGAAAGGGAACTGGACAGAAGCGCTACTGTTTGCCATTGCTGTCGCTGTAGGTTTAACTCCCGAAATGCTGCCCATGATTGTCACCGCTAACCTAGCAAAGGGTGCTGTCAATATGAGCAAGCGTAAAGTCATTGTCAAGCGGTTAAATTCTATCCAGAATATAGGTGCCATGGATATTCTGTGCACCGACAAAACAGGGACGTTGACATTGGACAAGATCGTCATGGAAAAACATCTTAATGTGTATGGGGGCGAAGATGATGAGGTGCTCAAATGGGCCTATCTTAATAGTTTTCATCAGACTGGTCTCAAGAATTTGATGGATAAGGCTGTGTTGGAACATGCCGAATTGCACGATTACTTGAAAGTGGAGGATCAATATCTGAAAATTGACGAGATTCCATTTGATTTTCAGCGGCGACGGATGTCTGTGGTCCTCAAACAGCATAATGGCAAACATCTACTGATCTGTAAAGGGGCTGTAGAGGAAATGCTTGAGCTTTGTACACACGCTTTTGATCCGGGAGATGACCGTAGCCTGCATGTCGAAAATGACCGTACTGTACCGATGGACGATACGATGCGTAAAATTGTATTGAAAACCTCGAAAAAGATGAATGAGGAGGGATTACGTGTTTTATTGGTTGCCATCCGCGAATTTGAAGGTGCTCACCCCTTGACCTATGCTGTTGCAGATGAAGCGAAATTGACGTTGACGGGATTTATCGGCTTTTTGGATCCGGCCAAACCCTCTTCACAGCCGGCCATTGAATCCTTACAAAAATTGGGAATCGGGATCAAAGTGTTGACAGGAGATAATGAGATTATCACACGCAAAATTTGTATGGATGTCGGCATTCCGGTTGATCGGATTGTCAATGGAAATGAATTAGATAGCATTCCGGACACCGAGTTAAATCAATATGTCGATGAGGTATCGGTATTTGCAAAGTTGAGCCCTCTTCAAAAAGTTCGTGTTGTAAAAGCATTGCGGGATAAAGGACATACGGTTGGCTTTATGGGCGATGGTATCAATGATGCGGCGGCACTTAAGGAGGCTGATGTGGGTATCAGTGTAGATACGGCTGTTGACATTACCAAAGAAAGTGCAGATATCATTCTGCTGGAAAAAGATCTTATGGTGCTGCGCAAAGGGGTTATTTATGGACGTCGAACTTTTGGAAATATCATTAAATATATCAAGATGACGGCAAGCAGCAATTTCGGCAATATGTTCAGTATGCTTGGGGCCAGTGCTTTTCTTCCCTTTCTACCGATGCTGCCGGTGCATCTGCTTATTCAAAATCTACTCTACGATATATCGCAGGTATCTATTCCTTGGGACAGCATGGATGAGGAATTTATCGTCGAGCCAAAGAAATGGGATGCTGGTAGTGTCTCTAAGTTTATGTTATTTATTGGCCCTATAAGTTCATTGTTTGATTTCGCCACTTTTGCGGTATTGTTTTTCGTGTTCAAGGCCAATACGGTATCGGATCAAACACTCTTTCAGACTGGTTGGTTTGTAGAGGGATTGCTTTCACAAACATTAATTATTCATATGATAAGGACCAAGAAAATACCCTTTATTCAAAGTTGGGCTGCTGCACCGGTTGTTGCCTTGACGAGTTTAATTATGATTATTGGTGTCGTTTTGCCGTTTACACCATTTGCCGCTGCCTTAAAAATGGAAGCACTGCCTCTGACTTATTTTCCATGGCTTATCGGCATTTTGGTCTGCTATTGTTTACTTACACAGTGGGTCAAAAATTGGTTTATCCAAAAATTTCATACCTGGTTATAGTTTTAAATTATTGGAGTAAAATGCTGAAATTCATCAACAATAATGTTAATTTTAGACAAATTACTCCAATGAAACTTATAACATATACCCTTGCTATCGCTGGATTGGGTCTGATGGCTTCCTGTGGATCGGGAACTCATAACAGACAATCTGCTGCTGATACTGCTGTGAATGAAAAATTTAAATCGTATGAAGACCGTTTTATTCAGCAGCTTTGGAAAGAAAATCCGGAATGGGCTACCCAAGTAGGGTTCCATCAGTATGATTCCTTGTTGACAATTCCGGATGCCAATACGCGAAAACTACGTATGGAGTTTTCAAAGCGACATTTGGACAGCCTCAAAAGTTTTGATCTGAGCACCTTGAATCTTTCTCAGCAAACAGATTATCATCTGATTCAAAACTATCTTGAATCCAATGTGTGGTCTATTGAGAAAGAGCGCGCGTATGAGTGGAATCCTTCTTCGTACAATGTTGGGGGGACGATCGCTTTTATGCTTGCTGAGAATTATGCACCATTATCGACCCGACTTAAAGCTATTTATCAACGTTTGACGAAGATTCCAGCCTATTATGAGGCCGCGAAAGGACAGCTTAAAAATCCGGCCTTGGTATTGACCGATTTGGCAATTCAACAGAATTTGGGCGGTTTATCTGTTTTTGAAAGCGATTTACGGGATTCACTGAAAAAATCCGATCTGCCGGCTTCAGAAAAGGAGGCCATCCAGAAGGCTTCGCAACAAGCTATTGCGGCGATCAACGGATATGTTCAATTTTTAAAAGTGACACCTAATCCTTCTCCGCGAAGTTTTAGATTAGGAAAAGAACTTTACGACAAGAAATTTGATTTCGATATCCAATCGGGTTCAACGGCAGAACAGATTTATCAGGCTGCTCTAGCAAGAAAAAGCTATTTACATGGTGAGATGTATAAAATCAGCAAAGAGCTGTGGCCTAAATATTTTGGAAAATCATCCTTGCCGTCAGATAGTTTGCTTGTCATTCGAAAGATGATCGACACCCTGTCTGTCAAACATGTTAAAGCAGAAGAGTTTCAATCCGCTATCGAAGCACAGATACCGAAGCTGGTTGCGTTTGTCAAACAAAAGGATTTATTGTACATCGATGATAGCAAGCCGCTTGTGGTGCGCAAAGAGCCTGCTTATATGGCTGGTGTTGCGGGAGCTTCAATCAGTGCACCTGGTCCATACGATAAAGGTGGGAATACCTATTACAATGTGGGCAGTCTAACAGGCTGGACCAAAGAGGCAACAGAGAGTTACCTTCGGGAGTATAACCATTACATTTTACAGATACTGAATATACACGAAGCTATTCCGGGGCATTACACCCAATTGGTGTATGCGAACCAATCGCCGAGTCTCATCAAGAGTATTTTAGGTAATGGTGCAATGATTGAGGGCTGGGCTGTCTATACCGAACAAATGATGCTCGAAAATGGTTACGGTGACAATGCTCCTGAAATGTGGTTGATGTGGTACAAATGGCATCTGCGTACCGTTTGTAATGCTATACTCGATTATAGCGTCCATGTGAAAAATATGAGTGAAAAAGACGCCATGCATTTGTTGGTTGATGAGGCGTTTCAACAACAGGCCGAAGCAGCCGGTAAATGGAAACGTGTGTCTGTGAGCAGTGTGCAGCTGACGTCTTACTTTACGGGATATAAAGAAATTTATGACCTTAGGGAAGCTGTTAAACAAAAAGAAGGGAAACAGTTTAATTTGAAGGCGTTCAATGAAAAATTCCTAAGTTTTGGTAATTCACCCGTGAAGTATATTCGGGAAATGATGTTAAAATAATTATAAGGAATTCGAGCAATGATAAAGCCACTCAGAGGAGTGGCTTTATTGTTTATCACAGTTTATTGCTCAATGGCGACATCAGCAGTTACCTTGGCAAATTTGTTTCGATAATCTATTGGTGTAAGGCCTGTAATTTTTCGAAAAATATCCCGAAAGGCTTTTGTGTCGGTATAGCCTACATCAAACATCACCTCGGAAACGTTTTTTCGTGATGCTTCGAAGAATTTTTTTGCAGCTTCGATGCGTACGCGTTGGAGGTATTCGACAGGCGTGTTGTTGGTTGCTTCTTTGAATCTCCGTTCAAATGTTCGCCGCCCAATATTGACATGATTGGCCAGTTCTTCGACTGTAATTTTCTCCTCGTACTTCTTCTCGATATAGTCTTGAGCTTGTTGGATATCCAGATCAGCATGATTACGTTGGCCTCTGAATATGGCGAATTGCGATTGATTATCCCGGCTGATATCCAGCGCAAAATATTTGGCTATGAGTACGGCTGTTTCCCTGTCGGAATACTTTTCCACTAAATAGAGTATCAGATTCCATAAGCTGCTCGCGCCACCACTGCTGTAGATATTTTCATGTTCAGTGATCACAGCGCCATCCTCAATTTCAATGTGAGGGTATTTTTCCTTGAACTCTTCGATATGTGCCCAGTGTGTCGAACATTTTTTTCCATCTAAAAGACCTGTCTCAGCGAGCAGGAAAGCACCCACACATAGACTGGCAAGACTAGCCCCTTTGTGGTACAGTTTTGTAAAATAAGGGATCGCTTCGGCATTATCACGTATTCCTTTTTCTATGTTGCCAAAAATAGGCGGTATAATAAGCAGATCTGTTTTCTGAACGTCCTGTAATAGCCGGTTTGTCTTGATGGTATACTCCCCGCTATTGGCCGGAACGTAAGTCGTTAAACCTACATATTCGACTTCAAAAATAGGCTGTTTTCCAAAGGCCGTTAGAAATTCATTGGCCGTATGAAAGGTTCTGAATGCAGGGGTAATACCTTCGATAGTGCCGTATTCGGGAACAAAAACAGAGATTTGCATATCATTTTTGGTTTATGACATAAAGGTACAAATAGTTTTTGTCGTAATCTACCCCTAAAGTTGTCGTCTTTGCAACAGCCGCAATGTTTTGATCCTTTGCATCTTTGTTATATCAATATAAACAATAGGAAAACAATGGAAAGACAGACAAAAATTACAGTTGAAGCAACGATTAACGCTCCTGTAGAAAAAGTATGGAAATTATGGAACAGTCCGACGGATATTATGCAATGGAACTCGGCAGACCCGAGCTGGCACTGCCCAAGCAGTGAAAATGATCTTCGCGTGGATGGTACTTTTAAAAATAGTATGGAGGCAAAAGATGGAAGCTTCGGATTTGACTTCGAAGGAACCTACCATACGGTAAATTTATACCAGGAAATTGCATATACCATGGCCGATGGAAGAACTGTAAATACGCTTTTCTCCGAAGCGGAAGGGAAAACCAGTGTGATAACAGTTTTTGATGCGGAACAGGAAAATGATCCTGAATTCCAAAAATCGGGCTGGCAGGCTATTTTAAATAACTTCTTAAACTATGTAGAATCTGCGAATTAGTAATTCAAGGATTCAAGGCTGATTATCACTGAAATTATACACTTACACAAACGACTTATACAATGAAAAAGAACAAAATTGCTTTTTGGATAGCAACGGTATTTATAGTTCTCTGGGAAGGACTGATGCCACTTGGAACACTGTTATTTGCGCCGCAATATATCAATGCGGGCACAAAACCATTGGGATATCCCGACTATTTTGCCTATGCTTTAATTATCTGTAAGCTGTTGGGCGTTATTGCAATTGCAGTACCGCAGGTTCCGACCAAATTAAAAGAATGGGCCTATGCTGGATTGACATTCAATTTAATATTTGCTTTTATTAGTCACGCATGTGTTGACAAAAATGCAGCATTTATGGTGATGCCCATTTTAGTATTGGGGATACTTGCTGTTTCTTATTTCTATCAGGCCAAGATTACTCGTTTAAGCAACAAGGAGACAGTTGGTACAGGAGTATATCATCAGACTTCAGTAGTGTAGCAAGTTTACCGGATTGTATTGGACTGAAAGAATGTACTGAGAGCGAGTAAAACAAAAAATAAGCAATAGTTATTCACTTATAAACAATATAGATATGAAAACGAATCAGGTTTCTTTACATCGAATTATTCAGGCGAGTCCTGAAAAGGTGTTCCGTGCTTTCGCAGATCCGATAGCACATGCCAGCTGGCTGCCTCCTTATGGTTTTGTCTGTACCGTACAGCAAATGGATTTTAAAGTAGGCGGAAGTTTCAAAATGACCTTCATTAATTTTAGTACCGGTCATAGCCATTCTTTTGGTGGTGAGTACCTTGAGATTGAACAAGATACTTTTATCAAGTACGTGGATCGATTTGATGATCCCAATTTACCGGGTGAAATGACTACCACTGTCTCCTTGCGTAAAGTGATGTGTGGTACAGAACTTAAGATTGAACAGACTGGAATTCCTGAGGTTATTCCTGTCGAGATGTGCTACCTTGGATGGCAAGAGTCGTTGGAAAAAATGAGAAAACTTGTAGAGCCTGAAATACCGGATGCATAGCCAATTGATATGATGTTAGTTCAGCCAATGGAACGCTTGCAAAGCGGAATTTTCATTACATTCTCAGGAAATTGTAGAGCGGCACTTACGTTTTATCAGACCTGTTTTGGGGGAACGTTACATTTTGATATGTTCGACCAACCCTTGCAGGGCTGTGCTGAAATGCCTGTAGTGAGTGCCACTCTTATTTCCGGACCTATCGCAATTTACGGCTCTGATTTGGTGCACAACGAGGGACGGAGAGTGGGAAACTACGTCGCTGTGTTTTTGCCCTGTCAGGATATTTCCGAACGTGGGGAATTGATTGAAAGACTTACATCCCAACAAAAAAGAAGAATAGATTTTGATTTGCAGCAGAAATTTATTGAAGTAACTGATTTGTTCAATGTGCGCTGGGTTCTAGGAATTTAGATTCCGCTTTCCTATACATTTGTTTTTTTTGATAAAAAAAAGCAAATTGGACTTAAAATCAGTGCTATGATCTTTGTAGAAAATGAGTTTGCCCCTTTAAAGAAAGTTATTCTTACGGTTTCTGAATTTGGCTTTCCGGAAATGATGAAGGTTGAAGATCTTCGGTTTTTATCTTCCACTGCGCTGGAGGGAGACGATGCCAATGCAGGAAAAGATTTTGGAGAAGTGTATCCCGAATTGCAAAAGGCATGGGAACAAGAGCGCAATAATTTTGCTTTGCTGTTGGAGAAATATGGCGTTGAAGTGTTGCGGCCACGTAACCTAACAACACTTGAAAAAGTATCCGGAGGAGAACACGGTTATTCTAATTTCTTTGTCCGAGACCCATTTTTCACCATCGGAAATGCCGTTATTGAGGGGTCAATCCGTTTTATGCAGCGCCGCAATGAAATATGGCCCATCCGGGATGTGTTGGAACGTGAAGTTTATCAAAGTGACTGCCTTTATGTGGCTGCGCCAAGACCCGCCATGGCGGAGCAGGAGGAGTTGGGATTATGGCATGGCCCTTTTCTAGAAGGAGGCGACATCCTGGTATACGGTAAACATATTTTTGTCGGCAACTCTGGGCTTTCCTCGAACAGCCTAGGGATTAAGTGGCTCTCTAAACTATTACAGCCTTATGGTTATCAGGTTGAAGAGTTGAAACTTCATCCCAATATACTTCATTTGGACTGTGCACTAGGACTGATCCGCGAAGGATTGATGATCGTTTGTGAGGAAGCATTACCCTATGGGATACCCCAAAAACTGAAAACATGGGACAAAATTGTGGTCAATTTGAAGGAGGCGAGCTTGCTAGCAACCAATGGTCTGCCTATTAATCCGACAGTCTATGTGACAGATCCTGTTTTTGGCTATATTGGAGATAAGCTCTCCGCTTGTGGTGTCCATGTTGAATACATTGATTTCCGGATCAGCCGTAGCTTTGGCGGATCCTTTCGATGTAGTACACAGCCATTATTGCGAAGTTTTTAGTAGATCTTTTAATGCTATCTGACCCGCTTGGAGACTCATCTTTTTAAGGTATTTGTCCAAAAGCAAAAACAGTTTTTTTGCCTGCAGATGTGTCCATTGGAAACCTTTCATTTTCGTTTGTTTTTAACTTTTACTATCTTGATGTAACATATCCTTGTTTTGGTATACTAACATATTATTAACAGTTAAAATAAATTATGAATTTATCCATAGAGACCCTTAGTAAGACCTATTCTAATGGAGTAAAAGCTTTAGATGGCGTAAACTTAGAAATTAAGCCCGGGATGTTTGGTTTACTGGGACCAAATGGTGCTGGCAAGTCTTCTTTAATGCGGACAATTGCGACACTTCAGAAACCCGACAGTGGCCGTATTACTTTTGGTGATATTGATGTACTCAAAAATCAGCTCGATTTGCGGAAAGTTTTGGG
Source organism: Sphingobacterium siyangense (assembly GCF_023277505.1). Classification (NCBI taxonomy): domain Bacteria; kingdom Pseudomonadati; phylum Bacteroidota; class Sphingobacteriia; order Sphingobacteriales; family Sphingobacteriaceae; genus Sphingobacterium; species Sphingobacterium siyangense. Next base: position 5,233,507 of record NZ_CP080574.1, on the reverse strand, counting down.
TTATTTGCCACAGGAATTTGGTGTTTATCCCAATCTCTCTGCATCAGATCTGCTGCAATATTTTGCAAAGCTTAAAGGAATTAAATCGAAAGCCGATCGGGATGCCATTATCAACCGTGTTCTTGAGGTTACCAATCTTTGGGACGTACGCAATAAAAGCGTAAGTGGTTACTCGGGCGGGATGAAGCAACGTTTTGGTATTGCGCAATTGTTGCTGAATGATCCCAAGTTAATCATTGTAGATGAACCGACTGCAGGGCTTGACCCCGCGGAAAGACATCGCTTTTTGAACGTTCTACGAGAAATAGGTACAGATCATACCGTCATTTTTTCTACGCATATTGTGGATGATGTGCGTGAACTGTGTCATGAGTTGGCCATTTTGAATGGGGGAAAGATTCTTTTGAGAGGCACTCCTAAAGAATCCATCGATCAATTGGATGGTAAAATCTGGGTACGTATCATCAGTCGGGATCAACTGGATGAGTATACACAAAAATATAACGTTATTTCAACCAATTACAATCAGGACAACACACTCAATATTCGGGTGTACAGCGATGTGCGTCCCGATGAATCATTTGTGAACGCTCAAGGCCAATTGGAGGATGTCTATTTTGTAGCGCTAAAAAATGATCAACGCCATGTTTAAAGCCATCTTTCATTTTGAGTTTGCGCGTTGGTTTAAGAGTTCTGCCGTCTACATCTATATGGCACTCTTCTTTGCGCTTTCGTTGTTTATTATGCTGTCTTCGCTCGGTATTTTTGATGGTATAACGGCAACGACTTCGTCCAACACCATTATGAACTCTCCATGGGCGATTAATGGTATGGTTAATGGCATGTCGACTATTATCTATTTTTTGATACCGTCCATCGTTGGAGCCTGCGTCTACCGGGATTTTCAATACCAGGTGCATACGATACTTTTCAGTTACCCTTTCTCAAAAACGGACTATCTACTCGGTAAATTCTTTGGATCAGTAGCTGTTGTATTGGTTATTGTATTTGCTTCAACCTTGGGTATTATCGTCGCACAATTCGTGCCGGGTATCAATCAATCCTTATTGGGACCAATTCATGTTTGGGCATATTTACAGACCTATCTTGTACAGGTTATCCCAAATCTCATTATTTTTAGTGCAATTATCTTTGTGCTGGTAACATTGACACGAAACGTATACGTTGGTTTTGTCGCGGTGTTGATCCTTATTATTCTTCAGGTGCTGGTTCAGAATCTGGCGAACAATATGGACAATCGTTTTGTGGGGGCATTGATAGATCCTTTTGGGGATAGTGCCATCTCATACTATACCCAATACTGGTCTCCAGATGAGAAGAATGTCAATAATCTTCCCTTTACCGGAGCTGTTATTTATAACCGGTTAATATGGCTCGCTGTCGCAGCCTTATTCATTGGCGGATTTTATATGTTGTTTTCTTTTTCACAACATTCGATTTCCTTTAAATCATCGAAAAAAGGAGCCCGTTTAACCAAAAATAACTTTGATAGTATCTTCAAAATCAATCTGCCTAAAGTAAACTATGATTTTTCGACCTTTCATTATTTGAAAACGACATGGACAATGGCACGGTACGACTATCGCTATATCGTCAAAAATCCGGTGTTTTTAATATTGACTTTGGTAGGAGTATTGTTCATTATCTTGATGGCAAGCACCATTGGCTCGATATTCGGAACGTCGACTTATCCGGTGACCTGGAAAATGCTGATGATCCCGGGGACTACGTTTAAGTTTTTCCTGCTGATCCTGACGTTTCTTTTTACGGGACTTCTTGTCCACCGCGGCAGCATTACGCGGATGGGAGGATTGTTGGATACAACAGCGACGCCCAACTGGGCTTTTATGGGGTCGAAGATTATCGCAATTCTTTTGATGCAATTGACTTTGCTGGCCGTTGTGATTGCGACCTGCATGGGGTTTCAGGTGTACCATCACTATTATAATTTTGAAATTGGACAATATGTGATGCATCTGATGGTGTATGGTATGTTGTCAAATTTGGTATGGCTATTTATTTCACTTTTTGTACATACGCTTTTCAAAAATTACCTGGCTGGATTTTTTGTGTTATTGACCCTCTTTATTGGATTACCCTTTTTATCCATGGTCGGTGTAGAACAGGAGATCTATCAGTTTAATCAGGGACCAGATCTGGATTACTCGGATATGGATGGATTCGGCTATGTTCTTCCGTTTTTAACGTATCGGGTTTATTGGCTGCTTTTTGCGGTGTTTTTTGCTGTCATCGCCCTGCTGTTATGGCGAAGAGGTGGTTTTTCGGGAGTTAGGGAGCGTTGGGGTATTTTTAAGGCGAATTTGGGACCGGTAACAACGGCGCTGCTCATTTTTGCCTTTGCGGGCTTTATTGGCATCGGTGCTGCAATATATTACGAAAACCACATTAAAAATCCATATTATACCAGTTTAGATCATGAAAAACAAGCTGTAGAATGGGAAAAGAAATATAAGAAGTATCAGTACAGGCCGCAGCCCCGTGTCGTGGATATTAAGTTTAATCTGGATATTTTTCCCGATACGCGAAGTTTTAAAGCGCATGCGGACTATGTATTGAAAAACAAGACCAATATGCCTATTGATTCTATTTTTGTCAATTACAATAATTACGATTATATATTTTCTTTAAGTGTACCAAATAAATTGATTTCTGCCGACGATAAATATAATTTCAATATTTATAAACTCGAGAAGCCTATGGCTCCGGGCGATTCTATTGTGTTGAAATTTAGTACTGTTAGTCCGGCCAATACCTGGATAAATGAAAAGTCGCCTGTGAAGGGCAATGGTACGTTTATCAACAATATGCTTTTCCCGAATATAGGCTATCTTGACCGTGGCGAGTTGGTAGACAATGATGTCCGCAAAAAATATGGACTTCCGTATCGTGATAGAATGGCTCCGCAGACTGACAAAAGGGCCCTGCAGAATAACTATATATCCAACGATGCCGATTGGATCCGTTTTGAAGCTACAGTAAGTACGGCCAAGAATCAGTTGGCTATTGCTCCGGGCTATCTCACAAAACAATGGGAGAAAGATGGTCGTAAGTACTATCAATATAAAATGGATTCGGAAATCCTGAACTTTTTTGCATTTAATTCGGCCGAATATGAAGTCAAAAAAGATAAGTGGAACGGGGTAAATTTGGAGATTTATTACCATAAGGGGCATACCTATAACCTCGATCGGATGATGGCTTCCAGTAAGGCTTCTTTGGCTTACTATACGAAAGAATACAGTGCTTACCCGCATCGACAATTGCGTATTATTGAATTTCCGCGCACAGCGGGAACTTTCGCGCAGTCCTTTGCAAATACAATTCCTTTTTCTGAAGCGATCGGTTTTATTGCTGATGTCAATGAGAAGAAAGAAGATGCGGTCGATTATCCCTACGCGGTAACAGCCCATGAGATTGCACATCAGTGGTGGGCACATCAAGTGGTAGGAGCCAATGTGCAAGGGGCTACATTGATGTCCGAAAGTATGTCTGAATATTCATCGCTCAAGGTTTTGGAAAAAAGATATGGTAAAGGGCAGATGCGTAAGTTTCTCAAAGATGCGCTCGATGGCTATTTGCAAGGACGAAGTGCCGAAAAACTAGGTGAAAAGCCGTTGATGTATAATGAAAATCAAATGTACATCCATTACCAAAAGGGATCCCTGGTGCTTTATGCCTTGAGCGATTATCTGGGCGAGGATCTTTTTAACAGGACAGCCCAATCTTATTTACAACGTACAGCGTTTCAAAACCCACCATATACAACTTCATCAGAGTTTGTGGATAGTTTTAGACAGGCGACTCCTGACTCATTACGTTACCTGATTAAAGATATGTTTGAAACGATCACCCTGTATAACAATAAAATAGAAAAAGTAAGTTCAAAGAAACTTAAGGATGGTAAATACCAGGTTGATATCCAATTTGAAGTGTCCAAGTACCGCGTAGATGGCAATGGGAAAAAGAGTTACAATGACGAAGGTGGGCAGCCGCTGTCCTTTAAGAAATCAGATCGTGTGACTCTGAAATCATTGCCATTGGCAGACTATATCGAGGTAGGTGTTTTCTCGGATAAGAAAAGCAAAGACGGTAATAAACGTCAGGAGCTTTATCTAAAAAAGCATAAAATCGATCGAATCAACAATACGATGACGCTGATTGTTGATCAAAAACCCGAACAGGTAGGTATAGATCCTTACAATAAACTGATCGATATTGAATCGGACGATAATCGAAAGGAAATATAAGGAGAGCCCGGTAAAAAAATCCCCATCATGCGATGGGGATTTTTTTATGGCTTTGTGCTGCCTTCGTTTTTTACGCTGTTCATTTAAAGCGATAAGCACATGTTATTTTAAGAAGACTAGGTTGACACCTTATTTATCTTCGTATTAATGCTGGATTTCTCTTTTTATTTATTTTGGTTTATTCGGGCAATTTTGGCATCGCTATACGCTGTTGTGTACTGCTACTGATAGCCCCTAGAAATTTAAGCACAGCATTAATTTCTTCATTTGTGAGGTTCAGCTTTTTCAGCTTCGCCGAATGAATGGGTTTGGTTTTAGGATCTATCGTAACGCTACGCTGTATCGGTTCAGGATTACCGAGATTATAAAGTTGTACGACGTCCAGTAATGTTGGAAAATTACCATGGTGCATCCAAGGTCCTGTAAGGGTGATTTCCCGTAAAGAGGGCGTTCGAAATGCACCTATATCTTCCTGCTTGCCACTGATATGGTAATGTCCAAAGTCCTGCTGCCTGGTACCATATAATGTTTGACCATCATTATGGAACTGATTATCTGAAAATAACGGTGTATTGTGGCAGTTGATGCAGCGTGCTTTAGTCCGAAAAAGATGAAGCCCCCAGACCTCGTCATCCGTCATGGCATCTTTATTTCCTTTAATAAAGCGGTCAAATTTGCTGTTGTAGCTACGAATGCCGCGCTCAAAAGTTGCAATAGCCTGTTGAATGCGCGAGATACTGATCGTACTGTCTCCAAAGGCTGATTTGAACAAAGGCCTGTAACCGGCTATTGCCTGAATATGACGTACAGCTACTTCGGGAGCGGTGTTCATCTCAACGCTATCGGTCAATGGGAATAATACCTGGGCTTCCAAGGAGGGAGATCGTCCATCCCAAAAGAAAGTATGGTAGTATCCAACATTATACAAGGTCATTGCATTTCGCTTTCCTACCCGTCGATTGTGCCCATTTGCTAAGCTTTTGCCATCGCCCCAGCCCAGCTGCGGATCGTGGCAGCTTGCGCAGGCCAGCTGTTTGGTCGCTGAAAGTCTGGGATCGAAAAACAATAATTTTCCCAGCGCTGACTTTTCCTTGGAAAAGGGATTGTCCAAAGGGTATTCTACATCGGGCAGTGATCCGATATCCACAAAATTTGTTTTTACATCATCATCTAGGTGGGGAGTCGGCCATTGCCTGCTGTCGCCGGAAGCATACAATCTGCGCCATAGCGCAATATCAGGAATATCCTGATCCTGCACAAAAGCCAGCAAGATCAAGACGACTCCCAATAAACCAAATACAAGTACTCTTCGTATCATTCGTTGTTTATAGTTCTAACGCTTTGGTACTCAGTTTGTATTTACGGATTATCTTATTTGCTCCTCCGATCGCAGACTCGTTAAAATTCACTTCCAAGTCGATTACACCTTCATTTAGATCATAGGTTCCCGAGCCACTGATACCAACCTCAAAGAACTCCATATCTTTCCGTTCTTCTGCGGATTCGGTTTTCTTATAGATTTTGACCTGTTGTTCTTTTACAGTCACTTTACCAATTTTATTATTATTCTCATCTGGTAGAAATTGCAATACCTGATCGACATTTATACCAGCCGTTTTGATATTTGTTGAGCCGATTTTATCGCTGTAAAGCGTGACCATCTGGAAAAGGTTTACCCCGCTATCTGTCACAAAAGGATTGGTAAAGCCCATATAGGTTGGGTCTGTTGAAGATACCGTTGGATAGTGGGACCGGATACGTTTGCCCCATGTTTGTGTGACATCATCGAAGCGATAGATATATAGTTCGAAATAAGCATCTGTACTGGTAAATGCAGCTACGGCATTATTATCTGGTTTAGGGACATACTCGGGCTCAGGAGTCACGGTACTGTCCTTGCTACAGGACATGGTAAAAAATAAGATGCTGAAAATAGTGACGAGCTTGGATAACTTAAGGATTGCTTTTAAACTGTTCATGTGTTGTTTTATTAATTTGTGTTTTATTGAGTGATTAATAGCCGGGATTCTGTCTCATCAGTGAATTGGAGAGTACAGACTGTTGTGGAATAGGCAGTACCATATGATCATTTGGATAAGTGACATTACAGTTTGCACCAGTACAGTCATTGCGCATAACGGATTGACCTCTACGCATCAGATCCAGGTATAAGAAGCCTTCAAGACAGAGCTCACGACGACGTTCGTCAAGGATCTCCTTGATCAGCAGGTCTTTTGTGTTGAAAAGATAAGCGCCGAGCTGCGGATTCCCACGTAGTCTGATGACATTTAGGTCTGAAATAGCTTCATTAGCATAGCCAAGTTCAGCTGCCGCTTCGGCATGAATCAAATATATTTCGGAAAGACGGATCAACTTGACGCTTGTTACTGCAGTTTGTATAGTTGGATATTTAAATATTCCACCCTGAGCACGCACATCATTTTGCCCATACAAATGGAGTAGATCCTGACTTGGTCCAAACTGATAGTAGGAGTTGCCTGAATCATTGACATAATAACTACCGATTGAGTTACTGGAATAATTGCTCGGCACAGCCAATTCGAATATAGATTCTTTGGTGTTGGCCTGTTTCCAACTGTCGATATACTCAGCATTGGTATATAGCGAATAGTTCGCTTTGAGCAGTTCGGCACTTAGCTGGTAAGCTTTTTCCCAGTCGTTGCGATTTAATGCTAATCGGGCTTGGAGTGCTTTACTTGCCTGTAAGCTCATATATATTTTGGCATTGCCTTCAAATATAGCTTTGCTATTGGCAAATAAAGAATCAGCGAGGGACAGATCAGCTTGTATAAATTGATATACATCTGCCACTGTGGAGCGTGCAATCTGTGCCTCATTGGGTACAATTGTTGTTTTGGCCAATATGATGCCCGGATGTGAAGCATCTTCGGTGTAACGATAAGGCTGCGCATATAACTGCACAAGATCGAAATGAACCAATGCCCGCAGACCATAGGCCTGGGCCATTACGTTATTGCGTTCGAGTTCACTGACATTCTGCATCGCTGGGACACGCTTTATGATATTATTGATTGCATTGAGTAGCGTATACTGATAACTGTATAGACTGTTCATAGAACCATTTTCGGCATCTGTCTCAAAGGAATAAACATCCGAAAGTGTCGTTTTGCTCGCTACGGTAAACGTTAAGTTTCCGCCAAGCAGGTCTGGGTAAACCATACGCAAGCCATTGTAGTAAGTTGACTGAAATAGGTCTTCGTAAACTCCCGCCAAAGCCGATTTAGCACCCTGCATATCTGAAAAAAGCAGGTCGACCGATACTTTGTTTTCCGGTTCTTTATCTAAAAATTTTGAACAGCCCGTTGTGCCCAAAGTGACAAGAAAAGCAATACTTAGCGTCTTTATGTTCATAGCTCAAATTATTAAAGGATTAAAGTGTGGTGCGTAGGCCAATCGAAAAATTACGTGTCTCGGGATAGACAAACCTATACTCGCGGATACCGTTTCTGCCAGCGGGGCTTTTGTCTTTGAACCAGTAAAGTACATTTGTAACATTGAAGCTCAAAGCTGTCTGCCCTATGCCGATGCGCTTGGTCAATCGATCTGCCAGGCGATAGCTTAAGGATACGTTGCTCAGCTTGAGATAAGTCATGCTGTACAAATAGCGGGAGGAATTGTTGAGTGGTGAGCTTGAATTAAGTTTGGGGATTGCAGTGATATCGCCCGCATTCTGCCAACGATCCAGTAGGTTGACCGACATATTGGAGTTTGCCAGATTATTGCCATCCCGTAAGTAGGTTGTCGATGCAAACTTGTTGCCACCAAGGTTATACTGTATATTGAAGGTGAACTGAAAACCCTTCCAGCCCAGATTGTTGATGATACTTCCTTGAAAATCAGGCATCGAATTGCCTAGTAATTGGTAAGCGTTTTGACCCATTGCCCGTATTTCAGTCCGATTTAACAGCTCTCCATCTGGGGTATAGAATTGTTCCACTCCGGTGCTTGGATCTACACCGCCCCATTTGATACCCCAGAGCGAAGTTGAACTGTATCCCACACGCTGACCTATACCTACATTATCGGAGGAGTTTGCTGCATATTGTTCAATGAGTGGATTATTAAAGGAGGTCACCTTATTTCTATTCCAACCACCGATAAGGGTACTGTTCCAGGTTATCTTAGACTGTTTAAGCCATTGATAGGCAATGCTTAAATCGAGCCCTTGATTGTACATATTGCCCGAATTGACTGGCATTTTGCCATATCCTGTTTCTAATGGCACACTGATGTCTGTAATGAGATTGCGGATATTATTCCGGTAAAGGTCTAATACAAGACGCAATCTATTGAAGGCATTCAAGTCAAAACCGAAGTTGAATTTGATATTCGTTTCCCAACCTAGATCTGGATTTTCGGCAGCAGAAGAAGAGGGAGTTGCACTCATTTGCCCACCATAGGTCACGTTGTTTAAATCATAAAGCCCTCTGGAAGCATATGATCCGATCCGCGAATTCCCTGTGGTTCCGAAGCTGGCTCGAAGACGTAAGAAATCAATTGCTGCAACGGGTTGCATGAATTTTTCGTTGCTGATATTCCAGCCTAATCCAAGCGCTCCATTGAGTGCGACCTGTTTGTCGCCACCAAACATGGACGACTGATCTGCACGGCCACTCAGAGAAGCATAAAATCGCTTGTCATAGTCGTAATTCATCTGTACATAGTTGGATACTGTCGCATCCGAGATTTTAGAGGAAGACGACTGTGTCGAACTTGCGAGGCCGAGTGAGATGACCCTATCGTAAGTAAAGCCGGTACCTTGGCCCACTAATAATTTGCTGTATTGATCTTTTAGTTCTATCCCCGCAATACCAACAAAACGATGCCCGTTTTGCCATTTTGGGCTATAGGTTAACTGTAACATGGAGGTCCAGCTGTACGTCGTGCGATCGTTGATTCGGAGGCGCCCATCTTTAGCTGTGGAAGCACCGGCTATGCCTGAAAGAAAAGTTTCCTGCTTGGATTGCAGCATATTCCCGCCGATAGCTCCGCGCAGGCTTAAAAAGGGTAACAGTGCATATTGCAGTTCAATCCGTGCAGTCCCTGTAAAAGCCAAGGCTTTATCTGTATTTTCAGCCAGCGCTGCGACAGGATTCACGAGCCCTAAGAAGGTACTGTAAGTTCCGTCTTCCTTGTAGGGATTTATATTGGGAGGCATGTAAGCAGCATTTGCAAATTGGTCGAGCCCCTCACGCTGCATCAGTGTCGGCGATATAGTCGTGGTCATTTGCAGTTTATCACTAAACTGATTGTAATAACGCATGGAGCTTGTGTATTGCTTCAGTCCATTTCCCGGACTGGCATTTTGTTGATTGCGGTAGCCCATAGAGAGGTAATACGTATCGTTACCTTTTCCGCCCGAAAGTGATAGATTTACATTATCATAGCGTGCATTGCGTGAAGTCAGTCCAAACCAATCTGTATCAATGGTATTGCTACCCGCCAGACGCGTTGCTTCACTCTCGGTTTTGCCCGTATTGATATGGAACTCCCGTAGTAGCTCATAGTATTGCGGCCCGGAGAGCAATTTCATCCGATTGATAAATGTGGATACACCGGTATTGTATGACGCTGTCAACTGCGGTTTGCCGCTCCGCCCAGACTTGGTGGTGATTAAAATCACACCGTTTGCTGCATTAGCACCATAGATTGCGGTTGCGGCAGCATCCTTAAGTACCGAAATGGATTCAATATCTAACGGATTGATTCCTGCAATTGGGTTCAGCAATGTTTCGCCATTAAAAAGCGAACTGGCGTCGCCAATCTCCTGTTCTTGGACAACGACACCATCCACCACGTACAAAGGCTGCGATGAGGTTGATCGTCCAGTATTGCTTGTCAGGTTTGTCAATGTTCCCTGTCCTCGGATATGGAGCTTAACGGATGTGCCCAAGGAAGTGCTGGGTTCGACATATAATCCCGGTACCAATCCTTCCAACATCTTATCGACACTCTCTATAGGGCGATCGGCCTGTAAATCCTTTGCGCTGACGGTATAGACACTTCCGATCATCTCTTCGCGCAGTTTAGGCGCTTCGTAAGTACTGCTGACGAATACTTCTTCAAGCTGTTGATCTAAAGGTGACAGATTGATCTGCTGTACAGCGGTATCCACCTTGAAGTCGTAATTCTGATAACCTAAGTAACGTACGCCTATTCCCTCGCCGCGATTTTCGGCTGCTGTCAGTATGCGATATCGCCCTAAACTATCGGTGAAATAGGTTTTGTTTTCTTTGCGTAGCATAATAGTCGCACCGGCCATAGGTAAGCCTGTTTTGGCATCTTTCACTACACCTCTTAATTGTATGGGTTTTGGCGCCTTGCTGACGGCTATCAGATTTGAATGTTTAATCCGCTGAAAGCGCAACTGAAGCGTTGAAGCAAGTCTCGACAAATACGTATCGATATTCTCTTTTGCTGTCGGAAGTGGAACGCGTCGCTGCAGTCCGATGGATGCATCGTAGGAAAAATGTACAGCATGTTGCTGCGTCAGTAATTGAAAAGCAGTTTCCAAACTCCCTTGGTTGGAAGCATTTTGAGCTGAAACAGCGCCAGCGAATAATAGAAAAAAAGTATTCAATAAACAGGTTCGTCTTACTGTTTTTTTAATAAAGCACATAGGTATCTGTTGCTATTTTTTTTGATGACAATTCTTTTGAAAAACAAATCGCGGCGAGTGCGGTCTCAACAGGCAGCTTCTCAAAATGCCCGCTATACCGCCATCGTGCATTTGGTTTGCTGAGAGAGATGTGGATACCATAATATTGCTCCATTTTTCGCGCGACTTCAGCAAAAGAAGCATTTTGAAAATGCAAAATACCTTCTGCAAAATTATTGATCTCTGTTGGCGTAAATTTATCGAGATGGATCTCCTGATTTGTGACATACCCCTGTTGTCCTGGACTGAGTAGGGCTTGTTTGTTGTTTAATTGGTTGGTCAATTTAATTTTTCCAGAAAACAAACTGACTCTGGTATTTTTAGTGTCAGCTTGTTCTACCAAAAACTGTGTTCCTAATACTGTTACCAAGGTATTGCCTGTTTTTACAGCAAATGTGCGATCAGGCTTTTTTGCAATGTTAAAGCGTGCATCGCCATCTAGCAGGACATACATTGTATCCTTACGGAAATGTTTGGGGTATTTTAGTTTACTACCACCCATCAACGTAATCTGGCTGCCATCAGTTAGATTGACTTTAACCATTTTGCCATTTTGGGCGACGACACTGAGCCATTGTTCAGCGGAAACTGTATTTACAGCTAAAGTACGCTGAGGTGAGTCTTTGTAGAAAAACTGACGGAATGTAAATGTTCCTATGAGCAGGATTGATGCTGCGGCGATCCAGCGCCATCTCGTTGTCAGTCTTCGAGTTTTTGTAGGCACTTTGCTTTCGAGTGTCGCAAATAGTTTGTCTTTTTCAACTTGATATTCCGTTTCGGTGATATGCATTTTTAGGGTATCGAGCATCTTTCGCGCGTCTGCAACAAGATCCAATTTATCCGGATTTTCTGCGATCCATGTATCCCAAAAATGAATTTCCTGTTTATTTGCGGTTCCATTATGATAAGACACAAAACTCTCGTCACTGAGCAAATCAACGCTGTCGTTATAAATTTTTTTCATGTATATGTGAAGGTAGAGGGAGCAATTCCGTTTTTTTACCGGATTATTTTTATTTTTTTTCTTTTAAAATCTTAACAGATTCATATACAATGTTATAGATTGTACGCTGACTATTGCCTGTTTTGGAAGCGATCTGTTCATAAGACATATTTTGAAAAAACCTAAGGTCAATCACCTGTCTTTGTTTAGGTGTGAGTGATTCCAATGCTTTTGATAGACGCGCAGTGGTTTCGTTTACGGTTTCCTGTTGTATGAGTAAAGCTTCATGTGAAGGTGTATTATCATTGGGCTGATAATTTCCTGAATTTAATTTTTCATTCAATACGCGATGGTCATTCAGTACACGGCGTAGCCATGTCATTAAATAAGACTTGATATTATCAACATCGGGCAGACGGTCACGTTTTTCCCATAGTTCTAAGAAAAGATGTTGTATACCGTCTTTTACGGCCTCGCGCGAATATCCCAACATAACGCCATAAGCGAAAAGCTCTCGATATACTAAGTCATATAAGGATTCAAAAGCTTCAGAAGAACCTTTTAATGTAGCTGTCCAATATTGTTTCATGGTAAGAATGGCGCAAATCTACATTTTTATTTAGAATAATTACAAATAAGATTTTTGTTTGTATTTTTTTGAATAAATATTTCTAGAAAATGAAGGAATAGATTGGCATCTGCTATATGATTTGGCCTGTTTATTTCGTCAGATTTTTTGTACTGTTCTTAAATTGTTGACATATAGATGGCTATTTTTTTTCTTTAGCAATCATAAGGTGTGGTTACTTTTTTAATTGCTACATTATGCTCAAAAAAGAGAAGGGATTCCCTAGGTCAATTTCCTTAATAAACATGGATGTCTAAGAAACAAAAAAGTCGCTTTTCTATATAGAAAAGCGACTTTTTTGTTCTGTGCTCCCACCTGGGCTCGAACCAGGGACCAAAAGATTATGAGTCTTCTACTCTAACCGACTGAGCTATAGGAGCAGGTCTTTTGTTTTGTCAATTTAAACAGCTGTTGTGCCGTTTTGACGATGCAATTATCGATATTTGTATCGATATTTCAAAATAATTCGATGGAAAAAATTAAAAATATTGTTCTTGATTATGGGAATGTGATCTTTATGATCGACTTTGTAAAATTGAAAGATGCTTTTACTCAGTTAGGTATAGAAAATGTTGATGCCGTATTTGGACATCATGGTCAAAGTGCACTTTTTGATAATTTTGATAAAGGAAAAATTGATTCGACGCAATTTCGTGAGGGGATAAGAGAATTAACCCAAAACCCAGCACTGACGGATGCACAGATTGATACAGCCTGGAACAGTTTACTGATCGGTGTACCACAGGGTAATCATGAGATTTTAATCCAGTTGAAAGATCGATACCGTACCTTTTTGTTAAGTAACAACAATGCAATTCATTATGCTTATTGTATGAATGATATTCATGAGAAATATGGTGTTGCCGACAATGAAGGTTTTTTTGAAAAGACCTATTACTCCCATTTAGTAGGGATGCGCAAACCGGATGCGGAGATTTTTGAATTGGTTATGCAAGAGCAACAATTGGATCCGGCGGAGACTTTATTTATTGATGACAGCCCTCAACATCTGGCGACAGCAAAGCAATTGGGTTGGCATACGGCATTGTGTACGAAGGAGAAACCGCTAAGAATTTTGTTGGAAGAATTCGAATTGTTATAAAAAATAATTTTTTTTTCCTTTTTAAAAATAAATAGCTTACCTTTGTCCCACTTTAAATTTAAAAGCGGCGAAAGGAGGTATATATAACGCATGATTATCGTAAATGTAAAAGAAGGAGAATCTTTAGATAGAGCATTGAAACGTTTCAAAAAGAAATTCGAAAAAACTGGAGTTTTAAGAGAGTTGCGTTCACGTCAAGCTTACGAAAAGAGATCTGTAACTCGTCGCATTCAAGTGAAAAAAGCGATTTACAAACAATCTTTGAATCAAGATGTAGCTAACTAATTGATTCGCTGATAATTTTAAAATATAAAGGGAAAAGCATTGCTTTTCCCTTTTTTTTGTGCTTTTAAGTTTGTAATTTAAGCTATATAGCAAGGGAAAATATGTTGGAAAAGGAGTTTATTCGGTTTTTGCAGATTGAAAAAAGGTATTCAGAACATACGGTTATTGCCTATAAGCATGAGCTGGAGATGTTTCAGTCTTTTTTGGATCGTGAGGGACTGACCGTGCCGGATATCGTATACCGTGATTTACGCCATTATTTCGCGCAAATGGTAGAGTCCGGAAAAAATGCGAGTTCGGTCAACCGGAGTATGTCCTCCATGCGAACTTATTTTAAATTTTTGCAAAGAGAAGAGTGTATCGCGAAAAATCCCATGACACTCATTAAAGCGTTAAAAACTGCTAAAAAACTACCTGTAGTCGTTGAAAAGGAAAAGCTGGTGCGTTTATTGGATCAGATGGGACAGGAGCAGGATGGATTTGAATCCTGTCGCGATTATATGGTTATGGAATTGTTGTTCGGTACCGGGATTCGTTTGGCCGAATTGTTGAAAATTAAGGAGCAGGATATCGATTTTTTTAATAAAAATATTCTTATATTAGGTAAAAGGAACAAAGAACGCTTGGTTCCGATCAATAATCTTTTATTGAAAGAATTGAAAAACTATTTGCAACAAAAGGCGACGCAATTTGTTGATACTAATAACAGCTTACTAATCGTTACGAAAGAAGGAAAGCCGGCATATGCCAAGCTGATCTATGATATTGTACATCGGCAATTGACGCTGATTTCTACTCAAGGTAAGAGAAGTCCTCATATTTTGAGACATACTTTCGCAACGGCCCTGTTGGACAATGGGGCGGATTTAAATGCAATTAAAGAGCTGCTGGGGCATGCGGGGCTTGCGGCAACACAAGTGTACACGCATAACTCAGCAGAACGATTGAAGTCAATTTATAAACAAGCTCATCCAAAAGCTTAAAAAAAGGAGGAAAAATGAACATTACTGTGCAATCCATTCGATTTACTGCTGATCAAAAGCTAATCGAGTTTATCAAAAAGAAAACAGGAAAATTGGAGCAGTTTTTGGATTCCATTATTGGTGGCGAATGCTACCTGCGATTGGAAAATGTCGATGATGAGGCAAATAAAATTTCAGAAATTAAATTAAATATCCCGGGAAGCCAGCTTTTTGCGAAAGGGCAAGCGAAAAGCTTTGAGGAGGCGACAGATATTGCTGTGGAATCCTTGCGTAGACAGATTAATAAACATAAAACAAAGACAAAAAATACAGTTATCAATGGACGTAATGAAGTTCTTACCCTAGAGGAAGAAGAAGAGGAAGAATACGATTAATAACTATTAAAATATAGATGTAAATGTAGGAGGTCAGTTATAAAAACTGGCCTCTTTTTTTGTACCGCTCTAATCGTAATTGGCCAGTAAGAATCTTACGTGGATTTTCGGGGCTGTTGATCCATGTGAAATCATGAAGTATTTATTTCCATTACTCGCTGAAAGGCTTATTTATATTAAATCAAAATAATCTTCTGTTTTACTTGGATTGATTATAAATAATATTTATTTTTGATCGATTTAAATGATAAGAGAAATAGAAATGTCAAAATTGGTTTGTCCGTTAGCAAATGTTGAGGAAGTTTTTTCAACCACAGCAGGTACAGTTTATCAATGTAGCCGCAAAAATTGTTTCTGGTTGGAATATAATAATGAAACAACTTCTTTCTCGGTATCGGATTTTTTGAAGTTTAAGAAGCGTATCGATGCGATTGATGTTGAGCACATGCTTCACGACACAACACGTTCATCGGATTTTGAAGTCATTATGCCTTTCCGTACCGAAAGGTGTTTCATCTTAGCTGTAGAGGATGTCCTTCAGTTGCGCGAATTGTTAGATGGCGCTAAATTTATGATGGAACTGAATAGCGTCGTTAGAACTTGTTTGCAGGTTTCGCCATTTGCAGTTTTTGCATAAGGCTATACATATAAACGAATTGAAAAAAGCGGTGTACGTCTGTGATGTACACCGCTTTTTGTTTGGAAAGACCTTATTTAATTTTAATTTAAATAAGTGTCAATGAGGCCGCCCGCTGGTTTTATTGACATTCAATGATTTTTAGGCCTTTAAGCCACTTATTGTTTTAATTTATCGCTTATTGAAAGTATCAATATTACGTATTTGTAATTGTATTGATTCTAAACAAGTTGCGGTTTCCATGTCTAATTTAGACTGAATTTGTATTGCATATTCTTGATACAGATTTTGAAGATCTACTGTATCTTTGTAGTGTAATCAGGTGATAATGTGTTTCACCTGTTGATATTTTAGAAATTAAACTTAAGGTAAATATGAAAGATTTATTGAAATTAAAATCTTCTTTGAAAGAAGAGATCGAAAATATATTGAATGCACAGATTAAAGTTGAAGCTCATTCTTCAGCCTTATATTTGGCAATGTCTTCATGGTGTGATGATCAAGGTTTGGAAAATGCTTCAGAATTTTTTGCGAAGCAATCCAACGAAGAGCGTGAGCACATGTTGAAGCTTTTCAATTATATCAACAACCGCGGTGGTCGTGCAATTTCTCCGGAAGTTACAGGTATCCCTCAAGATTTTGAATCGTTCCGTGGCGTTTTTGAACAAACATTGGAACAAGAGATGTTTGTTACTGAACAGTTCAACAACATCGCCGATAAATGTGCTAAAGCGAAGGATTATGTTACTTTTAATTTTGTACAATGGTTCTTGGAAGAGCAAGTAGAAGAGGAGTTTGTTGCAAGACGTATCCTTGAGTTGTTCGATGTGATTGGTGAAGACGGTACTGGTCGTTGGGAAATTGACAAACACCTCGTTAAGGTTGCCTTTGCGGGTGAATAATAAATTGTAAAAAATAGTGTAAAAAACGAGCTGTTGAGAAAACAGCTCGTTTTTTTATATACAAAATCACAACTTTTTACGTTAATAGCTTAAGAATTCTTATATTGAATTGTATTATTGCAAAGTCTATTTGATGGAACTAAGGGGCGGGAATATTATCCGGTTAGTACTTTTTTTAGCTATAACGAACTTGTTTTTTTTACCCAAAAGCGCTTTAGGGCAGGTGTCAAAAAAAGAAGTTTATGGAATTGTTGTAGATACTGCAGGAAGGCCCTTAAATGGCGTCAGTGTTCATCTGACGAGTTCTCGCGATACCTTGTTCTCATCCACTTCCGCAACAGGTTATTTTCATTTTAGTCGTGTACTCGGTAATGATATTCGTATTAGCTGTAGCCAGCTGGGCTTAAGTATATTGGAGCGTAGTTATCCGTTATATAATAGCACGACAGCTAAATTGGATGTCGGAAAATTGACCATGTTTCCCCATGTATCTCTTTTAAAAGAAGTTGTTGTACTGAAATATAAACCCATTGTATATAAGCAGGATACTGTTCAATTTAACCTAGATGCCTTTCAATTTGATCGTCGGGCACTCTTAGAAGAGGCTCTTAAAGCATTGCCCAATATACAGGTCTCCCGTGATGGTTCTGTCTATGCCTTCGGTAAGCCCATATCCTCTGTTAAGGTGGATGGAAAAAAATTCTTTGGTGGCGATGTGCTCACTGCTACACGTAACCTTCCTGCAGATTTTGTGAAAAGTGTACAGGTTATTGATTTTTATGGTGATGAGGCGACCGCAAAAGGAATTAAAAGTGCAGAATCTGAGAAAGTCCTGAATATCGTGCTCAAAGATGATAAGAAGAAAATTACTTTTGGTCAAGCCACGCTTGGCGGTGGTTCGGTAGATCGTTATTTGGGGAGTGCTGGGCTGAATCGTTTCAATGACGGTAAAGAGTACTCTGTTATCGCATCGGTGAATAATACGAATACCAATCTCTTTTCTTTCGGCTCTCCCAATGGAGGGGAGCGGGAACGGGAAATGGGCGAGCTAGCCGACTTTGCGGATCCAACGGATGGGGTCAATAAAATCGGATCTGTCGGGGGGAGTTTCTCTAGTCCACTTTCTAAAACGGTAACAGCAAGCGGTAAATATTCCTTTACGCAGCGCAATAATTATATCCAGGGAAATTCCTTATTACAATCGATATATGGATACGGCAAAGCAGCGAATAATTTGATTAGTAATTATGAAGACTACAAGATAAAATCAATCGATCGTATACATAAAATGGACTGGGATTTTGATATGAAGCTGTCGCCCAAAGATCAGCTTAAAATATCACCCAAACTATCTTGGACCAATTCGACCAGCAATACGTTAAAAGATAGAAGGATTCAAAATAATCGGTTGAGCAGTACGGGAAACTATGGCGCGGCCAATAGTACAGAAAGTCCTGCAGCGGCTTTAGATCTTTTTTACGTGCGAAGTTTTACTAAACCGGGGCGGAAAGTACTTTATACATTGCATACGGATTTTAATTCCCTGGATAAAGATGAGGAAGTGCGCGATTTTAATAGAGCGATCGACAGTAGCACGAATGTGCCAAAAATAACAGAGACTTATCTGAATCAAATGGTCCGTTCCAGCAATGAAAATAAAAATATCCAAAGTCGGTTGTCGTTGGTGGAGCCTGTTGATTTAGGTGGTACCTTGGAGATTAATTACGATTTCGACTATACCAAAATTGATGCTCGCCGCTCCACTTTTGATAATAACAATAATTTTAACAACGGCCCCATACTGGTAGACTCCCTTAGTTTGAAGTACGACTATTCCTTTGCTAGCAATAAAGTCGGCATGATTTATCGGCAAGATTTAAGCGAGAAAGTGAAAGTGAACTTCGGTTTTGCTGTTCAGCCTTCCGAATTAACGGGAAGTTCAACGGACAAACTGATAAAAACCTCCTATTCAAATGTTAACCTCGTGCCTTCTGCTGGATTGAAATGGAAGTTTACCAAAGAAGAGGATCTTTCCATGGACTATTATGGACGTAATAACCAGCCTAGCTTCTATCAGATACAGCCTGTGGTGGATAATACCAACACACAAAATATTGTGATCGGAAATAAGGATTTGAAATCCGAATTTGCACATAGTATTGTTTCAAAGTATCGGAAGTCCATTACACGAAGAGGGCAATATTTAGAAGCGAGTCTGGCTTTTAATTTGGTAAATGACAAGATTGTAGCAAACCGGACAATTGAACCTAATTCAACGATACAGAAAACGACCTATCGCAATACAGAAGGTTATTATGATATTAAAAGCTATTATTTGTTTACAGCTTCTTTATTGTCGGATAATTTGCAGATGAGCTTGAATGGTAATGCAGATTATTACAACAATATTTCCTATGTCAATGATAAAAAGAGCTTTGGTGGACACTTTTTGTTTACGCAGGCTCTTCAATTCCGCTATACCTGGAGTGATATCTTTGAAGCCGAATTAAATGGAAACTATTCTTTAAACAGGGCGACATTTGACTGGCCTGTACAAGACAATATCACGGCACATTCAGGGATTGTTGGGTTGGGATCTAAAGCTTATTTAGGGAAACATTTTACCATGGGACTTGAGCTTTCTCAAAAATTTAATGCGGGTTATTCGAGCTCATGGAACAATATTAATCCGACGATAATCAATGCCTATATGGAATATACTTTTGGAAGGAATAACTTGGGGATGTTGAGATTTCAGGGATTCGATCTGATGAATCAGAATACTGGTATTTCACGTGCCGTGGTGGGAAATGATATTTTAGATGTTCGGAACAATCGCCTGGCTCGTTATTTTATGCTTTCGCTCAATATAAGATTACAGAAATACCCGAAAAAATCATGATGAAAGCCGTCATTATTACTGAACCGGGGGGACCGGAAGTTTTGGAAGTCCGTGATGTGGAGATGCCGCAGATCGGTGAACTTGAAGTTTTGGTGGAAGTAAAGGCTGCAGGAGTGAATAGACCTGATGTCTTTCAGCGTAAAGGTAACTATCCGGCACCAGCCGGTGTAGATGGGCGAATACCGGGATTGGAAATAGCAGGGATTGTAGTCGCTAAAGGTAAGGATGTGGTCGATTGGGCTATTGGTGATCGTGTATGTGCGCTTGTTGCCGGTGGTGGCTATGCTTCCTATGCGAAAGTCTATCAGGGACATTGTTTACCTATTCCCGACCATTTGGGTTTTGCGGAGGCAGCCTCGCTGCCCGAGAGCGTTTTTACAGTCTGGGACAATGTCTTTCGAAGGGGTAAGTTGCAGGCCGACGATCATTTTTTAGTGCACGGTGGTGCTGGAGGGATTGGTAGTACGGCCATTCAGTTAGCGACCTTGTTTGGTGCGGTAGTATATACGACAGTCAGCTCATCTGAAAAGGCTAGCTTTTGTAAATCATTGGGAGCCAGTAAAACAATAAATTATAAAACGGAGGATTTTCTGGAGGCGCTGAAGCCTTTGGGAGTTGATGTTATTTTAGATAGTATTGGCGGATCATATTTTGAGAAAAATATCAATCTATTGAACCCTGATGGTCGATTGGTTTACATTAATGCGATGGAAAGCGCAAGAGTCGAGTTAAACTTGCTCAAATTAATGCAGAAACGGATTGTTCTAACGGGAAGTACGCTGCGGGCGAGAGACCGTGAATTTAAGCAAGTGCTACGGGATGATATCTGGTCTCAAGTATGGCCGAAGCTCAGCGTTGGCGATTTCAAACCTACCTTATACCGCGTGCTTCCTTTTGCGGAGGCTGCTGAAGCCCATCGATTGATGGAAGATTCAAGCTTATTGGGTAAAATTGTCTTAAGTTTTTGATCGCTGAAAGCTGAGCGGTGTAGTGCCAGTTACATTTTTGAAGTATTTATGGAAGCTCGAAAAGTTTTGAAAACCTGATTCAAAGCAGATCTGCTTCACCGTCTGTTTGTTTTCTATTAATAAATTGCAGGCTGTCTTCACACGCATTTCGATCAGAAACTGAAAGAGTGTTTTTCCGATTTGTGATTTGAAATAGCGGCAGAAAGAATTGGGCGTCATTCCCGTTAGGGAAGCAAGTTCCTGCAGCCGTATCTGGTCGCGATAATTTTCACCGATATATTGCATGGCAATCTGCATTCGGTTGGCGTCCTGATCTTGCAGCTGGATGGTAAAAGTGGGGCTCGTTAACAGATCATGTTGTTCTTCGGCCGAAATAAATTGTAAGATTTCTAATAAATGAATAATACGTGTGGTACCTGTTGCTGCCAAGATAGCGTCAATTAATTGCACAGTTTTTAGTCGGCTGCTCTCCAATAATGAAATGCCTCTTTTGGATACGCGTATAAGGTCTTTGATGGATTTATTTTCAGGTAAATTAATGAAATCATTTCCCCAAAAGTTTTCCTTAAAATGAATTACACGAATATCTGCGCTTTCTGCTCCTTCCTCTTGAAGATAAATTTCGTCAAATAACCAATAGTGAGGCAGGTTTGAACCAACAAGGGTAATATCGCCTGATTCAAAGCGCCGGACACTATCGCCAATAAATTGGGTGCCTGAGCCTTTGGCAAAATAAATTAATTCCAGTTCTTCATGGTAATGCCAAAGATTATGGTATTGGGGCGTATTGTCTCTTCTCGCGTTGAACGAATGCTCAAGATTGCTATTTAAATGAAGCAGCTGTGCTTTCATAATTATGAAATATATGCAGTAAAGTTACATAATTCAGTTTAGCTATGGTAATATAGCTTAATAATTTGATAATATACTTGAATATTGTCTAGCATTTTTAAGCTTATTTTACATTAAATAACTACTTATAACCATTTGAAAAATATGACGAATAAAAAGAGTTACGCATTTGCCTTGATTTTGGTGACATCCTTGTTCTTTTTTTGGGGATTTATTCATAACCTTGATCCAATCTTAATTCCGCATTTGAGGAATTCGTTTAGTTTATCCCATTTTCAGGCTTCCTTAGTCGATTCGGCTGTATTTATCGCTTATTTTGTGATGGCGATTCCTGCTGGAATTATCATGAAAAGATACGGCTATAAAGCTGGTATTCTGATCGGATTGATCTTTTTTGCCATTGGCTGTTTTCTTTTTGTACCTGCGGCCAATACGATAAGTTATGTTTTCTTTTTGGGGGCATTGTTCGTTGTAGCCTGTGGTCTTACCATTCTGGAAACCGCTGCAAATCCGTATGTAGCGATTTTGGGAGATCCAGCTTCGTCGGCGCAAAGACTAAATTTTGCGCAGTCTTTTAATGGGTTAGCAGCCTTTGTTGCTCCGATTTTTGGGGGAAAATTTATTTTATCCCATGAACCCAAATCACAGGAAGAACTGGCGCAAATGGCTGAGCAGGCAAAGATGGCGTATATTCAGTCGGAAACAGCTGCTGTGAAATTGCCTTATGTGGTACTGGGGATATTGATCTTATTGATTGCTGCGTTGTTTTTCTTTACCAGATTACCTGATATCAAAGATGCTGAGGAAGAAGGTAGAGCCGGTTTTTTCCACGCATTGCGTCATAAAAATGTGCGTTGGGCAGTGGTGGCTCAATTTTTCTATGTGGGAGCGCAAGTTTGTATTTTAAGCTTCCTTGTATTATATGCAACAGAAGCTGCCGGAATATCGGGTAAGGATGGTGCCGATTATGCTGGGTTCGCTGGATTGGCTTTTATGTTGGGCCGGTTTATCGGTACATTTTTTATGCGTTTTGTATCAGCATCCAAGCTCTTGATCATCTATTCCGCTATAGCGATCGTTCTATCCCTATTTGTCATTTTCGGATCGGGTATTCAGACCCTTTATGCGCTGATTGGCATTGCATTCTTTATGTCCATTATGTTTCCGACAATATTCGCGTTTGGTGTACAAGGTATTGGTGCCGATACCAAATCTGCTTCTAGTTTGATCGTCATGTCTATTGTAGGTGGTGCTTTATTGCCTCCAATATTGGGTTTTATCTCCGATAAAACGGGACATTTCCAATACGGCTATTTTGTACCATTGGTTTGTTTTATTGTTGTCTTATTGTTTGCTTTCCAAAATAGAAATGTCAGTATTGCGGAAACAGAAAATCTTAAATCACATTAATTAGTTAGTAATGAAAAGATATGTCATGGCCTTGGATCTTGTGGACGATCCACAATTGATCAAGGAATATGAGGATTACCACCGTGAAGTGTGGCCGGAAATAAAACGCTCGATTCTGGAGGCAGGTATTCTGCAGATGGAGATCTATCGTTTTGAAAATAGATTGTTTATGAACATGGAGGTGGGTGAAGATTTTTCGTTTGAGAAAAAATCAGCTATGGATGCTGCCAATGAAAAAGTTCAGGAATGGGAACAGCTGATGTGGAAATATCAGACGGCTATTCCGGGGGCAAAGCCAGGAGAGAAATGGGTAATGATGACAAAAATATTTGAATTAGTATAATTATGGCTATACAGCGCTATTTACAGATCCATCCAATGGATAATGTCCTTGTTGCATTACAGGACTTGGCTGAGGGAACAACAATTGTTTTTGAAGGTAAGGAATTTACATTAAAGCAAGCTGTTGCTGCCAAACATAAATTCACGATCCAGCCAATGGAACAAGATACAGAGATATTGATGTATGGTGTTCTGGTAGGGAAATTGAATACTCCTTTAGCTGAAGGGGAACTTATTACCACCGAAAACTTGCGCCATGCGTCGGAAGATTTTAGAATGGGCAACCGTAAGACAGCTTGGACAAAACCTGATGTTGCTGCATTTAAAGATAAAACGTTCAATGGATTTCACCGTTCAAATGGGACTGTTGGAACGGCCAATTACTGGTTGGTTATTCCGTTAGTTTTTTGCGAAAACAGAAATGTATTGACCTTGAAAGCTGCTTTTGAGGAGAAGCTGGGCTATAAAGTAAAAGCAAATAATTACGTTTCCGAGGTCGAAGATCTCATCGGCTTATATAAGTCTGGTGCTGATGTAAATGCGATCCTTAGTCAGGATCTGCTTGCTAATTCGACTTCCAGTGAGCAGGAACGCCTATTCAAAAATGTCGATGGAATCAAGTTTTTGAATCATGAGATGGGATGCGGTGGAACGCGTATGGATTCGGATGCATTATGCGGTCTTTTGGCTGGCTATATTACCCATCCGAATGTTGCGGGGGCAACCGTATTGAGTTTAGGATGCCAGCATGCGCAGGCTTCTATTCTGAAGGCGGAAATTGAAAAGCGAAGCCCTGGTTTTGATCGCCCGCTATATATTTTCGAGCAGCAGAAAGAAGGAACTGAAAAGGAACTTATGCAAAAGGCTATTAAAGCAACTTTTGCGGGGATGATGCAAGCTGATAAAAATGAGCGCAAACCAGCCACATTGGACAAATTGTGTATTGGACTGGAATGTGGTGGCTCGGACGGATTCTCGGGTATCTCTGCCAATCCTGCGCTCGGTTTTGTGTCGGATATTTTGGTGACTTTAGGCGGATCGGTGATTCTGGCGGAGTTCCCTGAATTATGTGGCGTGGAACAGGAGTTGAGTGATCGTTGTATCGATGAGCCAACTGCGGAGCGTTTTATGTCGCTGATGCGTACTTACAATGCAAAAGCCGAGGCTGATGGCTCGGGTTTCTATATGAATCCTTCTCCGGGAAATATTCGTGATGGCTTAATTACTGACGCGATTAAGTCTGCAGGAGCAGCCAAAAAAGGAGGAACCTCACCTGTTGCAGCAGTGATTGATTATCCTGAATTGGCCAACGGTCCGGGGTTAAACTTATTATGTACTCCAGGTAATGATGTGGAAAGTACCACTGCAGAGGTGGCCGCAGGTGCCAATATCGTCTTGTTTACGACTGGCCTAGGTACACCCACGGGTAACCCGATTACACCGGTTGTGAAACTTTCAACAAATACCAAAACTTTTGAGAAAATGCCCGATATCCTGGATCTGAACTGTGGTACCATTATCGAAGGTACAGAGACTATTGAGGAAGTTGCACATCGTATTTTGGATTATGTGATAGAAGTTGCTTCCGGTGAAGTGCAACCAAAAGCGGTGTTGTTGGGGCAAGACGATTTCATTCCATGGCGTAGAGGTGTTTCATTGTAGTTGAGTATAATGAGTTTATTGAAAATCCATGACAACTAATTATTTACATATGAAACTTAAACATGTAATCTGTGGTTTGGCCTTGCTGATGGGATCTGTATCCGCGAGCTATAGCCAGCAACATTATCAACCGAGTCCCGAAAATTTAAAAAATAGGGAATGGTTTGAACAATCTCGGTTTGGTGTTTTTATCCATTGGGGGGTATATAGTGTGCTGGGAGATGGTGAATGGGTCATGAATAACCAAAATATCAGTTTGGATGAATATGCATTGCTGCCTAAATTTTTCAATCCAATTTCCTTCAATGCGAAAGAATGGGCGAAGTTATTTAAACAGGCCGGAGCAAAGTATATCACCTTTACTACCAGGCATCATGATGGGTTTTCGATGTGGGATAGCCAGATTTCGGATTATAACGTGGTGAAGAAATCGCCCTTCAAACGCGATATTGTGAAAGAGTTGGTGGAAGCTTGCCATGCTGAAGGGATAAAAGTGATGTTCTACTATTCACTTTTGGATTGGCACCGGGATGATTATCTACCCGTTGGTAAAACGGGCGGCGGCATTGCGGGCCGCGATTCAACAAAAGGGGATTGGAATCATTATGTCCAGTTTATGAAAAGCCAATTAACGGAGCTGTTGAGCAATTATGGCAACATCGATGGGATTTGGTTTGATGGTCATTGGGACAAGCCCAATGAAGATTGGCATTTCAAAGAAATCTATGAATTGATTCATAAGTTACAGCCACAATGTTTGGTGGGTAACAATCACCATTTGGCACCATTTGAAGGTGAAGATTTTCAGATGTTCGAACGTGATTTACCTGGGGAGAATACCACTGGGTTCGGCACGAAAGCACATGATGTTGGGATATTACCGAAGGAAGTATGTGGAACAATTGCTGGATCGTGGGGATTTGAACTGAAAGATCGGACACGAAAATCTTTTCAGGAAGTGCTGAAATACCTGGTCAAGGCAGCTGGTCATGGCTCCAATTTATTGCTCAATGTAGGTCCAATGCCGAACGGTGAGATTCAGGACTATCAACAGGAGCGTTTGAAAGAACTTGGAAAATGGCTATCGCTTTATGGTGAAACAATCTATGGAACAGAGGGGGGAGCGGTGTCGCCAACAGACGATTATGCGTTGACAAAAAAAGGAAACCAGGTGTATCTACATGTGTTTAAAACGGATAAAAAGGAATTGTTGATCAATAACCTGCCTTATCAAGTGAAAAAAGTAAGCACATTTATCGGAAAGAAAGAGATTAAGTTTAGTCATAAGAACAATAGTCTACGCGTGGATTTGCCAACATCGACAGATGAAGCAGATTTGGTATTGACATTAACAATTAAATAACAATGGGAAAATTAGAACAAAAAGTAGCTGTAATTACCGGTGGTGGTAGTGGGATAGGCCGTGCGATCAGTCTGCAATTTGCTGCAGAAGGAGCAAAAGTTCATATTCTGGATTTGAATGAAGACGGTGGTAATGCGGTGGTTGATGAGATCTTGGCTTTGGGTGGTCAGGCCGTGTTTAATCGTTGTAATGTAACTGATCAGCAAGAAATTACTGCTATAGCACAAAATATCGGAAAAATTGATATTTTAGTAAATAATGCAGGTATTGCTCATGTTGGTAATTTGGAAAATTGTCAATCAGAAGATTTTGAGCGTGTTTTTAATGTGAATGTTAAGGGCGCTTATAATGCATTGCATGCTATCGTGCCGATGATGAAAGCGCAAGGTTCTGGAGCAATCCTTAATCTAGCATCCATCGCTGCATGGGTTGGTATCACGGATCGTTTTGCTTATTCGATGAGCAAAGGTGCTATTTACGCGATGTCAATGTCTGTTGCAAGGGATTACATGGCATACGGTATTCGTTGCAATAGCATTTCGCCTGCACGTGTACATACGCCATTTGTCGATGGATTTATCGCAAAAAACTATCCTGGAAAAGAGGAAGAAATGTTTGAAAAATTATCAGCAAGCCAGCCAATAGGCCGAATGGCACAACCGGAGGAAATTGCCAAATTAGCACTTTTTCTGTGTAGTGACGACGCGGGCTTTATTACTGGGAATGACTATCCAATTGACGGTGGTTTTATTAAATTGAACAATTAAAAAGCTAAAAATAAAATATCTATTATCTCAATACTATAAAAATGAAATTAATACGTTTTGGAGCTCAAGGCAAAGAGAAAATCGGTGTTCAGATCGATGGTGTAAATTACGATGTAAGCGCATTTGGTGGTGATTACAATGAACAATTCTTTGCTGAGGATGGTGTAGCTCGTTTAGAAGAATTTGTGAAGGCAAATGAAGGTAAGTTGATTGAAGTTCCTCAAGACGAGCGTATCGGAGCACCTTTTGCCCGCCCATCCAAAATTGTTTGTATTGGATTGAACTATTTAGACCATGCAAAGGAAACCAACGCACCTATTCCTGCTGAACCGATCATCTTTATGAAATCGACCACTTCGTTGGTAGGGCCATACGATAATGTCATGATTCCTAAAGATTCTTTAAAAACAGATTGGGAAGTGGAATTCTGTATCGTGATCGGCAAAAAAGCCTCTTATGTAGAAGAGCATGAGGCCTTAGATTATGTAGTTGGTTATGTGTTGCACAATGATGTTTCCGAACGTGAGTATCAGTTGGAGCGTGGCGGTACCTGGGATAAAGGAAAAGGATGTGATACTTTCGCGCCAATGGGACCCTTCATGGCGACAAAAGAGGAAATCAAAGATATCAACAATGTGCGCCTATGGTTAAAGGTAAACGGAAAAACCTATCAGGATGGCAATACCAAGGATTTGATCTTCTCGGTAGCACATGTGGTATCGTATGTGTCTAAATTTATGACCTTGTTGCCTGGCGACGTTATTTCAACAGGTACACCTGCAGGTGTTGGGTTAGGATTTAATCCACCGATTTACTTGAAACCCGGTGATGTTATCGAGTTAGGAGCAGATGGTCTTGGGGAGTCCCGTCAGACTGTTGTAGCGTATTCAAAAAATTAATTGCTCATCAGGTTTTCATTTTATTATGCGTATAGATACCCATCAGCATTTCTGGAAATTCGACCCAATTAGAGATCGTTGGATTACCGAAGAAATGCAGGTCATAAGACGTGATTTCAGCCCTTTGGATATTCAGTTTGTGCTTGAACGAAATGGATTCGGAGGGAGTGTTGCTGTTCAGGCAGATCAATCCAAAGAAGAGACTGCTTATTTGGTTCAGCTGGCTAATGATTATCCTTTTATTAAAGGCGTTGTGGGCTGGATTGATCTTCAAGCAGCAGATATTCGACAACAGTTGGATGCCTATCAATCAGATACCGTCATCAAAGGATTTCGTCATATTGTTGAAGGAGAAGCGGATCCTGATTTTCTTATCCGCCCTGCCGTACTAAATGGACTGAAGGCATTGGCAGATTATGGTTATACTTATGATCTGCTCATCCGTCCACGTCATTATGTAGCAACGCTAGATTGTGTGCAGCAAAATCCAAATCTACAATTTGTGTTGGATCATATTGCCAAACCGCCAATCAAGTCGAAAGCATTTGATGAGTGGGCAGCGTTTATTGATGCGCTATCGGCTTTTCCGAATGTTGTATGTAAAGTTTCTGGACTTGCCACAGAGGCCGATTGGGAGGGATGGAAGCTTGATGATTTTAAACAATATCTGGAGCATATCTTTGCACGTTTTGGAAAGGAGCGCATTATGTATGGGTCAGATTGGCCGGTATGTCTATTGGCGGCATCTTATGAAGAAAGTATTGCCATAGTTGAAGATAAACTAGGGCAATTTACAGCTGCAGAGAAGAACGCATTTTGGGCAGAGAACGCTATACGTGTATATAATCTTTAAAAGGAAAAACTTCAGTATGTTATGAAAGGGAAAAATAACATGCTGAAGTTTTTTATTGGCCAAGAAGCCGGATAAATGGGCTGAATAACGTCAATATAAAATTAATCAATAACCAGAGAACGAGTTCATTGTTGCGAATGTTAAGCACAATCAATGAAACAAACCATTCAATAAAAGTATTATGGATCTTCATTTAAGAGATAAAGTTGTTATTGTTACCGGCGGAGCAAAAGGTATCGGGCGGGCCGTAGTTCATGCCTTAGCTAAAGAACAGGCTATTCCGGTCATTGTTGGCCGTAAACAGGCGGATAATGAAAAAGTCAAGCAAGAAATCAAGCAATTTGGTGTGGATGCACTCTGTATTGAAGCAGAGTTATCTAAACCCGAAGATTGTGAACGAGCAGTCCAAAAAACATTGGAAGTATATGGCCGTATCGATGGTTTGGTGAATAATGCTGGGCAAAATGATGGTGTCGGATTAGCATCAGGTAATTATGAAAAATTTGTTGTTTCTCTGCATAAGAACTTAATTCACTACTATCTGATGGCACATCATGCCTTGGATGCATTGAAAGCTTCTAAGGGCAGTATTGTGAATATTTCGTCCAAAACTGGCGAAACAGGACAGGGGAATACCTCGGCTTATGCGGCATCCAATGGCGGACGCAATGCGCTTACACGCGAGTGGGCTGTAGAATTGTTACCTTACTCGATTCGTGTAAATGCCATTATCGTGGCAGAATGTGCCACTCCGCAATACGATACCTGGATTCAAACCTTATCGAATCCGGAGGAGACGTTGAAGAAAATTACGGATCGCATTCCATTGGAGCATCGCATGACGACAGCAGAAGAAATAGCCGATACAACAGTCTTTTTGCTGTCTAACAAGTCAAGTCATACAACTGGCCAATTGATTCATGTGGACGGTGGCTATGTGCATCTGGATCGCTCTATTATTGCTGAATCGTAGCAGAGCAGCGATTGGATTTTGGAAATTAAACTTGTGTGGTTTTTAAAGAGACAACTTTGTTCATTTCCAAAATCCATGAGCGTTTTTTGATATTGCCCTTCAATCAATGAAAACACCTCCCATCGAACTCGGGTAGTAGTGGTATGGTGAATGTTCTACATAGCGAAGACGAAGGGGAAGTTGTATGAAATGCAGTTAGCTAAAACAAAAAAAGCCTGTTCAATGAACAAGCTTTTTTTGTGGTGCCACCTGGGTTCGAACCAGGGACACAAGGATTTTCAGTCCTTTGCTCTACCAGCTGAGCTATGGCACCAGTTGACCTTTTATTTAAATCTGTGATCATCAGATTGAAGCGTGGTGCCACCTGGGTTCGAACCAGGGACACAAGGATTTTCAGTCCTTTGCTCTACCAGCTGAGCTATGGCACCGCTTTTTGCTATGGGTTTGTTCCCCTATTGCGATGCAAATATAGTCCGATAATTTGAATTCTAAAACTTTTATGGAGATTATTTTTATACTTTTTTCGAACGTGTTGATTTTGATCGAGATAAAATTACAAGAAACTAACATATAGGAAAAGGAATAAGCTGTATCTTTGCATTTCAATAATTAGAGATGAGTAAAAGAGGAAGAGTTTTAGTTGCAATGAGTGGAGGGGTAGATAGCTCCGTTGCTTCTGTCATGCTCCACGAACAAGGATATGAAGTTATCGGTATCACGATGAAGACATGGGATTATGCATCCGCAGGTGGTTCGTCGAAAGAGACCGGATGTTGTAGCCTTGATAGTATCAATGACGCTCGTACATTAGCCGTAAACTATGGTTTCCCTCATTATATATTAGATATACGTGATGAGTTTGGAGATTTTGTGATTGATAATTTTGTAGAAGAATATATTGCTGGACGCACGCCTAACCCATGCGTATTGTGTAATACCCACATCAAATGGGAGGCTTTAATGAAACGTGCTGACAAATTGGACTGTGAATTTATCGCTACCGGGCACTATGCCAATATCCGTATGCACGACAATGGTCGCTATGTGATATCAAAAGGTAAGGATGAAAATAAAGATCAATCTTACGTTCTATGGGGTGTGTCTCAAGAAAACCTTGCGCGGACGCAGTTCCCTTTAGGATCTTTCACGAAAAAGGAAATTCGTCAGATGGCTTTGGATATGGGACAAAAAGAATTGGCCAATAAGTCTGAAAGTTATGAAATCTGTTTCGTTCCTGACAACGACTACCGTGCGTTTTTGAGACATAAGGTGCCAACATTGGATCAACAAATTGGTCCAGGTAATTTTATCCTTTCCGATGGTACCGTCGTCGGTAAACATATTGGCTACCCTTATTTCACCATCGGTCAACGTAAAGGCTTAGGTATTGCCTTAGGTAAACCGATGTTTGTGATCGAAATCCTTCCAGAAAGTAATACGGTGGTATTGGGTGAAGAACACGAACTTGAAAAGTCACATGCCTATGTTCGCAATGTGAACTTTGTGAAATATGCCGGACTGGATCAACCGATGGAAGCAATTTCAAAGGTACGTTATAAAGATTCTGGTGCTTTGTCGACCATCTCCCAAGAAGGCGATAAAGTACGCATTGATTTTGTACACAATGTGAAGGGTATTGCTCCTGGACAATCGGCCGTTTTTTATGAAGGCAATGATCTACTCGGTGGTGGTTTCTTAATGAAATAAGAAGAAGCTGGACTGAGATCTAGCATAAGAATTTTAATCTCTATACTGTCTTTACAGTATAGGGATTTTTATTTGGTTTAAAATGCGACTTATCTGGGCTTCAAACTCGAAGATATTCACTTTCCGCTATAAAGATTGAGAAATCTTAATTTGTTATTGCTAATAATTTTAGTAATTTTAACTTATGAATTCGTCAGAATATTTTAAGGGTAGAGGGGCACAGATCAATCCCAATAACAAATTTTTTTCTAACCAATACGTGCAGGAGCATGTTGAAGGGTTGGATGAGGAGTTTTTGGGGGCCGAAAAAACACAATTTATTCCGACTCATCCAAAATCCATTATTTCCAAGTCAAATAGTCCGGATCTCCGTTTTGAAAGATCCATTAATCCCTATCAGGGCTGTGAACATGGGTGTATTTACTGTTATGCGCGCAATTCGCATGAGTATTGGGGTTTTAGTGCAGGATTGGATTTTGAGCGTAAGATCTTGGTAAAACATAACGCCGCTCAGCTTCTCGAACAGGAGTTTAGAAAATCGAGCTATCAGCCCGATTTGATTATGCTTTCCGGCAATACAGACTGTTACCAACCTATTGAACGGAAGCTGGGTATCACACGCTCGCTTTTAGAATTGATGCTCAAATACCAGCATCCGGTCTCTATCATCAGCAAAAATGTACTGATGCGGCGGGATTTTGATCTGTTGCGTGAGCTTGCAGCACGCAATCTGGTTTCCGTTGCAGTAACCATCAATTCGTTGCGCGAGGAGGTACGTCAGAAAATGGAACCCCGTACTGCAACGGCATCGGCCCGGTTGAAACTGATCGAGGGATTGACAGGGATTGGTGTACCCGTCATGCTGATGATGGCACCCATTGTTCCGGGGATCAATAGTGATGAGATTTCAGATCTGATTCGTTCGGGGGCAGATGCGGGAGCAATTACAGCCTCTTATACCATTGTGCGGCTCAATGGACAGATCGGTGGTATCTTTAAGGATTGGCTCTATCAGAACTACCCTGACCGTGCTGAGAAGGTATTACATTGGATTGAAGCCTGTCATGGTGGAAAAATTAACGATACCGATTTCGGGCGGAGGATAAAAGGGGATGGTCATATGGCCGAGAGTTTACAGCATTTATTCAAGCTTTCTGTCAAGAAATATATGAATAATGGGACGCTCCCATCCTTGAGAAGGGATCTTTTTCGCTTACCCGATGCAGGCACACAGCTGGGATTGTTTTAGTTATTAGTGTCAAATGGCAGCAGAAAATAAGCCATTTGTGTAATTTTAAAAATGGAAATTAAAACAGAACGGCTCAAGCTCAGATCCGTAGAGAAAATAGATTTGGAAAATATCCATTCCCTATTAATGTACCCTGAATCTGCATTGTTTAATCCGAGTGGATTTCCGGATGGAATAGCCCATACGGCGCAAATGGTGGAAGCTTGGTCAGCGCAAATCCATGAATCCGATGTCCGAAAGGATTATACCTTTTATATAGAAACTCTAGAAGGAAAGGAGTTTATTGGTCTAATTAATATCAGCGTTGTCAAGCTACGCTATCGAAATGCAGAAGTATGGTTTAAGCTTGTTCCGACAATGTGGAAGAAGGGCTATGCAACAGAGGCATTGAACCGAATCCTGACATTTGGTTTCAAGGAACTTAATTTTCATAGAATTGAGGGCGGTTGTGCGGTTGAAAATATCGCTTCCGCTAAAGTAATGGAGAAAGTCGGCATGGTCAAAGAGGCCCGCAGACGCAAAATTTTGCCGTTAAAAGATGGTTGGAGCGATAATTATGAATTTGCTATTCTCGGGGAGGAATACCCGCTTTAAATTTTAGCAAAAAAGCCTTACTCATGCAATGAATCAGGCTTTTTTTATTGATAAGATCGAGGTTCTGTGAACTAAGATTTCTTTCTTTTGATCAAAACATAACTCACATAGAGTAATATAAGCCAAGCGGGGATCAATTCTACCGGAAGTTTCATTCCTGTGATCCACATGATGCCAAGTACAGCGATCAAAAAGATCAGACAGATATAGTTACTTAGGGGATATAGAAAGGATGGGAACTTGGTCCGCAAGTGGGCATCGAGTTTATTTTTTCTGAAATACAAATGTGTAATGGAAATCATGACCCAGTTTATAATCAGTGAAGATACCACAAGCGACATCAAGATCTCCAAGGCATTTTTCGGCGCAATATAGTTGATAAATACACAGATCGCAGCGAACAGTGCCGAGACCAAAATTGCGTTAATAGGCGCATGATTCTTGTTGAGTTTCGAAAGAAAACGAGGGGCATTCCCCTGTTCTGCCAGTCCATATAGCATTCTGCTGTTGCTGTACACACTGCTATTATATACTGATAATGCGGCGGTAAGAACAATGAGATTTAGCGCATTTGCGATAATTTTTGTGAAATAGAAAGTCTTTCCAAAGAGGGTAAATTCAAATCCATTAAGTTTGTCAAATACCAGTACAAAAGGACTTGTATCGGCGGTGATATTCGTCCACGGTGTCAAAGAGAAAAGAATAATGAGTGCACCTACATAAAAGATCAAGATCCGATAGATCACCTGGTTGGTCGCTTTGGGGATGTTCTTTTCGGGATGTTCGGCTTCTGCAGCAGTAATACCAACCAACTCTAGACCACCGAAAGAAAACATAATCAATGCCATGGCCGAAAGGAGACCTTCAAAATTGCCATCCGATGTTTCGCTAAACCAGCCTTTTGGGAAAAAACCGCCATGTGAAGTCAGGTTGCTGAGACTTGCCTGCTCACCTCCAGTACCGCTTACCAGTAAGTATACACCGAAAACTATCATTGCGATGATCGCAATAACCTTAATGATAGAAAACCAAAATTCAGTCTCGCCATAAATTTTGACAGAGGCAAGATTAAGGGCGTTGATTGCAAAGAAGAAAAATAAACTTGATGCCCATAGAGGTATTTCTGGCCACCAGAACTGCACATAAACACCTATCGCTGTGAGTTCGGCCATGCTCACCAAGATATACAGGACCCAATAGTTCCAGCCCGAAGCATAACCTGCAAAAGACCCCCAATATTTATTGGCGAAGTAGCTAAAACTTCCTGAAACAGGTTCCTCAACGACCATCTCGCCCAATTGGCGCATAATAAAAAAAGCAATAATTCCAGCGAAAGCATAGCCGAGTATAACTGCCGGCCCAGCTAGTGTGGCAGCCTTTCCGATACCTAGAAATAAACCCGTACCAATTGCACCACCCAGGGCAATTAATTGAATATGTCTATTTTGAAGTCCTCTTTTTAATTCTTCCTTATTGTTCTGTTTCTCCATGTGTATGGTTAATACGGTTACTAGTCTGTTTTGACCGATCCTTGGCAGGGGAAACCTGTGAAGACTTTACTCCGTACCAGAATCGAATTGGTCAAAATTGCTGCCGCTGTATGATGTGCCGACGAATAACGTGGCTCCCAGTGCATCTTTTGCCCTAAGCGCATAAAGTTAATAAAACACTTAGGTATTTGTGCACATTCTGTTGTGGTTTTAATGTATTTCGTTGTTTTTTTATAAACTATGGGGGGAGCAATGTTTTTGGTTAAGAAATAGAAAGCGCCGTAATTTGAAAATACGGCGCTTTATGAATTAGTAGCTAGTGTGATTTTTGGCCACTCTAGCTAATAACGAAATCTTATTTGCAAATGCTACTCAAAAAGATAAATTAATTTGCTTTTTG
Organism: Sphingobacterium siyangense; assembly: GCF_023277505.1. Lineage (NCBI taxonomy): Bacteria > Pseudomonadati > Bacteroidota > Sphingobacteriia > Sphingobacteriales > Sphingobacteriaceae > Sphingobacterium > Sphingobacterium siyangense. The sequence goes on along the minus strand of NZ_CP080574.1, from coordinate 5,198,233 downwards.
TGTTTTTTCTACGCTGCAGTCGCATCCACAGCCTTTCGAGCAGCTCGACTTGCCCTTTAATGATTTTCGGACATTTTTAACGACATACCATACAGCCGCCAAAACGAGAATTCCTACGATGAGATATTGTACTGTTAAATTATCCATAGCTTTTTATTTTAAAAGTTGATAAGCAATTAAGGCACTGAAATAGGCCAAACCTGTCATGAAACCAAGCTGTATTAAAGTCCATTTCCATGAGCCTGTTTCCCTTTTTACTGCCGCAATTGTACTCATACATTGCATAGCAAAAGCATAGAACAGTAATAAGGATACACCGGAAGCTAAATTGTAAGCCGGTAAACCGGTATTCCGGTTAATTTCGCTTTTCATTTTGCCTAATACCGTTGTTTTAGATGCTTCATCTTCGATATCCACTTCGTCACCAAGGCTATATACTGTCGCCATTGTGCCCACAAACACTTCTCGGGCAGCAAAGGAAGAAATGAGACCTATGCCCATCTTCCAGTCATAGCCCAATGGTTCAACAACAGGTTCAATAGCCATGCCAAGATAACCAAGGAAGGAGTGTTCCAGACGATAAGATGAAACTTCATGCTCCAAATCTGCTTCGGACAGGTTGGGGTTATTTTTTGATACATATTCTTCTGCTTGGCTAAATTTGTCGTTTGGACCAAAACTACCTAATGCCCAGAGTATAACAGAAATGGCTAAAATAATTTTACCTGCGCCGAAGACAAAGCTTGATGCTTTTTCCCAGACATTTAAGGCTACATTTTTCCAATCCGGAGTCTTATAGGTGGGGAGTTCAAAGATGAGAAATGATTTGTGTTTTGATTTGATGACTTTGGTCAGGATAATCGCGGATAGCAAAGCGGCGAATATGCCAAGCAGGTACATCACAAACAATACAATCCCTTGTATTTGAAAGCCTCCTAATTTCGTGTCCGGTATCACCAGTCCGATCAGAACGATATAAATAGGGAGACGTGCTGAGCAGGTCATAAAAGGTGTTACCAGAATAGTGACCAGTCTTTCTTTGCTATTTTCGATGTTACGTGCAGACATGACCGCAGGAACAGCACAGGCCACTCCGGAAATCAATGGAATCACTGATTTTCCATTTAGACCAAAGGGACGCAGCCAGCGGTCCATCAGGAAAACAACACGGCTCATATAGCCCGTTTCTTCCATGATCGAGATAAAGATGTATAAAATAACAATCTGTGGAATGAAGATTACAATCCCGCCAATACCTTTGATAATACCATTGCTGAGCAAATCGGTCAGAGGTCCTGCAGGAAGTGCTGGTTGCGTATAGGCTGCAAGATCACCAAATAAGCCATCGATAAAATCCATGGCTGGTCCAGACCAGGTATAAATTGCCTGGAAGATTAAAAAGAGGATACCAAAGAAGATGACATAACCAAAGATTGGGTGAAGCAGGATGCTATCAATCGTATTGGTTTTGTTTTTATTCGCGGATTCATCCTTTACATAGATTTCAGCAAGGCTGCTATCTAGGGATTTACTGCGCAATATGGCTTCGTCTTTTTGCAGCTTCTCGGCCCGCAATTGATATTTTTCACGGATTTGCTGAATAGCCTGATTTTTTTCCTTCGATAAAAAGGATACTTCGCCTTTGGCCAGGTATTGCCAGGTGTGGTATTCCGTATCTAATGGGAAAAGACGTTTAGTTTCCTCTAATGCTGCATCAGCTTCCGTTGGTAGACTGAATTTGCTGATATACATGGGCGGAACAGCATCAAAGTTTTTGATCAGCTGATCGATACCTTGCCCCGTACGTGCATTGGTTTCGTATACTTTAGTATTTAATAGGTGTTCAAGTTTTTGAACATCGATTGTAATTCCTTTTTCTTTGGCTTCATCGATCATATTGATGACAAAGATGGCCGGCAGACCGAGTTCCCGGGCTTGTTGATAAAGAATAATAGACCGTTTTAGGTTCGTAGGTTCAGCGACGACAACGACGAGGTTTGGTCTGAAACTGCTTTCTTTATTGACTAAAGTGTTGAAAACAACTTCTTCGTCCAATGAACTTGGGAACAGGGTATATGTGCCCGGTAAGTCAATAATACGATAAACTTTGTTGTTGGCTTTAACTTGCCCCTCACGTTTTTCGACCGTAATACCGGGATAATTTCCTACTTTCTGATTTAATTTTGTAATCCGGTTAAATAGAGATGTTTTACCCACATTTGGATTACCCAAAAGTGCAATAATCGGGTTATTCATTATTTCTGATCAATAAGGATGACTTTAGCTTCTGATTTGCGGATAGCAATTAAGGCGTTATTAGCACTAATATTTAGACATATAGGACCGTCCAAAGGTGCGATATGTTTCACCTCTACTTCAGTACCGGGTATAAACCCCAATTCGAAAAATTTAGCTGGAATTTCGTGTGAATCAAAATCTATAATTACCGCTTTTTCCCCTTTTTTTAGCTTATCTAAGCTAGTTCTATTACGCATCTGCCTGTTTTTTTTGAATTCTTCAAATATACAGAATTTCTACCATTTAGAATGATTCTAATGTCATAGTTATGTATTTAGTAAAAAACAGCTATCTTTACTATTCAGAACGATTAATTATCAACCAGAATGAAGATTGAGGACGAAATCAAAGTAAGTAAATTCAGCAATGAATGGCATCGTTGTACGGTAAATATTCTTTACACGTACAATTGGATTAACAATGAGCTTGAACAGCGTGCTGCCAAAGAAGGAATCACTTTGAAACAGTTTAATGTCTTGCGCATATTGAGGGGCCAATATCCCAAGCCTGCAACCAATAATCTGATTAAATCAAGAATGTTGAGCACTACACCAGATATTTCGCGTATGATTGATCGCATGGTTTCCAAAGAATTGGTTTCACGTTGTCAATCGGGTGGTGATAAAAGGGCAGTGGATTTGGTTATCACTGAGAAGGGCCTCGAGATTCTTAAGAGTTTAGATGAGGATATGTTGATGAAGGATCTTTTACCCGATCGAATTAGCGAAGAAGAGGCAATGACTTTAAGTGCACTGTTGGATAAACTTCGCGGCTAAAGAAATTAATGCGCATGGTCATGATGTTCATGATCATGCGGTTGTTGATGCTGATCGTGCCCATGATCATGTTCTCCGACAAATAAGAAACTTCCGAGTGCAATAGCAACACCGGCTATCACAGCAATCATTTTCTTTTTATTGAATTTATGATGGTCAATTGAGCCCGATTCAAAAAGTATCGTTGTCGATATGTGCAAGAAGATACCAATAACCACGGCCATGATTTTATCAAAATATTGCTGGATATTGCCTACTTCACCTGCACTGATGGCTTTGCTCAGCAAAAAGCCAAAAGGGGTCATTGCTGCAAATAAAGCTAGTGTAATGAGGATGGTGTTTTTCTTTAAATGCGTGCTTATTAGAATACTTCCCAATGCAAATGCCGCCGGAATGTGGTGGATGGATATGCCTAGTGCAAGTTCAGTCTGATGTGTTGCCGCGAGTGGCATGCCTTCAAGGAAAGCATGAAGACATAGACTGAACATAATACCTATTGGAAAACGATGATTGTGGTGGTCGTGATCATTGTCGGTATGGATATGGCCATGCTCGATCCCTTGGGAGAACTGTTCAAGAAAGAGCTGGAAAAGAAATCCAGCAAGCACATAAATACCCAATACCTCAGGTGAAGTATTGTTAGACTGATAGACATGCGGAATGAGGTGCAGTACCGTAATAGAGAATAAATAGGCTCCACTGAAAGAAAGGATGAGTTTAAGGAAACTGGTTCCTTTCTTTTGTACAAAAAATACAGCAATTCCACTTGCAAATGCAGGTATGAATAAAATTAAAATCAATAAAATTGAATTCATTATACGTGTTCAGTTTTAAAAAAGCTAGGCACAAACCGTTTGAATAAGTAGCCTGTTGCCAATCCAACCAGGATACCTAAGGCTGAACCACAGAGGACATCAAACGGGTAATGGACACCAACATAAATTTGAGAGACTGAAATTAGGGTTGCCCAGGTAATACAAAGCCAAAGCACATGTTTCCATCTTCTCCGGAAAAGTACAATCCAGAAAAAAGCAAGGGAAAAATGATTGGCCGCATGAGAGGAGGTAAAGCTAAAGCCGGAGCCGCATCGCACCCGGATGTTGACATTTTCTTTAAACTCCACGTCGTTACATGGTCTAATCCTTTTTACAGTCTTTTTGATCAAATGAGATGATATACCATCGGAAATTCCGAAGGTAACCAAGGTCATGGCAACAATTAGAATTCCCGTTTTTCCATAGGTCTTTATGAAAAATATGATCAGAAATAAATACAAGGGGGCCCAGGTATATGGATTGCGTAGTATAGGCAATAACCAATCAAACACGGGGTTACTCAAGCCCTGATTAATGGCCAGAAAAATCTCTTGATCGATGTGTACTAATTGTTGAATCATAAATGTTGCTGATGACAATGAAATTCCTAAACTTTAAAAACTCACTTTTCAAAAGTAAAAATAATTTCATTGCAAACGGTTGTTTCTTTTAAAAACAACTTTGTTGCAACAAATATACGTTAAATATTCATTAATTATAATTTTAATTCGATATTTTATTGCCATTGTGCTAAATTTACACGTTAATCAATTCAAAAGAAATGACTTTAATTAAATCAATATCAGGAATACGAGGTACGATAGGCGGGCGTGCTGGAGAGGCACTTACCCCAATAGATATCGTTAAGTTTACAGCTGCTTATGGCAAAATAATTGTTAAGCAGAGTGGTATCAAAAAAATTGTTGTTGGAAGAGATGCGCGTGTTTCTGGTGAGATGGTAAGTAATTTGGTGATTGGTACCTTGCAAAGCATTGGTGTTGATGTGGTTGATTTAGGTCTTTCAACAACGCCAACGGTAGAGATCGCTGTACCTATGGAAAAAGCTGCTGGTGGTATTATTTTGACTGCTTCACACAATCCAGGTCAATGGAATGCGCTAAAGTTACTGAATGCAAAGGGCGAATTTATTTCAGATGCCGAAGGGCAAGAGGTATTGGCCCTTGGTGAATCCTTAGACTTTGATTTTTCCGAAGTTGAAGCATTAGGACAGGTTCATAAAGACTATTCATATTTACAAAAACATGTAGACGCTGTATTGGCGTTGGAATATGTTGATAAGGAGGCTATTAAAGCCGCTAATTTTAAAGTTGCTTTGGATGCCGTAAACAGTACAGGTGGTACATTTATACCTGCCTTATTGGATGCGCTTGGTGTGCAGACAATCTATAAAATCCATTGTGAGCCGAATGGTCAGTTTCCGCATAATCCCGAGCCATTAAAAGAGAATCTGACGGATCTATCGGCTGCGGTTATTGAAAATAAAGCTGATTTAGGGATTGCTGTGGATCCAGATGTAGATCGATTGGTCTTTATGATGGAGGATGGTGAGTTATTTGGTGAAGAATATACCTTAGTGGCAGTAGCAGATTATTTATTGCAGCATAAAAAAGGAAATACAGTTTCTAATTTATCTTCTACACGCGCACTGCGTGATGTGACTAAAGCACATGGTGGCGAATATTATGCCGCTGCTGTTGGTGAAGTCAACGTGGTTACAAAGATGAAGGAAGTCGATGCGGTAATTGGTGGAGAAGGAAACGGCGGTGTTATCTATCCTGCATCTCACTATGGCCGTGATGCACTGGTAGGGGTAGCGATCTTCTTGACACATCTGGCTAAACTTGGTAAAAAAGCCTCCGAATACCGTGCCTCTTTACCGCAGTACTTTATGTCAAAAAACAAGATTACACTGACTCCGGAATTGGACATTGATAACCTATTGGCCAAAATGGAGGAAAAATATAAAAATGAAGACCATTCAACAATCGATGGATTGAAAATAGACTTTGAAAATGAATGGGTTCATTTACGTAAATCGAATACCGAACCGATTATTCGGATTTACTCGGAGGGACCTACGCCTGAAGCTGCTGAGCAGATCGCGCAGAAGATTATCCGCGAAATTGAAGAAATAATTAAATAACGACAAAAGCTGCATATGCAGCTTTTTGTTTTAAGACTGATCTCATCGGAAGAGGATTTTCTTAGCTATTACGAAGTTTTATAATGTATGATTAGAAAGATCATTTTAGGTACGTATTGTTTTCTTAGTTTAATTTTATTTGTCTTTCCGACAAGTGCCCAGCAGCCTATGGACGAAATCAATGGGCTACTGGATCGTTGGCACAAAAGTTCGGGTGAGGTAAAGTATGGTCCATTTTTGAATGTTATTGCTTCGGATGGAGTTATTTTGGGTACTGATCATGATGAAAGGTGGGATAAAGCCCATGCAGAGAAGTTCAGGGATCAATATTTCAATCCAAAAAATGCCTGGACTTACACCTATGACAAGCGTCATATCAGCTTTAATGCCGATAGTACGACGGCCTGGTTTGATGAAACTTTTAAGATCAATACCAAGTCCTTTCGTGGCGTGGGCGTATTAAGTAAGCTGGACAATGAATGGAAGCTTCGTCAATACAGCATGTCCATGTCGGCACCTTATGCGGATGTGAAAGCGGCCGTAGGTGGAAAGGCAGGTCAGAAAATTCACAGTAACCTGTTATTGGTGATGGTGCTGTTTTTCTTTATGGCCATGTTATTTGTGCTGAGTCAACGCCTCAAGATCTCTTACCCCATTCTGTTGGTTGTTGGCGGACTTGTGATCTCGTTGATCCCCGGGGCACCTGTCATAAGTGTTGATCCTGATATCGTGTTTATGGTATTTTTGCCACCCTTACTTTTTGAAGCAGCCTGGTATACCAATTGGGGGAATTTTCTGAAGTGGCGACGGTCTATTTTTATCATGGGCTTTGGTTTGGTATTCTTCACATCGCTGGCGATTGCCTACTTTTCGGTCAGTATTATTCCAGGATTTACCTTGGCGCTGGGCTTTTTGCTGGGTGGGATTATCTCTCCTCCAGATGCCGTGGCTGCTAGTTCTGTCCTGAAAGGGGTAAGTATTCCTAAACGGGGAATTGCGATATTGGAAGGGGAAAGCCTGGTGAATGATGCGGCCTCATTGACGGTATTTAGATTTGCATCTATTGCGATTCTTACCGGCCAGTTTGTGATGAGCACTGCGACGACGCAGTTTCTGATGTTATCGGTCATGGGCGTCGTAGTTGGTCTGGTCATCGGTCACATCCTCTATATATTCTTACGTTATGTAGCTAAGTCGTCGAGTATTTCAACACCCATAACCCTCATAGCACCTTACCTGATGTATATTGTTGCGGAACATTTTGAGTGGTCGGGGGTCTTGGCCGTGGTTAGTGGCGGATTGTTTCTTTCCTTCCGGGCAGGGGATTACCTCAACTATCATACACGGATCCAAACCAAAGAAGTGTGGGCGACAGTGGGTTTTCTCTTAAATGGATTTGTCTTTATCCTCATTGGACTTGAACTCCCGGTGATCATCAATGGTTTGGGAGAATACTCCATGGAGGAAGCTATTGATTATGCATTGGCGATTTGTGTAATTGTTATTGTTTTGCGATTAATCGCCGTTTATCTTTCGGCTTTTGTTCCCAGGATATTATTCAAACGGGTCCGCATCAAGGAAAAGAGTCCAGGGTGGAAATTGCCCCTGGTCGTTGGCTGGGCCGGTATGCGCGGAGTGGTTTCTTTGGCGTCAGCATTGGCAATACCATTGACTTTATATGATGGAACGGCCTTCCCACACCGAAATCTGATTTTGTTCATTACCTTTGTGGTGATTTTAGTGACGCTTGTTTTTCAGGGGCTTACATTGCCTTTGTTGATTAAATTGATAAAAATTGAGGAGGTCGATGAGCAAGCTTCAATGGAAGAGCAAATCGATGAGATTCGGGTACGTCTTGGTAAAGAATCTATTGCGTATCTGGATAAACATTACGCAAAGGAAATGCTGGAACATGAGACAATTGCCCGTGTTAAAGAGCAGATCATCCGGAGCGTAAATGCATCCGAACGAGCGAAGGAAGAAGACACACGTGCACAGCTTTCTGCAGTAAGGGGGCTCTATAATAAAATTATGTTGGAACTTTTGGAGCTACGTCGTGACGGCCTGTACAAGATCAAGGAAAGCAAGGCTTTTGACAGTGATGTTATTAAAGAGATGGAATATTCCCTGGATTTGGAAGAATCACGTTTGTCGCGCAAGTAGTTGTTTATAAGTGAGTAAATCTCAGTTTTTTTGCACTGCGAAACCTAGCTCCAGTGTTGCAAAAAACAGTGCGCCGTTGTTGTAAGAAATAGCGTGTAGAGGTGCAAAAAATAGCGAATTTAGCTTATAATGCTAAATTCGCTATTTTTCCTTTATCACCCACTAAAAATATCGCTTGGCCTTTTTTTGCCTTTTGTACGGCATTGAAGCTTTCCTTTCCGATAGGCGTCCAGTTTTTTCCGCCGTCATTAGAGAGGTCTGTACCCGAGGTTCCCGTGCTGATCAGCTGTTTTTTTGAAAGGTAAATAACGGCCGACTTAAAGCCATCGGGAGCTGTTTCTGGCGCAAACCATGTTTTACCGCCATCGTTGGTTAACAGGCTATTTTTGTCTTTGTTTTTATCCTCTTTGTAATCGCCACCGACTACAATACCAGTTTTCGACGAGTAAAATGCAACGGAAAAAGGACCGGTGCTATTTTTCCCCTGAATGATGGGGCAGCTGTAACGTTGCCATGTGTCCCCCTGATCTTTGCTGCTGTAGATATTGGCTGCTGTTCCACCGGTGGCAATCCAGTATGTCCCTTTATTATCGCAGTAGATGGAGGTTCCACTGGCCGCAAAACCGGCCTCTCCTTCGGTAATTGTAAAGTGCATATTCGCGGATATATCTTTCCAGGACCTTCCGAAATCGATGCTTTTTAATAGTGGCATTTTCCCCTGAATGGCGTCGCCAAAGGCAATACCGATCCCTTTTGGTGTAAAAGCAAAACCGTCATAAAATATTTCGGGCCGCTTGTCTGTGAATACTTCTTTCCAGCTTCGACCGCCGTCATGGGTACTTAAGATGATGGCCGGGGAACCTGCCGAAATAATTAAGGCTTCGTTCTCATCAAATGCTTCGATATCCCTAAAATCTGTTTTTTCGTAGCCAATTGGATTTACCCACTGCCAGTTTTTTCCAGCATCGGTGCTGAGCCCGACGGTACCATTGCTTCCGCTTACCCATACCGTTGTATCATCGACTACACTTAGGCCTCTGTAGCTGCTGTTGCGTTCTTGATTTACGATGTTGATTTTTGCTTGTTGAGCACTCAGCTGGCTCAATAAGAAGGTTTGGATAATAAAGACCAGAAATAAAGGTTTCATGTGGTTATGCTTTTTATTTAAACAAATCTACTCGTCTTTTTGAAATTTTTCCCTGTTTTTTTAAGATTGTTTTGCGGAGCTGAAGAAATCCAACGGTCATTTTCCGTGGTGATTTAAAATAAGGAATGCTCAGTACGACCAACAGCGCGATGCAGGCGGAAGTGCCGAGGGCTCCGCCATAACCAGTAAAAAATTTACTGGTATTGAGCAGTATTGTCGTGAAAATAGCGCCAGCTAGAGCCAAACCGAAATAGGTTGATAACTGGTTTTTGGAGACCATGCCTATAAATGACGCGCCTATAAAAATAGGGGGAATGTACTGTGCGAGATAAGGAGAAACACTTTGTGGGAAGAAATGTAGAAAACCTGCAACAAGTAAGGTCAGCAATGCCGACGAACGTACTGCCCCTTGGTGAAACTTGGTGTTGACATAGTATGTCGCCGTGCTCCCGATGATGCCAACTAGGTATAAAATGAATGTTTCCATATTACTTAAAAATATATAAAAGGAGGTAAGTCAGTGAAACACCAAGAAAGGCCAATGTGCCTAGTTTACCGCCGACACCATTTAATAAACTTTTCGATACAATCAGAAAGATCGCTGTAAAAATACTCGCTGCTAAAATAAAAGAGAACCCATGAGCCACCTGTGCATTGGACATTCCTACAAATGCGCCGCAATAAATTGCTGCTGGAAGGTGGGGCAGATAAGTCGAATTTTTGTTGATATTTGGAATGAAAGAGGCTATGGTACCTGTCAGCGCTGCCCCCAATACAGGACCCAAACCGAAGATCTGATTGAAATAGTAGGATGAAATCGCACCTATAGGTACCCAAATAGCAATTTTAATCGATTCATATTCATGCCTGTGATGATGAATGGGCGACTTGAGGTAACTGTATAAGATCAGTAAGGACAATAGGCCAATAAAAGCCAATACAATATAAGAATGTGTATTTTCTACAAAGATGGCCACTAAAAAAAGGGCCTGAATGACAAATAATAAGCAGATGCTTATTATCCTAAATTTCTGCCGGGCTTGCATTTAAACAAATTTAGGCAAAGGTACTGATTATTTGTCTATTCTATTGGTAGATTTTCTTTTTATCAATATGGGATCAAGAACAATCTGTTCGATTGCTTCGTACGGATTTTTTTGTTTAACCATTTTCAGAAAGAGTTTTGCACATTCTTCCCCCATTTTGTTGGCCTGTTGGTCAATACTTGATAGTGTAGGGCTGATAAAGGAAGAAAAGGTCTGGTTTGCAAAACCGATCACTCCTGTCGCTGGAATGGCAATATTTGCAGTTTTTAATGCCTGTATGATTCCCACGGCTGTAAAGTCGTCACCACCAATAAAGGCGTCCGGTTGGATTACAGATTTTAGAATCTGTTCGGTTCCTTTGATGCCGGCTTCAATGGATAAGTCGCCGCGAATGATAAAGTCTTCCCGTGAGGAAATCTGCGCGTCTTTTAAGGCTGCTTCGAAACCATGGAAACGATCCTCGAAAATAGCGATTTCTTTGTCCGTTGTGATAAAGGCAATGTTTTTGTAACCCTGTTCGAGCAGGTGCTGTGTTGCAAGGTAGCCTGCTTTAAAATCGTCAAGTTTGACCACAGGAGCAGGAATATCTTTATGGGTACGGTCAAAAATAACCAGGCATTTGCGCTGATTGATGACTTCCTGAAAATGCTGGGTTTCCTGCGTCTCCAGCGACAACGAAGCAATGATGCCGTCTACCTGAGCTTCAAGTAAAGTCTTCACACCATTGACTTCATCTTCAAAAGATTCATTCGATTGATAAAGCAATAGGCTGTAGTTGTGTTTTTTTAACTCTTTTTCAATGCTATGCACGGCTTCTGCAAAAAAATGAATTTGCATGGTAGGAACAATGACACCGATGGTATTGGACTTGCCCGACGAAAGAGAAGAGGCCAACTTATTGACGCTGTAATTCAATTCCTTTGCTTTGTCTAACACCAGTTTTCGTGTCGCCTCACTGATCGTAGGCACATTATTCAGTGCGCGCGATACGGTAGAGACTGTCACTCCAAGCGCACGGGCTATATCATAAATTGTCGTTTTTTTATTCACGCTCCAAAGTAAATAATTTTATTTAATATTTTGATAATTCAGAAACATACCCTACTTTTATGCAACCGGTTGCAGTATAAGGCCGATGTTGTTTTTTATAACCAATTAGAATTGATTACCATGTATTTATTAGGTATAGACGTAGGTACTTCTTCTGTAAAAGTTTCGATTGTTGAGGCATCTTCACAACGTAAGGTTTGCTCGGTGCAATATCCGGACGTAGAAGCTCCCATCATTACGTTGGAGCCCAATTGGGCTGAACAGAACCCGCTCGATTGGTGGGACTACTTTAAACAGGCTCTGTTGAAGGCAAACAGGCTGGGCCTCTATGACCCCAAAGCAATTTCGGCCATTGGCATTGCCTACCAGATGCACGGCTTAGTCGTGGTCGATAAAGATCAGCATGTGCTGCGAAATGCCATTATCTGGTGCGACAGCAGGGCTGTTGAATTGGGAAATATCGCTTTTGAAGAAATCGGAAGGTCTTTTAATTTGAGTCATCATCTGAATTCACCGGGTAATTTTACAGCGTCAAAGTTGGCCTGGGTAAAAGCAAACGAGCCGGAAATTTATGAAAAAATAGATAAGATCATGTTGCCGGGGGATTTCATCGCCATGAAACTTTCGGGGCAGGTGACGACTTCCATTTCAGCTTTATCTGAGGGGATATTCTGGGATTTCAAGGATAATGCATTGTCGCGTACGATCATGGATTACTATGGCTTTGATGATCATCTTATTCCTGAGATCTTACCTGTGTTTTCAACGCATGGTCAAATTAAATCCGCTGTTGCTGAAGAGCTTGGGCTATCTAATACAGTGACCATCAATTATAAAGCCGGCGACCAGCCCAACAATGCACTTTCGCTGAATGTCCTTCAACCTGGTGAAGTTGCTGCGACCGCAGGTACTTCAGGGGTGATCTATGGCGTCAGCGACAAGCTGATCGCCGACCGCGAATCGCGCGTAAATACATTTGCCCATGTGAATTATCAGGAGAATGATATCCGGACAGGGGTATTGCTCTGTATAAATGGAACAGGGATTATGAATAGCTGGGGGAGACGTTTGATGGGCCACGATTTGTCTTATGAGCAGATTAATGCGATGGCTGGCGCATCTCCTATCGGTAGCAAAGGATTGCAGGTTATCCCATTTGGCAACGGTGCCGAACGGATGCTCAACAACCAAACCGTTGGGGCTTCAATTTCAGCGATAGATTTGAATAGGCATGAGACAAGCGATATGCTGCGTGCTATACAGGAAGGTATTGCATTTGCTTTTCGCTATGGTTTGGATATCATGCGCGAAAATAATCTGCATCCAAATATGATTCGTGCAGGTTATGCGAATTTATTCTTGAGCTCCGTTTTCAGGGAGTCATTTGTGGGGGCCACTGACGTTCCTGTAGAAATCTTTAATCATGATGGCAGTATTGGTGCCGCTCTTGGAGCAGGTATAGGAAGTGGGTATTATGCCGATTTTACAGAAGCTTTTCGTTCTTTGAAACCCGTGTATACAGTGGAACCTCAATTTGTAGCGCAATATGAGGAGCACTATCAGCAATGGAAGGAATTATTAAACAAACAAATAAATAACAAATAAGATGAATATTATCAAAGGGAAAAAGGAATTTTTCAAGGGCGTTGGCCAAATTCAATTCGAAGGAAAAGACAGCACAAATCCATTGGCTTTCCGTTATTATAATCCAAAACAAATTGTTGGTGGCAAGACCATGGAAGAGTATTTTAAATTTGCCTGTTCATACTGGCATTCTTTCAACGGTAACGGATCTGATCCATTTGGCGGACCGACACATCAATTTCCATGGGATGAAAGCAACGACGTAATCACGAGGGCAAAAGATAAAATGGATGCAGCATTCGAATTTATTAGTAAAATAAACATACCCTATTATTGCTTTCATGATGTGGACTTAGTTGATTATTCGGATAATGTGGTTGAAAATGAAAAACGTCTGTCAACTATCGTTGATTATGCGAAGGAAAAACAACAGGAAAGCGGTATAAAATTGCTTTGGGGAACAGCCAACCTTTTTAGCCATAAACGCTATATGAATGGAGCTGCAACTAACCCTGATTTTCATGTTCTTGCACATGGTGGCGCACAGGTAAAGGCAGCCTTGGACGCAACGATTGCTCTTGGTGGTGAAAATTATGTGTTCTGGGGTGGAAGAGAGGGGTATATGAGCCTTTTAAATACCAATATGAAGCGTGAGCAGGAACATCTTGCACAGTTTTTACATATGGCCAAGGATTATGCCCGCAAAAATGGTTTCAAAGGAACTTTCTTTATCGAGCCGAAACCATGTGAGCCTACAAAACATCAATACGATTATGATGCGGCTACTGTGCTGGGCTTCCTGCGTCAGTATAATCTTTTGGAAGATTTTAAATTAAATTTAGAGGTAAACCATGCGACATTGGCCGGACATACGTTCCAGCATGAGCTACAGGTTGCTGTAGATGCAGGTAAATTGGGCTCCATTGATGCTAACCGTGGTGATTATCAAAATGGATGGGATACGGATCAATTTCCGAATGATATTAATGAATTGACCGAAGCCATGTTGATTATTTTAGAAGGTGGTGGATTCCAAGGTGGAGGTGTGAATTTTGATGCCAAAATACGCCGCAACTCGACAGATCCTGAAGATTTGTTTTATGCACATATCGGTGGTATGGATCTTTTTGCACGCGCGCTTATTACGGCAGATCGTATCTTGCAAGACTCGGATTACAAAAAAATACGGGCCGATCGTTATGCTTCTTTTGATACAGGCCATGGTGCATCATTTGAAGAATTGACATTGACCCTGGAGAACTTAAGGGATTTAGCAGTGGAATTAGGTGAGCCGAAAACGATTAGTGGTAAACAGGAGTATTTAGAAAATTTGGTTAATAGATATATATAGTTCTAAAAATATTTCTATATTAGGCGATCAAATTAAACCAATTACCAATACATGAATAATTATTTAAGCACAAAAGATTACATCGTTTTCCTGATATACTTTGTTATTGTAGCAGGTTATGGATTATGGGTGTATTATCGCAAGAAATCTGAATCTGTAGGTTCCAAAGACTATTTTTTGGCTGAGGGGTCATTGACTTGGTGGGCTATCGGAGCTTCACTTATTGCGTCCAATATTTCGGCCGAGCAATTTATCGGTATGAGCGGTTCCGGATTTAAGATGGGATTGGCTATTGCGACTTACGAGTGGATGGCTGCCATTACACTGATTGTCGTTGCGGTATTTTTTATCCCGGTATACTTAAAGAACAAGATCTTTACGATGCCACAGTTTCTCCATAAACGATATAATGGGACTGTTGCGATGATCATGGCCGTTTTCTGGTTATTGTTGTATGTTGTCGTTAATTTGACATCTATCCTCTATTTGGGAGCCATTGCGGTAAGTAGTATTTCCGGTATCAGTCTGGATGCCTGTATGTATGCCATTGCGATTTTTGCTGTGATCATTACATTGGGGGGAATGAAAGTAATCGGTTATACGGATATTATTCAGGTTTTCTTTTTGGTATTGGGTGGTTTGGCGACCACTTACCTAGCCTTGAACCTCGTTTCAGAGCACTATGGTGGCTCAGGAGTACTGGAAGGCTATCACTTGATGACCGAAAAAGCTTCAGACCACTTTCATATGATTCTGGATCGTAAAAATGAGAACTATCTCGATTTACCGGGGCTAACCGTATTGATTGGCGGTATGTGGATCGTTAATTTGAATTACTGGGGGTGTAATCAATACATCACGCAACGCGCGCTTGGAGCAGATTTGAAAACCGCGAGAAACGGTATCTTGTTTGCCGCATTTCTGAAGTTATTAATGCCTATCATTGTCGTGTTGCCGGGTATTGCAGCCTATGTCATGTGGAAAGATGGCTTGTTCCAAAATGAAATGATGCAACATGGTGAGGTAAACCCTGACCACGCTTATCCAGTTTTGTTGAATTTATTGCCAGCAGGTTTAAAAGGCTTGTCTTTTGCGGCATTAACAGCTGCAGTGGTCGCTTCTTTGGCAGGTAAAGCAAACAGTATCGCAACAATCTTCTCCTTGGATATTTATAAAAAAGTATTCAATACAGAAGCATCGGATAAGAAATTGGTCAATATCGGCAAGCTAACTGTTGTGGTTGCCATGATTTTGGGTGTGCTGATTGCTCCACATTTGGGTATTGATAAAAAAGGTGGATTCCAATATATTCAAGAATATACGGGTTTTGTATCTCCAGGTATTTTTGCGATGTTCATTTTAGGATTCTTCTGGAAGAAAGCAACTTCAAATGCGGCTTTGTTTGCAACAATTGGAGGTTTTATTTTCTCCATCATCTTCAAAAAATTGCCGGATTGGGTCGATCTGTCATTCTTGTCATCGACAGGTTTCTCTGTTCCAAATCCAACAACAGGAGTCTACGAAATTCCATTTTTGGATAGAATGGGATTCGTCTTCGTGATCTGTATTATCGGTATGATTCTCATCAGTATTGTCGACAATAAGCGTGGTGTCGTGCCAGCTGGATTGGAAGTTGATACCACGATGTTTAAACCACACCGGGCGTTTTTGGTCATTGCATTGATCGTAGCGCTATTGGTTACAGCATTATATTCTATTTATTGGTAATCCAATAGCAAATAAGATTTTAAAAACTCCTATCAATCTCGGTTGATGGGAGTTTTTTGTTTGTTTTAAAAATACCTATCTTGGTTTTACTAAAACCATTGCTTAACGAAAGATTGCTGCTATGAAAAGAAGATCCCCCTTGCTACTGATGACGCTGTTTGGATTGCTCACTACCTGTACGCCGATGCTGAGTTCCGCCCAGCGTACACAAAAACCACCTTTACATGGAAAACATTGGATGGCTATTACGGGTAAGCCCTTGGCGGCAACAGCGGGTGCCCAGCTATTTCAACAAGGGGGAAATGCGGTGGACGCTGCTTGTGCAATGCTCGCAGCAACCTGTACGATGTGGGATGTACTGAGTTGGGGCGGAGAGACGCAGGCCTTAATTTATCATCCGAAACTAAAGAAGGTCATTGCGATAAATGCTTTGGGGGTAGCACCCAGTGGAGCGACAGTCGATTTTTTTAGATCAAAGGGCTACGAATTTCCACCAGAATATGGTCCTCTTGCTGCTGTCACACCGGGTACACCCGGCGGATTGTGCTATATGTTGGCTCATTATGGAACGAAAAGTCTAGCAGAAGTATTAGCTCCTGCTCTTGAAATGGCTGCAGGGTACCCGATTGACGCGCAAACTGCAACGAGTATTGAACGTGGCAAAGAGCGCATTAAAGAATGGCCGTACAGTAAAAAGGTATTTTTAGTACATGAAGGTAAATCCTGGGAAGCTCCCGAGGCGGGAGAGGTTTTCGTGCAGCAGGATCTGCATAAGACCCTGTCCAAATTGGTAGAAGCCGAAAAGCAGGCTCTTGCGGCGGGAAAAGACCGGAAAGCTGCAATCATGGCTGCTTATGACCGGTTTTATACCGGCGATATTGCAGATGAATTTGTCCGTGGCAGTAAGGAGCAAGGTGGCTTAATCACGAAAGCAGACTTAGCCAATTGGAAACCCATTGAGGAGGAACCATTGCATGTCAATTATAAGGGCGTTGACGTGTATAAATTACAAGAATGGACACAGGGACCGGCCATGCTACAGAGTTTGCAGTTGCTGAAAAACTTCGATCTAAAGGCAATGGGTTATAATTCTGCTTCTTATATTCATACACTCTATCAGGTTATGAACTTGGCCTTTGCCGATCGGGATTTTTATTACGGTGATCCCTACGGTAAACCTAAGACACCAATTCAAGGCCTTTTGAATGAGTCCTATGCCAAGACTAGGGCCGCAACCATTGATCTTAAGCAAAATAACCCGAATGTACTTCCCGGAGACCCTTATCCCTACGAAGGTAAGCAGAATCCGTATCTTTCGTTACTAGAGCAGCGTAAGAAAGAGTTTACGCCACATACGGAGCTGAAAAATGATTTTGTCCCTAAACATGACGCACGCTCAAGTTCGTCGCGAACGGAATTGCCAAAAACAGCTCTTTTGGCATCTTTAACGGTGGATAGTGCTTATGTCGACCGTTTATTGCGGGGAACCACAAGCGTTGAAGCTGCGGATGAAGAAGGTTGGGTCGTTTCGATCACACCAAGTGGTGGTTGGCTCCCTGCCTGTATTGCCGGGAATACCGGGGTGGGCATGAGCCAACGTTTGCAGAGTTTTGTCTTAGATTCGTTGATTAACCCGTTCAATGTGGTCGAGCCGGGCAAAAGACCGCGTGTAACACTCACCCCTTCGATGGCGTTGAAAAACGGAAAACCTTACCTTTCTTTTGCTGTGCAGGGAGGAGATACACAGGATCAAAACCTATTGCAGTTTTTCTTGAATATGGTCGAGTTTGGTATGACGCCACAACAAGCCAGCGAAGCGGCCAATATCAACAGTAACCAGCTTTGGTTATCGCTGGGAGGAACGAAGACCGACGATCGAAAACCGCGCTCAGGTAGCCTTCTATTGGATAAAAATACAGCACCAGCAATTATCGAACAATTAAAGAAAATGGGGTATAGCATACAACTCGGTGATCGTACCAGTGGACCTATAAATGCTATTTATTTCGACCAGCAGCACCATACACTTTGGGGCGGCAGTAGCAACAACGGGGAGGACTATGGCATCGGGTGGTAGTTTGTCATTAGCCTGCTGCTAGGTTTTGGTTTTGTTATCTCCGCGGTATTTGTTATCTTACCTACTGATCGGAAACTGATTTTTGTTATGGAGGGTAGTGTCAATAAATATTCGTTTGTTTTTCAGCCTGATGAAGCTGGTATTGTCTTGGTAGATGGCCTGAAGCGGCGATTACGTGCATCGTTAGCCGAACTGTTTCCCGACAAAAACAAAGGCTGGTATCCCAGTTGCAATTCCAAAGCCCATGTAACGATATGTGCTTTTGAAGCAGATGGGAGTAAACTGAAAATGGCTATTGAGGCTTTGCAGGAGACTATGGTCTATGAGCGTAGTCAGTATGTTTATTTCGATCATTTTTCGTCATTTGCCGGTGGTGCTTTCTATATTGCACCGACAGTACATGCCCGCAGTTATCTCAAGGACCGGGCGCGGAAGGTTGTTCAAACTTTATCGGAGTTTGATTTGATCGAGATTAGCGACGAACCCCATATTTCGATTGGACGACGTCTGGAGCCAGAACAGCTTGAAATTGCAAAAGAACAATTGCGGTCTGTCGACCTGAGCTTTATGTGCAAGGGCGTTCATGTGCGGCAGTTTAAACCTGATTTAGGTCAGTATGAGATCATTGATTTTATACAGTTTGGCAACCAATCGAAGGAAAATTCTGGCCAGCTGGCATTTAAATTCTAATAATATCGCGGTTTAATTGCCTAATAATATAAAGCTTTTTATCTTTAAGGCTGACAATAGACGATATTGCACTTACAGTACTTTATGCATTACGACGAATCTCATCATAAATCCCTATCTGATATCCATGAAAGTGTAGATGTCAATCAAGGGAAATCCAAATTTAAGAAGATACTTAGTTTCTTTGGTCCAGCTTATCTCATTAGTGTGGGGTATATGGATCCAGGTAACTGGGCTACCGATCTTGCTGGAGGAAGCCAATTTGGGTATACCCTGATTTGGGTGCTGTTGATGAGTAATATCATGGCGCTAGTTCTACAGAATCTATGTGCCCGTCTAGGTATTGTACGCGGTAAAGACCTTGCGCAGTGTAACAGGGAAACCTATCCTAAACGAATGAATTTTGTGCTCTATGTGCTTGCTGAAATTGCGATTGCGGCCTGTGACCTGGCGGAGGTTTTGGGTATGGCAATCGGTCTTAACCTCCTTTTCGGCATTGATCTGCTCTGGGGGGTAATGATCAGTTTTGCAGATACCTTCTTATTGCTCTATCTTCAGAAGCTGGGGATGCGGAAAATGGAACTTTTTATCATTGGACTCATCGCGCTTATTGGCATGTGTTTCATGGTAGAAATGTTTTTGGCGAAACCGGATTTTGCAGAGGTAGCCACTGGATTTATACCCAGTATCCCGAATAGTGCCGCACTATATATTGCCATAGGCATTATAGGCGCGACCGTCATGCCGCATAATCTATATTTGCACTCGGCTCTTGTACAGACAAGGAAGATTGACCGGAATGAGGTTTCGATCCGAAAATCGCTCAAGTATAACTTTTGGGATAGTGCCATTGCCTTGAACCTGGCATTTTTGGTGAACGCAGCAATATTGATTCTTGCAGCCTCTGTTTTTCACAAAAACGGTATGCATGACGTTGCCGAACTTGAAGATGCTTATCACCTATTGGGCAATCTTCTTGGAACGGAATGGGCCTCAAAATTGTTTGCTGTTGCCTTGATTCTTGCCGGACAGAGCTCAACGGTGACGGGAACCCTAGCCGGTCAGATTGTGATGGAGGGATACCTTCGATTGCGGATTAGTCCGACTTTGCGAAGGATTATAACCCGGCTTTTGGCGATTATCCCGGCTGTATTGGTGATACTTATTTCGGGTGAAGGTCGCGTTGGACAGCTGCTGATCTTTAGTCAGGTGATCTTGAGTATGCAGCTCGCTTTTGCCGTCATCCCGCTGATCCATTTTGTGAGCGATAAAGTCAAGATGGGTTCTTTTGCCATTAAACCGCTAACAAAAATTGCGGCCTGGCTGATAGCGGCCATTATCGCTGTTTTGAATTTTAAATTGGTCTACGACGAAGTGGTCGGCTGGATTGGTGAAGCCGATAATATTGTGGTAACGGTATTATTGCTGATGGGGGCGATGGGCTTATTCGTCTTGCTTATCATGACTGTATTATACCCCATTTTACTCAAATCGAAACCAACGGAGCTGGAAGTTCACCCACCATTCGAGGCATTGCATTTTGAACATAAGGGCTCTTTTAAGAAAGTTGTGATCGCGTTGGATTTCTCAAATTCAGATCAGAAAGTAATTCAATATGCTTTACAGTTGTCGCATGACGACACGACCTTTGTCGTTGTACATATTGTTGAGAGTGCATCGGTGAAATATACCGGGGAGTCGACGGATGATTACGAATCGCGTCAGGATTTGGAACGGCTGAAATTGTATGCTGATTTTCTATTGTCGCAAGGACATCAAACTGAATATGAACTGGGATACAATAACCGGATCAAGAGTATTGCAGAAGTATGTGAAAAATACGGTGCCGATCTGCTGGTTGTTGGAAGCCATGGGCACAGTGGTGTGAAGGATTTTGTTTTTGGTGAGACCGTTAACAAGCTGCGACATGCGGTGAAAGTCCCTGTTTTTATCGCCCAATAGGCCTTAAGGAGCTATTCGAAAGAGCCTCTGTCTATTCACTGTAATTTTATTGCTGAAAAAGTGAGCGGAGCGATCGCTAAGTGCTAAATAATTCTTATTTTTGCGACATCAAATCAAGATATGAGCGACGCTATTAAACACGAGTGCGGAATCGCACTAATTCGCCTGTTAAAACCCTTATCTTATTATCAGGAAAAATATGGTACGCCATTTTATGGCATCAACAAATTGTACCTATTAATGGAAAAACAGCACAACCGTGGACAAGACGGGGCTGGAATTGCAACCATTAAATTTGATGTTAAACCTGGAAATCGTTACATTTCGCGTTACAGAGCAATGGGCTCAACTGCTGTGGCAGACATATTCG
This sequence comes from Sphingobacterium siyangense, assembly GCF_023277505.1. Classification (NCBI taxonomy): domain Bacteria; kingdom Pseudomonadati; phylum Bacteroidota; class Sphingobacteriia; order Sphingobacteriales; family Sphingobacteriaceae; genus Sphingobacterium; species Sphingobacterium siyangense. The sequence continues at coordinate 5,177,012 of NZ_CP080574.1, read as the reverse complement.
AATATGTACAGAAAAAATTTGCTTCTGTTCAGAAAGCATTTCCAGAAGAGTCAAAAGATACGCAATGGTTAAAAGATAACGTAAGTTTTACGGGAGAAGTACTTTTAGGACATTTGCGCTATGGAACGCATGGAAAGAACAGCATCGAAAGCTGTCACCCATTTTTAAGACAAAACAATTGGATGTCTCGTAATTTGGTGGTAGCGGGTAACTTCAACATGACCAATGTGGATGAATTGTTGCAACAATTATATGAGTTGGGACAACATCCAAAGGAAAAAGCAGATACCGTAACCGTTTTGGAAAAAATTGGCCATTTCTTAGATGATGAGAACCAGGATCTTTTCGATCAATTCAAAAAAGAAGGTCATTCTAATATTGAGATCAGCTCGCTGATTGCTAAAAATATTGATGTTACCAAAATATTGAAGCGTTCGGCCAAAACTTGGGATGGCGGTTACACCATCGCAGGTATCTTTGGTCACGGTGATGCTTTTGTTATGCGCGACCCAGCTGGTATCCGTCCGGCGTTTTATTATCAGGATGAGGAAATCCTGGTTGTAGCATCGGAAAGACCGGTCATCCAAACTGCATTCAATATTCCTATTGGTGCTGTGAAGGAAATTAAACCAGGCCATGCCTTGATCGCTAAAAAAGATGGTACAGTATCCCAAGAGATGTTTAGACAGCCCGTAGGACAACGTTCTTGTTCTTTCGAACGGATTTACTTCTCACGTGGATCAGATGCTGATATCTATCAAGAACGTAAAGAATTGGGTAGATTACTGGTACCTCAGGTATTGGAATCTGTTAAAAATAATATCAAAAATACCGTATTCTCGTTTATTCCAAATACAGCTGAAGTATCTTACTATGGCTTAATGGATGGTATCAATACCTATGTTCGGGATTTTCAAAAAGATACTTTATTGAATCGCTCAGAAAAAATTTCTGATGAAGAATTGGATGAGATCTTGAGTATTAAACCTCGTTTTGAAAAACTTAACGTGAAGGACGCTAAACTACGTACGTTCATTACGCAAGATGCGGACCGTACAGACATGGTACAGCACGTATACGATACAACTTACGGTATTGTAAAGGATCACGAAGATACGATCGTTGCCATTGATGACTCGATTGTTAGGGGAACAACATTGAAACAAAGTATTTTAACGATCCTGGATCGTTTGAATCCGAAAAAAATCGTGATTGTTTCATCTGCGCCTCAGATCCGTTACCCAGATTGTTATGGTATCGATATGTCACGTATGGGTGAGTTTGTCGCTTTCGAAGCCGCAATTAATCTCCTAAAACAACGTGGTATGGCACATATTATCGATGAAGTTTATCAAAAATGTGTGTTATCAATGACTCAGGATGTTAATGATATCGATAATTATGTCAAAGCGATCTACGCACCTTTTACTGATGAAGAGATCTCGGAAGAAATCGCCCGAATCGTAAGACCTCACCACCTGAAAGCAGAGCTTGAAGTAGTTTATCAGACTTTGGATAATTTACACAAAGCTTGTCCAGATCATAAGGGTGATTGGTATTTCTCCGGTGATTACCCAACACCTGGTGGAAACAAGGTTGTCAATAAAGCTTATATGAACTGGATTGAAGGAAAGAATGTAAGAGCATATTTCAGCAGCTAAGTTCAAAATTATAATAGGAAGGGATGCATTTATGCATCCCTTTTTTTTTATATTCGTACCAATTAATTTCAATATCCTAAATTAAAAAACCGATTAAAGCAAGGGAAATTACTGTCCGTAAATAAATCTATCATGAAGCATATTTTTAAGAGCCTCTATTTTCAAGTCATCGTGGGTATACTTATGGGGATCATCTGTGGTATCTATTACCCCGATTTTGCTGTTAAACTAAAACCATTAGGAGATGCTTTTATTAAACTGATCAAGATGGTTATTGCGCCATTGATTTTTAGCTCCATTGTGATCGGGATAGCGGGCATGCAGGATACAAAAAAAGTGGGGAAAATCGGTTTAACCTCCATTATCTATTTCGAGATCATGACAACGATTGCCCTGATTATCGGTTTGGTCTTTGTTAATTGGATACAGCCGGGTACTGGCATGAACGCCGATCCAGCTAGTCTTGATGTATCTTCGGTATCTCATTATATTTCAGAATCCAAAGAGCCACATAGTTTTATGGATTTTATCATCGGGATCATTCCAGGTAATGTGATAGCTGCGGTAGCGTCGGACAACATGTTGCAGGTACTCGTTTTTGCAGTGCTATTTGGGATCGGTATGACAAAAATAGGGCAGAAAGCTTCTGAGCCTGTGCTCAATGTATTGCAATCTTTTCTGAAGGTTCTCTTCTCCATTATCAAAATGATCATGTACCTGGCTCCAATCGGGGCAATGGGAGCAATGGGTTTTACGATCGGTAAGTTTGGAATCCAGGCCTTATCTAAACTCGGTATGCTGATGTTGAGCTTCTACCTGACCTGTTTTATCTTCGTGATCATCGTGATTGGGGCCGTATTGTATTTTTATCTCAAGGTGAATGTTTTTAAGTTTTTAAAATATATCAAAGAAGAGATTTTAATCGTTTTGGGGACTTCCTCATCCGAGTCGGCGTTGCCGGGCATTATGCAGAAGATGGAAGATGCGGGCTGTGCTAAACCTGTTGTGGGTTTAGTGATCCCCACGGGTTATTCTTTCAATCTGGATGGGACAAGTATCTATCTGACTATGGCAGCGGTCTTTATTTCGCAGGCCCTCAATATGCATCTCAGTCTGGAGCAGGAAATTACCTTATTGCTGGTATTGCTATTGACCTCCAAAGGTGCTGCAGGCGTAACAGGAAGTGGTTTCGTTACCCTTGCTGCGACTTTGCCTGTAGTTGGCCATGTACCGGTAGAATCTGTCGCTTTGATCTTTGGTGTGGATCGTTTTATGAGTGAAGCAAGGGCGATAACCAATTTGATCGGAAATTCAGCGGCAACGCTGGTGATTTCAAAATATGAAGATAGTTTGGACGAGGAGCTCCTACATGAAAAGTTAGGTTCTAAGCGATGATATCCGCAATCAAAAGCTATGATAAAAGAAGCTTGGCTCCAACAAAGAATTGTTTGAAAAGTCAGCTCAAACCGTTTAAGAATAGCTGATAAGGTTTAGTAAGGGGAGTAGGTATAATGAGGGAATACGTAAAATCTGTGAGGGGAATACGTATTCATTATACAACAAATGGGCTATCCAATTTTGGATAGCCCCTTTCTATTCAAAACCTTTCAGGTATCTATTAATTCTCTTTTTTGGTATTTTCTAAATCTTGTGTCAGATCGATGGCGCCAGTTACTTTTTCTTCCAATAGCGCGAGTTTGATTACCTGCGACATTTCAGTCACATAGTGGAACTGCATGTCTTTGATATAATCTTCCTTGATTTCCAAGATGTCTTTTTCATTGGATTTACAAAGGATAATATCTTTGATGTTCGCACGTTTTGCAGCAAGGATTTTCTCCTTAATACCGCCAACAGGCAATACTTTTCCACGTAAGGTAATTTCACCTGTCATGGCTAATTTCTCCTTCACTTTACGTTGAGTAAATAGCGATGTCAGTGCGGTAAGCATTGTTATACCAGCTGAAGGACCATCTTTTGGAATGGCACCCGCAGGAACGTGGATATGGATATCCCAATGGTCGAAAACGCGGTAATTAATGCCGAAATCCGAAGCATGGGCTTTCAGGTAGGCTAGTGCTATCGACGCAGATTCTTTCATGACATCACCCAAATTACCTGTCAGGCTCAAACGTCCTTTTCCAGGGCTCAGCGAAGATTCTATAAATAAGATATCGCCACCTACGGAAGTCCAGGCCAAACCCGTTACGACACCGGCAACATTGTTATTTTCATAAATGTCCTTATCAAATATTGGAGCACCTAGGATATCAAGCAGATCCTGTTCGTTAATACTCGGACTGTAATCCTTTTCCATGACAATGCGTGTTGCAATACCACGTACGACAGAGCCGATCTTTTTTTCTAATCCGCGGACACCAGATTCACGTGTGTAATCCTCGATAATCTGTTCGATGATCTTAGCTTTTAACGAGACATCTTTGGCAGCCATTCCATGCATTTCGCGTTGTTTTGGCAAAAGGTGTTTTTTCGCGATTTCGATTTTCTCCTCGATGGTATAACCATTCACTTCGATAATTTCCATCCGATCCAATAACGCTGGTTGAATAGCGCTCAAAGAATTGGCTGTCGCAATAAACATCACTTTGGAAAGGTCAAACTCCATTTCGACATAGTGATCATAGAAATGTGTGTTTTGTTCCGGATCTAATACCTCCAATAAGGCCGACGAAGGATCCCCTTTGAAATCCGCGCTCATTTTATCGATTTCGTCCAAAATAAAAACCGGATTTGCGGCTCCTGCTTTTTTCAGGGACTGGATGATACGGCCCGGCATTGCGCCGATATAGGTTTTGCGGTGTCCTCTGATTTCTGCCTCATCGCGCACACCACCCAAGGCCATACGGGTATATTTACGCCCCAATGCTTTGGCAATAGATCTTCCCAAAGAAGTCTTACCGACTCCCGGAGGGCCTACTAAACAAAGAATAGGTGCTTTCATATCATTTTTTAATTTCAATACAGCAAGGTATTCAATGATACGTTTTTTTACTTTCTCAAGCCCATAATGATCTTTATCGAGCACTTTTTGTGCTTTGTTTAAATCAAAATTGTCTTTTGTTGTTTCATTCCAGGGTAGATCAAGTAGTAGCTCAAGGTAATTGAGCTGTACCGAATAATCTGCAGCCGCAGGATTGATACGCGATAGCTTTTCGAGTTCTTTTGTGAAATGTTTTTCGACATCAACACTCCATTTCTTTTTCTTACCCCGTTTTTTAAGCTCTTCCAGCTCAAGATCAGGCGTGTTTCCACCCAGCTCTTCCTGGATTGTTTTGAGCTGTTGGTTCAAGAAATAATCACGTTGTTGCTTGTCAAGGTCGACACGTACTTTATTCTGGATCTGGTGCTTTAGTTCCAGCATCTGGATTTCTGTCGTCAGGAGCTCCAATAAAAGTTTGGCACGATTCTCTACTTTAGGTATTTGAAGTAGTTCCTGTTTTCTGACCATTTCGACATTGATATTCGACGAAATAAAGTTGATCAGAAACGAAGGGCTTTCAATATTTTTAATCGCGATACCAGCTTCACTAGGTAAGTTTGGCGAAAGCTGGATGATCTGCAGTGCCATTTCTTTTAAGGTAGAAATTGTCGCTTTAAAGTGCTTGGTCATCTTCGGCTTCGCTTCATTGAATTTCTCCACACGTGCCTTTAAATAAGGTTCAGTTTCGACAATTTCCAACAAGTTGAACCGTTGTTTTCCCTGGATGATGACGGTGGTATTACCATCAGGCATTTGGAGGACCTTAATGATATGAGCTACGGTGCCCACTTTATTTAGTTCTTCAAATCCTGGGTCCTCTACAGTCATGTCCTTTTGAGAAACAACACCGATGGTTTTGCTGCCTTTATAGGCTTCTTTGACCAGTTTGATGGATTTATCTCGACCTACGGTAATCGGAATGACAACACCGGGAAATAATACGGTATTACGCAAAGGCAAAATAGACAATGCTTCTGGAATTTCAGCATTCGCCATATTATCTTCATCCTCTTGTGTAAGTAGGGGGAAGAATTCGGTATCCTCTGCAACGATTGGAATTGCTTGACTGAAATCAAAAGTTTCGAATTTGCTCATAGTATTTATTTTGTGTATTTGGCAGTCGCTGACATGTTGACGGCTGACTTTCAAATTTTAAGCTTCTATTATTGTTTCCCCTATATTGCAAGGGAAGTGCCAATTGCTAAAAGTGAGCAAAATTACAAATCTATTTTCTAGAATAGGAAAAAAAGGCAGGTTAAATAAAATTTATCTGCCATTTGTTGGAGAAATAGGCATAATAATTGTAATATTGGAATGTGAAAGGGCGCCGATGGCAGTTTTTAAGTTTAAAGAAATCAATCGGATGCTTTTTTACAGATGTAGAAACGATCACAAGTGATCATTAAAGAGTGAATATAAAAACGTAACTATTTAGATATGAATTTAAAATCATTTAAATTGGGTTTGTTTACTGGGGTTTTTGCTTTAGTTGCTTTTAGCGCGAATGCACAACAACCAAAACAGGCTGAGCATAGCAACGCTAATGTGAGAATGGGGCAGAAAGCTCTTTTGGATGGTGATTTCAAGAATGCAGAGTCATACTTGACTAAAGCCCTCCCTCAAGAAGGGAAAGATCCGGACGTATTATATATGTTGGGATATTCTCAATTTCAAAATGGTGACTATAAAAAATCAGCTGAAACTTTTGGAAAAGTAGTTGCATTGAACGGTAAAAATGCAAATGCTTTATACTTCAAAGCGAAAGCAACAAACAATCTTGCTACTCAATCCACAAATAAGACATCTGTTGCTAACAAAGAGCAGTTGTTGAAAGTTGCTATTGAGGATTATTCAAAAGCAATTGCCATTACGCCGACTGATTCGAAATTCTATCAAAATAGAGCGATCGCTAATCGCGATTTAGGTATCTTGATCGGAACGGAGGGTACGCCTAACTACAATAAGGCAATGGCAACTGACGCTTATAACAATGCAATCAAGGATTACGAAAAAGTGTTGAGCTTTGATGCATCGAAAAAAGATATCCAAACAGAAATCAAAAAAGCGAAAGTATATAGAGATAACTTGAAATAGTATCGCTATAAAAGCATAGAAAAAGGGAATGCCAATGGTATTCCCTTTTTCTATGCTTATTAATTTTGTACCTATTGATTTTATAACTATTGATTTGTGCCGGTTGAAATGTACTTGTTGGAATGTAACGGTTGGAATATGCCTGTCACAAATGAGGTCCAGTTTCATTTAAAGGGGCGAATTTTCGACAGTTTTTCTTCGATAAATTTCAAACGAAATAAGCACTGAAACTGTTCTTTTCCTAAATCAAAATGAATATTATGGAAACGAATCGATTGTCAAAGGAAATGCAGCAAATTTTAATCAGTCAGATGACAAAAGAGGCTGAAGCTGCACAGATTTATTTGGCGTTGGGGGTATGGGCAGATGATCAGGGTTATGGCGGAATCGCCAATTTTCTGTATAGACATGCCCAGGAAGAGCGAAATCACATGACTAAAATTATGGGTTATATTCTTGAAAGAGGTGGCCGCCCCAGAATACAGGCTATTGCAGCGCCGCCCGCGGACCCGCAATCGCTGACCGAATGCTTTAATCGCGTTTTTAAACACGAAGTCGATAATACCGAAGCGATCTATAACATTGTCAATTTAGCGTTGGCTGAGAAGGACTGGGCAACATGGAACTTTGCACAGTGGTTTGTTAAGGAACAGATCGAGGAAGAGAAGTTAGCATTGGAATTGATTGATAAGTTGAAAATCGCTGGTGGTGACCGAGCTTCAGATGAATCCTTGTTTGCGTTGGATTCCTCCTTGGAAGCCATGCCCGATGAAGTGGCCTTGGCAAGGGAAGCAACAGCGGATGACCCCAAATAAGCATAAAATAGAAAAGCGGGATCTTGAAGATCCCGCTTTTCTATTTTGCCATGTACTAATCTTAATCGATCTCACGATCATTTATTATCAGGCTTAATTTACTTGATGCTCAATGGCAGATACACACCGAAGGTGATGTTTCTACCCATATTGTAGACACCAAAGCTCGTGTCTTCCTGTGAAAGACGTCCTGGGCGCAATCGGCTCAACGCATCGTAATAACGTTTGTTGGTCAAGTTTGAAGCTGCTGCAAATACTTTCAGTTGCTGCGATCCGAGATGTAATGTCGTACCGATTCCTGCGTTCAATAAAGTATACGAGTTTGCTGGCGTTTCGAAGGTTTCATCGATGCGGCTCTGTTTGAAATAATTGTCCAGCCCCACAGAAACGTAGAAAGCATTCAAACCGCTAATCTTGGGCTCAAGACGCAATGTATTGTGTACAACACCAGCTGGAATCAATGCCAAGGGTCTGTTAAAGGTATTGTTCTGTGCATGGGTATAGCTAAATGTATTATCCAGGTGTATCCAGTTTAACAAATGAAAATTCAGGCTTCCTTCGACACCGTAAAGATTGGCGTTTACCTGGCCATAGCGATATACGTCGTAGGTATGCGAATCGCCATCTTCACCCACCACTGTTTTCATGTCGCCTTTTGTTGTTGAGGCATAGATAAAGTTGTGGATATAGTTTTCATAGATTCCGATACTTCCGGTAACGATGCTATGTCCAAACTCGAGGGTTGCATCCGCTTGGTAACTTCTTTCGGGTTGCAGGTTTTCATTACCAACTTCATAGCGGTACGTTCCTTCGTGTACCCCGTTGGAACCTAATTCTGCCGGATTAGGAGCTCTAAAAGCCGAACCGGCATTCGCTTTGAAATTGAGGTCTTCGCTGAAAATATGGGTATATCCAAGCGCTCCACTAACATTGCTGAAGCTATTTTTAAAACCAGCGAACTGCTCTTCGTCTTCAATAAAGAGCTGCTTGCCTTTGTTGTTGACGTAGTCATAGCGTAATCCGACGTTAAAGGTGTTTTCGCCCCAGGTTTTCTTTGCATAGCCAAAAGCGCCCAATTCCAACTGATCATAGGCCGGAATTAAGAATTCAACACCTTTATTTAAACTGTGTTCCTGGCTAGCACTAATACCAAAGACATGTTGCCAGCCATTTTTTTCACTTAAAGAATATTTTGCGTCAAGTGAATATGTATTCAGGTCAAAGAATAAAGAAGGTGTTGCTTCTTCGAGCTCCCGACGTTGATTTTTTTGATAGCCCAGATCAAGTTTTAAAGTACCGGAACCGATGACAAAGTTATTGTTGAGGGCCAGTTTGTAATGGCGGATGTCCTGCTTGGGGAAATCTAAGGTCCGGCTTTTTGAGTTTATGTAAAGTGGGTCACCAGGTTCGGCGTCGTAAAAGCCGATATTATTTTTCAGGTATGAAAAATTCAGATGAGAGTAGCCCCATTGCTTGTTTAGCCCGAGCATACCACTAAAATTACTGGTATTAAAACCACTATTGCCATATCGTCCTGCGGGCGTGTTATAAGAATAGGCGTTTTGATAAGAACCACGCCCACGCCATACGAAGCCATTTTCGTTACCGGTAAGCATAACCGAACTATTGGTTAGTCCGTTGTTGGTGGAGTAGCTGCTCAATACTTCACCTTTAATTTGCCCAGCTGTAGGAACATTTGGTTCAAGCACATTGATTACACCGCCAATAGCATCAGATCCGTACATCAAAGAGGCTGCACCACGCAGGACCTCCACACGATCCGGTTGATTTTGGTCGATTTCAATACCATGTTCGTCGCCCCATTGCTGTCCCATCTGTTTGACACCATCGCTCACCGTGACGACACGATTATAACCGAGTCCCCGTATAACAGGTTTTGAAATGCCTTGTCCCGTTGTGATCTGGCTTAGTCCGGGAACTTGTCGGGCAAGAGCATCAATAAGATTCGTCGCATTTCCCTGCAGTTCATCTTTGGAGATTACAGCAACCGAGGTACTGTTACGCCGGCTCTGCGAAGTGACCAATGTACCTGTAACGACGACTTCATTGGTTTCAATAATACTTTCGGTTAGGGCGAAATCGAGGGAAAGATTTTCCGAAGTTAAATCAACGGTCTTGACAACGGACTGATAGCCCAAGAAACGGACCTCAACCAGGTAGCGTCCACTTGAAGGAAGTGATTTAAAGCTATAATGACCTTGTTGGTCTGATGCGGTGCTCGAACGAAGCTGTTGCAGTGATATTGTAGCACCAGCAATGGGAAGATTTGTTTTGGCGTCCGTTACTTTACCGCTAATTGTTGCGGCAAGGGCCGGAAATATGGAGAAATAGGAGACAAGCATAAAAATGCAGCCTATAATTTTAAGTTTCATCTGTACGAATAATTTTTACGTATATATAACATCAAGGATAACAGCAGCCCAATAACTCATCGTATAAATCCTTGAGACTGTCAAGTTCTAAAAACTTTTATGAAGTCGTTTGTCGCAATAATGAGAAGAGTATATGAATAACATTATTGGACTTAAGTAAAAACTAACAGATGGGGGGACCACGATTGCCAGAAAGTAGTGATCGAATAATTTGATCTCCCGTGATAAACAGGCCAAATTCGACCTGGCGTGTCGGGAGTATTAATTCGCGTAGCGTAAAATGAAAAACAATTTGTGGATGTGAATTTTGGTCACAGATGGAACACTTCGGATGGTCTGCATGGTGTTTTTTTGCAGGACTGTCTACGATACTGAGTGCAGTTTGCGGATGCGCATGGGTATACACAATGAACTGACCAATTAAGAAGGTCATTAAGAGCATGAATGCTGCGAATTTGTTCAATGAGATATCTTTCACGCTGAAATCACTACGTTTAAACCCATTTATCCGTTGAGTAATTTTGTTAATCTGGTCAAAGATAAGGAAAATAAAATATAAAGCAATTGTGTTGCATTTATTATTGTTGTGACATTTTATAAATGTTCGCTTAAAAGATAAATTGAATTTACAGAAAAGCCCTCAAAAATGGATGCTATTCTTGAGGGCGCTGTGTATGGTACTGATCAGGCGGTCTATTTTTTGGAAGGAATAAACTTGCCTTCAATTTCGTATTGATTGGCATCCAAACCTTGGACATCCTGCAGTTTGACAATTCGATAAAGCGAGTCAGTATAATAGTCTAATTTTTCTTGACTATCGTATAAGGTATTTGTTATCTTTTTATCGATATGGATGTGTTTTACCTTTTCGTTTTTGTCAAACTCGATGCGCAGTTTCTGTATCTGCAGTTCTTTCTTTTTAGCTGTAAATTCTGTCACACAGTCTGCAGCTTTGACTTCATACAGTGATGGATCGAAGTTTTTGCTGATATCGGCAGCTTGAAAAGCGGAGAGTTCATTTTTCCAGCTGCCAATTTTTAGTTCGCGTTGCTCTTTCTCACCGTCTTTGCTGACAGATTTCAGAACTGCGGGATTGAGCTGCTGCAAGCGATTGACTTCGGCATTAAAAAACGAATCGACAGAAAATATAGCTGTAGATTTTTGTGTTTTTTTTGTCGCGGATGGTGATCCACAGCTCCAAAAAAGCAGAGCACTGCCCATAAGAAGGGAAAGTGCTCTGCTGCTATTTTTAAGTAAATTATTATTCTGATACCAATACATTTCCTGTCATTTCAACGGGGATATTGACGCCTAAAAGTTGTAAGACGGTTGGGGCAATATCACCTAATTTACCATCTGCTATTTTCTTATACTGATCGTCAATTAAGATACACGGAACCAAATTGGTTGTGTGTGCCGTATTTGGTGATCCATCTTCATTGACCATAAACTCGGAGTTACCATGATCGGCCAAAATAATAAAGGAGTAACCATTTTTAAGGCCTGTTTCAACAACCGTTTTTGTACATTGATCAACAGTTTCTACCGCTTTTATGACAGCTTCAAAAACACCTGTGTGACCTACCATGTCTGGGTTTGCAAAATTCAGACAGATAAAATCTGGTTGAAGGGTCTCCATGTCGTTGACGATAGCTTCTGTAATTCCTTTGGCAGACATCTCCGGTTGAAGATCGTAAGTCGCTACTTTGGGAGATGGAACCAACAAGCGGTTTTCACCTTCAAACTGTTGTTCACGACCTCCTGAAAAGAAAAATGTCACGTGCGGATATTTCTCTGTTTCGGCAATACGCGTTTGTGTTTTATGGTTTGCCTCCAACACTTCACCTAAAGTATTGGACAAGTTGTCTTTTTGGAAAACAACTCTGACATTTTGAAATGTTTCATCGTAAGAGGTCATTGTCACATAATATAGATCTAATGGTTGTAGATCATATTCTGGAAATGCCTTTTGTGTCAACGCAATTGTAATCTCGCGGCCACGATCCGTTCTGAAGTTGTAACAGAATACTACATCACCTTCTTGGATTGTTGCCACTGGCGCACCATTTGAGTCTACCAATGCAATTGGTTTCACAAATTCATCGGTTACACCTTCGTCGTATGATTTTTGGATCGATGCAACAAGGTCATTGGATTTTTCACCTTCCGCTTTTACCAAAAGATCGTATGCTAATTTTACACGTTCCCATCTGTTGTCGCGGTCCATCGCATAATATCGGCCTATTGCAGAGGCAAAAGTGCCTGTTGTCGTCTTTAAATAGTCTTGTAAGTCCTTAACATAACCAATGCCGGAGTTTGGATCCGTATCACGGCCATCTAAAAATGCATGTATAAAAACTTGGTCACTTGTCAAGCCGGCCTGTTTTGCAGCATCACATAAGCCTTTTAAGTGCTTTGTATGCGCATGTACACCACCATCGGAAAGTAATCCGATTAAATGTACCTTTTTGTTATTTTCCAATGCATATTTAAATGCGTCTTGAATAATAGGGTCCGAATTGAATACACCGTCATTGACAGCTTTGTGAATACGACCCAATTCTTGATAGACGATTCTTCCGGCGCCAAGATTCATGTGACCAACCTCCGAGTTTCCCATCTGTCCGGCAGGTAAGCCTACAGCTTCACCCGAAGCCTCTAAGCTCGAGTTTGGATAAGCTTCTAATAAATGATCTAAAAATGGTGTGTTTGCAGCTTCAACTGCATTTGATTTATCATGTTTTCCATATCCTAGTCCGTCTAGGATCATGAGTGCAACTTTTTTCTTATTCATCGTATAACAAAGATAATCTTAATTTTAGAATCTATCAACGCATCTTAAAAAGTTCCCTTGTTAATCCCTAATAATTTTATAGGTTTGTGGCATAATTTATGTTCGGTAAAAAAACGGAGCTACCTAATGATTGATATGGATGATAGAAGCTGTTCTATAATATGTTGAGCTATATGAAATTTTTAAGCTATTGCGCATTTATACTTATTAATAGTCTTTTTGTACACACTGCGGCCTTCGGGCATTATTTAAGAGAAGTAAATACAGTGGTAAAGGTAGCTTTGCCAGGTAATGATGATTCTTTAGGAAGTATTTCAGAGGAACTGAAATCATATTTGAAAGAAGGTAACGCAAAAAATATGGCTAAGTATTTCGGTTCAAACTTGACCTTATCTATTTTGGGGGAGAATGGCGTCTACACAAAGTATCAGTCAGAAATCATGTTGGCGGCATTTTTTAATCAGCATAAACCCAAGACTGTTAAATTAATGCAAGCCAGCAATGCGAACAATGGCTATCAATATTTTACCTTTACATTAGCTACAGAACAAACAAACTATCGTGTCTTTATTAAGATCGGCGTAGGAAATAATAACCAATCTATTGAAGAGCTAAGAATCGACAAAAATTAAAGCTAGCGATGCTTTTTTTATAAATCTATTTTTCGATTAAAAAATTATTCCACATCTTAGCCCAATAAATAGTATTTATGGAGAAGGAAATCAAGGACTATCTGGCCCATTTTGTAAAACAGGCTGTCGCGGAGGATTTGGGCGATGGAGATCATACCTCACTTTCTACGATTGAAACTGGGGCACAAGGTGAAGCCAAATTGATTGTTAAGGATAATGGTATTTTAGCAGGGGTTGAAGTGGCGCAGGCGATTATTGCCTATATCGACGATACGTTGGCCTGCGAGGTGTTTATCAACGATGGAAGTCAGGTTAAAGTAGGTGATATTGCTTTCTATGTGAGGGGAAATATCCAAAGTATTTTGCTGGCAGAGCGTTTGGTGCTGAATGTCATGCAGCGTATGAGTGGCATAGCGACAACTACCCGAAAATACGTAGACCTTCTCAAAGGTACAGATACGAAAGTTTTGGATACCCGGAAAACGACACCCTTATTGCGTGTCTTGGAGAAAGAAGCCGTTCGTATAGGAGGTGGGACCAATCATCGTTTTGGCCTTTTTGATATGATTTTAATTAAGGACAATCATGTGGACTATAGTGGCGGTATTGTACCAGCTCTAAAGCGCGCAAATGATTACAGAAAGAACCTAAATAAACCAATAGAAATAGAAATTGAAGTCCGAAATTTTGCGGAGCTTGATGAAGTTCTTAACTTTGGCGAAGTGGACCGAATCATGTTAGATAATTTTTCGCCGCAGGATGTAGCCAAAGCTGTTCAGATTATTGACCATCGATTCAAGACAGAGGCCTCTGGGGGAATAACTTTCGACACGATCCGATTGTATGCGGAGGCTGGGGTAGATTATATTTCAGTAGGTGCTTTGACACACAGTGTAAGGAGCCTGGATCTTAGTCTGAAGGCCAAATTAATATAAGAACTGATTTAATTAATGATATCAATTTATTTAGTAACTGCAGTATTACTAGCTTATTTGTTTGGTTCCATACCTACAGCCGTTTGGTTGGGACAGGCATTTTATGGGGTAGATGTTCGTGAGTACGGTAGCGGTAATGCTGGGGCGACTAACACCTTTCGCGTATTGGGCCCTAAAGCGGGATCGATCGTGATGTTTGTAGATATATTTAAAGGCTGGACAGCAACAAACCTGGCTTATTTAATAGAACTGGGGCAAAATACGAGCGATGTCCAATTTGTTAACTTTCAGTTGGCACTTGGCGTTATTGCGGTATTGGGGCACTTGTTTCCTGTGTTTGCGGGATTTAGAGGTGGAAAAGGGGTGGCAACCTTGTGTGGTATGATCCTCGCTATACATACACCTGCCGCTTTGGTCTGTGTTTCTGTGTTTATCATCATCCTGCTGACAACACATTATGTTTCGTTGGGTTCCATTTCAGCAGGTTTTGCATTTCCCTTTAGTTTGGCCTTTATTTTTAAAACAACGATACCTTCTGTGCTGCTTTATGGGATAGCCATCTGTATCCTGTTGTTAATTACCCACCAAAAGAATATAGAGCGTCTGTTAAAGGGACATGAATCCAAGATTTATCTCTTTAAGAAAAAGCCGAAGGAAAAAGAATAGGCACAATAATTGCATCCGCTATAACGTATTTAATAATTTATTGTGAAATATCCATGTTGGAAAAGCTTTAGGCCGATCACCAGCGCACGGATATTCCATATGGCCATTGAAAGAAAATATATACATATGAACGGAGTGTTTAAATATTCGGCTATGGTATTAGCATGTGTAACACTGGCATCGGGGTTGTCAGGTTGCGCAACTTCAGCAGTTACAGGAAAAAAATATTTGAAATTGGTCAGCGCAGATCAAGTGAACCAACAAGCTGCATTGGCTTATAAAGATTTCTTATCGAAAAATAACGCGAAGGTAGTAACCGGAACTGCAGATGCAGCCATGGTGAAACGCGTTGGTAACAAGCTT
Organism: Sphingobacterium siyangense; assembly: GCF_023277505.1. Classification (NCBI taxonomy): domain Bacteria; kingdom Pseudomonadati; phylum Bacteroidota; class Sphingobacteriia; order Sphingobacteriales; family Sphingobacteriaceae; genus Sphingobacterium; species Sphingobacterium siyangense. Next base: position 5,161,658 of record NZ_CP080574.1, on the reverse strand, counting down.
GCAACGGCGGTTAACCAGTATTTGCAAAGTACAGGTCGCGCAAATCAATTTAACTTCAACTGGGAGTTTAATTTGGTGAAGAGCGATGATGTGAATGCATGGTGTATGCCTGGGGGTAAAGTTGCGGTATATACCGGAATATTGCCGGTAACACGTACAGAAGCGGGGTTGGCAACAGTTATGGGGCACGAGATCGCCCATGCTATTGAGGAGCATTCGGTAGCTCAGGCTTCGAATCAGATTGCTTTACAATTAGGTGGACAGATTTTAGGATCAGCGGCAGGTGTATCTGGAAACAGTACGCTTGGTGTTTTTAACAATCTGTATGGTTTAGGTGGAAACTTGGCGCAATTGAAATTTTCAAGAAGCGATGAATCTGATGCGGATGCAGCAGGTTTGATTATTATGGCTTTGGCAGGTTATAATCCAAATGAGGCTGTAGATTTCTGGAAACGTATGGCTTCGGGTAGTCAAAAAGGGCAGCCTGAGTTTTTGAGTACGCACCCGAGTGATGAGCGACGGATTGCGGATATTCAGCGATTGATTCCAAACGCGATGAAATACTATAAAAAATAAAGAGTCAATACAATAAAAAAAGCGGAGTATGCACCTAGCATACTCCGCTTTTTTATAAGCCTTATTTATGAAAGTATTATACGCCCGCAAAAGCATCACTAATGCCGAGCACGACACCCACGACTAGCCCCATAAAATTAAAGGCGATGGTGATGATGACCATAATGCCAATAAATTTGTAATGCTTTTTGAGGGCATCTAAGCATAATTCGAGTTGGATACTGTCGCGATTTTCTATTGCTTTTTTTGCTTTAGATCCAAAATTATAGAGGTAATAGATGGGAAGGCAGAAGAAAGCAAGAAACAGGAGATAAAGTACACCGAATGTGGATAAAGCCCCTGCCGTTACATATTCGTCGGCCCCGAGTGATAATGCACTGGCTCCGAAGATTAGGCTGACCATGGTTATGGCAGATATGCCGATGAAAATAAAACAGACAATGGCCAAAAAATTGGCCCATTTGGCCGCTGAAGCCAAGAAGGAGAGCCCTGCAGGGGACAATTTAATGTCTGCAGGTTCTTGAAAAGAAGAATTTTGAATACCGTCTTCCATGAAGCATAAATTATTAGGTGCGCGAATTTCTGAAAAGTTCTCGGTTTTTGAAACATTTTTTATATAAACCATCGCGTCTATACAATCGTTTTGATTTTTTCGATCAGAATAGGTTACAGTGGCTCAAATTCGACAAGAAACTGAGTTGTTTAATAAAAGTCTCGATTGATAGGAAATTAGTTAAAAATTTTCAAAAAGTTAAATTCCGATTGGAAGAATGTTGTTACAAAAGATTTTTGCGGATTTGATGTGGAAAATTATTTTCGATCAGTTTGTGCGGAGGGGAATGCTGGTTTAAAACATGTTACAACGTTTTTTTTGCTGATAAATTGTATGTTAATATAGTAAAATTTGTCTGTATTTCATGAAGTATGTGTGGTTTAGTGTGTTAAGTTTATATTAAGTCCTTTGTAATTTGAAATCTCTTAGTAATTTTGCTTAACATTTTTTAACAAATCACATTATATGAAAAGATCTTTACTCTTTTTCGCTCTTGTTATGGCCAGCTATGGTGCTGTACAAGCTCAGGTTACAACAAGTAGCGTTACAGGTATTGTAAAAGAGTCAAACGGACAGTTCACATCGGGAGCAACAATTAAAGCTACGCACGTGCCATCAGGGACTGTTTATTCTGGCTCGGCTAACACTGCAGGTCGGTTCAACTTAGCTAATATGCGCGTTGGCGGACCTTACAAAATTGAAGTAACCTATGTAGGACAACAACCTATCGTGTATGAAGATGTTTATTTGCAATTAGGTGAACCATTCGTAGTAAATCCTGTTTTCGGCGATTCAGCGACTAATCTTGAAGAGGTAGTTGTTACAAGAGCTGGTGTTTTAAAAGGAGAGCGAAATGGAGCATCAACTATTGTTGGGCGTCGTCAGATCGAAAATTTGCCTACAATCACTAGAAGTGTAAATGATTTAACCCGTTTAACTCCGCAGGCTAATGGGACTGCAATTGGTGGTGGAAATTACCGTGCCAATAATTTCACTGTTGACGGTGCGAATTTCAATAACCAATTTGGTATTGGCCAAAATATTCCAGCAAATGGTTCTCCAATTTCTATTGATGCGATAGAGCAGATCTCAGTGAATGTAACTCCGTTTGATGTTCGTCAATCAGGTTTTACAGGTGCTTCAATCAATGCTGTAACACGTTCTGGTCGTAACGATTTCTTTGGATCAGCTTTTTATACTGGCCGATCAGACAAACAACAGGGAAATCGCGTAAATGATGTGGTATTTACACCAAATGACTTAAGTGTAAAGCAATATGGAGTAAGTTTGGGCGGTCCAATTATTAAGAACAAGTTATTCTTCTTTGTGAATGTTGAACAAATGAAGCAAACTGAGCCCGGACCAAATAGAGTTGCTTCCAATGATAATCTTGTATACGGCGTTGCAGGTACTCCATCCTATGTTGCAAGACCTACTGAAAAATTTATGAATGAAGTGGGGGATTATTTGAGAAGTACTTATGGTTATGATCCAGGTGCTTATCAAGGATATTCGAATAAAAGTAATAATGATAAGATATTCGCAAGGATAGATTGGAATATTTCTGACAATCATAAAATTAATTTCCGTTATAACCAGACAAAAGGAAAATCACCTAATACGATCAGCTCGTCCAATACCGGTGCAAATATACCTAGTGCGTATCCTACAAATCGTACGACAACCAATGCGATGACTTTCCAAAATTCAAATTATTGGCAAGAAACCAATTTGTACTCAGGAACAGTTGAATACACAGGTAAAATCGGTAATGTAAATCACTCTGCACGTTTATCGTATGTAAATCAGGATGAGCCAAGAAGCGTGATGGGAGATTTATTTCCGTTGGTGGATATTAGGGATGGAATTGCTGGAAATACAGGTAACGTCCTTGTTTCTTTTGGTCCAGACCCATTTACTTATGGAAATCTTCGCTCAGTAAAAACATGGACGGCAAATTATGATGCAAACTATACGTTGAATGATCATTATTTTACTGCAGGGCTTCAATACGAAACCTCGCGTACAAAAAATGGTTTCCAACGTTTTGGAACAGGATATTACATGTTTAATTCATGGGACGACTTTAAAGCCGGAAAACCTGCAATTAACTATGCGTTAACCTATCCGTTAACAGCTGATGGCTCACAAGCTTATCCAAGTTTTAAATTCGCACAATACTCGCTGTATTTGCAAGATCAATATACTGTTAATGAGAAATTGAAATTAACAGCAGGTGTACGTTTGGAACTTCCAACATATCCGGATGTATCAGAAATGAAAACTCACCCATTATTGCAGAGTTTAGATTTTGCAAATGGATTAAATTTGAATACTGGTGCAATGCCTAAATCACGCGTGATGGTTTCTCCTCGTTTTGGATTCAACTATGACGTTAGAGGAGATAGATCATTTATTGTCCGCGGTGGTACAGGTATATTTACAGGACGTATTCCATATGTTTGGATTGTAGCACAATCGGGAGATGCTGGAATGCTTCAATTTACCAAGACTTATCAAGTTGGGGACGCTAACATGCCTGCGTTTAGTCCAGATATCAAAGCAAATTATCCAGCTAATCCTGATGCACCAGGTACGACGTTGCCGGGAAATATGTCAGCTATGGATGTCAATCTTAAATTTCCTTCTACCTGGAAATCAAGTTTAGCAGTTGATTATAAGCTACCTTGGGGTGTAGTCGGTACAGTAGAAGCTATCTATAATAAAGATATCAATGCAGTTGTAGCTAAGAATGTGAATTTGGTTGATCCAACAGCAATGAGTATTGCTGGATATGGCGATTCTAGATATATTTTCCCAAATGCGAATGTCGATAAATACATTTATAAATTGGATAGCAAAACGAATTTACCTAGCAAAACTGCAACTGGTCAATTTATTCCAACCTATATGACTAATGTAAAAGGTGGACATTACTATTCGGTGACTGCCCAATTGCAAAAAAGCTTCGATAAAGGATTTTCAGGAATGATTGCTTATACAAGAAGTGGTGCTAGAAACTACGGTGATGGAGCTGGAGATCAAATTCAAAATTTATGGTCGATCCCTATGCAAGCAAATGGAAATTCTAACAATCCGGAGCTTGGATATACAACAAATATTGTCCCTAATCGTTTAATGGGGTCTGTAACCTATACAAATAATTGGATCGGCAAATTGAACACGTCAATGACTTTATTCTATATTGGTAGTTCAATGGGTAGATATTCTTACTCTTACAATGGAGACTTTAACCGTGATGGAATAAATAACAATGATTTGCTTTACATACCTAAAGATAGATCTGAGTTAAAATTTGTTGATATTGCGGCAGGAAATTCAAACTATGGTGGTATTGGTTATACTGCTAAAGAACAAGAAGAAATTTTCTGGAATCTGGTAGATGGTAATAAATATCTTAGCGACCATAAAGGAAAATCTGTTGAACGTAATGGAGCCGTTGCACCATGGAGACATCAGTTTGACTTCCACTTATCACAAGAAATCTTTAGAGGAATCGCGGGAGGAAATAATTCATTGGAGTTCTTCTGGGATGTGATGAACATTGGAAACTTATTTAATTCGTCTTGGGGTGTTTTCAAATTAAACAACAGTGCTTTATTGGCACCAGTTAATACTTCAAGTATAACGCCTGATGGTACAACCGTGCCAACGTTTAGAATGGGGTATGCAAATGGTGGTATCATTAAAGAATTGAACCGACCAAATGAAACAATTACTTCAACTTATTATATGCAGTTCGGTGTTAAATTTAAATTTAACTAAGAATAATATATAGTAAATTAATTTACGACACCCCAAAAGCTTGATAAAAGCTTTTGGGGTGTTTTTTGTTATAAAAAAGCTGATAATGAAGTAGCGCTTTTCGCCCACTATCCACCGTTATGGATGAAGCACGGATAAAGCACTCCCTAAGTATAGATATAGCACTGTTGACGCAAACGTTGCGTAAGTCTATTGGCAAAAGAGAAAAGTACAATAAGAGTACTTATTCCGTACAACTAAACTGCCGAAACGAACCCTGTCAAATACCAATCTTTCCACCTAAACGAACAAAAACTATCCCCTTAATACAGACTGGCTTGCTGATATTTGGGTTATAACTTAATTATAAACCCAACTGATGATGAAGCAGTTCTGTATGTCCATACTCCTGGGGATTGGCGTCTGCATGTCCCTTTGTGCATTTGCGCAAAGCACAGATCTCGTTAATTGGCCAGCGCAGGCTGACCCCAGATTAATAGGTGATCTCGTGGCTCAACGTTTTGTGGCAAGTCCGCATAACAGTTTTAAACCGCCAGCTCCGCCAAAAAACATTACTTATCCCGAAGTCTGCACTTGGTATGGAGCATTAAAGTATGCCGAAGTGAGCAATGATCAGAAATTGTTGACGCAATTGACAGAACGCTTTATGCCTTTGTTTGACACGGAAAAGCACCTTGTTCCGCGACCTTGGCATGTGGACTTTTCCGTCTTTGGAACGGTTCCGCTGGAAATCTATCTGCAAACGAAAAACAAGAAATGCTATACCATGGGAATGCGTTTTGCAAATGCACAATGGTCCATTCCGATTGACTCCCCTCAGGTTGTAAAAGACGGTTATCAGAAATTTCTCGATAAAGGACTTACCTGGCAGACCCGCTACTGGATTGACGATATGTATATGATTACCATGATTCAATCAAAGGCTTTTCAGGTAACGGGAGATCAGCACTATATTGATCGCGCAGCCCATGAAATGGTGGTCTACCTCGATACCATTCAAAAGGAAAATGGTCTTTTTTATCATGCACCGGATGCGCCTTTCTTTTGGGGCCGCGGGAATGGCTGGATGGCCGCGGGAATGAGCGAATTGCTGTTTTCATTAAAGAAAGATAACCCCAATAGACCCAAAATATTGGCTGCTTACCGCAAAATGATTACAAGTCTAAAGAAGTATCAGCGGCCGGACGGCCTTTGGGGGCAATTGATTGATAAACCTGAATCCTGGGTAGAAACTTCGGGTTCTGCCATGTTCACTTATGCCATTATTATGGGCATAAGACAGGGATGGCTCGATGCTAAGGAATATACGCCGATCGCACGCAAGGCATGGATTGCTCTGACGGGCTACATCAACAAAGATGGCGATATCAGCAACGTCTGTGAAGGTACCAACCGAAAAAATGATTACCAGTACTATCTCGATCGAAAACAGAAAACAGGGGATATGCACGGCCAGGCGCCCATACTTTGGTGTGTGTACGCCTTATTAAAAAAATAACCAGCTATGATAAGATTATGGACAATTTTGCTGCTTTTGTTTGCGATTGAAGCATCGGCACAACCTATTCGTTGGCAGGAACAATATCCCGGTGTTTGGAAAGGAACATTTGGCAAACCCGATAATTATACGCTGCTATCTGCAGCAGGGGCTACACCTCAAGCTGCGACCCTCGAACGGTTGCAGTCTGTCGATTTTCCATTGCCCAAGATGGAGGTGCATGCCGAACTGATCGATGGTAAAACATACCTGCGGTTCCCACTGCAAAAAAATGAACAGATCTACGGACTGGGACTTAATTTTCAGACGGTACATCAGCGGGGCAAGATTCTTAACCTGCATGTCGACCATTACGGTGGCAAAGATAATGGGCGCACCCATGCACCTGTTCCGTTCTACGTCTCTTCCAGAGGATATGGTGTATTGGTCAACTCAGCACAATATTTAACGTATTATGTGGGGACAGGTGTACGGAAAGATGCTAAAGTTCCCGCAGAAGTAAAAGATCGCAATACCGATAAAAGCTGGAACTCCCGGCCTTACTCCGATGCGGTGGAAGTATATGTCCCTGCAGAAGGGGCCGAAGTTTATGTATTTGCAGGCATCAATCCGCTTGATGCCATAAAACGCTATAACCTCTTTTGTGGCGGTGGTGCCCTGCCGCCGAAATGGGGGCTCGGTTTTACGCAACGTGTACAAAAGCTTTATACGGCAGATGAGGTGATCAAGGAGGTGGCGGAATTTGAGGAACATGGCTTTCCGCTTGATTTTATCGGTCTCGAACCCGGCTGGCAGTCCAAGGCTTACCCTTGTTCTTTTGAGTGGGATAAGGGACGTTTTCCAAACCCGGCAGCCTTGGTAAAGAAACTGGCCGATAAAGGTGTGCGTCTGAACCTATGGACAAACCCCTATATCTCTCCAGAATCTCCTATCAGTAAAGCGATTGAACCTTTTACCGGTTCACATACGGTGTGGAATGGAACTGTTCCTGATCTAAATCATCCAAACGCAAAACGCATCCTTGCAGGCCAATTGAGCCGTTCGCAGATCGATATCGGCATCAGCGGATATAAGATTGATGAAGTCGATGGTTACGACTACTACCTTTGGCCCGATATGGCCAAATTTCCCTCGGGTATCAGTGGTATACAGATGCGGCAAACCTATGGTGTACTTGCACAAAAATTGACCGACAGTCTATACCGCCAGCACAACAAACGGACGTTTGGACTGGTGCGTGCATCCAACGCCGGAGCCAACAACATGCCCTATGTAATCTATAACGACTATTATAGTCATCAAGACTTTATTACAGCGCTGGTCAATAGTGGATTTTGCGGCGTACTGTGGACACCAGAGGTAAGGGGTTCCAAAACAGGCGAGGAATGGTTGCGCCGTTTCCAGACTGTTGTATTCTCACCAATGGCCATGATCAATGCTTGGTCGAGTGGAACAAAACCCTGGTCTTTTCCTGAAGTGGCCGAAAAAGTGAAGTACTATGCGCAGTTGCGGATGGAATTGATGCCTTATCTCTATTCTGAATTTGCAAAATACCATTTTGAAGGAACACCTCCCTTTCGGGCCATGGTGCTGGAAGAGGGATTTCAGGGACAAACAAACGCAAGCCTGAGCAATCAGGATCTGGAAACAAATCCTTATCTGGAAGCGGTAAACAAGGAGGTAAAAGATCAGTACATGTGTGGCGAATATCTGTTGGTGGCGCCTTTATTTACAGGCGAATCGACTAGAAAGGTGCTTTTGCCTAAGGGTAACTGGTACGATTTCTATTCGGGCCGTTATGTCGGTAATGGCGAGGAAATCGTTGCCAAACCCGAAGACGATCGGATACCCGTCTATGTAAAAGATGGTGGCATTATTCCAATGACGACAGCACGGCTTCATGTGCCTGCAGCAGGAGAAAAAGTAAACCTGATTATCCGACATTATGGGGAGAAGGAGGGGATGTATAACCTGTATGACGATGATGGTCTGAGTTTCGATTATGAGAAAGGGGCCTATTCTTGGCGTAGGATTGTCCTGAAAAGAAATGCGTCCGGGAAACTGGAAGGCGATATCTCGGCACTAGCCAAAAATAAACCGAATACGATAGGTACAGTAAAGTTTGAATTTATGGGACAATGATATTGTTTCGAACAATAAGCTATGTTTTGAGCCCCTAAAAACCATTTTTTACCGCTAAAAAGACCAAAAAATACACTGTTTAACCTCGCAGATTGACTGATATTTGAGGTAACTGATTATAAAAAATAACCAATTTATTAAATGCATGGCTGGGTTATCGATCATCTTCTCATGATAGACAATCGCCATAAAAACTGATTTATTATGATAAAAAGTATCACAAAAATGGGGTGCTTTGTACTCTTCCTATTTCTAGCCTTGGGGAGTATAGGCTTACCGGTCTTTGCCCAACAAAACATTCGGCTTTCGGGAAAGGTGACCAACAAAAAAGGAGAGGCATTGCAGGGAGTCACTGTTCGTATCAAAGGGAAAAGTCAGGGGACAAGTACAGATGCCACGGGGAAGTATCAGCTTGATGTTGCACCATCCAGTACCGTTGTCTTTAGTCAAGTAGGCATGAAAGAGCAGGAGCGTACTGTCGGTAACCAGCGACAACTTGATGTCACGTTGGAAGATAGTGACAATGCGCTGGATGAAATTGTTGTTACGGGCTATGGTGGTGTTGCAAAGAAACGTGACCTCACAGGCGCTATATCTTCCGTCAATGCAAAGAAAATCGAAGAGCGTCAACCCATTAATCTTTTTGATGCCTTGCAGGGGCAGGCTGCCGGAGTCCTTATTGTCAATGACGGTGGTGGGGCACCTGGGGCGACAGGATCTATTCAGGTGCGGGGTACCTCCACGTTGAATGGGGGAAATGGTCCTTTATATCTGGTCGATGGAGTAATTAACCCCGATGGTGCCACCATAAATCCAACAGATATCGAAAATATCGAGGTCCTCAAAGATGCTGCTTCGGCATCTATTTATGGATCGCGTGCAGCCAATGGCGTAATCCTCATCACAACCAAGCGCGGATCCGAAGGAAGACCCATGGTTAATGTCAATTACAATCATCTTTTCGGGCGTCTAGCCCATTATATCCCGGTAAGTAACTCTGCTGAAGTAAGGGCTTTCCGGTATATTCAAGGCCTCAATACCAATACGGATTCCATCAACCCAAGTTTCAATTCGGATAACGATTTACAAAGACTCTTGTTGGGAAATCTTGCTCAAAAGAAAGAAATCAAGATGAGCGTATCAGGTGGTCAGAAAAATCTCCGTTACTACAGCAGTTTGAATTACCTGGATGATAAATCGATCATCTTGAATAGTTACGCCAAACGGTTACAGTCACGTATCAATGTTGAATATCAGTTTTCATCCAAATTGAGGTATTCCAACAATATTTCTTTTTCCTGGCAAAAAGGCAATACGATTCCAATCGGCAATACGATCCGCGTCGTCATGGATCGTCCGGCTTATTCCTTGATTTACTATCCTGATGGCTCTTTAACAAGCTACATCGGTTCGAAGCGAAATCCTGTCGCCAACGCCTTGTTTGAAAAAAATATCGATGAAACCTATTCCGGGCAATTGAACAACCAGTTGGATTATCAAATTCGTGACGACCTGAAATTTACGACCTTGTTTAATGTGCGGTTGGACAATTTACAGAATACCCAATTCTCACCACGTTTTTTATCAGCAAACAAGGATCAGAATAGCGGAACAAACGAGTTTAATAAAACGTTCACTTGGGAGTTTCAATCTTATCTAAATTATAACAAGACTTTTGCACAGGACCATAATGTCACGGCCTTATTGGGATTCAGTTCGGATCGCAGACGCTATGACCGTTTTCATTCTGAATATATGAATAGCGTCAATGAGGAAGTTCTGGTGACTTTTCCGGATTACCTCACGCCGTCAAAAACCTATACCACAGCAACGGCCAACGCTTCTGCCTCCGTTTTTAGCCGTATTGGCTACAATTACAAAGGACGTTATCTCGTTCAGGGATCCTACAGAAGGGATGGTTCATCGCGGTTCGGCGCAGCAAATAAATGGGGAAACTTTCTCTCAGCATCTGCTGCCTGGCGTTTTTCGGACGAGAATTTTATGAAATGGGCGAAGCCGGCATTGGTAGATGCTAAATTAAGATACAGCATTGGACAGCTTGGAAACGATAAAGTAGGCGATTATGAATCGTATACAAAAGTGGCCTTCGGCGGGTCCTATAATGGTGTCGGCGGAGCTGCATTGACCAGTACATTTGGAAATAATCGGATCAAATGGGAAACAACCACCCAGAACAATGTGGGCTTAGACCTGACTTTCTTAAATGGCCGATTAGGATTTACGGCAGATTACTATGTCAAGACCACCACCGATCTACTGTATCCACGGGAGCTTGCCAAGGAAACTGGTTATGCAAAAGTGAATGTCAACCTGGGAACGATTCGCAACCGCGGAATGGAGTTTGTAATTAGTGGAAAACCAATCGTAACACCTGATTTCAGCTGGGAAGTGAATGGTAATATTTCTTTTGAACGCGGTAAGATCGTGAAGCTGGCAGATGGAATTCCATTTTTCCCGGGCAATAAATGGTATGCAGAAGAAGGCGGCCGTATCGGAAATTTCTATGGCTGGCGCAATTTAGGGGTTTATGCCTGGGACGAGTCCAACGCCTACAATGATAATTGGGAGAAATTGACACTCGTACTTGACGATCAGGGTAAACCGATGTATCGTGATGGAAAAGCAGTCTATACCTTCAATGGTAGTGATTACCAGGGTACAGTACATCAGCTATATGCGCCCGATGGTAAACTGAAAGGTGGAGATGCAGAATGGCTTAACAATAAGAAAGATAGTTTGATCAATGACGAAGACCGCATGATCCTCGGCAATGCGACACCAAATTTCTACTTTGGTTTTATGCAGACCTTTAGATACAAACGATTTACCCTAAATGTACTGTTTAACGGTTCTTTTGGTGGTGAAGTTTACAATGCGCTGCTGCAACGTCAAAATTATCCGAGCAACACAGGAGCAGGCTCTCCGGATATGGTCTATAATGTATGGCGCAAACCCGGCGATGTGGCCAAATATCCAAATTATGTGGAGAGAAACAACCGTGGAAATCTAAAAACAAACCAGAATAGCCTTTATATCGAAGATGCAACATTTGTTCGTCTGTCAAGTGCACGGTTGGCCTATACCTTCGATCCGCAGTTAATCAACAGATTAAAAATGAAAGGGCTTACAGCCTTCGTTTATGGAAGCAACCTGTTGACATGGACCAATTATAGGGGCTACGATCCCGAATTCAGTACAAACAATCCGCTGACACCGGGAGAGGACGATGGCCGTTATCCGAGGAGACGGGAGTTTGGATTTGGCGTAAATATCAATTTTTAGCATTTATCGATTAGGGTAAGTTCCGTCTGAAGGATGGGACAGATAAAATATTTTTGACATGAAAACAAAGATCTTAGCACTGTTACTGCTGTCAGCTACATTGGGGGGCTGTAACAAATTTTTGGAAGAGAAACCGCTGGCCGAAGTTGCGCTGGACCAGCATTATAAAAACTTATACGATGTGCAGGCCGCAATAGCCGGAATGTATAGCGCCTTTCAGCTCGAAATGGTCGGTAAGGGGAATTATCAGGATAACAAAGACAATTATCTCGAAAAATACCTGTATTGGGGCGAGTATCGTGCCGATAATTTTGACCGTGCAATTAGTTACACCAAAGACTATGTGGACGAGATCGTATTAAATAGCCTTACGCCAACCAACCAGTTTTCAGACTGGAGCGGGCTCTATACCGCCATCGGGCGTATCAATAACAATATCAAGTATATTCCAAAGGCAGCGGAATTGGATAGCCGTATTAGCCCGGAGATGCTTAAGGATTATCTCGCGCAGTGTTATGCGCTTCGAGCGATGTGTTATTTCTATCTCGTCCGTGTATGGGGCGATGCTCCGATATGGCTTGAACCTTATGAGGATGTACAGCAGCCTGCAGCCAGCGCACGTGAACCGAAAGATAAGATATTGAACGAGGTCATTATTCCAGATCTGGAAAAAGCCTATTCTCTGGTCGATAAAGATGCGAAAAACGCCCTATGGACAATCGGAGGAGCAGGAATATGTGCGATCATGGTTGATGTGTATATGTGGAAAAAGGACTATCAAAATGCAACAAAATGGATCACACGCCTGTTTTTGACAAAGTCTCCTACAGGAGTGAGCTATGCCGGAACCAATGAAACCAATTTGCAGGATGGCGCAAGCTGGAAAACTATTTTTGTCAATCCAACTTCGAGTAAAGAAACGATTTGGAGTATCCATTGGGATTACTTAAAAAATGGCTGTGCCTGTATGCAAACGTCGTGGTCCCCCAATAATAAGCAGATCATAGTCGATGAAGGAGTGTGGGCAACCTGGTTTCAGCCACAAACGACAACCTCGCCAAGTCCTGATATTCGACCTCAGCAAACATTGGATGTCTATTTTGGATTGCCAAGCAACAAGAGAGATCGCTTTATCAAGTGGTATCCAACCGATGCCAATCCAACCAAAGCGGATCCATGGCCGGTGACAAATCAGGCCCTGCCAGTTTATTTGACCATGTACCGACTGAGTGACATGTATCTCTTATACGCTGAAGCGTTGAATGGCCTCGGTGACCGAACCAATGCCCTGAAATATTTAAACTTTGTCCGCAAGCGTGCACGCCTGCCACAGTATGATGCGAATGATGACTCTATTGCTACAAGCTACCAGTTGGAAACAGCGATTTTGGATGAACGTCGTCTGGAACTTTTTGGTGAAGGTAAAAGGTGGTTTGATCTGGTGCGCACTGGACGTGTGAAGGACGTGATGGACCCAATCTTGAAACGTAGACAGGAAGAAGCGGGTAATTTAGAAAAACCTGGATTCCTAGATCCAACAAACAGAGTGTATTGGCCTATTCACCGGAATGTTTTAAACTCCAATAAATCATTGGTTCAAAACCCAGGATATACAGATTAACAGAAGAATTTAAATCAGAGAGTCATGAAAAGAATGTTTAAGACCAAATGGACATATAGCGCTATCATCGTGGTGAGTCTATTAATGACAAGTTGTTCACTATTCGATTTGGAACTGCAAAAAGATTACGACTACGAACATAAAACCTTAGATCCCAATATCGGGATAAGTGCACGAAAATTTTTGGAGAACCGATCTTACGAGACTGTAGAAAATCCAACGGATACAGTTTTCAAATGGATGCGGAAAGGCTTAGAGTATGCCGAAATTCCTTTGGAAGAATTTGAAAAAAACGATCGAACCTTTATTTTCTTACATAACGAAGCTATAAAGACCTGGGATACTAAAACGAAGAAGGTGACAGCAGGCCTGTTTTTTGACTTTCCAATTGTGACCGGAGTGGACGGAACAGGCAAACCGATTACGAGACCGGCAACAAAATGGGAAGAATACAACAAAGATGATGTCCGCAACTACTTTCTTTACCTGATGCTACAAGGGAATTACAACTTCGATAAGCTGACCATTGAAAATACAAAAGCCAAAACGATGCTTCCAGCTAATACGGCTGCCAGCAAAAGCTCTTTATTGGGATACATGAATGAAGGCAAAGGTTTTGATCAAGAAGGACTGATGGTGTTACGTCTGGTCAATAACAGTGATTTGGCGCCGATTCAGATTAACAATAAAACAACCAATCGATCCGGGGGCTATATTGTGACGAATGGTGTGGTTCATGTCTTTGGAAGCAAGGGCAATACAACAGTTTATCCTTTTTCGGGAGCACTTTAACGAAAGAACCTTTTAAACAAATTTAAATATGATCAAAAAGAATTCAGTCATTGCTTCACTTCTGCTGCTATTGGCGGTAGGGACTAGCTGTGAGAAATCGCCAGCCGAAAAACTCACTTTAAACAGTATTGCCTGTGTGCAATGCCACAGCATTCAGTCGGCAGCGGATCTTCAGGCACTGAGCTTACAGCCCGGAGACACGGTCATTATGAAGTCCGGCCAATGGACCAACCAGGAACTAACCTTCAGTGCTCAGGGGACAAAACAGCAGCCTATTGTATTGATGGCAGAGCAGCGGGGGGCAGTTATCATGAAAGGTACTTCTTCCGTTAGTATCACGGGACAATGGTTAGTTGTGGATGGACTTGTATTCCAGGAAGGGTATACGACAGGCAAAAATGTGGTGGATTTTACTTCTTCCTCTTCAAACTGCCGCCTTACCAATACGTCAATTGTGGACTATAATCCACCGGCAGCAACGACCGACTACCGTTGGGTTTCCATCAATGGTTCCTATCATCGCATTGACCACTGCTTTTTAAAAGGAAAGACCCATCAGGGGCCGACCATGGTCGTATGGGGAACCAGTAAACCAATGAAACACCGGATCGATCACAACTTCTTTGGTGAGCGTGCTGCAGTACCGGACAATGGTGGGGAAACCATCCGTGTCGGAACCAGCGATTGGTCGATGACAAATGCACTTACAACCATTGAAGATAATATTTTCCAGCGCTGTAACGGCGAAACGGAAATTATATCCAATAAGATGGGAGCCGATACGATCCGCAACAACTATTTCTATGAAAGCCAGGGAACCCTTTGTCTGCGGCATGGCAATGGATCAGCCGTTTATGGTAACTATTTTGTTGGTAATGGCAATAGTGCCGCTGGCGGTATTCGTATCATCGGTGAAGATCATCTTGTCTACAACAATTACTTCCAGAATATGGCCGGCACGGGACAAAAAGCTGCGTTGGCCATCATGGACGGTGTACCAAATTCACCTTTAAGCGGTTACTTTCAGGTAAAACGCGTGAAAGTTGTTGCCAATACAATGATCAAGTGTAAGCAGTCATTTGATATAGGTTCAGGCAAAGGTGGCAATAGCCGGACATTGCCGCCAACGGATGGGCATATCGCAAATAACGTGGTTTCTCAATCTGCCCAATCTACCATGTTGACCTTTACCGATCAACCGGTCAATTTTGTGTATCAGGGAAACATCGTTTTTGATGTACCGACAAGTCAACAGCTGCCGGCTGGATTTACCCGAGTTAATCCTCAATACACACTAACAACAGATGGCATCTATGAGCCTACGAGTAGCAGCCCGGTATTGGGTGCCTTTGTGGGGAATTATCCTTTTGCAGCAGCGGCAGATGCTGGAGCGCCTAAATTGGATACAAAACATCGCGATCTGCTGAAAGCCCAAAATATAGGCCCTGTATTTATGACCGGCCTGGGAAATAGCTTGGTTATTAATCCTTAAATGACCCTAAACATTACTTTATGCGGGGAATAAATCGTTTATTCCTCGCTTTTTTTACGGTAAACAATGCTTGTATTTGCCGCATATAATTTTGAGATCAAGGGCAACAATATACTGCTACCAAATTATACCTAAAACCAATTTTTAATCAGTATTTAGACAGTAATCAGTCAGTGTTTGTTCAGTCATCACTGAGTAAGCACTGAACGAGCACTGAACAATCACTGTAAAAAGGCCGAACTTGGTCACCATCAGGTTTTCGTTTGCTTATACTATCTTTCCGTGGATTGGCCGTTGTTCAATGAATTCCTGTTGCGCAACTGAAGCTACTCTGGGCTTATCGAAAAAATTAAATACAAGGCCAAAATGGTCGGTATCAACATTATTATAGAATAAAATTAATCCAATTTTTCGCCCCGATAAAACTTCGTATACGCATCCCGTGCATAGCCGTTGTCTAAGTACTCAAACGTGCTAGCACCGGCTCCCTTTAACTCCTGGCCGCGATAGAAAACTGCCCAGGAGTCTTTTGCATAACCTCCTCCAAGCGCTTTAAATGTAGATGGCGAGGCACCCTTAACCTTTACCCCCTGATAATAAACTGTCCAGGGATCTGCCGCATAGCCGTTTCCGATTAATTTGAACGAGTTGGGGCTGCCGCCCTCGACTTTGACTCCGCGGTAAAAAAGATTCCAGGCGTCTTTGGCATAGCCATCATCAAGGTATGCAAAGGTTGAAGCAGAAGCCTCTTCCACTTTCTGATTTTTATAAAAAACAGACCAATTGTCCTTAGCGTATTGACCGCCAAGGGGCTGTGTCGTAGGACCAGAAAATTTATCATTCTTTTCGCCCCTATAATAGCTCGACCAATTATCTTTTGCATAACCGCGGCCGAGATTTTCAAAGCTTGAAGCATTGGCTCCATTAATTTCCTTGCCTAAATAGTAAGCTTTCCAGGGGTCTTTGCTGTAACCATTTCCCAATACCTTGAAGGAAGACGCTGTTGCGTTTGACAATGGCTTGCCATAAAAATAAACCTTCCAGGCATCGCTGGCATAACCGTCTCCCAGGAATTGAAAAGTGGACGGGCTTGCATCAGCTATTATTGCTCCTCGAAAATAAACCTTCCAGGTATCCTTTGCATAACCCGAACCTAAAAATTGAAATGAACCGGCATTGGCGTTCGGAATTTCTTTACCGCGATAATAAACGCGTGATCCGATTTTGCTGTAACCATCGCCCAGATGATCCTGAAGCAAAAGGGTAGTACGGTTATATTGCGCAATATTTGCACAAATAGCCTGTGTGGCAGTAGTCAACAAAAGAAGAACGAGCATAGTTTTAAATGGGACTTTTGTCATCATATAGGGCATCGGGTTAAATTTGAAAGCAAATGATCATGGTGTACTCTTGTTAATGAGACCCGGTAATACTCGTAAAGTTTAGTCATTAATTAAATTTTTTTGTACGCTATCTTGCCCTTGTTCCGAGATCGGTCTGCTGTTTGTTTGCTGATTCTTTGCTGTTCCTCTGCTGTTTGATTGGTGGTTGTTTACCGTTTCTTTGCTTATTCTTCGGGTCTTCTTCGTATCTGCTTCGAGAATGGTTTGCTATTCGTTTGCCGTTTCTTTGGTGTTTCTTCGCTGTTTCTCTGCTAAAACGGTAATTAAATAGCAACCAATCGGCAGAGAATAGGCAAAGAATAAGCAAGCAAGGGGGCCAGTAAGTCCCTAGCATACCTTAAGCGAATACGAGCAATCCCCCTAGAGAAGGCTAATGCAATCGCAAAGACAGGGTCTATGGGTAAGCTAACCTGCGTAACAGCGAAAGGCTGGATACAAGGTTGAATAAATGGCACTTATTTGGTCGGCTGTAAGTGTATTTCGGGAAAGGAGTAACTGGAATCCTGGATCGTGGTAAACAGGGAATAATCGGTGTAATCCGGAACGGCTATTTTCAGGAGATAGCTGCCCTTTTTTACCACCTGTATTTTAAATTCGCCATTGCTGTTTCTAACGGTATCTCGACCTAATAAAGCCAAGGGTTCCCTTTCCTTATTGGACGCATAGGTTTCAAGAATAAAATACCCAACGGGGTTATACTGATGGTCAACCAACCGACCGGTAATACGGTAAGGTGGAGTAGTAAACAGCCCATACAGTGAACAAGAGAGTAGCAGTAGTTTTAGCATATTTTTCCATTGTGTAGCTCGATAACATACAGGTATCCAGCTGATGAATCTTAAAACGGAGATCCTCACCGCGCGATTGGAATGACGATCTATGCAAAGGTAGCCTGCTGCGTCATTGAATAAATATCACAAGTTTATGAAAAACTATCATTTTGCATTTTCTGCTTGTATACGGAAGGAGATAAACCCGTCAGTTTTTTGAAAAATCTGGAAAGATTATTAGGATCGCTGAAATGAAGTTCAAAGGCAATTTGGGCGATAGACTGTTCATCCAATAGAAGCCGCTGTTTGATTTCCTGTATTTTTCGATGTTGGAGGAGGGTAATTGGACTATGTCCCGTGTAGGCTTTGATTTTGTGATTCAGCTCATTGCGGTGTATTTTTAGTAAACTAGCATATTGGTTGCAGTTCAGGTTAGAATTGACATGCTCTTCCATGAGCATTTTAAATCGAGTGAGCAAATTGTTGTTCGCGCTTTCACTGGCTATATGATGAAATGCACGAAATAGCCGGTCAAGTCGAAGTAAAATACTGGCAAGTAATGCGCGGATCATATTGGGACTGTCGGATCGGAACGCTCCGATTTCAAAAACAATTTCGGAGAGCATGGGCTTGAACAACTCAAAATCACCCTCCATCGCGACAATATAAGGTGCAAACGAATAGTTGTAAAAATAGGGAAGTTTGTATACCAGTGTTTTATCCTGAAAGAAAGATTCCAAAAACTCGGGCTTAAAGATTAAATGAAATCCTTTGACACCGTTTTTATCAAAGTCACATTGCTTAATCTGATTGGGTGAAGCGAATAAGATTGTGCCTGGGCATAATTCGATACGTTTTTCATTGGTATATGCTACTCCGTTTCCCTGTTCAAAAAACATGATCTCAAAAAAGTTGATGGTGTGCGGACCGGCCTCAAAAATCAGATCGGTATTATCCTCGAACCGATGGGCATCCATCGCTAAGGGAAAGCCGTATTTGCTGTCGTCAAAATCAAAATAACGCATAATAGTGTCTTCAAACCAATAGGAAACGCCTAAGCGTTAAAATCGCAATGAATAAATATAATAGTTTTTCTGAATATTACTTGACAGGGAATTGAGGTCCTATCCATGCAATGCAAGTGCTGTCGGTCAAAAAAAATACGCGACATGTCATATTCAGGTCAATGAAAGGCTGTATAAGCTCCTTAATTTGAAAAAGTAATATTTTTTTTGTATATTGCTGGTTATGAGTTTTAAAGAAAAATTAGAGAACTGGCGCACGTCAATCAATCGCGCCGGTAGTGGTGAGGAATTGTATATTTTGCTTTTGAACTATAAAAGGTTTATCAACAAAAATTGGGTGGACGATTTTGGCGATCCGGGCAACTGGAAATCGGAATTAAATCAGGTCATCAGCAAAGTAAGAAACAAGGTGGATGTAGCAGATATCAGAGCCTGCCAAGATTTATCGTCCTATCAGGACGATGCCCGGCAGACCGCACATTCACTCAATCATACGTTAAAATATCATCACTCATTGACAAAAGGGTAGGCTAGGCCTACCTTTTTTTGTGATCAAAATTTTTTAAATTATTTACTAAGCGGGATGTATAATCAGCCATGAATGTACATCCCGCTTTATTTTTTCCCTATTTGCTCGTGGTAAATAGTGGCTCGCTAGCCTAGTTATGACACACAGCCTGAACCTATTATTGTAAAAAATATTTGCCCATGTCAGAAAATGTTTTTACTATTGTAAAGTAGTATAGAATAGTATAGATTAATAGCTGCTATACTATAAACTAATAACCAATCTATAAGAAGACCAATTTATGATCTACCACATGTATTACCGAATCTGTAAATGGCAGCGATGTAGTCTTGTCTTCCTTTTTCTTCTGCTAACGGGCTTTGTAAACGCACAGTCCAAATCATTTGAATTAAGAGGAGTTGTATTAGATAGTGTCGGACATTTACCCATTTCCAACGTTACAATTGCCTTCGTGGGAAAGAATGCAGTTGTATCAACGGATGCACAGGGGCAGTTCCTGATCAAAGATGTACACCTCAATGATCAGCTTGTCCTGACTTCGGTCGGATTCGACCGAAAAACTGTTCAGGTCACCAGTACCAACCGGATGACCATCTTTCTGTCTTCATCAAGTTCAAACCTGGATGAAGTGACAGTCGTCGCTTACGGCACACAGAAGAAAACGAGTATGGTCGCTTCGATCACCTCGATCAATCCGAAAGAAATTAAGGGCCCAACCTCCAATCTGACCACCATGCTGGCAGGTCGGGTAGCGGGTTTAATTGCGTATCAGCGCAGTGGCGAACCCGGAAATGATAATGCCTCGTTCTTTATTCGTGGTGTCGGGACCTTTGGTGCCGGAAAGAAAGACCCCTTGATTCTCATCGATGGGATGGAATCGAATACAACAGCTTTAGCGCGGCTACAACCCGATGATATTGCTGGTTTTTCGGTGCTGAAAGATGCGGCCGCCTCTGCATTATATGGTGCCAGAGGTGCAAATGGTGTGGTTCTGGTGAATACCAAAAGTGGTATCGTGGGAAAGGCAAAATTTAATGCGCGTTTCGAAAACTCCATTTCTACCAATACCCGAAATTTCCAATTTGCCGATAACATTACCTACATGAACCTGGCAAATGAAGCGGTATTGACACGCAATCCTAAAGGGGCTTTGCCTTATGACCAAAATAAAATCGACCATACCGCAAGGGGCGACGATCCGCTGCTTTATCCAAATAATAACTGGATCGATCAATTGATTAAAGATTATACCAACAACCAGCGTTTCAATTTCAACGTAACTGGTGGGGGAAACCTGGCGCAATATTATGTGGCGGGTACTTTTAACAATGACAAAGGAATTTTGAAATCGGAAAGCGGCAATAATTTTGACAATAACATTAATCTCAAAAATTATTCAATACGTTCCAATATCACTTTAAATGTAACCCCGACAACCATAGGAATTATTCGTACTTCGGCTCAGTTTGACGATTATAAGGGACCCATCGGTGGTTATGATGATTGGGGCAATTTGATCAATGGTGGTCAACGGGTATTCAAAGAGGCCATCTGGTCCAATCCGGTGATGTTCCCGGCAGTCTATCCAGCTTCTTACGCACCGTTTACAACCCATCCGCTCTTCGGAAATAGTTTTATTCCAACGACAAAGACCTTGTACAATAACCCTTATGCCAAGATGGTCAACGGTTTTCAGGAATACAATAGTTCCACAGTCAATGTACAATTGGAGCTGAAACAGAACTTTGATTTTATCACAAAAGGTTTGTCGGCCCGTTTGATGGCTTATACACAACGGTACTCGTATTTTTCAGTACGCAGAAGCTTTGAACCTTTCTACTATAATCTGCTGAAAATACCGGGTACAAACAATACGGTATTGAGCTTGCTGAATGAAAATCAAGGCACCGAATACTTGGACTACAGTCAAGGTGATAGGATACAGAATACAACGACCTATGGCGAATTTGCGGTCAATTATAACCGAACCATTGGAAAGGATCACGACATTACGGGTATGCTCATCGGTATCATGCGCAATTATCAGACAGCAAATGGAGGCAATTTACAGGCCTCTCTGCCAGCACGTAACATTGGTGTGTCTGGACGCGCAACGTACGCGTATAAAAATAAATACCTTTTTGAAGCAAACTTTGGTTACAACGGTTCCGAGCGCTTTTCTAAAGACAAACGATTTGGCTTTTTCCCCTCTTTTGGGGTAGGCTGGAACCTCCAGGAAGAGCCGATGTTTGACTTTATGACACCGGTGGTATCTCGTTTAAAACTACGGGCAACCTATGGTTTGGTGGGTAACGACCAGATCGGTAACGACCGCGACCGCTTTTTCTATTTATCGCAGGTTAATCCAAATGATAATGGAAAAGGATTTTCCTGGGGAAATCTTTGGGATTATACCCGACCGGGTTATTCCATCTCGCGTTATGCCAATCCCAATATTACCTGGGAACGTGCCAAAACATTTGATGCGGGTTTTGATCTGAATCTTAAAAATGGATTGGGTGTTGTCTTCGACTACTACAACTCCAAGCGAAGTGATATCTTAATGGTACGCTCAACGATTCCGACGACTGCAGGTTTTCAGGCCGATATTCAATCCAATATGGGCAAGGCGGAAAGCAAGGGATTTGACCTGGCTTTGGATTACAACAAATCCTTTGCAAATACCTGGTGGACGCAGTTGCGCGGTAATATGACCTATGCGACCAATCGCTTGCTGACCAACGAAGAGCCAAACTATCCGGCAAATTTATCTTACCTGACACACTTAGGGTATCCGATTAAACAACAATATGGTTTGATCGCCGAACGCTTATTTGTAGATGATATTGAAGCCGATAACTCGCCATTGCAAAATTTTGGTGGTGCATTGAAAACAATGGGCGGTGATATCAAATATCGTGACATTAACGGTGATGGCAAAATAACTGATCTGGACAAAGTACCCATCGGTTTTCCAACGGATCCTGAAATTATCTACGGTATGGGATTCACCGTCGGTTTCAAAGGATTTGATGTCAGTGCTTTCCTACAAGGCTCTGCACGTTCATCGTTTTTTATCAATCCCGGAAATATCACGCCTTTCGCCATCAATGGTCCCTATCAAAACGGGCTGTTAAAACAGGTTGCCGATAGTCACTGGTCGGAAGATAATCAAGATATCCGTGCATTTTGGCCACGATTGACCGACGGATTCAATAACAACAATAATCAATTCTCGACCTGGTGGATGCGCAATGGTGCCTTCCTTCGCCTAAAATCTGTTGAATTGGGTTATACGGTACCAAAGAAGATCCTGGATCGCTGGAAGATGTCCAATATCCGCATTTATACCAATGCCCTGAATCTTGCGGTATGGAGCAAATTTAAAATGTGGGATCCTGAAATGGGTGGTGATGGTTTGGGTTACCCGGTTCAGGCGGTATATAATATCGGAATCAATGTAGGATTATAAAAAACAATGTATCATGAAAAAGTTAACTGTATTTAAATCGATGGTGGTATCAGGTCTATTGTTTTTTCAATCCTGCAACTATTTGGATGTCGTACCCGACAATGCTCCCACAATAGATAATGCCTTTACCATGCGCAGTGAAGCCATTAAATATTTGGCAACCTGCTATTCTTATTTGCCCAATGATGGCGAACCGACTATAAATCCCGCTTTTATGGCAGGAGATGAGTTCTGGCTGGATTACCCAACACGGAGTATCAACGGGACAAACTGGAACATCGCCCGTGGCAATCAAAGTGTCACCGATCCTTATGTCAACTACTGGGACGGACATATAATCAATAATGTTCGCGAAAGGTCGATGTTCAATGCCATTCGCGACTGTAATATCTTTTTGGAAAATATTCAAAATCCCGAAAAGGTACGTGATATGACGCAAGATGAACGTACCACCTGGGAGGGTGAGGTATTGTTTTTAAAAGCCTATTATCATTTTATGCTGATGCGTCATTATGGCCCTATTCCCATTATGGATGTCAACGTTCCTGTCACAGCACCAATTGAGGAGACGCAGGTAAAGCGTCAGCCGATAGACCAAGTGGTTGATTATATCGTGAAGGTACTCGATGAGGCCGCAAGTAAGCTGCCAAGTGCGGTGCAGTCGCCAGTAACTGATCTGGGGCATATCACAAAACCAATTGCTTTAGGTATCAAGGCGAAAGTCCTATTATATGCTGCGAGCCCATTATTCAATGGTAATACGGATTATGCAACCTTCAAAAATGTGGACGGCACCTTATTTTTTAATCAGAGCTTCCAAGCCGAGAAATGGCGTAAAGCAGCGCAGGCTGCAAAAGAAGCGATTGCTGCCTGTGAGGAGCTGGGCATGAATCTATACGAATTTCCAACACCGGTACGCCCACTGTCCAATACGACAATGATTCAGATGAGCATTCGTAACGCTGTGACGGAAAAATGGAACCGCGAGATCATCTGGGGGAATTCGAACTCGCGGACATGGCAGTTGCAGTACTCATCCATGGCGCATATCGATCCGAATAATGCCGGCAACAACAGCGTCAACGGTACCTTGGCCCCGACAATCAAAATCATTGAACAGTTTTATACGAAAAACGGGGTGCCGATGGATGAAGACAAAACCCTTGATTTTAGCAACAAAAATCAATTGCGTGCCGGAACGCATGACGAGCGCTTCAACAATATCGAAAATTACCGAACAGCGCGTTTGCATTTTGACCGTGAAAATCGTTTCTACGCCAATGTGGGCTTTGACGGTGGGGTTTGGTACATGGAAAATAGCCCTAGTCAGACAGACGAAAATACCTGGACAACACAACTTCGTTTAGGCTTATTTGGCAGTGGTGTTTCCGTGCCGATCACAACCTATTACCCAAAGAAGCTGGTCAATTGGAAATTTGCCTTTAAGGATGGAAACAGCTCGCATATCGAAGAATATCCATGGCCTATGCTACGGCTTGCCGACCTGTATCTGATGTATACCGAGGCGTTGAACGAGAGTGAAGGACCGACAGCCGATGTATTCCTCTATCTCGATAAGATTCGCAAGCGCGCCGGTCTGGAAGGGGTGAAAGAGTCCTGGGCAAAGTATGCTTTCAATAGCGCCAAACCGACGACAAAGGAAGGACTCCGTGCAATTATACAACGTGAACGTAATATTGAGATGAGCTTTGAAGGTTCCCGCTTTTGGGATTTGAGACGCTGGAAGCTTGCCGCGCAGGAACTCAACAAAAATATCACGGGCTGGGATCGCAATCAGGATAAGGACCATCCGGAGCTTTTTTATCAGGAACAGACCTTCTATCAACAAAGATTCGTGGCACCAAGGGACTATTTTTGGCCGATTAAAGAAAGCGATCTGTTGGTCAACCCGAATTTGGTACAAAATCCAGGCTGGTAATTAGCGTATTAAATTGAAGAAAATCATGAAAAAACGAATATATCGCAATAGTATCTATGTCATGGCTGGTTTGCTGTTTCTGCTGCTCGGCTGTAAAGAGGAAAAAGGCTGGACCTTAATGGAAGACGACCAGACCAAACCGGGACTGGTACAGCATCCCTCCGTCGTGAATGGTTATGGACAGGCAACCATACATTATAGCCTTCCGGAGAATGACAACATACTTTATGTCAAAGCCGAATACGTGATGGCGAGTGGCGCCACCCGTGTTGTCAAATCATCGACGTACACCAATGAGATCTTAATTGATGGATTCCCCGATACCAAGCCGCAAACCGTTAAATTATACGCGGTAAGCAAGGCTGAGGTTGTGTCGGATCCCGTAGATGTCATTGTTGAACCGAAGACGCCGATCTTTAATCTGGTGTTTGGGGAGATGAAAGTAACAGCTGCCTTTGGCGGTATCCGCATTACCTCGACCAATAAGGAAAAAGGAAATGTTGTGATCGTACCGATGGTAGACTCGCTCAACAATGGGGAGTACCTGCCCTTGGATAACTACTATGGACAGGATTCCATCATCCTATATAATGTCCGTGGATTGAAATCCAAAGAAATGAAGTTCGCATTTTATGTCCGTGATCGCTGGTTAAATAAATCCGATACGCTGTACACTTCGATTACGCCATTGGAGGAAAATCTGTTTAACCGGCAATTGTTTACGCCATTGCGCTTGCCTGGAGATGCGCAAATCCTCTACGGTTCTATGGACAATCTATGGGATGGCAATCTCAATACGGGCAAATGGCCAAGCTTTTATACGGTAGAGAATGCCGGAGTACCGCAATCGGTCACTTTCTCGATCGGTAGAGAAGCAAAATTAAGCCGCGTGGTGATTTTCCCGAGACGGGAAAATGGCTTCTACGATAAGGGAAATTTACGTGATTTTGAGATCTGGGGAAGCAATACGCCGAATTTGGATGGCTCTTGGGAGTCCTGGACCAAACTGGCTACCTGCACGGTACGTAAACCATCAGGAACACCGTCGGGAACAAATACCAATGCAGATGAAGTGTATGGTACCTCTGGCTGGTCATTTGATCTACCGGAAGATGCTCCGAAATACAAATACCTGCGCATTCGCAATCTGCGCAATTGGCGGGGTAGTTATTTTATGCAGATTAACCAGATTCAGGTATGGGGCGTTTATTAATCAATTTAAAAAGCAAAGTTATGAAAAGATATATCGTATTGCTGTCCCTGTTTATCGTGGCGCTGTTGGCGGCTTGTTCCAAAATGGACGAGTTTACCGAGCACACAGACGGGAAAGCAATTATCTACCCGGCAAAGCTCGACTCGATTAGAGTTCGTTCGGGAAAGTACCGTATACAAGTAGAAGGTGTCTATAGAGCTTCCTCGGGTGTTTCTGAGCTGCGTATTTATTGGAACAGTAAGCAGGATTCGATGAAAATACCGGTCAAACAGACGGGTAAGGTGGATACCGTACGTTATTTAATCGACAAACTGCCTGAAGGGCCTATGAATTTAGAAATTCGCAGTGTGGATGCCGCAGGACGCTTTTCTGTTCCGACCTATGTGGTGGGGAACGTATATGGCGATCGTTATCGCGAAGGACTTTACCAACGTGTGGTACTTGAACAGAATTTTATTGCTGGACAGCAACTGCAATTGGGTTTGCAAAATGTATCGGAAACCATGGGCTTTGATGGACTGCGTATCGCGTATAGAAATTGGGATGGTGGTACCACAGATACCGTGGTTCGTACTAAAAATCAGGATGAAAAGATTGGTCTTCAACGCTATCTTCCTGGTGCCGAAGTTTCCTATCGTACCGTGTTCAGACCAGATAGTTCGGCCATCGATACCTTTATGGTCAAATCGACCAAATTGGCTGTGAAAAAAGACAATATCACACCTTGGTACCTCCAGAATTACAAAACACCATTTACAGCGACGGTCTATGACGGTAATCGCTGGGGAGTTTTGGACAACTGGATGACAAACGCCGCCATGAAAAACCATAACGGTTACGGTGGTTTTGGATCGGACGATGGCGGAGTGGTCAACATTGAAGCAGGCTGGGGAGCTCCGGCTATCGTAAATGGTAAAATAGAGCAAACAGTAACCTTATTACCCGGTAAGTATCGTTTTTTTTGTAACTTATCCTGGACAAATTATGATCAACCGCCAGCAAAACTGGTTGTTAGCAAAGCAAACAGCGGAATTCCAGATCTTGAGCAGATTCAACAGGCAATGGCCCATGCTGATGTTAAATCAGATGGCGTTTATTTTGAAATCAAAGAAAAGGTTACGGTCAATATGGGAATGCTGGTCAATTTTCAACCTGACCATTACATGAAGATCAACGCTTTTCAAATCAATTTACAATAATATCAAGCAGAATGAAGACAGTTATTTTCGCGCTAAGTTTTATGCTATGTACCTTCATGTTATACGCGCAGCCTTTTCAGATCAAGAAAAATGGCCTAACGTTGACCTATAACAAACAAGATGGAACATATTCACTAAGTAAAGATCAAGTCGCCTATATCCAACAAGCAAGTGCCTATCTGGCACTTGCTAATGGACAAAAAATTAGTACTGATAAACTGAAAGGAACCCGCAGCGTCACAGAAAAGCCTATTCAGGACAATTTGGGCAAAGGTATACAGTATACCATTTCTGTTAAAACCCAACAGGGCATCACATTGCTGCAGCATTTTTATTGCTACGACACAATAGATGGTGTCATCCTTGAGCTGGAAGCTAGGGGTAAAAATATAGCCAGCAATGAACTTGTGCCGATCTGGTCAAATGCTTCAATTGCCGGTCTGGGAAAATCCTTGTATCAGCTGGCTGTTCCTTTTGATAACGATACGTTTATTTCGTATGAAAACAATGTCCTTACAATGAATAGTAAGCGCAGCGCCGAGGTCGGAGTTGTATACGATAAGGACAGCGGAAAAGGGCTGTTGATTGGTTCATTGGATCAATCCGTCTGGAAATCGGGTATCGCGATCGAAGGAGATCAGGGGCAATATACCCACCTGGCAGCACAGGCCGGATTTACGGATGTAACTATCACACGTGATTCCATGGCGCACGGGATGGTGAAGGGGGATGTCATTCGCTCCCCAAAATACCTCGTGTCTTACGACAAGGATTGGCGTACTGGGCTCGAAAACTATGCTAAAATACACCGGAAGCTATCGCCGGCCTATGTAAAATCGTGGCAAGGAGCCACACCTGTCGGCTGGAACAGCTGGGGTGTGATACAGGAAAAACTTAATTTTCAGAATGCCACAGGCACGGCAGATTATTTTGCGAAAGATATTCCTTATTTCCGGAACGCAGATGGCGAGGCTTTTATAGATCTTGACTCTTTTTGGGATAATATGACACCCGGAGGTATGTCAGGTGACTACACGCAGCTGAAGCAATTTGTGCGCTATTGTGATTCTTTGGGCCTCAAGCCCGGCGTGTATTGGGCCCCTTTTACAGACTGGGGGCATGGAAGTGGCCCCGACCGCAAGGCAGAGGGAAGCCAGTTTACCTTTGGCCAGCTTTGGACAAAAACCCAAAAAGGCTACCACAATTTAGATGGTGGTCGGGCTCTTGATCCGACACATCCAGGTACGTTGGCCCGTATGGATGTGATCTTAGGGAAATTGGTCGACTGTGGCTTCCGAATGATCAAGGTCGATTTCCTCTCTCATGCGGCAATCGAATCCAAAGGTTTTTACGATAAGAAAATTCAGACAGGTATGCAGGCTTATGCTGTGGGGATGAAACATCTCGTCGACGTGCTGCAGGGTAAAATGTTGATCTATGCCGCAATTTCGCCTTCCCTGGCGACAGCCCAATTTGCACACATGCGCAGAATAGCCTGCGACGCCTGGAAGACGATCGATCAAACTCAATATACGCTAAACAGCGTTAGTTACGGCTGGTGGCAAACTTATCTTTACGATTTTATCGATGCCGACCACCTGGTCTTTCATGATGAAAGCCCTGAAGTCAATAAGGCAAGACTGCTTTCCAGTGTGGTAACGGGGACCATTATCCTTGGTGACGACCTATCGAAAAAAGAAAACTGGCAGCCAAAGATGAATCAATATCTGCAGGACCCCGAAATTCTAAAAATTATAGCCGACGGTAAAAGCTTCCGTCCGGCAGGATTTGTAGAAGGAAAAGCAGCAAATACGTATTATTACAAAAAGATTGGAACAACGCTGTATGTGGCCATATTTAATTACAATACAGCCCCGGTAGCAATAAACATAGATTTTAAACAGATTGGCCTGGAGCCAAATACAACCTATAAGGCGGTGGAACTGTTTGAAAAAACAGCGCAGGAATTTACTGCTAAAAATCCCATTGCCTTTGAGCAAGCAGGAGCAAAATTGCTTAAGATTGCTCTTTAGTTAATAATATTATATGAAGATAACCAAAGAAGAACAGTTTAAGGCGTTGATCGATCGGATCAAACGATTGGAAGCTTTAAATGGGCTTTCGAAACATGAATGTATCGTACAGGGCGTGTTGGATGCCATTGATGCCAATGAACTGGAGGTGCACGCCAGTTTGCCTTCTGTCAATAACTTGATCCAATACCTGGGCTATGCACGCGAAACCTTTGCCAAAGCTTACCGCGACCTGATTGCTCATGGCGTGGTGGAATCCAAAAATAGAAAAGGATATTTTGTAGTCAGTAATAATACGCAGTTGAAACAGAAAGTTGCCGTCTTGTTATATGCTTACGATACTTTTCAGGATACCTTGGTATCCGAATTGCGGGCCAATCTTCCGGAGGAAGTGTCGGTCGATCTTTTTTTCCATCACAACAATATGGAAACCTTTGAAGATATTTTCAATCGTATTCAGGGACGCTATACGGTATATATTGTCGCTCCGATTGAAAATGCCGATTCTGAGCGTTTATTGCGAAATATTCCTGTGTCAAAACTATTGATTATCGACCGGCTGATGGATTTGGGTGCGGAATATTCTTATGTTTCTCAGGAATTTGAAGCAGCCACCTATGCCGTATTCCAGCAACTACAACCAAAGATCAAAAAGTATAAAGAAGTGATCTTCTATTTTCGGGAAAATACAGCCGAACCCAATGAAATCAAAAATGCGTTCTTACGCTTTCTGAAAGACTATAAGATAAAAGGACGTATCGAAAAGCAGTACCATGTAGGGGATCTAAAAAAAGGGAAACTGTATTTTACCATTCACAATCCGGAACTCTATCAGATGTTAAAAGAGGTGCTGCAAAAGGGCTGGACCTTGGGCGAGGATCTGGGGATTTTATCGCATAATGATGATGTCATCAAAGAGATTATCAGCGGTGGTATTACCACCTTTTCGACAAGTTTTGCACGTATCGGATCGGAAGCAGCCAAGTTTGTGCTCGAAAGAACATTGATCCGGGAAGTGGTACCGACAACATTGGCAGATCGCGGCTCTGTATAAAAAAGAAAGTTTTACGATGATAATTTTTAGTTTTTGTCTTTTTACCGGTTTGGTTGCGCTATGGTCCTTATGGAAATTTAAGACCACCTATTCCACGACGCTCAACGGCTTCTTTCTTGCTGGAAAGAGCAATAGCTTTTGGATGGTTGGTTCAGCCTTGCTGTTGACAAACTTGAGCGCCAACCAGTTTATAGGTGAAAACGAATCGGTTTATATCAATAATCTTTCAGTTATCGGCTGGGGCATTAGTTCCGTTGTTGCCATGCTTTTGGTATCGGAGTTTCTGCTACCTATTTATTTTAAGCATGGCTTTCGGACGGTTCCGGATTTCTTGGCGCTGCGATTTGACACCAAAACAAAAATGCTGGTTTCTATCCTCATCTTGATTGGATATATTGTCAATTTGCTGCCTCCTGTATTGTATGGTGGAGCATTGAGCCTTGCGACCATGTTTGATGTCCCGGCGTTATTGCATATTACCTACTGGCAGAGCATCTGGTTGCTGGTATGGGCTTTAGGCGTGATAGGTAGTTTATATAGTATTTTGGGTGGTCTCAAGCTGATTTCCTTATCGGATTTAAGCTTAGGCTTATGTCTGTTTTTACTTGCTGTGCTTATTCCTGTCTTTGCGCTCTGGCACCTTGGAGGTGGCGATGTCTGGTCGGGTCTAGCGCAGTTACTGCATGAAAAAAAAGAGCACCTCAATGCTGTTGGCGGAAAGCATGATGCGGTCCCATTTTCGACCTTATTTACCGGAATGCTGCTGATCAATTTCTATTACTGGGGGATGGAACCCTATATTGCACAGCAGGCCCTGAGTGCTAAGAATTTAAAGGAGGCCCAAAAAGGGATGACTTTGGCTGCGGGTGGTAAGCTCCTTATGCCCTTGCTGATCAATCTGCCGGGGCTTTTGGCTGTGCATCTGTTGCCGCATGTACAGCCTACGGCTTCTGTTTTTCCGAAACTTATCGTTTTAATTTTTCCCGATATCCTGATCGGTTTTTCCTTGGCCTTGGTCTTTGGCGCTGCGATGACAACATATACCGCAGGGCTGCAGAGCTGTGGCAGTTTATTTATTTTTAATATTTACAAACCCTATCTGGCTTATAAAAAGAGACCATACAGTGAAAAGGAATTGGTGCGAAAAGGGAAATTGTTTGAATTGATTATTTCAATTTCGGCGATGTTTATTGCCCCTTTTATCCTTTTTGCCCATGATGGATTTTATACCTATTTGCAGACCGTATCGGGCTTATTTAATATGCCCATTTTCACCATTATGATCTTAGGGATTTTATCCCGCCGTGTGACACCGCGCATGGCACAGATTGGATTGTTTTTATACATGTTCAGTTATTTTTTTCTGGTGTTTGTCTGGAAAACAGAGCTACACTATCTGCACCTGTTCGCGCTGTTGTTTATCGCTGTGGCGCTGGTCATCTGGGGGGGAAGTAGACTGAGCCAGCCAAACTATCTATCGGAGTATCAATTTGAGTTTTCGGGCCAGGATAAAGAAGCTTATTGGAAAGGCCGCTATGGTGTGGGCACAATTTTGATTGTCCTGATGATTGTCATATACCTTGTTTTTTCACCCTTGGGCATTGCCCAATAAAATTGTATAAACCGCTATGTTGATGCACACAAAAATGAAATATGTTCTCTTAACACTCTTGATCATTTGTTTTGGCACTTCCCAGGCCCAACGGTATTATCTCTGGGATGATCGACCTGCCAAAGATTGGATGACCGAAGCATACCCTATCGGAAATGGACGAATTGGCGCGATGATCTTCGCGGGCGTAAATCAGGAACATATTCAATTTAATGAAAATAGCCTCTGGACAGGTGATGAACAGGAAACAGGTGCCTATCAGGCTTTTGGTGATCTTTTTGTTCGTTTTGACTCCGATATTAATAAATCCTTTACCGCTTATAGCCGGAAATTGAATTTGGATAAAGGTCTGCATGAAATAGCCTATCAGCAGGATGGACAGCAAATCAACCGACGGTATTTTGCGAGTCAGCCCGATCAGGTCATGGTATTTGAGTATGCGAACAGTAAAAAAGGGAAACTCAATGCCCAGATCGCACTTCAGGATGCACATGGGCAGGCGGTACAGGCAGAAGATGGTCACCTGTGGTTTCAGGGAACGCTCGATAATGGCATGCGGTATGCCGCACAGGTACGCGTGCAGGTCGTAGGCGGTTCACTTTCCAAAACGACAGATGAAAAAGGACAGGCTGTCCTTAACGTAAAATCTGCCGATCGAATTGTTCTGCTGCTGAGTGCCGCAACAGACTACGCCAATACACGGGCGACCAAATGGAAGTCGGCCGAAGAACCGATGAAGGTCAATGAACGTTATCTGCAGCAAGCGGAAAAATATGGCGTAAATAAACTCCTGGCACGGCACGTTGCAGATTATACAGCGCTGTTCAACCGCGTGGAGCTTGATCTCGACCATAGCCAGCTGGACGCCAAGCAAACAACAAAAGCGCTGTTGGAGGCGTATAAAAAACAGCCGATCCCGGCTTTGGAAGCATTGGTATACCAATATGGACGTTACCTGCTGATCAGTTCCTCACGGAAAGGTGGTTTGCCTGCAAATCTGCAAGGGCTTTGGAACAACAGTAACAATCCACCATGGCGCTCAGATTACCATTCCAATATCAATGTGCAGATGAACTATTGGCCTGCGGAAGTCGCTAATCTGGGTGAATCGGCCTGGCCTTACCTCGATTATATCAATAGCATGCGTGAGGTGAAAAAAATAAATACACAAAAGGAATTTCCGGGCGTAAGGGGCTGGACCGTAAAGACCGAAAATAATATCTTCGGTGGGGAGAGCTTCCTTTGGAATACCCCTGGAAGTGCCTGGTATGCGCAGGCGCTGTGGGAGCATTATGCCTTTAACAAGGATGAGAAATATCTGCGCGAATTTGCGTATCCGATTTTAAAAGAAATAAGTGAGTTTTGGGATGATCGTCTGGTTCGAAGACCGGACGGAACTGTGGTGGCGCCAAAGGGCTGGTCGCCGGAACACGGACCCACAGAGGATGCCGTGAGTTATGACCATCAGATTATTTACGATCTCTTTAGCAACTACATCCAGGCGAGTACAATTTTGAAGTTGGACGCCGATTACCGTAAACATATCATGGCACTTCGCGATGCGCTACTCAAACCCAAAATCGGTAAATGGGGACAGTTGCAGGAGTGGGAAACGGATCGTGATGATCCACAGGACAAGCACCGCCATGTCTCGCATCTGTTTGGTTTGTACCCCGGTAACCAATTCTCTGTTTTAAAAACACCGGAACTGGCCAAAGCTGCACGAGTTACCCTCACCGCGCGTGGCGACGAATCCACCGGTTGGTCCATGGCCTGGAAGGTGGCTTTTTGGGCCCGCTTGCAGGATGGGAATCATGCCTATAAAATCCTGACTAATTTCATTAACCTCGTTGGCGGCGATGGTATTGATTACAACAATGGCGGTGGCGTTTACGCCAACTTGCTCTGCGCGCATCCACCCTTTCAGATTGATGGCAACCTCGGTTATGTGGCTGCGGTGAGTGAAATGTTGCTGCAGTCGCAGACGGATGTACTGGAATTACTTCCTGCGTTGCCTGATCGCTGGTCGGCCGGAACAGTGAAAGGACTCAAAGCCCGTGGCAATGTACACATCGAAAAGATGGAATGGAGCAACAGCAGCATTAGACAGCTTATTCTTTCATCGCCGCAAGATCAAACGATTCAGGTGTTAAGTCCTTCCCCATTAGCAGGTCTAAGTCCACGACAGGAAATCAATGGTAAATACCTTTATAAGATTCAATTGAAAGCAAACAAAATAGTCAAGTTCGTTAACAAATCCTAAATCTATTTATATATGCCAACCCATCATTTTAAACATGTTGTACTCGGGCTTTTGATGACCCAGGGGCTTGTCCATCTGGAGGCACAGGCGCAGTCCAAACAGATTCCTATTGAAACCCGATCGAATGCCTTAGTGTTGGAGTACGATTCCACGAAAACACTGAAAATGCTCTATTACGGTGAAAAATTGAGTGATTCTAAAGAGTACTCGACCATTGCAAGTGGTTATAAGCAATTGACAGATTATAGTGGCCTCTCCAATGCGGCGTATACCCCCTCAGGTTCGAAAAACCTACTGGAACCAGCCATCAGTGTCGTTCATGCCGATGGTAACCGTTCCCTGGACCTGCGCTATGAAAAGCATGCGGTGAAAAACCTGGATACCAATGTCAAACAGCTTGATATCACCCTAAAAGATCCGGTATACGATATTTATGTCGTTTTACACTATAAATCGTTTTTGAATGAAGATATCATTGAACAGTGGGCAACGATCCAGAATAAGGAAAAGAAAGTCGTCACGCTGGAAAAATTTGCTTCGGCCAATCTGACCCTGCGCTCCAACGCGTATTGGCTACGGCAGTACCATGGCGACTGGGCAAAAGAAATGCAGGTGGACGAGGCTCCGTTAACACATGGCATTAAAGTGCTGGACAGTAAGCTCGGAACGCGCGCGAATTTATTCCAGCCACCTTCCTTTATGGTGTCACTGGGCAAGGCGGCATCCGAAGATGAAGGAACAGTACTGATGGCAAGCCTTGGGTATAGTGGAAATTTTAAGGTGGATTTTGAAGTGGATTACCTCAATAACCTGCGTATCATTGCCGGCATAAATAACTATGCTTCCAATGTAAAATTAGCCAGCAACCAGGAGTTTACAACACCCAAATTGATCTATACCTTGTCGACGAAGGGAAAAGGCACCGCCTCCCGAAATCTGCACAATTGGGCCCGTAAATATCAACTGCTGGATGGAAATGGCGAACGGCTGACTTTACTCAACAATTGGGAGGCGACCTACTTTGATTTTAATGAACAAAAATTAAAAGGTTTGCTCCAGGATACCAAGAAACTAGGCGTAGATCTATTTTTATTGGATGATGGCTGGTTTGGAAATAAATATCCGCGTAACAGCGATCACTCCAGTCTAGGAGATTGGCAACCGAACCGGACAAAACTACCCAATGGTATCGCGACACTTGTGGAAGAAGCGACCAAGCAGGGCGTTAAATTTGGGATCTGGGTAGAACCCGAAATGGTTAGCCCAAAATCCGAACTCTACGAGCAACATCCGGATTGGGTCGTCAAACAGCCGCAGCGGGAAGAACATTACTTCCGTAATCAGTTGATCCTGGATCTGACAAATCCCAAGGTGCAGGATTTTGTTTTCCAGATTCTGGACGACCTGTTTACCAAAAACCCGGCATTGGCCTATATCAAATGGGACTGTAATGCGGTCATTTACAATGCGCATTCCGCATTTCTAAAAGACCAGGGTGCTTTCTATGTTTCTTATGTGGAAGGCCTTTATAAAGTGTTGGAGCGCATTCGTTCGAAGTATCCGAAAGTGCCGATGATGTTATGTTCGGGCGGTGGTGGTCGCGTGGACTATGCGGCACTACGGTACTTTACCGAATTTTGGCCTTCGGACAATACAGACCCTTTGGAACGTATTTTTATGCAGTACGAGTATTCGTACTTTTTCCCGGCAATCAGCACCTCAAACCATGTGACCGACTGGGGAAAACAGTCCCTCAAATTCCGTACGGATGTAGCGATGATGGGTAAACTGGGTTTTGATATTGTGGTGAGCCACCTGAAAGAAGAGGATCTGTTATTCTGCCAGCAGGCGGTAAAGAATTATGACGCGCTTAAAGGAACAATCTGGCATGGGGAGCAATATCGTTTGGCCGATCCACGTGAAGGTGACTTTGCCGCCCTCAGCTACGTGAATAGCCAAAAAACCGAGGCTGTCATCTTCAACTACCTGGTCAATAACCGCTATGGTATCGGAACAACCGATCCTGTCCGTTTAAAAGGACTGGATGCCCAAAAGCAATACCGGGTGGAGGAGATCAACCTGTATCCGGGAACCAAGTCGAGCTTAGGTCAGGGACAAACTTATTCGGGCGACTACCTGATGAAAGTTGGCGTAAATCCAGACCTGAATAGCAACCGTCCCAGTGTTTTACTAAAAATATCGGCACTTTAAAAAATAACGGTGGTACATCTGAAGCTCCGACTCCAACAGCCGGGACTTTGGATGTGCCAAATGTATAAACCCAATTGAGCAACAAACTCAAAAATCATGATAAAACCTAAACAGTATAAACGGACTTTGTTGGCCCTGCTACTCAGCGTTGCCAGTGGGTTTTCTACCCTACAGGCCAAAGTACAGCTGCCAGCTTTTATTGGCGACAATATGGTGCTGCAGCAGAAAGAAAAGGTCAAGATCTGGGGAACCAGTACCGCAGTCGGCAAGGAACTTAGCGTAAACAGCAGCTGGAACAACAAGAACTATCAGGTTGAGGTCGATCAGCAGGGAGGCTGGCAAGTCTATCTGGAGACACCGAAATACGGCGGACCCTACCAAATTACCATCAACGATGGTGATCAATTGATCCTAAAAAATATTCTGATCGGTGAAGTCTGGTTTTGTTCAGGACAGTCAAATATGGAAATGCCCCTGGCGGGCTGGGGTAAGATCAATAACTTTGAGCAGGAAATCAAAGCAGCCAACTTTCCCAATATTCGTATTTTGCAGATTCCAAAAGCAACCGCCAATCAACCTACCACCGCAGTGAAGGTGGAGTCCGGTGGATGGAATCCAGTGACGCCACAAAGTATTCCGGAGTTTTCGGCGACAGCCTATTTTTTTGCACGCGAGATCTACGAGAAAACAGGCATTCCCATTGGCCTGATCCATTCCTCCTGGGGCGGAACAATTATTGAAGCCTGGATGAGCAGGGAGGCACTTTCACCTTTTTCAACCTATACGGCGGCCATTGAAAAAATTCAACGTCCGGATGCACAGGAAATCTATGCGAAAGATCTGGCCGAATGGAATCGCGTCGCCGAGCAGCAGGATCAGGTGAAGACAGCAACGCAGGGCGAGTGGTTTGCCCCACAATTGGATAAAAGCAGCTGGTCGACGATTACTATTCCGAGCTTTTTTGACAAGAACCTGTTTCCGGGAATGGATGGTGTCGTTTATTTTGGCAAAGACGTTGAACTACCGGCACATTGGCAAGGTAAACCCCTCAAGTTGATTTTGGGAGCGATTGATGACAATGACATCACTTATGTCAATGGTACAAAAGTGGGTGAAACTGTCGGTTACGACCAGATTCGGAAGTATACTGTTCCTGCAGCGGCCAACAACGGCAGCCTATTGCATATCGCTGTTCGCGTATTTGATGGAGCCGGCGATGGTGGAATATATGGCGGAACAGAACAACCGCGACTGGAAGGGCCAAATGGCGAACAGCTGTCTCTCGTTGGAGACTGGAAATGCAAAGTAGGTTATGATCTGGCGAAGCTGCCGGCAAAACCTAATGCGATGGAGGGGCCCAACAGACCGACTGTGCTCTACAATGCCATGGTTAAACCTTTTGTGGATTTTAAAATAAAAGGCGCCATTTGGTACCAGGGTGAAAGTAACGCAGATTCAAAAGACGCTCCTTATCAGCAACTGCTGCCCGCACTGATTCAGGACTGGCGCCAGCAGTGGAACAATGAAAAGATGCCTTTTTATTTTGTTCAACTGGCCAACTTTAAGGCGAAAAGTGTAACACCGCAGCCTTCTTCCTGGGCGAGATTACGGGAAGCGCAGCGCCAAACACTCAAATTGCCTTATACAGGTATGGCTGTTATAACGGATATCGGCGATGCACAGGATATCCATCCGAAAAATAAGCAGGATGTCGGTAGAAGGCTTGGCTGGATTGCAACAGCGCAGCTTTATGGGAAAAAGATCCCTTATTCGGGACCTGTTCTTGAGCATTGGACGACAAAAGCTGCGGAAATGGAACTTAGTTTTAACCTCATGGGCAAAAAGCTTGTGCTGAAAGGAGCGGATAACCGCAACGGTAGTTTCACAATTGCTGGTGCCGATCAGGTTTTTTATCCTGCAGAAGTCAAACAGATCGGAAATAAGCTGATCGTATCTGCCAAGGAAGTACCATCGCCCGTCGCAGTGCGCTACGGCTGGGCCGATAACCCGGACCTGACTTTATACAACGAAGCCGGGATACCCGGATCTCCCTTCCGAACTGATGACTGGACAAAAAACTAAAACCACATGAATAGATCATCAAAAATAAATCTTCGGAAAGGTCTGTTACTATGCACGCTTGTGGTTTTCTTTTTTTCGGGCAACTTATTTGGGCAGGTGCAGGGCGGCAAACTTTGGTATCGGCAGCCGGCAAAACAATGGGAGGAGACCTTACCCTTGGGCAATGGAAAAATTGGCATGATGCCCGATGGTGGATTGAAGAATGACCATATTGTGCTCAATGATATCACCCTATGGTCGGGAAGCCCTCAGGATGCCAATAATTATGAGGCCAGCAGGTATTTGGATAGTATTCGAAATCTGATCAAAAGCGGAAAAAACGACCTTGCTCAGCGTCTGATAGACCAGCATTTTATCTGCAAGGGCCCCGGATCGGGCGGTAAGCAATGGGGCTGTTATCAAGTGCTCGGCAATCTGATGCTTGCCTTTGACGGACAAACGGATCTCAACGCAGTGCAGAACTATCGCCGGGAATTGGACCTCGATAAGGCGATGGCAAAAACAAGCTATGAGCTCAAAGGCGTCAGGTATAGCCGCGAATATTGGACAAGCTTTGCTGATGACCTGGGCGTTATTCGTTTACAGAGTAGCAAAAAAGGACAGCTAAGCCTGGAAATCAAGATTGACCGCCCCGAAAGGGCAACTGCCAAGACCGAGAATGGCGAGCTTATTTTATTCGGGCAATTGGACAATGGTGTGGACGGTAAAGGAATGCAGTTTAAAACACGTGTCCGCGCGCAGATAAAAGGAGGGAAACAGCTGGTAAAAGGACAATCTATTGTTATTCAACAGGCTGACGAAGTGCTGATTTACGTGGCAACAGATACTGATTTTAAAGGTAAGGATTTTGAGCGTGCGACAGCTGAAACGCTAACAAAGGCGTTGAAAAAATCCTATAGCCAGCAGTATGCCGAACATCTACGAAACTACTTGGCAAAGTTCAACCGTTTGTCGCTCCGATTGGGGCAGTCGAAAGATGACTTACCGACCGATGAGCGTTTGGTGGCCTTCGGTAAAGAACCGGATCAGGATCCAGGATTAGCAGCGCTATTCTATCAGTATGGTCGCTACCTTAGTATCAGCAGTACGCGCTTAGGCTTGCTACCACCAAACTTACAGGGCTTATGGGCAAATCAGATTCAGACCCCCTGGAATGGGGACTACCACCTGGATATCAATGTGCAGATGAACCATTGGCACCTCGGTGCGGCCAATTTGGGCGAGCTCAATGAACCCTTGGTGGGGCTTGTGGAAGGCCTTATGGCTCCGGGAGCAAAAACCGCGAAAGCGTATTATAACGCACCGGGCTGGGTAGCCCATGTGATCACCAATGTATGGGGCTATACCGAACCCGGAGAGTCTGCTTCCTGGGGAATTGCCAATGCGGGCTCGGGCTGGCTCTGCAATAACCTCTGGGAACATTACCTCTATACCGAAGATATCGACTATCTACGGCGGATATACCCGATTCTCTATGGGGCAGCACAGTTTTACTCCAGTGCCCTGACCGAACATCCAACCAAGGGCTGGCTGTTGACTTCGCCCTCGGTATCTCCCGAAAATTCCTTCAAGCTCCCCAATGGGCAGCAGGCAAATGTCACGATGGGACCAACGATAGATAATCAGATCGTACGGGAATTATTTGAAAATATCATCCATGCAGCGGGATTATTGGGCAAACAATCGGATCCTTTTTTAACGCAGGTTGCGGCGCAACTGAAACGCTTAGCACCAGCTGTGCAGCTCGCCAAAGATGGTCGCATCATGGAATGGATCGAAGATTATGAAGAAGTGGATCCGCAGCATCGGCATATCTCGCATCTGTACGGTTTGTATCCGGGCTATCTGATTCGTTATGATGAACATCCAGACTGGCAGCTTGCCGCTAAAAAAAGCTTAGATGTGCGGGGGGATGACGGACCGAGTTGGGCCATTGCTCATAAACTACTCTTTTGGACCAGATTGCATGAAGGCGA
This sequence comes from Sphingobacterium siyangense, assembly GCF_023277505.1. NCBI lineage: Bacteria > Pseudomonadati > Bacteroidota > Sphingobacteriia > Sphingobacteriales > Sphingobacteriaceae > Sphingobacterium > Sphingobacterium siyangense. The sequence goes on along the minus strand of NZ_CP080574.1, from coordinate 5,121,114 downwards.
ACGGGCTTATAAATTATTTCGGCAACTCATGACCCCACGTGTCGATACACATATCAATTATGGCGCCGGTGGTGGTGTTTACGCCAATTTGCTAACAGCAGGCCCTCCATTTCAGATCGATGGTAATTTTGGTGGAGCAGCTGGCATTGCCGAGATGCTGGTGCAGTCTCATCAGGATACGGTGTATCTTCTACCGGCGGTGCCTCAGGCCTGGAAAAAAGAAGGCCGGGTGAGGGGCATGCGCATCAAGGGAAATCACTCACTAGATATGGAATGGAAAGATGGTAAGATACTGAACTATCAGATTTATTCACCCAAATCACAACAACTTAACGTATGTATAGATCATAACTGGATCGCCTATCGTACAAAAGAAAAATAACAAAACATAGCGTCCTCAACCGAATTGGATCATGCAATTTTTTGCATGATAGGGGATGCTTTGTGTCAAAAATTTCAAGATAAAAGCACCTTATAAACAAAAAAAGTAAATATGAAAACAGAAAAGACAAGACAATGGCCTTTGATCAAGGGCCTGTCCTTCGGTCCTGAGGCCAGTATAATGGCACTCTGTCTTTCGATAGCTGTACCCTACACGGGCTCAGCAGCATCACTAAGGACGACAGACCGTCGTTTTGCCCCAACAGAAAAAGCCCCTTCCACCATCCTTGATAGGATAAGTCAACAGCGTACAATAAAAGGAAAAGTGCTGGACAATACAGGGCGCCCGCTACCCGGTGTGACAGTACGGGTCAAAAATGCAACGCTGGAAACGCAGACGGATCAGCAGGGACAATTCGAGCTCAGCCTGACGGGTGGAACTGCCGTACTGACGTTCTCTTCACTGGGATTTGAAACCAGGGAAATGGCTGTTGCTGCCAATGAGGGAACCGTGAATGTGCAGCTGAACGACGCTTCATCGAGTTTGGAAGAGGTTGTTGTGGTCGGTTACGGTACGCAAAAGAAAGTAAACCTAACCGGTGCCGTGGCTACAGTGAGTGGCAAAGATATGATCAAACGACCCGTTGTCAATACGGCTTCCATGCTGCAGGGGGCAATCCCGGGCGTACAAATCAATCAAGGGTCGGGAGAACCGGGCAATGAAGGTGTATCCATCCGCATTCGTGGTAAGGGCACCTTTAGCGGCGCGGGATCGGATCCTCTGGTGCTGATTGATGGTGTACAGGGCAAATTCTCCGACGTCAATCCCAATGATATTGAAAATGTCAGTGTGCTGAAAGATGCAGCCTCCGCAGCAATCTACGGCTCGCGTGCAGCCAATGGCGTTATTCTGATCACGACGAAACAAGGGAAATCGGGAAAAACAACCGTCCAGTATGACGGAAATGTGGGTATCTATAAGCCCACGAAAATGTTTGATCTGATCACCAATTCGGCGCAGTATATGGAATTATACAACGAAGCACGTAAGAATTCCAATCTCAACGATGGCCTATATCCCGCCGATGTGATTGCTGCCTATCGCAATAGCAACGATCCTATAAAATATCCAAATACGGACTGGCTGGGGCTTATTTTCCAAACGAAACCCACTTATACCCATAATCTTGGTATCCAGGGCGGAAACGAGAAGACAACCTTTAATGTTGGCTTGGGTTACGTCAATCAGGATGGAATGATCAAAGGTTTTAACTACGACCGTTATTCCGCCCGCCTAAACCTGACGACCAAAATCTCGGAAGGTATTAAATTCGGAACAAATATCTTGCTCAAAACTGGGCATACCGAATCTATTCCAGGGGGATCCAAAGACCTCTTCCTGTCGGCCATGTCGCAGGCACCAACCTATGGCCCATTTTTGCCGGATGGTAGCGGACGGTACACGTACAAAGCTTACGACTGGGAGTACAACAATAAAAACCCTATGGCCGTATTGGATCGGAAATTCACGTACAATACCGATGACTATGCAGCCAATTTACAGGCTTGGATGGAGGTACAGTTGTTTAAAGGTCTTTCCTGGTATACCAAAGGTGCCTATAATTTCAATATGGACAAGTACAAGGATTATAAATCAACGTTGGATGAATATTACTACCATACGGGCACGCTCGGAACAACACTGGATCTTGGAAAGGGCCTTACGGATCAGGATCAGCAAACAATATACACCAATTTATTTACTTACCTGAACTATGATCGCGCGTTTGGGGCACACCACCTCAAAGCTCAGGCCGGATATAGCATTGAAAAAAGTAAGTATACCTACCTTCAGGGCTTCAGACAGAATTTTGTCGACGATACGCTAACGGAATTAAATGCGGGGGGATCGGATATTCAACGGGCAAACGGAACCGCCAACCAATGGGCGCTGATCTCTTATTTCGGCCGATTGAACTATGATTATCAAGGGAAATACCTCTTGGAAGCCAATATGCGCTACGATGGTAGTTCCAAGTTTTACGGTAAAAACCGTTGGGCAGCGTTTCCTTCTTTCTCTGCAGGCTGGCGTGTATCGGAAGAGTCTTTTGTCAAGGAATTCGCTTCCGGTTGGTTGGATAATTTGAAGATCCGTGGATCCTGGGGCCAACTCGGAAATCAGAATACCGGCAACTATCCGTATCAACCCGTATTGGGACTGACCGGAAATTATTCTTTTGACAATAGTACGCTAAATTCAGGTGTTGCTCAACAGGGATTAAACAACCCGATTATCAAATGGGAAACAACAACGATGACCGATGTGGGATTGGACCTGAGTCTGTTTAAAAATTTAGATATCACCTTTGACTGGTATAAAAAGAGAACGACCGATATTCTAAGACAGTCACAGATTACTGCAATCGTTGGTTTGGGAGCACCTTATGTAAATGATGGGATTGTCGAGAATAAAGGTGTTGAGTTGGGAATTACCTATCGTAATCAGATTACTACGGGAGCATTGGAAGGGTTACGCTATCAGCTAGGTGCAAACCTCGATCGTTTCAAAAACAAGCTGGTCAAATTTGGCGAGCCTGAAATCGGCGGCTATACGATCAAAAAAAATGGCTATGCAATGGACAGCTTTTATACCTACGAAGTCATTGGCATATTCCAGTCAGAAGCAGAAGTAGCAGGTTCGCCTAAGCAGTTTAATGATAATACACTGCCAGGAGATCTTAAGTATCGGGATGTCAACGGGGACGGAAAAATAGATGCGAACGACAGAACAATTATTTCCGGTGTAGATCCAAAACTGAACTATAGCTTTAATCTAAGTGCAAGTTTTAAGGGCTTTGACTTTTCGGCTCTTTTACAAGGAGTATATGGCGTCAAATCCTATGTTTCTGGCTGGGGCGTAACGCCATTTGTACAGGGTAGCCCGCCGACAAAAGATTGGTTAGACCGTTGGACACCTGAAAACCCTTCGACAACGATGCCCCGTATTTATTGGGGTTGGAGTGCTCCGGAGAAATTCAGCCGTGCTTCCAGTTATTTTATACAGGATGCTTCATACTTCAGGTTGAAAAATCTTGTGTTCGGATACACTTTACCTGAAGGGCTGTTGAAAAAATATAAAATTGACCGCCTAAGGGTTTATTTTTCGGGTGATAACCTCCTTACTGCGACCAAATTTAAGGGCTTGGACCCTGAACGTTATGGAAATGGTGATCTGGTACAGTATCCACAAAACAAGATTTATTCATTTGGTGTACAAGTTAACTTTTAAGTGCTATGAAAAAGAAATTTATAACAGCGTTGATGCTATCCGGACTATTTTTGGGTTCCTGTAACAGTGCCTTGGACCTCAATCCTTTGGATCAGATTGCTTCGGACAACTATTTTAGCAAAAAATCGGATTTTGATAATGCATTGGCCGGTGTATACGCGTCATTGCAGAGTGAGACGTTCTCCTATGGGATGCCTTTCCGGGACTGTCTGACCGACAATGGCTACAATCAGTTCAACTCAGGTAGCGTCAATGAAATCGTAGGTGGGAATTTAAATCCGACCACAGGGGGGTATGAAACCGGAATTTATAACGATGCTTATGTGGGAATAGGACGTGCCAATCGCCTGATCGAGAAGCTTCAGGGCTATAACGGCTCCGATATGAACGATGCAGAGAAGAAAAATATGGAAGCCGAAGCCCGCTTTATCCGTGCTTTTGTTTATTTCCAATTGTACAGTATTTATGGTGAGGTGCCGCTTGTGCTGACTTCCCTTAGTCTGGAGAATCAACGTCAGCCAAAGGAAAGTGCGGAGAATATCCTAAAACAGATTCGCGCTGATCTGGATTTTGGGATCGCTAACTTAGCGGCTAAACCTTATTTCAATAATGGGGGGCATGCGACCGCAAGTTCAGCAAAAGCCTTGAAAGCACGGGTTTTACTGTTTGCGGCTTATGGTGACAAAGGGGTGCCCGATTTAGCAATCTTGAAAGAGGTAAAAGACTTATGCACCGATGTCATGAAAGAGTATACCCTGAGTACGGCTTTTGAAAATGTCTTTCGCGATGCAACACAGAAGAACAATACCGAGATTATCTTTTCGGTCAATTTTCTGGCACCGAATAATACAGCCCCCTGGGACATGTACCTAGGCGACTGGATCGCTGCTTCACCTTTACAAAACCTGGTGGATACCTATGAATGCAAAGATGGTCTGCCTTATGGTGAATCACCCTTGACTGACCGAGCCAATCCCTTCAAAGATAGGGATCCGCGCTTGAGCAAAACAATTTTCGTGGATCATCCCGACTTTGGCGGCGGTAAGATCCATACACCGTCCAATCCGCGGCCTACAGGTTATGGGGTATTGAAATTTTTGGATCCGGCCAACTTACCTTTTGGCTTTTCAACATTGAGCCAACAGGATGCGGTTGTACTGCGGTTTGGAGAGGTGTTATTGATGTATGCCGAAGCACAAAATGAAATCGCCGGGCCAGATCAATCGGTTTACGATGCTATGAATACCCTGAGGAGCCGCGTTCAGATGCCCGGGTTTCCTGCCGGTTATAACAAGGAAAAAATGCGCGACCGTATCCGCCACGAAAGAAGGGTTGAACTTGCTTTCGAAGGACTACGGCATTACGACCTGATTCGTTGGCATATCGCAGGCGAAGTACTCAATGCGGTCAAAGACAGTAAAGTGCCCTATCATTTTGAGGACAAATTTTACCGCTGGCCATTACCACAAACAGAAATTGAGAAAAGCGCAGGTGTGTTAATTCAGAATCCAAACTATAAATAATAAGATTATCGCCTTCTTTTAAATCGGCAATTTCCTAAACCAACCACAGCAGCGCGCACGAAGTCCTTTCGATGCGCGCTTTTTTTTGTCGATAACGATTACTGTAAAGGAATCAGGACATTCTGTTCCAAGCGTACAGGGACATGCTTCACCGAGGTAAAACCGTCTTCCTTGGAAATGATGTTGGAAAGATCCAGTCCTCTTTTGGAGAACGTACTGATCAAAGCTGTTCTAAAGGTTGCCTTGGCTGAACCCCAGCCTTGTCCTAAGATGGTGTCATTGTTGAGCTGGATCAGTTCATCTGTTGAGTAATAACTGAATTTTTCCAGTAAGTGTTGGTAAAGATTTGTTGTAGTAGCCATACAATTTAAAAATTTAAAGGATTAAACCATAAACTGTATCCAGATCTTGTTGGGAAAATAATCGTTCTGCGACGTTTATTTTGGTCGAAACCCGTATTAATTTACCACCGCGGTGCCTGCACTCGGTTGGTATTGCATCATGCAATTCTGAATACTCTACAAATATAGTAGATTATTTTTTATAATTAAAAATATTTTTGTTTTTAAGGGTAAAGGAGCGTTAGCAACCGGAATAGGGAGGTCAAAAGCGAGGCGCGTTGTTGGCTGTGATTTGGTTATGAAGCGGATAGCAGGGCGAAAAATTTATCATGTTACTGTAATCTCATCGAAAATACTTTTAAAAATAGAGATAAGACAATACTTTTGCGCCATGAATAGAATTGCGGAAATTAACGAATACATTGCTACCGAACGCGAGGTATTATTGCAACACCCTTTATATCGTAAGATCAAAACGATCAAGAATCTACGTTCTTTTACAGAAGGGCATGTGTACGCTGTATGGGATTTTATGTCTTTACTAAAAGCTTTACAGATTAAATTGACCTGTACGACTTTACCTTGGTTTGCGAGTGAGCATCCATCAACACGCTATCTAATCAACGAAATTGTCTTGGCTGAGGAGTCGGATGAATACATTGATGGCCGCCGTTTGAGCCACTTTGAGATGTATCTGGACGCCATGGATGCCATGGGTGCCGACCTTCATCTGGTCAACAAATTTATTGCTCAAGCCAAAAAATCGAACAACATATTCGATGTCATTGCAACGACCACATTGGACAAGCGGATCAAAGACTTTTTGAATTTTACATTCGAAGTGATTGCTGAGGGCGAGGTGCATAAAATTGCCGCAGCATTTACATTTGGACGTGAAGACCTTATTCCGGGAATGTTTACTTCTATTTTGGAAGAAATTAAAACAAACTTTCCTACAGCCAATCTGGATAGCTTTATTTATTATTTTCAACGCCATATTGATCTTGACGGCGACGAGCATGGACCGTTGGCGATGCAGATGATCACAGATCTTGGGAAGGACGATGAGGTTAAATGGACGGAAATGAAAGAGATCAGTAAAATTGCGCTACAAAAAAGAATCCAGCTGTGGAATGCAATAGAAGATTCCTTATACGGATAATCTATTATTATACCATCGAGAAAGGCCTTTCAAATCACGATTTGAAAGGCCTTTTTTATGTGCTGTAAAAAAGGATATTGTAAGGACTTCTTGGCAGATATTGGTCTTTTTGTTTGAATTGATGAAAAAATGTCTTTTTTCCATAACATATTGGCGTTTGTGAAGAAATCCAAGTTCCAATAAGTGTCTAAGTTTGCAACGCAAAAAAATTACATAGCACACGTGAACTTTTTTCCTCCCTATTGGGCAAAAGGCATACTAACCATGGGATTGTTAGTATGCGCTATTTCGGACACCTTCGCCCTCGATTCTTTGCGCATGTCCCTGAAAGACATGATCGACAAAGCACTACAGAACAGTAAATACATCGAGCAGTCCTATTTGCAGCTCAAAGAAACTGAGGTGGCAGTACAGCAGCAACGCATGGAGTTGCTCCCTAAGATTTCCGCCAGAGCTTCTGCTAGTTATGCAAGTAATATGCCTGTGTATGACCAGGGGCTTTTAAATAAACCTTCCCAGCATGATATCATTCATTACTTGTACGATAGCGGCCTGGATTTTTATCTGAACCTCTACAATGGGCATCGGGACCTGATGAAAATTGAGTCCAAAAAACTGGAAAATGAGCTGGCCGGAATCGATTGGAAGAATGCCGCCGCGCAGACGAAATTGGAGGTTTGCAATCTTTTTTTGGATTTGGAACTGTCGTATAGTAACCGATCTTTAATCGAGCAGGATATTGCTGATCAACGGGTACAGCTCAAGGAGATTGAGCATCTGTATAAGGCGGGCGTGGTATTACACAGTGACGTCTTGCGTATTTCGTTGGAGCTTTCGAAGCGGGAACTGTTGCTCGTGCAGATCGGTCATGATATTCAGGCTGCAAATCAGAAGCTGCAGCTAATTGGCGGTATTACAGCAGAGATTATCCCCTTAACTGAGCCTTTTAAAGTGGAAAGCCCCAGCTATGAAGCGCTTGTTGCCGAAGCGCGAAGTCATGCTTTTTCCCTTCTAAAATCCGAACAGGAAGTTGTTTTGAAGAAATTGTCGGTCAAACAGGCGCGATCAAATTATCTTCCTGAGTTGGGGTTGACCAGTACATTTACCTTTGCCAATCCACAGGTTTTCTTGTATCCCTATAATCCCAGCTGGTATAATCTGAGTATCACAGGGCTCAAATTAAGCATACCGATCTCGGCTATCTATCTCAATAAAAACGTGGTGCGCGGAGCACAGATCGCATTGGATCGACAAGAGGTAAAACACCATCATGAAGAGGAGATTCTGGAAAATCAGCTGTTACAGGCCTTGTTGGATTATCAATTGGCTATTAAGCAGCAGGAGGTCTGTCAAAACAATAAGGCGTTGGCGCAGGAAAATGCACGAATTATAAAAAACAGGTATTTTAAATCATCGGCTTTGATTACAGATCTCTTGGATGCTGATATGCAATACCTAAAAACACTTTTTGATCTTGAAACCGCACATATTGCGATACAGAAACATTATTATTTTATCGAATTTTTGAAGGGTACTATCTAATGAAACCTAAATCACGAAGAACAGTTGTGGAGGCACAACTCACTCGAATCACCAACTGGTTGGCCGGAATTGTCTTGTTGGCCTTGTTGTTATGGGGCGCTCAAGCATTATGGATGCGACTGCGGTATACCTACACAAATGATGCACAGGTAACACAGTATATCAATCCCATTGTTTCTCGGGTAGGAGGATATGTGGTTTCTGTGCATTATCACGATCATCAATTGGTTAAACGGGGTGATACCTTGTTGCTTATAGATAATAAGGAATATAAATATGAGGCTGATCAGGTAGCTGCATCCGTCAATAAGGAAGCTGCAGAGATCAATGTTCTTCATAGTCAAAAGGAAATTCTCCAGGCGGAACATGAATCTTTACGGACCTCAATTGCTGCCGGGGAAGCTCGGGTAACCAAGCAACAGTTGGAATATGATCGATATAATTATTTGTTTCAGGAAAAGTCTGCAACGGCTCAGCAGCTGGAGGATGTAAAAGCGACGTTGGATGTGTATAAGAGTGAGCTAGCTTCGTTAAAGCATAAATTACAGGCTTCACAGGAACGGGTGCATGATGTGGATATGAAAAAAGGTGTGGTCGATGCCGAACGTGTTCGTTTAACGGCAGCTGTCGGCCGTAAAAGGCTTGATGTTGGTTATACCGTTATTCGCGCACCTTACGATGGACAGATTGGCAAACGCACGATTGAGAAAGGTCAAATGATAAGTGCTGGCGAAGTTTTGGGCTTTATCGTCAATAGAGAAACCCCAACCTGGGTAACCGCTAATTTTAAGGAAACACAACTGCGTTATTTGCATCTTGGCAATAGGGTTGAGGTGGTTGCTGACGCGTATCCGGATCAAAAATTCTATGGAAAAATTATTTCCATCTCCCCAGCTACAGGTTCTGCATTCTCCCTTTTGCCGCCAGATAATGCAACGGGCAACTTTGTGAAGATTGTACAACGCGTACCTGTGCGCATTGAGCTGGATAGGCAAAAGGGAGCGCAACAGCTTCTTTCGGGAATGAATGTGAATGTGTCGGTATCAAAAAAGCAGAAATAGTGAAAGGAATTTTTAAAGAATGGGTACCGGAGTGGTTGATCAAGCTTATCCTGTTTAGCAGCTTGATGCCGAGTATGGTCTTATTTTTCCTGCCAGGTGCAAATACAAATGTCACCGCTGGATTTTACGGTGCCCAACCCAGTGATGTCCAGTTCCTGATCATTTTATTTTATGCTGGTTTTGTAGGATTCTACGTTTTAGAACGACGCTTTTTTTTATACTTTCCCATCAAGCAGTACTACATTATTTTTAATCTTCTACAGCTATTGAATTGCTTTTTGATGTACAGCATCACCGATATCAGCTGGGTATATGGCCTGCGCTTTTTCCAAGGGATGTTGTTTGCTTCTGCCGTAAACTTATCGATCTCCATGATATTCTCACGGTTGAAAAGCGATCGGGCTAAGGAAGTAAGTTATGCTGTCTTTTTTGGTATGTTACTCTGCAGCTCCCCATTTAATACTTTCGTCACGGCTGAATTTATCGATTCATTCAATTTTGATCAGCTCTATCTATACGCTGCCTTATCATTTGTACCGGGTTTATTGTTGATTATGCTGTCGATGCGCTCTATACGGCATATACGCCCTTACCCTTTGTTTTCATTAGACTGGGCAAGCTGCATTTTCTATAGTCTTGTGATCGTCAGTTTTGGCTATTTAATGGTGTATGGACAAGAAGTTTATTGGTTTAACGATCGGCACATGCTGATCATATTCGGGGTAGGTCTAGCGTTGCTTATTCTTTTTATTGTTCGGCAAATGGTGCTCAGGCGTGTGTATATTCATTTGGCGATTTTTAAAAACAGGAACTTTCTCTTGGGCTTATTGATTTTGTACATGATGTATATCGAGCGCTTCTCCTTGACCATCTCAAATCAATATCTCGTACAGGTTATTCAACTCGATCCTATTCATTTGTCCTATATCCAGTGGTTTAATATTGCTGGTATTGTCGCTGGTGTTCTAGGCTCATTGTATTGGATGCTTGGGCAACGCCCCGTAAAATGGATCTGGATTTCGGGCTATTGTTGCTTGCTGCTGTTTCACCAATGGATGTTTTTCTCCTTTGAGGGGCAGGGGAATGATGCGCATTTTTGGATACCCTTAGTTTTACATGGACTCGGAGTAGGACTTATTATGGTACCCACCATCTTATTTTGCATTACCAGTGTCAGTCCTCAATTGGGGGCTTCCGCGGCTGCGGTCTGTCTTGCTATCCGATACCTGGGCTACACGAGCAGTATCGGTTTACAGAATTTTTTCAAGTTGTTTGAATATGCCCAGCACCAACAGGTTTTTAGGGACCAAACGGAAGTGGGCAATCCCTTATTTCGGGAGTACCTGCAGCAGGAATCTGTCAGCATTTTGCAGCATGGACTGCAGTATAAGGAACATACGGCAGCCTTAAAGCTCGTTGCTGAGCGGGTCAAGATCCAATCCTTTGTGCGCTATGCCATGGATTATTATGAGATCATGTCCATGATCAGTATCAGCGTACTTTTGCTGATACTGATTTCGCCTTCCTTGAAAAGCATGTATAAGAAACTAGGAAAAAACAGAATTTCTCCAGCTTAGATCTCCTGAATATCCCATATCCCGGCGGTACGTTGGAGTTCGACCAAGGCGATCGCATAATTGTAACGGGCTTCATAATAGCTAAGCTGTGTTTCATTGTAGGTCCGTTGGGCATTTAAAACTTCCAGTAGGGATGTTTCTCCTCTTTTATAGCTGTAAACCTTTCCTTCCAAAATTGCTTTTGCTTCCGATAGCATAGCGCTGTCAAATAGCTGTACCTGTTTTTGAGCGGCCTGGTAGGAGAGGAACGCTTGCGTAACTTCGATCTGAATGCGTAGGAGCACGTCCTGATAGGCAATCTCATCCTGATCGATCTTAAATTTTGCGGCTTTAAGATCGCCTGTTTTAAAATTCGAGAACTTTAGCGGAATTGAAATACCTGCATTTATAGCCGTAAACTGAGGCGTTGGGGCAGTTTGATTTCGTGCTTCTCCATTATGAGTGACGCCAAATGAAAGTCCGAGGTCTATCGCCCGGTTGGCCTGAGCCAATTGGAACAGGCGCTGTGAAAGTTGTTTGTTTTGCAGGACAACTTTTAGATCGCTGCGGTCATTTTGGGCTACTCGGACCAGTTCATCTAAGCGGTATGCCCGGTCCAAATGATCGAAAGCACCTGGGTGTACCCCCGTTGTCGTAAGGGAGTTGTCTGCCATAAATAAGGAAAGGTTTACAAGGGCGGATTTCCAGGTTGCTTCTGTTGCCAGCAATGTATTGTGCATATTGGCGGCCTCTAATTTAGATTGGCGGAAATCTATTTCAGGGATGCTCCCCAATGTATAACGGATACTATCCGATGTGGCCAATTGCCTAAGTTGCTGATAGGAATTTTGGTTTATTTTTACCAATAATGCCTGCTGTTTTGCTGTTAAAAATGCGAGAGTAGCGTCGGCACGTAAATTTCGGAAATAGTCTGCTAGCAATAAACGGGTTACCTCGGCTTCATCTTTGGCCAGGTTTATCCGGGCTTTTCGTTTAGCCCCCAGCTCCAGTGTCCATGCAATTCCCGCATTATAGCCCCGCCCCAGTTGTTTTGTACGCTCACTATTATCAAAAATGCCCATACTAAATTCAGGGTCAGGAAATACCCTGGCGCTAATGATATTGGCTTCAGCAATGCTGAGGTTGAATTTTTCGGCGGCGTAGCCCAGATTATTTTTAGCGACTGTATGTATAAATTTTGAATAATCGAGTTGCTGCCCTGTCGCTTCTGACACGCTGCTATTCCTATCCTGAGCAATTGCTGTATGGTATAGCGCGAGTATAAAAAGAAAAAAGGTAAAGCTTTTCTTTGTTAAAATGGGTTGTTTGTTCATGATCATCGACTTGTTCTGAATGTTATGTTTTAGTGATTCTTTTATAAAAGTACCAGGGCGCTCTTTGATACATGAAATAAGTCGCCCGGGCTATTCGTAAGCGCCTTCCGTTTGGATCCCCTGCTTCCTGGATTGAGCAAACCTTCAGCGGATGTGATTGCTGTGTAGGTTTTGCTGAAGGCTTTTCAATTTTCAGGTTGTATCCACTCCATGTTCAGGTTGTATCCATTCCATGTTCAGGTTGTATCCACTCGAAACAGCAGAAAGCAAGCTGTTTCGAATGGATGAATTTGTATTTATTCTACAGGGGCTTTTTGTTTGGTGCTGTTACGTTCTAAAAGATAATAGAGTGGAGGAAGCACAAATAGTGTTAGGATAGTCGAAAATAGTAAGCCATAAACGATTACCGTTGCCAAAGGGCGTTGCACATCCGATCCAATCCCTGTTGCTAGTGAAGCCGGAAGCAAACCAAGAATGGCTACCGTAGCGGTCATCAAAACGGGGCGAAAACGACTAAAGGCTCCCTGTGTTACCGCTTTATGTAGCGGAAGCCCATTTTTATGCAGTACATTCATCTGTGAAAGCATCAAGACACCGTTTTGTATGGCAACACCAAATAAGGCAATAAAACCGACTGCCGAGGAAACGTTTAGCGTCATCCCGCGAACATGGAGTGCGAGCATACCGCCAAAAAGTGCCAAGGGTACGATGCCCATTAATAGACCGGCTTGCCTAAATGAACCAAATGTGCCGTACAATAGGATAAATATAATGGCTAATGTCAATGGGACGATAATGGCAAGACGCGTATAGGCACGTTGCTGATTTTCAAATTGTCCACCCCATTTTAAACTAATTTTATGTTGGTCATAGGGTATGTTTTTGGCAATGGCCTGCTGTGCTTCAGTGAGGAATGTTCCTAGATCGCGACCGCGAACATTTAGACGGACCGTCAACTGTCGGTTGTTACGCTCGCGTGAAATCATACTTTCTCCCGTATTGAGTTTAATAGTGGCCACCTGAGCTAATGGAATACGGTTTCCATTTTCGGGATACAGCATTAAATTGCCGATTTTTTCGGGCGAATTCCTGTTTTCCTCCTGATATTGACAGGTAATATCATACACTTTGATTCCCTGATAGACCTGTGCTACGGCTTTTCCCCCGATAGCGATCTGGATCAGGTCAGTCACGTCAGCGATGTTCAGTCCGTATTGCGCTATTTTATCGCGATCGGCGATAATCTGCAATTGGGGGAGTGGTGGCTCCTGATCAATGGCCAGATCGACAGCTCCCTTCACTTGTTGGAGTGTTGTGATCAGTTCCTCGGCGACCCGTCGGGTTTCTTTTAAATCATCGCCGAATATTTTGACAACGAGCTCACTATGGGCGCCAGCGATTTTATCCATGACCCCGTCGATCATGGGTTGGGAAAAAGCAACATTGAAGCCCGGCATTTTCGCATATTCTGCAGCAAGCTCATTGATCAGGTCATCCTTGGTTTTTCCCCATTTCCATGTTTTGTAAGGTTTTAATCCCACACTAACTTCGAAATGGGAGGGTGTCCAGGCGTCGGTACCATCGTCGTTACGCCCGGCCTGAACCATGACATAGGAGATCTCATCGTGTTTAAGTGTGCGGGCACGTAGGGTATCACTCATTTCTTTTGACTTTTCTACTGTGATGCCCGGGGGAAGTGACACTTGAAGCCAGATCGAGCCTTCATCCAACGACGGAAGAAAGTCCTTGCCAACGGAGGCCGTAAGCAAACCTGTGGCAAGCAATACAATTGCCAATGGAATGAAAACTTGTTTGGGAGCCTGCATAACCTTTTCTATCGCCGACTGATAAGCCGCAGTCAATTTTGCCAACCATTTGTTGTGAAAGATTTTTTGGGGTTTGCGATAGATCAAATAGGCCAACCCGGGAATAAGCACAAGAGCGACAGCCAAGGCACCGAAGAGGGCATAACCTACGGTATAGGCCATCGGCGTAAAAAGTTTTTTCTCGACGCGCTCAAATGCGAACAGGGGAAGATAGGCTGTAATAATGATCAGTGTCGCAAAGAATATGGGTTTGGCGACTTCAGCAATTTTCTGCGCAATCGTTTTTTCCTGTAGCAGACCTTCTGGTTCATCTTCCCTTTTTTTAAGAATGGTTTCGAGTATAACGATGGCTCCGTCTACAATAATCCCAAAATCAATTGCCCCTAAGGAAAGCAAGTTGGCGGGAATATGGGTGAAATGCATCAGAATAAAGGCAATCAACAAGGACAATGGAATGGTAATGGCCACCAAGAGTGCGCCACGCCAGCTGCCCAGAAAAATAATAAGGACAAAAATAACCAAGATCATACCTTCGAGAAGGGTTTTGGAAACGGTATGTAGGGTATTGTCGACCAAACTGGTTCTATCGAGCACGACATGTATTTTTACGTCTTCCGGAAGAATCTTTTCGTTTAGTTCGCGGACCGTTGCATTTACACCTGCCAAAACATCAGAAGGATTCTCATTTTTTAATAGGAGCACAATGCCTTCGATATTGTCCGAATAATTGGCCCCGCGTTTATCCGAATATCCTAAAGCCCCTTTGCGGGCTAAATTACCAAGTTTGATCTGACCGAGGTTACGCATATAGATGCGGTTTCCGTTGGTGGATTTTACGACGATGTTGCCCAAATCATCCAATGTCTTGACCAGACCGATGCCACGGATGACGTACGACTGATCTCCACGGTTCATCACACTGCCGCCGGCATTGGCATTATTGCTTTCGATCTTGGCGACAACTTCGGCAAGCGAAATTTCATATTGGTCAAGCTTTTTCGGATCCAGTTCCACTTGGAACTGCGTGGTGATTCCCCCAAAATTGGTTACATCAGCAACGCCCGAAACCTGTTTGATTTTAGGAATAATAACAAAATTTTGAAGATCCGTCAACTGTCGTAAATCGTGGGTTTTACTTTCAAGAATATAACGGAAGATCTCACCTGTGGGTGAAGTCAGTGGATCCAATCCCGGACTGGCACCATAGGGCAGGGATAAATCAGCTAGACGCTCCTGTATACGGGCTCTCGCCCAATAATCCTCAATGCCATCTTTGAAGACAATCGTGACCATGGATAGGCCAAAAGTCGTTTTACTGCGCATCACTTCCATCCCGGGCAATCCATTGATGGCCTGTTCGATGGGGATGGTGATCTGCTGTTCCATTTCTTCGGCAGCGAGTCCCGGTACCTGGGTTACGACCTGTGACGATACGTCAGCGATATCAGGGTATGCCTCAACCGAAAGTTGTCGCCAGGCATAGTAACCGAAAAAACCGATCAATAGAAAAGATGCGGCGATTACCCATCTCTTTGCAATGATATGGCCAATCAATTGTTTAATATTCATGTGTTTCTATTTTAAAAGTTGAAAGCCTGAGTCCATCAGAGGCCGGGTGTTAAATAAAAGGCACCTTCACCAACAATCTGTTCCTGCGGAACCAGGCCCGTTAAAATCTGGATTGCATCACCTTCTGTTACGCCAGTAGTAACATAGCGTTTGACGAAGGTATTGGACGATGTTTTGACCCAAACAAAACTCTTATCGTTAAATTGAAATACAGCTTTTGCCGGAATGAAAAGTGTCGGAGTTGTTTGCCGTTCGAATTCGGCGTTGACATACATCCCTGGTTTTAAGGCACGATCAGCATTTTCACAGGCAATGAGGACCTCAATATTCCGGCTTGCTTCGTCGACAAATTGGTTGATATGGACAATTTTTCCGGGTATTTTTTTAGTAGGGAGCGCATCTACGCTCACTTCAACACGCGCAAGTTGATCGATTGCCGGCAAGTCCTTTTCTTTGATGTAGGCCGAAACCCATACTTTTGACAATTCTGCAATGCGGAGTAATGCCGGAGCGTCTTCTTTCGTGTACTGCCCCAGTACAATTGAACTACTTAAAATTTCGCCTTGAATAGGTGAACGAACAAGGAGAGGCTCACCGAGAACGCTATGGGTCGGGTTGCTGTCGAATATTTTTAAGGCGGCAGTGGCATTTCCAAGCGCAGCATTGCTCGTCGCAAAATTTGTTTCTGCTTCTTCGAGTTCTTTTTTAGTGCCAACACCATGCGCGATGAGATCTTTTTGGCGTTTTAACATATTCTCGGCAAGCATAAATGCTTGTTTGGCGTCAAGGTAAGCCCTTTGTGCCTCAAAATAGTCGGATGAACTAATTGAAAATAAAGGCGTGTTGATGGCAACTTTTTGGCCCAGTTTCACGTGGGATTTGACAATTCGTCCGGCAAAAGGTACCGGAATCTCCACATAGCTGCTGGGAATAATCTTCACTGTAGCAGCTGCATTTAGTTTCAGCGCATGCTGTGCATTGGTGGTCGTAACAAATTTGAGTTTCGATAACAGGGACGTGTTTTCACTGACGGTCACGGTGTCTCCAACTGCGCTGATGGTCGGAGATTGGTTGGGGCTTTCGTGAGACTGACTGTTGCAAGCTTGCAGCAACAGCAGCACAGGGATCCAATTCATGTACCTCAAGGATTGGATCGAATAGTTGATTGTACGGTTAATCATACCGCAAAACTATCCACCTGCTCCCGATAAGCCGATTAGAGGGGCTTTAGAAAAAAATTAGAATTTTATTAGAATAATGAACGATGGGGGATATCAATGCTAAAAACACTTCCAACGCCTTTTGCCGAGCGGACGCTGATCTCGCCTTGATGGAGAAGCACGATTTTTCGGGTAAGCGATAAACCGATACCATTTCCCTCGCTATAATCTTTGTTGCTTCCACGATAGAATGGCGTGAATATATTGGGCAGATCGACCGGGTCAATGCCTATTCCGTCATCTTTAAATTCCAGCTGAATCCTATTTTCATCCGCCTTGATAGCGATTAGGCATTTTTGATTGGGTGAAAATTTACAGGCATTTTCAATGAGGTTGACAAAGGCGACCTGCAATAGATACTCATTTGCATTGATGGATAGAAGTTTTTCATCTTCAATCGCCGGATCGACAAAAATGTCGAGTTTATAATTTGGACTTGACTGAAGAACCTGCTGGCATGCATCAATTAGTAGTTCGTCTATACGTAAGGTTTTAAACGCGATTTCTGAGCTGTCGTAACTTGCTTTGGCAAAATCAAGTAAGCTATTAAATAACTTCTTCAGTTTCTGTGCATCATTGAGCGTATTGTCGATGACAGTTTTATACTCCACTATGCTACGGTCCTTATTGGCAGAAATCTCGAGTTCTGCAATCATGGCGGCCAAGGGGGTTCTTAGCTCATGCGAGATATTGGAGACAAAATGCTTTTGGGCATCAAAGGAGTTCTCGAGGCGGTCAAGCATCGCATTGAATGTGCTGGCCAATTCGGAAAGCTCGTCTTTATTTCCGCTACTCGTAAGCCTGGCATCCAAACTTGTCGCAGAAATGGTTTTTACACGTTGTGTCATTTCCAGGATAGGTTGAAAGACCTTTTTGGAAAAGAATATTCCTGCTGCATAGATCAGAAATATAGACAAAATGAAAACCAAAAGAATGGTAGATAATAGACTATTCAGTTTATTGTAGCCGTATTGATCATAAGCTGCGGCTGTGATGATGTAAGTTTTGTCTTTGTACGGAAAGGTTATGCCGATGACCTGCCATTTTTCCTGATAAAATCGTATTTCTTTATTTTTGAGAATATCCTGCAGCATGGCTGGTGTCTCTTTGACAAAGTCGATATCTACGGCATCATGATACAAGAGGTCAAAACGGGTGTCGTAAATTGCCACCTCGACTTCGTTGAGGATTTTTCGGTTGTTGTGGTAGATATCTTCTAAGGTCTTTTTGTCGACTTTTGCATTCAAAAAAAGGTTTGCTTTGGTGTAAGCTTCTTTTTTCAATAGGGCGTAAAATTCTCTTTCCCGATTCTCCACCGCTGAAAAATATACTGTACAGGCAAATACCAGCAATATGGTGGCTGTAATCAGCGTGAACAATATGGAGATTCGTGTCCTGATTCGCATTAGTCTTGTTTTAGAATAAAGCCCATTCCGGATTTGGTATGGATATATCTGGTCGCAAAATCTTTGTCGATTTTTTTACGTAGATAGTTGATGTAAACATCAATGAAGTTGGTTCCGGTGTCGAAATGCGTTTCCCACACTTTTTCAGCAATTTCCATTCTGGAAAGGACACGCTCGGGATTCTGCAATAAATAATGGAGTAACTTGAACTCTTTGGGGGTCAAATGGATTTCGACAGTATTCCTTTTGACGCTTTTGGTATGCAGGTTCATTTCCAGGTCTCCATAACGCAAAATTGTTCCCGTGAGTGTATCTTGTTTTTGATATCTTTTGAGCAGGACTCTGATGCGGGCTAGGAGTTCGCGCATTTCAAAAGGTTTGACCAGATAGTCATCCGCTCCGGCGTCAAACCCCTCAATTTTATCGTCTGTAGTTCCTAATGCTGTTAACATGATAATGGGGACATCGGGTTTGAGATGACGAATTTCTTTGCAGAGATCCAATCCATCCATCTTGGGGAGTACGATATCGGTTATGATAAGATCAAAGTCGTGTTGTAAGGCCATTTTCTTTCCAGATATGCCGTCGTAGGCAATAGCTGTTTGAAATTCATTTTCATCAAGTCCGCGTTTGATCAATCCTGCGACACGTACGTCATCTTCGACTAGGAGAATCTTCATATAAAGAAAAACGTTAAAAACTTCGATTCATCGAAGTTTATCTATGATACCAAATCATGGGCTATCCATGCATTGTCCCTACAAATGTATCAAACTAAGCTAAATTTACACGGATATGCAAATAAAACTTTCTACATGGTCCTGCGATGACATCATTTACCTAATGTCTGTTATTGATCGTAGAATAGGACTACTTTTGGAATTTTAAAAATGAATGGAAAAAATATGTTGATTATTTTCAAATTGATAATCAACAGTCCAGCCTTGATACCGGGCGATTTCGGTAATAATTGCCAATCCTAAACCACTGCCTTGGCTGTTTTTCGAAAGTTTGGAAAACCGTTTGAATAAAAGTATTTTATCTAAGGGCATTGAACCGGGATTATATACCGTTAAAGAAGTTTGATTGAGATGTACAGCAAGTGTATCGTTGGCATTGCTGTAACGTATGGCGTTCAGGAGTAGGTTGTTGATCAGGATTTCGGTCAGACTGCTGTTTCCTGTCAGCAGCACCGACGGTTGGATCTCTTGTTGCAGCTGTAACTGTTTTAGCTCCAGATGTTCTTGCATGACTTCAATACTTTGTGTAACAAGCGAGTCCATACTGATTTTTTCGGAATGATCGAATTGACTATTGTCAATCTTGGCGAGCAGCAGCAGGTTGCGGTTGATTCGCGTGCTACGTGAAAGCGCTTTATGCATATCTTCAAAGAGCTGGTACTGCTCATCACTTAGATCAGGGTACTGCAATAAGATATCTAACTTATTTTTTAGGATTGCCAAGGGTGTTTGCAATTCATGAGAAGCATTTTCAGTGAATTCCTTTTGTGATCGGTATACGGCCAGGTTTTTTTCAAGAAGTTTGGATAAGGATTGATTAAGCTCATGGAACTCTATGGTGTCCGTTTGCTGAAAGTCAACCTGTTGTTGACTATTGAGATTAAATGCCTTCAATTTATCAACGGTATCTCGAAATGGTTTCCAGAGCCTAAGTGATATTTTTCTGGAGATAATAAGTAAACCAATGACCAAGATAACAAAGAAAAACAGTGTTGTTGCGGCAATGGCGGCAATAGTCTCTACGGATTCTTCAATATTTGTTTGTACAGTAAAACGATAAGGCGCACCATTGATCTGAATAACAGATGATAGGCATCTAAATCGGTCAATTGTCTTTGGATCAACAAAACGTTGCGGTTTTTCGATGGTATACACGCTATCTTGCAATAAATCGCCCGGTTTTACGCGATGTATATTGGTTTCAGGTTGTATGGTATTCCATAAAGCGATGCTGGCTTGGAGGCTGTCTTCGGAGAGTTTTAAACTGTTCAGCTCGTAGGTCGTTTTTTTGACGATAATTTCGTTATGTTCGTCTAATTCACTTTTCCATATCCCGTCGATTACAAAATAATAAACAGGAATACTGACACCTAGTACGATCAATACATAGAGTAGAAATGGGGTTGTTATTTTGCTCAGTAGGGGTTTCATCTCACTATTTTAATTTTCCCATTTGTAGCCCGTACCGTATACTGTTTTGATATAAGATTGACTTCCGGCGTCCTGTAGTTTCTTTTTTAAATTTTTGACATGAGCATAGACAAAGTCATGGTTATCGAGCATATCAGCAATGTCGCCAGACAAGTGTTCCGCTAAGGTGCTTTTTGAAATCACTTTATTTTTATTGCCGATAAAAAACATCAGCAGATCGAACTCTTTTTTGGTCAATACAATAGGAAGATCATTGACAATAACAGTTTTTGCAAGTAGATCAATCTGTATTTCATTTTGCACAACAATATTTGAGCTGTTGAATTGTTTCCGACGGATCAGGGAATAGATTCGTGCTGTGAGCTCAGATAAATGGAAAGGCTTCGTTAGATAATCGTCGGCCCCCAGTTGTAGTCCATGAATTTTGTCGTCCAGTGCATTTTTTGCAGAAATGATGATCACACCGTCCTGCTTTCGCTGCGTTTTCAACTCTTCGAGTAGTTTTAGACCATTTCCATCTGGTAGACCGATGTCCAGTAAGATACAATCGTACTGATATAACTGAATTTTGTCTAGAGCATCCTGTAAAGTTGGCGCAAATTCGCATAAATACTGTTGCTCGCTAAGGTATGTTGCGATGCTTTTGGCCAGCTCCAATTCGTCTTCTATGATCAAAATCTTCATGTGGTAAAGATAGAATTTCAATTTAGTAGAAATTTAGAATTTATTTCGCAATGATCTATCAATTTTGTTCATTTTTATTTCTTGTCCTACGACAAGTGTAATCGCTATTGAAACGTGTAATTTTAGTATAAATCAGTTATTTAGTGTTTAAAAAAAATCAAAACGAAATGGATAAACCGAAATCATTAAAATTAGAAATTATCATTCCTGCTTATCGCATGCACAGTCAAATTTTTCTAAATGCGTTGGATGGCGTTTCGGAAGAAGATGCATTAAAACGAATTGATGGACAGACCAACCATATCGTATGGATGGCGGGTAATTTTGTAAATGTGCGTTATGCTATGGCCCATGTTCTTGGGCTTCAGGAAAATGATCCTTACCATGAGCTATTTTTTATGGGAAAGACACTCGATGAAAGTTATCACTATCCCAGTGTGCTGGAATTAAAAGAAAATTTTATATCGATATCACCGAAAGTCTATGCTGCTTTGCTGCAAGTGGACGATACGCAGCTGGCTGAACTATTTAAAATTAATATGAATATCCCTTTTATTGAAGAGGATAAGCTAAATTTCGTAGGGATGTGTATCGGCCGGGAGGATTATCTGGCCGGTCAGATTGCCTTGATGCGAAGGATGCTGCACTATCCGGGCATGAAATACGATATTGACGAAAAAATCCAGTACTAAAAATAGAGACTCAAGATCGGCCGCTGCTTAAAACGTCCGATCTTGAGTTTTTTAAGTATGGACCTGGTCGCATGATCTGTCTGCGCTGAGAAGTCAATACGTTGGTTATACCTAGAAATAAGGTTTACTCGCTACCTTTTATCGTCAATATAACACCTGAATATTTCTCGTGGTCTTTACCGATATAGAGCAGATCGACTTTTTTTGTCGCAGCATCCTCGAGCTGTTTTTTCAATAGATTTAAATCCATTTTTTCTGTTTTTTCCTGCCATTCATCGGTCGATTGAGGCTTGAACGAAGCGATGTTCTTCATGTCAAAAAGTGCGGAATTTGTGTCGAGCTGCTTTGAACGATGTATAAAAATAGTGTCACCCACGATTTTATCTATTTTTATCCAACCTGCGGGAAGTCCATCAATGCTGTTACCATCCTGATCGGTAAAAAAAGTAGCACCATAAAGCTGTCCTGCCTTTAGTTGCTTCAAATTATCGATCATCTGACCCACTGCTTTTTCCTGTTGTTGATTTCCCAATTTATTCTTAACGCCATAAATAACTGCCCAGATAAGGATTGCCGCAGTGACAATAAGAAATCCTTTCCATAACTGAAAATAGGGGATACTATATTGACTTTTGAACGCTTTGATCTCTGCTTTTAATTCATCTGAGTAATTCCGTGCGTGAATCAATTTTCCCTGTTCGTCGTAAAGTCTGGAAAGTTTGACAAATCCACCGCCAAAAGGTAGGCCTATAAACCGACGGGCCGGTGTAATAATCTGCAAGGTGAAATTTCGTGGCGCGTTTTCTTTTTTTAAGGTTGCTGTTACCGTTTTTTCTGCTAATACAAAGTCGTAGATACTGAAAATAAAAAACATAGTCTGTCGTGATTTTTTAATAAAGAACTGGGGGAAGGATTCCGACCAGTTCGACTTCATGAGAAATGAAGCATAAAAGCAAAATTAAAAGAAATAAATAAAAATCCATAAAAAGACCCGGGCATTGCAAGAAAATTTCGATTTTTGAAGGGTACATTTTTGAAAAGCAATAAGATCAAATTGATTTAATACGCTGTGCCTTTCAGGAGGCTGACAATATAAACCGAAATGTGCTGTATAAAATATGATAAACCTAAAACTGAGTTTTATTTTGATCTGTGTAACAAGTGTTGTTATGGGGCAAAAAATGGATAAATCAAAATTGGATAGCACCATTGCAGGCTATTACAAGGACCCGACAGCTCCGGGGATTAGCTGTGCAGTTAGCCAAAATGGTCGTCTTATTTATCGTTATGCAATTGGGCTTGCAGATTTGAAGGAAAAACGTGCAATCACATCCAGCTCACATTTTCGCCTGGCATCGGTAAGCAAACAGGTGACTGCACAGGCGATATATACCTTAGTGATTCAAAAGCGTTTAAAATTAGAGGACCCATTGGCTCTTTTTTTTAAAGATCTGCCAGTCGCGCTGAAGGATATTACTGTTGCGCAGCTTCTGCAACATACATCCGGAATCTGGGACTATGAAGAGCTTATTCCGAAAGAGCGGAAAGATCAGGTATCGGATAAGGATGTGCTGAAGTATATCCGGCAGACCAATCGTTTATATTTCCCTTCGGGAAGTCAATTTCGCTATAGCAATACAGGCTATTGTCTTTTATCGCTGATTGTCGAGCAAGTGGCAAAAAAATCCTTTGCTTCATTTGTCAAAAGTCAATTGTTTGAACCCCTAGGCATTAGCAAGGGAATGGTCTATGAACCGGGCGCGACGGTTGATGAACGAGTCTACGGTTATCATCCGACGGAAGGTTCCTACCTGTTTGCCGATCAGAGTGTGACGAGTGCGACACAGGGGGATGGGGGTGTTTATCTCTCTGCCGAGGAATATCATACATGGGCCAATTTTTTGGTAAAAGATCGGTTAATACAGCCGGGACTGGAGCAATTGTTCGGTCAAATGGCCTACCCGGTAAAGGATGGAATAGCGTATCATTTCGGCTGGTTTATTCAAAAAAATGCAGGTCATAAAATATTGTTTCATTCAGGTGAATCTACCGGGTTTCATCATATCGTATATATCGATGTACAGAAAGACCTTGTGGTTTCACTTTTTAGCAATCGTGATGATTTTATGATCGGTGAAGCCTTTGATGCCATCCTTAAAACAATGGGTATCAGTAAACCGGTATTGAATGGACAGCATCGCTCAACTTTTGCATGGTTGAACGGAGTATATGCGAATGAGTGAAAGAGGGACGCGGATTGAAATAAGCATAAACAACAAATCGTCACAGCTCCACCTGCGACGATTTATTGTTTATGAAGAGACCTACTTTAAAAAGTCGGGCGATTGATAGGCCGGATTGGGATAGGTATAGAACCCTTCCCCAGTAGCGACGCCCAATTTGTTTTTGTCTATAAAATGCTCTTTGAGATAGGCCACTGTTTTGATCTTTAAAGGGTCATTTGTTGCTTCGGCGCTCATTTTATTGATATTATAGGCTGTTGTGATGCCAACGATATCGAGTATGCCGAAGGGGCCTGTTGGCGCTCCAGTGGCAACCATCCAGGTTTTGTCGATCGTTTGGGCATCCGCCACTTCGTTGACCAAAAGATCCGTTGCCGCCGAAAGTAATGGTACAAGTAAGGAGTTTACAATATAGCCAGGCTGCTCCTTATGCAGCGGTAGGGCAACCATGCCAATGGATTTTGCAAAGTTTACAACCTGCTCAAATACCGCTTTGTCTGTACCCGGATGGCCCATAATTTCTGCTGTATTGTGCTTCCAGATTTCATTGGCAAAATGTAGCGCCAGGAACTTCTCGGGACGACCGGTTTCTTGGGCAAATTGACTTGGCAGCAAGGTTGAGGAGTTTGTGGCAAAAATGGTTTTCTCCGGAGCTACTTTCGCTAATTCCTGATAGAAACCAATTTTAATGGCTGGGTTTTCGGGAACGGCTTCGATAAGAAGATCTGCTTTTGCTACCGCCGCGGCAAGATCTGAACTATAGCTGAGCCTGTCAAAGGTTGAAGCCAGTTGTTCTTTACTCGCATGAAGATCTTTCTCGAATGCCTGCGCCAAAATATCGAATTTTGCTGCAGCTTTTTTTAATACATCGTCGTTGATGTCGTATACGGTGACATGATAGCCATGAAATGCTGTTTGGAAAGCGATTTGATAGCCTAAAACCCCACTGCCAGCTATCGTTATATTTTTAAAGTCCATGATGTTATTGTTTTTTCAATTCGTAAAAATCTGCGCCACGGAACCATGGCGCAGGCTGTGATTCTTATCCTTTAATTCCTTTTAACCAATCTTTGAATTTGGTGATCTGCTCTGTCAGGAAAGATTCATGGTCTTCTTGTTCCTCAGAACCGATAGGTAGGATATGTTCAAAATAAGTGCCTTTTAGCATTTTACGTAGTAAGCCTTCGCCCACAAATGGTTTGTCATCATTTAATGTTTTGGCTGCTTTCAAAAGATGGCGGATGTCGTATTGTAGGGGATTGATATCCGGAACCTGCTTGTTTAAGTTCAGCAGTTCATATACCGCAATACGTGCGGTACGTACCGAGCTTTCCATGGTAAAGACAACGTCGTTGTTGGTTTCGACAAACTGACCGATCAAGCCCAGGTTTTTACATCCTTCAGGTACGACTCTCGGACGATCGCCTTTTGCTCTTGGCATAAACATCGAGGTGATGTAAGGCATGAATGTCGTACGCACAATCGTATTTTTGATGACATCGTCCAGTTGGTCGATAATGCCCAAATGGTGACATAGTTCGGCTAGAATTTCATCTCCGGTACATTGTGGCATTGGCTTTTTGATGTAATTTCCTTCTTTATCCATAAATAAGGCATATACCCACAGCACAAGAACATCATCCGGTTGGCCAGGGAAGTGTGGCTGTCTA
Organism: Sphingobacterium siyangense; assembly: GCF_023277505.1. Taxonomy (NCBI): domain Bacteria; kingdom Pseudomonadati; phylum Bacteroidota; class Sphingobacteriia; order Sphingobacteriales; family Sphingobacteriaceae; genus Sphingobacterium; species Sphingobacterium siyangense. Next base: position 5,095,444 of record NZ_CP080574.1, on the reverse strand, counting down.
TTACAGGTGAAACTCATCAACCAATTGGAATCGGTAATGGTAATAATACCGCCAGTAACAGTTTTGCCGGAATAAGGGTCGTTGACGGAATATTCTTTTAATTTTTCGACTAAAGCCGAAGGTTTACATGTCAGGGTCGCAGACTCCCATGCTGATTTTTCGATGTTACTGCAGAACTTTTCGGGTTTACCAAAGATGGCGGATTTGGCAGCCAGATTTTTCCAGAGTTTCCAGCCTGCACTTTGACCGCTGCTGCTGTTGTCGATAGCGATGATCGGTGCATTTTTGTTGTCCCCGTAGAAGGTATCTTCTGTCATTGATCCGGTTGTCACAATGACGAAGTCGTCTTTTCCGATTGGAATTTTTACTTCTTTGCCATCTTGTTCGGTAATCAGGGCCTCCACAACTTTTCCATCGGTATTGCTTTGGATATCCAGGTCTTTAACCAATACATTGAATCGAATGTTTACACCTTTGCTTTGAAGTACTTTACGCAAAGGGGTTACAAAGGTGTCGTATTGATTGTATTTCGGAAATACAAGGGATGAAAGATCATTCAATCCGTCTATCGCATGTAAAAAGCGGTGCATGTACAATTTCAGCTCAAGTAAACTATGCCAGTTTTCGAAAGCGAACATGGTACGCCAGAAGGTCCAGAAATTGCTGGATAAAAATGACTCGCTGAAGTAGTCTTCGATGGTTAAGTCATCTAGATCTTCTTTATTTTTGAGGAGCAATCGAATGATGGCCAGCTGATCCAATTTACCCAAGCCAAACTTGCTGAAATCTTTTATCTCACCAAGTTTATGAATAAGCCTTGCTTTGGAGTAGTTGGAGTCGTTGTCATTGATCAAGCGGTACTCGTCCAGAACACTGTAGGGGGCAGGCATTTCCAATGCAGGAATGTCCTGAAACATATCCCAAAGATTTTCGTAGGTCATATCCATTTCCCTACCACCGCGGATGACATAGCCGTCGGTTGCATTACCGGCGCCATCTAACGAGCCGCCTTCCACATGGAGCTGTTCAAGGAATGTGATGTTTTCAGCAGGAACATGACCATCACGTATAAAATAGTAGGCGGCAGACATCCCTGCTATACCACTTCCGACGATGTAGATTTTACTGTCTTTATATGATTTTGGTGGAATACCTTTATTGCGTTGATAATTTCCGATCTGATCAGAAAAGGGCATCGATTTTTTCGGTGTGTTACGTTGTTGTTCTTTGCTTGAATCAGGTTCATGATTTACATTTCCATATTCAGCAGATGCATTTAATACTTTGTCGAATTTTGAGGTGATTTCTTTCATGATTCTTATGTTTTTTAATTCTTGAGTAAAGTTACTAAGACCACCTTAATCATTTGTGCCCTCAAATTCGCTATTGTTCTACCGAATTTCCTCTATCTACATATTTTGTCGCTTTCTGTATTCAGAAGGCGATAAGGTGGCGTATTTTTTGAAAAAACGACCAAATGCGGAGATGGAATTAAATCCGATTTCATAAGAAATTTCTGAGATTGTCTTTTCGGGATTCCCGAGTAGCACATAGGCTTCTTTAAGTACATGCTCATCAATAATTTCATGTGGCGTTTTACCTGATGCTCTTTTAACAACCTGAATGAGGTATTTGTTTGAAATAAATAACTGGTCGGCGTAATATTGTACCTCTTTGTATTGGTTGCTATGTCGCTGAACCAGGTCTATAAACTTATAGAACAAGTTGTTGGTCTCCTGTACACTCTCCATTGTATCTTGGTCTTTAGATGCCAGTTCGTCAGCGATTTCTAACAGGAGATTGAAAATAACCGTGCGGATGATATCTGCTGTAAAATGCGTTGTTCTTAAAGTAACTTCTTTGAGGTAGTCTATTAATTTTAAGAGCTTGTCAATTTGTTTGTCTTGGGAAATGACTATGGTAAAGGTTGAATTTTTAAAAAGCCCCAGTTGTTCGATAAAGAATGGATTGACAATATGTTTAAGCAGGAATGCTTTATCAAAAAAGAGCAGCTTCATTCTAAAGTCGGGGCTGACCTGCGAAAACCGGAAAATTGTTGTTGGGGCGGATACGAGGATGTGATTTGTCGAGATATGGTATTCCTGATTGTCTACCTGAATATTGATATCGCCCGCCGTACAGATACAGATGGCATAATAATCAATACGAAAAGCATTGCTTGGGTATTCAAAAATTGGATTTCCAGAAGAAATATAATAGGGGCGGTGGCAATTTACGCCAAAGAATGATAAGGTATCTTGAAGACTTTCGTGTGTGTGATAAGTTGTTTTTACCTTAAACTTCATTGACTTTTTGTTCGGTTTGGGCATATACAGTTCCTATTGTTTTAAATATTCGAATGGGCTTTGTTTATTCGGATGCTGTCCGTTTGAGCATGAGTTTTTCTGTGGCAATATCGTCTTCTATCCCGACGAAGAAACTTTTGAATCCGAATTTGCTCAGTAGTCGTCTCGATGCGGTGTTATCGGGATCAATGATACCAATCACATCTTTGCCTGGATTTAATGTTGTGGCAAGGGCAAGCATCGACTCGCAAATCTGTGTTCCCAGCCCCTTTCCCCAATGTTCTTTGCGGAGCAAATAGCCAATTTCGAATACACTTGGATCTTTTTTGTAGTTAACAAGCTTACAGTCGCCTAAAAGCTTTAGCGTATCCGCTTCGATTACTTTAAAATAGCCCAAATCAGGATCCTGGTTGATTTCTAGAATAGAATCGAATTTTTTCCGGGCCTGCTCTTCGGACAATCCTTTGCCGGTAATGTATTTCATGACATCATCCCCTTTAACCAAGTCGTGGAAAGCGTCAAAATCTTCCGGGAGATATTTTTTGAATAGAAGTGTGTTGTACATGGCTAATGCGTTTATTTACAAGATAAGGTTGTTTTCTCTGAAATCAAATTATCGGAACCTAAATCATCATCTTTCTGTCTTATTTAACTTTTTCATGATTTTAGTTCTCCAATTTAACTTACATTGTCTTTCTGTAAAGCGGAAGGGAAGCTTTTATAAGAATGCTATCCCGTAGCGATACGGTGTAAATAAGAATTTTTAGAGGGAGATAATCGTTATGGAAATAAGAGCGGCAAGTGAAGCCGACTATGCGGCAATCCTGCGCATTTGGGAAAATTCGGTTCGGGCAACACATGATTTTTTGAAAGAGGAGGATCTTCAGTTATATAAGAGACTGATTCCAACCGAGTATTTACCACAATTAAAGGTATATGTCATAGATGACGATGGACAGCCTACTGCTTTTTTCGCTGTCTCCGATGATAATCTGGAAATGTTATTTGTGGATTCAGCCTACAGGGGAAAAGGTATTGGGACTGTGGCACTACAGTATGTGCTGGATGCTCCAGGTGTATAAAGTTGATGTCAATGAGCAAAATCAGCAGGCTGTTGATTTTTATCTGAAAAAAGGATACCAGCTTATCGGACGCTCAGCTGTAGATGGTATGGGCAAATCCTATCCGATCTTGCATTTACATCACGAGAGCGCTATCAATGGATTGAAATAATTTTAAAATGAAATAACTTATGATACAAGGTTTATACGAAACGCATATTCAGGTGCGTGATTTAGCTAAATCGGTCGCATTTTATACGGAGGTATTGGGATTGCGTGTGGCACATCGTGATCCGACACGTCCTATTGTTTTTTTATGGATTGGAACCGGCAAAGAATATATGTTGGGGTTGTGGCAGGAAGAAACAAACTTTCAACCGAGACATTTTGCTTTTAGAGCGGATAAAGAGGATATCTTGAACTATGCCGTGGACTATCTGAAAACACGTGACCTGACACCTTATAATTTTTTAAAGGATGGGATCGAAGCACCGATGGTCTTTGCATGGATGCCGGCATTGGCCATTTACTTTAATGATCCGGATGGCAACCAATTGGAGTTTATCGCAGTTTTGGAAGGGGAGGGTAGGCCCGAACTGGGCGTGCTATCTTATGCCGATTGGATCAATCGTACGACACAATAAGTCGCGAAGAGACGACTTATTGTGTTGAATCCCATTCTTCGGCAAGGATTGCAAAGACCACGTCATCTTCCCATTGACCGTTATGGAAATAGCTTTTTACAAAATGAGCTTCCTTTCGGAATCCCAAACTTGTTAAAAGCTGCATGGATGCCTTGTTTTCCGGAGCTACCGAGGCCATGATCCGATGTTTATGATACTGACGGAACAGGGCCTCTATAACTGTTTTCAGTCCTTCTTTGGCATAACCCTGTTGCTGGAATTCTTTTTTTATGGTACAGCCCAATTCCACCTGCAGGTGTTCAGTACCAAAAAAATGAACGCCAATATCGCCGATTACTGCGTTTGCTATTTTGTCGGTCATAACGAGCTGAAACCAGGACTCTGGAAGATTGAATGTGCCCGGATTTTTAGCAATAAATGCATCGACTTCTGCCAAAGAGTCTGGAATCCAGCCCTGGTATTTATTGGTTTCTTTATCCGAACGGTAACCGAATACGGCCTGACTATCCTCCGCCATAATGGGGCGAATCGCTAATCTTTCTGATTCAATATGCATGACTTAACGATTTGAAAATCTGGCTATCGCTTCTTCACGCGTACCTACAAAATTGATTTTCTTTGATTTATTGCTTTCGTAGATAAAATCGTTTAGACTTTTGCTGTTGTATCTGGAGAAATCGCCAACGATGGCAATGTCAAAGCCATACTGCGTATATTTTTGAAGAATTTCACCGGCAAGTTTTGTTTTAAGTTCGAAGAAATCGTCTGTGATGTTCTCTTGATAAATAATTGCTTTGTATGCTTCTTGCGCGCCACAGTCGACCATAATCTGTAGACCATCATCGAGATTATGGATAAAGACGCCTGAACCTTTAACTTCAGCAATGTTTTCGTCAGCTAGCTGAATAATAGTGATTTCCATTTTTTTTGTCGTGTAGTTTTAAAAATAAATTTGTGGGACCATATTCCATGATCCAGTGCTCTACGTTGGGAAATCCTGTTGGAAATGATCTGCTTCGCGGATAAACAGGTTTTAACCTGCAAATTCTTTCAGCATATTAATTGTTGGACAGAAGAACAGGGAGCCGGTATGCGCCGTACTAAAGTCCAGTATTCTATCGTAATTCCCTTCGGGTTCACCAATAAACATTCTGTTCAGCATCAATTGTACGGTACTGAATGTGCTGGCGTAAGCGATAAAGTAGGTTCCCATTTCATTTGTTGCGATTTGCCCAAAAGGCATATTGTCGCGAACAATTTTCAAATCGTCACCGACATTGGCTAGGGCCGAATGTGAATTAGTCGGTTTTTCATCGTCGCCCATCTCAATATCGTTTGCTTTGCTTCTGCCGATGACCTTCTCCTGTTCAGGGACGGGTAAAGAACGCCAGGCGTTCATGTCGTGAATATATTTTTGTACAAATAAATAGCTTCCACCCGTATAGGCTACATCCTCATCACCAACGATACCAAAGAAAGCACGATCCTCACCAAGGGGATTTTCTGTTCCGTCAACAAAGCCCAAGATACTTCGGCCGTCCCAATATCTGAACCCATGAACTTCCTCCTTGCAATCGGCAACGGGACTTAATAAGGCTGCTATTTCGGTCGCCATGTCAATGCAATAGCTTTTTTCATAAGCACGAATATGGAAATGTAAATCTCCGGGGGTAGCCACAGCAATATGTTTTTGACCGATGATAGGTTCGAAAGGAACCAATTCCTTTGGCATAGGTTCGTTGAGTTCAAGCTTTTTCCAGGCATGGTGGCTTATGCCCAATACCACACTTGCTTTCACAAGATTTGAACGTACCTGTGCCGAATTGTTGAGATTGACAACCAATGCACATAAGCGTTGGAAGACATCCTTAATGACCACATTTTCGTGGAAATTCCATACCATAAACACCGTATTGTTGCTCGGTGTATCGATGACATTTTGGGCCTGATGATCCATAAGATAAGTTGTTATGTGTTGTACAGCCTTGCTAAGCTACAAATAAAATCGGTTGTACGGATAGACTTTTTGATTACTCGAATGCGGTTTTTTGATATAGTTTGACGATTTCATCAATGACCAGATCCGGTTCGTCATAAAAGACATGATGCTCCGCATTTTGAGCCAAAAGATAACGTCTATTGTTTTTTTGATCTGCAAATTTTTTAAGGGCAGCAATAAATAAACTGCGATCGGGTTCTTCAAAAGGTGATTTTCCTGAGCCAATGACAGTCATAGGAACATTGATTTTTCCTGCAACCTCATGTAAAACAGCCGTTGATGCTTCGTAGTTTAAAACGAGATGATAGAACCCTAAGCTTTCTTTTTTGATGTTATCGAGCTCACTGGCATATTCGCTCTTCAATGATTTGGATCGCTCCATGGTCATGAAATAAGGGGATACAATATCGATCATTACTGTGCCAACAACCTGACCGGGATTGGTCGTTATAAATTTCATCGTATAGTTACCACCGAAGGAATGGGCAACAAAAAAGTACCGATCACGATAGCCCAATTGCTGCAAAGCAGTTTTAAGATCCTTTACTTCATTTGTCAAGCTAATGTTAACGGTGTCTATTTCACTTTTCCCAAAGCCAGCCCTGTCATAGGTAATTAAAGGTGCGCCTAATTTGCTCGATAGCGGTTCCAATAACTTTCTCCAAACGGAAGCGTCATTTCCCGCTCCAGATTCAAAGACAATGGGGATACCTTTTCCTTCCATTAAAGTAAAATGAAGGCTATGGTTGCCTACATTGATCATGGTATCCCTGAGCTGTGCTTTTACGGCCAGCCCGGGGAGTATCAGTAGGAGGAAAACGGATAAAAGGAGATTATACTTTAGCCCGTACATCGTTCATTTTAAGTGTCATGCTTGTCGCTTCTGTCTCGATCCATTGGCTGTATTCGGCGATAGCCTGTAAGCGAAGTTCGTCGGAGATATACCCTTCCGTAACCATTTGTCGCGATTGGGCGACTTTGTTCCAGATGGCCAGATTGGTATCAAAGTTAGCTTCTCCTTTTTTGTAGGTCTGATCGGCATTGATAACCTGAACAGAATGGAAACCTGCTTCCTGGAGCAGTGCCGCGACCTCATCAGCAACGCGATTGTTCATACCTGCATCTGCTCTCCACTTCAGGAAAGTATGGTAAAATGTGAGCATACTTTCCGGAGGGGCGGGGTTCCATTCAATGGCGGTGTGATTGTAGTCTAAAATAGAAATTTGTCCTCCGGGCTTTAACCAGGATTTGAATAAGCCCAATGCCCTGGGAATATCACTTAACCATTGCATGGTGCGCGCCGTTATAATCAGGTCGAACGGATGTGGAGGCTGATAATCAAAAATATTGCTGCAGACCAGGTTCAGATTTTGGGTGCTACCATAAAGCTCATTGCCACTGTCGATAAAAGACGATGTATTATCGAGCCCGGTTATAGTTCCGTCGCCGATATAGCTTGCTACCTCATTCGTGAGCGTTCCGGTACCACAGCCTACGTCCAAGATTTCCATGCCAGGAGACAGTAAGGGAATAATCGTTCTATAATCGGAGGATAATGTTCTTCTTTCAAATATCTTATTGGCCTGTTGGTCTTTTCTGTCGATAAATTTCTCTTTCATTGGATTGGGTTTAGTTGACTGTAAATATAGCTTTTGCTTTCCGGTTAAAAAAACTTCTATTCGTTTAACCGTTTTTGTTACGCTAATCAGACCAACAGTTGAGTATATTCTTTGATTTGTTTATGGTTACTATCAGTCGAATATCCTATTCTCCATTAAGAGGGATATAATAATCTTTTTACAAGGTATTAACAGGGGGTTAACTAGGGATTTACCCCTGCTAACCCCCTGTTATCCCCCTGTTAACCCCCTGTTAACCCCCTGTAATATCCCTGTTATTATGGGAACTGATGTAAAGCAATTTCAAAGCTGTATCGGACGATAAAAGAGGGGCATTTACTGCTTTATGACGATCATGTACTATTTTGATAGAAACAGTGATACTTTGCGATTAATACCCTAATTAGGAAATTATTTTATGTCGTTTCGCTGTTTTTTTAATAATAGTTTTTTATATTGTTGTACAACAGCACTCGTGCCGTTGCAATTACACTAAGATATCCTGATATTATGCGAAAAGTATTCAAAGTTCTCACGCTAATGTATTGTGCTGTTTTTCTTTCAGCCTGTTCTTCCAACTATCTCATGACATTCAATGGGGAGAATGTAAAAAAAGATGAAGACAAGGGAACGTTTTCATTTAATAATGATACAGTACAAATTGATTATTCCTTTGCCGACAGAGATGGTCGAATTTACCTTCGAATAGAAAATAAAATCGATAAACCGATCTTATGGGATCTTAAAAATTCGGCCATGGTTATTAATGGTAAAACGCAAGGTTATTCTGCTGAACAAGCTGCTTTTAATGGAAAGATGAATGCTTCGGTTTACGATATAAACGCTAGTAAATCCAATATATTCAATGATACTTGGGTGAACGGTTCTATCACAGGATCGGTAAGTTTGCCTAAAGATGTGGTACTTATCCCACCACATGCCTATGTAGATGGGCATTATTTTGATTTTAAAAACGATGTTAAATCCATTGTACGATCATCCCAAAAAGAAAAAGTGTATATGTATGATATGAGTGGCGAGAGTTTTGCGGTAAAACTTGCTCGATTTGAAGGCGCTGACTCGCCTTACAGTTTACGTAGTTATTTAAGTTATTCGATTTTAGAAGATGGTAAAGCCATTGTTAAAACTACGGAACAAAAATTTTATGCGGCACAGCTCTGGCAGACCGGTTCAGTAGCCCTTAATAATATTATTGAACTGTATAATAAGCGCGGAGACGTGCTGGCTGTTAAGGAAAAAAAGGGGCAGGGGGCAATGCTTGTAGGAGGTGCCTTGGCGTTAACTGCGGCGGCAGCAGCGATAGACCCAAAAGCGGCTGAATAATGCTTGTCAAAAAGGCAATTCAAATACGCTGTTAAAGGCTGTCCAACCCTTTAAATTTATGGGCATTTAAATTATAGAGGGCTTGTCTAAAAAGATTGGACAAGCCCTTTTTTATGCGATTTTATAATACCTACCCCTCCACAGCAGCATTTCGGGGATTCCATTCTCAAGGGTTTCGGCTAGACTTTTTAGACAGCTTCTTCCTTTGCTTAAAATTTAATAGAGGTCCTATTTGACTGATGTTCCGTCTATAATCTCTTCATCCGCTTTGCTGACCAATTTGGTGTCTTGTTTTAAGTCACCAAATATTTCGATCTGACCATCGATGCTGCGTCCTTTCTGTACAGGAATACGTTGTGTTTTGTTCGAAATAACAGCAATCACAAAACTTCCTTCGCCCGAAGTAAATACGGCTGATTTCGGTACAACAAAAGTACTATCCTGCGATGTTAAAGGTAATTCGACCTCTGCAACCATGCCCGGCAATAACTTGTTGTCGGTATTGTTAATGTCAATTTCTACCCGTTCGGATCTTAATCGGCTGTCCAGGGCACCCGATTTACGTGCGATCTTACCCGAGAAGGTTTGCCCAGGCAATGATTTGACAGTAAATTGTAAGGGCTGGTTTTCGGTCAGGAAACCCGAATATTGTTCAGGAACAGCAACGGCTAACCTCAGTTTGCGTTGTTGCTGAATGGTCATGATGGGCATTTCTGAACCACGGCCAGCAGGACCAACATAGGCGCCCTGATTGACATTTCTTGTTGCGATTACACCGTCGAAGGGTGCTCTGATTTCCAAATAGTTCAACAGGTTTTGTACCTCTGCGTAGGCCGATTTAGCGGCTTGGTACTGCGCAAAATCAGCATTCTTTTTTGACTCAGCAACCTCAAGATCCAGTCTAGCCACCGTTCCCTCTACTTTGCTGGTTTCAAAGAGTCTGTCGTAAGTGCTTTTTGTAGCCATATAGACCGCTTCTTGCGATTTGAGCCGCGATTTGGCTGCTGAAAGCTGCGAACTCAATTCGGGAGCCTCCAATACAGCCAATAGCTGACCGGCATGCACCTTACTTCCGATGTCCACGTTGAGACTTTTGACGTAACTGCTGACCTTAGCGTAAATCTCGACCTGCTGGAATCCCGTGATTTCTCCAGGGATCTGCATTTTATTTGTTAATTTCTGTTTGGTGGGTACAAATGTCTCCATTGCCGGAGCTGCAGCTTCCGGACTTTCTTTTTTTGCATTTTCCTCGGCAGCCGAATGGCATCCTGTTAAGGATGCGATCAGACCGGCGATAGCTAATATTTTGAACAAATTATTTTTCATGTTTTATAGATTATACTGCTTTTACGATAAAGGTTTTAATGCCGCAATATAGTGTTTACTTTCTTTGTCTTCAGGATCTAATGAGATCGATTGTGTACTGCTTTTTTCTTGTGCCCAAGCAAATATAAGCGGTAAGATGACGAGTACGGCAAAAGTCGAAAATAGTAATCCTCCAATTACGGCTCTACCGAGTGGTGAAACCTGTTCGCCACCTTCACCATGACCAATGGCCATAGGTAGCATACCCACAATCATGGCCAAACTGGTCATGATAATAGGCCGAAGCCGTAAGGATGCTGCCTCACGGGCTGCAGCTAGGGCATCGCCATTATGTCGACGGATATGTTCAGCATTGGTGATGAGTAAAACAGCGTTCGCAATGGATACACCCACCGACATGATAATCCCCATGTAGGATTGTAAGTTGAGGGTAGATCCGGTTAACAACAGCAGAATCAATGAGCCCAGCACAACCGCAGGCACTGTGGTGAGCACAACCATAGAAACTTTGAACGACTGAAAGTTAGCCGATAGCATCAAAAATATGACGATGATGGCTACGGCCAAACCCGATTCGAGGCTGCTCATGGTTTCTGACAATACTTTTCCAAGTCCTATTTGCTCCATCGATAAACCACGAGGAAGTTCACCAAGGGCTTTTATACTACGCTGTACATCCTTAGAAGCTGTTTTTAAATCGGTATGATCAATATTTGCTGTAACTGATACATAAGGCATTGCACCTAAATTGTCGTTTTCGCCATAGGTGAAGGACGGCGTGATCGTTGCAACGTCGCTCAGTATTGGTCGCGCTGAATTTTTCAATAAAGGGATTTCACCGATTTCTTTCTCATCTTTCATTTTATCGATGGGAACCTGAACTTGGACGTTGTATGACAGTCCAGCTTTTTCATCGATCCAGGTGTTTTTTTCGGTATAACGCGAAGAAGAGGTGGAAGCGATCAGCGATCGTGTTACTTCGCTGAGATCGATACCCAGTTGTGCAGCCCTGATGCGGTCTATCTTAATATCGTAAGAAGGGTATTTAATGGATTGCGCTAATTGTACATCTCTAAAATAAGGGATGGCTTTTAGTTCCTCGATCAATTTACCGGCGTACTTCTCGTTGTTCTTTTTGTTTTTTCCTGCTATCCGAACTTCAATGGGAGTGGGCGATCCCTGACTTAAAACTTTATCTGTAAGCTCGATCGGTTCAAAGGATACTTGTACATCGGGAACTGCCGCTTTCAGGCGTTTCCGGTATTCATCACGGAAACTGTCCATATCGTGATGGTAGTCTTTCAGTGCAATTTGGAAAACAGCTTCATGTGGACCAGCCATGAAAAGATAGATCGGTGATACTGAAAACTGTCCGGGGTGTTGACCGATATAGACAGAAGATATGCTGATATGTTCTTTCCCAACCAGTTTTTCCAGTTCGGCCAGCGCTAGTTTTGCTTTTTCTTCGGTGCGTTCGATACGTGTACCTTCAGCTGCACGGAGGCGCATTTGGAACTGACTTGAGTTAACTTTCGGAAATACATCCTGTCCGATTGTGGAAAGTAAAATGACAACAAGACTTATTGCTCCCAGCAGATAAACTACGGTAATGGTTTTCTTCCTTTTAAACAAACGGTCGATCATTTTCATGAATCTGTTTCTGAACCGTTCAAAAATACTCAGCTTTCCTTCGTTGTTAAAGTCTTCCCGTTCCACCAATAGTTTCTTCTGATTTAGGGTATCCTGTTCAGATTCTACACTCAGTCCAGTTGCTGCGAATTGAGCTTCATCTGCATTTAAGCCCGCTGGTTCGGTCGCGTGTGGCGCTTTATGCGCATGGTCTTTCATAAGCCAGTTGGCCATGATAGGAACAAATGTCTGCGAAAGGAGAAAGGATATGATCATTGAAAATCCAATGGACAAAGCCAAGGGAAGAAATAACGAACCCGGGATGCCTGTCATGGTAAATGCCGGCGCAAATACGGCTAGTATACAGAGCAGGATCAATAATTTGGGTAAGGCGATCTCCTTACAGGCATCCCAGATAGCCAAGGCTTTGGGTTTACCCATATCCAGATGCTGGTGTATATTTTCTATCGTTACCGTACTTTCGTCGACCAGGATACCAATAGCCAAGGCTAGTCCACTGAGGGACATGAGGTTGATGGTCTGCCCGAAGAGTTTCAGAAAGAGCACGCCGGAGATCACGGATATCGGAATGGTTAGGATAACGATCAACGCAGCTCTTCGATCACCTAAAAATAGGAGGACCATTAGTCCGGTCAGGATAGCGCCGATTGCACCTTCGGTAATCAAACTCTTTACGGAATTGATGACATAGACGGATTGATCAAATTCATAAGATAACTTGACGTCGTCGGGTAAATTTTCCTGAATTTTTGGTAAGGCCGCTTTTAAGTTTTGGACAACCTCCCAGGTTGAAGCATCGCCGGCTTTGGCAATACTGACGTATACGGAACGTTTGCCGTTGACCAAAGCATAGCCTGCGGTAACGTCGGCACCATCTTTTACGGTAGCAATATCGCCAAGGTAAAGATTTTGTACTCCACCTTTAAATAGCGGGATTTTTTCAAAATCTTTGACATCCTTGATGGTGTTGTTCGTTGGTGTAATGTAGTTTTTGTCCTGAATACGTACGTTTCCTGCTGGAGCGGTTTGATTGTTTAGTCTTAGCGCTTCTACGACCTGATCGGGTGTCATATTGTGACTCCGCATTAAATCGGGATCAACGTTGACCTCAATTGTACGTGGACTTCCCCCAAAAGGAGGTGGCGACAATAGGCCGGGGATTGACGTAAACGATGCCCGGACATAGACGTTGGCTAGATCTTGTAGTTCGTTGTTAGAACGCTTGTTACTGCTCAATACCAGTTGGCCTACAGGGAGGGATGAGGCGTCAAAGCGAATGATGAACGGCGGTTGTGAGCCTGGAGGAAAGGAGGCTTGGATCCGATTGGCCAGGGCACTTAGCTCGGCTGCAGCCTGGGCCATGTTGGTGTCTTCGTAATACGATACTTTCATTAAGGTCAGACCTTGAATATTCTTGGTCTCAATAGACTTGACCCCATTGGCAAAAAGAAGGATATTGACGTAGTTTTTGGCAAAATAAGATTCCATTTGATCCGGCGAATAGCCACCAAATGGATGGGCAATATAAATAACCGGAAGGTTCATTTTTGGCAGGATATCCACCTTGATCGATCGAACGGCACCTATGCCAAAGACAATAAGTCCCAATACGAGTACGAGGATGGATATCGGCTTGCGTAAGGCAAAACGTATTAAATTCATGTAATGTTATTTATAGTTCTTTGTTGAAAATATCAAAATCTCCCGCAGCTGCGGCTTTTAGTAAAAGCGACTGCCAAAGATCGATGTGGACGATCTCGCGATCGGTTTCGGCTCTATTTAATGTGTAAAAGGTCTGCGTCACGTCGACAAGTGTCGCTAGGCCGTTTTTATACATCGTCATTTTTTGATTGTAAGCTTGCTGAGCTGCCGACACTTGTCGGGGAGCTTCTAGATCACTTTTTAGGGCCAATTGGATTTTCACATCAGCGGCATCCAGCTGTGCTGTCAATTGGGCTTCGGCAGTTTGGTATTCTTCTCTTAGGGCATCATTCGTAAAGCGCTGTGCACTGATTTTTTTATTGATACGCGCAATCGAAGTCAGATTCCAGTTTATGCCCAATCCCAAGAGATAATTTTGCCTACTGGGACGAACCCCTTGCCAATAATTTGTGCTATATGCTTGTAAATCCGTAATGTAGTCGCTCTTAAAACCAGATCCCCTTGTCTGAAAGACCCCAAAGGCACTTACAGTGGGAAGATACTCTTTGGTTGATAGTTTCAATTGTTGTTCGCCAAGTTCAATTTTACTTTTATAAAATTGCAGAATAGGATTACTTTCAATCAAGTTGCCTGAAAGCGGAGTTAGCTGTATAGGTGTTTTCTGAACCAGAACAGTATCTATTTCGAGATTTTTCGCTGGAATCCCCATCAATACCGTCAGCTTATTGTTTTGCTCCTTAACATTTTCACGGGCCTGATTGAGGCTGATTTTTGCGCGCGATACTTCCGCTGAAGCAAGCGTAGAATCTACTCCGGGTAATATTCCGTTTTTTACTTTGGTGGCAGCAATATTTAAAAATACCAGTGCGCGATCCAGATTCATCTGTTGATTTTTTTCCAATCGTTGACTAGCCAATAAATTGAGGTAAGCCGCAGCGATCTTGATTTTATGCTGGAACTGTTCCTGACCGAGATCGGCCTGTAGTCGTTTGGTATCGGATTTGGCCAATTCGATACGTTCTTTTTTTCGTCCAAAGGTGTAAATGTCCCAATTGACATTGGCTAAGTAAAGCGCACCAAATGCGGCATTCCAATTTTGTTCTGGAAGAGCGGCTCCCGAAGAAGCTACACCCAGCCCACCAAATCCATACAGTGGACCATTTTGTCCGTTGACTGTTCCAAAGTCCTGTTGGGCTACGATGTTCAGATTGGGCCAAAAGTCGCGTTTGACTTGTTCATTGGTCTGCAGGGAGGACTGGAGATAATATTCCTTTGCCTTGATATTTCCATAATTTGCAATACCCTGTTCTACGGCATCGCGGAGCGTAAGCTTCTGAGCGAAGGAAGAGGAGGTCGCAAGTGATACAGCCAATGACAGCACTAAATTCAATTTCAGCATAGGTTATCTATCATTTTATGGACACGAAGATAACGATGAGATGAACTGTGATGTCCCTTTAAAATGATCTATAGCGTTTAAAAGTGACCAATTTAATTCGTCATTTATTTTTCTGCTGTTATAAACTTAAAACTTTTACTTTGTAACAGATTTTTAACAAAAAAAGGATTATGAGAAAGGTTTTTGAGAACAAGATCATACAGGAGATCGTGCTATTGATCTTTTCGTTTATCCTCTTTACTTTGAACGATTGGATTTTGATCCTGAGCTGGAAGGGATTTTTGATGGGCGTGTTCTATTTCTTGATCCTTTATGCGCATGCACAATTGAATCGCTTTTTCCTGTTGCCATTGCTACTTAAGAAGAATAAACCGCTGTTGTATATTTTGGCGTCGGTGGCAACACTACTGGTTTTTGCACTCATATTAAAAGAGCTAACGGATAACGTGATCTACAAGAATTGTTTTCTTTACAAGAATCTTGTTCAGAAAACGTTCCATTATCAATTTGGTGTATTATTGGGTTCGTTGATCTGTATATTGGGTAGTATCCAATTTATTGAATTTTATCGCTTTCAGCGTGTGAAGACCCGACGTGAACTGCTTTCCAATCAGACGCAATTGTCCCATTTAAAAAAACAGCTCAATCCACATTTTTTATTCAATACATTGAATACCATTTATGGTATTAATTTGAAGTACCCGGAACGTACCTCCGAATTGATCATCAAAGTTTCCCAGCTTCTCCGTTATCAGATGGAGAGCAGCGATCGGGAATTTGTTGCGATGGATGATGAGATCGATTTTATCTCAAGTTATATCGAGCTGGAGCGTGAAAGGTTAGGCTATCGCACAAAAATTGAATTTGATTATCAAAAAGAAGAAGATATCAATTATCAGATAGCGCCGATGCTATTGATTACTTTCGTAGAAAATGCTTTTAAACACGGAACCTGCAGTATTGAAGATTGTTTTGTACATATTTCGATCAAGATTGAAAAAGGGAACTTATATTTGCATGTACGGAATTCTGTTCCCGTCAAGAAAAGGAATGTTTTTTCGGCGAAAATAGGTCTGGAAAATACAATGGCGCGATTAAAACTTTTGTATCCTAATCGATATACATTAACGACAAATTCCAAAAAAGAGGAGTATGAGGTGTCATTGGTTATAAATCTTTAAACAATGAATAAAAATAGCTGTATTGTGGTTGATGACGAACCTGCGGCGCATTATGTACTGGTAAATTATATTGAAAGAAGTACTGATCTGCAGTTGGTCGCTCAATGTTATAATGCTTTTGAGGCATTGGATTTTCTTCGGGAGAACAAAGTAGATTTAATCTTCCTGGATATTGAAATGCCCGAAATTAATGGGATGGAGTTTCTGAAGATGCTGGATAACCCACCCAAAACGATTTTGACAACAGCATATTCCGAATACGCATTGGAGAGTTATGATTACGGCGTTGTTGATTATTTATTAAAACCTATTTCATTTCCCCGTTTTTTTAAGGCTGTTCAACGTTTTTTATCCTATAACACGGCTGTGTCGCCCCAGGAAGAAGAGCCCAAATCAATTAGTATACGTATGGATGGCCGTATTATTGACGTTAAATTATCGCAGATCGATTTTATCCAGAGCTTTGGCAATTACGTGAAAATTGTCACTCCTAGTCAGACATTTTTGACCGCAAGCACTACCCAGCAAATTCTCACACAGGTGCCGGCCTCAAAGTTTATCCGTATCCACAAATCTTACATTGCTTCGATCAATAAGGTGATCAAATATGAGCATGGTATGGTACAGATCAATAATACGTCCCTACCGGTCGGTATTACTTTCCGTCGGGAGTTACAGGAGCGGCTAGCCAATAAATAGCGCTAAGCTATGTCCGTAATTCGATCAGGTATCGCCGTTCTTGTCAATTCACAGCATATTATGTCGCAGCATATCATGTGAAGAAAAAAGTTCACTCATTTAGCTGGATGTGCTGATGCTGACGTTGGGGGTGTGCAAGACCGGAAAGTTTACTGAATTGGCAATAAAACAATATTCACTTGCTTTTTTATGTAATTCAATGGCTTGTGCAATCATCGTTGCATCTTTTACCCGGACCGAAGGATTTAGCGTGACTTCTTTAAAACGGCCTTTTCCATTTTCTTCTTCAAGCATGATCGCTGTTGCATGGTCAATATATTCTTCTACAATAATTTTATTGACCGAGCAGAAATGCAGGTACCATAACATATGGCAGGAGGACAGGGAGGCAAGTAATAGTTCTTCGGGATTGTGTTTGCTGGGGTCTCCCAGGAACGCTGGATCCGAAGAACCTTCAATCTCGGCTTTGCCGTCAATGCTAATGCGATGGCTTCTTTCGTAGTTTTTATAATGATCGGTTCCGCTGCCGCGATTTCCTGTCCACGTAATTGTGGCGACGTAATTATGCTGTTTCATTTGAAAATAATCGTTTGACGCTTTTGGTGCTAATCAGGAAGCAAGTTAAAAAAATATGCCTTTATCCTAAACATAAACACAATCTCTTCTGCGTAGAATTGACTTTCATATTATTTTTTTTGATCTAATTTTTTATTTATAATATACTGATTGGTATTTTATTTGTAGGTTTGTACTGATTTTAATTAAATCCAATATTTATGAATAATACGGTGTTTTCTACTGTTTTTAAATATACCTTTTGGTATTTTATTTTGTGTTATGATTGGCGTATATATTGAAATTTTTATCGTAGCCTTTTGGATGGCAACTATGCGGGGCATACTTGTAAGACCTTTTTTGGTCGTGAATAATTCTGTTAACTAAAAATAGTTCGTATATGGAACAATATGATTTGGTTGTCATTGGGTCTGGCCCAGGCGGCTATGTTGCGGCGATTCGCAGTGCCCAATTGGGGTATAAAACCGCACTTGTAGAGAAATATGATACATTGGGTGGTACCTGCACCAATGTGGGCTGTATTCCCACAAAGGCAATTTTGGATAGTACACATCACTATCATGAAGCACAGCATCATTTTGCTGCACACGGGATTCAGGTAGGGGGACTATCGGTGGACTTTGGTCGGTTGTATGCGCGTAAAGATAAAGTGGTGTTGCAAAATACGCAGGGGCTGAATTTCCTGATGAAAAAGAATAAGGTTACGGTGATCCATGGAAAGGCCTCTTTTGTCAATAATTCAACGGTGGAGATTGCTACATCAGCGGGGGAGCGGCTGTCCCTTGGAGCAAAGAAATTTATCATCGCTACGGGTTCCAAGCCAGCGACAGTTCCGGGAGTAACCATAGATAAAAAACGTATCATAAGCTCAACAGAGGCGTTGTCTTTGCAAGAGAAGCCAGATAAAATCGTTATTATCGGTGGCGGTGTAATTGGGGTAGAGATGGCATCCATATTCAATAGATTGGGTTGTGAGGTCACTATTATCGAATATGCCGATCGTCTCCTTGCCAATATGGATCATGAATTGGGGGATGCCTTGAAAAAGATACTGCTGCATGATGGCATTAAAATTTTGCTTGAACAGGCTGTTTACAAAACCGAAAATATAGGCGCTGCGGCAAACGTTTTCTTTAAAGATCGAGCTGGTAACGAGCAGCAGTTACAGGCGGATTATATTTTGGTCGCTGTCGGGCGGAAAGCATTTACAGCGGGGCTTGGTTTGGAGAATACAGCTGTTCAACTAGACACCAGAGGTATGATCGTTACTAACGAGCAGTTACAGACGGCCGTTCCCCACATTTATGCTATTGGCGATGTGATCGGTGGGGCAATGCTGGCTCATAAAGCTGAAGAGGAAGCAATCTTTGTTGTCGAACATATGGACGGCCAAAAACCAAAGATACATTACGATCGGATCCCAAGTGTGGTTTATACCTGGCCCGAAGTGGCTTCCGTTGGCGCAACAGAAGAGGAGCTCAAAGCAAAGGGTATAGCGTATACGATTGGGAAATTCCCGTTTTCCGCCAATGCCCGTGCCCGCGCAGGGATGGAAACGCAAGGTTTTGTAAAGGTGTTGGCCGATCCAAAATATGGCGAACTATTGGGAGTTCATATCATTGGAGCACGTGCCGCCGATCTGATCGCTCAAGGTGTTTTGGGCTTGGAATATGAAATCACCGCCGATAGTATGTCAAGAGTGTCTTATGCACATCCTACTTATTCGGAGGTCTTGAAGGAAGCGCATACCATTGCTTCGGGACGGCCATCCGTAAATATATAAGTATCCTATGCGTCTTTTCGGCGAAGAACAAAACGTATTTCTTTTAGAAGAGCTAAGCGTATTCCCTTCGTAGAAAAGGCGCTGCTTGTCTATTTTTTTGGATACAAACATCAATTTATCTATGTTTGTTCTGTATCATCCTTTAATTTATGGACAAACAGCTATTGTTGGACAGTATTCAGAAAGAGATCGATCTCACGGAAGATGAAATCGTACGCCTATTGGCTGTTGTGAAATCCAAAAAAGTGAAGAAGAAACAATATTTGCTGTTGGAGGGCGATCTGAGCAGGTATGCTCTTTTTGTCGCTTCGGGTTGTCTAAGAAGTTATTGCGTGGATGAAAACGGCTTTCAGTATATTCAACAGTTTGCTCCCGAAGGCTGGTGGATCGGCGATATGTATAGTTTGGTAACCGGAAAACCGGGCAACTTATACATTGATGCGGTATTTGAATCTGAGGTATGGATGATTTCCAAAGTAGACCTGCATCGGCTCTATCAGGAGATTCCGAAACTGAATGTCTATTTTCGGATACTCGCCGAAAATGCATTGGTTTATTATCAAAGTCGATCGATGGAGAATCTCCGTCTAGCTGCCAAAGAACGTTACGAAAAGTTCTGTACACGTTATCCTACATTGATCGACTGTCTTCCGCAGAAACAAGTTGCGGCATATATTGGCGTTACGCCCGAATTTTTAAGCAAAATGCTGCATCAGTAGCGGAAATCGGGCTATCGGCAAGAAATTGCCCGGTGATCTACCATTTCTCTTTTAACAGCGTTTCCAATTGACTAATTTCTTCCTGATACATGGTTTTCTTTCTCGTTCCAAAGTAAAGTATATTCTCCACGGGAGAAGTCCCTTCCCAGATTAGTTTTATTTTTCCGGATGCAAGTGCTTCGGCACAAAGGAAGTCGGGAACAATGGAAAAGCCAGTATTGTTGCTCAAGCAACGTATAATTGAACTGATATTTGGAACGATATAATTGGGGCTGAAGTCCGGATGTTCGCCAAAGTGTGTTGACCAATAGTTTTTTAAATGATCCATATCGGCAGCCGTGCTATACCACAATTGTTTTTTTAGAAGCTGGGCTGCTTCCTTAATTTTATTGTCGCTCAGTAGTGACTCGAGTGTGGATGTGTCGGTCTGACACCCTGCAATCAAGACAATGCGCTCTTTTGAGAAAGCTTCGTATTGTAGATTCTGCTGGTTTCCTTTTTGAGGTGTAATAATAAGATCCAATAAACCATTATCAAGATCCTGCTGCATCTGAGGATATTCTCCAAATTTGATAATTAAATTAAAGGGGAGCTGTGCAATATGTTCTTCCAATGTGTATTGAAAGGTCTCAAAACACATTCCGATACTGATTGTGACACGTTCGTCCAATGCACGCTTGTGAAAATGCTGTTCGCCGGTTTCTAGTTTTTTAAGTGGGTCAATAACATAGTTGTACAAGATTTTCCCCTTTTCGGTCGGCACCATTCTTCGCGCAGATCGATCAAAAAGCTTGTGCCCGGTAAAGGCTTCCAGGGAATTCAGATGTAGACTGACACCAGGTTGAGAAATAAACAATTCCTGTGCCGCTGCAGATAATGTTCCGGTTTCATAGATTGCCTTAAATGTACGAAGCCATTCTAAGTTCCATTTCATAGTTATTATTTTTATGATACAAATATACAATTTAAATTATTTGTATGATTTAAAAATATGATAGAAATTTGTGTTATCAATAAGAAAAATTATAGAAATGAAAATATTTATTATCAACGGCGGACAGAAATTCGCACACTCGGGTGGTTCTTTCAATACCACAATAACAAATTGGACGGTTGAAACATTGGCTGAAAATGGACTTGAAACAAGGGTAACCAATATCAACGATGATTTTGATCCAATGGTTGAAGTTGAAAATTTTAAATGGGCAGACATTATCGTTTACCATTTTCCTGTATGGTGGTTTCAGGTTCCGAACCGTCTGAAGCTGTATATCGATGAGGTTTTTACGGCGGGTCACAACAACGGTATCTATAAAAATGATGGTCGTTCACGTAAGAATCCGGCTATTAATTATGGTACCGGAGGTTTGATGCATGGTAAAAAATACATGGTGACTTCGAGCTGGAATGCTCCTGATACAGCCTTTACAATGGAAAATGAGTTTTTTGATCAGCATTCCGTTGATGCCGGTGTTTTATTCGGTTTTCATAAGATGAATCAGTTTGCAGGATTGGAACATCTGGGAAGCTTCCATTTTCATGATATGGAGAAGGGTGCGTCTCAAGAACGTGTCGACAATTACGAAAAGGAATATAAACAATATTTGGAAGAGGTATTCCATTTGGAAACTACGTTAAACTAAAAATTTATTGATCGATAAATCGCTTTATCCATGGCGTTATTGCGATGAAAAGAGTAAATTACCACAATAAAAATCAATAACATGAAGGTATATTTAACCGCAATTTTAAAGGCAGTTCCCGCACATCGGGAAGAAGTATTGGCATTATTGTTAGAAATGGTCGAAGCAAGTAGAAAGGAAGCAGCCTGTATACAGTATGATCTGCATCAGGTAAATAGTGATGAAAACCAGTTTATCTTTTATGAAATCTGGGAAGATCAGGCGGGCTTGGATGCGCATAATCAACAACCTTATATTGTCGCATTCGGAAAAGTTGCCGGTGAAAAATTGCAGGAAGCGCCTCAAATTATATTAATGAATAAAATCGCTTAATTTACAATGTGGCCTGTAAGGACCGTATTGAAAAGATAGCAAAGAATATCATGTAGTGGATGATGTGTACAGGCGGAAGATATTAACTATAATTGAAGTATTGGTGGGTACCAAAATCATTTGTGTTGCCTTGAATAAGCTTGTTTATTCTGATTTAGTGACGCGAATGATTTTGTTGGTACCTTGCTGAACAGCGACATCGACTTTATTTCGTTGCGTGTAGCTCTGTTGTAGGAGGTTCAATTTTTTGGCCAGTTGACCATCCTGATTGTCTAGCCAGAAGGTCGCAGCCATAATACCAATTTGAACTCTATAACTGGAATCAGTTTCCGGAACAAGCTGCTCGATAACCTGATGTTGATACCAAGTCAGATTTTTGTTTTCTTTTTGGGAAACACAGGCGTGTAGGAAAATTGCCAGAAGGGCTAGATAGCCCATTTTTAAAAGTTGACTGCGTCTTAGGTTCATCAATAGTTTTTTTGTGTTACACCAAATCTACTATTTTTTATCCAACGAATGAATTACTGCTGTAAATTTTTACGCTCCTGTTTAGACAGAAACCCTTCATTTACTTATTAGACTTCTCGTGTATGCACATTCAAGTAAATCTAAAAATGTATGAAGTTTGCTGTTCATTTCGCGGTAATCAAAAGTCTTAATTTCTTCAGGTGATTGCACAAATTGGAGCGATTGGCTTTGAAGAAAGAGATCTTCTTCTGCATCTATTAAGAGCCGGACGACTTCAGGAGTGAGTTCCATATGGCATTGGAATCCGTAGACGAGATTTGTATAGCGAACAATTTGTCGAGGGCAGCCGACGCTGCTTGCTAAGATTTTACTTTCCGGGGTAAGTCCAGGCATATCGTTGTGCCAATGTCCGACCGGTAATGGGCTGCCAAAATGTGCTATTTTGCTGTCGTTTATTCCTTCTTCTGTGAGCGTGATGGGGAAAACTCCAATTTCTTTTTGCGGACTATGTCTGTACGTTGCCGACAGCGCTTCGCCAATCAATTGTGCGCCCAGACATATACCAACAACCGCCTTGCCAGCATCAATACATCGGCGGATAAAAGCGATTTCGGCCTTAGCGTCAAAATAAGGGTATTCTGACGGGGATGAATCTGGACTTTGAGGTCCGCCCATAACGATCAATATATCGATGGAATCGATTTCTTCCGGCAGACGGTCCTGTTGATAGACCTGGGAAAAGGTGAGCTCATGCTGTTGTTTTTCCGCCCAGGTTAAATAGGCCCCGGGTGCTTCAAAAACTTCGTGTTGTATAAAATGTATCCGCATTGGTTTTTATGTTATAGGTTCTCATTCCAGTAATAACTATCTGGTGTAGGACGTTGTCCAAAAATTGCCGTGCCTACCCTGACAATCGTAGCGCCCTCTGCTATCGCTATCTCTAGATCTCCGCTCATGCCCATCGACAATTCTTGCATCGATACACGGGGAATAGCTAGGGCTATAATCTGTTGTTGAATTTGTTTGAGCAATTTAAAACAGGCACGTACCTGTTCGGCTTCGGCACTCAATATACCGATAGTCATCAGTCCTTTAATCTTTAGTGTGCTTAATGTTGCTATTTGCTGAACCAGGCCGATCACCTCCCCTGGCGCAGCGCCGTACTTGCTCTCTTCGAAGGAAGTATTTACCTGGATGAGCACTTCCATGGTTTTGTCTTCTTTTAAAAGTCGCTGATGCAATTTTTCGGCGAGATCTATACGATCGATCGAATGGATGCAGGATACGTTGCATTTGAGCAGATCCTTGATCTTATTGGTTTGAAGATGGCCAATAAAATGATTGACATGGGGAACAGTGTTTAAATACTCAAATTTGTCTTTCAGTTCCTGCACTTTATTTTCAGCAATTAGGGTTTGACCAGCTTGCAGCGCGATTTCTATACGTTCGGCAGGTACGGTTTTAGTGGCTAGCAATAATTTTACCTCGCGGGGATCGCGACGGTTTGTTTTGCAGGCTTCGTCTATACGTTGTTGTATGACCTGTATATTTTCTGCTATAAACTCATGCATGGTGCGGTTGTACTGTTTTTTTCATCATGATATCTATTTGTTTATCGTCACCCAGTTGAAAAATATGCTGGTCGAATGCGACAAAACCATTTTTCTGATAGAAATTGATTGCCCGCAAGTTTTTTTCCCAAACACCAAGCCAGATAAATGAAGCTGCTTTTATTTGGGCTAAGGCTAGTGCTTTTTCAAACAATAACTGTCCCACTTTTCTACCCTGAAATTCCTGTAATACATAGATGCGCTCGATTTCTAATGCCTGCGGGCACTGTTGTTCGGTCTGGGCCTGGCCGGTATTTACTTTTAGGTAGCCAATAACATCATTTTTCAAGACAGCGAAGTAAAATTCAGATTCGTTATCGCAGAGCTCGGACAATAATTTTTCCTTTGAAAACCCTTCGGATAGATAGGTCTTCATATTCTCTTCGGTATTCGTGTCTGAAAAGGTCTGAATAAATGTTGCTTTTCCTATTTGCTGCAGCAGGTCAATATCTGTTAGTTTTACCTGTGTGATTTCTATGTCAGTGTGTGTGTTCATTTTTTTTCGTTACTTATTGATCCATTTTTCATTGCTGCGGCAATATTTCTTTCGAGCTCATTGTCGCTATTTTTTAGAAAATCACGGATACGCTGTTTTTCTGTTTCACTTTTATTTTGACTTAATTTTTTTTGGCCCTGTAAATCTGTGACGACAAGTTCGAAGGCGACGATACCCCGCATCATACCACTTTTAAAACGATCGGAAAGGCTTTCCCATTGTGTTAAATACGCTTCGTCGTAACTCAGGATCATCTGTTCTAGGGCTTTACTTTTTGCTTTTTCGTCTGTAAGGATGGATGCAAGGCCATAGGCATGTACAGCGATGTAATCCCAGGTTGGCACACTTTCTTCCTTGTCATAATGTTGTGGTGAGATATAAGCATGTGGTTCGGAGAAAATAGCCAATGACGGCGTATTTTCGATATAATTGGCTTGTTCGTTTGCACGAGCGAAGTGTGATGTTAAAAGCAGCTGATCTTTATCTGTACGGACGTGAAAGGGGAGCTGTGTGGCTATTGGAATCCCCTCTTTAATCGATACAATGGTCGCAAAACTATATTGTTGCATAAATTCGACCTTTTCTGCGTAATCTTCGAACTGGAAATGTTTGGGTACATACATGCAAATAGCTATTTCTTGATTTTATCCAAAATTACAGCCAATAGATGCAACTGAGCTAGTCCAATTTGAATAATGTCGCTGGTCCAGTGTTCATTTATTGCGCTTGCTTAAGTATATTTACGCTGAAAGATAAGCAAAGAAAGGTGCCAGAAATGGAGAAATATGAACTAAGACGTTTAGAAATAGGAGAATGGCAGGAATATAAAAAAATTAGACTGGAGTCCTTATTTTCTACACCTGAGGTTTTTGGTAGCAACTATCAAAAAGAAGCAGGGTACAGTGATGCAGAATGGATGGCTTTGCTTGATAATCCCAAATGTGCGATGTTCGGTTTGTATAGCCAAGGAATATTGGTCGGGCTGACTGGTGTTGTATTGGATAGGGCAGATGAATCAAACGCGATTTTGATCGCTTCTTTCATTCAGGAAAGTCATAGAGGCCAGGGGTTATCCCGTTTGTTTTATGAAGCGCGTATCGCATGGGCACGTGAGCGCGGTTGTGGCCAGATTACGGTATCCCATCGGGTGGGGAACGATGCGTCGAAAGCAGCGAATCAGTCATTTCATTTTAAATACACGCAATCCAGGGATGTCGTTTGGCCTGACGGAATCGAAGCCGAAGAGCTAATTTATATTTTACATCTTTAGTTGACAAGCTCACAACAGTGGATGAATTCAACAGGATATGTATACCGGTCAAAACGCATCAGATGTTCTCTGCAGTAATCAGCTAAAAATTGTGCTTTCAGATCAGTTATTGTACGAGCTGTTGGGCATTTTTGGATTATATTGTTGTACATGGTCAACTTTAGCAAATATGTGTGGGCCATTCATTTCAATTCCTGCGGCTAGAAAGTCATCTAAGATCGATTGAAAAATTTCAGACTTTGCCAGTTCAATTTCACTAGATTTAGCGATGTATACATTCAGTTCATAGAGGACATAGAAGTCGTCTAATTTTTTTTGTAAGACGAATGGCGCGGGGTTAAGGTTGACCCTTTTTATTCGGGGTGGGATGTTCAGGAGCAATTCGTGTATACGTTGCCAAGGTTCTTCATAACCGACTGTCAATTCCACCTGAAAGCAGATTCCATCTTCTGAGAATGTAGAATAATTGACGGTATTTCCAGAAAGTACGGACGAATTGGGGATGGTAATTTCTTCATTTTTTATCGTTCGAAGCCTTGTTACCAGTGGTGATTTTTCGATAACAACGCCTGTTTTGTCGGCGATAGTGATACGGTCTCCGATACGGAAAGGACGCATATAAGTGATCACAAGTCCCGCTATGATATTGGAAATCGCAGAAGATGATCCTAAAGAAAATAGGACACCTATAAATACGGATATTCCTTTAAAGATATCTGAATTTGCACCGGGTAAATACGGGAATATCAGCACCAGTGTGAAGGCTTGGAGCAGAAAGCGAACAATCGTAAAGGTAGGCATGGCAAAATCGCGATGAAAGCCATTAACCTCTAATTTGCCTTTGTCAATTTCGCTAAAGATATACTTTATGAATCGAACGGCATACCGCATGACAACGAGTATGACAAATACGGTAATCAGATTGGGGATATAATCCCAAATTGCCAAAACTGCAGTCTTCAGGGGTTTTGTGAAAAGTCCAATGAGATTGGATGCCCAGCTCTGTGTAAATGGAAAAACACTGAAGACAATCGGCAGCATGATAAAGGCAATGAGGACGATCAGGCCCCAGCGTAAGATATTTATTGCATGAATAAACATCCGTGTTTTTTGTACCGAAGTGACAAGGACATAATTTTTGATCTTAATGTCTTTTATCCGCTGTGTTCTTTCCTTCAAAATTCGTTGCGTACCATATTTTTTCAACTTGTTTATCAATAGAACCAATATGGAAAAGACAAGGAGAATGAGAAATACAAGTCCAATACGGGTAAGAAGTTTTGTAATGCTGTTATCTGCACGTTCCGTTGTGATTGAATCCTGAATTCTTTTTAAGTAGTTTGCCGCAATCTCTTCTTTGCTTTTTCCTTCAAGTAGTGCGTCGAGTTCTGTGACGGAAGTTATGACGAGATCTTTATAAACGATGTCAGCACTGATTTCGTTGTTTTCGATTTTAAACGAATCTACTTTCACAAAATCGTCTTCATATAGATTATGGATTCTGCTGACCACATTGTAAGCTCGGTCTTTGGCCAATGATGATCCAAGTTTATTATAGATATAGAAGAGGGTATCCTGAAATGGCGCGACTGCATATCTTTTTGTGTTTTTTTTGATGGAGTCTACTTTAACTTTCAGCTGCTGCTTCCGAAGGTTGTTTTCTTCGTCAAACTGATTCAGCTGCTGTTTTAAATTTTCCTTTTTTGGGCTATTTTGACTTTTAAGATCGGCAATTTCATGCTGAAGCTTTACCCGTTCAAGAGAATCATTAATTTGCTGTTGTCTAATTCCGTTCAGTAAGGAACTCAGATCCAATTCTTTTTTATTGACCGAATCTGTTTCTTGTGCATAAAGCCGTGTGCTCGTTGAAAAAAGACAAGATATGGTCATTAAGAAATAAACGTAAATACTTCTCATTGTGTTGTTGGTAAAATTGAATGCCGATGTTTATTAGGTCATTTTGCACATAACGATCGGACGGGTTCTCAAAGATAATAATTATCTTGATTAGATGGCAGCATGTCAAATATGATATAAATTGAAGGTAAAATGATACGATGCGACAGCTGAATTTAAATTATTCCAACTTTCTTTGTTAAAACGATTGTGCATATGCTCAATGGGGAAAACTGTATAGCTAATTTTATCCAAAAAATATGATTAAACCTTTTCAAAAATCTATTTATGCAATGAACAAACTTGGGAAGATAGGTCTCTGTGTTATTGTGGCCTGTGTTTCCACTGTTTTAGATGGACAAGCTCAAGAACGCAAAGCTCCGGCTTATCCATTGATTACACACAACCCGAATTTTAGTATATGGTCTATGACTGATCAGCTTCATGCGTCGACAACGAAACACTGGACAGACGCTGATCATTCGCTGTTGGGCTTAATTAATGTTGATGGCAATATTTATCGTTTTCTTGGCAAAGAAGAGCCTAGTTATGCGGTTATTCTACCGACTTCGGAAGATAAATCTTATACGGTACAATATACTGAATCAAAACCTCAAGGCAGCTGGGAGTCTTCCGCTTATAATACGAATACGTGGAAATCGGGACTTGCACCCATCGGTGATGATGCGCAGCAGGTAAAGACGCTTTGGAAATCGGACGATATCTGGGTGAGACGTGAGTTTTCCGTAGCGGATCCGAAGGGCATCAATGAGCTGTTTCTAAAACTCAATCATGATGATAATATAGACGTATTTTTGAATGGGAAGAAGGTTTACGAAAAGGTAGGTTGGACTAACAGCTTTCACTATTTACCGATTGACAAGGCTAATTTGAAGGCCGGGCAAAATCATATTGCCATCCATTTGAAGAATAGTGCTGGCGGTCGTTACCTGGATTTTGGCTTGGTCGACAGGCTTAAAGAGCGTGGACCGAAAATTCAGGAAGCCGTGCAAAAAGATGTGGAAATAACAGCGACGCGTACGGTCTATAATTTTCAGGCAGGTAAGGTGGATCTGAAACTAAGCTTTACGTCGCCTTTGCTTATGGATGATCTGAATTTATTGGCTCGACCGGTAAGCTATATCACGTATAACGTAAAAGCAAACGATGGCAAGCAACATGCTGTTAAAGTTTTTCTAAGTGCATCCACAAATATTGCGGTGTATAAGCCTTCACAGGAAGTAACCGCCGATAAATATGAAACGGCAAAATTGTCGGTACTAAAAGCGGGAACGGTCGAACAGCCTATTTTGCAAAAAGGTGCCGATGATATGCGGATAGACTGGGGGTATTTTTATGTTGCTTCACCAAAGCGGTATAAAACGCAACAGTTTATTAGTCCGAGGGGCGGAGCCGTCGACGCCTTTAGAAAGGGAACAACGACCGCTGCAAAAACTGTTAAGGGTACCTCACTTGCGCTGAACACGGTCATTCCATTTGGCAATGTGGGGGCGAAAGCGGAGGAGCGTTTTGTTGAGGTAGGCTACGATGAAATTTATGCGATTCAGTATTTCAAAAATAACCTGCGACCATGGTGGAACAATTCTGGCAAAGAAACAATGGAAAATCAGCTGACTTTGGCTGCAGATGAGTATCGTAATGTGCTCGATAAGTGCGTAGCATTCGACAAAGCTGTATATGCAGATGCATTAAAATCGGGTGGAAAAGAATATGCACATCTTAGTGTGCTAGCTTATCGCCAAAGTATAGCAGCACATACCTTGGTGAAAAGTCCACAAAATGAACTGCTATGGCTTTCCAAAGAAAATAATAGTGGTGGTTTTATCAATACGGTGGATGTCACTTATCCTTCAGCACCATTGTATTTGATCTATAATCCGGAGCTGTTGAAAGGGATGTTAACTGGAATATTTTATTTTAGCGAGAGCGGTAAATACCCCTATCCTTGGGCGGCTCACGATTTGGGTACGTATCCATTGGCCAATGGTCAAACCTATGGCGAGCCTATGCCTGTGGAGGAATCGGGCAATATGATTATTTTAACTGCAGCAATCGCGAAAGTGCAAGGGAATGGGGACTATGCGAGGAAGCATTGGAAAACATTGACAACTTGGGTAGATTATCTCGTTAAAGATGGCTTTGACCCTAAAACGCAGCTCTGTACAGACGATTTTGCTGGTCATCTTGCACGAAATGCCAATTTATCTGTTAAAGCTATTGTGGGTATTGCCTGTTATGCGCAGCTAGCGGAGGCCATTGGTGAAACTGCAATCGCAAAAAAATACCGTGCAATTGCGGAGGAAATGGTTCCGAAATGGATGGAAATGGCAGATGCGGGCGACCATTACGCGCTGACATTTGACGATAAAAATACCTGGAGTCAAAAATATAATTTGATCTGGGACAAAGTGTTGGGATTGAATCTGTTTCCGCAAAAAGTGTATGATACGGAAATTAAGTATTACCTGACCAAGCAAAATAGATTCGGCATACCATTGGATAGCCGTAAGGCTTACACCAAAAATGACTGGATTCTTTGGACAGCATCATTTGCTCCGTCAAAAGAAGCATTTGAAGCTTTGGTGAAACCTGTCTATAATCATGCGATTCAAACGGAATCCCGTGTCCCATTAAATGATTTTTATGATTCGACTACGGGGATCCGTGAAAACTTTAAGGCGCGTAGTGTTGTTGGAGGTTTTTACATGAAACTTTTAGCGGATATAATGAAACAAAAATAAATAATGTCAATGAGCAGGGGGAGAACCTGAAATGAAATTTAGTTTGTGTTTAGTTAATAAGACGGCGGGCAATTATAGGATTGCTCGCCGTTTGTTTATCGGGTTATGCGTTTCAATGCTTCGCATGATATTTTCACAATATCCTCATGTTTGATGCGATGTTTTTTTTCTAGAAATTTTCCATGTACAGTAATTGCCTGCATAGTGATGAGTCGGTCAAGCTGCCTGGATGATAGTTTTAAACAGTTACGAATGACGGTGGCTAGTTTGAGCTGAAAGCTGAATACATAGATGACTTTGAAGGATAAGGTGTCTTCGTTTGTGCTGTGCAAATTCTCCATGAACCGCTGTTCATACTGTATTTCATATTTGATGGTATCGAAATCTGCTTCAACATTGTTCTTTTTTCTGATTTCTGTTGAAAAAGCGTATTGCCATGCTAGCTCCCTGTTGTTTTCCTGAAATCTATGAAACAGTTCCTTATTGATGGATTCGGGGCTGGCACGGGAAATAATGGTCATATTGTAGGTGTTATCACATTTGATACATCTATAAATCAACCAAACGTCGATATTTTTTTTCTGTGCATTCATTCTGAACTTTTCACTGCAGTAGAACCTATCACTATCACAATGGCTGCAGGATCTTTTGAGAAGGGGAGTGTTGTGTGCTTTGATCTCCCAGATATATTCTTTTCGCATGAGTTGTAGTCGCGCTTAATATTCTTTATTTGATTTTTGATGTTATCGACGATATTGGAAAGGATGGGATACGGTATTTTAAATACTGAAATAGCATAAAAATACTCTCCTGAGCTAACAATACCGAGAATAATAGGGTGAAATGAAAACCTGTTCGGATAGGAGTTACCCGAATAAAAGAATAATTAGCCTGTGGTTTGTGAGGCTAAATTATGCGACTATAAATTTGAAAATTGTGTTCAAAACGCTATTTCGTTGGTTTATAAACGAATTTAATTAATTTAATTGATTTTCCATGGATAACGAATGAAATTGCGCTACAATTTATATCCTATCTTGATATTAGATGACAAGTTGAATGCGCTGCAGTTTGTTTAAATAATATAAATCGTTAATAGGTAATTGGAATAAGAAGTGTGACCGTAGTGCCAGCAGTTGGGTCTTTGGTGGTCTGAAGACTCGCTTTTTTTCCTAACAATTGCATACGTTCGCGACTGATTGTTCCAGAGAGTGAACGATGTGTAATTTCAGGAATGTCTGGATTGACTTTACCGCTATCTTTAATCGTCACCCGTAGGATATCTGCAGACAACGCAAACTGGATGTCAATACTACCATCGCCCGTTTCGAGGTTTATACCGTGCAGAATTGCATTTTCAACATAGGGTTGTATCAGCATTGGCGGTAGCATGACTGCACTTAAATCTTGATCTTCAGGTTGTGTGATGTGGTAATGAAAAGCATCTTCAAAACGCATTTGCTGTAAGATCAAATAGTTTTCTAGGGTTTCAAGTTCCTCATTTAATGGAACGAGGTTTTCACGGCTTAATTCGAGATTGCTACGTAATAGTCGGCTGAAACGGTTCAAATATTTGATGGCATTTTCTTTTTTATCCAGGCGCATGAAGCTCTGTACAGCGGAAAGGGTATTGAAAATAAAGTGCGGTTCCATCTGTGTGCGCAACAACTGCTGCTGCAATAAGACCTTTTCTTTCTCTTGCCTGGAGCGTCGCTGACGAAAACTGTAATATAGGAAGAAAAGTATGATGATCAATAAAATAACCGCCAGGGAGGAAATGATCAGTCCTAAACGATTTTGTTGTAGCTGAAGCTTATTGATCTTGATATTTTCATTCAGTATACGAATAGACTGATCTTTCGCCTGGAGTTGATAAAGGGCATTCATTTCCGCAATCGCTTGTGTATTCTCCGACTGATAAATACCTCTTTGTAATTGCACAAGGTGATTCAATACGTCTATAGCTGCTTTATCTTTTCCTTGCAAGCGATAGACGGCTGCGAGACTGTTTTGAAATGTAATTTCGTTGTTGGGAAAGATTAATTTGGGAAACTGCGCTTTAAGTTTGCCTGCTTTTTGGATGAATTTTTCGCCCAATACCGGCTTATTTAATGAAACATAGATTGCGGCTACATTACTGTAGTCTACGAATAAATTGTTCATCAATATAGAGGATGCTGTCTGTTGGTGCAAACGTTCATCTATTGTTATTTTTAGCAATTCATAATGTAAAATGGAATCCGGTTTCTTAGCCGTTTCATAGTATTGGATCTTCGAATCGTATAGAAAACTAATGTTGTATTTGTCTGGATTTTTAGTGTGTAATTCTTCGAGTTGATGAAGGAAGGGGGCAATATCTTCTGCTGGCCGTTGTAAGGTGTTCAGCGTCTGTATCATTTGTACCAAAACGCGTTGTCGGTTAATATGTCCTTCCGACAGTGAATCAATTAGGGGGAGTACCGAACGATTCATTTTTTCTGCAAGGTTATACTGGAAGGAGCTCAAGTTGTTTTGGGCAGCGGACAATAATATCGCTGATTTTGCTTCGGTTGACAGTCCTGCAGCGGTATCCGACAAAACAATCGTGGCGGCTTTGTTATAATAATAGCCCGCTTCGCGTTGTTTTGCTTCTATGCTACGGATGTTTCCTATTCCATTGTAAATAAGCGCTTTGTACTTTGCGTTTCCAGTGGTGGGTTCAATGAGTTCAAGCGCCTGTTGAACAAAAAAAAGAGCCGAATCTTGACCACTCATAGCATAGAGTCGTGCCAGGTAATATTTTACACGGGCAGCGAGTACCGTGTCTTTTTTTACGGTGGAATTATGGTCTAACGTTAACCAGGCCTGTTTGATGGAATCTCCATTTGCTGCAGTTAATTTTCGGTCTTCGAGCGTTTTAATCTGTGCAGCAATAGCATCATAGTCGGGCGAGGGTGTGTCTTTCTTTCGAGCGCAAGCGATAAAAAACAAAGGCAGTAGTAGCCAAGGGAAAATGCGGTTCAGTGCGCTCATTTTTCTGGGAAAAGCTGATTTAAGATCGAGTTTTTTCTACGTGATGAAATTGGAATTTCCTCTTTGTTCTTTAAGACAATATATTCGGAACGATTGACACCAGAAATATGCGACCTGTTGACAAGATACGATTGATGGGTGCGTAAGAAATAAGGCTGTGGCAATAATTCTTCATAATATTTGAGGGGTTTAGAGATTAACTCTTTTGTACCATCATTTAAAAAGAAAAAAGTATAGGGACCGTCTCCTTTGCAGTACACGATGTTGTGAACAGGGACGATACGTACCTGGTGTATGGAAGACAAGGCTATGCTTTCGGGAAGTTCACTGGCATGTAAAGCTTCTTGTGCCATTGATAAACGTTGCATCCATTGGGGATTGTTTTCGCTTTTACGCCGGTAACGTTCTAAGGCTTCGTTTAGTTCGGTTTGATCGACTGGTTTCAAGAGATAATCCAAAGCACCGTATTTGATGGCTTTGATTGCAAAATGATTGTAGGCCGTAATGAAAATAATATTCTGTGGAATAACGGTTAGCTTTTTTAGGATGTCAAATGCTGTACCATCACGGAGCTGAATATCCATAAGTATAACGTCTGGTTGTTTCTCTTCAATCAATTTTACAGCATTTGTCACCGTATCGCTCCAGCCAACAAGTTCAACGTCAGTTTCCTGTTGGACCAAATAGCTGATTTCTTTGCGTACGGCGGGTTCATCCTCGATAATGGCTACTCTAATCATTTATCAATACTTTATAGCGTATAAAAATAATAATTGTTAGTAAGGAAACTGAATCCATTTACAATTCGTTGCAATTATTTACAATCTGGATTCCGGGTTCGAACAGCGGTGAATTGGATTTGATCATTTAAAATTCCAAATAGCAGTTGAAATTTTTATATTTAGTATTGTATAGACCACTCGTAATATGGAGACTCAAAGTTCATTAAAATCGGTTTTCGCTGGTAGCATTGGTTTGATTACCTTGTTTGCAGTCGTTGGGCAATTTGTATTAAGCGCTCTCGTCTCTAAGCTTGGGCGCATGGACTATATTGTTCAGTTTTTTAGTTATTTTACGATTCTAGGTAATGTAATGGTTCTGCTATGCTGTTTTTTTACTGTTTGCTGGTCAAAAAGTCGAATAGGCCTATTTTTTACTAAACCCGAAACAATTACTGCCGTAACATTATACATTCTTATTGTCGGAATTATCTATAATACCCTACTACGCTTTCTGTCGCATCCACAGGGTTTATCAATGGTAGTTGACGAATTATTGCATGTGGTCACTCCTTTGAGTTTTTTCCTTTTTTGGTGGCGCTTTTTGGACAAGGGAACAATCCGTTGGAATCATCTTTTCTATTGGCTGATCTTCCCATTAGTCTATCTTTTTTATACGTTGTGGCATGGTTCGTTTTCTGGATTTTATCCGTATCCTTTTGTCAATGTTTCCGAGTTGGGGATGGACAGGGTTCTTTTGAACAGCTTTGGAGTGACCTTGGTTTTCGTCGCAATTGGTGCATTATTGATCGTATTGGGAAAATGGCAGAACAAACGGCATTCTCAACGGATTAAAAAATAAGAAAACTCAAAGCTTGTCGATATTGTTATATTACTAGAACAGCGTTCTATTTTTTACTTTAATTGAATTGAAAATGGTTATACGATTTTTTGTCTGTGTCTCTTTGGTATTATGTGCGATATGTTGTTTTGGTCAAGTTGATGTTGATAAAATGCGAGCCGAGTACGCTACTGCTGTTCAAAATAAAAAACTCTGTGAAGCGAATCTGAAACTATTGGAAGGAGCTGCCAATTCCGCAACGGAGAAGGGATACCTGGCTGCTTATGAAATATTATGGGCGAAACATATGGGTAATCCGTTTACAAAATTAGGTCAATTCAAGAAAGGGAAAAAGCTTTTGGAGGAAATGATCATGAAATATCCCGATAATATCGATTTACGTTTTATTCGTTGGAGTGTGCAGACACATGCGCCCTCTTTTTTAAGCTATAGTAAAGATCGATTGCGGGACAAGGAGTATTTGGTGCACAACTTACATAAATTACCCAATCCAAAGGGCCGAGAAGTGATCTATATCTATTTGAAAGAAGCAAATAGTTATCTCAAAGGTGAGCATGTGTTTTCACAGGCCGAATTGAATGAGCTCGCTAAGTAACAAGCGATCCATATAACGAGCTATCCATATAAGGCGTGGTCATTCCGCTGCTTATTCATTGATGCTGCATAAAAATCTTCGCATAGGTCAAGTTTTTTTTGGATGAAAATTTTCAACTTTGCATGATCAATAGCAATTAAAATTTAAAATGATGAAACAGATATTTATTAATCTCGTCGTAGCCGATGTGAATAAGTCAATGGATTTTTATACACAATTGGGCTTTACGAATAATCCTCAGTTTTCCGATGAACAAGGCAAATGTATGGTTTGGAGTGAGCATATTTTTGTGATGCTTTTATCTCCGGATAAATTTAAAACATTTACAGAAAAACCGCTTGCAGATACAAAAAAACAGATTGCAGCACTACTTTCACTTTCTGTTTCTGGTTTGGATCGTGTGAACGAAATTGTTGATAATGGATTGAAAGCCGGAGGAATTGAACCAACGCCAATGAAAGACTACGGTTTTATGCAACAGCGAAGTATTGAAGATTTTGACGGTCATACCTGGGAGATATTTTATATGGATATGAGCAAATTTCCAGCGGCATAGAAATCATATCGGAATAATCGGTTATCGTAAAGTCCCTTGCAGTAATGTAAGGGACTTTTTCTTTTGTTGTTAAGGTAGCGAAGTAGCTGTATGCCGATGATTGCTGCTGCCGATTTTTTTTAGCGGTTCCACGAATATTAAACCATCGGATGCGAATTATAGTTGTGCCTTGGGAAAAGCTGGGCTAGGGATTACATTTGACAACATATCCGTTTGCTGTTTAGATAAACGGATGGCTAACAAATCATAAAACTTGACACATGTTTAAAAATAAAAAGCTCAGCAAAAACCCACTTCATTATGTTTATGCGGTGATATGGTTGGTGTTATTTGGTTCCATTGCTTACTACGTTTATTCGGGAGCGGCATTTAAACCGGAGAATGGTAAAATTCACCTCTTAGCTATCCTTATTGCGTGGGTGGTGGAGTATCTGGGGCTTACAATTACAAGTCTACTCTTCTTATTGTATGGGATCTATCGGGCCATGACAACCGTTTTAGCGGATGTGAAGGATAATTTGTAAAAGAGCGTTTTTGGCTTACTAGTCAAAAACGCTCCTGTATAAGCTATGAAATAGCGGTATCCAATAGGTCATAGAGACTTTTGATCAAGGCCCGTATTTGGCCGCCATGCCGATCGGAAAATGAAAACTCATCTGCAAATCGGTTTGCCCCTCTCAAAAACTCCCGAAGCTGTTGTACATCCGCTGTAGTTGATGTGCCTGAAAATTTATTCTCATAAAGAAGAACATAGTCTAAAAACGGTTGAGCTGACTGGTTGAGTGAAACTTCCTGTTGCAATAGTGTCAGAAGTTGCAGATAATGCGCTTTGATGTATTCAATAGTTACCATGGTAAAGGAATTTCTTGTACTAGTTGTTTAAAGGCATCATCTCTGATAGCTGCAGGGATAAATAGCTGAATTGCTTTACCTGGCAGATGGGGGTTGATTATACCTGCGGCAATGGGTTGTCTTGCGGTGGTCCCTTGCCATACTTTTAGTGTTTTGGCTTGTGGCACTTCATAGCGGTAGAATTTACTGAAGTTGTTCCATGCCGGTTGAACGGCAGTACCGCCGATTACGTCGCCAACGGATTTTGGAATCTCTTTGGTCCAGTAGCCGCCAGCAGGATTTCCGCCAGTGACACGATATATTTTGGTGCCTGCGGGTAGTTCTGTCGCTGTAGCGTCGACAAAGTTGGCTGCTTCAACAGCAGGTAAATCTAAATCGGGGTTATTCCATGGGCTGTTTTTTCCATTGGCTAAGCCATTCGGTACATAATCAGATTTTTCTATTCCAGGGATATTGTTCCAGTCTTCAATATATACTCTTTGATGATAAATACTTTGTGCTGTTTCTAGGTTATTCAGCAGAGCAGCCTTATCCTTGGACTTAGAAAATGCCTCTTTGAGTTTGGTTTGGTCCAAACCTTTTGCTATCCAATTGTTTAATTTGGCTTTGGTGCCTGTTCCTAAAGATTTTTCGAGGTCGTCCATCCAACTGGTCGAATTTTCGATTTCATCAATTGGATCCTTATCCGAGGAACAATTAACGACAAGTTGACTTGTGAAGATTAACAGAATCAACAGCACTGTTTGAGTAAATCTGGTCATGATTGGTTTACGTTGTTAGTATATAATTAAATGTAATTAATAAAATAGTTAACGTGTTTTTTAAATAATGGTTTTGATTTAAGTGATTATTTGTTAAATAATTGTTTTTATGGAAATACTTTTATGTATTAATATGTGTTTTGCTGGTGAAATTAGGTAATTGTTAAAATTTATGCAAGTTAATTTTGAGAATTTACTTAATTTAAAGGAAAGGTAATTTTATGGACTATAGTGGTTTTCTAGTCTCAAAATAGATCTTTCTAGCTTAATCTTCGGCGGATTTTGCCAGGATATGAATCAAGTACCCATTCTATCCGATAGATTTGGATAGAATGAGGGATTCCAGCACTTTATAGGTTTGACGGGTTCTTGGCGCTATCAAAACGGGTTTTTAGATGCTGCCTTCTTGAACGGCGTAAACGTGATTTTTTTACAGGATAATGTCTCTTTTTTGTGATATTGTTAAAGATTAGAGCCACCAGGAATAAAATTATGCAACCTGATAGTACTGGACTTAATACGTACCAATATCCCATTGAAGAGATCTTTGTTCCGCTGCTGACTGCAATGAGTGCAGTTGCTCCACCAGGAGGATGCAGCGTGCGTGTATGTTGCATACAAACAATGGACAGGGCAACGGCAAAGGGAGCGGTCAGCCAGATAATATCGGGAAGGAGCTGTGCAACGGTAACTCCGGCGATTGCAGAAACAACATGGCCGCCGATTAAATTGCGTGGCTGTGCAAGTGGACTTTGTATGGCACCATAAACCAAAACCGAGGAAGCTCCGAAAGAACCTATCAAAAAGACATTTTCGAGCGAAGGTAAATGAAGTGATTGGATATAGGCGATAATAAATATCCCAACAAATGCACCAATAAATGACCAAAAATGTTCCCAAGGATCGACTAATGTCTCTCTATAGATCACATATCTATAGATCCGTAATTGTCTGTGGAGATGCTGTTTCATTTTATTTGCAAAAATATGTAGACCAAGGGCTTTAAACTTTGCGCATTCTATCTTGATTTTTGAAGAATTTATAACATTCGATTTCTTATGCTGGGTGTCACGATACTTTGGCAGCAAAGTCCATCGAAATGATGTCTAAGGAATGCCCCATTTTTATAGACTCATGGTAGTTACAACGCTTTTGGCTCTTGTTCAGATCGAAAAATTTACCGGGCAAAAGTACACTAAAATAATAAGATCTATCTCCTGTAATTTAAAATCTCCCTTTTGATACGGCTAGTTTTAACGTATACTCTTTTCTGGTCCAATAGAATTGGTTGTTGGTTTTCTATCCGATCTTTCAGTATCATTTTGTGCAAATAGTTAAGTGGATGTTAGTTTGATGAAATTGGTTTCATTGCGGCGCGCAATGTGGCCCTGTTGGTTTTCGATCCGACCAGTGCAACTTACAATTTTGTAAGTTGTTCCAGTCTCCGGAAAAACACTTTAGTTTTGTTCAAAAATTATACGCTATGGAATTGAAAGATAATATTGTAGGTTTTCACCACCTGTCGATTAAGGCTCAGGATTTTGATAAGACGATTGGCTTTTATGGAAATCTTGGTTTTATTGTCGTGCATGAATGGTCGTTACCCGAGTTCAATTTAGAACGCTGCGCCATGCTTTTTAATGCCTCTATAGGCTATTATTTGGAAATTTGTGATAAGAATGCTGCTATTCCAACGCAGGGAAGAAGGCGTATAGAGGGGGAGGAGTATGTCGAGAATGCGCTACTTCATCTGTGTTTTACGGTAGAAGATGCCGAAGATGCCCGAATACAGGCTATCGCCCATGGTGCAGAGGACCTGAGTGCCGGTGTTTTCGAACTCAGGCTCAGTCAAGGTAAAAAAGATGTTTTTGTACGCAACAGTCTCGTTTATAGTCCAAATGGAGAGGTGATTGAATTTTTGGAGCGGGTTGATTTTAGTTAAGGATGGTCGTTGTTGAACCGAGAAAGGGCTGCCAATAGGGGTTTTAGCTGATGACTTTTGTCGGTCAGTGAATAGACAGATGCTGTTTTACTTCGGTCTTTTTGAATGAGTCCATCCAGCTGCAATTCTTTCAATTGTTTCGCAAGTGTACGATCGCTTACTTGGGGCAGAAGAATTTTGAATTCCGAATAGTTTGTGTCCTGCTCGAGGTGTTTGAATAGAATCGAAAGTTTCCATCGACCACTGAATAATGCCAACGTTTTTGAGGCGTTACAGAACTGTTGTAATGTTTTTTCATTGATTGCATTCGTCGAATTTTCTTTGCGGTCTGTCATAGCTACTAATATCGAAAAAAATGTGAAGAATGAAAGGGATATTTCCCTAGTAATTTGTGTCCTTCCGTCATCGATTTATTTTTAATAATTCTTTTATTTAGAATTATTAAAAATAGCATATCTTTGGGCCATTATTCATTGCGCTCCTACAAAGAGACAATATCATCTACAAATTCTTTTGTCTAAATGGAAACATACATTTTTTCAATGCGATCAATTTTACGCACTGTCTTTATCATTAGCCTTTTACATCTTTCACACAGCCTGCTGTCGCAGGAGAGCAAGGGCAGCGTTCGCGGGCGCTTAACAATGGTGGATGGTGAACCTATGGCTTCCAAGGCTATTTCATTGCTAGAACTTCAGCGAACGACCCTTACAGATGAGGATGGTAAATACATCTTCAAAGGGTTAGATACAGGTAATTATACCATTCGTGTACAATTATTAGGGGCCAAGGAAATCAAGATCCCCGTTCATATCGGAGCCCCTCTTATTCACGTGGAAGCGAATTATCAGATGTCGGACGAGAATGTACTTGCTTTGCAGGAAGTTGTTGTGCACGGTAAAAACAACAGATTTGTTCAAAAAGAAAGTGTGTACGTGGCACGCTTACCCTTAAAAAATTTGGAGAACCCGCAGGTGTATAATGCAGTTCCCAAAACTCTTTTTCAGGAGCAAATCGCTGTGGACCTCGGTAGCATTTCTAAAAATGTTCCCGGTGCTGGCATACCAATGATTGCTAACCAAGGCCGGGTAACGTTTCGTTCGAGAGGATTTGAAACTGAGCCAAATGCACGTAATGGTGTCGCTGGAGCTGCTTTTTCTTTTATCGATCCAGTTAATCTGGAGCGCATTGAAGCCATAAAAGGACCATCAGCTACCTTGTTTGGAAAAAGTGTATCGAGCAGCTACGGTGGCGTTTATAACCGTGTTACCAAAAAGCCTTATAACGATTTTGGGGGCGAAGTTGGTTATGTAGGTGGAAGCTGGAATTATAACCGTGTCGCTTTGGATCTCAATACGCCGATAAATGCGGACCGGACAGCTCTTTTCAGAATCAATGCCGCTGGAACGATAGAAAAAAGTTTTCAGGACCTGGGATTTACCAATAGCTTTGCCTTGGCACCAAGTTTCTCGTACCAGATTACAGATCGGCTTTCATTACTCTTGGATCTTGAGTATGGACAGGCCAAAGGGACATCTGTGGTACGTTTCAACCCATACACTGGAAGTAACAAAGTGCAGTCCATCAGTGATATGAAATTCCCTTACAAGAAGACTTTTCTAAGCAATGATTTAGCCTATCAAACGCAGATGTTCAATATTTTTGCGCAGATGAACTATAAAATTTCAGAAGAATGGACTTCACAGACTATCATTTCTAGGGCAAATTCAACTATCAATGGGTATATCTCAGCGCTGAATGGTAAATCTGATTCGACCTTAAATGCACAGGTTATGGTGGGAACTACGTCGTTTATTGCGACGGATCTGCAACAGAATTTTATCGGTGATTTTCATATCGGAAAATTTCGCAACCGGATGGTTATAGGCTTGGACTACTATAATAATTCCAATTATTTTGATCGCTACCATACCAACACCCGGACAATCAATTTTATAAATCCACCTGCAGATTATCGTATCAATCATTTTATTGTTGATTCTTTAACCGCAAAATCTGCCTATCGTAAGGAGAAAAATAGTGACGATACGTATGCGGCCTATGTTTCTGATGTATTTAATTTGACGGATCAATTGATGGTTATGGCGAGTCTGCGTGTGGACCGCTTTCAATATCATGGGGTCTACAATATTACGACAGGGGAAACTACGGGCGGGATAGGTGCTGGGGGGATCCAAAAAGGACCATTTGGGCAAACAGCATTGTCACCCAAATTTGGTGTGGTATATGAAGCGCTCAAAGATAAGCTATCGGTATTTGGAAACTATATGAACGGTTTTAATAATATCAGTGGTGTGGATATCAATAGCAATCCTTTCAAACCCGAATATGCCAATCAGATGGAGTTTGGTGTAAAAGGGGATCTATTCAACCACCGTTTGGCTGGAACTGTAAGTTACTACGATATCCGTGTGGATAATGTTTTACGCACGAATCCAGAGGATAGTAATTATTCCATCCAGGACGGTACACAGTTAAGTAAAGGTGTTGAAGTGGAATTGACTGCGAATCCTTTTAACGGAATGAATATTGTAGCTGGATATGCTTATAATGAGAGTAAATATAGTAACGCCGATCCATCGGTAAATGGTTTGAGACCTGCACTTTCGGGGCCACAGCGTATGTTGAATTTTTGGTTGAGTTATCGTATACCAGCTGGAAAATATCAAGGACTGGGCGCCGGATTTGGAGGAAATATGGGCAGTTCCTCTTATCAGACAAATACGCAGACAGCTAAGGTTATTATTCCTTCCTATCAGCTATTTGACGCAACTGTTTATTATGATCAACCTAAATTTAGGGTCGGAATAAAAGTAGATAATTTGACAAGTGAGAAAGCTTGGTCGGTAAGGCTTACGCCACAGAGCCCGGCGCGTGTTTTGGCTAACTTTACACTAAAATTTTAGTGGAAGACCACAACGAATAGATAAAAAAAGAGAAGGCTTAGCCTTCTCTTTTTTTATCTATTTACAGATTGAGACAATAATTGCAACGATGTCTGATTCTCATAAAGGAAATGCCTTGATCCTCGCCGGGGCTATTTTCATACCAATCTAGCCGGATCATATACATGCCTTTTTGAGTTGCCCGAAAAACTATATTTGCAGCGGTGTCAACTGGAATATTTTTCTCCCAATTCTCCGGGTTAAAGATTCGGATAGTAGACTCTTTCGATGGGCGTTTACCATAGATGTAAGGTGATATCTGATAAGAATCTTTTTTTGGTATAAGTTGGATATATGGACCTTCCGCTATGATAGGTAAGGTATCCGGCGCGCTGGAGCGTCCATATTCACCGTAAAGATATTCAATGGAACGGATGTTTTTACTGGAATCCTTTGCATTTCTAACGATGACGGGTAACTTGGTATTGATTCCAATAACCTGATAAAATGTGTTTGCTTTGGCGGAAAATGTCCCCTCCCAGCAATCCGCTTTTTTTATCAATAACAATGGTGATTCTTGGCCTGAGGTTGCTCGTGTTTTGAAGTCAAACAATTTTATGGACTCGAATTCGGTGCCACTTGTACGATGTCTTACACTAAGGTCATCAATATAACCATAACACACGCGGACTGTTACCAATGAACTGTTTTTAGCAGGTGGTATCACCTCCATCCAGAATGCACTGGCTTGGCTTTCTGCTCGACTTATCAGAAAGATGAGAAAAATAAGGACAATACGCATGGTAGGCTATGCTATGGTTTGAAGTTGAATTGATTTCTTCTTTTGGCTTTTTGACGGTTTCTTCTTCTTTCTTTTGTTCAGCCATATCCATATCCCTGTGATGGGAAGAGACGCTGCTAGGGTAACGGCTAAGAATGCAATAATTTTAGAGGGTAGTCCAAATATCGATCCCATATGGATGGATTTCATCATCCGTTGAACCTGCTGTGCCAATGGTAACTTTTCTAAAGGGTTATTTTTAAGTAACTGTCCGGATTTGCTGTCAAAGAATGCCTGGTTGATCTGCAAAGTTGCATTTGAAAAGTTTTCCTTGGTTAGCGCAAAAGCTAAATCCTTCTTTTCAGGAAATGTGACAATTATATTTCCCGAGGTAGGGTATAGGCTGTTTAACTGCTGATAGATCGTATCCAGCACAAGGTAATCTGAAAAAGCCAGTTTGTTGGTGTTGCTGATCTTCTCTTTTGTTGATTTTTGGGTTGAGCCCAATACTTTATAGAATTGTTTATTGTACCAATCGAAACTCCAGGTCAATCCAGTTAAGGTAAAAATAATTAAAAACAAAGATGCGTAGAAACCGCCGACTGCGTGAAAATCCCAGACCTTTCTTTTGAGAGAGGCTGCCATTTTCATGGTTACACGTTGTCTGAGCATGGATTTATTTTTAGGCCACCAAAGGTAAATGCCACTTAGGGCAAGAAAGAGAGCCGCTAGAGCTGAGATTCCCGTTAGGGTACTTCCGATTTTTTCGACGAGAAGAAAACGATGGATATCTAAAGTCTTTTGAAAAAAACGGTCACTCTGCCGACCTTTGGATAATAGTTCTCCAGTATAGGGATTCATATATGCATACCAATATCCGGTCTTTTTTTGTCCATACTGTATGCGGACACTGCGGGAAGGATCTGCTGGAATTTCGATGCGAAACAACTTTTTGTCCGGAAATATAGATTCGGCTTTTTCGGAAATATGTGCAAGAGAAAGACGATTGGTTTGTACGGTTACCTTCTGTTCTTTCGGCCACAAAAGTGGGGTAAGCTCTTTTTCAAAACTCAATAACATTCCTGTAACGCAAACAGCAAAAAAGATTATACCAAATAATAAGCCCAAATAAAGGTGGAGTTTTCCAAGTATATTTTTTAGAATATTTTGTTTAGCTCTTTTATTTGTCATAGATGCGCCGTCAATAGGATGAACAGCGCAAAAATACAGTATTATCAGTAATTATTCTAAATAAACGTAAAAAGTTTGATCACGTTGTTAATCGGTCCAATCTTCATTATCAGCGTAATACTCTTCGGGTCTTCTGTCAAGAGGTAGATCTTTGAGCACACGGATTGCGGCATTTCCTAATTCAGCATTTTGTTTTAGGTGGTACTGATTAGCGGGATAAGGCCTGAATGGCGATAAATAAGCTAAACACTGTATTTAATCAAGGGAAATATAC
This sequence comes from Sphingobacterium siyangense, assembly GCF_023277505.1. Classification (NCBI taxonomy): domain Bacteria; kingdom Pseudomonadati; phylum Bacteroidota; class Sphingobacteriia; order Sphingobacteriales; family Sphingobacteriaceae; genus Sphingobacterium; species Sphingobacterium siyangense. Next base: position 5,050,508 of record NZ_CP080574.1, on the reverse strand, counting down.
ATATGGTAATATTCGCCTCCTGCGAAAGACGTTTTTTTACCAAGCTTAAAACCAATCCTTTCATAGAGCTTTTGCGCATTGGGATTCTTTAGGTCAACGAGCAGACCAATTTGTTTAAAACCATGTTGCTTGGCATGTGTAATCGCATATTGTAAAAGTTGTGTTCCGATACCTTTACCTCGTGCAATGGGAGCAACAGCAATTGAATCGATATAAAATTCGTCACCAGCTGTTTCGGCTTCTGGAATCAAATTATTGTTGTACTGATCCTTCATGTGATCTAAAATAGGCTGTCTTAATTCAACAAACTGATCAGCATCGTAGCCAGTTAAAGAGCCTACAATACGTTCATTATCGTCAATTGCGACAAATGTATTCTCATAACTATAGAGATTACCTTTTTGCCTAAAAAGCTGAGTTAGAAAAAGTACTGCCTCAGTTGGATCTTCTTTTTGAATAAAACGAAATATAATGTCTCCCATCGCCTGGAGCATAATTTCAGGTACAACATGCGAATCACTCTCTTTGGCTTTTCTAATTTTATTATGTATATCCATGATTTGAAGAATAAAAACGAAGTTAGTAAACTTGATCGACTTTCCTTAGGGGACCTTTGATTGGAGTGTTTTCGAAGAAAATTTACGATAACGAGCGATCTCTTGCTGGAGAGGGGGGAAAGCTGGACCTTTACTGACTGTGTTTGAAATTGCTCAGGATATCGATCCTGGCGAAAACCGATAAAAGTTAATTAAATACATTCTTGTTAAAAGAATATATTGTCTACTTTGGGTCGAATATTTGATCAATGTACTTGAATATCGATCGCTTTATATTCCTAAAACATTTCTTGTTATTTTTGAAGTGTGTTGTTGTCGGTTAGGCTAAATCAACAAATTTTTTTGGATTAAAAACAAATTACAATGATTTTAAGAGCTACGGTTTCTGCTTTTTTTGTTGCCATCATCAGCCTAATCGCGACCCTACTTGTACAGAATGCAGATTTAAATTTGGCTTATGCTGCATGTTGTTGTTCGCCTTATTTTATTGTTATCGCCTTGGTTTATTTCCATTTTAATTTCTTTCGGAAAAAGTTAAAGGTCTTAGAGAAACCAAAATTTGCTTTTGAACTTGGCTATGGTTTTCTTTTTTATTGCTTATTTTCTTTATTGCTTCCGGTACTTCTTTTTTTATCAACCTTGGGTGATGAATACGAGCATCGACTTTATGCGGATCTGGGCGGAGTGATTAAAGAAATGTTTCCCTTGATTTTAACACTCAGTATTTTCCTGACATTCTTTAGTAGCGTGATTATAACATGGGCTGTAAAATCATGGAAATATTTAGTTCCGACTTTGCTTGGATATCTTATTTTGCTACCGATTATATTCGCGTTCTCAACGACAATACGTGAGTTTAATGACCTCAGGGAAGAACGCCTCACGCAAGAAGATAATATCAGGGAAGGACGCTATAAATGGTTCTGTTCGATGAGTAATCCAACAGCTTATCCCGTCCAGTTGTATAAAGGCCGCTTTATCTTTCCGAAAGATGAAGATTACGAGTTTACATTTAGTGAGGGCAATATAGTGAACTATAACGCCATTTGGGGACAAGCTGGAGGCGGTACATATGAGCAGGTGATGTCATTGCCTAAGGCATTGGACATTACTTGGTATTCATTTGCTGAAGATGTTTTTTATCGCATGAACGGTCCGATTGATTATGGTAAATTGCGGACGTTGTTCAGTACGCCATACCAAGAAAAAGGGGCGATGAAAACTGTTGATGAACATTATAATAAGGTTATTTTGGGCTTTGCTCCGGGGGGCGTACTTGTGATATGGGCCGCGGGAACGGGACGTCGTCAGGTCGAAATTGGTCGTTATCAAGCTGAAAAAGTAACGATCAAGGCTTCGGATCAATCCAAGGAAAATGGAACGTATGGTAATATCTTTAATCAAGAATGGCGCGAACAGGTACTGTCCGATACATCGATTATTCCTTCGGATGTTCAAGAAGCTATTGCAAATAAACCGATTCCCTATGGCTATTGGGATAAATTGCGCACGCGGTATTCTTTACAGCCAAAACTTATTATGTCTGCCGACATTAAAACATTCGACGCAGACTTTGAATTTTATAATTCCGAACGTTTTGTCTTTGATGAGCGTCTTCGGGATATGGACATGGCATCTCGAGGTATTCCCAAAGATGTTTATATCAAATGGTATGATCAGCATAATAACCGATGTGCTGCGCGATTTTTGTTTGATGAAACTGAGACATTTAAAAACTTTGCTTCATTTTTTAATGATAAAAAGGGCATTGGGGCTGTACTGGAGTTCAATGTCGATACAAAGACTAAAATAGCAACAGCGACATTAAAGAATAATACTGAAAGTAAGCTGCTTTTGAAAACTGAAGTAATCGACTATGGAGAGCATTTCTAAAATTCGGAAGAGAACCTAAAGATCTTTTTTCATGTTATAGTTTGGTATTTCGACTTCAGTTCGTATTTGTATCTGCTCTGCGATAACTTTGAAGCCATTAGCTTCAAAAAAAGGTTTTGCTGTTTTGCTTACGTCTGCGGTTAAAATAGTGTTTTTATGTGTGGTAGCTTCGGCTTCCAGTGCATTATAAAGCTGTTGTGCGATCCCTTGTCGTTGAAAATCTTTATGCACATACAAGACGTCGATATAATCTCCATGATATAAGGAGGTAAAACCAACAATCTTCTGATTGAGCACAGCTACAATAAAATACTGATCTTCGATTAGCCGATGCCAACGGTCAGTGTTATTGACGCATGATATCCATGCTACAATTTGCTCGTTATTATAATCATTTGCGCATACAGTCTCAACCGTTCCGGAAAATAGGATTAATATTTCCTGCAGATCTTTCAATATTCCTTTTCGGAGAGTTAATCCTGTTCTTTTTGTTTGAATTTTGTTCATTTTTTTGGAAAAGTGTTAAATAAAAGACCTGATCTGTCAAATCTAATGGAACATAATAGTGTTGAAAGAAGGCGAAATTTTAATAAAAACGTATAATTATGTTAAAGTTATAAATATTATATTTATAACCGGATTTGAGCGCATTGATTTGCGAGCAATATGTCTGTATTAACCATTTTCTTTAAGGATTTTGCGTGTTAATTTTAAAGAATTATTGAAAATTATTTTATTGGTTATATCAATAGGGAGACAGCGCGCTGAAATTGACCTTTTTTAAGCATGAAAACCATTTTACTTTATTCTTTTATACTCGTTTCTTTGGTATTGTCAGGCAAACTTAATCATGTCTATGGGCAATCTGTAGCAGAAATATCTGCTATTGAGAATCCTGTTGTCCAACTGGAAGCTGTCCTGCTGTTGCCCATCAGATTTGACGGTGATACGATCAAGTTGAGAAATGCCTTGGCTCCGGTTTTTGAATTGGCAGACAAAAAAAGGAATATTGCTTTAAAATGGGCCTATTATATGCGCATGGCCGATGGTTTCTCTATAGCTTTTGATCGTATAAATTCGTCATCTGAGCGCTATTATCGTTTGGCTGAGCAGCTGCTACGTGTTCATCCTGATGCTGAATTAGAAATGTTAGGTTGTGCCCGTGAAGGGTATTACAACTTCGTCTATAGACGGGTAAAAGAAGCATTTCCGTTCTTTCTACGAGCGAATGATTTAAAATCTAAAGTCAATATCAAAAAAATCCCCTTGGTGGTGAAGCATTACCAATTTATGGCGAGCTTCTACAGTTATATTGGTGATCAGGCAAATGCTGTTGTTTATTTGGAAGAGGCTTTACCCTTTACAAAGCCGGCTTCACGAGAACGTGTCGATCTGATCAACTCTATTGCTGTATATCTGGCAAAGGACTCGCTCAATCACCAAGCCTTTTCTTATTTGAATCGTGCCATGGATGAGGCTAAATTGGCGAAGGATTCCGTGTGGATCGGTATTATTTCTGGTAATCTGGCGGATCATGCATGGCGAAAAGGTGAAAGGGAAAAAGCTATTGCGTTGGTTAAGAAAAATATAGCGCTCTCCATGCATTACAATGAACGTACAGATGCAATGCGGGCAAATCTCAATCTAGCCAATTGGTATATCGAATTGAAAGAATGGAAGTTGGCCGAGCAATATACGATGGCCTGTGAGCATTTGATGGAAGACAAACCCTATTTTTTGAAATATAAAATGGAACTAGCAAAATCCAAGTCCAACATTATGCGGGGTTTAGGACGTGAAGGGGAGGAGCTTAAGCAATTGCATTTGTATCTAATGCTGAAAGATTCGTTGGAAAAGAGAACGAATGACAAGGAGATACAGAAAATGCTCTGGCAAAGGGAATCTGAAAAATACAACCGGACTATCCAAGCCACGGAAGAAAAACGGATTCGGACAAAACGGATGTATCAGTTCATAGGCATTGTACTTATGTTGATTTTTGCGATAGTTGTTCTGTTAGTCAATAAGTCGAAAATTAAAATTAAGATGCGGAATACTTTACTGGAAAAAGACCAACTTGCGCTTGCCTATGAAAAACAATTGTTAGATCAGGAGCTAATGATTTTACGCAACTCCTTGACCGAGTTTACAGACACTATCCGGCAAAACGATGTCATCATCCAGCAACTTAGGCAGGAAGTAGTAAAGATTTCTGAATCTGACCCGGCATACCTGACACAAGTTACGGATAATCTGAATGCGCTTTTGCAGCAGCACATTATGACGGATGAGCGATGGCAAAAATTCAAACATGTTTTTAACAAAGTGTATCCAGCTTATCTGACACAAATGCGGCAAACTTATCCAAAGATTACCGAGAATGATCTCAAGATATTAGCGCTGCTCAAATTGGATTTAAGTAATGCAAGTATGAGCGAACTGCTGTGTGTTTCGGTGGAAGCGGTTCGTAAGGCAAAACAGCGATTGAAGAAAAAATTAGAACAAACCGAAAAGTAAGGATATAGAGGTGCTATCAGGTGCATCCGCTGAAGTTAAGGAATGTTAAAAATAATGTTCGGTCATTTCTTTTGGCTATATTCATTTCAGCGTTTAAAACCTGTTTATTATGATAACGCCGATTATAAGTAGCTAATACATTTCTTATTGAATTCCATTAAGACGATACGGTTAAGTTTAAAATTTTTTAGATTCATTATTCTCTTTAATTTATTTGTAACAGGAGGTATTCTTTTACAGTCACCACGTTTTATGCTGAATTCCGTTGGAACAGCGTCGTTCTATATGTTCATTTTTTGGTTTAAAGTCATTGGTTCTAATATTTCTTTTATTGCCGAATATATTTTTCATCTTCCTAAGAAAGAAGTGTTTCTGAAAAATTTACATATATCTCCCATAAGTCTGCTGATAAGGCTTAGTGTAATAGACTTTTTGTTATTTGTAATTTTATGTTGGAGTCTGAAAATTTATCTAACGAGCTGCTATACATAGATAGTTTATCGTTTAGTCGTGGTGGCAGGAGCATTCTTTCGGGGCTTTATTTGACATGTGCGCAGCATGAGGTAGTCGGGATTTTGGGCAGAAATGGTAGTGGGAAATCTACCCTGATGAGCGTTATATTTGGACGTATTAAAGCGGATTTTGCTTTCATGCATTGCAAAGGTGTTAAATTTGAAAAAGGCTACCAGACAGGAGAGATTACCTATCTCCCTCAGGAAGGTTTTTTGCATAGAAATTTGCTGCTTTCTGAAGCCCTTAAATTTTTTCAAATCGATGATGTTAATTTACTGGAGCTTCCATTGATTCAAGAGAATTTGAATAGGCGATTGAGTAGCCTATCACTGGGAATGATTCGTTTGTTTGAAACGCTATTGATCGTTTATACCAAAGAATCCATCGCTTTACTTGATGAACCCTTTGTCGGTCTTAGTCCTATTTATATTGAGCTTATTAAAGAACAGATTCAGTTAGTAAAACATCGAAAAGGAATATTGATATCAGATCATTATTTTAGGCAGGTAATGGAAATCAGTGACCGCATATACCTCTTGAAAGACTCACACTTGACCCAGGTCCTGAATGAAGACGACCTCTTATTGGGAGGTTATTTAAATCAAATAGATTAATCAAGTAGAACCTACCCGATTAATCTATTTACTATAAGCGACTAAACGCTATTGAAAACTATTTCGCATTTTTTGCAGTGACATTAAGTTCAATGTCAACGTTTTGTGCAATCATCCAATCTTGTGGATTACCTTCTGTACCGTAAGTAAGACCCCAATCTTGTCTTTGGATCGTAAATTTAGAGTAGAATGTTACTTCGTCACCATTGAACGTAATTTTTGCAGGGAAAGTTACATTCACAGTTTTATCTTTGATGGTTAAGTTACCACTGACCGTATTTGTCGCATCAGCAACAACACTTTTTCCTTGCGCTGCATCGAATGGACCAACTTTGGTGATTTCGAATTTTGCAGTTGGATATTTTGCTACGTCAAAGAAATCAGCACTTTTTAAATGTGCATCCAAATCTGATGATTTTTTGCCACCGGATGTTGCAGGATCTACAGAAGCTGTATCTGTCAGAATAGAATTGACATCGATTGTGAAAGTACCACCAGTAACGGTATTATTTTCAGCTGAAAGTGTTCCTTCGCTTTTCAAAACACCATATCTTGGGTTTAAACCGCCTTTATGGTAACCAGTCCATTTTAATGAGCTTTTATCTGCTTCAACAGTGTAAGTCTGTCCTTTTTGTTCAGTTACTTCCTGAGCAGTTGTTGTTGTTGCTTTGTCGCCATTTGTGTTCTGACAAGAAGCTAACAATAGCATAAGGGCTAAACCCGAGATTAATTGCTTTTTCATTTTTTAATCGTTTTATTTTTTATATGTTATTTGCACTTTTCATTTTGCAGCATCAACTGTGCCAATTTATTCCTTCTGATGTTGCCAATACAAAGGTAGATGATAGACAGTTTATTTTAGGTATCAGTTTCCTTAAGGAAACTACTTTCCAAAAAGATAGTGGTCTGAAACTTTATAAATGCGTATTTTTGTAAGAATAAAGAAATCGTGCCAATGGAGCCAAGCTTTGCTTGTGTATTCATCTATCGCTGATCGTTTAGGGAAATAGGATGCTCTAGGAAGGCGGGTAATGCATGAATAAAAAAAAGTGAAATGAAAAAGGAAGCAACTTTAACGTCGTCGGGTGCATGTAAAACACGTGTGTTGGCCATTAATGATACCATGGAGATTTTAGCCGGAAAATGGAAATTTCATATTATAGGTACCTTATTGTTGGTCGAGAAATTACGTTTTATGGAACTGCTGCGCGAAGTTGAAGGGATAGGTGCGAAGATGTTGTCTAAAGAACTGCAGGATTTAGAAATGAACCAGCTGATCAGAAGAACAGTATTAAATACCAAACCCCTGACGGTAGAGTATGAATTGACCGAGTGCGGAAAAACTTTGGGTCCAATCATCGATGAGATTACTAAATGGGGTATAACTTACCGAAGTAAGCTTTATACCAAGAATGAGGAAGTGGAAGCTACAAGCTAATAGGTAAACAGGTCTTTGTTTTTAATGATAAGAGGGAGGATGCCTGTAAAGAACCTGATACGTAGGTCGCAATTCCCTTTGATTATAGGTTATGAAAACGATAATAATTGTAAGTTTGTTCTAGAAATTACAGTCTAACCTACTAAAAGAAGACAGGATGCGGTTACAACACTTATTTTATTTGTCTCTTGGAGTTTTGAGTATCAGCAGTTGCGGATTTACCAAAAACGCCCGACACCAAGAGATTCCCTTCGATGAAGGGATCAAAAAAATTAACCATGTGGTTGTTGTTTATATGGAAAACCATAGTTTTGACAATCTGTATGGCGAATTCAAGGGAGCCAATGGCATAGCGAATGTCAAGAAGGAGGATTTTTTACAGGTAGACGAGCATGGTAAAGCCTACCAATACCTCCCCGAAATTCCACGTAACAATTCCTTTCCAACCAATCTACCCAATCAATTTTTTAATATAGACCAATATGTACCTTCGGATAAGGCGACGCCCGATGTTACACACCGTTTTTATCATAATCAATTGCAGATCAATGGTGGGAAAATGGATAAATTTGCCCTCTATAATGATTCCAAAGGTTTAGCAATGGGCTATTACAATACGGAGAAGCTACCTTTGTATCCGTTTGCCAAAGCGTATACATTGTGTGATAATTTCTTTCAGAGTGTATTTGGCGGATCCTATTTAAATCATATTTATATGATTTCGGCAGCTATTCCTGTTTGGCCTGATGCACCAAGCTCAATGGTTGCTAAACTCGATGCAAATGGAAAGATGATTAAGGATGGTGTAGTTACGCCAGACGGTTATGCGATCAATCATGTGCTTTCTCGCAACAAACCTTATCCCGCGAAATCGGATACTTCCAAATTATTACCTTCTCAGACTATGCCGACCATTGGCGATCGCCTAACAGCGAAAAATGTAAGTTGGGCTTGGTATTCAGAAGGCTGGGATGACGCTGTTGCCGAACTTAAAAATAATTTTGCCTACAATCATGAGCCCTTTTTATACTTCGCGAATTATGAGGATGGTAAGGAAGGGCGAAAACACATGAAGGATCAAAACGATTTTATTAAAGCCGCAAAAGAAGGGACGCTTCCAAGTGTGTCTTTTGTTAAACCGGGTGGAGGCAATGATGAGCATCCTGGAAGTTCGGCGGTCTATTCCTCCGAACAACTTGCGGTTAACTTAATCAATGCTGTATTAGAGGGACCGAATGCAAAAGACGCGTTGGTGATTTTGACCTACGATGAATTTGGTGGCTTTTTTGATCACGTTAACCCACCGGTCGTTGACCGTTGGGGACCTGGGAGCCGTATCCCGGCAATTGTCATTGGACCATTTGCTAAACGTGGTGTAGTGGATCATACGCCATATGAAACAGTGAGCATCCTTTCATTTATAGAAAAACGCTGGGGAATAGAGCCTCTTGCTGAAAGAGATAGAAAGGCAAATCCCTTTAGAAATGCGCTCGTTTTCAAATAGACGGTTTTTATATCGAGAGATAGGAAATTGAACTATGTGTACAAAGGTTGTCGTTTTTATCTTATTGGTTGTAATAGTATTTACCCTCGGATTTACTACAGGGCAGCCTGTTTATACAAAACAAAAAGAGGGCAATGCCCGTGAGCATCTGATTCAGAAAGAAGTACTGGGTCAGATGCTTTCTTTTAGGACATATATCAAGGATACACTGAATGCCGAAGTGCAGAGAGGTACAGTGGATACGTTACGGCTCAGAAGAGCCTTTTTGAAAACAAGGCTACTTTTTAAAAAGTTTGAATGGGCTTCGGAGTATTTTACTGCAGATCTATCCAGAAGGTTAAATGGACCTCCGGTGGAGGAAGTTGAAAATGCGGATTTGTTGGATCCCTCTTTGGCCAGGGGAGTGGAGCCTATTGGATTGCAGGTGATTGAAGAGCTTATCTATCCCACTTACGATAATAGCAATAGGCAAAAGCTAATTCGTGAAATCGAACATTTGATAACCAATACGGATTATTTGATTTCCTATTTTGAAGATCATCAATTGGAAGACTGGCGTATTTTAGATGCAACAAAATTGGAGGTGTTTCGGATTATTTCCTTAGGAATTACTGGTTTTGATAATGCGCTTTCTCGAAATAGTATGATCGAGTCCTCCATTGCGTTAGGCAGTCTACAGCAAATTCTTTTGCAATATAAAGGTAGAAAAGAAACGCTAGCTTTGATGCTTACAGGGGCGATCAGCTATTTGCAACAACACGCGGAATTTGAATCGTTCGATAGGGCGCAATTCATTACCCAATTTGCCAACAACATCAGCACGGAGATAGCACAGTTGGAGCGTAATCTTCCAGGCCCTAAAATCAGATACAATCGGATGCTTCGGCAAGACGTCAATACGATGTTTGATCTGAATGCATTTAATGTAGATGCCTTTAGCCCGGGGCCTAAATTTCACTTCAGCAATGAAAAGGCCGTATTGGGCGAGAAATTATTTTATGATGTTGCTTTGTCAGGAACACATACGAGAAGTTGCGCTTCATGCCATCATCCGGACCGCGCATTTACGGATGGGTTGAACTTGCAAGTGGACATTCATGGTTCGGGACGTTTGCTCAAACGCAATACGCCTACTTTGCTCAATGCGGCCTTACAGTCCAACTACTTCTATGATATGCGTTCGTTGACGCTGGAAGATCAGATACACGATGTCATTGGTAATAAGCAGGAAATGGACGGCTCGGTAACTGATATCGTTCAATACGTTTCTTCGGATAAAATCTATCGATCATTATTTAATAAAGCATTCAATACAGCGGATGGCCCGATCTCAGCTGAGCAGGTAAGCAATGCACTTGCTTCTTATATTCGTGGCCTGACCAAAATCAATAGCCGATTTGATGATTATATGCGTGGGGATAAGAACGCATTGTCCAAACCGGAAGTGGATGGGTTTAATTTATTTATGGGCAAGGGAAAATGTGCGACCTGTCATTTCCTGCCTTTATTCAACGGTGTTACACCGCCCAAATTTATTCAGAGCGAAGTCGAAGTTCTGGGGGTACCAAAATCCCTGAAAGATTCTGTGCTGGATTCAGATTTAGGGTACTATGATATCATTGGTGTTGATTCTTATAAATATGCCTTTAAAATACCTTCTGTCCGGAATGTAAAGAAAACTGCTCCCTATATGCATAATGGGATCTATCAGACCTTGGATGAGGTCATGGAATTTTATAATAATGGGGGAGGGGCAGGATTGGGGATCAAATTATCCAATCAGACATTGTCAGATGAAAATTTGCATCTGACCGAAAAGGAAATGAAAGATATTATTGCGTTTATGGAAAGTCTGGAAAGCCAATAAAATGGCTGGTGGGCTATCTCTTTTAGAATCGTATCGATTGTTTATAGTAGGCTAAGGAGTTTTATTGAGCCTAAATGAGGGGGCATCAAATTGATTGAGCTCCTGCAGTAACGGTAAGGGATTAATTCTTATCGTAGTTTTTCTTTCTTGTAGATTCTCTTCGGACCCTAGCGCTTTTACCTGTTCAGTTTTTATTCCAGTCAACAAGTTGAATTGGGTTTCAGTCGTTGTATTTTTGCCATCCCAGGTTCCTTTTTCTAGGTAGATCAATTCAAAATTTCCATTGCTGCAACGAAATGTATAGTTGGCATGCCCATCTGTGATATCGGCTAATATATGAAGCTGCCCATTTTCGATAGCGAATTTGGGCAGCGGAAAATGGGGTTCGATCATCGTCGTTGAGGAGAGGGCCAACTGTAGCTTTCCGTTGGGTTTGGACAGAAATACCTGCGTTCTAATTGGTGTTGTCGTATTTGAAGTGTCTATGGCAAGAACAATTTTATCCGGATAACCATCATGATTTATATCGCCTTCTAGTTCTTGAATTTTTGCTGTAAAACTGTCTTTTGTTGCCTTTTGCTGGCCATATAAGGCTAAACTAGCTAAAAAGAATATGCTCAAGATTAGTTTTTTCATCCGGTATTAACACAGCATTAAATGAGACATAAATCGATTCAATATACGCATTCAAGATGGAAAAGCGATTATTTTACCCTATCTTGGTTTCTCTGGATTGATCAACAGTCCAGTTAGTTCGCCTTACTGATTATAGGAGTAGACTATAATACATAGAGTAACCACTTGTTCCGTCGAGCCATTGTACAAGTTCTTTATGGCTATAGTGAAAACCGGCTTTTCGGATAGCGGCTTTTGAAATCATATTTATTTCACGATGGCTTATCGTCAGTTTTCTTAATTGATTCTCGATGGCCCACACCATTCTTATTTTATACAAAAGACTCGATAGACCTAATTTTCTATACTGTGGCTGTATGAAAGACTGACCAAAGTAGGCTTCTTCTTTATTCAGCAACAGCATACTGGTTATCCCAATCATTTTTTCATTTTCGAAAAGACCAAAAACAATACGTGGGTATCTTATGCGTTCTGCCCAATCCCTATCAGATAGTTCTATTTCAGGAGGAGTGCTCTGTCGAAAAAGTGTAGGTTCGGTTTGAATTGACTCGATACGCATCGCTTTATAAAGTGGGGATTCGCTCTCTTTCAGCTGACGGATATGGAATGAACCTGATTGAAATGCTAAAACGGACTCTGACATAGCGTAATTAATGCTGTCTTAATGATTATTTCTAATACTATAATGCGAAAGTATGTATTATTATTTATACTTCAAATGTGGTATTGCATTCATTCCAAATTGCTGATTCCCGATGACTATGCCGCGACAACTATGACGATACATGCCTGCAATTGAGTAAGCCACAATTGTATTAAAGCAACACATGATCCTATTCGTTTCAATGTGGCCTTATGCGCAAGTAGGGTATCAAAATATAAGTTTCGCAAGTAGCATTTCCGTAATGGTGCTGAAATATAAGAATAGAACTACAGTAGTTCAGCTATTCTATTTTCTAAATCTTCTAGATCAAAAGGCTTGGCGAGATAGCTGTCTGCTCCAGCTTGTTGGGCTAGTGTTTCGATATCGGTGTTTGCGGAGAGGTAGATAACAGGGATGTCTCGATATAAAGGATGTTTTTTGAGCAGACGAGTGGCTTCTACACCACCTATTTTTGGAATCCAATTGTCCATCAAGATTAAATCTGGACGTACCTCGTCTACCTTTTCGATGATATCGTGAGAGGTTTCTGAAACGGCCATATTATAGCCGTTTGTTTCAAGGATTATTGTGCATATTTCAAGGACATGTTTATCATCGTCCAACATCAGTATTGTTTTATTTGGCATGTTTTCGTTTTAAAAAAAGGTGGAGCTAAATTAACTAAAAAGCCTTAGGGGAAGCATGGGTAAAATACCGATTCTAGTAAGTAGAAATCCCTATTTTTAGGCTTAACGGAAGATAGTTTTGTGATGAGATGAATCGTCCGAGTTTGAACTTTTAAAATTAATATTATCTTTATGGTATAATCAATAACCAATTCATCTTATTGCTCATGAAAAAGAATGCCTTTAACCTATATCGACCTTTCATCTTAGTTTTATTGCTTGTTGCTGTGGGAAGCTATGCAGCTGCGTTTGAGAAAGTAAATCAGGACTATTTTCAGTTGAAAGTGTATCATTATGAAACTGATGAACAGGAGAAAGCCATTGATCAGTATCTTGAGTCGGCTTATTTACCGGCATTGCATAAATTGGGATTTAAAGAAATCGGCGTATTTAAACCCTTAGAAAATGCAGTTGGCCAAGATAGATTGGTTTATGTGTTCATCAGTGCTGCTGATCTCAGTTTGCTAGTTAATTTGGATCAGCTGCTAGCCAAAGATCAAAAATACCTGGAGGCTGGAAAGGTTTATATTGAGGCAGGTTATAGTAATCCTCCTTTCAAGAGGTTGGAGACAATATTGATGAAAGCATTTGCTGCGATGCCTAAAGCAAAGCTGCCTAAATTGTCTGCTGAGAAAAATAAGCGGATTTACGAATTACGGAGCTATGAGGCTGCAACCGAGAAACTGTCAATGAATAAGATAGACATGTTTAACAACGGTGAAATCGATATTTTTAATAAGTTAAATTTTAATGCTGTTTTCTATGGACAAGTAATTGCAGGTAGCACGATGCCCAACCTGATGTATTTGACGGCTTTCGAAAATATGGAAGACAGGAATACACATTGGAAAGATTTTGGACCTTTATACAAACCAATGCAGGATTTACCGCAATATCAGAATAACGTATCAAAGAGTATAAAAGTGTTGCTATACACCGTCGCATATTCTGATATTTAGTGGTGGAGCTGTGTTTATCTTCTCCTAACAAACAAATTGAATTTTTTGCACCAGTCAAAAAAACTGACTAAAGCCTGTCTGTCCAATTTTTCAAAACTGTAAATCTTATGGGGATAGGGAAGGGCATTTGTATAAATACCCGTATTTGCTAATATTAGCATTGGATTGCTGCTATCAATTTTGTCAAAATATTTGCCTAGGATCGTGTAGTGTGTTTTAAATAACGATTCAACAGTTTCATTATTGGATACCAGCGAAATGGTATAATCGTAGTCATCATGTTGCATTTTTTCACAGTCGCATACCCTGTTTTTTCCTAAAGCAACTTCATTTCCACTGTCCCAAAGAAAATTTGCGACTTCAAAAAATAAATCGTTTTTGATATGCCCTACGGGCTCAGTGATGAAATATCTCATTTGTGTTTTGTTTTACCTGTGGTTTTCTTCTTGATATTTAATGGACTAAAATCTCCGTTCTGTCGGATTTAGGTAATCAATTAAATATGCTGTTCAACTTGTCGCTACCGATAGGCTGAACCAAGCTTTCTAACACAAAGAAATATCAATTTGCTGTAGTTTAAAAGAGATTAAAACTGGTAAGTATTGGATTATTCAAGGTTTCTATTTCGAAAGGTAAGAGCTGTCATACCGGTTACTTTCGAAAATAAACGGGAAAAATAAGGATGATCATCGTAACCTAGCTCCACCGCTATTTCTTTTACAGATTTCTTTGAATGATAGAGCAGACGTTTCGCTTCTAATACAACACGTTGCTGAATATGATAAGTAACGGGCTTTCCGGTTGTCTTTTTTAGACATTCATTGAGATAGGCGGTAGATATTTTCATTTTCTCGGCATATCGCTTAGGCTGTTTAATGTCAATAAATTCTTTATCTAATAGCGAAGCGAACTCTTTGCTGATAATTTCAAATCGAGACTGTGCATCACTTTTAGTTGATTGTATTAAATACTGAGAGATAATAAGAGCCGCAATGGTATTACAGCTATCTTTCATTAGCGCAGTATATAGTTTTTCGTGTCTTCTTTCGTTAATTTTTAAACAGGTGTCTACAGTCTGGCATAAGACCGCTAATGTATCCTGATCAATTTCGATGGGAGCAATCCCCGTAATATCTTTTAGAGCGTTTATGTAATCCGAGTTTAGATTTTCTACACTGATCATTAAGACACTAAAAGCGCTGTAATCCATGGCTATTCCCCGATGTACTTGATAAGGCTGGATGATCATTACGGAGGAGGAGCCTAATTGATACCGCTGAAAATCTACTTCAAATATTCCATTTCCCTCTTCGAGAATGAAAAATAAATAGAAATCATCACGATGTGCCTGACTTATTTTGGCTAACTCTAAATTTCTGACAGCATTCCTTTTTATAGCTATTCCCAAACTAAACTCATTAGGAAATGAATTTAATGGGATGGTATTATTTTTTTTTGAGGCTGATGAATTCACCCTCAAATTTAAACATTTGTCAAGATACTAATGATGTTTTTTCTATATCCGGGGTCTTTTTCTCGAAGTTCGAGAATATTGTGTTTTAAATCTATGTTGACATACCATTCCGCATAATGATGTTTTTCATTTGCGTCGTCAAAGAAAACTTTAGCTTTAATATATTCCTCATCAAAATATTCCGGGTGTCCACTGACGATAAACGCGGTCGATCCAATGTTATCGTGCATTTTAAAGGATGTACCATCGATTTTAAAGAGACTATTTAACGCTTTGGTAAAATTGTCACTTAATTTGCCAATTGAATAGAAATTAATCCCTTCGCGATAAAACCTTTGTTTATCGACTTCGGTATCGACAATACCCAATTTCATATCAGGACGAAAGGCGATTGCCAAACCAACGGTCTCTCTACCCCAAAGCCCTTTAGCTTGGACAATATGATGTTCGTCGTCATCTTTCCAATATTTTGTGACGGTCAGTTGTAAATCTACAAAATCATCGTCCTCACTAACGTCAATCTGTCTCAAATTGCTTTGTCCTTTCAAGAAATTCAAAAAGCGCATAATTATCCTGTTAATTTGGTGTTAAGTTCCATGTCATAGTGATGATACCAGAAGATATACGACAAGTATCATTCGCGCCGGAAGCTTTTGGCTATTGAATTAAATATACTATTTTTTTAATAAAAAAATAGACTGGAGCAGGCCTGATCGCTTAAAAAATGAATTATTTACAAAGGAAGTTTCTTCGCTGTTTTTTCTGATGCAATCTCTTCGGAGATACGTTCATTGATATTGATTTTTGCATGAATAAAAGTGAAGATCACTGTACCATATTCTCTTGCGTAGGTATTTGTGATGGAGTCGGCCAGCATTGATTTGTTGAAGAAGGGACTTGTTGCTGCTAGTTCTCGTTCTCGTTCCCAGCGGTTTTTAATTCGAATCACATTGCTGTATGCTTTATTCAAATCAAACCAATTGATGTAGTCAGCGTTGAATGAAACAGCTTTAATTCCTCGTTTGGAATAATAGTTAATGGCGCCGGCCTGCCCATAATTGTCGCAAAGTACAAGGGTATTTTCCGATCTAGGTATTTGGTCATAGAGACTATCGACTTTTCTAGCAAGTTCTTGCCATCCCAACATATCTGCAAAATCCTGTGGGAGTGGATGCTCTTTGCCATCTTCCCATGTCAACATACCATATTTTCTGTATTTATCGGGATGGTTCACAAAATATGCTGGATTTCTATTGGGGAATGCAATATTATAGACTGGAAGAAATAGGATCGCCGTTAACACGATCAAGATAGGTTTTAAAATCTGACCAGTTTTATTTTCCAAAAGTGATGAAATATAAACTGCGCCAAAAGCAAAATATATTGGGTAAAGACCTATTGCATAATAATCTTTCGCTCTTAGAAATAAGAAGATTCCAAGGGTGATAAAGAAAGAGTAGAAGAATAGGCGATATGTTTTAAATGCAGGATATTTCAACAGTGCATATAATCCAAGAATGAGGACGGGAAAGGTTCCGAAAAAAAACAAAAATTGAGATCGTACGAAACTCCATCGGTTAACATGAACAAGTTGTGTATCTTGAAGCTCTTTGAAATGAACAAATACAGGGAAGTTATTGCGGTACTGCCATACTAAATTAGGAAGGATAATTAGTAGGGCAATGAGTATTCCGTAATATAATTTTTTTTCTGTAAATATTTTTCGTTCTGGAACCAAAGCAACTGCGGGGATCAAACCTAAGATCAGAAATACGATGTTGTATTTATTCAGAAATCCAAGCGCAAAAACAATAGCCATATAAAATAACCACTTGGATTGTTTGTTATTTAAATACTTTATTATACAATAATATATGGAAGTCCAACATAAGACATCAAAAGAATTAGGTTGATACAAACCATTCAAACGGAATAGCACAGAAAACATAATGCAACAGCTTCCAAAGAGCTGTGCAAACAGATTTCCTTTTAGCGATTCTATTGTTTTCCAGACGATAAGAATCGTTAAGGCTCCGAAAAGTGCAGGGAAAAACTTGATCCAAAAGACAGAATTGCCCAGTATTTTGATGAGATAGGAAATCAACGATGTTATTGGCGGAACGGAAAGGTATCCCCAGGCTAAATGGTTTGCTTGATCTACATGTAAGAATTCGTCGCGCTGCAATTCGTAGGTTGGGCTAATCAACTGGTATTGCATGATGAATTTGAAAATGATTAGGCTTATTAGGATAATTCGGTTTTTGAGTGCCATCTGAATTTGTATTTATGGATGTCCTCTACGAATTTACGATTAAAATAGATTTTAAACTTTGTTTTTTAATAGAATCGGTTGTTTCAGCTAATTTCGACAGAAAGCTAACCCGCTGGTTTGTTTGAACAAAAGAAATCATCATGATATTTTTAAATACGTTAAGACTAAGAATACCCAAAGAAAGCAAACGATAGATAGGCATAAAATGTTATTTTCGTGTAAACGAACAAAGTATGAGTATAGCATTGATACTGAATAGAGCAAGAGCCGAGGAGTGGAAGGTCGAAATCAATAAATATTTACCTGAAATAAAGGTGGAGATCTTCCCTGAGATTGAAAATTATGATGCGGTCGAATTTGCGCTTTGCTGGAAACCTGAAGCAGATTATTACACTCATTTTCCAAACTTAAAAGTTATCCAATCTGGTGGCGCCGGAATAGATCATCTTTTTCCCAAAAGTATTTCATCACATCTCCGCATTTGTAGGATTATCGATCCCATGTTGAAAAGCGATATGTTTGAACATGTTTTGACTTGCTTAATGCATTCGATGAAGAAGTTTTCGGCTTATATAAACGAAAAAGAAAAGAAACATTGGCAACCCTTGCTATACAAATCAATTGGTGAAACCAGGGTTGCTATTTTAGGGTTAGGCGAAATTGGTGGTTATGTGGCTGAAGGTTTAGTCCAATTGGGATTCAACGTAAATGGATGGTCCAATTCACCTAAAAATCTTAAGGGAGTAAGTTCGTTTACTGGAATGAAAGGACTTCGTGCTGCCCTTGAAAGCACAGATTTTATTGTTAATATACTACCATTGACCGATGCAACAAAAGGAATTCTAAATCGTGGTTTCTTCAATTTGTGTCCCAAAGAAACTGTACTCGTTAACGTTGGTCGAGGAGAACATCTCGTGGAAAATGATTTGTTGGATGCAATTGCTGGAAAAAAAATTACTGAAGCTTATCTTGATGTATTTCATCAAGAACCATTATCGCAAGATCATCCATTTTGGGATTGCCCACCTATTGTGATAACTCCGCATGTTGCTAGTAGGACAAATATTGGATCTTCCGTCTTACAAGTGGTGGATAATTATCGAAGAATGGTTGAGGGGCGATCTTTACTCCATGAAGTTTCTTTAAAAAAAGGTTATTAGCAATATAAGATGTACGCAAGTTTTGCGGTAGAAAGCATTGATTGGTCTTTTGTCGGATAGGTTTACAATTTTGATTTGCTGTAAACTTATAGGCAAATGGATTTTATTTTTTAGATTTATATAGTCAATTATCCTTGCTTTATTAACAATTTATGAACGTACAAGTATCTACAAACTTTAGAAAACATGCGCGTAAAACAATTTTATCTATTGTTGTTTTTGCGGTTACTTATGTTATTCTGCTACTCTTGGCAATAGGTATTACTGTTGGTTTTACTTTATTGGGACTATTGATGTTCACTGCCAAGCCTATGTTTTTAACCGCAGTATTATGTTTGGGCTTACTCGCTACAGGTTTGACCATACTTTTCTTTTTATTAAAATTTGTTTTTGCGTCAACAAAAGTTGATACGGGGCATCTTACACAGATATATGAGAGCGACGAACCACAGTTATTTGCACTTACTCATGAGGTGGTAAAGGAAGTTGACACAAGCTTTCCAAAGAAAGTTTTTCTATCGCATGATGTCAATGCATCTGTATTCTATGATTCTAGTTTTTGGAGCATGTTTTTACCCATTAAGAAAAATCTTCAGATTGGTGTGGGGATGGTGAATGCAGTTACTCAACAGGAACTAAAGGCTATTCTTGCACACGAGTTTGGCCACTTCTCACAAAAAAGCATGAAAGTGGGTAGCTATGTTTACCATGTTAATCAGATTATCTACAATATGCTGTATAAGAATGAATCGCTGGATAATATGTTTCGTAAATGGGGTAACATCAGTGGGTACTCTGCTATTTTTATTGGTATATCGATGTTTATTATTCAACAGATTCAGCATATTTTGAAGCATCTTTATGAATATGTAAATCTCAATTATTTGGCGTTATCAAGAGAGATGGAATTTCATGCGGATGAAATTGCGGCACATGTTGCTGGTTCCCAGGCTTTGGCTGACTCGCTCTTACGTTTGGGTTTTGCAAACCATGCACTAAATAATGTACTTACTTTCTATGATACCAAATTTTCTGAAAATATCCGTAGTCGTAATATTTATCCAGAGCATCGTTGTGTCATGCTCTTGATTGCGGAACGCAATAGATATCAAGTGCGAAATGGCTTTCCCCAAATCGAATTGGCGACTTTAAAAAAATATGATAAATCGAAGTTAAATCTTGAAGATCAATGGTCGTCCCATCCATCGGATGAAGATCGGGTAAAAGCATTACAGAAACTTAATATTGTCAAGCAAGAAGCCAACAACGCGCCTGCTATTGAATTACTAGCTAATCGTGCTGCCGTAGCAAACCAAATTTCGGATAAGTTGTTTGCGCAGGTACAGTATCAACAGCCCCCATCACTGTTAGAAATAACGTCTTTCAGTGATGATTTTGAAAGTCGAATGAACAAGTATGCTGTTGATCCAAGATTCAATGATTTCTATGACTACAATCATCCTGTGCGAAAAGGTGAAACTCCAATTTTTCAGGGACAGTCAAAGCCGACTTTTGATGAGTTATTTGCCGATTGTAGAGTCGATACACTGTATGAACTTAATAGTCTGAAAAATGACAAATATGTCGTTGAAGCAATCAGTAAAGGCGAATTAAAATTAAAGTCCTTTGACTATGACGGTACAAAATATCGAGCGGCTGATGCCGTCGAATTACTAAAAAAAATTGAAGACACTATTGCAGCTACGGAGGATAAAATTACTGACTATAACCATCAAATCCATTATTATTTTGCGCGCTTGGCTGATGCGCAGGGGATGAGTGAGGAGTTTGAACGGAGATATGATGATTTTGCTTTTTTCGATAAGAATTATGAGGAGGCTCAAAAACTTTATGTTGACATGACGGAGAATACCCGGTTTATATTTCAGACTTTGCCCTTCGCTGATATTGAGACAAGGTTGCAAGACGTCAAACGTTGGGAAGGAGAATTAAAAAAGAAGCTGGCAACGCTTATGGCACTTCCCGGAAGCAAGGATGAATTGGATGATACGTTGCTTACTTCATTGGACGATTATATCAACAGGGATTTAATATATTTCAATGTAGATCATTATAACGAGGATAATCTTCAAATCCTTTTTAATGCGATATCGGCCTACAAAAAGTTATTGGATGATCAGCATTTCGCGAAGAAAAAGCACTATTTGAATTTTATGCTTACCCTTGAGGAAGGTAAAGGACAGAAAAAAGAACTGTCGTAATTGCCCCTGTATATTGACGGTTTGTCCCCGCTGTACGTCGATTGAAATGGTTTATTTTTGATAGACAATAACCCAGTTTTGAATTGGATTTGTTTTATTAAATATTGAACTTTTTGTTATGCGGAAATTAATAATGAAAATGTCTGTTTCCATCGATGGATTTGTTGCGGGCATCCACGGTGAACTTGATTGGATGTTTAAAAGTGGTGATGATCATTCTAGCGCATGGGTTTTAAATATTTGTGAATCTGCCGGCGTTCATCTAATGGGCCGAAAGACCTTTGAAGTAATGGCTTCCTATTGGCCTGCTTCAACAAATCCTTTTGCGGCAGCAATGAATGAAATCCCTAAAGCTGTCTTTACAAAAAAGGGCTATCATCCCAAAACAGAAGATTTTGCTCACAATGCCGAGCTTCCTGCGAATTCCTCTTGGATGAATGCCCGGGTTTTTGATGCAGGTCTCATTGAAGGAATTAGAGAATTAAAAGCGGAGTCAGGGAAGCCACTATTGGCTCATGGAGGAGCTGAGTTTATGCGAAGTTTAATTGAAACCGGATTAATTGATGAATATCATCTGATCACACATCCAATTGCATTGGGTACTGGGCTGCCTATATTCGACGGTCTTTCTAGATTTCTCGATCTAAAGCTCGTGAATGTGCAAGTTTTTCCAGGTGGTGTTGTCGCACATACATATTGTCCGGCGTAGAATGAAAATACGACATATAGATGTCGTATTTTCATTCCAGCCGCTAGCTTTTTAGAAATTCTGTGAATCGGCAGAGGGGCCATAACTTGCTGGAAGGGGAATATCATTGAGTCTATAATAAACACCTAATTGTGCCCTGTGATGTGTAATCTGGTTTAATGAGTGACGAATAGCACCGTATTTGCTCCAGCTTGCCAGTTCATGGCCATCATTTTTAATGGTCCAGCTTGGAATTAAGTCTTCCTCCTTAGCTGTTTCTAAAGCATTTTTTCCGGCTTCGTAATCTTCGTCCAATTTTTTTAAGAGATCATCCCGAGTCAATAGACTTGTTGGCACATAAGCACTTTTGGCAAAGTCAAGTTCTGAAGTCTTTAAAATGGTACTTGGCCATTCGAAAACTTCGACTAAGTGGGTTGCCAGACGCATCATTTTCATACTTTTTTCATGTGGGACATATTCATTCTTGCCTTCAGGGAAAAGTGCAATGAAGTTTTTTGTAATTTGATATTCATTCGCTAATTCTTCTTTTAATTGTGGTAATGTTTCCATGTTTTTTTACTGTAATAATTTAAAATTCGATTAGTTATCCTACTAATAGCTTTTGCTCTGGAATTGTTTTTTCGTTTAGTATTTGTTTTCCTGCTAAGGTTAAACAAAGATATAACCACTATGTGACAGCTATGTGTCAGTATGAATTGGATGAACCATCATTTATGATAAAAATAAAATAGTGGCAGCTCCTGTTATTTCATGTTGTTGAAAACTAGGGCTGCGAAGGCTCGAATATTTGTTTTTATAACGTTTATTTAAGCAAGCGCAGCAAATAATAAAGCAGGTCAAGCGAATTGTAAAAAGGGTGAAAATGAGCATATAGACTAAGTATATTTGATTGGTAATTAATTAAATAAAATAGAACTATGGGAAATAAGAAAGCAATATTCACTTTTGTAGGCCTGGTATTGGTTGCAGTAATTGGTATCGGTATATGGGCTTACCGTCTTTTGGGAAATATGGAGGCGGATCAGGAAAAAACAAAACAATTATCTTCCCGAATTTTAGCTGGTTTTGGCGATCATACCGCTATTTATAAATATCCAGTACAATTGTCCGAAGTCGACTGGGGGAAGAACTGTCTAATTCTTGAAAATGGCGGTGCCGGTGATTTGGGAATAACTTATAAGGAAAAATGGAACGAGGCATTGGGAACAGTAGATAATTATCCCGGTGATGCTGTCAAAGGCATTGTTATGATAGCGATGGACATGCAGGAAAAAGGAGAGTACGTCAATAAGATCGGTCAAAAAGATAAAGCTTATCAGCGCAATTATATTATTAGCTATGTAGATCTCGACAAGAAGGTAGTCATCGCCCGCGATACCCTATATGGTGAGGAGCCGCCTTTGGTCAATCGTTCCAGCGGTTCGGGAGCTGGTGACTTTCCCTCGGACACTGAAGTTATAGATTCAATCAAAGTTAGGTTGAAATTGTAATTTTTTTTCTCCGTTTATGGAATTTTGATACTCTTCGCATCCCTGCACGAAAGTTGAAGTGCCGGATGGAAAAATCTAGTACTTGGCTTTAGGTAAATTTATCTATTTTTAAAAGAATTTAGCCAGTATCTTAAACATGAAATGGAAATCAATTGTTGTCTGCTTTTTAGCTGTTCTGTATTCTGTGGTCCTTTGTGGGCAATCGACCTTATTCAATAGTCCGCGTGGATCTTCTGACTATTATATTTATAAACTGAGCCCTGAAGTTCTAAGAAAAATTCACTTGGGAGAGAAGAAATTCGATGAAACTATGCTCAGCGATTTTTTTCTCAAGTATAAGGCCGGAAGTCCACAGCCGAATTTACCTCCTGGTAATTATGTCCAGGTCCGCGCCAGCGGAGCTGATCTCATTTATCAGGAATTGATTAGTGATAACCTATATGTCAAGATTATTCCGGCAGAAATTTTTGCGATTTGTCTATACGATTCTCTGGGAACGATTATAAAAGATGCGCAAGTAAAAGTGAAGGGACGTCGCATGTCATTCGATAAGAAGTATCATTATTATAAAGCTGCCAATGCAAATAGTGACGATGTCGTCAGTATTGAACATAAGGGTGTCTATCATTACCTGAGTGTAGAACGGAGTTGGCCTTACAAAGACAGGGTTCCATTATGGATAGGAATCAAAAATAGCTGGCTTAGAACAAAGTTTAAGATTAAGAGTTTCTTTCATAAACAAGAAACTGAACAGACAGAAAGCTTTATGGTTTTTAACAAGCCAATGTATAAGCCAAATGAGCAGGTTAAGTTTAAAGCTTATCTTGAGGAAGAAAAATGGAAACCTTACCGTGATTCTATTGCTGTACGTCTGACAGGTGGATATGGATATGCCAAAGATACCGTTTTGGCCCGACTTGCTCCCTATCGTCCAGGAATGTACAACTTTGCATTTGATTTGAAGGGGCTTGGTCTCATCCTTGATAGGGATTATGGGATTTCTTTGGAATCTACGAAAGCCAAAGACGTCTTGCATCAACAGTCTTTCCGATATGAAGACTATGAGTTAAAAAGCCTAAGCTTTAATATGACGTCCGAAAAGACGAAATATGCTAAAGGAGACAGTGTGCGACTGAAACTAAAAGCTTTAAATGAAAATGAAATGCCCATATATGATGGGAAAGTAGATGTGCGTGTTGTGACAAGTCCACTTTATACACTTGATATAAAATCCAATAAGGTCAATTTTATTCCAGATACATTATGGCAAACGAGCATTTCGCTTGCAGATGTGGCGGAAAAGGAAATTGTATTACCCGATTCAATCTTTCCGGCTGACATAGGTCTTACATTTCGGGTTATTGGCACCTACCTAAGTTCGGATAATGAAAGAATTGAGCGAAGTCTCGACCTTAATATACTCAACAGCGAAAAGGAAATTCGTATTGCTGTAAAAGACGGGCATGCAGAACTGAAGTATTTCGAAAAAGGTGTTGCGATGCCAACAACTGCTCAGCTAATGATATTAGGTGAACATCGTGAAGTGCTGAAGACTGAAAATTTGAGTTTACCTAATTTGGTTTCTATACCTTGGCAGGCCGAAGAAATTGTTGTCAAGTCGAATGGATTCAGTAAAAACATATATCTGGAGGATCAAGAGCAGGCACAACTGAATTATCGGTTTTATCGAACTGCGGATTCGGTGATATTGCATGTCAATAATCCCGCTATGATTCCATTTTGGTATCGTGTCTATCGTGCTGGTCGTACGATTGCTTCGGGTTATAATACCAAATTAAATGGTACATTTTTAGCTCGGGGAAAAGACGGGTATAGCATGGAAATCACCTATCTTTTCGGAGGAAAATCAAAAGTTATCCAGGAAGAATTACCCTATGTGGAGAAGAATTTAAATTTGGCAGTAAACACGGCGACGACAGTTTATCCGGGGCAGAAGGCTGATGTAGAACTTTCGGTTACGGATAAGCATGGTAAACCGTTGAAGGATGTTGATATTACGGCCTATGGTTTTACCTCAAAATTTAGGTCAGCAACCACTCCAAATATTACTATGGGTGGTCTGATGCGAAGGGCAAGAGTCTCACAAAATCTTAATTTTAGTTTGGATGATGATGAGAAGGTTCATCAGGGAGCTCTTAAAAATTGGGCAAAATGGTCTAAAGACATGCAGTTGGATACGATGGCTTTTTATCGGTTTTTATATCCCAAAGATTATTATCAGGAGTCTCTTCCTCTGGATGCGGTCAAGAGCCAGATTTCCCCTTATGTCGTAGTAAATGGTGCGGTGCAGGGGATACATTTAGTCTGGATAGACGGTGTACTGACTTATGCTAAACAAGACCAACAAAATAACAATACTATTTTTGAAGTTTCTCCGGGGCAGCATGATTTTAGATTTAGGACCAAGGATCGCGACATTCGTGTAAATGGCTTTTATCTTGAAAAGGGGAAAAAGGTCATTGTTTCTTTTAATGCCTCGCAGGATACGATTGGTTTTACCTACCCCGAAAAAGCATTTAGCAAAGGCCAGATTTTGGTTTACCGCTTACCTAAAGAAGAACGTGGTAAGCTCTACACTAACGAATTGACTGAATTGAAGCGCCAGTTGATTACAGTAACCAACAATTTTGGAGCCTGGCAATTACCCAATAATAATGCATTGATTGAGATGCCAGCATATATCCAGACAGCGGGAGATCTCTACTACCTCAATCCCGTAAGAAAAACTGTTTACGATAACCGGTTGCGTACACAGGTTCCCGTACCCCTGCTCGTGGGACCATTTCCAAGGACAGAAATGTATAACGGTGTGTCCAAAATAGGCACGCTCATGGTTGACACAGCGAAAATTGGACGTTTTGAAATTGAGGGAGGCTATCAATACAGTATCTATAAAAATTACCAAAAGCAAAAAAGCTGGGATGGCAATCCTTTGCGGATTGATCTGTATGATTTTACGCCAAATTTAGATTTTCAGGAGAGGGTATGGACCTTGGAGGATATCAAGGCAAACGTAGAACATACTTTCCAAGAGACGATGCAAAATAGCACGGGACCTGCACAATTTGCTACGGTGAAGAAAGGAAAAAAAGACGCTATTTTTAAATTGAATTTAATTTTGGGCAATGATGCTGCCCAAAAAGGCATTCGACCTGCATTGATCTTTATTGAACCGACGAATGTAGAGGATAGAATGTACTTTCGACTGTTTTACGGTGGACATCGAACTTTTGGGGATCTTCCGGTCGGCGATGTTACTTTGCATATTGTAAAGGATGATTCAACTTCATTTAGCCTGCCAATCAAACTCAAAGCCAATGGGATGAATTATCTCAGACTGGATTCTATTCAATGGAGCAATGCATCCCAAGCGGCAAGATTGGCTTACAAACTTGTACGCGATGAAATTATTGTACGTACCGTGGAAAACCCATTGCGGGATTCTATAAGACATGGGCAAGAGATTGATCCGCAGCTCTTAAAAATAGACCGAGAAGATTTTAGAGCGAAAAGAAAGAATAATAAGGTCGCAAGGATTTTGGTTTACGATGGTGATACGCCATTAATTGGGGCTAAGGTGAGTGTTTCGGATACAAAAAAACGATATTTCACAAGCTTTGACGGTAGTTTGGAACTTGAGCTCTCCGATGACAAAGATACGGTACTTGAGATTGCTGCTTTAGGGTACAATACAGCTACAGTCAAAGTCTCCAGTGGCAAAGATTATTTCGTTGAGTTAAAGCCAAGCGAAAATCAATTGGATGAAGTTGTTGTTGTGGGGTATGGCGTCCAAAAAAGGCAATCATTGACTGCGGCAGTGAAATCGATCAATGCTAGGATGGATGGGGTGACTACGGCTATGTTGCAGGGGGCTGTAGCAGGGATTCGTATTCGTGGCGCTGCTAGTCCGGCTCCCAATGAAAAACCATTGATTTTAGTAGACGGAGTCCCCTTTGAAGGTGATATTTCAAGTCTTGATCCATCGACTATCGCGTCATTGAATGTGATTAAAGATCAATCTATGCTTGGATTGTATGGTGCTCGGGCCGCCAACGGCGTGGTGATGGTTCAGATGAAAGCTGGAGCTTCTGCGGCATCGACAGGTGCTGTGGATATGCCCTATTTGGAATCTGGAAATACGATGCGCGTGAGCTTCCGCGATGATGCATTCTGGCAGCCAAAGCTAACTACCGATGCTCAGGGAAAAGCTAATTTTGAAGCGACCTATCCGGATGATATTACCAATTGGCGAACATTCTTTATTGCTAAAGGAAATAAAAATTTCGCCGACATGAAAGAGCTAAATGTCAAATCTTTTAAAGCTGTTTCGGCACATTTGTCGAGTCCCCGATTTGCCAACAGAGGTGATCAGTTTACAGCCATGGGACGGGTTGTCAATTATCTTAGCGACAGCTTACAGCTCTTGCGTACCATCAATAATGGACTAACAACGCAGGAGGCAAAGTTGAAAATTGCGAAGTCCTATCGGGATCCTATATCGGTTATTGCCGATAAGGGGGACAGCATCCAACTTGCTTATTCGATCGGATTGTCAAATGGATATTTTGATGGTGAAAAACGTAGCATTCCGATTTTTGAAAAGGGGCTTGAACAACATGAAGGAGATTTTAAAGTACTCAACAGTACCGCAGAGTATTTGCTAAAAACTTCTCCTGCGCTAGGCGAAATCACCTTGCATGCCGAAGCAAATTCGCTGGAATTCTTACAACGGGAAATCGAATCGATCGATCGTTACAAATTTCTATGCAATGAACAGATGGCTTCCAAATTGAGCGCGTTACTTTCTAAAAAAGAGCTTACAAAATTGATCGGAAAGCCCTTTACAGAGGATAAGAAAATAAAGGATCTTTTGAAGGAGTTACAGAAAAACAAAAATTCCAATCAGGGCTGGGGCTGGTGGAACAAGAGTGAAACCGTGAGCTGGATCAGCAACTATGTGATCGGGGTACTGTTGGATGCCCGAGAAGCAGGATACCAGGTTGAGATCGATACGGAGATCTATGCAGAACGTGAAAAGACCATGTTGAAAAGCAGCTTGGCTTCGCTGGATCTTCTATTGGATAAAGATAAGCTTCACGGGGCCAAAGAGAATTTGTTTAGCTCCCTGATATATCTGCTCCGGCTAGATCCGAAAACCGATTACAAAAACTATTTCTTCGAAATTGATACAAAACTGAAAAGTAAAACCATCAAGGATAAACTGTTGAAATATCTATTGATTTCAAAACTGGGTCTTAAGGATTCACATGCTGCAGATACCATTCTTAAATACTCCTCAAAGGCTGTCTTAGGTGGGCTTTATTGGACTTCTGGAGCTACAACAGATCAGAAAGGCGGATTTTTTATGCGACCTACGGAAACCAATACCGAGAATACACTGTTGGCTTATGGTGTCTTAAAATCAATTGGCGGTCATGATTCGGATTTAGAAAATATCCGTAATTACTTTTTCGCGCAGCGCCAGCAAAACCAATGGTATAATATCTACGAATCTTCCCGTATCATACGAAGTATTCTTCCTGATTTACTGAAAGAGGGTGAGTCTTTCCAGGTACCGGTTATGGTCATCAATGGCAAACGCGTCACTACATTTCCGTATACGCAAAGCTTTAAGTCGGATGAACAGATTAAAGTGAGGAAAGAAGGGACGGGGCCGGCTTTTGTGACAGCCTATCAAAATTTTTGGAATCCAAACCCTGTCATAGAAAAAGAAAAGGGCCTTGCTGTTGCAACGCGATTTAAGGACAATGGTGCTACGGTAGCGGCGCTCAAGGAAGGAAAGCCTGTAAAACTTGAAGCAAGCGTAACATTAACTGGTGAAGCTGAGTATGTGCAGATTGAAGTTCCTATACCGGCGGGATGTTCTTATGAAACCAAAACCAATGGATACTATAGAATCGAGGCGCACCGAGAGCATTTCAAAGATCGTGTTGTCATTTTTTGCAACAAACTGGGGAAAGGTACGCATACCTTTGAGATCGAACTTTTACCTCGTTATACCGGGACTTATACTGTCAATCCCGCGAAGGCTGAATTAATGTATTTCCCGACATACTATGGAAACGAGAAAATGAAAGAAATCGTGGTGGAGTAAATATGCTTTTACAAAAAAAGGGACTTATCACATGATAAGTCCCCAACATATAAAAACTAAAATTAAATTGTGCTATTGATGATCCCATCCACCACCTAGGGATCTGTATATGGCTACGCTTGCTTTGAGTTGGTTGACCTTTTTCTCAACGAGCTCAAATTTGGATTCTAGGGCATCGCGTTGTGTCAGCAGAACCTCCATATAATCTGCGCGGGCGTATTTAAAGAGGTCGTTGGAAATACCGATAGACTCATTTAATGCATCGACTTCCTTGGTCTTAATTTGTAGGCCATTCTCCAGATTTTTAATTTTGGAGAGCTGGTTTGCAACTTCAATATAAGCCGCCAATATGGTCTGCTCATAATGGTAAACAGCCTGAACCTGTCGTGCATTTGCGCTATAATACGCGGCTTTAATTGCCCGTTTGTTGATCAAAGGGGCAGTGAGTTCACCAACGAGGGAAGAGAGAAAGGCTTCCGGTTTGATGAGATAAGTCGGGTCAAAAGCTTGAAAACCTACTCCCGCCGCAATGTCCAAAGAAGGGTAAAAGCGGGCTTTGGCCGATTTGATATCCAGTTTGGACGCTGCAAGTTCATATTCAGCCTGCTTTATATCAGGTCTGTTTTCCAGGAGGTCGGCCGGGATGCCGGCATAAACGGTTTGCGGGACAAGCTTATCAAATGATTGTTGATCCCTTTGAACCGGCTGCGGGAATCTTCCAACAAGGTAGTTTATTCTATTTTCTGTTTCTGTAATTTTCTGCTTGATATCATATTGCATACCTTGGGTTTTCAATATCTGGGCTTCAAATCTTTTGACGGCAAGTTTATTGGATCGCGCGTTTTTCTTCAAGTCATTTACCACGACCAGTGCATCGTTTTGAATCTTTACATTCTCATTGATAACCAAGAGTTCGTTGTCCAGCGCCAGGAGTTCATAATAAGAATCTGCAATTTCAGCGATCAGGTGAGTTACCATAAAGTTTTTGCCTTCCACGCTGGCAAAATACCGTTGCAACTGGGCTTTGGTCGCATTGTGGAGTTTACCCCAGATATCTGTTTCCCATTGTGCCTGTACACCAACTCCAAAATCAAATAGCGGTTCCGGCATTTCGCGTCCGGGTTCGATTTCCGTATTCTTTTCCATCGCTCCAATGTTTGTGTAGCGACTAACTTTGTCGACCCCGGCGCCAACTTTTACACCTACGGAAGGTAGATATTCACCTTTTTTGGCGCTTACCTCATTCTTGGCTATTTCAATTTCCTGAAGCATAATATGTAGCTCCTGGTTGTTTGCTAGTGCCTGACTGATCAGTCCTTGTAGATTGGGATCGCTGAAATAGCTGTTCCATTTGATTTTTCCTGTATTCACGGTGTCGCTGTCGGCATCGCTATATTTCCCAGGAACGGTTCTATTTTCGGTACGTTGTTTTATTTCCAGTGGTTTGCAGGCTGCAAGACTAAGCAAGAAAAGTGCGAAACCTGTATAGTGATATAATCTGTTCTTATTCATAATGTATCATGTCTTCACTTAATGGTGATTCGTCTTCGGCTTGGATCATTTTTCTTCCATCAGCCAATTTTGCAAAAATGTAGTAGAGTCCGGGAATGACAATAACGCCAAAGATAGTTCCGACGAGCATACCTCCCAGCGCCGAGGCACCTATGGTATGGTTACCGATAGCTCCAGCACCACTGGCAAAGACAAGTGGTACAAGTCCAGCGATAAATGCAAATGAGGTCATGAGGATTGGTCTGAAACGTGCTCGTGAGCCCTCAATAGCTGCTTCCAATATGCTATCGCCAGCTTGGCGCCTTTTCACGGCAAATTCTACGATAAGCACCGCATTTTTACCCAATAAACCAATAATCATGATCAGTCCGACCTGTGCATAGATGTCATTTTCAAGTCCCATAGCTTTTAATAGGAAGAATGATCCAAATACACCAACTGGTAGCGACAACAATACCGCAAACGGAATGATAAAGCTTTCGTACTGCGCAGCAAGTACAAGATATACGAAGACTAAGACGACTAAAAAGACATAAACGGCTTCGTTTCCACGTTGGGCCTCATCATAGGACAAGCCCTCCCAGGCAACTTTATAGCCATGTGGTAATGTTTGAAGTGCAGTTTCGTTGATTGCCTGAATAGCGTCGGCCGTTGTATATCCATTTGCCGGAAGTCCACGGATGGCGGCCGAATTGTACATGTTATAACGCGTGATTTCGTTTGGTCCCTGTGTTTTTTTTAAGGTCATAAAGGCCGAATAAGGAACCATCTGGTCATGATCATTTTTGACGTAGAGGTTCATGATATCGGAAGGTAGCCTTCTAAATTCTGGTGAAGATTGTACATAGACCTTGAAGAATTGACCGAAACGGATAAAACCCTGCTCGTAGGTACTACCGATAAGGATATTGAGGTTGTCCATGGCTTTACCAATGGAAACGCCTTTTTGCATTGCGGCGTTATTGTCAAATACCAATTCGTATTGTGGGTAATTGGCGGCAAAGAATGTAAAGACTCCGGTGAGTTCCTTACGTTTCTTTAGATTAGCGATAAACGCTTTATTTACTTTATCGAAATCTTGGTAATCGGTGGTTCTATTGAGGTCCAGCAGGCGCATGGAGAAACCTCCTGAAGAACCAAACCCTGGAACAGCGGGAGGTTCGAAGAATTCAACCGTTGCACCAAGATTTTTTGATTTTTCTTCAAGTTCTTCCATGATCTCTTTAACGGAGTGTTCACGTTCACCCCAGGTTTTGAGGTTGATAAGACAGGTTCCGGCATTCGATCCACGGCCTTCGGTCATGATTTCATAACCTGCCAGTGATGAGACAGATTCTACCCCATCTACCCCTTGACAGATCTTTTGGAGCTCTCTGGAAAGCTTATTGGTCTGTTCCAATGTTGATCCCGGAGGAGTCTGAATAATGGCATATATTGTACCTTGGTCCTCACTCGGTATAAAACCTCCTGGAAGCGTTTTGTTAATGACGAAAATTCCGACACAGAAAGCTATTAAGATACCCCATGTAATCACTCTTCGGCTGGCAATTTTACGAAGTAAGGAGGCATACTTGCCCGTTATTCTATCAAAAGTATGGTTAAAAAGGTCGAGCGATTTAGTGAATACGTTTGATTTTTTTGGTTTACCATGGTTGTTTTTCAGGAGCATCGCAGCAAGCACAGGAGTAAGGGTTAATGCGACTACTGCAGATATCACGATGGAACTCGCCATGGTAATTGAAAACTGACGGTAAAATGTTCCGACAGGACCTGTCATAAATGAAATGGGGATAAAAACGGCCACCATAACAGCTGTAATAGCGATAATAGCACCTGCGATTTCGCCCATGACTTCTTTTACAGCGCTGTATGGCGATATGGCACTTTCTTCCATTTTGGCATGTACTGCTTCAATGACCACAATGGCATTGTCCACGACAATCCCGATGGCAAGCACCAATGCAAACAAGGTCACTAAGTTGATCGACATACCGAACCATTGGATGACGAAGAATGTACCTATCAGCGAGACGGGCACGGCGATGATCGGAATCAAAGTCGAACGCCAGTCGCCAAGGAAAATAAATACAACAATGGCAACTAAAATAAAAGCATCGCGTAGAGTATGCATCACCTGTTCGATAGAAGCATCCAGAAATTGGGATACGTCATAACTGATTTTATAGTCTATCCCTGGAGGAAAGTTACTTTTCATCTCTGCAAGTTTTGCCTTCACATCTTTAATAACGTCATTGGCATTACTACCATAATTCTGTTTCAACACAATTGAAGCCGAGGGATGCCCGTCTAAATTGGAATAGATGTCAAAGAATTCACTACCCAGTTCGACTTTAGCTACGTCTTTTAACTTGATATTTTCACCGTCGCCGTTTGCGCGAACGATAATATTGTCGTATTCTTCAGGTGTATTGTATTGCCCTTTATAGGTTAGGACATATTCGAGGGATTGCGCTGCAATACCCGAGCTTTGTCCTAGTCGACCGGGACGGCCGATGATACTTTGTTCTCCTATCGCTTTCATCACTTCATCAACTGACAGGCTATAGGCGCGCATACGATCGGGATTTAACCAGACGCGCATGGCATATCTACGGCTACCTAAGATTTGTGATTTGGCGATACCATGAATACGATTGATTTCAGGAATGATATTTACAGTTGCATAGTTGTACAAGAACTTTTCATCCATGCTTTTATTTGTACTGTAAAGATTCACGTACATCAGCATACTAGGCTGAATTGGATTGACGACGACTCCTTCCTTTTGAACAAGTTCAGGCAATAGTGGCATAACTTGATCCACCCGGGTTTTGACCAGTACCACGGCATCGTTGGGATCTGTTCCCGGATCAAATACGACGTTTACGGTTGCTTCACCGGCACTGGTCGCATCGGTTGCGATATAGCGCATTCCCTGTACACCATTGATTGCATTCTCCAGTGTAATCAGTGAGGATTTTACAAGTACATCGGCACTTGCACCAGGATAGGCAATGGAGACCGCTACTGTAGTCGGTGCGATTTTTGGAAATTGCTCAGTAGGAAGTTGCTTTATGGCCAAACCTCCGATAAATAGGATTACAACCGATATGACAATAGCAAATACCGGTCGATGTATTACTTTTTTAAACATAATGCTGCTTTTTTAATTACTCTGCATATAAATCTAAGTTTGACATGACTTTCTCCGGAGTCTGATATTTGGATTCAATAGTCTGATTTTCCTGTACCAGGCGAAGTCCATTCAGCAGAATCTTTTCGTCCTTGCCCAATCCGGAAGAAACAACATAGATATGCGGCAGTTCGGCAGCAACTTTTATTTCTCTTGCTTTTACTTTATTATCTTTTGTAATAACGTAAACATATTTTTTTTCAAGCTCCTCGAATGTAGCTTTCTGAGGTATCATAAGCGCGTTATTATAGGGCGATGTAATGACGATATTACCTGTCTCGCCATAACGCAATAATCCCTTTGGATTTGGAAAAGTCGCTCTGTAGGCAATATTTCCAGTTTCATTATTGAAGTCTGATTCAATTGTTTCAACAATACCCTCATGACCGAATTCTTTTCCATTAGCCATGTTTAATCGTACATGAAGCGGGTTATTGTCTTGTTTTGCGTCCATTTGATTGAGGTATTCGACTTCGGGTACATTGAAGTAAACCCACATTTTACTGTTATCGGACAGCTCTGTGATCAACTCGCCTTCATCGACAAGACTTCCTTTACGGACATGAAGCTTACCAACGATTCCGGAAAACGGTGCTACGATATCAGTAAATTTGAGATGGGTATTCATAGCGGCTAACTCAGCTTTGGCTTTTTCATATTTTGCTTTTGCCATTTCAGTTTCCTGCGGAGCTACAATATCTTTTTCGGACAGATTTTTGGTGTTCTGATATTCGATTTCAGCATATTTTACCTCAGCTTTAGCACGATTAACATCGGACTCATAGAGGTTGGGCATGATTTTAAAGAGGGGTTGTCCTTTTTGTACAAATTGACCTTCATCGACAAATATCGATTGAATGTAGCCTTTTTCCTGTGCGCGCAATTCAATATGGTTGATCGAACGGATTTGGGCGACATAATCTTTATTGACAATTGTATCCTTGACCAAAGGAGTAGTGACATTGAAAACTGCAGCTTCTTTTTTGTCTTTTTTTTCTGACTGACAGCTTGTCGATAGAATAATAAGGCACAGGCTTATATACATAAAGCTTCTCATGACCATGATAATAGTTTTTTAATTATTTTCGAAAAATTGAACAATAGTTTGACCTGCTTCCAAATGATTTTGAAAGTTATTTTGATCTTTTTTTAAGAAATTATTAAAAAATCACAGCCTGAATACACTGTAATGGATATATAGGGCGCTTTTTCGTAAAGTATGCTGGTTGGAATTTGCAAGCGAAACTGCTGTGCGTGTATTGTGAAATTCGGGATGTATATAAGAGACTAGATTTCCAAAACCCTCTCCTTTAAGTGCGAATAAGTTAGGGCTATTGGAATCATTTCCCGTGTCGTCGTTTTCATTATCATTTTCTGAAAAATAAGCCCTTAATTTTTCATGTCGAGGACGTTTAGTTTTGCGAATAACTTTGGTGTCATAATCTTCGCTTTTTAATTGCTTGTTGAAATGATTGACAGCGTGAAGATTGCAGGAAGAGATTTTATTTGGTGTTGGCACATGATACCAGCCAAAACTGATAAGTATTGCGCAAACTACGCCGAACAGATATTGATGGAATTTTCCTTGCATCCTTGAAAGCAAATGTAATTAAACTTTAAAAATGATACAAGTGATTTAGGTATGGAATTTTTAAAGTTTATGTAATATTGTTACAAAGTATTTAAACTGACGGTGTTTTAGTGATTATTTGTGTAAAAATTGCTCAAATTCCGTTTTTGAAATTGCGTTTAGGTGATATTTTTAAAAAATATGACCTAAATAGCTTTGGTTTTCTTCAATGGGTTATGTTTTTAGGTTTTTTTTGAGTTTATTTTCGTTGTTTTTTTGTTTGGCCTAATCTATTCTTTCAATTGAGCAAAAATGGCTTGCAGTATTTTTTGATAAGTAACTACCTTAATATTCAATTGGGCTATTCTAAACGGTTTTTAACGTTTTCTGATTATTTCGTAGCATTTGTATTGCTTTTTCAGCTCTTGTTTTTCGGGTTTGTTCCTGTTTTGCAGATCCAACCCAATCACAATAGCCTTGTTTGTATGATTTGGTAAGTGTTTCAAAAAAAGCATTGGCTTTTTCGTCCATATCCAACAATTGTTGGAGTTCCATAGGAACGCTTTCGATATGTTCATTTTTTTTTAACATATATTTTTATCCTTTGATTCCCGATAAAAATACATAAATATCTTCGAGTTGCCGGCCTTTATTGCATGAATACTTTTGACTTGCCCGTTAGGTAATACGATCAGGAGATTGCAATACTTTTTCTTGGAATAAGACTTACATGTTGCCGCTGTCTTCATATGCGTTGAAACATATATTGTTCTTATTTGTTTTTCTATTAGTCAACAAAAATTTTCAATATGAAAGCAGTACGTTTTTTTGGGCACAAAGATGTCCGCGTTGTGAATGATCTTGTGAAGCCCGTTCCTAAGGGCGATGAAGTATTACTAAAAATTGGTGGTGCAGGTGTTTGTCATTCTGATCTTCACATTATAGATGAGGGGACCGTTGTAGGTACGGTGTTTACCTTGGGACACGAAAATGCGGGCTGGATTGAAGAAGTTGGATCTGATGTAAAAGACTATAAAAAAGGTGATGCGGTATTGGTCTATGGTCCTTGGGGCTGTGGGCACTGTAAACCCTGTCAGCAATCAAAAGAAAATTATTGTGATCACCAGTCTGAAATGGCTTATGGTGGTGGGCTAGGCCTAGATGGCGGGATGGCGGAATATATGCTTGTCCCTTCTTCGCGCTTACTGGTCCCAATTTATGACTTAGATCCAGTCATTGCTGCGCCATTAACGGATGCGGCACTTACACCTTATTCGGCGATAAAACGTTCTATTGGTAAATTAACGGCAGATGAATATGTAGTTGTAATCGGAGTTGGAGGTTTGGGCCATGTTGCATTACAAATACTAAATGAAGTAAGCGCGAGTTCAATTATCGCCTGTGATGTCACCGAAGAAAAACTAGCCTTTGCTAAAGAACTGGGGGCAGCCTATGTGGTCAATTCGAAGGATGCAAATGCAGCCGAACAAATCAATAAGATTACCGGCATTAAAAAAGCTAAAGTAGTGATTGATTTTGTAGGCGCAACATCGACTATAGATCTAGGAACAAAGGTTGTTGGTTTGGATGGTGACCTGACAATTGTTGGATTAGGTGGGGGACACTACCAGTACAATATGTCTGGGCTTCCTTTTGGTGTGAGTATGACAAACCCATATTGGGGCTCGCGGGTTGAGCTTATGGAAGTTGTAGGTTTGGCTAGGCAAAGGAAGATTCATATTGAAATTGAGCAGTTTAAGCTTGATCAGGCTAACGAAGTTTATGATCGAATGCGCAACGGTAAGATCAAAGGAAGGGCTGTACTGATTCCTTAGTAAAAAAAAAGTCTATCTTTTTGGTAGTTTATTTTGGTTTTTATCTTTTTGATGCTTATCTTTGTTGTATCATAATTTAGGTTTATAATTGGTTATTTAAGGTTTTCATTCTCCCCGTTTGAAAACCTTTTTTTTTGAAAGTCTCTCTTTTGATTGGTTATTAAAAACCTTCTGCATTCTCTACTGTTGTAATACTAGTAATCTGCGCTGATTTATCTGCAAAATATTTATGGACAAAACAATTCTCGTACTCACCGATTTTTCTGAAAATTCATGGACCGCTATCCGCTATGCGGCGAATCTGGCTAAAAGATTTAACTGGACAGTAGAGCTTCTGCATACTTATACTATCCCAATAAAAGACAGTGTCCATGCTAAAATGGAGAATATGTTTTTGACGCCTCAGAAGGAAGAGGCTGAAGGCATGCTCAAGGACTGGCAGACACGTATCGACGATGAATTTCCTGATCTCAGCAGTAAAACCGTAAGTTTGCTCGGCGACTTGGAAAAAACGGTACTAAACTTACTACAAGAAAAGGAATACCGCTTTATCGTTATGGGAGCTAAGGGTAAAGGTATGATACAAAATGCGGTCTTGGGAAGCAATACCTTTGCCCTGATAAAAAAGAGTCCAATCGGTGTCTTGGCAGTACCCATCATGTTCCAAAAATTTAGGTTACAAAATATCGGATTACTGAGCAATTTTAAAGCGTCCGAATATGATCTACTTGACAGTTTCATCTTACGTGTACCGGAGAAATTCAATCTCAGTCTCTTGCACGTAACACAAAAGTATATCTCTCCAAAACGAGAAGATATTGAAGACTGGAAACAAAAGCTATCCACCCAATTCTCGTTTAATAAAATTGATTATGTGGAAAAAAACGCGGTCAATCGCTTAGATTACAATATGCCTTTACCGCGTTGCATCGACTACATGGTAGAAATCGAAGCTATTGATCTTTTACTTGTGTCGTACATTCCTAAAAGTTTTTTCAAAAGTATATTTTCCAGAAATCTTACGAAAGCAATTTATCGTAATCTGACGGTTCCTACTTTTTTTAAGCGTAATTTATATTAATTGTCGGTAATCTCCTCCTTGTTATTACTATCCATTGGTTAATTGTACACGATTTAGTAAGTAGAAAATGATTGCACTAAAGTTAATAGCCGTGATTTTATGATTGCTAACTGAAATTTAAATCGCCTCTCCGATATGAAGTAATGTATTCGTATTTTTCATTAGCTTTATACATAGTTGTATAAAATATAAACATAATGAGCCTTTGGATACTTCCTTTAATCACCATACTTTCCGCAAGTCCCGATAGTACGCATGCAGGAGAATATAAGTTTGCTGAAACGCCCAGTTGGAGCGATGAGTTTGATTACAATGGTCTGCCGGACGCAAGAAAATGGGGGTATGATGTAGGCTCCTTGCATAATGGCTGGGGAAATCATGAACTTCAATACTATACAGCTGCAAACAGGAAAAATGCAAGTGTGGCAAATGGTGTTTTACGTATTACTGCAATAAAAGAACAATATGAGGGGTTGGATTATACTTCTGCTAGGCTGGTCAGTAAGAACAAGGGCGATTTTCTGTATGGTCGATTTGTAGTCCGAGCCAAGGTACCGAAAGGGAAAGGTACGTGGGCAGCCGCTTGGATGTTGCCGACAGATTGGGTTTATGGAGGATGGCCACATTCGGGGGAAATAGATATCATGGAGCATGTCGGTTATGACGAGAATGCAATACATATTACCGTTCATACAAAGGACTATAATCATTCCATTGGAACTCAAAAAGGAGTGATGAAGCGAATTAATCAGGCAACATCGGAGTTTCATGATTATCGGATTGACTGGACCCCCGAGTATATCCGGGGTTTCGTGGATGATGTTCAGATCTATAGTTTTCCGAATGAAGGAAAAGGCAATGGCGTGTGGCCATTTGATAAAAGATTTCATTTACTATTGAATCTGGCCGTTGGTGGAGATTGGGGCGGTGTGCAAGGTGTCGATAGTAGCGCATTTCCTGCTGAGATGGAGGTGGATTATGTCAGGGTATATGATTTACTGAAACCTTAAATGAATCTTATTTTCTGTAATTTATAAAGATTAATTCAAATGTTTAGGCATCAAGGGAGAGGAAGGAATTATACTCATAATTTGAAGTTAGCCTCTATTTTGTCTTGTGTTGCAGGCCTGGTTAATATTACAGGTGTTCTTGCCGTTGGCACTTTAACAACAAATGTCACAGGTCACTTCGCATTTTTTTCAGAACAGTTGATTTTAATGAATTACAAGATGGCTTTGATTTATCTGTTATATATTGCTTTCTTTTTAATGGGAGCTACCGTTTCAGGTTTTATTGTAGAATTAGCCTCAAAAAAGAAATCACATAACGCTTATATCATTCCAATTTGTATCGAGTCTATTATCTTAATTAGCGTAGGACTGGTCCCAGCTTTATTTAAAGCAGGGCCAACTTTGCCAACAATAATTTCATTTGCCCTGCTTTTTGCTATGGGACTTCAGAATGCTCTGGTAACGAAGGTGTCACAATCCGTTGTCAGAACGACGCATTTGACCGGATTGTTTACTGATCTTGGTATTGAAATTTCACAGTTGCTTTTTTATAGAGAAATTGTTGAGAAAGTGAAATTACACAAAAGTATTTTTCTTAAGTTGATGATTATTGGTGGTTTTTTTTTCGGGGGAATTATAGGAGGTTTTATGTTTCAATATTTTAAATTGAAAACATTAATGTTACCCGCTACAATGCTTTTGTTTGCCTTATGGTATGACCATATTCTGCTTAAGTTTTATCATTTGAAGCGAAGCTTAAGGGCGGATGAATAATAGTTTTGAGTCAGGATCTAACCTAATAACAACACCGGAAGCACTTGTGCCCAAATCTGATGGGGATTTTCCTTCACCGAATTATGCTTTTCCTTATTTCTCTGTAGCCGGAAGATTAGTACTGAAAGATGTAATTATGTTGGCAGCAGCGTTGATTATTGGAGCATATAGTGTTGACCGCCTGATGGAAAAGTAGATTTAGGATCAACGCGAATAGATGCTTTTTTATGAAATAGTTGCGGTTTGCCCAGACTAGCGAATAGTGAATCAAGCTATATTTGCCAACTTTTGGAAGGTATCTTTGATGCCAGCTGTATTTTGGCAGCATCTTTGTATCTCGTCGTTAAACTATATTGAGTTATACCACGAACGATATGAAAATAATACGAACGACCCTTTCATTTCTTCTGTTTAGTTTCATCCTTTTAGTTGGATGCAACAATAATCAACAGATCAGGATGATTGATAAAGATGGGAACACACATTTGTTGACAAGAGAAGGTGATCGAAAAGGAGAATTGGGACTGCAGCGTATCATCGCTCGTGGCAATGATACAGTAATAACGATTGATGGTGCAGGTCATAAAATGATATGGACAGCTTCAGATGTGACCAATATTGATACAACAAAGATTCAATATTATCTCAAAAAAAGAAATGGAAGCAGTGTTCATATTTATACACCCGTCGATGTAAATCAAAATTTTATAGATGTAGAGGATAGTCAAAATGTTTTGTCAGATCCTTATGATGGTACAGACAAGAAAAAATCCTTACTGTAGATTGCCGCATGAAAAAGCATAATTTGGTCTAAAGAGAAAATCCTAGCAAGTTTGCTTGCTAGGATTTTTTTTTGGGTACTTTGGCACCTTCTTTTTTGGCTTCGGAGAGGCCGATAGCAATCGCCTGTTTTCGTGATGTTACCTTTTTTCCGCTACCAGATTTTAATTTTCCCTCTTTCATTTCGTGCATCGTCTTTTCAACTTTCTCAGATGCTTTTTCTGAATATTTTGCCATAATAGTGTTACACCTTGATCTGTTATTAAACACTTCTGCAAAAAGAACAGCTGTTTCAGTTGAATCGTTTGAAAATTCTTTGAGAGCGAAATAGCGAGCATCTGTATCCGCTAATTCAATTCATTTCCAGCTTTAATCACGGCTTGGTTGACGGCTTTTATTCTTTCAAGAACCATTTTTTGTATTTTACGGTCGTAAGTCAATAGACCATTGACTTCATGTTCCACGTCTGTAGTTTGCGTATAAATAGCAACACTGAGTCCTTTGTATCTGAGCAATTGTTCGACATTATCCATTAGGAATATATAACGGTCTGTGAGTGCCTCTATAGTGGGTTCGTATGCATAGGCATTGTTTTCGACGGGCCACATGTGATCGCGGACAAATAAGCCTACGCCACCAAACTCTCCAAGGGAAGCAGCCCGTTTCGGATCAGGTTCTGAGGCACCCTTGGGGCCAACATAGATATGGGTGTCAACAAAATCTCCATTTCCGGGATCACCATAAGCTTTTTGGTAAGATGGATTGTTGTTAAATCCCGAATTACCGTTCACTAAACGTGAAGGGTCATATTGTTTGGTCCAGTCGGTAATATTGCGAACATCGAAAGCGCCCCAATTTTCGTTAAAAGGAACCCAGGCGATAATGGATGGGGAGTTGTAGTGGTCGTCAATGATGGCCTTGTATTCATCACGAAATGCTTTTCGATAAATCGTAGTATCTTCATCGGGATACCAAAGGCAAGGCATATCTTGCCACACGAGCAGTCCCATTTTATCTGCCCAATAATA
The DNA here is from genome assembly GCF_023277505.1 of Sphingobacterium siyangense. Lineage (NCBI taxonomy): Bacteria > Pseudomonadati > Bacteroidota > Sphingobacteriia > Sphingobacteriales > Sphingobacteriaceae > Sphingobacterium > Sphingobacterium siyangense. The sequence goes on along the minus strand of NZ_CP080574.1, from coordinate 5,008,435 downwards.
GAACCGTTGGGGTTCGGTTTTCATATGCTTACGAATAAGGTTATAACCAGCTTTTTTGGTAAACTCGATATCATATTTGAGAGCTTCTTCCGTAGGTGCTGTTAGAATTCCATCGGGCCAGTACCCCTGATCCAGGAGACCGAGCTGCATCACAAATTTGTCATTCAATAGCGGCCTTACAATTCCGTTTACCTTACCAAGTTTAATATCACGCATACCAAAATAGCTCTTAACCTCGTCAATAATTTCTCCATTCTTCCCATGTATACTTAATTTTAAATCGTATAAAAAGGGGGAGTCAGGAGACCAAAGTTTTGGATTTTCTACCGGGATTTTAAATTCCATGCCCGACTGAATTACCGTTTTTGAAATTTCTTTTCCTTCTGAAGAAACGATGGCTGTAACTTTTGCCTTGGCTGTGCTAGTGACCTTTATTTTTAGTTGTTTTTCTGCTACTTGAGGTAATAATTTGATTCCCTGTATATGGTTTTTGCTTACTGGTTCCATCCACACAGTTTGCCATATGCCAGAAGAAAATGTATAGTCGCCTCGAGGTCCATTTTTGCCCGAAGGATACTTACCGTCGTTCTTGTCATGTGCTGCAACGACAATGTTATTTGGACCGGCCTTTAAAAACTCAGTGATGTTGATCCAGAAGGAGTCGTAGCCACCTGAATGAGTACTAGCTTTTTTTCCATTTACAAATATGGTCGCATCGTGATCCACTGCACCAAAATGGAGTATAATATCTTTCCCTTTCCAATGATTAGGTAGCTCGAAATTTTTACGATACCACAGATTAATTTCTTGTTTGCGTTGTATTCCGGATAAATAGGACTCTGGACAGTAGGGGACAAGAATGCTTTCTCGGCTGCGGTCAAAGGAAATGGGGGCAGCAGGATTCAGCGCATTCGGAGCGTCCTTTCCACCTATATAATCCCATTTACCGTTGAGACATAGCCATTCGTTCCTTTCCATTTGGGGACGTGGATATTCGGAAAGTGGGATTTCTGTTTGCTTGGCTATTGCTGTCCATGGGGTTGAAAGCTGTGGCTGTTGTGCCAAAGCATTAAGCCAACCGAAGAGCGATAGTGCCAGCACAAAAATTGAGGTTTTGGTTTTTATCATGGTATACTTCTTGGTTTTTCAGAATATGAATATAAGTATACTAAAATGATTTAGTGAATTATAAACGAAATGTTACTAGTGCCGCTTTCATATTGGGCTTGGTTGGTTGGTTGGTTGGTTGGTTGGTTGGTTGGTTGGTTGGTTGGTTGGTTGGTTGGTTGGTTGGTTGGTTGGTTCGCAAAAGAAATATATGTTGGATTAAACAAACTACAGGAGCTGCCTTTTTTGAGGCAGTTCCTGTATAATGCTTATTACCAGATTTTAATTCTTTCTTCTGGTGACTTGTACAGTTTGTCTCCTTGTTTAACATCGAAAGCTCTGTAAAAAGCATCAACATTGATCAATGGGCCAAAACTTCTGAAATATCCTGGAGAGTGTGGATCAGTTTTAACTTGGTTGACCATATATTTTTCACTGGATAGGGTTCTCCACACAGTTGCCCAGCTTAGGAAAAAGCGTTGATCTTGCGTGTATCCACTTATTTCACCTGGGTTTCCCTTATCTTTTAAATATAGTTGAAGTGCGTCGTAAGCAATGTTTACACCGCCTAAATCCGCGATATTTTCACCGTTTGTAAATGTTCCGTTGACGAAAGTGCCTTTTACAGGTTCATATTTATCGTATTGAGCTGCGAGTGTTTTTGTTGCTTTTTCAAAATTGGCTTTATCTTCTGGTGTCCACCAGTCTACCAAGTTTCCGTCCGCATCAAATTGTGCACCTGAATCGTCAAATCCGTGGCTCATTTCGTGGCCAATTACCGCACCTATACCACCGAAATTAACAGCTGCGTCGGCTTGTGGGTTGAAAAATGGCGGTTGAAGAATAGCTGCCGGAAACACGATCTCATTGTTTACGGGATTGTAATAGGCATTTACTGTTTGTGGAGTCATTCCCCATTCTGATTTGTCAACAGCCTTGCCAATTTTAGCCAGATCCTTTTCATATCGCCATGTGGTGATATTTTGGAGGTTAGCATACAGATTACCGCCTTTATTTTCAGATAGAATACTCAATTTAGAATAATCTTTCCATTTGTCCGGATAGGCAACTTTTACAGTGAATTTGTTTAGTTTTTCAAGCGCTTTTCCTTTTGTAGCCGAAGACATCCAGCTCAAATCGTTGATATGGACTGCAAAGCTTTTCTTTAAATAGTCGATCAATTCAACCATTTGTGCTTTAGCCTCAGCTGGAAAATATTTTTCGACATATAATTTTCCGAAAGCTTCACCTAATGTGGAATTGATCAGTTCAAATCCTCTTTTATTTAATGCTCTTTGTTCTTGTTGACCTCTTAAATACTTACCATAAAAAGCAAATCGCATGTCTCCTAATTTTTCGCTTAAATAAGAGGCACTACCGTTGATCATATGGAATTTTAAGTAATCTTTAATAACAGGAAGGTTTTGTGCACTGACCAATTTATCGAAGTTCTTGTAATAACCTAATTCCCCAATGATTACTTTTTCCGTATTGACACCTACTTTTTTAAGGTACTCAGGTAGATTTACATTTTTAACCAAGGCGGTTAACTCTGCCATGGTCTGTGGATTGTACTGTAACGTATTATCACGGCTTTGTTCATTGGTCAAGTAGGTCTTCGCAATGCTTTTTTCGTAGTCAACTATTCCTTTTGCGGCAGCATCAGCATTTTTATAGCCCAATTCTGTTAACATGGAAGCTACATATTTTTGATACTCGGCAATAGTTTCGGTATTTTTTTCATTTTCTTTTTGATAATAATCTCTTCCTAGTCCTAAGGAGGCATCTCCTAAGTAGACCGCGTTCATTTTTGAATCTTTTAAATCAGCGTAGACACCCCAGCCATAGAAATTATTTTCACCTTCCTTCGTTACGGAAGTTAGATAATTCTGAAGATCTTTTAGGTTTTTAATCGCGTCGATTTTGTTTAAATTTCCCTGAATCGGCTTAATACCGTCTGCATTTCTTTTCTGTAAGTTCATGTAAGAAGCATACAGGTCCTGTATTTTTTTGCCCTCACTTCCTTCAGGAAATTTATCTTTTAAAAGTGAGTTCAGAATTTTCATCGAATTGTTGTCCGTATCTTCTGCCAATTTATTGAAGCTTCCCCAAGTGGGTTTGTCGGAAGGAATTTTAGCCGTTTTCATCCAGGTTCCGCTTACGTAGTTGTAAAAGTCATCCTGTGGACGTACAGATTTGTCCATTAAGCTCAGATCAAGTCCTTTGTCGGGTCCTGTACCTGCTGTCTGTGCTTCCGCATGCTGTGTGTAGACTCCAGCCAAGAAAATTAGGGCGAGTGTTAATTTTTTCATTGTTGTTTTAATGTTGTATGATTTTCAATAATTCAATCTGGGAGTACGCACAAATTATGGGTAAAATAACTTATGTTATTTGCTCCGGGTAATTCGATTTGTAGCAGCCATGTCAATAATTAGCTGTGATTTTTTTTAAGCTAAAAAAATCATTTACACAAATGACGGAAAATTCTAATTCAGCAACAAGTAAATTTGATCATTATCTGTCATTTTATTAAACTAATCGGGTAGAGTAGCATGTTATTCGTTTGCTATTGAATAACATGGATATATTTTTTTTAAGAACATCCATTGATGTGTTGTTGAACGCTCCGCTATCTGACTTAGCTAAGCTATTTTAGGACAAGAAGAAATACTGAACTTAATATGGAAATACTAAACTTAATATGAATTTAGTTTAGTATTAATAAACGATGTTTAATATTGCTTACATTTTCATCTATAAGTAAGCGATTATGTTCAAACTATCCTATTCAATTTCACCTAAAGTTACTGGTCTAACATTGTCATTGGCCATGCTGGCTGCACAGGGGTTTAGCCAGACCCGATCGTTCCAGGGGAGACTGGTCGATTCATTGAGTCAAGTCGCTATTCATGGCGCAACAATTCGTAATTCTCATTTAGCTAAGCTTGTTTCATCGGATCATTCCGGTAAATTTGTGATCGATGCACATATCGGTGATACGCTAAGAATTGGCTACATGGGGTATCTTCCCAAGGTTTTCATTGTTGGTAATCAATCTTCATCCGTTATTTCGCTTATACCGAACCAACAATCCCTCAATGAGGTGGTTGTAACTGCGCTTGGTATCAAAAAAGAAAAGCAGGCTATTGGCTATTCAGTGCAGGAAATAAAAGGCAAAGATATGGTTAAAGCTCGGGAACCAAATGCTATTTCTGGTTTAGCTGGACGCGTGTCTGGCTTAACAATTACACCGAGTACAAACTTATTTGGAGACCCGGGTATCACGTTACGTGGTCGGAGCAATATTCTTATTGTGGTCGATGGCATGCCGATTAATACCGACTCATGGAATCTTAGTCCGGATGATATCGAATCCTATTCTGTCTTAAAAGGGGCAAATGCTGCGGCATTATATGGGAACAGAGGTCAAAATGGAGCGATTGTGATAACGACAAAACGAGCAAAATCACAGGATAAGGGTTTTCAGGTTGAATTTAATTCAAGTACACAATTGCAGACGGGGTATAATGCCATACCAAAAATTCAAACCGAATATGGCCCGGGTTCAAATTATCAATATGCTTTTAAAGATGGTCGTGGGGGTGGAATCAATGACAACGATTACAACATTTGGGGACCCCGATTTGAAGGACAACTTATTCCGCAATATAACAGCCCGATAGATCCAAAAACAGGACAGCTTATTCCCTTACCTTGGGAGGCCAGAGGAAAAGATAATTTGAAGAAATTTCTTCAGAATGGTCTTTTGAGTACAAACAATATTGCTATATCGACCAAAAATGATCATGGTGATCTACGCTTATCTGCGTCTCAGATGTTTCAACGGGGAACTACGCCTAACACGAAATTGGGAAGCACCAATATAAATCTTACCGGAGGCATTAACGCTGGTAGTAAGCTCCGTTTCGATGCGAGCATAAATTACAATAAGCAGTATTCACCAAATTATCCAAATATTGCTTATGGACCAAATAGTCCTATTTACATTCTTACGTTATGGGGAGCGGCAGATTATGATATTGATGATCTTCGCAACTATTGGCAGCCTGGGAAAGAAAATGTACAGCAGTACAATCGTGAATACACCATTTATGACAATCCTTGGATGACGGCTTATGAAAATTTGAGGACTTATGATAAGGATGATATCTACGGTTACGTGTCGGCTAATTACAAGTTTAATGATAAATTGTCATTAAATGCACGTACCAGTGCTAGTACCTGGAATCGGAATAGAACGATTAAAATTCCAATTTCTGCCAACCTATATAATTATACTATCGGTGGAAGCCGTGTTGGTGGTTATCAGGAAACCTATGATACTTTTTGGGAAAATAATACAGAGGTTTCCTTAAAATACCAAAATCGTATTGCCGAGGACATAGGCTTCTCAGGCTCAGTATTTGGTAATTTAAGAACCGTCAGTGTCAAATCGCTGTTTGCACGTACAGATCGTGGATTGACTGTGCCCGGTGTTTATGACTTAAGTAATTCGATCATGCCCACGGTATCTACTAACGATCGCGCCCTGCGTCAGGTGGGAAGTGTCTATGGATTCATGGATGTAGACTATAAAAGTATGTTATTCTTAAATCTAACGGGGCGATTTGATAAATCTTCGACGATGCCGGTAAAGAATAACACCTACTTCTACCCATCGGCTTCATTAAGCGCTGTGATTTCACAGATGATCACTTTGCCCAAGGTTATTTCCGCATTAAAAATCCGTGGAGCATATGCTAACGTTGCGAGTGATTTCGTCAATGAATCGGCCCAGTACGATATTTATAAACTTTTGCCGGCATACAGTAATTATGGTCGTTGGGCCAATTCAATGACCGGCGTAACATATACCGATGTATTACCGAACCCGGATCTCGTGGCAGAGCGTGTGAAGACGGCGGAAATAGGTTTGGAAACTCGTTTATTTAACAACCGTTTGGGTTTCGATTTTGCTTTTTTTAGAAACCTGGAAGGTCCCAGGATTATCGAATTGGCTACGTCGGTTACTTCGGGTGTAAGAGCCAGACAAACCAATGGGTTGACTTTATTGCGCAAAGGTATCGAGCTGAGTATCGATGGGACTTTGATTCAACAGAAAGATTTTAGCTGGAATGTAACGGTCAATGCATCAACAAATCATGCCTGGCTACACGACATCGATGGGCATCAAACGCGTTCGGGGAATGTTCGTGTTGGTGAACGATGGGACGGATATTACGTGAATGATTTTCAGCGTGATGAAAAAGGAATGCCAATTGTGGGTACAAATGGTTTGCCAGCTTACAATCCTTATGTGAGCAGAATAGGTTATAGTGATAATAAATTTACGGCCAGTATCAGCAATAGTTTCCGATATCGTGATTTCAGTTTTAGTTTTCTTGTGGACGGCCGCTTTGGTGGTTTAATAAAAAATGTGCAGGATGCCAAACAGTGGGGATCGGGAACACATCCCGAATCAGCAAATGAATATCGTCTAAAGGACTGGGAAAATAGGGACGTCAAAGATTATAAAGGAACTGTCATGACCAATGGGTTAAAAATAGTCAAGGGGCAGCTCAATACAGATCAGGATGGTAAGATAATCTCCGATACAAGAGAATTTGCCCCAAATGACATTGCTGTGTTGTGGCAAAATTGGGCCACTAATTACTATCAGTCGGGACCAATGACAGCCAAAAGCCGAACCTTTGTCAAATTACGGGAGATCGTTTTCAGTTATAATGTGCCTGCCAACTTGTTGAAAAATTCCAGATTCTTCCGCAGTGCAAGTGTTTCAGTGGTCGGTAGGAATTTGCTGTATTTCACGGGAAAAGGTACCCGAAATATGGATTTGGATCAATTCACCAGTGCTAGCTCAGACTACCAGACACCATCAGTAAAGAGCTTTGGCCTAAATCTCAATGCATCCTTCTAAAAACTTAGTCAAAATTTTTAAAAATGAAGTACTTTAAATCCACTCTCATTCTTCTCCTGTTCGGGTGTTCTTTCAGTTCCTGTAAAAAGATAACGGATCTACAAAAAGACCCTGCGGCTGTATATAATCCTGCTCCAAAACTTTTGTTTACGGGAATACTCATGCGTTCTTATGATGCGCCATGGAGTGAAGATCATCGACATAATCAGTATATGACACAAAATGAAGCCTATTATGCGGGGCAGCCTTATGGATGGACTACAGGCTCTTTTGAAACGCCCTATGGTATATTGCGTGATGTGTACCGTATGGAAATCGAAGCTGCGAAAACTCCTGAATTGAGTGCTGCTTATATGACCATGGCCAAATTTTTCAAGGCTTATTTCTTTGCTCGAACGACTGAAATGTTTGGTGATATTCCATTGACAGAGGCTCTGCAAGGTGAATCAGCTGGCAATTTTGCCCCTAAATACAATACCCAGTTGGAGGTATACCAGCAAGTGCTTAGCTGGCTTGAGGAGGCAAATAATGAACTGGCAAATCTCAAAGAAAAAGGCAATATATTAGATGGCGATTTCTTTTACAATGGCAAGCCTGAGCAGTGGCAGAAGCTGGTCAACTCGTTTAAGCTACGTGTTTTAATTAGCCTCAGCAAACGTGCCGATGATAGTCCCGCATTGCGGGTGAAGGAACGCTTTGCTGAAGTTTTGGCAAATCCTACCAAATACCCGCTGATTCTTGAAAATCGGGATAATTTTCAACTCCTTTACAATAATATTAACACCTATCCGCTATGGCCAACAGACGGTGTGATTATAAAAAAGGATGTGCGAAACACGTTGGGAGCAACCTATCTGAATATTTTAAAGACTTTACAGGATCCAAGATTGTTGATTCAGGCACTGCCGGCTTCGGCGATGCCTTCTGATCCTACGCGCCCCTTCGACGTATACAATGGCGGGAAAACAGGCGACCTACAGAGTACCTTGCTAAAACAAGCTGCGGATGGACAGCTGTCTATGATCAATTTCGATTATTGGCTCGCTTCGCCGTCTGGGGTTCCATCTATTCAACTTGGTGCCTCCGAAGTCCAATTTGCCCTTGCAGAAGGTATCAATCGCGGTTGGGCTAGCGGAGATGCTGCGGTAAGATTTCAGTCGGGGATAAGTCAGTCGATGCTGTTTTACGGAGTTTCTCAAGACAAGATCAATTTATTCTTACAGGCAAATCCTTACAAAGGGAACAATGCGGAAGGGTTAAAGCAGATCTTAACACAAAAGTATGTGGCATTTTTTGAAAACTCAGGAAAACAGGCATTTTTTGAGCAGCGCCGGACAGGAGTGCCAGTTTTTGATATAGGACCTTCGAATGCCAATAATAACCAGATACCGAAACGGTGGGCATATCCGAAGACCGAATACAGTACCAACGAAACTTACTTGAAAGAAGCTTTGCAACGTCAGTTTAATGGATCAGATACCCAAAATGACATTATTTGGCTTATTAAATAAAATACAAAGTAAGCGTAATTAGTCATGGAAAGACCTCTCGGATTTGTGTCCGAGAGGTCTTTTTACGTAGACAATTGTTTCTATAAATCGTTTATTGCTTCTCTTTGATGGTCAACATACGTATCAGGAGATCTTGTATGGAGAGACTATCCAGTTCTTTTCCAATAAATACCAGTGTATTCATTTTTCTTTCATCCTGTTTCCAATGGTTACCGTAGTCGATATCGACACGTGAACCGACGGTCTGTATAATGATTTTTTTGTCTTCATCTTTTTTATAACCAATTCCCTTCATTCGGTAAATTTTGTTTGGATACTTGCCGACGAGTTTGCTCAAACCGAGAAATAGGTTTACGAAATTAAATTCTTCAGCAAAAGTATAGGCGCGCGTTGCAATATCGCTCAGATGTTGTTTTGCCAGACTTGATTTGCCAAGTATCAGTGAACTGCTTAGATTAACGTTCTTCAGAAAAGAAAAGGCCTCTATTTTTTTTGTGTACTTTATTTCCTCAATTATTTCGAAAGGAAACCCCTCCGTTACTGTTGACTGGAGAGTTTGCGCTAATGGGTTTACATGTGCTAAGTAGTCGCTTAAATAGCTCAAATATGCTGAATGTACCGCTTCGGTTTTGTTAATGACAATGACGTCGGCAGCCGTGATTTGCCGTAACACTTCATCCCTTTCCTTGATCTGATCTTCAATAAGTGCAGCATCAACCAAGCAAATAATCTTTTTTAATGGGAAGTAGTTCTTAAACACTGGATGCCTTGTAAAAGGTTCTGTTAAAGCATCGGGTATGGCAAGACCTGTACATTCAATAACGAGTTCATCAAAGCTGTCCTGTTTTTGATAGAGCGATTCGAGTGCGGTGTAAAGTTCATCGTTCATCGTACAACAGATGCACCCCTCTTGGAGCGCTACCAATTGTCCATAGTTTTCATTGAGCAAGGAACTATCTATATTTAGTTGTCCTATCTCATTTTCAATGATAGCAAAGCGTTTTTTCGGATAGGATTTCATTAGCGCATTTAGAAAAGTCGTCTTTCCTGCACCTAAAAAGCCAGTTAAAATGGTTACTGGGCGAGCATGGGCTGTATTCATTTGCGATGATTATACATTTAATCTGCTTTTGGTATCTCCCCAACGAAAGTCGGGGAAAGGCAGACCTTATTTCAATAAATTGAAAAATTCGTTGCGTTTACTTTCTGATAAGAATATACCGCTGTATTCCAGTGTTGTTGTACTGCTGCTGGTGTCTTTGACACCCCTTGCGGAAACACACAGATGATCTGCATCAATCACAACAATGATATCATCTGTTGATAAGGTAGATCTGAGTTCATTGTAAATCTGTAAAGTAAGGCGTTCCTGCACCTGTGGCCGATGCGCATAATAGTCTACAATACGGTTTATTTTTGACAGCCCTATTACGCGGTCTTTGGGGATATAGCCTATATGTGCCCGTCCCACAATTGGTAAAAAATGGTGTTCACAGGCTGAATTTACCCGTATGTCTTTTTCTATCAAGAGCTTATTGTAGCCATAGCGATTTTCGAAGGTGGACAGCTTGGGCTTGTTAACCGGGTTAAGGCCATGGAACAATTCGTTGATATACATTTTTGCTACACGATGGGGCGTTCCGCTCAGACTGTCATCTTGTAGGTCGAGGCCAAGTTCATACATGATGTCCTTAAAAAGTTGAGATATCTTGCTGATTTTTTCTTCGTCTGTTCGATCAAATGCATCGGGTCGCAGGGGAGTATCCATTGAAGTCATCATGTGTTGGTCTCCTAAATCTTCCGGATTGGATGCTGCATCTTTTTTTAATAATGTGTTCATAAATTAATTTTTATCAAATCGTGCTGATTATACCTCTTGTCTATTGTCAAATGGAGTTGCCATTTCATAGTGCTATTCGTATTATAAATATAATTAAAAATCATCAAATGCAATATAGTTGCTTTTACTGTTTTTTAACTATATTTGATAGGTAAATCTTTAATGCGTTATGTTTAAGCAATTTATTCTAGTTTTTTTGTTTGTTGTTGCAGGAAGTAAAACTAATCCAGTTTTTTCTCAAGGGGTAACGGAATCACAACATTTGGTCGATCATAAGCCTATGATGAATGAGGTTTGGAAAACTTTTGACACCATGCTCTATAAAGTGAACAAGGTTAATGGCAAGACGGTTTACACCCCTTATTTTCCGAGTAAGCTTGCGAAACTGGATGGAACAAGGGTAGAGTTGCAAGGCTATATGGTACCGTTAAGGGCCGGCCTTCGCCATAATAGGTTCCTTTTGTCGGTCTTGCCAGTGCAGCAATGTATGTTTTGTGGCCAAAATGGTATTCCACCGATGGTGGAGGTTACGCTGAGCGACAACAATAAAGTGTGGTTAAAAGAGAATCCTGTTATTGTAAAAGGCTATGTCAAATTAAATGAGAAAGATCGGAGCAGGGTTGAAATCTTTATAAGAGATGCAGCTCTTTTAAAACAGTAGGGATTATCAAAAGCTAACGATTCCGCCAGGTCCACCAAAGAATGATTCCATAGATAAGCACAGCGACCGCAAGCAGTAAAAATAGTTCGAAACTTGTCTCCGGAAAATTCGTCGATTGTGAAAGAAAGGCGGATATTAATAAAATGCCGAGTATGCCTGAGGTTATACTCACAATGAGTTTTTGAGCTTTGTTTAACGCGGGTTTTGTTTGTTGTGCTACTTTCTTCTCGAGGATCTCATGTACAGGTTCGGTTTCCTTCAATAGTGCAATATCGAGATCAAGCTGCACTGCCATTAAATTGAGGGTATAAGCCCTTGGTAGAACCTCAGCTTTTTCGATGCGCTGTACAGATCGAAGATTCAGTTTGACAAGATCAGCAAGTTGCTGTTGGGAATATCCTTTACTGATACGGGCATTTTTGATCAAAAGCGCTATTTTCTCTTTGCTGGATTTATTGGTCATTTTATGACATTTTGCGGCGTATTCAAATGTCGTGAAATTAAATGATTTAAGGCTATAGCTTTGTGTAAAAAAAATCATGATCGCTATTGCTCTTGAATTGGTCGTCTCCCAGTTTTTGCTGGGTTATTTTTGCAAGCGGAACCTTCAGGTTCTGGGGTTTTCCTCAAAGGTCGGATCTTTCCTGTTTTGTCTGTTTGGTCCCATAATATACGTTACTGCTCTCTATTTGAGTATTGCTTATTTAGTCGGAAATCCGTATCAACTAAATCCGAATTATACGGTATCTGATTTTTTTGGCAGTCTTTATTACGTATCAAAAGCGGTAGTATTTGAGGAATTGATCTTTAGGGGAGCCGTATTATATATTCTTATGAGACGCTGTGGTCAGGGGAAAGCTGCATTGATCACAGCGCTGGCTTTTGGCATTTATCACTGGTTTTCGTACGGTATCGTGGGGCAGGTTTTTAAGATGCTGGAAGTCCTTGTATCGACTGGTATAGTGGGGTATTTATTCGCGCAGATTTATATTAAAACCAGTAAAATAGTGTATCCGATCGTTTTGCATTTTGGTTATAATTTTGCAACGATGATTCTATTTTCGAAAGAAAAAAATATCGGTCTGCAGCTCCTGATAAAAACGTATGCAGTAGATCCTGTCAAACCCGAGGGGATTTTGCCTTTGCTCGTTCTCGTTACTTATTATATCGGTTTTCCGCTGTTGTGCTGCATTTTTCTTAAACACCTAAAAGCTGCCGATAATTTGTCCTGACTGTCGGCTCGCATCCTATGGTTTGCTGATCAAGCTCTCTATTTGGATGTGAGTATTTCGCTATTCGTTCTTTGCTGATGGAACATAGCTCTTACGCTTGTTTAAACCGTCAGATTGTCGGCATAGAACGAGCTGACTCAAGTCTATTTACGTATAATTTCCACACTATCTTTCGGAAAATGATTTTGTAGCCATTGTTGTAGCTTTTCCCGTTGTGTTTGAGGTAGCGGAGTTTTGGTAGAATAAATAAATGCGACAAGGTTGGCTAAGCTATCTTTTTTGCTGTAATGTTGTTGTATACCAATGCTATAGGAGCTTAGCTCGGGAAACAATACCAAGATATCCCGATCGAGCTGTGGATTGGCCAATTGGTATTTGGTAAGTTCATTATTGAGCGCTCTTATGGTAAGGTCTTTTTCACTTACAGCAGCGGTACGCTTATCGATTTCGCTAAGAATACTCGATTTTAGGTCTAAACTGTCCTGATGAATAACCAGCGAGGTATTGGTAATCCCAAATGTTTCCATGCTGTGTTGTAGAGACTCAACTTCTTTTTTGCTGAATTTTTTTGATAAGAAAGCCAGTTCTAATTTCTTTGGATTACCATTCATCTCCAGTTTTTCATAAATAACCGTATAACCTTTATTGCTCAATTCCTGTTGAACGAACTGATTTACTTTGTTTGTGTATTTTTTTTCTTGCAGTAGATTGTATGCAAAATATACGCTCGGCAATACAAGTATAATTGTGATGATGGTAATACTTTGTGTAATTCTTTTTTCCCGTTGCTGATCGACATAATGTGTTTTGGGGTACCGTAAATATTTGACAATCACAAAAGTCGAAATGCAGATAAAAACACAGTTTATTATATACAGGAATAATGCGCCGGCGAAAAAGCTGAAATTGCCTATTGCGAGCCCATAGCCCGCGGTACAGAGTGGAGGCATCAGGGCTGTTGCAATTGCTACTCCAGGAATTGGATTGCCCTTATCCACTCTTGTAATGGCTATGACACCGACCAGACCACCGAAGATTGCAATCATGACATCGTAAATATTGGGTGATGTGCGTGCTAGTAACTCAGATTGTGCCTCTTTGAAGGGGCTTAAAAGAAAATAGATAAACGACACGACTAAGCTGATCAATGTGGCGATCAGTAGATTTTTTAGCGATTTTTTTAATAACGGAAAGTCAAAAGTCCCTAAGGCGAATCCAGCTCCTACTATTGGCCCCATTAACGGAGATATCAGCATGGCTCCTATAATGACGGCAGTAGAATTTACGTTCAATCCAACAGACGCCACTACAATCGCGCAGGCTAGAATCCAGGCATTAGCTCCGCGAAAAGAAATATTACTGACAACATTTTCCAGAACAGCTTCCTTTTTTTCTTCACCTTGGTGTAGATCAAAAAATCGTAATATTTTATTCATAAATTTATTGTTGTACTAAAAAATATAAATATAGGGCCTAAACTATTCTTAATGTGCTAAAACTATGCCGCCTTTGGTAATTTGTTGTGCGTAGGCGATAAAATAAAGTAGCGATGCCGGATACATCCAACTTTGATCGGATTGCTTGTGACCATAAATAGCGTTCCCTACAGGTATAAAATGGCAAGAAGATTTTGTCGACTGCTCATAAAATATTATCTTTTAGTAATTTTAGAACTAAGAAACAAGAAATAGAAATGTCATTAATAGATTTATCAAGACGTGTAGCGTTGGGAATAGATATCGGAGGGACCAATACGAAATTTGGCGTGGTCAATCATCGCGGTGAAGTACTTGAAAAGGGAAGCATAAAAACAGATGATTATGAGACAGTAGAGGATTTTATCGATGCGTTGTATGAAAAAGCATCTCCTTTAATTGAAAATTTTGGTGGTAAAGATAGCTTTGATGGAATTGGCGTCGGTGCTCCGGATGCGAATTATTATACTGGAACCATAGACCATGCGCCCAATCTTCCTTGGAAGGGTGTCATTCGATTCAGTGATTTAATGACCGCTAAGTTTAACATTCCCTGTACCATAACCAACGATGCCAATGCTGCAGCCTATGGTGAAATGCTTTTTGGTGCAGCGCGGGGAATGAAAGATTTTATTATGATTACCCTAGGGACAGGTGTCGGCAGCGGTATCGTCGCCGGTGGAAAGCTTATCTATGGTCATGACGGATTTGCTGGAGAATTAGGCCATACCATTGTTAAACCTGGAGGAAGGAAGCATTGGAGCACAGGTTCTGAAGGAAGTTTAGAAGCCTATGCGTCAGCGACAGGAATAACGATTACGGCAAAGAAAATGAGAGCTGAGTTTCCTGAGTCGATGCTAAATCAGTATCCAGAAGATGCTATAAATTCGAAGACTGTTCATGAATGTGCTTTGAAAGGGGATGCAATTGCCATCGAAGTATTTAGATATACGGGGCAGAAGCTTGGTGAAGCCTTGGCCAATTTTGTGATGTTTTCATCTCCTGAAGCAATTCTCCTATTTGGGGGGGTAATTAAAGCTGGTGATTTTATCTTAAAACCTGCGAAGCTGCATATGGAAAGAAATCTTTTTCCTTTGTTTAGGAATAAAGTGAAACTTGTCTTTAGTGAATTGGAAGAAGCTGATGCTGCTATTCTTGGCGCAAGTGCATTGGTTTGGGAAAAATAAAATATCAATTTGTTCTCAAGATACTAACACCATCTATTAGGGATACCGTTTGTATCTTGAGAACAGGTTTTTTAAGTTGTTAATTTATAAATTTGTAAGGTCTTTCTGTTAGGGGAAATCCAATACACTGCCCAGAATTGGCAAAGAAATAACCGACTATTTCATACCTAAGGAAAGCTGTTGTTATTT
This sequence comes from Sphingobacterium siyangense, assembly GCF_023277505.1. Lineage (NCBI taxonomy): Bacteria > Pseudomonadati > Bacteroidota > Sphingobacteriia > Sphingobacteriales > Sphingobacteriaceae > Sphingobacterium > Sphingobacterium siyangense. The sequence goes on along the minus strand of NZ_CP080574.1, from coordinate 4,993,295 downwards.
TTCGTGTATCTAAAGGCATAGTCTTTGCTGATGAATTCTTTTAAACTTTAAACTATTTGTATGAAAAAGACCGTTTTTCTTCTTTTGTTGCTATGCACAGCCTTATTTTCAAAAGCCGACCAACTACAGGCCCTAACACAAAAACAAGCGGAAACCGCAGTAGCATATCTTAAGAAAGAGCCCATTGTTATTTTGTGGTGTAGCTGCTGCGACAATCAAACACCAAAAAAGATTACTGTAAACGAAGTATTTTACAAGCAATATCCTGACGGGAAATATTATTCTGTTATCGTAAAAGGTAGAGATGAAAGCGGAGTGGAAGTGGAAGAATATGTAGATTTAGCGTATGTATTTGTGAAAAAAGGAAAAAAAGCCAAAAGTCTAGGCAAGGTTTTAAAATTTGAATGCGATCCTTGTACAAAACCATTTGACTGGTCGGTTTAAATCGTGTAGCTAAGAACTAATTTCTAAAAAAAACTCCCGAACTTATGAGCTCGGGAGTTTTTTGTGCGGAAGAAGGGACTCGAACCCCCACGCCTCGCGGCGCCAGATCCTAAGTCTGGTGCGGCTACCAATTACGCCACTTCCGCATTAGGATTTATTATGATGTCGCAAATATAAAAACCAAAGTGATATCTTGCAAGTCGATAAGCTAGATTCCTTCTTTTAAATATGGATCATCCTGTTTATGAATGGAATATTTTTCATTAGGATACTTGTCTCTTTGATCACATGATCTACAGACGGCCTGTTTACCCGATTTTTCGATGAAATGCTTGCTGTCCTAATCAAGTTTTGTTAAGGCCTTTGAATTTCGCAACAAAAATACATATTGAAAAAAATCAGTTGTATGAGTCTTCTCAGCGGGTATGATATTTTCGCCAAAAAGCCGTGATTTTACAGTTATTAAATTTTGAGAAGTAGCATAGGGTGAATGTGCAGCATTGAGTTTAAACAATGATATACTATTTGGTCGACTTAATTCTTTTAGATCCTGAATGCCTTTCACGAGCATAAGTGGGCCATTTGCATTTACCCAATCTACTTTTTCATCTGCAGGGGTTGGAAATTGAGGATTCTTTGGGAGATACATTTCACTAGCAATGGTATAACTAACAAAGCTAGATACCTTATATCCTTTATTTTTCAAGCGTGCAGCAAAAGGATCGTTAGTTGCATCCTTTCCTTTTTGTAAAACATGAAAGAAACCAAATAGCCCATATAGTTTTTTACCTTTAATATGGTGTTCTTTCATATAATTTTCCAAATTTAATAGCATAGCTGAATCCCTGGACACGTCAGATTTATCCGCTGTAAAGCTTTTGTCTATGCCAATAACAGTGATTTTTGCCGAATCGGCAAGGTTACGGTTATAATCATAAATTTCACCCCATTTTTGATATAGCTCTAAACTAGACTGTTGCGGAATACGTTTGCGAATGGAGCTAACCACATCTTTCAGTAGGGCGTTATCTTTTAGGGGCTTGGATAAAAAGCTGTTTAGTTTATTGGCATTTGTACTATCCATCTCAGCAATGTAATATTTAACACCGAGTTTTTTGTTCAAATAGAATAGCAGCTCTTTGTCCAACTTTTGATTGTCTGCGTAGCCATGAATTTCCCCAAGTAAAAAAATATCCGAATTATAGAAGCTATTGTCGAATAGAGAATCTACAATACGATCCTTAATCTCCGTTTTATGGAGCTTGAGATACGCTATATTTTCCGCATTGGTATTTCCTATAAATATCCGATTGGAAATGAAAAAATAGAGGAATAATAGCCCAATAATGGCCAGTATAGAAAAAAATGTGATCTTAATAAATTTAAAAAACTTTTTCATAAATGAGGTTTTGGCAAAGGTATTATTTTTCAAGGAATGAACCAATAAGTATCCATGCATATAATTAAAATATATGTATTGGTATTTTTAAGAATTGAGTCATTCTTCAATAGAATTGAGTCATTCTTCAATAGAATTGGGTCATTCTTCAATGACTATTGCCATAGGACGATTGCTAGCAAACTGCTAAGGGCTTATTTTACAGTTTTTTGTACGATAACAGAGATTTTGTAGTTACCCCGTAGCGTTTGTGTCCCTTGTTCCTTGTTCGGATAAGGGGCGATATCTTGTAATGAAATGGTATATCCGTTGGTATTGGCAGTTCTTTGATAGCCTCTATCCTGTAAATCTATTGTGGCGAGCTTTATAATCATGGGTTCGGTTGCTTTTTCTGCGATCTCAATTTCTGCTACCGCAACTCCAGACCAAATACAGTTGACGCCTTCAGGGCAACGGCTATCTTCTGAAATACCTTTAAATTTGATCTTGATCGGATATTCTCGCAATGATATACTTTGTCCCTCAGCTAAGGATACACTTTCTGTCTCTTTTCTATTTGCAATACTTTCCTTTTGAGTTGCACAACTTGCCAGTGAGCAAATTCCCAGTCCAATAATAATCGTTATATAATTCATCATCTTTGCCGAAATAAAACTAGTGTATATGTTATCCAGTTATTACTACCAAAATTAAGCCATATTTAAGAGGTCACGCTCGTATTAATCGCCGTTTATGCCACTGTTTGTTACGCTTATTAGTGCTAAAATCCTATTTGAATCATTGCTGTGGCTTTTGGGCAATTATTGCTGTGATCCATTTTCATAATGATATGATTTTTCAGGTTCGTCACAGCTCGTATAGAATAAGCTGGTCTTTGCTAGTTTTGATTTATCGAATCTTTCATCTTGCAGAAAGGACAGACCCTGCCGGATGTACTTATTTAAATACCGATCGTCTTGCTCAGGATTTCCTGCAAAAAAAGCTTCATTGTCTGATGCAAACTTGCTGATATATCTTTTGGTGACAGGATCTAAAATGTACTGTTCGAGGTCAGGGTAAAATATTGTGTAATGTGCATTGCTAAATATTTCTGTGGGGTCGATATAGTTTGACTGATCATAATCCTTCTTCATGGTCAATATTTCGTTCCAATGCTCTTGATTTGAACCGTCTTGATTTTCTCTTAAAAAACCTCTTTCTCCACCATAATTGGAGAGCCTGATGGCTAATTTATTACCTTCAGCCAAATATAGGTAAGCGCTGAAATTTTGACGTGCACGTTGGGGCTTGTTATAAGCAGCTATAAAATCATTGAATTTTCCTTCATTGGTATACTGAAAGACTTGATAAGTGCTATCATCTTCCATATACTGATTTTGTACAATAAACTTAAGCGATTGAACCGGTTTGGATTCCTGATGAACAAAAGGGGGGCTGAAACAGTTTGCTTTGTCATTGAAAACCCGATGTGTACTGTCATTATCAAATTGTACATAGGTTTTCCCGCCTTCAAAACCTGCCAAATTGAAACGAGTACTGTCTTTGAAGTTAGCATTGTGACGCCCATACAGTTGAAATAAAGGGGCCTCATCCGGATAGAAAAGCAGGTAATCTTTTTCAAAAACATAGGACCCGAAAACAGATGTAGCATAACCATATAACAGAAATTTGCCATCTTCAAAAAGACAAATTCCGCTATTACCACCATACTGTCCACTGATTGTCTTTGCCTTATCTTTTCCGCTTGGAAAATAGTGCGTGACCTGCTGTGCTTTACTATTTGTTACCATAAGGATAAGACTAATTAAGCCTAGAATTTTTTTAATGAATGACGTGCTTTTACTTTCTTTCCGCATATCTTTTGTTGTTTATCAAATTTAAACCATTGCAACGCTGGTTCAATGGTGTTATTTACAATCCGTGCAGGGATTTTACGATTCGCCGAAACCTGCAAGGGGGCAAACTAACGCATATCCTTTCGCTTGGTAAATTAGTGGTTTTATCCGTCGTATTTTCAACCTACATTAACATTTTTTTCCACCTATTAGAACAAAATATACCCCCACTTAGACCGCTGGTTCGAATATCTTTGATTCTCGTCTGATGAACACTTCGCCTACTTTGAATGTTCATGGAAATTTATGACGATTTTATTATAGCCAATAAGATAAATAGATGTCAACACTAACCCGTATAAATGCATATGTGCATCTCAAAAAACATATTCGAATGAATGTAATTGCAGATCTTGATATGAGTATTTTCTATTTTAAGAAAAGACCTTTCATCGTGATGGATTTGTCAAATGAAAAGATATATTTCAATGATAGTGGATTAGAATGGTTGCGTTCAGAAAAACAAATAGAACAGCCCGTTCAATGGACCCGAAGTAAATATCTTCCCTCAAAAAATTGGGTGGGACTAGCTGTTAATAACGAAAGAGATGATTTGATTATCCAGCTAATTGATGAATTTTATCTGGCAACATGTGATATGCTGTGGATAAATCCAATTTCCAAGGGGAATTCTTCTTGTAAATTAAGCTATTAGATAAATTTTAGTAAATCTAACTGTGTATACCAGGTTAGCCGAAAATGAAAACTACAAGCTGATTATCTGGCCTAATTAAGTTAAATTGATCCCGTTCTAGTGGGACTACTAGTGGAATTAAATAACCAAAAACAGGAATTGAGCAATGTAAAACATTAGTAACAAATGCTATCCGCATAAATGCTATGGTATAGTAGGTATTTTAACCTGTTTTATAGGTACTTTAACTTATTTTATTTTAGTTGCTTTTTTTTCTGATTTTTAATATCCATCTTTAGATCATTATAAACGTGAAATTTGAGTCCATTACACAATCTTTCTGAAGAAACATTGATTCTTTTGTTGAAAAAGAAGAATCAGCAGGCTTTTAGTTATCTTTACGATCACTATGCCAATGCGCTCTTTGGTGTGGTTTGTCGTATAGTGGCTTCAACTGAGCATGCGGAAGAAGTCATACAAGACGTATTTGTCAAAATTTGGAGACACATCGATGTTTTCGATGCTGAAAAAGGCCGTCTTTATACCTGGATGATCAACATTGCCCGTAATACAGCCCTCGATCATCGAAAATCAAAAGCGATCGTAAACGAACAGAAAAACCAACCGCTTTCAAATATCGTAAATAGGGAGGAAGAACAAGATCAAAGTCAGGACGAACTACATACGAAAGCAGATTTTATTGGATTCAGAAATATTTTAGATAAATTGAAGCCTGAATGGCGTATCTTGATTGAGATGGCCTACTATGAAGGATATACACAACAAGAAATAGCTGAACAACTTGATGTCCCGCTGGGAACGGTAAAAACTCGTACCAGAGCGGCATTTATACAGTTACAACAATTACTAAAGGAGTATCGTTAATTTTGGATATTAGAGCATACATATCGTCGGGGATTATTGAATCGTACGTTTTGGGGCTGGCTTCTGAAGAGGAAGTGAGCATCTTGAATTGTATTCGAAAAAATAATGTCGAAGTGGAACAAGCCATCATCGAAGCAGAAATTGCACTCGAAGAGTTGGCTGATAGCCAAGCGATGGAGATGCCTATGCAGTTCAAACAAGAGATATGGAATAAACTCATAGCGGAAAATCTTGTGCCAAGCGAAGATCAGGAAGTCAACGAAGTACTCGCGCCCGCTTCGACAGGCGATAGCGAAGTAATTGCTATCGGTGCCGACAAGAAAACGCTCGGTGCTCGGTCTTATACGTGGACGGTTGCAGCGAGTCTATTGTTAGCTGTTAGTATTGGTGCTAATATTTTCTTATATCAACGCAAACAGGATACAGCAAATAAGTTAAATCAGACGACGTCCTTACTTGATGCTGAACAAGAAAAAGTAGCGACATTACAGAACAAATGGGCACTCGTTCAAAACCCAGCGATCAAAACAATCCCTCTTAAGGGCGTAGAAAGTAAACCCGATTACCGTGCCTTGGTATTTTGGGATCAGGCATCAAAGGCAGTTTATCTAAGCATTGAGCACATGCCAGTTGCACCTAAAGGAAAGCAATATCAGTTGTGGGCGATGGTTGACGGTAAACCTGTTAATGCAGGTGTTTTTCCATTGGATTCAAAAGGAGACACGGCAAGTAAGATGCTCGATATTCCCCAAGCTCAGGCTTTTGCCATTACACTGGAAGATGAAGGCGGAAAAGATGCGCCAACGCTCAGTGCATTATGTGTGATGGGGAGTATATAATATATAAAAAAATGCCCTGATGGGATAAACCGATCAGGACACGCTAAAACAGGTAAACTACGTCTTTTGTTAGGATTTTATAAATAAACCTGCAATATTAAGTACAGCTTCTGCAGTTAGAGGTTCGTCGAATGACTGGGTTGCCGCATTGGTCGAAATTTTCCCCGAGGCGCCTGGCAAAGTCGTAATATCCACTCCCGCTTGTGTCACATTATTTTCGCCTGCATATACCGGATCGACAACTGCTCCTATACCACTGTCATTGCCTCCCGTAATCCAAGGTTTTTGATTGGCGGCTCCACCTCCGCGGGCACGGCGCATTTGACGGATATGGGAGGCATGTCTTGCCTCAACCGAATGGATCTGCAGCGCAGCAGTCAGTACAACGCGATTGCCAAGTAAAATTCCCGCCTGGCCTTTATAAGCTCTTACACCAGTATCTTCAAATGCTTGTGCGACAGCTAAAAATGTATCATAGTCACTAAAAACATTGCCAAAAGTGCCACCAGCAGTAAAATCAAAGGTTGGTTTTGAAACAGCTTTACTTCCCAGTACCTGTTTAAGAAAATTCACATGTGCAACTTCATGGTCACGAATGGTGGTTATCGCACCAAGTGGTTTACCTGTGGGGATAAGACCTGCTTTGGCAACACCCATTGTATAATATTCTGCTTCGAGATATTCCAATGTCAAGGCATAGTTGAGTACTCCATTTACATCTGTGGGCGCAGTGGCACCGTAGGCTTTTTTAAAGAGTTCACCTATCATAAAGGGCAGGGCAGCCAAGGTTACTTTTTTACTCATGGAAGCCAAACTTTTGATTGCTTCACGGCGAGGGCTGATACGATCGCTGAATTCAGGATCTACAGCATTTATTTGTTCAAAAACGTTTAAGAGATTCATGATAATCAGATTTTGGGTGAATTAATAGGTTGGTAGATCACTAACATCAATCTTGGACTTAATAAATGGTGCAGCGGCACTAAGCACCACGCTTGGACTCTTTGCGAGATCAAGACCATTTGAATCCACTACTTCTTGATTGGCAAAACTGCCGTTGTCGATCATATCCCTGACCCAAGCAGCATGTCGTGCTTCAACGGAAACAATCTTACCTGCCAATAGTAAATAATTGACATCTTTGATTAGCCAACCAGCACCATTGTAGGCCGAAACACCAAGGTCTTCAAATGTTTTTGCTGTTGCCAGTACTGTTTCACGGCTACTGAAATTGACGCCAGCTAGGTTAAATTCGAGACTTGAAATGGCTTTTGCACCCAAGGCCACTTTGAAAAACTCACGGTGTGCAATTTCATGATCACGGATATCGGTGAAAAAAGATTTTTCCATATCCGTCATACCGTTATAGGGATTATTGACTAACTGGATGTAGAATGCGGCTTCAAGTTGTTCAAGTGCATAGGCATAATTTAGGATAGCAATGTCGCCGCTGCCAAAATACATGCCCTTGCCGCCGTTATCCATACCATCGTCGTGGTCTTTTTTACAGCTCGACATACCGAGTATGGCTAATGTCGCTGCGCTGGCTCCTGCATATTTTAAAAAGTCTCTTCGTCTGAGATCTCTTTTGTCCATGTCACTATTGGAGTTCAATAGTGTTTCGTTGTGGGAGGTTATCTTTTCCATAACAAAAGTCTTTTAGTTTATAATTTTTTCTCTGTACTTATACCCATTTACGACTTTTTGGAAAGCTTGGATTTCACAAGTTCAATTTTTTTTAAAATATTTTTTTCGCATTGAAAAACTGATATAATCTTCTCCTTTATGGGCGCCAAAGACAGAACAATCCTAAAAGATTTCGATGATTTCTATTTTCAATCGACTCAGGTATATATTATTCGTTACATTTATTGCATGTTCGTTTCAGATGGCGTGTTATTAGGAAAGGATAACAGTTGGCTTTGGATAATTTTAAGCGCAAAAGGTAGGCGGGAGTGGAGTACTTATTGTTGGTAGACTTTTAATCTAATAGTTTGTTTTTTTATTTAAAACTATTTTAACGTAGCGGTGTTCATGTTTATATTTATCATGCTACTAGCGCTGGTTTTCGATGTTTTACCATAGAATCAGGAGTGTTAATACAAAATATATTTTAGTTGGGCGTGGGAATGATTCAAATCAATGATTAAAAAATAGTGTAAAATCATTTGTACGCTAGAGCAAGCTATACATGAGGACCAATAAGGAATTCGAAGATAACATTAATAACAATAGAAGCTTTTGAATGACTGCTAAATTATGCCCAAAGAATGAATCAGATCGGATTCGCATATTGCACGAATACGAAATTTTAAATACCGCAACCGAGGAAGAGTTTGACCGCATTACGAAAATCGCATCGCTTGTATGTGGTACACCTATTTCATTGATTTCTTTGGTGGATAAAGACAGACAGTGGTTTAAGTCGCGCGTTGGTTTGGAGACTGAAGAAACCAGACGGGATGTATCTTTCTGCCAGTATACCCTAGAAGAAGATCAACTGATGGAAGTTGAAGATGCTGAAAAAGACGAACGTTTCAAATCCAATGAGCTTGTTACCCGAGAACCAAATATCCGTTATTATGCTGGTTTACCTTTAATCGATCCCAATGGCTATGCCTTAGGTGCGCTATGTGTTATCGATCGGGTTCCAAGGCAACTCGACCAGCATCAAAAAGAAATTCTAACCCTTCTCCGGGATGAAGTTGTTACGCTTATTATCAACAGAAAGGAGAAAGAAAAATACAAGGAAAGTGAACAAAAGCTGAAAGCATTTTTCGATAATTCTCAAGGGCTTATGTGTACCCATGATCTGAAAGGGAATTTCATCACCGTCAATGATGCTGGAGCCAGGATCTTAGGCTATACGAGAGATGAGATTCAGGTATTATCACTTTTTGATATTGTTCCATCGGAGGGGCACAAGAATTTACAAAACTACCTGGATGCGATTGTTCGGCATGGAACAATCAAAGGAGAAATGCGTACCATGACTCGTTCGGGTGACATGCGTATCTGGATGTTTAACAATATTCTCCAGGCCAGTGAAAAAAAAATACCTTATGTGATTGGTAATGCAGTAGATATTACAGAAGAACATTTTCTAGAAAAGAAACTTAAGCATGCACAGGCCACATTGATACGGACCGGAAGGGTAGCTAGAATTGGGGGCTGGGAATATACACCTGCTGATGGGAAGATAGTATGGTCCGAAATTACGAGAGAGATTCATGAAGCACCTGAAGACTATGAACCAGATCTGACAACTGCATTACAGTTCTATAAAGAGGGATCAAGTAGAAAAAAAATACAGACTGCAATTGAACACGCACTCGCTACGGGAGAAGCTTGGGATTTAGAACTTGAGATTGTCACCTTCACCGGTCATGAACTATGGATACGTGCCTTGGGAAATGCCGATTTTGAAAATGGTCATTGTGTCCGTTTATACGGTACTTTTCAGGATATTGATAAGCGTAAACGTATCGAAGCAGAGTCTTCCAATTCAAAGAAATTACTTGCAGAAGTGTTGGAAGCAACCTCTGCTGTCGGTATTATTGCGACCGACAATGCTGGTGTAATTACATTGTTTAATACAGGGGCCGAAAACCTCTTGGGATACCGTAGTGAAGAAGTGATTGGTAAATTTGGTCTTGCACACTTTCATCTAGAAGAGGAACTTGTTTTGAGGGCGAAAGAACTGGAGGTCGAATTGGGACATTCAGTAGATAAACTTCGGCTCTTTGTAGATATGGCAGAGCTGCACGGTGCTGAGCAGCGCGAGTGGACCTATTGTCGAAAAGATGGATCTCAATTATATGTTTCCTTAGCAGTTACTCATATTAGGGATATTAACGACAATGTCATCGGTTATCTTGCGATTGCGACAGATATTAGTCGGATTATTCATCAACGCGAGGAGCTGGAAAAGGCAAAATTAGTAGCCGAGCAGGCAAATGCAGCAAAATCACAATTTTTGGCAAATATGAGCCACGAACTTCGTACACCGCTGAATGGCATTGTTGGCTTTACCGATCTATTGCTTGGAACAGCATTGGAGGATACGCAACGGGAATACCTTACGATCGTTGATCAATCCGCTAATTTATTGCTTGGGATCGTAAACGACATTTTGGACTTCTCTAAAATTGAAGCCGGAAAGTTAGAACTGGAAATTGAACAGACCGATCTCCACGACCTGGTTATTCAGTTGACGAACTTTCTTAATCTGCAGATCAAAACCAAAAATCTAGCGTTTTATCTGAATATCGCGGCCGATGTACCACATTACATCTGGGTTGACGCTCTTCGCATCAAGCAAGTATTGATGAATTTATTAAGTAATGCCACAAAATTTACCGAGAAAGGAACCATTGAACTAAGCATTACAGTAGAATCACATGATGCTGACCAGGCTGTTCTGTGCTTTAGTGTCAAAGATACAGGCATAGGTATTAAAGCGGATAAATTGGAGCGGATATTTGATGCGTTTACGCAAGAAGATAACTCGATGACTAAACGTTATGGCGGAACTGGATTAGGATTGACTATATCCAATAAACTGCTTAAAATGATGGATAGTGAATTGAAATTGGAAAGCACTTTAGGTGTTGGCAGCCGTTTCTTTTTCAATATTCAGGTGCGTTCTATCTGGGAAATAAATGAGTGGGAGGAATTGAAAAAAATAAAGAATGTACTCGTTGTTGCAGAAGAAGAATCTGAACGAAATGCTTTGGCTCGGATGTTATCCTTAAAGAATATTGATTGCGTACAGGCAAAAACTGGATTTGAAGTATTACAGATGTTAAAAGGGGGGCGCTGTTTTGACGCTATCTTGATCGACAATCAATTGCCTATTATCAGTGGTATCGAAACAATAAAGAATATTCGCGAAAAAAAATTTAATAACAATTTTGAGCAGAACATCATTCCCATTTTTAGTGCTGAAGAGAAAGATATAGAACCGCTTTGTCATTCTCTGGCGATAAATTATTGGTTAATCAAACCTGTTAAACCTGAGGACCTGTATTCTGTTTTAATAAAGAGTATTTCCGTTTAACTTTAGGCACATGGATAATTTTAATGGTATGATACGAAGGAAGTTCAAGCTTTTCATAGCCTATTCAGAGAGCTGCGCAGGATGTTTAGTTCAATAGATTTAATAGCGATGAGTCCGATTGATTATCCTGCTCATCTCTATTAAATTTAATAAAAAAGGGCCGATCTTATTAGTTATTACAACTTAAAATACCCTTTTTTATTGATCTATAGTTTTTGGAATCGTTTAGCAAAATCAATGGCAAAATGATTTAATTGGATCTTACCATAGATAGGCTGACCCTGAATTTCAAAATCTTGTTGTAATTTTCCTGCACGGATTGCCTGCCCCATCTCTACATAGAGTGATGCAATTTCTGTTGGAAGTCCCGCCTTTAACATACCGTCCAAAGCTTGTTCGTCGGTAAATTCAATCCATGGCAGGTTTGGATTACCAATAGCATCTCCCAATGTGTGGGCAATTTCTGCTCCTGAAACATAATCGCTAACAATATAACGCACGTGATGTCCAACTTCTGAATTTTGGAGCGCATCGGCTGCGGCAGTAGCAATATCTAAAGGATCAACCAATGGAATTTTTAGCTCTGCAGGGAAGTTTGATCCTTCAATACCTGCGTTTTTGATTAATGGAATATCGTTATAAAAATTCGTGTAGAAATATCCGGCACGCAAAAAGGTGATATGAACATCGCGTAGTGTTTTGTATATCTCTTCAATTTGGTGCAAACCGCGAATTGGTCCTGTTCCAGCATCAAAATCAGCACCAACGCTGCTTAACATCACTATTTTTTTTAAGCCAGCCGACTTTATGGCTGTCGCGTAGGCTTTTCCTGCATTTGCGGTATTCTCAACAATATGTTGGCCACCTAAATTGGGAGGAGTCATCAGAAAAGCAGCATCTGCACCTGAAAAACTCGCGGTTAAAAAAGGACCATCTAAGATAGAACCAATAAGCGCTTTAGCGCCCAAATGTTCAATTTCGCTCGCTCTTTCAGGAGAACTGCTGATTACACTTACCTCATGACCTTGTTTGATAAGAATATCGACTAAATGTCTGCCTATATTTCCTAAAGAACCTGTTATTGTAATTTTCATCGTTTAATTTTTTATATGTGATAATACAAAAGTACATTTGTACTTTCTTTTAAGGAAGTACTTACCCTATAGTAAGTGTACTGAACGCAAAAACAAGACAATCATGACAGCAATTAAGGAGACATCGACGATTCAGGAAAACAAAAAAATTGCAGCGGAATTATGCCCTGTAACTTTCACAATGGATAAGATCGGCGGATATTGGAAACCAATTATTATCTATCATCTGTCTACGGATTGTAAGAGATATAGTGAACTTAAAAAATGTATCCCTGCAATTACAGAAAAAATGCTCATTCAGAGTTTAAAACAATTGGAAGCGGATGGATTGATCTTAAGGGAGGCAAAACCCGTTGTTCCGCCTTTTGTGATCTACCGATTAAGTCCGGCAGGGGTAGGTTTATTTCCTGTTATTCAGGCAATGGCCAATTGGGCACTTGAAAATCAATAATCATTTACCGTTTTCCTATCGCTATTAAAGATAAGATTGTTTGACAAATGCAGATGCTTTTCGCCAGGATATAGGTTTAATATAATGTGATTTTTGTAATGTGTTTCCATTTTTCAGGTTTTATTATTTCCCGGCTTGGAAGATACAAGGTAGACCGGTGGCAATGGCGAATACCGATGAAGGTCTCCTAGACCCTATAAGCTAATTTTTAGGAACAAAAAACGCTTGAATCGGGGAAATTCAAGCGTTTTAACTAACCAATTATAAACCTAAATTATGAATTTATAGTATTACATTTTTTATGCCAGTCTACTTAATATGACAAAATTGCAGGTCCACCTTCTTTAGTCTCCAAATCGGTAGCTCAGCGACAATAAGACTTTTCTGTTGTCCGGAAAGTCAGCATAAAATACCTTAAGGTCTCCATATTCACTAACCAACTGCGGGTTCGCATTTCTGAGCAGACCATTTGCGGTCAGTTTGATCATGCCGCGATCTCCAAACATTTTTTTCTCCGCGGCGACATCTATACCATACCTTTTATCGGTTCGGGAAGGTCCAGTAGTAATTCCCGATCGATAATAAAATGCAATTTCGCTGCGAAATCCATATTTAAATTGCAGCGTATGCCGGCTGTTCGCTGTCCAGCTTGAGCCTTTAGAATCTAGGTTTACATTTCCAATTTCTCCGGAATAGTTGTTGTAAAATGCATTGATATAGTGACTTGCTGTCCACCATGACCGTAATGTTTGGTTATACATTACACTTGCGCTGTAGTTCATATAGCGTCCAATGTTCTCTGGTCTCGACAAGTTTTCACCAACTTTATCGCCTTGGCGGATAATCCAGTTGATCATGTCACGTCCATATGAAATACCTACTGTGGTGAACAATTTGTTCCTATAACCGTGACCAATTTCCGTAATATAGCTTTTCTCGGGTTTCAGGTCAGGATTTCCTTCATTGTAGCTATAGGCATCTTCGTAAATTCGAAATACGTTGATGTCATGATCACCCGGTCTTTCAATACGGCTGCTAAAGGATGTTCTTAGTGTATTTTTCTCATTTAGATGATATAGCAATGATCCACTTGGAAACAGATCAAAATAGCGCTGGTCATTTTTTTTGTCCAACGTGACCTGATTGGCATTTATAAATGTATATTCTCCCCGCAGGCCAGCCTGATATTCTATTCGTTTGTATTTGCCAGAGTAGATGGCATATAACGCTTCGATATGCTGCGTGTATTGAAAGCGATTGGAGGTAGCATTGTCCTGTATCCATTTGCCATTATCCAATAGCGTATTTATGACATCGTTGTTGATAAAAAAATACGTTCCTTTCCAGCCGAGCTCAATTTTGCTTGAATCTGTTAACTGTTTACTGTAGTCAAGTCTTCCGGAATAGGTCGTATTACTCAAGTCCTGAATATTTGTCCTCCCTGTTGAAGATTGCGTGTTTGTTTGCAAATTAAACTGATCGGTTTCAAACCGGTTATTATAATCGTTTCCGTGTGGAGCAAAGTCAAAGTTGAATTTTAAAAAGTGATCTTCTCCTTCGTATTTATTAATATAATTGATATTAAATGTCCAGTTTTTAAACGACTCGTCAAAACGGTTGTTACTGATTGCATGCGCTGTCTGAATATTGGCTGGATAATCCCAGGTATCCATCTCGATAGATGCATAGGGTTTATAATTGCCCGTCATCCAGTGTACACTTCCATCCAAAACTCCACCATCCGAAAATTCATATTTTGCCCCAGCACGAACACTATGAAAACTGGCATCATCTAATTTCTTACGTTCGTGTTGTCTCTGAAAGGAGGTTAAATTACCCTGGTTAAAAAAACTTCTTTCTGTAAGATTATGGCTATTACCCCGATCATAGCTCTTATTTCCCTGCAAGTACATATCTAGCCCATTCACCTTGTAGTGTAATCCACCGCCCAAACCACCATAAAATTGTCGGCCCTGTCCAGCTCGAATGAAGGCATCACCCCCAAAGCCGGCCTTTGCATTTCGCTTGGTCACAATATTAATTATGCCGGCAGTTCCCGCGGCATCTTCACGTGCCGAAGGGTTACTGATCAGTTCAAGTTTGGAGACTTCGGATGCTTGCAGTCCGCGTAAAATACTGGCAAGCTGTTCACCGGACACATACATATCACGTCCATTAATGCGTACGTTAGCACCTGCGCGACCCTGAATTGAAAAGTTTCCTTTCCCATCCGAAACAAGACCCGGTGTTTTCTCCAATAATTCGAGGACATTGTTGCCTTCAGCTAATACACTTCCTTCGACATCAACTACCATTTTATCGGCATACTGACGTACACTAGCTTGCTTTCCAATAACATGTACGGTTTCCATCAGATGTTCAACTGGTTGTAAAAAAATGGGGGGCGCTGTGTGTTCGGTTCCAGCTAACTGGTATGCTCGACTATGTACTGTTGTGTAGCCGATTGAACTATAGCGTATAAGATAATTTCCATTTTTAGGCGTATGTAGTAGAAATGAGCCATCCTTAGCTGCATCTGCCTGCATGATCAGGGAAGAATCAGCTAAATGTAAAAGACTGGCTGTGGCACCTTTGATTGGATGCCCGTCTTTGTCAAATATTTTTCCAGATAACTTTGTTTGCGCGACAAGTCCAGTGGCAGCGCCTGAAAGTAATATAGATAATAATGTAGATTTCGTCATAATAATCGTGTCCCTTGTCCTCTTCGAGAAAGAACCGGTTTAAGCATAAATTAAATAGTAGTGGTTCGAAAACCTAAAGGTTTGTGGATTTTGGAAGGAAACGAATCGGTGGTTTTCGTATTGTTGTTTGTATGTTCGTATTTGATACGTCCATTTCTTCCCCGCTATGCAACTCCCTGCCCAATTTATTGCTGCCTTTTTTCTTTCCCCATTTGCGATTGTACCATATAATGAAGCCTGTAATAGGAAGCGTACCTGCTATAAAGGTGAGTACAAAAGCCAGCATTTTTGTGGGGAATCCCCAAATTGACCCCACATGAATATCGTAATTGAGTCTTCTGAATTTTTCACCTGCACTTAATTCGGCAAAATCCTTGTTGAATAAAGAAATGTTATTGGGTAGAAATGCCCCGGTATACTGATCGAATGAATAATAGCGATTGTTATACTGTCGATCCATGTCATTGCGAATATAGACCGAAATCGTAGCGTCCTTTTTTTCCTTGTCTGGATAGGTGATTGTCAAGTAGTGTGGATCTTTATATTGGGTTAAAATCGTCTCAATCTCGCGATCAAAAGCTGTCGAAAAAAGGGTTATTTGACCAATTTTTGTTGAATCGGATTGGACAGAAGTTCTTTCGGCTAGCGGCGTTCCCCAGTTTGTTGACCAATACAAGGCTCTGTTAAACCACTCGATACCATAATACATTCCAGTTATGGCCAATAATAGAATCAAAATAAAAGAATAAAAGCCAACCACATTATGCAGATCCAAATTAATTCTTTTCCAACCAGCTTTCCATTTGATCCGAAAGCTTTTTTCCCGAGTTGATTTTGTCCATTTTTTTGGATACCACCAGACCACTCCTGTGATTAAAGTAATACTAAAGACCAAGGTTGCATAGTTTACAATGGGGCGACCAATTTCTCTGGGAAGCCACAGAAAACGGTGTCCACTCAGCGTCCATGCAAAAAAGCTGTTCAATTTTTCTCTTAACTGCGCTTCCTTGGAATTGTCTTCTGTTTGCAAACCTAGATATTGGCCTGTATATGGGTGTAATAGATGCACCTGTGCGTTTGCTTTTGAATTAGCTTCTCTGCCTTTGCTCTCTTGCTCCTTTTTTTTGAGGGTAAAGGAAATGGGGTGATCCCGGGTATAGGTAATGCCCCTTATTACAGCATTAGGATAGAGTGAGTCTGCTATTCCGACAATCCTTGAGGGCGAAATCAAGGACTGGCTGGAAGCAAGGATATATTGCCTTTCTTTTTTCGGAATAACAAGATCGATAATCTCATGGTTAAAAACCCAAAGGCAGGCCATCAGGCAGATCACAAATACAATACTACCTGAAATTAATCCCAGCCAAAGGTGCAACCAATTATTGATCTGCCTGAACAGCGAATTATTTTTCTTCTTTCTTACGGCCATGTCCACATTAGTTTACGGCAAAGCTCATTGAGCTTGCGCGGCTATACTCTTCAAAGTCTTGTCCTGTAGCTTTTTCCCTTTTCGATACTTCCGCAAAGTATTTACCAGTCCATTCTGGCGTGAATTTGATTATACCCTGGTCATTTGTCTGCAGCCATTTAATCCATCCGCTGGGTGCAATGATCTGAACAGCTGTATTTGCTGCAGGTTTACCTTTTTCGAATAAAGTCAACGACAGCTCTTTTTTATTTTTAGAAACTATGTTGTTCGTAAAGACAAACAATTCATTGTCGATATGGGCTGCTGTATTTCCAATAATGGAATTTCCGACTTGGATTGTCGCTATCGCATTAATCTGATACTGTGTTTTGGCCCCTTCTGTCCGATCTGTATCTTTTTTTAGGGAAATGTGGTATATGCCCTCTTGGTCAGGAATGAATGAGGCCGATAGATGATTATCTTGTGCGGCAGTCGTTAACGATGAGGTGCTTCCATCAGGTTTAATTAATGTCAACGTAATCTGCGTACCATCTTTATACCACCACCATTTTGAGATAAGCTCATGTTCATCGGGTTCACCATAAACGATTTTTACCGTATGGAGCTTTCCTTTGGTTCCTTTCAGCGAAGTTTCAATAAAGACAGCATGTGCCGAAGCTGACAGCACAATAAAAAATGTGAAGAGGTTAATGAGTATTGTTTTCATTTGATTTAAACTAGGAGTTATATTTTTAGAAATACCTAGATTCGATTTTGCACGTTTCATCATCGAGTACTCGAGTTTTGAAGGTGTCATCGACTAGGTATTTCCTAAACTAAGTGGCGTTTTATTTAAGCTTGTTCAAGTGATAAACCTGTGTAATTCCTGGATCGATCTCGGCACCGCGTTTTACCGAATTTTTTGTTGGATCGTATTCATACACATACCATTTAGACTCATCTGTCTTGAATACATCGTACAATTTGCCATTTTCCATAAAGTTCATCGTTGTTTTAGATTCTCCACCACCAACTAAAATCCGAAGATCTGCAACAATCTTTTTATTTGCCGGATCGACCACAAATGGACTGATGTAAACCTTGCCATCGCCTAGTTTTTGAACTTGTGAAATGTTGTTGCTGAAAACGTTATAGTCTTTCAAGTCGAAGAAGTAATCTGGATCGAATGTAGTCTGGCCTGCCTTGATACGCAGTAAACCATAGGTAGCAGCATCAGTCTTTTTGGTTACAATATATAGATCATTATTATCATCTGTAAAAGTAAGTGTCTGTACTTCCCAGTGTCCCGCAGCAAAGCCTCCTCTGCCATCTTTTATAATTTTCCCATTCGCTAAACTCGGATAATCACACACATACATGTAGGCCGTGTCGATGATATCTTTACGAGTTTCATTGCTTCTGTATTTGTGTCCGACAAATAATTTGTCGCCTCTTTGCGTGAAGCTCGTCGGTACGATATATGGATTATGATCTTTTCCTTCCGGAGTTTTGGGGTTAAAAGTGATCATTGGAATTTCTATACCAATTGTTTTATTGATTGTCATATTGTTGATATTCATAAAATAAATCGGTTGTTCCAGTACATTCTTCACTTTATTGGTCGTACCAGCTGTTTTAGTCATGACCATTTCATCTTTTGTGCTAATATCTTTTAGTACTTTTCCCAGATAGAAATTTCCAGGGAAAGCGTAGTTGTTCGTTTCTTTCCAAGATTTACTATTGACTACTTCAAATTGACTAAATCTTGTTCCATCATTTGACAGGTAATATTTACCTTCATAGGCATAAGCGTAAATGGCATAGAATGCTGCTGGTAGGTGAGAGGTAATATCGATTCCTTGATTGTTGTTCGGAGTGAGCAGGGTATCTTTCATTAAATTATTTGCGGTAAGCAGGTAAGATGAACCCGCTGCGGTCGTCACCCATACACTATATAAGCTATTTGAAGTCGGTGTAGTTTCATCAGGTGAAGTGGTGTCAGGTGATTTCTTGCAGGAAGAAAATAACACAGTCGCAGCAAATATTGCGATGGCGAATTTATTGATTTTCATAAAAATATATATTTATTTGTTTTTTACATAATGGATAATCTCAGCTTGACGTAGAATGCACGTCCAGGTCGTTGCAGTCGAAAATTGTCGTATGCTCTTTCATCTGTTAAATTTCTAGCCTCAAAGGATACATTGTATTTGTTCCGGTCCCAAGCGTAACTAAGTACCGCAGAATGGATATTTTGGGAAGGGATGAGATCTTTGGATTCAAGTGATCCCAAGTATGATTCTGTCAGATAAAACCAGTGCGTGTATTGATATAAGTAGGAGAGTTGCACTCTGCTTCCTTGCTGAAACCAGTTATTCTGGATCAGGCTTATATCAGCGTTTCCATAGATCCAAGGGCGATTAATGAGTTGTTTGCCATAAGTGAGGCTAATTTGTTTATTGTCTGAATCGTCTGTGTATTTTTTGTTGTAAGTAGCTTTATCGTAAGAACCATTCAGGGTAACTGCTAAAAGATCTTTAAAGCCATATTTGACTTCGGCCTCAAAGCCGTAGAGCTTTACTCCAGGTTCGTTATAGCTTTGAAAATAGGCATTTCCATTCTGCATGACCGCACGGCTGGTTATATAGTTATCTGCCAAGCGATAGAAACCTGTTAAATCGACATTCAGAAAGTGATTTTGATTAATATACGTATTGTAGTAAAACCCAGTGTTGATATTGTCACTCCGTTCGGGCTTTAAATCCCAGTTGGATGTTGTATTGATACCGTCACCATAAAGAGCCGTCATAGAAGGTAAGTTGTATGCTCTTTCATAAGATAGTTTCCAACCGCCATCCTTGGTTATCCTATACCGTGAGGCTAAACTCATGCTGTAGTAATTCCCTTGCTTTTTTTGACTGATTATCCCACCGCTGATCAAATTGTTGTTTGCATCAAAGGTGCGTTCGTCAATATCTTTTGAGGCATTCATGCGGTAATATTTTACGGCTAAAACATTTGATAGGCGCTTGTCAAACCATTGGTTTTGCCATGACAAACCCAAAATATGTCGGCCCAAGTAGGATGGCAAACCAGACCGGTCATAATTGCCAATCAGTTCATATTGTTTCTGATCGTTGCTATTGAAATTGTAATTGAAATTTAAACTCTGATTACGCGCTTCATCAAAGTCATAGTTTAGATTTACGCGCGCGAGATAATTTGACAAATTATACTTTGTATCTTTTTGGGGATTCGGGGTTGTGGCATTGTAATTCGAGATCCAGTTTCCAGACCAATCGTAATTGTACATAGCTGTATCCCGCACGTAGCGGGTATCGTAGCTATAGCTTGTAAAAATATCTGCGTATAGGCGATTGACCAGAAAATTGCTTTTTTTGTAGCTCAGGGTTGGCATCAGATATTTGCTTTCAGACCATGCTCCGCCAAACACTTTGCTAAGTGAGGCCCCAAGCTGGTTTTCTTTGTGATTTTGTGAATAGGTCAGACCTGCATAGAACTGATCAGCCCAGGATACGTCGCGAAAACCGACCTCCAATTGTCCCATGGCTGAAGTGTAAGCATCGTTAAAACGCTTGGCTTTGGGGATCGTGACATACTTGTTGTCGACAGTGTTCTCGATAAGAACGTTGTACTTTTCGTTAGTATACATGTTATAATCATTGTCGGAATGATTGTAAAATGCATTCATCCGGAAGGAAAGTTTGTTTTTGGGATTGGTAAATGTGCCGACTACGGCTGCCTGATGTGTATTGAATGAGCCGTAGGAATAACTCAGATCCAGATAAGGTCTTGCTCGGCGCTTTGTAATAATATTGACAGCACCCCCGAGCGCATCGGAACCCAAAAAAGCAGGAACAACACCTTTGTAAACTTCGACCCGATCAATCAGATTGACAGGAATATTATTTAAGGACATCGATGACCCAAAGTTTTCCATGGGAACACCGTCAATATAGATTTTTGCATCGAGCCCGTTGATACGGAATACAAAGTTGGAGCCTAATCCACCATCTTCACGAATAGTAACTCCTGTGGCGCGCTTTAAAACCTGTGTTAAATTGGCAGCTTCGTTGGCATGTTTATTCATGTCAATGACACTGACATTAAAGCCCGATCGCTTTATTTCCGCTACTTTCTGCTCATTTTCAGTTTTCCTATGTGCTGTTACGGTTACCTCGTCGATATAATTGCGATCCTCGATAAGTTGAAAGTCCTGAATATTTTTCCCGTTTAGAGGTCGCTCTTCGTAGTTATATCCCACCGCAGTGACACGTATGATGGCCTTGTTCGGGATATTCGTATGTAGCTTATAATATCCATCTACATCGGATGAGGTACCATTGACCTGATCTTTTAGAAGTATTGTTGCACCTGGGATTGGTCTTCCAAAATTATCTTTGACAAAACCTGAAATAACGTTCTTTTGGGAGGTCTGGGCCTGTGTAAATACGGTAAAAATTAATAAGAGTAAAAAAGTAGATGTTGACTTCAACATTTTTATTTAGATTAAGTATATACAAGAGAGTTGCCTATACCGATCACTTACCGAATGTTGATTTCAGCTATTTTTTTTGAAAAATATGCAAATAGTTGATTATGAGCTTTGTTTTTTTTGAAGAACTATAGATTATTTTTTCAAATAATCCATGCGTACAATAAAGTTTGTACTATTGGGGAGTTGGATCCCCTTGGAGATTTCTTTTGTCTGCAAATTATACTTCCATACACGATGCTCATCATTTGCATCATCTATCGCTATATAAACATCCTTTTTGTCACTCCAGACATTCTCTTTTTGGGTACCTTTATCCAATGGGAGCGGAATTCTTTCGATGGAACCAGATTTTAAATCCACCAGTCTATATTCGAACTGATAAACTGCGTGATAATTGGAAAAATCGGTGTATAAATTCTTCTGTTCATTGCGAACAATCGCCTTTCCGTTGCCCACATACCAGATCCCGTATGCATGATTACCAATTGCCTTGGAAATATTGATCATAAAGTGCTGATCGACGAGCTGCTGCCCTTTCTTCTTTCTAAAAATTGCTGTTGGAAGCCTTAAATTATTGCCCAGCGCTATGCCAGGATTGGTCATGAAATAATAGTCCCCTAATTCGTCTTTAAAACTATAGGATTGTATGATGTTGAAGCCACCGGGATAGGTCGAACGAGTTTCTTTCTGAATTTGTTGCAATGTAAAGCTAGGATAGTTTATTGTGGCGTAATAGGTCGTATCAGATGTGGTATGTCCATATTTCCCGCGTGATTTGAAGAAGGAATAAGCCAGCCAAAGGTTATTGTTTTCAATATCAACAAGCCCGAGGTGTAGTGCGTTATATTCTTTTGTTGCAAAGGGAAGTGTGATGGTATCTTCCTTAATAATTTTCATCTCTGCAACATTAATCTGATAGAGTCGAGCCTGGGCTTTTTTTGCAATAAGATCCTCTCGACATAGCGCAATTAAATTGTTGTCATCCTTCCAGGTGATGGTTTCAAAGTCGCGATTTTTTAATTGTATACTGTCAATAAGGACCAAGGACGCCCCCTGTAATCGATGTTTTGTAAATACACTGGTTTGGCTTGACAACCGATAAAAGAAGCCATTTTTATAGATATATTCCCGTTCCTGAATTCGTGAGCTGGACAAAGGAATTTGTAAAGTCGGTTGTCGGGTATCCTCCAAACTTTCGGAGAAAAACAAACTGGTTGGGCTTTCATCTTTGTTGAACAGACAAAAAACAAAATCAGGATCTATGTTTTTGTTGGAAATTTGTTTACAAGAAAAAATAAAAGTTGCAAGGAAAGACAACAATACTAATCGCTTCATGTTTGCCTATTAAATGCTTTGAAATTGTTCTCTAATTTTAATCTGCATATTGGACGGGAGGAATGCCAAATCACTTTTTTGAAAAGCAACGATTTTACCAAAATCCGGAGAATCAGAAACAAAGTATTCTCGCCCGGCCTTAAATACAAGAACATTATGGGTGCTATCCACAAGCTCAAAGTCCCGTTTAGGTGTGATCATAAAGTCTCCGCTGAAGGTTAGTTTTTTATTGACCAGATCAATATTGGCCGTGCTATTTTTACTTAACTGTAAATCATAATGATCTTCGGTAAAGAGCTTGCTATTCTCAATTGATGTATTGGTAAAGGTATGATTATCCAGAGCAGGGGGAGATAGATAGAAAACAGAAAAACCGATTACAAGAACTGCGGCGGCGGCAGTAATTTTGGCCCAAAGGAATTTTCTATATCGATATACATCGGCATTAATTTTATTCCACATGTCAGATCCAACTAGTTCATCGACATGGTTATTTTCCGCAATACTATCCCATGAATTATTATCCAACCATTTTTCAACCGCATGCTTTTCAGCTTCAGAGCATTCACCTGAAGCATATTTTTTAAGTATTTCTTGGTTGATTTCCATCTTTTGATAATCCACGTATATTCAAAAGTACAAAAAAGTAATTAATAGGAATCTCGCAATATTGATATTGCAATACTTTTTAAGTCTTATTTTGATAACTGACAATGCTTTACTGATATGATATTCGACTGCTCGCTCTGAAATAAGTAGATTTGTTGCAATCTCTTTGTTAGTTAACCCTTCGTCGCGACTCAGTTTATAGACATTTTTGCATTGTTTGGGTAAAGAATCAACAGCTTGATCCAAGTGATTTTTGAGTTCTTTGTAATAAATATAATTGTCTTCGTAAGATGCTGCTTTGCTATTTAAGATCAGCTCATGATGTCTCTCTTTATTTCCTTTATTCCGAAGAAATTCTAGTGATTTTAATTTAACCGAACGCAATAGATAACGCTCCGCATCCTGAAGTTCTAGCTGATATCTTCTTTCCCACAGAGATTTGAAGACATCTTGAACAATTTCTTTTGCATCATCTTCATTGTCTACACTTTTAAGCGCAAATGAAAACATTCTCTTCCAATACAGTTGAAAGAACTCTTCAAATTGTTGTTTGTTGATCTCTATTTTACGTACGGAGGTTTTCAAAGCACCCAAATATACACTCTATTTAGACTTGTTCCAAATAAAATGCGGTAATCTAATATCGCGCTACGTTGACTTAGTTGCTCTCGTGCTATCCAGCTGAAGCCGGTAACAGGTTAAAACTATAATTAAGAGCGATTGATTATTCCTTAGATTTTAGGTAGGGGATACGATATTGTTCGTCAAATCTTTTCTTGTCATCCCGATAACTACTGACTGCGCCGAGTTTATGCATCATTTTGATATAACACCAAGCGAGGTCAATCTGATAAGGTTTAAAACCACTCCGCGCACTCTTAGGATATAAATGATGGTTGTTGTGCCATTCACCGGCTACAATGCCGGGCCATAACTGATTTATTGATTTGTCTTTCTCATTGAAATCAATACCTTCACGTTGCTTGTCTTCACCTTTTGCATGGCCTTCATAGTTGAATGTCCGTACACCGATTGCCCAGAAACCGGCCGCGCCAAAGAGTGTACAGGCAAGCGCGTGGCCACCGATCAAATAGAAAATGGCATACCAAAAAGCCCAGTTTAGTATCCAGGATCCGATAGCATGAGAAGGATTTACGTACGACCCCCATTTTCGATATTGTGCATAACTATTGGCGGTTACACCTGTATGTCGCATCAGTAATTTGACACGGTTATATGAATTTTCCGTAAGGTCCTTAGCAATAGGCTGATGATTTACATCGGCTAAAAAACAGTATAGAAAACCAGCCTGGGCATTATAAGGGTCACCAGGGGTGTCAGATTTTGCGTGATGAACATGATGTGAAATCACATATATTTCTTCTGGAATTACATTAATAGTCAGATTCTGTGTGAAAAAACGCCAGAATCCGTTCCGGAATTTAAATGCGCCGTGTGTTGCAAATCGATGGTGCCATATCGTACCATGGGTTCCCATTACAATCATACTGTAGATAAATGCTGCCAAGACAGTCCACCAACTGAAGTGGTACACCAAAAAGATGAAAAAAAAGGGGATGAGGCAAGCTACTTTTAGCCAGCTAAAAAAGGGTAACCAATTTCTTTTATCTTTAAAAATATTGAGGCGTTTGAAGAATTCGCTGAAAATTTCTTTTTTGCTTGGCTTTACGAGGTTTCCATCGTTGTCTTTCCATCCGTAGGTAGGAACTTGCAGAACATGGTCTAAAAAGGGCATTTGTGGTTGATGTAAATTATAATATTTGCTAAAGCTACCATTTAACATCGTTAAAAAGTGTTAATACGAAAAGTTTAACATATCCTTAAGATGTATCAGGCTATTTGGAAAAATAAAATACTGTAGGGAAAGCGAATCCCATACGCGGTAAGTTTAATCTTATATAGTTTTCGATATTCATTCATACAATCGACGTTTTTTCCTCGGAGCTTAGTCGCTATTTATTCGCTCTGAACCGAAGAAGCACCGAAGAAGTTCCGAACAAGCACCGAACAAGCACCGAGTAATCTCCGAAGATAATAGCTATTCATTTGCTCTACAATTTCCATCATCCTGGTTGGTATTGAGTTCTAAATTTCTTCTAAATTGTTTTTGAATTTTATGAAATCATTAATAAAAAAGAACATGAAAAGATTAATTTTTATTTTGGCTCTGATGGTAAGTGTATCATTGGTCAAAGCTCAAGAAGTCTCAGATAAGAAAGTTCCATCAGTAATTAGGCTGGCGTTTCAACAGAAATACCCGAATGTAAAGTCTGTAAAATGGGAAAAAGAAAAGGGAAATTATGAAGCTGGATTTAAGGATGGGAAAATTAATTATTCCGTCCTTATAAATGCCGCAGGACATATCATTGAAACCGAGGTTGGAATTCCCGCCGGAGAGCTTCCTGCAGACGCTAAAGCTTATGTAATCAAAAACTATTCCCATAAAAATATCAAAGAAGCAGCCAAAATTACTGACGCTAGAAATAATGTTAGCTATGAGGCTGAAGTCGATGGTAGGGACTTAATTTTTGATGATAAGGGTAAATTTCTACAGGAGGTTAGGGATTAGATTATGGTTCAATTACGGTTATTTTTTATTTTTATTTTAGTCATAGTTTCTTCGGTTGTTTCTGCACAGGTATCGTCTGTTACCCTTTCAGGTATTATAAAAAATAAGACGGATAAATTGGCTATTCAATACGTTAATGTTGTGGTCAAATCTGATAAAGACGGCGCTTTTATCGCCGGAACGATGACAAACGATGAAGGCCGGTTTACCATTTCCAAAATTAAGCCAGGAAATTACCAATTAAACATTTCATTTACAGGGTTTGAGGATAAGAAGCAATCCCTATTTGTTGGTAGTCTTTCGGAGTTTTTGGATATCCCAACGATCGAGTTGGAGGAGCGTTCCATCGCATTGAAAGGGGTTACCGTGACTGCTCAGGCAGGTCATGTAAGTAATAAACTGGATAAGAAAATCTATTCCGTTGCCGATAATATAAGTCAGACCGGCGGTTCTGTTTTGCAGACGATGCAAAATTTGCCCGGAATCACGGTTCAGGATGGCAAAGTTCAACTGAGAGGCAATGACAAAGTCACCGTGCTTATCGATGGAAAACAAACTGCCTTGACAGGTTTTGGTAGCCAATCTGGGTTGGATAATCTTCCGTCATCAGCGATAGATAAAATAGAGATCATCAATAATCCTTCTTCGAAGTATGATGCCAACGGGAATGCAGGTATTATTAATATCATTATGAAGAAAAGTAATCAAAATGGATTTAATGGTAAAGTTGGTTTCAGTTCTGGATTGGGCTCATTATGGATACGGAAGGAGAATCTACCAACCATAAGACCACAATATACTTTAACACCTAAAATCAATCCCAGTGTATCATTAAATTACAGAAAAGATAAAGTCAACATTTTCATACAGGCCGATAATCTCTATACACAGACACTGAACAAGAATGAATTTGTAACTCGTAAATATGAAGATGGTACAATTATTAACTCACAGCTGAAACGAAATCGGAATACGAATTTTCTAACGACGAAAGCGGGGATAGATTGGCATATTGACGAACAGAACAATCTGACTATTTCGGGGATGTATGGAAGTGAGAAGATTATTGACCGGGGCGATCAACCTTTTTTCGATGCTGATATTTCAACACGCTTGCGTCTTTGGCAATTTTTGGAAGATGAATTGAAGACAACAGCCATGGCGACAACTTCTTATCAGCACAAATTTAAAGATGCCGGGCATTTGCTCAATGTTGGTTTTAATTATACATTTCATCGCGAAGACGAAAAGTACTTCTATGACAATTATCTACCTTCTTCGAAGGGAACAGACTCTTTTAAGCTGCTATCCGACGAACAGGTTTATGATGTTAATGTAGATTATATCAAACCGCTGAAATATGGACGTATTGAAACCGGAATAAAGGTGAGAAACCGGAATATTCCAACTAATATGGAGTTTAAACCGGGCGCCAACTCTGTTTTTGATATGAATGCTGGCGGCTGGGCAAATTACAAAGAATTAATACCAGCAGTGTATGGGAATTATGTTTTCGAAAATGAAAAATGGGAGGCTGAATTAGGCTTGCGTCTAGAATATGTGAAAATTCAATATGATGTAAATCCAAATCATAACACCTATAAAAGCGATGGGTACAATTATACGCAACCCTTTCCCAATGTGAGATTGGCCTACAAACTTAACGACAATAACAAGCTTTCGGCTTTTTATAATCGGCGAGTGGACCGACCTAATGAAGTTGACATTCGTATTTTTCCAAAGTATGATGATGCTGAAATTATCAAGGTTGGAAATCCAGGCTTGCGTCCTCAGTTTACCAATTCTGTCGAACTGGGATATAAGAACACCTGGAGCAATGGTTACTTTTACGCCGCAATGTATCACCGTTTCGCTGATGGAACTATTACACGGATATCGAGTACTGTTCCGGACAGTAAATTAATTTATGCTGTGTTCCAAAATGCAGGAAAGAGCTTCAATACGGGGATTGAAACAATCTTGAATCAAAAAGTATCTTCAATTTACTCCTTTAGTATTAATGGTAATCTCTATCGAAACCAAATCAATGCCTTTACAGTAGAAAACCTTTATCCCGAACCCAATACTTTTTCAGCAGATCGGCAGACTGCACTTTCAGGTAACTTGAAGTTTAACAATATGTTTCGTTTTGCAAGAGGATGGGATGGGCAGATTACAGCAATTTATTTGGCACCGGATATTATACCGCAGGGAAAAATCCAATCGAGGTTTTCAATAGATGCCGGACTAAAAAAATCCGTTCAAAAAGGAAAAGGCGAGCTTTTCTTTAATGCTACGGATTTATTAAATACGATGGTTATTAAGCGAAAAATAGATGGTATTGGTTTTAATTATACAAGCCATGATTATTACGAAACGCAGGTGCTGAGACTAGGATATAATTATAAATTTTAAAGAAGCAAGATTCTTTACACCTTCTCTTTAAGCTCCTGAGTAGAATAAAGTTTGCGAAATGTTGAAAGGTAATGGTTAAAAGGCATAACCACAATTGAAAAAAATCAGGATGGCACTGTAGGTAATTTGATAGGTTGTTGACTTACAGTGAGATCAGAGTAGCTTTAAATAAATATAATTGCTAAATTTAAGTATCTTTCACAAATACATACTGATATGCATCATCCATTAGAAAAACACTATGTCAACCGGGTTGGGTGGCTTCGCGCTGCTGTGTTAGGTGCCAATGATGGCTTATTATCGACGACGAGTATTGTGATTGGAGTTGCAGCGGCGAGCCCTGAACGCAATACCATTGTCTTGGCAGCATTAGCGGGCATGATTGCGGGAGCAATGTCTATGGCAGCAGGAGAATATGTTTCCGTAAGCTCGCAGGAAGATACCGAAAAGGCCGATCTCCTACGTGAGAAAAAGGAACTTGAAGAAATGCCTGAAATCGAGCTACAGGAATTAGCCAAAGTTTATGAAAGAAGAGGCGTCAGTCAAGAAACCGCCTTACAGGTTGCACGCGAACTAACTGCACATGATGCATTGGGCGCCCATGCACATGATGAATTGGGTATCAATGAGATTACACAAGCTAAACCTCTACAAGCTGCACAGGCATCTCTGGGCTCATTTGCGTTAGGAGCGCTACTTCCATTTATGGTTTCATTGCTTGCACCAATTAGGCAGATGGTCTATCTGCAGTATGGTTTTACGATTATTTTTTTAATGGTTCTTGGAGCGATTGCGGCCAAGACTGGAGGCTCGAGTATCGGAATTGCAGTAGGCAGAATATGTTTCTAGGGAACGATAGCAATGGGAGTGACCGCGTTAATAGGACATTTCTTCGGCGTTACGGTTGCTTAAATTTTTGAAGATAATACGCACTTCATAACTCAAGCTATGAAAAGCAAAGCATTTTCAATAATTCAGGATATCGGGTTCATCCTATTTCTTGTCGTATTTCCGCATGCTGTGCCATTACCTTTTTATTCTTATGCAGTGATTTGTTTTTTAGCAATTTTTCTTGTTTTAAGAAGAGAAGGCAGGTCATTGAAGGATTTGGGATTAAATAAGAAAAACCTTTCTTCGCGTGTTATTCTTTTAGGAATTCTCTCTGCATTAGCCTGGGTAATATTTATGCAGATAATATATATTCCAGTTATCAAACATCTATTTAATGTTCCCGATTATATGGAGTATAATTTTATCAGGAGTAGTATGGCAAGATTGATCATGACAATTGTTGCAGCTTGGATTATTGGTGGATTTTATGAGGAAGTTGTATTTCGGGGCTGTATCCAGAATATACTCGAAAAAAGATTGTTTAAAGGAATGGGACGTTGGTTGCCTATCGTGATAACCAGTATTCTTTTCGGTCTCTATCATCTGCAGCAAGATATATTTGCTGTTATAGCTGCTTGTTTGGGAGGATTCTACTGGAGTATCTTATATAAAAAATGGAATAATAATCTTTGGGTTTCAATCATTTCACATGCGCTATTCGATATGATTACCCTTATCCTAATCTATACTGGAAAATTTGGAAATCTTATATAGATCTTGTCGTTTTTTGAGACTTGTTTCAAATGCTTTGTAAGCTTCGACAAGAACCTGACGATAGAAAAACTCCCGATTAAAAATGGCAAAAGTATTACCCTTATTTATTGATAGTGGACGAATATTAAGGAGATCAAAGCGATAATTATATTATGCAGGAGATTCATTTGCTTTTAACTATTTTGGTGTATTAAATCAATTTTTTATAATTAGTATGAAAATCAATCTATCACAGCGTACACTTATTTTTTATGGTGTCTTGGCGCCCTTTATTATTTTCGGATCAATCTATAATCTTTTGGGAATTATCTCAGGTACAAGTACGGTTATATCTTTTGGGGCCTTCGCTCTCTTTGGATTTGTTCTTTTACCCGCCTTACTTGTTTCCACCTATCGGCAAAACCGCTGTACGTTATTCAGTGACCGGATAAGCATTGGAAAAAAAGAATATGTTTTCGATAGTTACGCAGTTTCTATTGTTGAAAAGTATCTACCGCTAAAGGAAAGGCCACTTTTTTCATTATTTAGAACACAATATGCTAATTTAATTATTCGGGAAAAATCAAGTGGACAAATCGTGCTCAATAAAGATTTAGCTGTTTCCTTGCAAGCAATAAATAAAATGAAGGCGTTTTTATCGGTGTAGATCAATAACTAAAGTGCCGTCTTGCTGTTTTATTGAAGTTGATTGAGAAGAAATTCGAAAGTATACTGCGGAGTGTAACCAAGTAATATCATAAATATCACGAGGTTGGGCTATAAGTTCCTCTGTAACCCACACCGCTTTTTCCGCATCAACAAGTGCATTGCCGTATATGGAGGTTGTAGAGGTAAAAAGAAAACGCTTTATTCCGTTCTTTACACAGGCATTTAACAGATTTAATGTTCCTGTTATATTGGTATCTATAAAACTTTGTCGGCTATAATTCAAATCCATATGTCTACCATGCAGCGCTGCAGTATGGATAATGGCTTCATAACCACTTGTGAATTCAATAACTGCCTCAGTTCGCTGTACATCTAAACAATGATCAGTGGTATCGCTTTCTAATAAATCAACTCCCGTAACATCGTGTCCAGCAAGACGTAGATTCCGAACTGTTCACTTCCTAATTTTCCCGAAGATCCTGTTACCAATATGCGCATGTATACAAAATAAAGGAAAATTTAAGATATAGGTATTTATATGCAAATTTTTTATGCGGTATTGGTATGAGGTAATAAGGCCGCTCGAAGCGGTAAAGATAGTCATACGGAAATTGTACACGTCAGAGACATTGATAAAAAAAATGATACAAATTGCACAGCAATTGATACGCCCTGTCAATAAATACAAACGCGTATGTAGTATCTTTCATGTGGATATTTATAAACTAATTATAAAGCTTTGGTTAGGTGGCTAGTTATACCTACGCTGGTGTAAAGGAAAAAACTAGAAACAAGTCTTTCCTGACGGTTTCGGATAATCGAAATAGATCAACTATGAAAAGAAGAACATTTATTCAGGCGCTGAATTTTGGCATTGCCTCAGCTACGTTGTATAAAGGTTACGCAAATGAAATTTTATTTTCCTCTGATGCTGAACCAGGAAACAAGGTACTGTCCTATCACAAGATAAAAGATATCAGATTTTCTACCGTAAAGATGAATTATCCGAGGCTTGTGGGGAAAAATGCCCGTCTCGACCTACATGGTTATGGACCTGATGTGGAAATATGTGTTATAAGGACAGATCAGGGAGCAATGGGCTGGGCCTCACTCCGTGGCTCAAGACGTGAAGCTGAAAAAATTTCGGGAGAATTGATAGGCAAGAAAATGTCAGATCTTTTTTCTCCCAAAGTCGGTACACTGCTGCAGACACATATTCCCTTTGATATGGCTCTTCATGATCTCGCAGGAGTCATTTTAAATAAACCTGTTTATGAAATACTTGGTCGAAAAGATCCGATCATAACAGATTATTATAGTGGTATGATCTATTTCGATGACTTAGAACCAGCGGATAGACCATCAGGAATTGACCGTATTCTTGAGGAATGCCAATATGATTATGGAGTGGGTTACAGGCAATTCAAGTTAAAAATTGGAAGGGGGCATAAATGGATGCCTTTTTCCAAAGGACTTCAACGGGATATTGAGGTTACAAAAGCAGTGGCAGAAGCATTTCCCGACTGCAGAATTTTAGTTGATGGAAATAACGGTTTTACATCAGACCAGTTTATTCAGTATTTAAAAGGTATCCCAATGGTAAATCTCTTTTGGATAGAAGAACCTTTTCATGAAACGGTGGTGGATTATCAAAAGCTTAGTGGCTTTTTAAAATCAGAAGGCATAAATACTTTGCTGGCGGATGGCGAAGCAGATCCTGATCAGAACTTGCTGAGAACCTTATTTGAAAAGAAACTGCTGGATGTCCACCTTACGGATATTGAAGGCCTTGGATTTACGAATTGGAGGAATTTAATGCCAAAGTTAATACAACTCGGAGCGCAAGCATCTCCACATGCCTGGGGATCGCTTCTCAAGAGCTACTATACGGCGCATTTAGCCGGAGGGCTCGGAAATACCGTAACCATTGAAGGAGTTACAAGTACATCTGATGATGTGGATTTGTCGGGATATCTCGTCAAAGATGGGAAACTTATTCCTTCCTCATCTGCAGGGTTCGGTATGCCGTTGCTAAAAAAGATTTGAAAGAAAGAAGCTTTGAATTATTTTTCAAACCTTTCAAAGTTTTGCAACGTTCATAGAGGAGCGAACAATGGAATTTCTTAACCTTAACATCTTTACTAACCCGTGAAATAAATGTGCTGAAGCATATTCACGGCGATAAAGTATTGGTTAAGGCTATGAAATACTTTTTAAAATTCCTTTAACTTTTTGTTGATCAAAATTTATTTCAAATGTCTAATAAAACTGTAACCCAGAAGATAAATGACCATCTTGCGAATGAACGAACTTTCCTTGCTTGGATCCGGACAAGCCTGGGCATTATGGGCTTCGGTTTTGTGGTTGTTAAGTTTTCACTATTTATTCGTCAGATTGAGCTCATTTTAAAAAAAGATGTAGTTGCAGGATCCCAGCATGAACATTCGGGTGCTGTTGGTGTTTCTATTGTAGTCATTGGAGCATTGACGGTTATTGTCGCCTTTTTTAAATATCGTAAAACAAACAAACAAATTGAAGAGGAGAACTTCGCTCAAACTTCAAATAGTATTACAATTGTGGCCATATTGATTTTTGTCATAGGTATTATTTTGAGCTGGTATCTTGTCGACGGTCTTTAAGGAGATGCATTAGATCCAGTTCGCGCTGGAATGATTATCCAGGCTAACTAGATCTAAATTGTCGTGCATTGGCTATTTATAATACCGGCAAAATATATTATTGCTGTGTACACTGTACCACGGTGATTTGATTTGTTGTGCCACGTTTTTCTAAAAACTGTCGTAGGGCGATCATCAGAAAGGCGAGAAACCCAAAACCCATCGTAAGCCAGGGCGAAAATTCTACACCTTTCGAAACGATAATCCAGCCACCTACGGTAGTTCCCAAAGTTACCCCGAGATTGCCAAATGAAGTCGCTAGACTATTGGCAAATTCTAGCGCCTCGGGAGCGGAAGAAATCATATAGGTAGATGCGTTTAAGAAGCTAGGAGAATAAAGAAATCCCCATAAGGCAATCGTACAGACCGTAGCGAACATATTGCCATCTGAAAAATACAGTAATAAAGGAATAATAAGTGTACCCGATAAGAAGAATGCTGTGGTAAACGTAATATTTCGGTTGAGCATTTTCCCTGCCACCCAGTTGGCGATGACTCCAATAATACCAAATACAAATAGCATATAACTAACCATGGTACTGTCCATATTCTTTGCTTTGTTTAAATATTCGGCGAAATAACTATAGGTAGAAAACCAAGCGGATACCATAAAGAAATTCATTGCGGTACTGACCATAAAAATGGGTTTGGTTAATATTTTCATCTGACTACCGTAGGATTTTTTTTCTTTTACAGGCAAAGAAGGAATGGTAAAATAGATCGCCAGTAGTGCTATTATACTGACAATGGCCTGTATCGTGAAAGAATATGTCCAGGAGTAGAGACTGGCAATGTAGGTGGCGAAGGGGACTGTTGTCACCATAGCAATTGCAACACCGCTAAAAACAATGCTCATAAGTTCATTTTCATTTTTCTTCCCCCCTTTTAAAATGGCGACAGACAATGCTGTCGCAATATAGACAGGTTGGAGAAAGGCAGGAAGAATTCTTACAGTAAGTAATAACCAAAAAGGAGGGGATAATGAAGAGACAATCGCCGTGACTAAGAAAATAGCGATGGCAGTTAACATGACTTTCTTGCGGTCGAATCCCGAAGCCAACAATGTCATAAATGGCCCAGTTATGGCAATGATCAAGGCAAAAGCACTTAATAAATAACCTGCTTTGTCGATATTGATATGATAATGATCGGCTATTTGGGGCAAGATGCCAATAATGCCAAACTCGGTTGTGATTACTGCGAGAAAACCCAAAGCTCCGATATATGCGTATTTTTTCATAAATAAAAACCTATTGTATTGTACATGATTAATTATACGAGCAAATGTAAAGGCAAATACTTGCTTCTGGGTGTAAAGCGGCTATTTGTGTGTTACTAACAAATTTGTAAGTAATGGTAAAAGAAAAGTTGTTCCTGAATAATTGATCTCCGCCTGACATTGATAAGTTGTGTGTTGTCAAAAGTTCCTTTATATTCACTTTAGATTTATTTAAGGGTTGAATACAGATAAGGAATACGAAATAAAAAAACTAATGGAACAGCATATACTAATTGTGGGCCTGGGGGGAGTAGGCGGATATTTTGGCGGTATGTTAGCGCGTAAGTATGAAAACACTGATATTCATATCAATTTTTTGGCGCGAGGTAACCATCTTGAGGAGATTAACCAACATGGTTTAAAGCTGTTATTAGAAAAGGGAAGTTTTACAGCGAAGCCTTATAAGGCTTCCAGTGAGGCTGAAAACTTCACAAAAATGGATTACATTTTTCTTTGTACTAAATCTTATGATCTTGAAGATTCTATGGCCTTAATAGGACCGTGTGTGAGTGCAGATACAGTATTTATACCCTTACAGAATGGAGTGGACAGTAAAGAACGTATCAACAGATATTATCCGAATAATTTGGTTGTGGATGGTTGCGCCTATATTGTGTCCCGGTTAAAGGCTGCCGGAGTAATTGAAGTGACAGGGAAATGGGGTACAATGAGTTTCGGATTGAATGGAGAACATGATGAAAGACTGGATAGGTTATATCATCTTGTTCAACAGGCTGATATCCATGTGAATTATTCCGATGAAATTGAGAAAATAATATGGGATAAATTTATTTTTATTTCCGCTATGGCCACAGCTACTTCTTATTTTGATTGTTCTATTGGTCAGATAATGGAAGATCCAAAAAAGAAAGATGCGGTTGTTAAACTTATTCAGGAGGTTGCAGCATTAGCTCAGGAAAAAGGAGTTGTTATTGCTGATCATATTGTACATATGACGTTGGACAAAATGGGAAAAATGCCTTACGATGCGACTTCATCCATGCATACGGACTATCTTAATAAACGACCGAAAACAGAGTTGGCATCTTTGACAGCTTACGTTATTCGTGAATCTAAAAAGTATAATCTCGAGACACCTGAATATCAACGCATGTTTGATGTATTGCGCCTAAAATCTGACTAGCTGTATTAAAATAGTTTGCAAGTTGGAAATTTTAATCGATAAGTTCCTCTGGACAAGCTTTTTTTGAATACAAAAAGTAGGTTTAGCTGTCAAAAGAAAGCTGATTAGATTTTATTTCCTGTAAGGCCACTGAATTTATTGCCTCGATTGTCTTTATAAAAATCACCGTCCTTCTTAAAACTATGCGCATCTACTCCTTCAAGCAGCTGTTTTTGATAAAAGACATTTTTTGCGTCTTTTCCGAAATCGTGACCTAAAGGTATAAACGTTTTAAAATCGGCATTTGGAATTATTTCCTGATTATAATACACATTATTCTTGTCTTTTGAATAGGAGTTGCTTCCATACACATCATTCTTTTCATCAATCGGGAATAACGCAAAGGAAGGAGCATTTACCTGTTCATATCTGAAGCTTTTCCCCCTGAATAGGATCGTTTTGTTGTCAACACTAATATGATCCTGATCAAGTACACGAATTTTATCAATGGTCTTAAAGGACCTCGTTATGACATCTGATCCCTGCTGAAATGGTGGGTAATAAATTGTATTGCCAATTCTTATGTAATATTTGTTTATGGCTTCAATGTTTCCGGAGTTAGCAACAACTGCTTTAAAGGTACCTATATTCGGAGAGACATAAACTGAATCTTTATCCATTAAAAAATAGTCATTGACGAACGAAAAGGTTTTCCGATCTGCCTTTATCATGTCATTACTGTAGAAGTAATGGTCCTTGTCGCGTGCCCAGTTTATATGATCCTTTACGAGCTCATATGTTTTTGGATCTGCTCCCTGGATGATATTAAAACCTAGAGCCTGATCGATATAATAGACATGAAAACGATCTTTTGGAATCTGAT
Source organism: Sphingobacterium siyangense (assembly GCF_023277505.1). NCBI lineage: Bacteria > Pseudomonadati > Bacteroidota > Sphingobacteriia > Sphingobacteriales > Sphingobacteriaceae > Sphingobacterium > Sphingobacterium siyangense. The sequence continues at coordinate 4,956,801 of NZ_CP080574.1, read as the reverse complement.
TGTCGACATAAAAGGAATTCTTGTCCACAAGTTTTTGAGTCGTGCCACGAAAATATACTGCATTTTTGTCTTTAGCTATATCTTCTGACAAAACCTCAAATGACTTTGTATCAGCCTGCATTTGCGAAATGCCCAAACTAAACCAATTTCCATTCTGACAATAAGCTATCTGCCCTTTTGAATCGATGAAGTAAGAACCGGATTTTTGTTTATCAACAGGTTTGCCAATATTTCGACAAGAAATAAAAAAGCAAAGTAAAATACAAGCCAGAAAAAAAATATATTTTTTCATTTTTGCATTGCATATAATCCTAGATTTATTATTTATTATGCCCATCTATATAAATTTACAACGACAAAATTAGAAAACCGAATTTTCAGTTTTCCGTTTCCTTATTAAGGCAATTGCATAAAACTGGCACCAATGACTTTTAGTGTGTTATCAATGCGTTTCCATACCCTAAAATATCTAAATTTTCCTTCTAATGGTGCTCCCATTACCTTGCCTTTTGCCGTCATCGTAGTAACGGAAAGCGCGGTATTCCCAATTATTCTGATCTCATCAATTTCTGTTGAAGCATTTTCAATAATTATAGCCTTTGATCGGTGTGCATTTAGATCCATTTCTTTGGTTAACATTTGACCATCAGGTGCTACAGCAACCAGGTCGTCATATAGGAGGAGATCAAGACCGTCTACATTACTGGCTAGCTGCGCCAAGAAAAGTTGGTTCTCTGCTTCTGCAATTTCTTTTTTCGTGATTTTATCCATATTCTAATTTTGCATTTATATTTCTATTGTTTTGATTTTTACTTTAAAAATAATAAATCTAGATATTATTCGGTTGACTATGAGACTGTATGCGACTATTTAAGGTTTATCTCGATCAAGAATTTCGTAATATTTTAATAATGGAGGTGAACTTGTTAAACTGCTAAGTTTAAAATGAAGATGTTTTTCCTGTCGGAAAAATTAATCACTTCTTTGGTTTAGGTAGTTCCTTAATCCATATATTCTTAAAATCTACGGGTTGACCTTCACTCTGTAATGCGATAAATCCACTGCTGAGCAACTTACCATCGATCTTAATTTTGGGGTCATATCCATTGGCTGTTCCACCTCCAATCTGAGGTCTTGAATATTCTAGTACGGTATCTCCGTTAATGATATGTTTGATTAACGAATCTCCTAATACAATCAACTCCCCTTTAACCCATTGATCACCATCATAGGTCTTCGAAGTAGAATTTAAACAATGTGAGGAAGCTATTTTGCCCTGATAGACCACATTGGTTCCAGGAGAACACATATTGCCTGTAGGGCGGGGCTGACCATCGCTCAGTCCTCCCAAAAGTTGCATTTCGACAGAAATGGGCCAATCCTGTTCTTTCAACATGGTTCTGGGGTCCTGCGAATGAAACATAACGCCGCTATTACGAAGTGTATAGGCGGGGGCACCTTTATGCAGCTCGCCTACAAATCGATATTCAAATTTTAAATGATAATAAGAAAAGGGTGTTTTATAATATAAATGGCCAAATTGATCATTAAAATCACTATACTGATCATATCTGACCTTAATTATTCCATCTTCAACTCTAAACGTATTTCCGTAGTTCACCCCAACGTCATGATGATGAATTTTGACAAACCAATCATTGATGTCCTTTCCGTCAAACAAGGATTTCCAGCCATTATTATCGCCCTGACCTTTCATTCCTGCGCATCCTGTAAAAATAAGACCGCTAGCTACTATTGAATAGATAATTCTTCGCATTGAAGTGATATTTGGTTTAAAATTGGATAGCAAGATACGATATATTCCATTAAACTTTACAGTCTAAGAGATATCGTGGGCAGCCGTAGCTCATTGCCCTTAAGCGCTGGCTAGAGCATAATATGACAATTTAAACGATACTCATCAAACTTTATTTGATTTGGAATAATCTGTTATTCCAAGTTTGTTTCCGAATGGATCATTAAATTCAACCGCTAAACCTGTCATGATCTCAAATGGCTCGCTTAAAAATACGACTCCCTTTTCCTTTAAATATTCACATGTAGTTTTCACGTCGTCAACAGTAAACCAAATAGTCGGTTTGGTATGTTGTACTGTACTAAGAATGATTGCAGGTTCATTTTTGCCTATTTTGAACGCAATCATTCCCTTATCCGAAAAATCGAATTTAGTTTCAAGACCAAGTTGATTTCCATAAAATTCCTTGGCGCTCTCCAGGTCCTGTGCTGGTAGAAAGAAATTGTCGTAATCTAAGAGTAAGTTCATGATGGTTACGCTTTAATTTGTGATAAGTCAACACCAAATGCTGTCAATTGGGATTCTCCGAGTTCGGTAATATAGAGGTCTTTATCGCTGGGATCTTTTTTTGCTAGCCAGCCTTTTGCTATTAATGCCTCCAATAAGAGCTGGCCGAGTTTTCCGCCGATATGTTCGTAACATAATTTTGCGAACTTTACTTTATCGTAGTTTTTCATTTTTGTTTTTTTTACGTTGGGCTTAACTTTTGATTTATAATTTCTTAGCTATAAAATTATGAAAATGAAAAGGGCTGCAAAATGATCAAAATCATCTAATCAAGTGGCTATTCGACACAATGTAGCGTGTTATTCTTTCAGTTTAAAAAAACAAAATGTACCTAAATTTGGTATCTAAATCAGGGATTTTATGATTTATGAAAAAAGAACAGGAAAAAGAGCAGCAGGTAAGCAGTTTGTTTATACGATATAAAACTCAATTGGAAGACTCGTCTTATGTAAGCGTCGATTTTTTGGTCCTACTAGTGGATATCATTCGTCCCAAGCATACCAATCTGCTCTATAAGATCGATATTCAATTTTTGCTGGACTATCTCCATGCCGCACCTGAGGAGCTGAAATGCTTTCAGCTTTATTTAAAAAGAGTTCTGGCTAGTAAAGATTTTGATCAGTTGATTTCAGATACAGGAATTATCAGCTATGCGGATTTTTTTTACGAACTTAAAAAAAGGATCACCGAACGATACTTACCTTTTCAGCCACCCAAGTCTACTTTGCAATATATATTAAATCAGGTTTTTTACAAACCTCGTGATGCTGATTGGATTGCTACGGTTTCGCAAGAGCAGGTCGATGAACTCTTTCGTTTATGTGGATTCGAAACAATTTATGATGATGAAACTGGTTTTGGAATGATCGAAATATTGTATGGGTTGGAACTGTTGGTTCAACGTATTACGGGGCGTGCAATGGAAACGGATGTAAACAAGATGGTACCTGAGTTTCAAAATTTTGATAGTCCATTTATAGCCATTATGCGGGAATTCACCGAATTGAATGATCGTATTTTGCAGTCGGACAATAAGTTTATCTCTTCGGATGATCTGACTTATAAACAAATTTTGGTACTTCATAAGCAATGCGAATCGTATATTGAAACTGCCTTCGATAATTCACATCGTTTCGGAATTTCCATAAAGGTTAATCAATCACTTTTGCGCATGCGGCAACAACTTGAAAGGATCCGAGAAATCTTGCTTTTTTTAGTGATTGATCATCCGGAAGAAAAAAAGGAAAAGACGATTGCACTGGCAATGACCCTTATTGGATACAATTCCCGAAAAAGCAATATTCGCAAATTGGTAGGACAGAGTACACAGCTTTTAGCGTACGAGATTACTCATCATACTGCACAGACTGGAGAACATTACATTACTTCAAGTCGGCAGGAATATTGGAAAATGTTCCGGTCTGCCTGCGGTGGCGGCCTCATTGTAGGCGTAATGTGCATCGTTAAATTATTGTTAGGTAAGGTTCACAGCAGTGAGTTTGGCCATGCATTTTTATATAGCCTGAATTATGCTATTGGCTTTACGTTAATTTATCTTTTTGGTGCTACCTTAGCCACCAAACAACCAGCAATGACTGCTTCCGCATTGGTCAACGCAATTGAGCAGGGGATTGCCGAACAGGCGACCAACAAACATCGATATTGGATATTTGCTGAATTATTTGCACGATTATTTCGGTCTCAGTTTATTGCTTTTGTCGGTAATGTTTTGATGGCTTTTCCGATGAGTCTTTTTCTTGTTTGGGTGATTCAACAATTGTTTCAGGTTAATATTGCGAGTGGCAAGTGGTTGCATCTGGTCAATGATCTCAATCCGATAAAAACACCCTTGGTTTTGCATGCCTCTATTGCAGGTGTTTTTTTATTTCTTTCCGGTATTATTGCCGGCAGTATTTCAAATCGGGATAAGCATAACTCTGTATACTATCGTATTCAGGAACACCCCATGTTGAAAAAGATATTTGGACAAGCAAAAACAAACAAAATAGCTTCGTTTTATGAAAAAAAATGGGCAGGAATCGTGTCTAACGTGTGGTTCGGGATCTTTATGGGGTCAACAGCTTCCATCGGACTTTTTTTAGGTTTAAATCTTGATATTAGGCATATTACATTTGCTAGTGGAAATTTGGCCCTGGGCTTATTCGGTCATGGGATGGAGCTCTCTACCGACATATGGATTTGGGGCATTTTAGGGATTGGAATTATAGGGTTTTTTAATTTTATGGTCAGCTTTTCGCTATCCTTGATGTTAGCCTTCCGCTCGCGAAATCTATCGTCGAAAGAATTGATTAAAATGGCAAAGGCTGTTTGGATCTATTTTAAAATAAATCCAAAGCTGTTTTTCTTCCCACCTCGAAAAGGTTAAGGGGCTTAATATTATCGTTGACTGCAATGTTTCGATGCCGAGAGGTATGTGTCCCACGTAAATACTACACGTAAAGATTTCGTATCATTTTGCTATGATCTAAACATTGATCTCACCAGAAAGGTCGGGTTTATCTTTGTCATCTTTTTCTTCCTGTTCAGCCTGTGCTTCCTCCTTGTTATGGGTGCGATCGTCTTTGAGACCAGACAGATTGGTGTTAGGGCCCTTTTCTTCTTCTTTGGAATCTTCCTCTTGTTGTGACTGGGACAAGTCTGGGCTTGGCTCACGTGGATCCGGATTTGGGATAGCAGTCATGAGAAGGGCCACCATGCTTAGTTTATTATTTATGTTTTTTGATCTGTTCATTTTAACTCGTTTTTTAAAAGAGAACATTTTTCAAACCATTATCGTTGGCTGAAATCGTATCTTATTTATTGCCTGTGATAATTTCAACTATACCATCCAGTAAGGTAAGCTTCAATTGTTGGCCGAAGTAACTCTTGCGCTCATCATCGATGTGTATTTCTTTGCCTTCCCATTCCATCGCCAATTGACTAGCCCGGATAGGTATTATTTTAAATTCGACGTTGGTTCCATTCAATAGTCCATCGATATAGCTTAAAAGTTCCTGACGTTGATCGACAGTGACAATGATGATATCAAATTGTCCATCACCAGGATCAGCATCAGCAGCAAGCACTAGCCTCGGTCCGATGCTTGGTATATTCATGATCTCAACCAGTATGCACTCTTTTTCATAGTTATTTCCAGCTACTGTAAGCCTTAGTGTGGTAGCGGGGAATGTTTCCACCAGCTTGCGGAGCTGTCTTAGTGCAGTTTTGATTTCATCTTCCGCATTAAGATCTTCGGTGTTTTTTTTATCCATTTTTTTCATTAGTGTAGGAAATACCCCAAAACCGATAGATTCAATAAAATATAGAGGTTTTCTTTCTAACCCTATGACCATCCCTACATCGAATTTTTTAAGTATAGCGCTTCTCCACAGACTAATAGCTTTTTCACAGTCTAGCGGAATACCAAGAGAGATAGCAATATTGTTTGCAGTGCCTTGTGGTAATATGGCGATCGGCCTCTTAAATCTTAGCTTTTTTTCCAGTAGATCCATAATGGTCATTCTTATGGTGCCATCACCGCCGGCCAAGGCGATGATATCTGTCTGTGGGTCGATCTTTTTGACAGCATCTTTTTTTGTTACTACAGTGCAATTGTGGCCAAGATCTTCAATCAATTGACATAGTTCGTCTTTATCTCCATTCGAGTCATCCCCAGCAGCAGGATTGTGAACTAACCTTATGTTTTTGCCATGTTCTTTCATAACAGCAGAACAAAGCATGCTTGAGATTGGTTTTCATAGAAAAGGACAGCTATGAATATACTTATCACCAATGACGATGGTATCTATTCACCGGGGATTGCGGCACTGGCACAGACGGCGAAAGAGTTTGGAACGGTAAAGATTGTTGCACCCGATGTTGAGCAGTCGTCAATGGGGCATGCTATTACGCATTCTCGGCCCCTAAGCTATCGGCATGCGCCTGTTACTTTTGAGGATATTGATGCCTATAGGGTCAATGGCACACCGGCAGACTGTGTAGCCTTGGGTTTACATATGTTTCCAGATACGCAGGTTGTACTTTCTGGTATTAATATGGGGCCAAACTTAGGCAATTCAATGTGGCACTCAGGAACATTGGCTGCAGCGAAGCAGGCCACATTGCTCGGGATTACTGGTATTGCATTGAGTACACCTGTTGGAAAGACAGAACCTGATTTTGAAGGGCTATCTCGGTGGACAATCGAGGTGCTCAAGATATTGCTGAAAAATAAGGGCCCCGCTCTTTATAATGTGAATTTTCCGCCTAAACCCCAAGGGATTTCCTGGACAAGACAATCAGTACGTTTATATGATGGTAGTGTGGTTTCTGGACAGGATCCCATGGGAAGAAAAAACTATTGGATCACAGTGGTACCATTAGAACCAGCTGAAAAGGGGACTGATCGCTGGGCAGTAGAACACAATTTGGTCTCTATTACGCCTTTACGTCTTGACCTAACTGCACATGATGAACTTGCGGCCAGACAGACTAGCGAACATAAATAATAGGAAATAATAAAAGAACAAGATGGTAACAGCCGAAAATTTAATACAAAAGAAAAAATTCCGTCCCGCCAACAAAGCTGGATTTGGCGGAGTGGCATTGGGAAATGGATTTCAGCACAACTCAGATATCGAATGCTTAAAGGCAGTCGAAGCCGCCTGGAATGCAGGGATACGATTGTTTGACACCTCGCCATGGTATGGTTTGGGTATCAGTGAACGTAGAATGGGCTTATTTTTAAAAGATCAGCCTCGAGAAAGTTTTACGCTGTCAACAAAAGTAGGCCGATTAATGTTGCCAGGGGAGGATTTTAAAATGGAACAATCGCTATGGAAAGGAAAATTAAATTTTGCTTACCAATATGATTATAGCGCCTCGGGAGTGAGAAGAAGTATCGAAGATAGTCTACAGCGCTTAGGATTATCTTCCATTGATGCGGTATTTATTCATGACCTTTCACCTGACAATGGTGATATGAAAGACAGCTATACACATTATTTTGAGCAAGCTATTCATGGAGCAATGCCCGAATTGACTAAGATGAGAGAAGAAGGAGTTATTAAAGGTTGGGGACTGGGAGTCAATACCGTTGCGCCTATCTTAAAGACATTGGAAGTTGCTGATCCAGATATTTTTCTTTCGGCCTGCCAGTATTCATTGATAAAACATGACGATGAACTGAATCAGATTTTCCCGAAAGTTGCTGAAAGAGATATTTCCATTATTGTAGGAGCGCCATTATGTGCTGGATTTTTATCGGGTAAAGACCGTTATCTCTATGATGGGAAGTTTCCTGCCGGGGTTAAAGAAAAGCTAAATGCTTTGCAACAGGTCTCGAAAAATCACGCTGTAGATCTTCGTACAGCAGCATTGCAATTTGCAGCGGCTCCCGACGCAGTGTCTGGTGTTATACCCGGAGCACATACCGCTGAACAGGCCGTGCAAAATGCACATTCCTTTGAGGCAAAGATTCCCGCCGACTTTTGGAAAGAGTTGAAACATGATAAACTTATTGAAGAACACGCACCTGTACCCAATACCCATGATACTTGATAAGACTAAGGGTGTGATTAGCGCACCCTTTTTCTGTTGAATAAAGTATCTCAGCGAAAACTAATTCTCGCTGAAATCATTGCCTGTACTTTATTATTGAACAACTGTAGTTGAATTTAGGGGGATCATCAGGTTAAAAGTAATTTTATTGTCCTTTAAATTTACGACTATTTTTCCCTTATGAATTTTTACTATTTCACTCACAATAAACAATCCTAATCCGAGCCCATTACTATTGACTCCTTTTACGAAAGGCTTAAATAGATCTGTAAGATCTGAATATTGAGGATAGGCGACCTCATTTGTAACACTAAAAATGAAATTTTCTTTTTGAATGCATGCATTTATTTCGATATTTTCATGAGGATTACCATGTTTTATAGCATTTCCAATTAAATTAGCGAAAGCCCGTCCCATTTTCTGATGATCACAGGGTACATCAACTGGAAGGTTGATGTTGGCGATTAGTGCTCTATTGTGTAATACTTCAAATTCCGATAAGATTTGCTTAATCAATGAATCCATGCGGTAATGATCATTAATTCTAATTAGCTTGTCTTGAAGACGGATACTACTGAAATCTAAAATATCATCTATCACACCTTTTACCCGTGATGAAGCCGCCTCTATTTTCTTTATTAAGTTTTTTTGGCTTTCATCTTTAATGTTTGCGCCAAGATATTGTGATATCACTTTTACGATGCTGACAGGATTATTTAAGTCATGGGCCAAAGACGATAAAACGAGTTCTCTGTTTTTGGAATAACTAAGTTCCTGTTCTAATTTTTTTCTCGTATTTCTACGTTCAATTGCAGTTTTAAAATCTATTGCAATCAAATCACTGCAAACAGGGAGCAACGTCTCCAATTTAATTGGGTCGAAGTGTACGGGTTCCGCATTCATGAAACTCAAGTGTCCAACAATAGAATTATTTTTGTTAATAATCGGATAAGAGATATAGCTTTTTAAACCGAATTCATGAAGAACTTGTGTCCATTCGTCGACAGAACATTGCTCGCTATCGTCAATGTAAATAGGTGAGAAACCTTTCCTTATTTCCTGATATATTTTAACGTAGTTTTCACTGTTTTTATTGACGATCTTCTGAGAATGATAGTCATAAACGCACCAATTCCCCCATTTACGGCCATCTCTCTTGCGTATCATGCCATACCTCATTTTCGTGTGGCCACATAAAGCCTCCAAAATTCTTTGACAGGAGTCGAAGTCGCTCTTCTTCGTATACCTATCGTACCATTGATTTTGATTTAATTGGTTTGGGATTGTCATTTTTATTGCCGGTCTATTTGTTTACGAATAGCTTTGACTTATTGTTGAGGTTGGTGCACTTTAGAATTACTAATACCCTTTATTGCGCGAAATATAAATGCTATAGCTGCAATAATTAAAAGAATATGAATAAAATCTTCTGTTATGAATCCGCCCACAAAAGTAACTGCCCAAACAATCATTACGCTAATAGCTACCGAATATAATAGGTCTTCCATATAATATTATTCTTTATTGAAGAACAATATCTAAATAGAATCGTTTCGTAATTTTGTAACTTGATAAGAAAACTTACAAAAAAAAGCCGTTTTACATTAGTATTGCGGCTTTTTCTTCAATTTCTACGGCTTAGGACGTTGATTCCCTTAGGAAAATGGTAAAAGTGATGAAAAATACATGTTATGCTGTTTTTTTTTATCGACATTTGAACATGGCTCTATTAATAACTTTGGATAATGTCTATCAATTGTATAATCTTGACCTTTCAAAAAAGACGGAAGGCATAGTTATTCTTAGTCAACGACATGGCCCCGGGAAGAAGTATACAAGTCATAGCCGCATATTTGATGGTTTATTATTAGGTTTTATGGTACAGGGATCTATGAAATCCCAAATCCATTTCTTAGAATATGAAGTAAACAAAGGGGATATTGCTATTTTGCAGCCACAAGTGATGATCGACACAAAATCATTGAGTGAAGATGCTGAAATTATAACAATCGGTCTTTCATTGGATTTCATTACAGAATTTCCTGTTCTACGGGAGTTTGTAATGAACAATCAAATAAGATGGCAGCCAATTATTAGACTTCAATCGGAAGAAATTAAACTCCAAAATGAATTATTGACCCTTATACAAAACTTCTACCATAAAAAAGCAAGTCCCAATAAAACACAAATGCTACGGCATCTCGTCATGGTGCTAGTTAGTATGATTTCTGAAGTCTATTCTAAATTACCAAATAACAAAAATTTGGTGAAAAGCCGTACGCATGAGATTATCGATGAATTTTATCTGCTTGTTTCAAAATATGCCGGGCAACAAAGAAGTGTTGTATTTTACGCTGAAAAACTACATTTAACACCTCAATATCTTTCAACTTTCCTCAAACAGAAAACTGGAAGATCGGCAATACAATGGATTGATCATATCACAATTCTACATGCTAAAACATTATTAAAATCTTCTAATTTATCAATCAAAGAAATCAGTAATGAACTTCATTTTGAAGAAACAAGCGTCTTTTGCAGATACTTCAAACGAATTGTTGGTTTGTCACCAACAACTTATCGAAACGTGTGATAGATGGTATTCGTTTAACTGTCGAAGGCATTTACAGATTTTCAAGTAGAATTAGCTTTCAAATGGTACGTAAACACCATTAAATTGTCAATAGCTCCTTTTCTCGTCTGTTTAATTTTACGGCATGAAAAATACAGGAAAAAAAGCAGCTATCGGATTTATATTTATTACCCTGTTGATTGATATTACAGGTTGGGGCATTATACTTCCAGTTGTTCCTAAACTCATTGCAGAACTTATTCATGGAGACCTTAGCGAAGCAGCAAAATATGGAGGATGGCTCGGCTTTGCTTATGCTATTACACAATTTATATGTGCGCCTATAGTGGGCAATCTCAGTGATAAATATGGTAGACGCCCAATTATCTTAATTTCTCTTTTTGGATTTGCCATCGACTATATATTATTAGCATTGGCGCCATCTATCAGTTGGCTCTTTTTGGGAAGAATCATTGCTGGGCTGACTGGGGCTAGTATTTCAACCGCTAGTGCATACATCGCTGATATATCCACGTATGAAGATAGAACCAAAAATTTTGGTTTAATAGGCGCAGCTTTTGGTATGGGGTTTATCTTGGGCCCGGTAATCGGTGGTTTACTTGGATATTACGGCGCTCGAGTACCCTTTTATGCAGCCGCTTTATTATGCCTAGTAAATTTTCTCTATGGGCTGTTTTTCCTGCCGGAAAGTTTAGATAAGGATAAACGACGACCATTTGATTGGAAACGTGCGAATCCTATTGGAGCATTTAATTTTCTGAAAAAACAATCGAAAATAGCGCGCCTTGTTGTTGCCTTGATTTTGGTCTATATCGCTCTTCACGCCGTGCAGAGTAATTGGCATTTCTTTACCATGTATAAGTTTAGTTGGACAGAACGGACGGTTGGCTTATCACTTGGGTTGCTCGGATTATTGCTTGGATTAGTACAAGGGTTTCTAATAAGATGGGTAAACCCTAAATTAGGCGACGAGAAAAGTGTATATTTTGGATTATTCTTTTATGCGATCGGTCTTATGCTATTCGCATTCGCAAGTGAAGGATGGATGATGTTTGTTTTCCTTATCCCATATTCCTTAGGCGGAATCTGTGGACCTGCACTGCAATCCATTATTAGTAAGAGTATTCCTTCAAATGAACAAGGTGAACTTCAGGGAGCGTTGGCAAGTTTGGTAAGTGCAACATCTATTATTGGACCTCCAGTAATGACAAACTCATTTTATTATTTTACACAGGATAACGCGCTATTTCAATTTTCGGGAGTGCCATTTTTTCTGGGATCCATTTTAATTTGCATGAGTGGAATTATGATATATTTTGTTTTTCAACGAAATAATAACCATTAAGAAATGGAGATAACGCCTGCCAGTTGTAATGAGAAATTGTTACTTGTGTCGATAATGGGCTCATATTCTAAATTTTTAGCTTTAAGTATTTCCTAACTTTACTATATTTGCCATTAATAATAATTAGTCTAAATAGTAATTATATCTTTTTCAGAACAGGCTTTCCCAGATAGAAAGGTTTGGAAATAGGACAGATATCAATATGCGGACAGGACGAGTGATTTTTTAAATACCTTCAACACGTGAAAACAACAACAAGATCTTGGTTTATTACCCAAAAAACAACATTGGCGAGCAGTCTATTGGTTTTAAGTTTTTCCATAATTCCAGCAATAAGTTTTTCAAGGGAAAGACCGATTGCTGTTAGGAAAAATGGTAATGATCAAGAATCGGGGACAATTAAGGGCAAGGTGAAAAATTCAGAGGGGAAAGGTTTGTCCAATGTGTATATCAATATTGACGGGATAAATAGCTCCAAGACTGATCATGAAGGGAATTTTATTTTTTTAAAGATTCCTAAAGGAATTCACTCCATGATCGTAAAGCATATTGGTTTTCAAGAAATCAAATCGCAGATCGCACTGGAAAGGGAAACCCTCGAGCTCCCAGACTTTGTCATGGAGCAAACAAGTAATCACTTGAATGAAGTTGTCGTAACGGCGAGCCGACTGGCTGAAAGTATTGACGAAGTGCCATCATCAATTACCTATATTGGAGGTAAGACTTTAGAAGATCAGCGTCTGATAAACGACAACCTACCCAATATTTTAATGCAGAAAGTGCCAAGTATCTCTCCCAGTGAGGAAAGCCAAAACAATTTTATTGCTAAAATACGTGGTCGGAATTTTTTGGTACTTATTGATGGAATTCCTCAATCTACTCCTTTAAGAAATGGCGGAAGAGATATGAAGACGATTGATGCTAGTGCAATAGACCATATTGAAGTTATTAATGGGGCTTCAGCCATGTATGGAAATGGCGCGGCTGGTGGTATAATTAATTACATAACAAAAAAGCCAAAGACAGACAGGAGTTTTCATTCTTCAACCTCTTTAAATAATTCCCTAAGCTTGGTCAGACCAGATGAAACATACGGGTATAATTTGGCACAAGTATTTTCTGGATCGAAAGACAAGTTTGATTATGTTGTGCAAGGAAAGATTGCGCGAACAGGTGTGGTACGTAGCTCCGATGGTACCATTGTAAGTCCATTTTATGGCCTGGGCGAGACAAAAAGTTATAATGCCTTAGCGAAGATTGGTTATCAGATTAACGATAATCATCGTATCGAACTTATGGGGAACTATTATAGAAGTGTTCAGGATAGTAAATATGTCGGTACTAAGGGGGAGTTTGGCAGTAAACCTGCTATAGGGATACCTTCAGATACAGTGATTAACGGCGGGACACCTTACAATAAAGCTTTTCATGTAAAGTATGATGGTAACTTTGGTAGAACCTCAGCAAATATGAGTCTGTATTATGAAGATATGAACACGGTATTTGAAAGCTACAACCAAACATATTCTGATCATAAGGGAGCCAGACTAAATTTTAGTACGCCCTTTGATCTACCCAACAGCAATAACGTAACTTTAATTTATGGAGTAGATCTTTTAAAGGATCACACGGTTCAAAAAACGTTGGACGATGGATTAGTGACACCCGACATGAATATGAAAAGTGGCGCCCTATACCTTCAAAGTAAGTTTAACCTGGCTGAATATTGGATCTTAAAAGGTGGTGTGCGATACGAAAACTTGGATTTCAAGGTGGGGGATCTAACAAAAGCAGGGAAAGTCACCCCTGGAGATAAGAGCAACTCAAACGCATTTGTATTCAACTTGGCAGGAAGGTATAATAAATTAAAATACCTGCAGCCCTTTGTGTCATTTTCACAAGGGTATTCTATCGGCGATGTGGGACTTGTGTTACGGAATGGAGTCCCTTTGAGTCAAATTGATCCGAAGCCTGTAGTTGTCAATAATTTTGAGTTGGGGCTAAACGGAAGTTATAGTCTGTTAAGTTACCAATTGACAGGATATTATAGCTCTTCCAAGAAAGGCAATACTTTCGCAGAAACTTCGACACCGGGTAATTACGAACTTATCCAAGTACCGCAGCGTATCTACGGTTTGGAATTGGTTGTCGATGTAACCCCTGTTGACTGGTTGAAGTTTGGTACTATACTCGGGTATATGGATGGTAGACAAGATTTGAAAAATGAGGGAAAATATAAGGATAAATTGGATAATTCCATTATTTCACCTTTTAAAATAAATATCAATGCAGATTTCAAATTGACAGATCGGTGGAATGTCTATCTGCAGTATTTACATTTGGGGAAACGCGATGTATTTCAACCTTCTGAATATAATTATGGCAAATATCCGATTTCCGGCTATGGTCTGATGGATTTCCAAACACGCTACAAATTAAAGAATCTGGCGTTCATTTTTTCAGTTAATAATATCCTTAATAATGATTATTTTCCACTGCACGCGGAGGTGAGGGGAGCTACAAATGAAGGCCGTTATTATGTAAAAGGAAGCGGAACAATAGCGAATTTAGGTATCCAACTGGATTTGTAATACAACAATTTGATACGATTAATAGAAACAAGCCCCTGTAAGATTTTTATAGGGGCTTGTTTATGGCGAGTCTTTTCCCTCTTATCATCGCTTATACCGCTCATAATACTCTTCTATCAATTTTTTGAGTGTATTGAAATCAAGCGACAATTGATCTGCCGAAACGGCTATTCCATTTTCGAGCACATGTTGTTGTACTTGTGGAGAGAACTGCTGCATATAATTTTCGGGATGGTGTAGCTTCAAAAAAACAAAATGGACACCATGGGCCATTCCTGTCGAGACAGATTGAATAGCAGTCCATTTTACAGTCCCAGCCTTTATTCCTACTGGCGTACCATTATATCGAATGCCATTTGCGTTCAATATTAGGCCAGTCCGATCTTTAACAAATAGACTTTTTACTCCGCCAATTAGACAATAACATCCTAAGCCCCCTAAGGTCAACATCAATGCTCCAGGGAAAATTCTTATTTTTTCAGCGACAAAGAAAATATAGTAAGCAAATGCCAAAGCCGCTATCGTCAATATCAAGCCAAATAGTGCTAATTTCAGACGTTTTTTGTTATCGAATTCTATGATAGTCTCATTCATAATTAACGTTCTCTTTCACATGTTTATCGGACTAAGTTAAAACAACGCTTTTCAAATTTTCATGCGAATTTCAATTCGTATGGATTTGTTTTAAATTCGCAGTATTTTGAGGTCTATCTGTATTTAAGCTATTTTCTAAACTCAATTATATCCAGCGCTATGCTTCCAAGAATCATCTTTGACGATTAACCTATTGATGGGTTAATCTATCCTCGAATCTTTTTCCAGCTTTTTGGTCTGTTTTGCGGAGAAGGTTTTTCCGAAATTGTAACTGAAACTCAATTTTGCATAGCGCGACTTCAATTTATTCACTGTTTCAATGCTAATCACATTGCCTAAAATGGAAATAGGTGCTTTTTGTAAGTTGAAAATATCCTCAATCGTCAGGGATATGTTTAGCTTGTCCCGAAGCACTTTTTGTTGTAAACCCGTCGTGATATATCCTGTTGCCCCATATTGCATTTGAAAACTATTTCTTTTCGAAGCATAAAAGCCGAATATTTGAACAGTAGTCTTTGGCAGAATATTAATAAAGGTGTTGATCGACCCACTAAAGTTGACAATACCAGGTAACAAAATATCTTCTGTATTATTCGATCTGAAAGTAGGTCGTTGGGCCGATAAATATGTACTGACATTCACGCTGCTTCCAAATTTGTTTTGCGACATGACATAAGCTCCAATTTGGTTGAGATTATAATCATTATAATAGTTAAACTCCGGGCTCCCAACCTCCTCATTATATCTTGAGATATAAGTAAACATATTCTTCGAGGAGTTTCCATATAAAGAAAAGATCAGTGAGTGGTTGCTATTCCACTTATGTGAATATTGCAGATCTAGTCTATTTGCAAAATATGGCTTCAACTGTGTGTTACCGTTGGTAAAATAGATAGGATTATTGGTCACCGCAAATGGATTGAGCATGTTATAACCTGGTCGTTCGATTCTTCTGTTCCCCGATAAAGCAATGCTGTTTTTAAGATCCTCGAAATCATAACGTATATTAAAGTTGGGAAATAAATTAAGATAGTTGTTTTTAATCTGTTCGTCAGTTGAAAGGGATCGTAATTTATAATCGAATGATTCTAGTCGCAAGCCTACATCGAAGGAGAAGTGTTTATATTTACCACTCAGAGAAGAATAAGCAGCAAGTATATTTTCGTTATATTGAACCTTATCTTCAATATTTGCTTCTCCTCCGACGGTATTTCCATCTGTGGTCAGATTCTTAAAGAAGCTTTCTGTATTTGCACGGGCATATTTTACACCAAATTTTAGATCTATACTCCTTCCAATGTTAGTTTTGTAATCTGTATTGAAGGTCCAGATTTCATATGGTCTCTTAATAATAAAATTTCTGCTATCATTTTCTGAGGAATTTATTTCCGTGTTAGAAAAATCATATGCCTTTCTCCAGAATGAAGTGTTATTTTCATTCGAGTATTTCGCGTAATTCAGGCCGATTGAAAGCTTGTTTTTCTTTTTAAAATCTTTGTCGTAGATCAAATCGACGATATGGAAATTATTGTCTAAAAACATGAAGTCCCGCTGTTTAAGCTGCCTTTGAAATTCATCTTTCCGATTATAGATCGTGGCATCTCGTTCATTTGGAAATTTACCATAAAAGCTGGCGTACCAATAATTAAAAGAGAGCGTACTTGTTGAATCAATAGTATAAAGTGTATTGATTTTCATGGAATGTGTCCTTTGGGATCTTTCACTAACCTGTTCTTGTCTATAGCGATAACTGGAATCAGGTAAGTAATAGTTTTTTATAAGATCGTTTCGTTTATGCAAATTTTCACCATATGAAAAATTATAACCCAATGAAATTTCAAACTTACTTTTTTTGAGATTTAAATTAAGCGATTGGTCCGTTCCCCAAAGGGTAGAAACACTGGTACTTGCCGACCCAAAGAAGCCCAAATTGGAATTTTTCTTAAGTCTGATATCGAGGATACCTCCATCTCCTGCGGAATCATATGCTGCGCCTGGACTGGTAAGCACATTAACAGACAAAACCTCGTTGCTCGGTAGAGATTTCAGGTAGTTCAATAAATCCTGACCCCCCAAATTGACTTTTCGACCATTTATCAATACAGTAGCCCCTTTTCCGAGCAATTGTAATTTGCCTTCCATTTCATCAACGGTTAATCCCGGTACCTGCTTGAGCAGTTCTGCTATATTTGTACTATTTCCTAATATATTATTTTCCGCATTAAATCTATACCCACCGGTAATTAGCTCCAAGGTAGGTCTCTTGGAGGAAACTGTAACCTCCTCAAGTTTATTGTCAATCTTATGAAGTTCTATAGTGCCGATATCTATATTGGAACCGTTCGGCATTTCAATTCTTTTTATCTGAGGCTGAAAGCCCATGTGATTGATTTTTAGGTAAAATGAACGCTGATTATAGGTCAATTGGAAGTCGCCCCTGTCATTTGTACCCACTGTTTTGACAGGATTGCTGCTATTTTGATGGTCCAGTAAGTATATTGAAACTAAGTGAACGGGTTCTTTTGTAAGAGAATCGACTACTTTGCCCGTAACAGTAAAGGTTGAATCGATGCGCGAAAGGATAATCCTATTAGATGAACCATGAGCTATGGCGAAAAGAAGCAGGCATGGGAAGAGTAGGGCAATTTTTTCTAAGACTTTCATGTAATTAAGGTTCTTGTGCAGAGTTTGATGACCATTGTTTGCAGTTAGTGACTATAGGTTAGTCGAGCTCAGGAAAAAAATGTTGCACGATTAATAATAAAAGTGATTACCAATTGGCACAAAAGTCTGTTTATAAGTAAAAGCAAGTCTCTACCCGATATGAGTTGCAGTTGGTTAAAATTTAGAGTAGATAAGATTTATGGTCTATATTTATTCTAAAAAAAATCTTTATTAAAAAAATAAAAACAAATATAGTATATTTATGTTCTAAATAAAGTGTATGAAATATCAACTTTTAAAAGAAATCATTGTATTAGTAGAGGAGTTTGAACAGGAGAACGTAGATGGAATCTACAGTACCGACGCGGATGGATTTAAACGTTGGGTAGTGGCAAAAGAAACCGATGTTCTGGTCGAACCTGAATGGGACGGTAAGGAAAATGGGCGTAGTCCAGAGAGTGTGATCAGCACATTAATAGTGCATATGAATAGGTTTGCAAAAAGTTATTCAAAGGCAGCTATTTGGGAATCTGATTTTTCTACACAAGAGGAGTTTATATACCTTATAACCTTAAGGTCGTTTGGCGAGATGACAAAAATGGAATTGATCAGGCGGAATATTCATGAAAAGCCAGCCGGCATGGCGATTATAAATCGTTTGATCAAACAAGGATGGATCGGTCAGCAAGATTCAGAGCAAGACCGACGAAGTAAGGTGCTTTATATCACAGAAAATGGCTTATCGGCGTTGGATCGACAAATGGGAAAAATACGTCATGCTACCCAGATTGTTTCAGGTGATTTGACCTACAGTGAAAAAATAACACTGATAAGTCTATTGGATAAATTGAGCAAATTTCATCAATTAATTTATGATAGAAATATTGCACCTGAAAAATTGCTGGAACAAGTGAAGTTATAGTCCATACTGCGGTGCGATGGAAATAACATAAGAACTACAATGTGTACATTACCAAATTACGGTTTCAGTAAGTCTATTGAGGGGATTACCCAAATAGTTTAGCAAAAAAAACAGAAATGAAAAAGAAGGTAGCAGTTATTGGTGCAGGTTTTTCGGGTCTTTCAGCGGCGGCCTATCTTGCGCAGGCAGGATACGATGTGCATGTTTTTGAGAAACATACGCAGCCCGGTGGAAGGGCGAGACAGTTTAGTACGACAGAAGGATTTAGATTTGATATGGGACCGAGCTGGTACTGGATGCCTGACATCATTGAGTCCTTTTTTTCAGATTTTGGGTGTTGTACTGCTGATTTCTTTGAGCTTGTATCCCTCAATCCACAATTTGAAATGATATTTAACTCTGAACAGATTCGTGTACCTGAATCCTATCAGGAGTTAAAACAATTATTTGAACAGATCGAACCTGGGGCTGGTATGCAGTTGGATAGATTTATGGAAGCTGCAAAATTTAAGTATGAAGTCGGCATGCGGGATTTTGTGAATAAACCCTGTCACAATTGGGGCGAATTTCTCTCTCCAAAAATTGCACTTAGTGCTTTTAAGCTAGATTTACTTTCTAATTTTAGATCCTATGTTGCCAAATATTTTAAGGACCAAAGATTGCGGACATTGATGGAATTCCCCGTTATATTTTTGGGCGCTTCACCCAAGGATATTCCGGCGTTATATAGCCTGATGAACTACGGCGGTTATGCACTTGGAACTCATTATCCCAAAGGGGGCTTTTTTCAGTTAGTACTGGCGATGCAGCAAGTAGCGGAGAGACAAGGTGTCACTTTCCATTTTGATCATAATGTTGATGCGTTAAATATAGAAAAGTATAAGATCACTTCTGTAGTTGTTAATGGTGTGAATCATCCATTTGATCTCGTGGTTGCATCGGCCGATTATCACCATATCGAAACACTACTTGCCAAGGAGTTGAGAAACTACGACGATGATTATTGGAAGAGCAGGACCTTTGCCCCCTCAAGTTTGATCTATTACCTCGGTATGAAATCGTCCATTCCAAATCTAACACATCACACACTTTTCTTTGAACATCCGTTGGATGATCATATTGACTGTATCTATGGTGAAAAAAAGTGGCCTGAAAATCCGCTGTTCTATGTATGTTGTCCATCCAAAACGGATCCGCATGTAGCCCCTGCAAACAGTGAGAATCTTTTCTTATTAATGCCCTTGGCAACTGCTATCTCGGATGATGATGAAACACGTGAAAAATATCTAATTAAGATGTTGAAGCGTTTGGAAAAGCGTACCGGTACAAAAAACCTATATGAACAGATTGCATACAAGAGGAGTTACTGTGTAAGCGACTTTATCAGCGATTATAATGCTTACGCTGGAAATGCTTATGGACTTGCAAATACATTGAAACAGACAGCGGTATGGAAACCCAAGATCAGAAATAAGAAAGTCCATAATCTTTTTTATTCAGGTCAGCTAACCGTTCCTGGTCCCGGGGTGCCTCCCTCCATTTTATCAGGGAAAATTGTTGCCAAAGAAGCCATTGAATTATATCGTAAAACATAAGACCATGAAAAAGCTATTTGATGAACTCGCTTATGAAGTAAGCAAAAAAACAACTGAAAAATATAGTACAAGTTTCTCGCTCGGTATTTTGGCACTCAAGCCCAGCATTAGGGCTAGTATTTATGCGATTTATGGCTATGTACGATTGGCTGATGAAATCGTAGACAGTTTTCATGGATATGATAAAAAGCGGCTGTTGGCGCGGTTATATCTCGAGACAAACTGTGCTTTAGAGGAAGGTATCTCATTAAATCCGATATTACAATCTTTTCAGGAAACGGTACATAAGTATGCTATCGACGTCGAGCTAATCCGCCAATTTCTGCATAGCATGGAAATGGACCTGAATAAAGTCGACTATAATTCTGAACGCTATAAAGAATATATCTATGGCTCGGCTGAAGTGGTGGGATTGATGTGTTTACAGGTTTTTACAGAAGGTAATAGACAGCGTTATGAGGAGTTAAAACCTTACGCTATGAAACTGGGCTCTGCATTCCAGAAGATAAACTTCTTGCGGGATCTTAAAGACGACTACCATGTTCTTGGTCGTACCTATTTTCCGAATTTGGATATGACTGTCTTTGATAATGCACTCAAAAGCCAGATTGAGGATGAGATACACAGCGAATTTAAGGAAGCGCTTTTGGGAATTAAAAAATTGCCTGCATCGGCAAAATTTGGCGTTTATCTGGCTTACAAATATTATCTTTCCCTGTTTTCGAAGATTCGAAAAAAGTCCTCAAAGGAGATTTTGGAAAGCAGGGTGAGGATACCAAATGCACAAAAAGCCTATGTTGCTTTAAAAAGTTATCTGCGTTACAAAGCTGCTTACTTATAAAATAAAGCTATGAATTTTATTACTGTATTGGTCACTTTTATTGCTATGGAGGGCGCAACCTGGCTTATCCATAAGTATATTATGCACGGCTTTCTCTGGGTATTACATCGCGATCATCATGATCATAGCAATGCGGGTTTTTTGGAAAAGAATGATTACTTTTTTATCATTTTTGCTCTTCCCACCATCGCGTTGATGTATTTCGGTTCGTTAAGGGATTACAATTATCTGTTTTACATCGGATTAGGGATTATGCTCTATGGTATGGCGTATTTCTTTGTGCATGATATATTTATCCATCAACGCTTCAAATGGTTGAGTAAAACAAATAACCGTTACTTTTTGGCGCTTCGGCGTGCTCATAAACAACATCATAAACATTTAGGTAAAGAGGAGGGCGAATGTTTTGGTTTTTTATATGTTCCGATGAAATACTTTAAAATGTATACTAACAATGAAAAAATATGATGCCATATACTTACTCGCTTATCTTATTTTTTACGGTCGTAATCTGTTTTGTCGCATCCTTCGACAAGCGGCTTCGATTCGATCGTGAGTTTGTTCCATTCTTAAAGGCAGCGGCCCTTGTTGCTGTTTTTTTTATCGCTTGGGATGTCTGGTTTAACAGTAGGGGAGTGTGGTGGTTTGATACGAAATATACTTTAGGCCTGATAATCGCAGGCTTGCCATTGGAAGAATGGTTATTCTTTATATTTATCCCTTTTTCCTGTATATTTACTTATTTCTGTATCGATAAATTTTTTAGATTACAATCGCTTTCCGCCTTTAATAATATCGTAGTCTTTGTGAGTGTCATTATATGTGCTGTGGTGGCACTTCGATATGCCGACAGAATTTATACGGTTGTTACCGCTACGGTGACTATCGTGACCTTGCTGCTTTTTCATTTTGCATTTCGGATACAATGGATTACGCAGGCCTCTCTAGTCTTTACCTTGCTTATGTTGGGCTTTTTACCTGTCAATGGTATACTCACCGGAACAGGATTGGAATCTCCGATAGTCAATTACAATCCCATGGAATTTATGGGGATCAGGGTATTAACGATTCCGGTTGAAGATGCGGTGTACGGATACACCCAGTTTTTGTGGGTTCTTTACTTTTTTAAAAAATTTCAAAGTAAGTCGCATGAATCCAATCAATAAAGAAGAGTTAACCATATATTCCTGTGTGAAAATAAGACCGATCATATTTTCCTGTGGATCGACCCAATAATGTGTATTGAATGTGCCACCCCAGAAAAATGTGCTGACATTAGCGGAGCGGACAAATTTATTTTCTGGCGTCACCAGCCAAAATCCAAGGCCAAAATAAAAGTTAAATTGCTATCCATCGCAAAAGCAGGTAGACCTGTCTCATTATAACTTGTATGGGTATTATAACTGCCTGATTCACTAAATGTAATTGTAAAAAAATGAGCATTAGATATGGAGAAATCTTGATGGTGATTTTGGAAGTCTAGGAGGTAAAACTGCAATTTGTCATAAAAAGAACGGGGCCCATGCAATGGACCCCGTCTGACAAATAATGCTACCCACAATTGATAACATTAGCTCTCTCATCTAAATTTCTATATTGATAAACAATACTATTTTGTATCCCACCATACCCTTGCCAGCAGGACTCCATTTTCTCCTTGTGCTTGCACGTTGGCGTTGTTGGTATTGATTTCTGTCTCCGGATACATAAAGCGCAACGGATACGCTCCTGAACTTGGCGATGATAGTGAATTTGGTATTGCAGGATAACCCAGACGTCTATAATCGTTCCATGCCTGGATATTGTTGATGTTGTGCAATGCAAGCCATTTCTGGGTTATGATCTGTTGAATTTTGTTACTCGCTTCCGTATAAATAACACTTTTCTGGTTTATGTAGGATTGCGCATTGTAATTATTTTGGTTGAACAGATAATTAAATGAGGCTTGAATTCCCTTTTGGTAGGATTCATTCGCGTTGCCACTAATCCATTTCCGCTCGATGGCCTCTGCTTCTAAAAAGGCAGTTTCCGCTAAGGAAATGAGAACGGTTGACTGGCTAAATGATTTTATAATCCCAGCGGGCTGATTACCATTCTCCAGCGGACCCTTTAAGGCTGAAGTATTAACCGCTGCAAACTCCTCAGCTATGGTATTATTTCCAAAAAGGACACCTTTAAATTCTCCGCTGACCTGCGTATAGTTTTGTTGTAAGCGCGGGTCGTTATAGGCTTTGTACGTGTTGATCAAAAATTGTGTTGGTCTGATATTGGCATAATTTGCTACTGCCACACCTGCATTGTTCCGATAAAAGGTCTCGTAAAAAGGATTCATCTTTGCTGCAGTGTTGAGATATCCCGGATTGACAGCTGCATTCTCGGAAAGAAATCCTGAACCTTCTTCGATAATTTTCGATATTTCCTGCTTAATATAGGATTCTTGACTAGAAACTTCCGATTGTTTCAGCAAAGCTCTTAATTTTAGTGTGTTACCAAATTTGGTCCATTTGCTTTTATCGCCTTTGAAAAGAACGTCGTCTGTTGTGGGCAACAGAGAAGCAACCTTGATATCTGCAATACCTTCGGTAATTAGATCAACGGACTTGGCATAAACATCTTTTCCCGATTCATATTTCGGATGCAGGTTAACAGAGCCGTTTAAAGCATCACTGAAGGGAACATTATTGTAAAAGTCAACAAGTGTAAAGAAATGGTGAGCCATCATGATCTTACAGATCCCCGCATAAAATCTTGCATCTTCGACATTGGCCTGATCCAAAATTTCTTTGTAATACAGTAGGTTGTTATAATTGGATTCCCAGACAGGTATGCCGTCTCTTGTATCCCTTATCGCAGGACCGTTATAGGTCTTTAATGCTGTAAAAGTACTCACTCCCTCATTTGAAGTTCCCCAATAACCTCCCCACAAACCACCGATCTGATTCAGTTGGACAGATTCATTTACGGCAGATACGACCAAGGCGGCAGGAAGCTTGGCATTTAGGCTTAAATTTTCCTTTATTGGCGCATTCGGATTATCATTTACATCAAGAAAGTCCTTACAGGAGCTCGCTGTAAGTAAAGTAATCGCAAATAAGGCTGATTTTATGATAGTGTATTTCATCTCCGTAGTATTAAAAAGTAATGTTGACATTAAAACCCATTGATCTTGATGTCGGAATCTGTCTGAAGCTGTTGTAGCCATCTGTTTGATTATAAAGTGCCTCTGGGTCGCCGATTGTATTGGAAGAATGCCTGACGATGAAAAGGTTGTTTCCCACAAAACCAATGCTTGCTTTTTTGATTATCCGTTGATGGGATAGCCACGATTGCGGCAAATCATACCCGATATAGAGTTCCCTAAGCTTTAGGTAATCTCCTTTGGCGGCGGTGACAGATTGTATATTTCCGTATGCCGTCCACCACGCTTTATCTCCCTTAGAATATACCTCATTATTTTCGACAATTGATCCGTCAGCCAGGCGTACCATAGAATTAGGCATAATAAAAGGCTGTCTATCGTATTTTGCAGTTTCCGGATGTGTTCCGGCAGCAAACATCCTCGGGATTACCTCCGAATACATCCAACTTCCCAGTCTTGCATCAATCTGAAAACCCATTGTAAAGGATTTATAGTTGAATTTGGTATTAAATCCAAAAAGATAGGGCGGTACCATCGTTCCCATTACCTTTTCTTCTTCCGAAGGGATTACATTCCCGTTTGGATCCAAAACGATTTTCCCGTCTTCCCTTAAAAAGTCAGTCATGCGAAGTGTTGGATATTGTAGGCCTTTGATAGCGTAAGCTTGTCGAAAGATGTTAAACTCGTCGCCTGCATATAGATTTTTGGCTTTTGTGTCGGTATAACTGAAATTAAGGCCAAACTGTAAGTTCAAATCTTTGCTTTTAATTGCGGTTCCATTGATCATGATTTCATAGGTCTTATTGATGATCTGTCCAGCATTTACGATCGTTGAATTGAAGCCCGTTGCACGCGAGATACCAGCATCAAATATTTGTCCATCCGAGTCCGAATAAGCATAAACAATATCCGTCCGCAAACGGTCGTTAAAAAATCCGAGCTGGGTACCTACCTCAAATGATTTAACAAATTCGGGTTTTATCGATCGGTTAGGCTCAGATAGGGAAGGAGTAAATCCGACCAAACTACCAAATGGAAAACCCGCGGTTTGGCTATAACTCAGGTTCAGACGATAAGGATCTAAGGTTACGTTTCCTGTCTTATTAAAAGAAGCAAAAATACGACCGTAGCTCAATACCCTGCTCTTCTGCAGGCTCGCGATCGCATCTGTAAATACAAAAGAGGAACTTACACCTGGAGAAAAATAACTATTGTTTCCTGGGTCAAGCACAGATACCTGATCATTTCTTCCTGTAAACGTTAGAAAAAGATAGTTTTTATATCCAGCCATAAATTCTCCGTAAGTCGCGAGCGAACGGTATTTTGTAATTGTTGAACCACCGGCCAATTCGCCAGTGCGAGAGCCCTGATTGAATATATCTTCAAATAATAGATTTGTAGCACTGATATTGATAGATTTCGTATCATCCATTCGAACATTTTGTCCGACCAAAAACTTGGTAGAGAAATCTCCAAAGTTCTTATGAAAATTCAGTATCAAATCATTGTTGAAACGGGTAAAGCCTCTATGTGTATCATTTACGCTACCATTTATATTTCTTGTTGCTATATTAGAAACCAATTTTCTGTTCGTCACACGACCAGGTTCTGATTGGAAATATAGTCCCGTACGGAAAGTCGCATCTAACCAATCTGTAAATTCATAATTAAACTCCAGTTTTGAATTTAATGTATGCTGATCAGAGGTATTTCTGTTATTGTCAGCCATGAAAATGGGATTTCTAGTCCCGGCAACTGGATTATACCAATTTAAAGGATGATTTGGCGAACTTGGATCATGCCAGTTTCGTGCATCTTTATAGTCGATATTGGCGGGTTGTGTATAAACAGATAACCATGGGCCATCACTTGTCGTATTGTTCTTGAAAAAAACATAATTTGTATTGAAAGAGGTATTCAACTTGTTAAATCGACGCGACCCATTAAATCGTACTCCCGTACGACTTGATTTGTCGCCCGGAATCACACCTTTGATACGAACATCCTGCAAAGAAACGTAATAAGATCCTTTGTCATCGCCAGAAGAGAATGATAGATCGTTTTGTACTGTTACCCCCGTGTCGAAAAAATCCAATCGGTTATCTTTATCCGGAGCACTATATACCTTCGTTGGTTGTACACCATTGATGGGCAACCCAAAATCTCGGACCTCACCATTAAAACGATCACCCCAAGATTCATTTGCTACAGGACTGTACACACCATTTTGTCCTTGACCAAAACGCTGTTGAGCAGGGGGTAGCAGGAAAACCTTGGAAAACAGCGTACTATTGCTATAGTTGATCTGCCCTCTTTCTGCCCGACCCGATTTTGTGGTGATCATAATTGCACCATTGACACCTTCAGATCCATATAATGCAGCAGCATTAGCTCCCTTCAGTACAGTAATGTCTTGGATATCATTGGGATTTATTCGCGTAATATCGGGCAGTGGTACACCATCCACAACATATATGGGATCATTTTTTGACCGGTTTAAAGAACGTGTTCCTCTTAACCTAATTTGAATCCCCGGGTCAGTTTTTCCTGTTGTTAAGTCTGTTGCATTGATCCTTAGTCCGGCAACTTTACTCGATAACGCCAAAAGAGGATTTACGACCTTACCAAGGTTCAATTCTTGATTGTCTACAGATTGTGCCGAAGTACCGAGTTCTCGTGCTTGCCTTTTTATCCCTAATGCACCAGTTACGTTTACTTCGGATAGCATGTGTGGGTCTTCAGCTAGTCGGATGACAAGATTGGATTGTCCACTACGAACCTGAATTTCCTGTGGCGTATAATTGAGATGTGAGATCACCAATGTCTGTCCCTGATGAAGGCGGATACGAAAACTGCCCTGTGAACCTGTCATCACAGAACTTGATTTGATTCTTTCTTTCACACGGATTGAAACGCCACTAATAGGCTCTTCGGTTTTTAAATCCAGGATACGCCCCTCCACGGTAAGATTAGTCTGTGCGGCCACCTCTTCATAAAACTGCGAGGTGAAGAATAGAAATAGGATTAATAAGTAGCTTTTTAACATTTTTTAATGTTTAATTGAATAAGTAGTATGATTTCAATACCTTTGATTATATTAAGTCTAAATAAATAGCTTACGAAGATACTTGCTAAGATAATTTACCGAATAACGCAATCGGAAATAAGACTTATACTATTGGAAATTTCTATTCGATGGAGTTACTTCAAGCAGAAAAAAAAGCATTTAAATACGATCATCCGGATTATAAAGTAAGGATGGTCTATCCGTACACAGACCATAACATTGTTCCGGAAGATAAGAGCTATCTTGTTATTATAGCTATTGAAGAGGGCTGCAGCTTGTCAACGGGGCCGAAGAAAATTGTTTTGAAAGAGGGCAGTAGTATGTTGCTACGATTGCATGCGAATACAGTCAGTATCACATCCAAACATAGCAATTCGCGCTGTCTCATACTGTTATATCGAGACTCTTATCTTAAGCAAATGGATATTTCCGAGCAGCATATAGTTGCGATAAATGATGCAATACTAAATGCGGAGAAAATTTCAGAGGAGACGTCGCTTATAACGTATGTAAAAGCTAAGGATCTAATACGAATGAATGGAAGCAGTTTGTTATTACCTGCATTTTATAAGTCCAAATCACTTTTTATTCTCTCAACCCTAATGGATGCTGTGCAGCCCGGTATTCCATCCAATAAACTGGAACTACGCGAATCAGATATTGAGAAAATTAGCCAGGTGAAATTGCTTATCGAAACAAACCTTCATGAGACCTATACCATACATAAACTTGCAAAAGAAGTTGGGACCAATGTTCAATATCTTAAACAGCACTTTAAAAGCTATTATGGAATAACGATATTCAATTTTGTGTTGAAGTGTAAAATGCAGCGAGCACAACATCTATTAAAAGATCACAGATTAACGATCAGCGTTATTGGAAATAAACTTGGTTATAAGCACGCAAGCCATTTTACTGCAGCTTTCAAAAAATTCTTTGGTTATGTTCCTAATAGTTTGCGTTATCTATTGGTCATGAGATGTGATGAACTGGCTGCGATTATAGAGATGGGTCTTATTTAAAAAATCAATAAATTCCGGTAATATTCTATTAACCTTTGGCAGTGTATGCTGTTGAGAACACGATATAACTATAAAACATATTGAAATAGGCATGCTGAAAAGAGGACGCTAAACGGTATTTATTACCATAGCGCATGTCTGTTCTTCAGTCCCCGCCAAGTATCCTATTTTGTCGCAGTCCTGTAACGACTGATGTTAATAATACAACGCTATAAGCCCACATGAGCCAAGAACCAAATGTTGCAGCTCGGCTTGACGGCATATTGGGAAAGATCTCTTCAAAAAATTGAATAGCGAATGTATCGAGAATCATTCCCGGCAATACCAATAGCACGCCAGCGACTATATTTTCAAAACCTGAAAGTTTAAATCTTTTGAAAGTTAAGACTGAAATCAAAATCAATGCAGGAATTACTGCTGCATATAAACTAGTAAGTACGACCGGTGAATCGGTAATAAAAAAGAATTGTCCCGCAAATCGGAAAGCCAACGTTGCCAAAAACCAAATTAAAAATCCGATAACAAGAACTGGTAAAATAAACGTTTTTTTCATTTTTGAAATTTTGAACAAAGGTATTATCCGACAAACGCCACTTTCGAGATTCATCTACAAGAAAATTCTATGCTGCGTAATGACATGATAGAAATTTTTGTAAATCTCTGTACTTGTGCAATGAGGAATTTTGCTCAGCTAATGTAATGAATTGATTTCATACCCGAGCTAATTTTAAATGCCTAAACTTTTCACTATTCAAAAACACGCTGATGTTTTTTATTTATGCTGATGGGCTCCCTTGTCCAGCAATCCCTTAACTATTCTCGGTCTTCCGCTCAGATCTAAGTTTCCATTGATCTGTTGGGAAATAAAGTTAGCGGAAGATCTTGCAGGAGAACCTCTTTTTATGCTATAATCAGCTGCGGTTGGATTCACAAAACATGGATTTTGGTTATAATTAGAATGCAGATCGGTTTTACAGATTTTTTTCCATTGGTCAGAAGATAAGATGGTCTGTCCTTCCCATATCCAAGTAGCGTTGTTCTCGCTAAAATAGAGGTTATAATCCAGATTATTGCCTCGTCCCGACTTGGTATATTTGTTTATAAAAGGCTGTCCAGGTATTGTATAAATAATATTGTTTTGTAGTACATTATCCATACAATTTTCGACCAATCGGATTTCTCCTTCGAACTCGTCAAAGTATCCACGATCTAAGCTGTTTTTATATAAGGTATTATTGACAACATAGCATCTTATCGTTCCACCGCCGGTGTAATTAAGATAACCACCTAAACTAATTCCCGCAAGGGAATTGTTATAAATTAAATTATTCCGTACAATACAATCCTGTGTGGGAAAATTATCAGTTTCACTTACGAGTCCAATACCCCGGCCACAACGATAAACACAATTTCTTTCAACGATTATATTTCGCGCACCGTCAATGTAAATTCCGATGGCGCCATTATGTTTTTCAAACGCAGGAATAGGACCTGTTTTTCCATTAATATTGTAAACTTCATTTTCGCTGATCAGACCATTGCGTACATAATTAAGTGCTGGATTGGCATTACCTGCATATCCACCTGCAGCGACTATTCCTATATTTTCACCGTTATAAACCTTATTTCTGCGAATAGTAAATCCGTCAACATACCCGTTGACGGTTATGTTTTCAGAATATCCTGTATTGCAATCGTGAACAATATTTTCTTCAACAATAATATTTGTTAGCGGTTCGGCAGTATTGCCTATAACAAGTATACCATGTCCACTTCGTCCATCCTGTGGAGAAGCATTATTTTCGATATGGTGGATTGTATTCTTTCGGAGGCTAATATTTTTTGATCCCTTGTCGATAATAATGCCATTTATATCAATTCCTTTGGCGCTTGTTCTAAAATTTTCAACTATAAACCCTTCGACCTGTATATTTTTTGCATTCCTTATCGTTAGTAACGCTTCCATTTCGGAAATTAACAGTCCGTCTCCATTAATACGAACTAGCTCATTGGAATAGGGTATTAGGACTATCGGCTTTTCAATCGTGCCGGAGTTTGAAATAAATACCTTCTCATGATAAGTTCCTTTCCTTACAAATACCGTATCACCGGGCAAAGCACTGGCGATTGCTTTTGAAATAGACTTAAAAGGGGCATTTCTAGTACCAAAATTGTTATCGTTACCGTTTATGTCGACATATTTGTTTTTCAGAGGGATCTTGGTCTGATTATGAGCTAAGGGAGCGCATTTCTTACAGGATGCACACGACAGAGTTGTGTTTTGAGCAATTAATAAAAGTGAAAATAAATATTTTAATTTCATTGATAGGGCTGTATATAATAACAGCCTCCTTTTTAATAGAGGCTGTTCATTGAAATTACAGAATTCTTATTCTGATATGATTTTACGAATGCTATTGTTCTTTTTATCCAGTACATACACAGTTCCGTTTTTGTCAACGGCAACGCCTTCAGGCACATTGAATGCCGCCGCTTCTCCAATACCATTTATGAAGCCAGACTTGCCCGATCCTGCAAAGGTACTTACCTGATATGTTTTGCCGTCTACAAAGCGGATGCTTTGGTCGGGAGAATTACTATCGCCGCCATTGGTACCATTTCCAGCAATTAGAATATTGTTTTGACTGTCGACTGCAATGCCCCAAGGGAGTGCGAATTCGGCGTCTTTCCCTGGGCCATTCTTATAGCCGTATTTGCCCGTTCCAGCAATAACTGTATACTTCCAGGTTTTTGGATCATATTGGCGGATTTGATTATCGCCATGTAAAGCGATATAAAGACTGCCATCTGAACCGCAGGCCATACCCGCAGGATAATTCAGTCCGGTGATAACAGTATTAGAGGCCGTACCGTCCAAATTGATCTGGTAGATAGGGGCCGGTGAATCAACGACATTGTAATAGATTTTTTTTGAAGTTCTGTCGTAAGCGATAAACCATGGGGCACTATGGCCCCAAGCAACGATTTTGGTGGTTCCGTCTGGAGAAATCTTTCGGATATCCCAATTACCTGGATCAGCACTATACAGATTTCCATGTTCATCTATGGTAAGGCCATAGGGGAGACTAAAACGTGCTTCAGTGCCTTTCCCTTCAGCAAAACCACCATTACCTGGAGAACCTGCAAATGTTGTTACGTTTCCGTTCGGGTCTATTTTTCGTATACAGTGATTACCTGGGTCAGTTACATATACGTTTAATGCGTCATCCACGACTATACCGTTGTTACGGTACCAGGCTTCACCGCTAAAATTAAACATGGCATCGGTACCTTTACCATTGGCAAATCCTGCAGCGCCATTACCCGCTAATGTGGTTACCGTTCTTGTGTAAAGGTAGGTATAAGTATCTTTCGAAGTGCCGGATTTTCCACCGATCGAAATTTCAAGAGGGCCGGTTCCTCCTTTTTTCGGTACAACAGCCATGATCTGTGTACCATTGGAAGCGATAACTTTTAAGGGAACACCACCTATTTTTATAGCTATCGCTGCGGTATCCAAGGAAAAATTCTCGCCATTGATCAATACCTCAGTTCCTCCAGATCCCTGTTTTGGAAGAAAGTCGGTAATGACTATGGGGGTATTGGGATCGTGGGTAAAACCGGCATCCTCTTTTTTACAGCCAGCTAGACTAAGGATAAGGAGAGCAAAAAAGATTAAACTAGTTGCGTTATATGTTAATTTCATAAATCTTTAAAAATAAAGTCCATATTTTAATTACCATCCCGGGTTTTGTACAAGCGCATTATTCTTGTCAATGTCATCTTGTAAGATGGGGAATAGATACATCTTGTCATTCCAATACCGGGTTTGCAGCGTTTGCCGTTTATAAAAATCCTGAAAAGCAAAGCCCTGACCATTATCGTTGGCACTAACGTTCAGACGATATATCGTCTGAACAGTGGGATTTCCCATCATCAAGCGACGGATTAGCGTAAAATAACGGTCTCCTTCAAAAGCCAGTTCAATCTGCCGCTCACGCAAGATCCATTTGCGTTGTTCATCCTTGTTGCCAGCCACCTGAGGGTAAACCGATTCAAGTTTCGGCAAGCCGCCCCGCTGACGGACAAGATTTAAATAGGTTAGAATATCTGGATGGCCAGGGTTGACTTCATTCATTGCTTCGGCATAGTTTAGGTAGATCTCCGCAAGACGAAGATGAATAAATGGACGGTAAACAGCACGGTCCTGGCGGATGTTGGAGGCTGGACTCACATTTTTCTGCCCGATATAACCAGTTTTGTCAGCGCTATTTGAATTTTGTCCTGCACCTGCTTTCCCCGAATAATAGAATTCTGCTCTACCACGGCCATCTTTATTGACATCCGATGAAAAATAGTTACGATCATCCGTTGTAGGCGCAGGTAATATTGGCTTACCATTGTATAGAATGTTGACATAGAATCGTGGCTCGCGGTCCACATACATCGAAGAGTTACCCGTGATGTAGCCTCTATTTACTCCGTCCCTTGACTTTCCATAGTTAGCGGGATCATCTTGCTGCACAAAGCCATCTTCTTTATAGCCGGAGGTAGGGTCGTCTATGGTTTTACCATTGCGCATCAGGTGAGCATCCACCACATTCTGAGTCGCATTCATCATATTGATACCACCTGGTTCAGGAGCGCTTCGTTTTTCATGCCCCCATTGCCAGGTATCGGCTCTGTGAGTAGAAAATATGATCTCACTATTAAAGCTCGTGAGGAAGAGATCACGGAAGGACAGGTACGGGTCGAAATTGGTATCTCCCTCCTCCAGATTTGTAAAAAGCTTGTAAGCATTTAAATCGATGACAGCTTTTGCAGCATCAGCGGCTATTTTCCATTTGCTGGGATCGTTTTGCAACGGAGCTAAAGCTTTTCCGTCTTTGTTCTTAAAGTCGGCAAAGCGGGGATTCCCATTCCATAACGGACTGGCAGCCCAAAGAGCTACCTGTGATTTTACGGCTAGACAGCTACCTTTACTCGGGCGTCCGTAATTGGCCGAGGAGGACCAAACAACAGGCAGATCAGCCGCAGCCATATCCATCATCTTATTGATATAATCCACACATTCCTGAAATGAGTTGCGAGGGTAATTATTATAGTCTTCATTTAAGCCAAGTGGTTTGTCCAATAATACTGCCGGACCATATTGGCGGAGCAATTTCCAATAAAACCATCCGCGGAGAAATCTTGCCTCGGCTTTATACTGTATCTTGAGGTCAGAGCCCATCGCACTTTCCGGAACTTTATCGATGTTTTCTTCGAAAACAAATGATTGTCTGATAGCACTATACGCATCATTCCAGTACTCTTGCCAATAAGCACTTTGGGGATTCCAGTTGCCTGCAACCATCTTGCGTACATTTACACTTGGGATATTGCACGAGTTTTCGTCACTTGCTCCCAAAACGGTATAGTCATCCACGGGCATTTTTACATAACTATAAATCTGATTCAGGTAACCTTCTGCGTTGGCGCGGGTTTCCCAGAGCATATCGGAGGTCAGTAGATTGTCCGGTTTTTTGTCGAGATAAGTGCAGCTTTGCATTAAACTTAGTGTCAGTAAGCCCAAAGCAATATATTTTGTTGATCTGTATTTCATGTTTGCTAAGATTAAATAGGTTTAAAACTGTGCCCGAACACCAAAGGTGATCATGCGGTTCAATGGATATTTAGCGCCATTATCACCCAACTCGGGATCCCAAAGCTTAAATTTGCTGAAAGTCAGTAAGTTTTGCCCCGAAGAATATACATATAGTGCGTTAAATCCGAGCTTGTCTAATCCTTTAGCTTTAATATTGTAACCGATTGAAGCCTGTTTTAACCGTGTGTAAGCTCCGTCCTTTAGCCAATGGGTACTATTCAGGTAATTATTGTCCGAGTTGTTCGCCATGGTAAGGCGTGGGTAATAGGCATCCTGGCGTGGATTATCAGCTGTCCAGCGATCTTCGACAATAGACATGGTATTGTTGGGGTAAAGTCCAATGCCCGAAAATGGGATAACGCCAGCGCCCTTAGCCCCACCTCCCGGAAAATCAATTCCCGAACCATTTGCCATAATACCAACATCACCAACACCCTGAAAGAATAGAGAAAGATCAAAGCCCTTATAGGAGATTCCAAATCCAGCACCAAATAGCCATGTTGGAAACCACGATTTACCAAGGTAGGTCTCATCAAAAGCATCAATGACATTGTCGTCAGCACTATTCAGGTTTTTATAACGGATATCACCTGGTTGCACTGGATTAAACTTTTGCTCGGGTGAGTTGGCAATTTCCTCATTGCTTACAAAATAACCTGTAGCCACATACCCTTTATATTCGCCAAAACGTTTTCCTGTTTCAGCTTGATAACTATATTTGCGGATCGGCTCGTCGGCAAAAATAATTTTATTTTTACTGTAAGTTACATTTCCGAACAAACGCATGCTGACACCGCCGAATTTATCATTGTATTCCAGATTTGCGTCTACTCCGGTGTTGTTCATTTCGCCAAGATTCGCGAAAACATTCAAATTACTATAACCGGCAATCGAAGAGATTGATTTCCTCCGGATAAGAATATCCTTCCGGTTTTCATGATATCTGCTCAATACGATATTGAGTTTGTTCCAGAGACCGATTTCTAGACCGATATCACTTTTATAAGACTTCTCCCAGGTGAGGTTCTGTACGCCCAGTACATTCTCGGTCATTCCCGCTGCCGAAGTCCCATTCAGGCCAAAACCTGTATTTCCACCAGCGCCAATTTGTGTTAAGTAGGGAAATCTGCCCCCATCAATGTTATCGTTACCGACAACTCCATAGGATCCCCTAATCTTTAATAGATTAAATGTGTTTTTCAGCGGTTCGAAGAATTCTTCGTTGGAGATGACCCAGCCACCCGAAATGGAAGGGAATAGACCAAATTTCTTGCCTTTCTCAAAATTTTCAGATCCCGTATAGCCGGCGTTGATCTCCGCAAGATATTTATCCCGGAAGCCGTAGGTAATCCGTCCTGCAATACTCTGATTGCGGTAGGGGATAGCACCGATCACCGAGCCGGCCAAACTGACCAAGCGGTTTCGCATATTATAGAGTAACATTCCGCCTATTTTATGGTCATTGAAAGTACGGTCATAATTTAAATTGGTTTCAAGGTACATAACGCGTTGACCGGCTGATTCTTGGCTATAATCAAGGAATTGCTGACCCACGCGGGTCTGGTTGAAGATAAGCTCTCCTTGTGGTGTACGACCTGTTGCTTGCCATAAGTCATTCCTTCCGGACCTACGGTTATTGAATTCACCATAGCTGTCAAATGAAAAACGAGCATAAGCAGAAAGCCCTTCAGTAACCGCATCTAGTTTTTGATTGATGGTCAGAACCGATTGGATAACCGGTTTAAACTCGTCAGAATAACCGTTATTTTGAACCTCATTTAACGGATTGCTGCCGCCATTATTTAAAGGCCCTGCCCATCTTCCGTCCGGATACCTGGTGGGGTAGGCGACGGGTGTAGTTGCATAAGCTAGGTACCATAGGTTTCCGGCCGATATTCCAGGATATCTTGAATTGACCAACATACCCGTCAAATTAAGCTGAACCAAGGTACTTTTCGTTAAATTGACATCAACATTGCTACGGAAATCATAACGTTTAAAATCTAAATTGGGATTGTAATTATTTATATTACTTACCTTGTAAGGACCCTTTTGATTATAATAAGATGCAGAAATGTAGTACTTCACAGATTCTCCGCCACCGTTGATATTCAGGTTGAAATTGTTTAAGAAGGAATTTTTCTTGTATACTTCGCCTATCCAATTGACATTGGGGTACATATAAGGGTCCAAGCCACTCCGTGTTTTTTGGATCAGTTCATCAGAGTATACGGGTGTTAAGCCCATATTTGTTCTTGCCTCATTCTGGAGTTCCATATATTTTATACCATCCAGCATCTGCGGAGTTTTCGTGAAACTTGAAAACCCAGATTCAGCTTTGAAGGAGATTTTAGGTTTACCGGCAACGCCTCTTTTTGTTGTGATGATCATTACACCGTTTGCCCCCTTTGCACCGTACATCGCTGTAGACGAAGCGTCTTTAAGCAGCGATATACTCGAAATATCTTCGGGGTCTATATTATTGAAAGATCCAGCGAAGCCTCCATTGACATCGTCCCGCTGTACACCATCGATTATAATCAATGGTGATTTATTTCCGGTGAAGGTGCCTATACCACGGATGGTGAAAGTAGAATTATCATAACCCGGTTCACCACTAGACTGAACAGAGATGATCCCGGCTACTTTTCCAGCCAGTGCATTCGATAGATTTGGAACAGGGGTCCGCATATCGGCCATATTCACTGAACTTACCGAACCGGTGACTGTAATTTTCTTCTGTGTACCATATCCCACAACAACGACATCGTCTAAGTTGTTGCTCGCCAAGGTTAAGGTAACAGTCAGGTAACTCTCGCGGTCTTTGTTAATTTTGCGTTCGAGGGTTTGGTAACCGATAAAGCTGAATGTCAGTACCTGTTCTCCAGTTGGAGGGGAAATTGTAAAATTACCTTTGTTATCTGTTGATGTGGTTAGTTGAGAATCCTTTATTCTGACTGTTACCCCGGCCAATGGATTGCCCTGTTGATCGCTGATCGTTCCACTGACACTTTTTTGGATCTCCGTCGGATAGTTTGTGTTCTGAATATCCAGTTTTTCTATCTTGGGACGAATGACCAAGGTTTTTTTCCTTACTTCAAACTCTAGGCCTTGCCCTTCGACAAGAGCTTTCATCGCGTCATTGAGTGAAACCCCATTCAGACTAAGCGTCACGGGGCGGGCATTTTTCAGCAGCTTGGTGTCATAGACCAAGTCGACGTGCGCCTGCTTGCTGAGTTCTGTAAGCACCTCATCCAGCCTACTATTTTTAAAATGTAGGCTCACCTTCTGACTGTAAACGGGCGTGTTGGCCTTTACAGTAGCTAAAAAAGCGAGAAATATGTAAAATTTCATCATTAGGATTATCTTAGATAAGGACATAGCATGTTCCTTTCCCAATATTATTTTCATAAATTTGTGAGGAATTAAAAGGTTATTAAGTTTTTGACTGAAAATTTTAAAACTTTATTCACGGCCAAGATGTTCGAGCATCTTGGCTTTATTAGTTTTAGTAATTGGTTATTTTTTTATGACATAGATCCTCCTTCCTTCGATCTTAAACTGCACGGATTTTGTGAATTCCATTGTGGACAAGATTTCTTCTATATTTTCTCTTCTGGATATGCGAATATTAAAATTTACGTCGTTCCATTCATTGCCCTGAAATATGATTTCGGCATCGTACCATTGGGCTAATTCATCCATTACAGATTTGATATTTTCATCTTTGAAAATAAAATAATTATCTTTCCATGCGAGTTCAGTTTCAGGGTCAAATTTATCATAGATAACTCTAGAGGCATCCATCGTGGCCCTTTCTCCGGGTTTTAATATCTTGTTCCCTACTTTCGACGTTAGCTGTACTGAACCTTGTAATAAAGCAACTTTTGAAAATTTATTGGTTGTTCTGCTAGATACATTAAACTTGGTTCCCAATACACGGACTCCGAAGTTGTCTCCCTGAACAATAAATGGTTTTGACCTGGATTCCGCAACCTCAAAATAGGCCTCACCCTGTATAGAGACCAGTCGCCGATCCTTATCAAAATGTTCGGGAAATACAATGCTACTTTCGGTATTGAGCCATACTTTTGTTCCATCCTCTAGATTGATCTGAAACTTTCCTCCTTTCGGGGTTTTTAATGTGACTAGTTTTGGTGGACCGGTAATATCGGCATCCTTCTTTTTGTAGCTAATAACTCCCTCTTTTTCTATTTTTAGAAGTAATGCCCCAAATTGGATCGTGTCGCCTGCCTTTTGTCCTGAAAGATTGACCAGCTTGCCTTTGTCGTTTTGCAGCACAGCTTTGTCGTTGGCAGGCTTAAGCACTGCATGTTCTTCTTTTGGCTTATCCAAATGGTCGGATTTGATGTTGATATAGAATAGGAATCCTATACTTGATATGATTAATATGGCTGCCGCATAAGGCAGGTAGCGTCTCGTCAATTTTTGTAGCCTATTTCCCTGCTCACTTTTACGAATGGCATTTAATACATTTTGCTGTATTTTTTTTTCCATTTCATCTTTATCCGCAAGGTCCTGACTGTCTAAAAGAGCGTGGTGGTAGGTATTCAATAAATCGTTATCCACTTCCATCATTTCTTGGTCTGTGGAAGTTTTATTTAGAATTTTTTTGATTAAGTATATTAATCTAGGCTCCTTCATGAAATTATAAATTGATTCTATGGTATAGAGTGCAATTTTTGAATTTACCCCCAAAAGGAAATTTCGATTTTAATAAAATAAAATGTAAGTATTTGTTTTTGAATTGATTAAATTTTAAAGGAAAATAAAGAATAAGATAGTATTCTTAGAAATATCTTGCTTTAACTTTTTAATGGCGATAGAGATTTGATTTTCTACTGTTTTTGGAGAAATGTTTAGCTGCAGGGCGATCTCTTTGTTATTTAATTGTTCTATTCGACTGAGATAGAATACCTGTCTACATTTCTCTGGAAGGTTATCGATTAATTGTTCAACATAGTCGAGCAGCTCAGTGTATTCCATTCTTATAAGCGGGTCAAATGAATCTATGTAGTTGATTTCGTCATTTTTTAATTCAGCATGTTTCATCGTTTTTTTGATTTCATGGAATACTTCATAACGAATACAACTGAATAGATAAGTATGAATTGAATACTTTAACCTGATTTTCTCTCTATTTCCCCAGATTTTAATAAATACATTTTGTACCAGTTCCTGGCATACTACAGCATCTGGAAAGGTATGAAAAGCTGTTTTAAATAACTGTTGCCAAAAACGCGACATAAAGTGCTGAAGGGCCCGCTCATCGCCGTTACAAACCAATTCAAAAATTTGCATATCAGAGTAAACGGTGTAATCCATAATTACGGGATGTTTATAGTCGGTAGTTAAAACAATTCAAACTTAAATACAAAATAGCTAAAAAGCAAAATAAGAATATCATTGAAATTTCTGAAATCTTGACCACCTAATTGTGGAAATCATTGATCAGGCAATTTGGGTATAGTTGATACGCGAATTCAAAATGCGATTTATCTAAGTCTTTTTGGGAAAATTGGATTTTTCCGAAAAACCCGATTAAAAAAAAAACGGTTAAGGCCGCGTTAATGTAGGGCCTATTCTGATATAGAAAACTACAATAATTCTTCTGACAGTGATGAGCTAGAGAACTTCTTGAATAAATTTCGATGTTTTTGATATAGGAGTGTATTAAATTTAAAGTTCAAGTGCAAAAAATATTTAATGCCTTTTTAGAGATATAACCAATCTTTGTAAATTGCTATATTGCGTTGGTCAAATAAATTAGCCAAATAGATATGATCAAATACCTTAAGAAAAGGAAAGGTCCATTTTTTATCGCATTGATTTATGTCAGTATAGGTACACTATCTGTATGTTCTATTTATCCTGACGACCCGTTGTACAGCGATTGGGCAACTGTTGGATTAGCATTTACATTTCCGGTAACGATAGTCAGTTTTGGATATCGTTATGCCCAAGGAGATTTACTTTACCCTGTATTTATCATTCAGGCAATTATGTTTGTACTTACATTTTTTGTCCTGATCAGTATATTGAAAACTACCCATAAAAAATAACGGTGCAAAATAAGGGTGAAAAATGCAAATATCCCAGTCATCCAAGAGATCAAAGCTAGATTTCCGTCTATTTTTCCATTGTTAGTTGGTAAATATCGCCTAATCATCCTTATATTTAATAAATATATTTTTCGGAATTTTGCTGAAATCAATCTTAGTAATCAGATGAAAGCCTGTAACTACAAAATCGTTTACCTATGCATTAACGCCTCAACCCCTCCAACCAATTTCTTAAAATCAACAATAAACTTTGCCCAATCGAAAGAAAGTTCCTTATGTCCCCTGGCTTTGAAAAGATGGTTGTTGCAAAAATAATCCCAAACTTTTGTAAGTTCTCCAATCTTCCGAAATTCGAGAAGAGCGTCGAATCGTTCATCTTGATAGCCTAGATCGCCGGCCAGATTGTAAAAGTCTACAAAATCAGCGAGTGTATCCACAGAAACAGTTTCTACTTTAAATCCGTCAATAATTTCCTTGGGAGAATAAGTGACCGACTTGATAGGAGGTAAGTCTTTTATACCGGACAACCATGCTTCTAAATTAACAGGCGCTTTAAAGATACTGTTATTACTCTTCAACAAAGTCAGCAATTCTTCGATGGAAGGTGAGTGTAGTACTTTTCCATCAAGAGAGGTTAGCAGCTTATCATTTTCGTCAGTATCTTCATACCAGATGAAATATTTGCTCGAAGGGGAGTCTAATGGCACATAGCTCAAAATCCAGATCATATAGTCTTGACAATGTTCCAGAAACTTTTCGCTTTCGGTCAATATCTTACTATACGTAGTCCTCGTATTATCGATGCCCTCTTGCAAAGAAAATGCTGGGTTGGTGCTTTTATTGGTTAGTTTCGAAAGCGTAATTTGTAGCGCTAAAGGACTGAAAGCATTTTTAAACCTCGAATAGAGTGTAGTATAGATATTGAGCGCAAATTTTGGCTTGTGAAAGTAATGGCGTGAGATTAATTTTTTCAATATCTCAAATAGTTCTGGGTTTACTTTAGATCTTGTCCCTTTCCTAATTTCTATTTTCCAACGATAGTTTCTAGTGGTTCCGTTTTGATAAGTTATAGTAAATTTATAATAATCTGAGACCGAAAATTCGTTTTTCTCTTGTTTATAAGTACCATGGATATCGATAGTTTCTTTTGGTGCGATGTCATTTGGTATAATTTCTTGAATGTTTTTAGAAGTAATGGCCGGCAGAATGGTTAGAAATTCAGGTTTAATCGTACTTTTAAAAAACAGCTTGAGGCACCCTTGGAAATATTTGTTGGTCTTTCCCATTAAAAACGAAACTTCTCGTTCAGATATTTTTTTCTTTTTACAGATCTCATAGAAGTTAGTAAGAGTTTCAAAATCAGTTCTTAAGATGTTTTGTCTATTGATATTCCCCGTTTTTGATACGGGACTCGTCTTATTTTTATCCAAACGTTTCATAAGTTCTTGAATAGGCTTAACTGTTACTAACAAAAAATGAAATAAGGTCTTTTCTTTCAGTGTCGTTTGCGTAATTGAATATAAATAATTTTATTTGGTTATTTCTATGACTAATGCTATAAGAAAGGTTAGTAAAAAAGGATATAGATAAAATACGAAAGGACAATAAAATAACGATAATGCAAGAACTAATAGACACGATTAATTATGAATGGTAACAAAAAAATATATATTAGTTGGTCAAATTTTAAAGATAAAAGAATAAATTGTGGATATGTTATGAGCGTCAATATCTATAGAAAATAATTTATGAAAACAAGTTTGGTTATGTTATTGTTGATGTTCTATTTTACAGGTGTTAAATGTCAATTGAAAGATGAGAAGAAAGCAGTAGACGACAATTATCCAGTAATAAATATTGCAAAAAAACTTGATATTAATCAGGTCATTAAAATAGAGCTGTATCGGTTTAATCCAAAGAAGAAAAGTAACCAAAGTAAAGCTATTTCAATTGTATATAACAATAGAATAGCTCCTTGTTTTGATTATATTAGGACTATTAAGGATAAAGATAAATTTATAAAGATTATTACAGATCATCATACTTATGGCTCTGAAGATATTGCTTGTTTTGATACTGGCTATTCTGTTTTACTTTACGGAAATAAAGACGATATCGTAGGATATATTAATATCAGTATGAGTTGTAATAAATTGATTTCAAATCCAGAAATTAAAGAAAGGACCTATTACTCACGAGATGGACTTAGAAAAGTTGGATTTTCTAAAAAGGGGAAAATAAGTATTCAAAAAATTCTGGGTATTTAATCGAGCATGCTTGAAAAATTAGAAATGACAGATAAAGCATATTCCATTGAGGTATACCGACAAGCATATCATTTACAAATTTTTCTGTATACCATTAAATTCCGGCCTCCTCTCTATCAAAGTTGGCCTTTATTTTTGAGCAAACTTTAGGATTGTAGCATAACTTTACCCAGAAGTTTTCGATCCATCCAGCCCGTATAACAAGGGTAATTAATTTTTTCGTGTCCTGGACAAGCCAATTACGGTAATATCTTGGCACATCCCAGCATACCAATCGATAATATACTCGGTGCCTGGGATAAACTGTTTCGTGCCATTGTGGGTTTCCATTTTCCCTTGACCATAGCTAATTTCCTGTTTGATGTTAGCTACTAATGGCCATAATGGTATAAGGTCTAAATGATCCATATCGATTTAGTTCTAGTGTAGATATGATGCTATCGGCGTCTGTCGGAATGTTTTAGTTTTCAATGATAGTGACCTTAAGTCGTCAATAATGATTTCATCTTCTTGGAAATCAGTGATTATTTCTTCTTGAATGTTTGCATAATCCAAAGAATCAATTATTTCACCAGAGAGGATATCGAAAATATGTAGTGTACCCCCGGCGTACGCAGTTTGGTCACTCGCAGGCATAAATCCGTGAATACACGCCAA
Source organism: Sphingobacterium siyangense (assembly GCF_023277505.1). Taxonomy (NCBI): domain Bacteria; kingdom Pseudomonadati; phylum Bacteroidota; class Sphingobacteriia; order Sphingobacteriales; family Sphingobacteriaceae; genus Sphingobacterium; species Sphingobacterium siyangense. Next base: position 4,913,892 of record NZ_CP080574.1, on the reverse strand, counting down.
ATTGCTCTCAGTAGTTATGATATTGTAACAGCAAATTCTATTATCTTTTTTAAGTTTCGAAAAATTTATTGTCCATATTGGTTTGACAAAGTTGTCGTGTGTAAAGCAGTGTAATGAATTTTTTTTGTCACTTACCAATAGATAGGTTTGGGTATTATCAAATTTTATCCAACTCGTACCGCCTATATTTTCAAGTTTTATTTCATCGAAATAATGATCGTCAAAGTGATATCTCAGAATAGATTTTTTTTCTGTTGGGATATAAACAATGTTGCTTTTAAGGTGTAAATCTGCATTGTAAAGACTTTTGTGAATTTTATCTTTTTTGAAAACCACCTCACCGTTTTTAATATTTACACAACATAATCCAGAATAATATTCGAGTAAAAAATAGTTAGATGACTTATCAATTATGCTTCTATATCCCAGAAATTTGTCAGTAGAAAAGAGTTGTTGTTTAGTTTCAATGTCAAAAGCTGTAATTGTCGTTTTATTTGCATTGCGTATTGTTAGCCAATTTTTGGATTTCAAAAGTATAATGTGGCCATTAGGGGCAAAATCTAAGAGACGGAATTCTTCGAAACCAAGATTATTTAAAATATTTAGGTTAGAATCTGTTAAGATTAAACCTTTTTTATCATCCTCTACAATAGCCTTATTAATCTGTCTTCTATTAACAACTCTTCTATTTTCGATTCTCATATTGTGATGGGGCTAAGATCCGGTGTTGTTATATTTTTAATACTTAGGATTTTTATACTACATGTTCTTCATTTCCAGATTTGAGCTTATTAGTTTGGTATAACTAGCTTAGCTTGGGAAAAGTCAATGGCTTTGTACCTATCTTCCATTTTCTTGTCGAGTATGACTTTGTCATCCGTGAATGAAACTGGAGGGGTTTTAAAATGCCAGGTTCCCAGATAGTTTAATGAGTTTTCTGTGATCTTAAAAGTAAAGCGTTCTAATTCATCTATACTTATCAGACCAGCGTTTACTTTATCTTCAAAACCATCCGTTGTATCCGTATTCTTAAAAATATATTCTGTAAACATTTTGCCACCATACCACTTACTATGGGTCCACCAATAATTTAGAATAGCGTAGTTACCCGGCTCGATAGTATATATGAAGATATTTTCCTTTGATGATTTGAATGTTGGTTTCACTCTAAATGCACAAACCTCCTTTGTATCTGTATTGATCAAACGTATGTCCTGCGGAAAACCGCCACTGCTGAATCCTAATCGTTGTATGAAGTTGCCATAGATAATAGCTTTCCCTTTCGGTATACCTTCGTTACTTGCGACATCATTGAGGTTTTTAAGATCTTGAGCATTAATCTGTATTGATAAAAAAACTAGGAATAGTGTTATTATACGTTTCATTTCTAAAGCAGATATTGGCTGACAAATATTCTTTGTAGACTTTATTAAGATTAACTAGCTGGAGATAAAGCTACAATAAATAGCTCATATTGTATATATCAATTATGAATTCTACGAATGATGACATCGGGAAATTTGATGCCATTTATCTAAGTTTTTTGGGTAAATTGGATTTTTCTGAAACCCCCGATTTTAAAAGAACAAAAATTTTTCTTTATGATGCACACAAAACATAATCTTAGCTACTTCTTAACCCTTATTTTGTTTTTTTGTATTGTGGCTTTGGGAAAGGCTCAGGTGCTCCCATTCTATAAGGTCACCCCCTTGGAGGACGATGATTATTTTACAAAAACTGTTTTTTCATTCAATCCTGCTTTTATGAAAAGCAATAAAGTAAAAAGCATTCTACTGCAGAGTGAAGAGAAGATTGGTATGAAATATATTTACAGTTTTAACACCGACGGTATGGTGGTAAGTATGACGAGCATACGATATAATAACGAAAAATCTGATACCGCTTTTTATACCAGATATTTTTATAATTTAAACGGACTCATCGATAAAAAAGCAAGGATAGATTATTCCAATGGCATCGTAAAAGTGAGTAGCTTCCAATACAATAAGAATAATAAAATTGATATCATCCGAATCTTCACATTGAATGCTCAGATGCCAAATAGGCCACAAAACAATGATTGGCAGGGAAAGCAATTTCCCGGAGTGGACAACATGATTTTAGAAGGTGCTTTACCGGACGAAAGCCTTTGGAAGAAAATGACAGCGAATAATGATTTTTCTTCCATGCAATATCGTTCCTATACCGAAAACGAATTCGAGGCAGAAGAACGTACCGAATATTTCAATTTTAGTAAAAATAGCGGCGGTTCAGACACGTGTTATCAAAAAAAGACGTATTACTATTTGAAAGGGCATCCGGTAGTGTTGTTTCTACATAATGGCTGTGCTGTCGAGAAAACACCATCTGAATTGTATCAATTCAAAGACGGACTTTTGGTACAGCTCACTGATGCACCTTCTTCCCCTGATCCCAAAACCGAAAAGTATGTCTACGACCAAAACCGAAACCTGAAACTAATGGAAGATAGTTGGAACGGACGAAAAGTAAGTGAGCTGGGAATGAGTTATGATGAAAAAGGCTTTTTGGTCTCTATACAACGAAAGTCAGATGCTGCCAAGGCTCATTATTTTGAAGATCGTATTCTAAAGGCAATTTATAGTTTTTACTAACTCAATAACCATTGCTTCTTTTCCATATTCCATTTTCATCGAGAATTTTTAAATAACTTTTAGGCGATTCTTCTAATTGAAAACATTGAACCAGTTGATCGGTTAAGGCAGTCAGAAAGTCAAAACAAACAGAAAAGTCCTCTTTTGAGTTGTAAAAGCCACCCCACTCATTTAAGCTCCAACAAAATATATCGCCCCTGTCGGTCGTAATCGAAATCACAATGTTAGGGGGATCTACGTCGTTTTTTTTGTAGTAATCATAGTTTTCTCCGCCCAACAATGATATTTCACGGGCAGGAATGTTGATTGCACTTATGTCGGAAAATAAAACCGAACCAAAACAGGCACTTGTAAATCCGTCCTTATTCAGCGTTACTATTTCTGTCGATTGTCGTTCGGAAGTCGTCTTAAATAGTTTATAAATAGCTATTAAGAGGAACGGAAATAATATCAGTAACAACCAGCTCGAGAGATCATGTGCAGGGCGTACAAGAAAAAGGGTAGTTGTTAGTGTAATAGCCAATAAAACCGTAAAAAACCAAACAAGAATGGCTGAGGTTTTGCTGCGGTTATTAAAACGAAATTGATAGCTCTTCATCGTAAGTTGAATTTCTAGTAAAAAACCATAACCTTTTATAATAAATATATGGATATTTTGTTGGTAATTAGTGAATTGCATGTAAATTGCTCTTGGATTACATACTTTTATGAATGAGATCGATGAAATGTTATCCCTATATGGGCTGAGCGAAAAGCGCAGTATTTTACGCTTGCTCGATGATTTTCAGGAAGAGGCGGAAATTAAAGAATATTGCTGGAAGGTTTTGAGAACTTACCCTGACCTTAAGAAAGAAGCCTGGTTAATTGGACTGGAAGGGGGCGATTATATCTACAGTTTTGAGGGACATTACGTTTTCATCACGGATGATATTTGGAGTTTTAATTTAATCGCGATGAAACCAGTATTAAAGTTGCTGGTAGAAAAGATAAAAGCCTTAAAGGCATCAGGTGAATGATAGACTTCGAAATTCAATAACCTGTAAATAAGATGTCTTCATTGTTGGATGTTATAATCAACTTATCATCGATCGTAAGGACTGCCGATTTATTAAAAAAATAGTTAGGCGAACAGCTCCAGCAGACTGTTTCCTGCTTATTAAATTTTGGCAGCGTTAAATTATCGGATATATATTACTCTTGTTACCCTCATAATAAAAATTTTCTTTCAATTTATTTTTGTATATTTATAAACCTCCCTACGTGCAGCACCTTGTCAAAGATACAAGAAGATCGTATGCAAGGACTTCACTTAAAAATCCAATAATGATTTCAGCAACAAAAAGAGGAATAGCTTTCCTATCCACTTATCCTCCACGCGCCTGCGGTATTGCAACTTACACAACAGATCTAATGAAGGCTATCGCGAGTAAATTTGAAGAGTCTTATCGACTAATTCCTATACCGATAGTAGATGGCAATACGTCTCAGGAAGATGGTCCACTAGGGAAATTAGATATAACAAACCCGCTCTCTTTCGACACTATTCTTGAAAACATTTTGTTTGATCAGGATATTAAATTGATCTGTATCGAACATGAGTTTGGCCTTTTCGTTGGTCAAGAAACTGAGTTCATAACTTTTCTCAAGGATCTTAATTCAGCACAGCTTGCTATTGTCGTGACTTTCCATACAGTGTTGCCAGCACCAGACCGCATGCTGCTCGAACATGTATATGCCATTGCTTATAATTGTTCGCAAATCATCGTGATGACACAGGGATCCGCCGATATCCTTACTAGTACTTACGAAGTTCCTACCAGTAAAATAACCGTAATTGCGCATGGTACGCATTTAGCTCCAGCGACGGATAAACACGCCATTCTTGAGCGATACAGCCTCGTGGACAAGAAAATCCTCAGTACATTTGGTTTACTTGGACCCAGTAAGAGTATAGAGACTACACTTTATGCGCTCCCCGCTATTATCGAACAAAATCCAAATGTAATGTTCCTTATTTTAGGGATGACACACCCCAATCTTTTACGATATGAAGGAGAGACATATAGAAACAAACTTGAGACAATAATAGACCAATATAACATTTCAGATCATGTCCGTTTTGTTAATGAATTTCTCTCAACAGAAAATTTATTGTCCTATCTGTCGATCACCGATGTGTATCTTTTTACGTCAAAAGACCCTTTGCAGGCGGTTAGTGGAACATTTTCTTATGCGCTGAGCTCTGGCTGTCCCATTGTGTCGACACCAATCCCTCACGTAAAAGAGGTTTTAAAAGAAGATATGGGGACCATAATTGATTTTGAAGCTTCTGACCAGCTTGCGGCTGCGGTCAATCAAATTTTAGATGATGAACTTAAATTAAGCAAGATTCATCGTGTGAATCTTCAAAAGATGGTTAAAACCTCCTGGCAGAACGTTGCTATAGCTCATGTTTATCTTTTTGAGTTACTTATAGATAAAAAGAGGGAAATGATATACTCAGTTCCCCCCGTCAACCTGGATCATATTTTTCGGATGTCTGAAGAACGCGGATTTGTTCAATTTGCGGATATCTCTATGCCCGACCTTGCAAGCGGTTATGCGTTGGATGACAATGCAAGAGCACTTATAGCGATGTTACATCACTATAAAATATATGAATCATATGAAACCATTGCTCTGATTCAGAAATACCTGGATTTTATAGGTTATTGTATGCAAGCAGATGGTACATTTCTGAATTATGTAGACAGGAGTGGCAATTTTACAATACAAAATAAACAGGAGAATCTTGAAGATGCCAACGGCCGAGCTGTCTGGGCTTTGGGTGAAGTGGTGGGCATGGCTAATCTTTTGCCTGAAAAGATAGTAAAACTTGCAATAGAGCTTTTGGAGCGGGCATCCAAGCATGCATTAGTTTACTATTCGACAAGATCGATGGCCTTTACCATTAAGGGCCTAAGTTTTATGAAAGGCAAAAATTATAAGGCTATCATAGAAGTCCTGGCAGATCGTCTAGCAGCTATGTTTGAACATGAGAGCTCTTCAGATTGGCAATGGTATGAATCTTATATGACTTATGGCAATAGTGTTATTCCAGAAGCCATGTTGATCGCCTATGAGACAACTAGGGACAACAGATATAGAGATATCGCCTATCAATCCTTTGATTTCTTATTGAGCAGGATTATTGTCGACGAAGAGATTCATGTGATTTCCAACAAAGGCTGGGCACATCGTGGCCAGCTGAGAACTGATCCCAGGGGTGGAGAGCAGCCCATTGATGTTGCTTATACTATTATTGCACTAGATAGATTCTATAAGTTTACAAAAGATGAGCAATATAAGAAGACCATCCGAATAGTATTCGACTGGTTTTTGGGACGGAATCATATTAGACAGATTGTTTATAATCCTGTTACCGGAGGCTGTTTTGATGGACTGGAAGAGCATGCTATCAATATCAATCAAGGTGCAGAATCCACCATAAGCTATCTAATGGCAAGACTTAAAATGGAGGATCATACGCACGAACCTATGAGTTAGTTTCTTTTGAACAGTAGGTGCTTCATTGTCAATTATTATTTGTATATTTAATACTATGATCTACTATTTCATATAACCCCATTTCGTAGGTCCAATATGATAAATACACTTGTTTTATCTTTAAATTCTCCACAATATATTTTCCGGAAATTTTTAGTTCAACAACTAGCTGCTAGCGTACCTCAAAGAGAGCACACGTTTTAGTTTACTTTTATTCCTCCCGATCAAGTATAAACATTGAAAAGGGAAAAGGATAATACGCACTATAAAATCCATACATCATGAGTAAAGACATTAAAAAGGAAAAAAGCACAAAAGAGAAAACGCAATCTTCTTATCAAAAAGAAAAAGATTCTGTTTCGAAAGACTTAACGGAGAATGTTTTCCGTAAAAAAAAGAAATAGGCAATTGAAAAGATAGCTTATTTGTTTGCACTTGCACAAAGGCAGATTAATTTGGAGCGGGTACAAAGGCTGGATTATTAGACCAGGCTTTTGCTCGCTTTTTTCTTTAACAAAACTGAATTTGAGTATCGTATATTATATCTTTATGATGCATAATTGTCGAGCATAAATCCTATAAAAAAATGATCAAAGCATCTATCATATTGGTATCCAAAGGGTAAAAACCACCTTTTCATTAAAGCATTTGACATGGATATCACCGCTGTGAGCCGTGATTATCTGTTTGGAAATATAAAGGCCCAATCCCAGTCCACCTTCTTTCTGGTTTTTTCTTCCAACAAAGGGCTTAAATAGGTTAGTGAATATAGGCGCTGCTATCTGATGGCCATCATTTTCTATCTGGAAGATAAATCTGTCACTTTCAATAGAGGACTTTATAACGATTGTATTTTCTGCCAAACCATGCCGAAATGAATTTCCTATGAGATTTGAAAACACCTGTGCCATACGCTCATGATCGCATGTTACTGGATGTTTTGCTCCGAGATTTGTCTGTACTTTTCTGTGGGGTGCACTTGTTTGGATCTCACGAAGGGCCTGAAGGATCACTTTATCTAATTCGACCAGATTTTTGTTCAGATGTATTCCCGTGCCGAGCTTACTCCGGGCAAAATCAAGCATGTTATCTATTAGACCTTTCATTCTATAGGACGAATCATAAATAAGCTTGGCCGTTTGTTTATGTTTTGCATTCTCGAGTTTGTCGGCGAGATATTGCGATAAGGTAATGACAGCACTCAATGGATTTTTTAGGTCATGCCCCAGCACGGATAATAGCGTATCCCTGCGTTCAGAGTATTGTAATTCTTCACCTAACAGGGCTTGGGTATTTTTTATTTTGGCGATCGAACTCAAATGAAAACTGATCAGTTCAGCTAGAAGTTCAAATAGTGGTGCTATTCGTTCTCTATCAATTGACACGGCTTTATAATCTATCGTGCAGAGGGTTCCAAAGAACAATCCATCATTGTCAACGATCGGGAATGCGATATAACTTTTAAAACCTTTTGCATACAATTTTCTTTTCCAATCTTCATTTTCACAGTGGTCGATATCGGGGATAATAATAGGAGCATGTTTATCATGTGCCTCATCTCCTAAGGTGTAATGTAATTCGAGCTGCTGCCCCGCTGTTACTCCGACTCCGAGCGAATCCCGTACAGCACAGGCTATCCATTGATGGCCATTGTGAGAGGTCACCAGCCCTAGATCCATTCCTGTATATAGACATATGGTGTTCAATATATTCTTTACTGCAGGAATATCTTCAATCCGCATGAGCAAATGGGAGATGGCATCCTTATTTTCTTTCATATCTGTTGCTGTTGGTAAAATCGAAGTCAATATCAATAACCAAAATATATCACTTTGTAAGGAATGACTATATAATTACAAATTGGAGAATAAGATGTTTGATTTTCTGTTCGAATCTTGTGTTAGCGGACTTTATGTCTAAATATAAGCAAAATTTAATCGTTTTTTAGAATCTAATCGTATCAAATAGTGGTGAATCCCAATTGGAGATACTTATTATTCCAGTTAAAAAGACCTTGATTTTCAATACAAAAAGATGTTTTTATACGTCTTCGTTGGAATATACACGTGAAATGCAGGTGATAGCTCTGCTAATAGAACTAATACTGTTCGATGGATGTTCTAATTTAAAAGCTCTAGGGCAATAAACTTTCTAACCATGGCAACACATAAAAGTAACGCAAGTGAAAATTCTGAAAAATGTATCTCTGATCGATAGAATTTAAAAAAACTCAAGATGAAAAAGAAAATTGTGGTGTGTGATGATGATATAGAAATACTGAATGCATTTTCTATAGTATTGGAGGATCAAGATACGATAGTTATAACGGTAGCGAATAGCTTAGTTCTGATAGACGTGTTGGACAGTATAGATGCTGATATACTTTTTTTGGATATTCATATGTCTGCACGTAACGGAGACCAAGTACTGCGAGACCTCAGGAGTTCATCTAAACATGATAAGCTGCCCGTAATTATGATTTCAGGTCATATCGATGGACGGAGTATTTCAGTGGAATGTGGAGCCGACGGATTTTTAGCTAAACCTTTTGATCTTATCGACTTGGAAAACTATATACGGAGATTTGTTTATGAAAGTGAATCTTAATATCAAATACTACGCACGACCATAAGGAAGAAACATGTTTTTTGAAATTTCCAATATTTTTGAAGAATATTATTGTTAATTTAATTGGTTCAAGGTTTCTTAAAAACAGTGATAGCCGAATTTTTTAACTAAAAAAGGTAATACATTTTTCCTCTTAATAATTTGTACTCTTGGTAATTATACGGTGTCGTTTCTTGCCTTTTTGCTAAATTAGCTTTGCCATTGATATTTAAATATAAACCTTTTAATCCTAACCAGATCAGTAAAGGAATTGGTCAATTAGAAAGATATAGGGCTGTTTTGGAAAAAAAAATTGGAGAAAGTTTTAATACTGTTTTAGCGTTTTATTAATTATGAATAAGATTAAATTTAAGCAAGCAATAGATCAAATTCTTTTACCACACAAGTTTGTTAGAAATAAAAATACTTGGATATTAAAAAGCCCTGAAATAAATAAAGTAATCTCAGTATATCAATCAAATTATTCTAATACCTATTATATTGACTATGGATTTATTATTAACAATCTTGAATTGAACGATCTTAACATGCACGTTTTTAAACGCCTAGGATCGTCAGATTATAATGAGCAAATTTCTATTAACAGCGTATTAAGTTTAAACAGCTCTATGTCAGAGCACGAAAGAGTTAGTCAATTAAAAGTCATTATTGAGGATAGAGCCTTGTCAGTTTTAGAAAAGGTAAATACAGCATCTGATTTATCGGAGTATATTCAGGGGTTTCCCAATTTAAATATGATTCCTCTTGTGGTGAAGAATTATTTCCATTTAACCAATCGTAAAAATGTTAAAATATGGGTTGCTAAAATTTTAACAATTTTCGGTTTCAATAAAGCATAAAAGTCGAAATACAAATCAGGTCATAAGGATCTTATCAGTTCAGGAGTCAGGGCAATTGGTATCAGAAATCTGCCCTGAGCATGGTATCAGTCAGGTACCATTCTATTCATGGAAAAGTATTATCTTTCGTCTCGAAAATCTATTTGAAAATAGGAGAACTTCGATCATTTTTGTCTTTTTGATGGCATACATGACATCCAATATGAGCCGGCCCTGCTGTAAATTTGTCGAACCAATTTTAACTCTATGGGCCAAATTAAGAATTAAAGAGATCGGAGAATTTGGATAATGGCATTCTTATATTCTTGCAAAAATTGATATCTTTATTTCCCATAGACCATTTCATATTTTTATTTAAATGCAAAAGTTGAATCAAGATCCCTTTTTATGGACTGAATTGCGGTATGCAATTGTATTCGATCGAGACCAGCTTGCATTTAAAACTTTATTTAAAAAATTTTATCCCGATTTATATGACTTTGGTCATGCAATTATTAAGTCACCAGTTCCAGTTGAAGATATTATTTCGGAAATTTTCATGAAATTGTGGCTATTGGAAGATAAGTTAATGGAAATTGAAAACATCAAAACTTATCTTTTTAGGTCTGTAAGAAATAATGCCATAAAATACCTTGAAAGGCAACATACCCATGTGGATATTTCAGAAATTATTGACTTTAACTATCAATATCCAAGTGTAGAGCAAGAATATATTTCCAGCGAAAACCTGAAAATTATACAACAGATCATAGACGAATTGCCTTCCAAATGTAAAATGGCTTTTACTTTAGTCAAGGAGCTTGGCTTTACCTACCATGAAACGGCTGCCATTATGGAAATTTCTACGAATACCGTTGACCGACACATTCAACTGGCGCTCCGTCGTTTAAGAGATTCTATTACTTGTAGAAAAATAAACAGCTAGAAATTAGTGTTTTAAAATTATTTTAAATTTCTATTGGTGAGATTCGTCTGTAATTGGCTCTTATATTAAAGACTCAAGCGTAAGATGGATCAAGATCAACTTCTAGTATTATTGAACAAAGAAATTCAGGGAAAACTAACACCTGAGGAGAAGTTACTGTTTGAGAAGCTGCTCATTGATAATCCAGATCACCAACTCCTTTATCATTTTATTAAAAATCAGCCACGAACTCCGTCATCAACCATCGAAAAAACTGAAATGGCATTTGATCAGCTATGGAAGAAATTGGAAGACAGTACTCCCGAAAACATTCCAATAAGGAGTAGGGTAAAAAAACGCTACCTCATTTATCTAGTAGCGGCTAGTATTGCAATCTTCTTTTTTGTTGGTATGTGGCGGTATTTGTCTCAACAAGAAGTTGTTGAGTATAGAATGAGTTATAGCAGCAATAAGGGCGAGAAACGGATAATTAGCCTGCCTGATGGGAGTACCGTTTGGTTAAATGGTGACAGCAAACTTTATCTGGCTACAGATTTCAATAAAAAGGAACGTCGGGTAAAATTGGTGGGAGAGGGCTTCTTTGCTGTTGCCAAAGATAAAAAACACCCATTTATTGTCTCATGTAAGGATTCCGAGGTAAAAGTATTAGGAACAAAATTCAATATCAGGGCATATCAGGACGAGAATAAAACACAGACTTCACTTGTGGAAGGGGCTATCGAGTTGAAAAGCCAAAATAGTGGCGAAACGTATAAGATGGTACCCGGAGAAAAGTTAATTATAGCCCACAATTCAATAGGATCCAAATTCAGTGATGAGAGCAGCGCAAATGGGGTAAAACGGACAGCACTTATTGTTCAGGACGGAGAAAAAATGCCCTCCGAAGCATTGTGGCTTGAGAATAAACTTTCTTTTGAGGCCGATCCGATGAATATTGTTGCGTCCAAAATAGGCAAATGGTATAACAGAAATATCGTAATCGACAATACCGAACTGGAGAAAACCACTTTTACCGGGACGATGGAGAATTATAGCCTCGAGATGGTTTTAAAGACTATTTTATTGGCCAATCCGAAGCTACATATCAGAGAAGAAAACGAATCAATTATTTTATATTAACCCTAAATAAACGATAATGAAAGATTATACATAAAGTTTCAAAAAAAGGATACACCCAATGATGTATCCTTCATGTTCATGAAATAAGAGTGCGAAGTCCCTGAGAAAGATAAAGCACTCTATGGTTCCATAATCAATTTAAAACTATGAAAAAAAATTTACATGGTCAGGTATTTTTTGCACGAAAATCTAGTACCATTAAATATGCATTAATGACAAAATTAACATTAGCGCTCACTTTTGCATTTACCGTAAAGGTCTTCGGAATAAGTACCAAAGCACAGGAAAAGGTATCCCTAAAAATAAAGAACACGGATCTTAAGACTGTTTTAAAAAACATTGAAAAGCAGACTAAAGTCAAATTTATATATTTTGACAACGTGATCGCCAATAAAAGCCTTCCCCTTATTTCTGTCGAGAACCAAAATTGGACCAACGCTTTAGCGCCATTGCTGAATAAATTTCAGCTCCGGATGGAGAATATGAATGAAAACACCTATGTGATCACTGTCAACAATAAAGAAGTCCAAGGGCTTGATATCAAAGGAAAGGTTTTGGATCGGCAGGGCTTACCTTTATCGGGTGTCACGGTAGTCGAAAAGGATAAGGACCGCGGTACAAGTACAAACGATAAAGGCGAATTTAATCTAAAAGTAAGCGGGCCAAATGCCATTTTACTTGTCAGTAATGTAGGCTTTATCAGCCAGGAGATTCCGGTTAGCCAATCATTTATGAATGTTGTCCTCCAAGAAGATCTGACCTCCTTGGAAGAAGTTGTTGTTGTTGGTTATGGTACACAACGAAAAGCAAATCTTACAGGGGCTGTCGCCTCAGTTGATATGGAAAAAGTGTTGGGAGATCGACCTGTAAGCAGCAGCTCTCAAGCATTACAGGGGGCTTTACCTGGTTTACAAGTTACTTTTGGTGGTGGACGTCCCGGAACATCGACAGAACTAAATATTCGGGGCGTTACTTCCATAAATGGTGGTAGTCCCTTGGTATTGGTCGACAACGTTCCTATGAATATGGACGATATAAACCCCAAAGATATCTTAAATGTCACCGTATTGAAAGATGCTGCCGCATCTTCTATTTATGGCGCTAGAGCAGCCTTTGGAGTCATTCTGATCACCACAAAGAAAGGATCCAGAAATCAGCCGACCAGCATCAATTACTCAAGTAATCTGACTTGGAGCCGTCCTTCAACGCTCCCTGAGAAAGCGAGTCCACTTGAATTTGTGCAGGCGTTAAAAGACTTTGGAAATACTTCGAATTGGGCCGGACAAAATGTCGATACCTGGCTTGATTTATTAAAAGACTATCAAACGGATCCAACAAAATATCCTGATGGAATAGCCGAGGTAAATAACACAAAGTATCCCCTAAAGGAATACGATTTATACAATGAGGTATTCCAGACTGGATTTGAACACTTGCATAATCTTTCTATCAGAGGTGGTTCGGAAAAGATTGCGTATAGGCTTTCTGGTATGTATAGCAACGAAGACGGTATTATGATTACCAAAAAAGATAGCTATAGCAGATATAATTTCAATGCTTATGTAAACGCTGAATTGTTCAAGAATTTTAATGCGAGCGTCAATGTCTTTTATAAAAAGGATAATCGCCTTACCCCGGCCAATATGGGGGAGATGTTTTATCGGGCTCTGACATTCGGGTCGTACCTTAATCCCGGCGAGACGATAGACAGCGATGGGAAAGCTATACCCTACGGTACACCCAACAATTATCTAAAATATGAAGATCCTTCACGCAGATATGAAGAGAATCTTAGACTCTTTGGTAAACTGGAGTATAATCCTTTACCGGGCTGGAATATCACAGCTGAATACACCTTCAGTAAAAATAATCTGAACAATAAAAATGCGCAGAACCGAAATAGGTATATGAACCCGAATAATTTTAATACGGAATACCTGTTCAATCAAGATTTTTATACCCGTTCTAATTCCCTGACAGACTATAATGCCTTAAATCTCTATACGAGTTACAGCCGTGCATTGGATGACCATAATGTGAAAGTTTTAGTGGGAACAAATTATGAGAAAAGTTATAACGAATCATTTTCAGCAACAAGATATGGGATTTTAAGTCCTGATTCACCTTCATTGGGGACAAGTACAGGGACACAAAATACATCCGACAGTTTTAGTCAGTATGCTATCCTAGGTTATTTTGGTAGAATTAACTATGATTATAAGAATCGTTATCTATTGGAACTGAACGGTCGACTAGATGGTTCCTCCCGTTTCCTCAAAGGTAGCAGGTTTGGCTTTTTTCCATCCGTTTCTGCCGGTTGGAATGTTGCTGAAGAACAATTTATGACGGGGTTAAAAAATAGTATCCCAATGTTGAAGTTCAGGGCTTCTTATGGGGAAATCGGTAACCAGGTCGTATTTGATACCAATAAAAATCAAGTTTATTTTCCTGCAATACCTCAGATGGGGACAGGCAATGCAAATTGGATTGATCCGAATACTGGCATCCGCTACCTGACGATAAATCCACCAAATTTAATCAGTTCTACTTTTTCCTGGGAAAAGGCACGTACTTTAAATTTCGGTGTTGACATTGCTTTGTTCAATAGCAAATTGAACGGAAGTTTTGACTGGTTTAGACGTCAGACAATAGGCATGCTTTATCAGGGGGCCGACCTTCCGGCAGTTCTAGGGTCACAACCTCCATTCCAGAATATTACGGATCTTGAATCAAAGGGATGGGAGCTGGAACTTTCCTGGAAAGATAAGATTAAAGATTTTAAATATTCATTTACATTCAATCTTTCAGATAATAGAGGTTTCATTACCAAAATCAATAATAGTGCTGGCTTAATCGATGGCTTCTACAAAGGAAAAGAACTCGGTGAAATATGGGGATATGTTACAGACCGTTATTATACGGTAGATGATTTTCAGGAAAATAGTTTAAATGCCAGTTTGTTAAATGGGAAGCTAAGAGAGGGAATTCCATATTTCAAAGGTGTTGCTCAGAATCCCGGAGATATTAAATATGCTGATTTAAATGGTGATGGTATCATCTTCAGTGGTACAGGCACTGTATCCGATCCTGGTGATATGAAGGTTATAGGCAATAATAACAGGCGGTTTCAGTTCGGTCTGAACAGTAATTTCTCCTACAAGAATATTGATTTGAGCGTATTTATACAGGGCGTAGGAAAGCGGGATCTATGGTTGAGCAATTTCTTGATGTGGCCATATAATAACGAATTCGGTACGCTCTATAAGGATAATCTAGATTATTGGACGCCGGACAATACTGATGCGACCTATGCGCGCGTCTATGCAAATGCAGGTTTAAATACATCAGCGAATCGAAGAACACAGACCAAATACCTTTCGGATGGCTCCTATCTTCGGGTGCGAAATATTACACTTGGCTATACCCTCGACAGAAAGACTTTACGGAGCAAAGTGATCGACAATATCAAGGTATTTGTTTCGGGCGAAAATTTATTTAAAGCTGATCACATGCCAAAAGGGATGGAGGCTGATGGTGAAAACATCGGGTCGGGAGGTATTTATCCATTCCTGAAAAAGTACAGTTTCGGCGTTAATGTCACGTTTTAAATCTTCAAAAACCGCAGAATATCATGAAAAAGAAATTTATCCACTATATCCTTTGTCTGGGGCTAGCCACATCGTTAACAAGCTGCAGCAATTTATTGGATCTCGATCCGGAAGGTACATTGACAGAGCAAAGTACTTTCACAAACTATAACAATTTTATTTCCTATGCTTGGCAATTCTATGGCACGTTTCCTGGCTATAGCAATGCTGTGCCCGATGCTGAGGTCAATGGCGACCTATTTGCCAAAGCTCAGGCTAACGCCACTTCTGATTGGGCTTGGCAGCGAATGGTCGTCCCATCAACAAGTAACGACTACAGTAATCCATTTGTGCAGATACGATCTATCAATGTTCTTTTGGATAATATTGAGCAAGCAAGCCAGCTATCTGAACCGGAAAAGAAGCATATCCGTAGTATTGGCTACTTTTTCAAGGCTTACCAATATATGGATCTCCTTAACAAATTTGGTCAGGCGATCTGGGTAGAGCGTACGATTAACGACGGCGATACCGATGTTCTGTACGGTACCCCTGGAACTCGTGATGAAATTGCTGCCCACATCGTTGAAATGCTCAGCTATGCCGGAGAAAATATCAAAGAAAATGGAGATGGACCCAATACCATCAATCGTAAGGTTGTCATGGCACTGACAGCACGCTTTGGCCTAAGGGAGGGGACTTGGAGGAAATACCATCAACTTAAAGACGCCGAGAAATATCTAAAATTGTCAACTGCTGCAGCCGAAAAAATTCTATCCAGTACGATACCGCTACTGAGCAATTACGACCTGCTGTTCAACAGTGAATCATTGGCGAATGTCGCTGAGGTTTTTCTCTATAAGCAGTATGAGTTGAATCAGATTACCCATGGTCTAGCATCGCTGGCGCGTAATTCCTCAGGCAGATGGGATCTCACCAAGAAAGCTGTGGATATGTATCTAATGAAAGATGGGAAAACACGCTGGGTGAGTCCAACATTTGCTGGTGATGAAAGTGCATATACTGAATTCCGGAATCGTGATACCCGTCTATACTTTACCATTCCACCTCCTTATAAAGTTAAAATGGGGAAGACAAATATGCTTTGGGAGTATTCGGATGATCCGAAGGACCGGGAGTATATCGATTTGATGGCCACACTATCAGACGACAAACATAAAACTTTACCCTGGATGAACTGGGAAGGTCTCATATTGAAAGAGGAACCACATTATGTCGATTTCACCAACGGACAGCCTTATAGTGTAAGCTATACCGGATATCGGTTTTACAAATTCAGTAACAAGATCAATAGAATCCAGAATGTTGATATCAACGATGCTCCTATATTTAGGCTCGGGGAATTGTTGGTCGGATATGCCGAAGCAAAATATGAATTGGGAGAAATCAACCAGCAAATTATCGATCAAACGATAAATAAATTAAGGTCACGCGCTGGAGTGGCTTCTCTGGAGTTAACGGCAATTCCGCCAGATCCCAAACGCGATGAGACGGTAAGCCCGGCGCTGTGGGAAATACGTCGTGAGCGCGCTGTTGAACTGATGGGTGAAGGGTTTCGTTTTGACGATCTCAGACGATGGAAAAAAATGGATTATGCCATTACACAAAAATTAGGACGATATATAACCAAGGGAGTCGATGTACCTGCTAATACGCCTATTCCTGTTGAAAACGGACAGACAAAAGGCTATATTGCCTACGAAGGTAAAGCACCATCTCCTTTTCCTGAATACTATTATTTATATCCGATACCTGCTGCAGAACTGGTACAGAATAAAAACTTAAAACAGAACGAAGGCTGGTAAAATAATTTATAACACATGAAAGTATTAACATTGATCGCGCTAAAGAAGACGTTCCTAGTTGTCTTAATCGTGACGTTGACAAGTAGCATTTTCGCGCAAAGTGGTAACAAAAGACCGAATATTGTATTTATTATGGCCGATGATCTTGGTTACGGCGATTTGGGGGCCTATGGCCAAGTTAAGATTGAAACCAAACATATCGACTCATTGGCCCAATCGGGGATGAAGTTTGATAACTTTTATGCCGGTACTTCCGTATGTGCACCCTCGCGTTCATCCTTGATGACAGGACAGCATACAGGGCACACTTACGTCAGGGGCAATAAGGAAATTGAACCGGAGGGGCAAGAGCCATTGGCCGATTCAGTGCAGACCATCGCGATGTTACTGCAAAAGGTGGGTTATACCACCGGTGCCTTTGGTAAATGGGGATTGGGCATGGTAGGTACAACGGGTGCACCTGACCAGAAGGGATTTGACGAATTTTATGGGTACAATTGTCAGCGTCAATCACATCGTTATTATCCTACCCATCTTTGGCATAATAAGCAACGTATTGAGCTTGATGCCAATGGGTTGATGGCAAAAGGCCAGTATGCACCAGCATTGATTCAAGAAAGAACCCTTGCTTTTATCGATGCCAACAAAGATAAACCCTTCTTTCTTTTTGTTCCCACAGTGCTACCTCATGCCGAACTTGCAGGACCTGCAGACGAGTACTACAAGCAATATGCCGATAAGTTTGATGAGAAGCCTTACCGAGGCAACGATTATGGTCCCAAAGCAACAGTTCCGGGGTATAACAGTGTCGAAAAGCCGCATGCGATGTACGCTAGTATGGTAAGTCGGATGGATGCGTATGTAGGACAAATCGTTGAAAGATTACGCCAAAATAATCTGCTAGATAACACAATTATTATATTCACCAGTGATAATGGGGCACATAAAGAGGGCGGAGCGGATCCTAATTTTTTCAATAGTTCGGGCGGATTACGGGGTACAAAACGCGATCTTTATGAGGGCGGCATAAAGACGCCGTTCATTGCTTACTGGCGAGGTAAAATTGCGGCAGGAAAAACATCAGATTATTTAGGCGCTTTTTGGGATATTATGCCAACGATGGTCGAATTAGCCAAAGCAGATAAGCCAAACTATACCGATGGAATTTCTATAGTTCCGACATTGTTGGGTGAACGTAAAAAGCAAAAGCAGCACGGCTATCTATATTGGGAATTCCATGAGGACGGAGGACGTCAGGCTGTCCGTAAAGGTAATTGGAAACTTATTTTACAGAAAGTTATGAGCGGTTCGCCAACCATGGAATTGTTTAATCTTAAGCAAGATCCAAAAGAGCAAAATAACATTGCTGCCGATAATCCCAAAAAAGTAACGGAATTACGTCGTCTGATCGAAAAAGCGCATGTTGAAAGCACTATTTTCCCTTTGATTAAAAAGGTCCAATAAGTCAAAATTTTTTAATATGAAATTAGCCCGATCTTTTTATAAAAAGATCGGGCTAATTTTCTTTGTATAATAGTCGATCAACTTGACCTGGAAATTTTAATTTCCGAAGGTTATCCAAAACCAAGCGGGAAATAATTTGCCAAAAGAAATTTCCATGTCCAATGATCAATTCTAGGTATTCTTTTTTGACTGTTCTATTATTTTCCGCTTAACATAATGGCTACTGTTGTATTTAAGCTTTTCCGAACCAAATATCCTACAAGCCTTAACTGTATATCTAAATGGTTTTTTAAGTTGAAATTTATTTTTCGTTATTGGGCTAGTAAGGTTTTTACAAGTCTCGCAATAGCATTTATGACGTTGTTCGCGGGGGATATTTAATCCTTCCATTTCGATGAAGATTTTCATTTCCTCCAAGATGAATTCTTTTAAATTCTCAAGCGTAAGCCCTGGATTGTAAATGGTAGAGTTGTTATACTTCAAATAATCCAGATCCTCGTCAATTTCATAAAAGGCGATATACCTGTAGTTGTATCCGCTCGCAGATACAATTTTCTGCATTTGGCTGAAAGCATATTCTATACTAACCTCTTTTCTATCGCTTTTTTTGCAATTGTTAAAGCATAGTTTCCCATTAAATCCGCTTCGCTTTTCTCTATATTTAATTTTAGATTAGCAATTGATTTCCAAAAATAGATTTCGCGTTCTTCCGTAGGTGCGTTATCCAAACCAGCTAATATATAAAGGTTATCACTCTCATATCCCAAGGCTAACACATTGACGGCCCAGACAACCAGGTGTTTACTCTCAAAATACGTCAATACCCTTTCCGCATAAATTTCAAGTGTTAATTCTTCAAGTGTCATATATGATAATTGCTAATCCTCGTTTTACAATTGTTACGCCTTTTCGCTGTTGGCTATAAAACAGCTAAAACTAAACAAATATACTCTAAAGGTGCGCAGGGTACTTGCGCAGTATATTTATGACGATATTTATTTCGAAACTGAAGGAAAATTCGCTGTGAACAATTACTATTGTAAATAAATGGAAATCAAATTTAAAATCGAAACCTTAGGCTATCTAGTATCCAAGATTTCATCCAATACAAAGCGATTTAAAATTGGCCATAGCGCAGCTTATAGTGATAAATTTCAGGAGCTGCTCAACAAGTTTTTCTTTATCTCTGAAATTGTAAAAGAAAAACAGGAGATCGTTTTTCCTTATTCTACCCATGTACTTTGGGAAGACGATTTTGTTAATTATAACTGGACCCTAAGTGTCGATTCCATTGATTCTCGCATAAACATTAAAATTGATCAATTATCTTCTTCTAATTTAACATTTAAAGAAAGGTTGATTCATGAAGATGTTGAAATGGAAAAATTATTCGATGCAATTTATTTTTCACTCGATGAAATGCTAAATGATTTTGGATTAGTTGGCTATAAGAAAAAATGGGAAGTAGGTAATTTTCCCATTGCTGAATACATAACCCTTAAGGCAGCTAGAAAAGGGCTGGATTTACAAAATACGAAATGCAGCGAGGAAGACGAATGGAAGCAAAAGATGGATCTTAAGGGTGAATTAGGGATTATTAATATGAGCTAAAGTATAGTATATCGTTAAAAGCGAGTCAACATTTAAAGAACTATAAAATGACTAGCAGAAAAATAAGGAGAGAGATTAGTTTACCTCAATCTGAATTATTTAGAAACAATGTAGAGATAGATTTGGATGGTATTTATCTTGATTTACATAATGATTACGACTGTGTTAGATTAGCATATAACGCAGCATTTGGTGAATTTCGTCTTACTTTTAAACGTATCAATCTAAAAACTGATGTTAACTATAATCTAGTTGATGTAGTGTTTATTGATGCTCTTATGGATACTTGCATATTTGTTTTTGACGAAGATGTTTCTGGGGAATTTAGCACAATTGATCTGTTGTATCGAGGTCGGTTTGAAAATGGCAATGAGCTAGCTGAGTTTGATGGTTCTGGACGATCTTTGTACTATATAAGTTTTTATAGCGGGGTAGAATTAGAGGTATTTGCGAAAGCATTAGTAGTTGAATTATAGAATAGATTTTAATAGAAGTATTATATCTCGATTTTGAAACAACGTAATAGAAGTGATTATATTGATTTTCGCGTACATTTATTTTCCGAATTTTTAGACAACCTATATTATCAAACAGGACGATGAAAAAGATTCTTTTGTTTATCATACTGATATTTTTTCTTAGCGGTTGCTTTCAAAAACCTGGCCTTGAAAAATCACGAATTGACTATAGAATAGGAAATAGTTTTATTCGACTTTATATTGATCATTCAGGTCATGCTACCGCTCAATCCGGACGGCTAATTGAAAGGGGCGATAATAGCTTTGTCATAGGTCGTATTTTAGATAGCACAAAGTTTACTGTTAAAGCTGGTGGTGAATTTATAAGTAGGTTGAAAAAAAATAATAAACCTGTAATTGAAGCTGGGAATGGTTATAGTCGAACCCAAATATTTCTCGGTGACTCTTTGTGTTATGATACTAAGGTGTATAGTTCGAATTTTTGGAAGTTATATTCCATCATTTCTGAAGACATACCCAATGAATTTAATCCATTTAAAACACATCAATTTGATTAGTTTTTTCAATTAGACTATTGGTATGAATGATCTAATTAGTAAAAATGCAAATTGAAATAATGTTTCCTGTACCGTATTTTTTTAGAATGGATCGATTTGTTTATATTTCCTTATTTAAATGACCGAGTAAAAATTGTGTATGCAAAATATTAAAAGATGAGATCAAAAATTTTTAGACCTATTTTATTTGTTGTTGTCAGTAGTACGCTGTTGCTGGCATGCCAGTCACCGTCCATAAAAGATAAAATTGAAAATGATGATGTTATTGGTTTCCGCTCAGATGATGAGGCAATGAACGCAGCCATAGTAAAGGCGAAAAACTCACTCAATCTGTTTGTACAGGCTGTTGAAAAACCGCAAGAAGGGTATGAAGCATTTGCACTTAAAATTGCATATGATACTACTGATAAAAGTTTCGAGCATATTTGGGTCGGCGATATCACCTATCAAAAAGGTCAATTTACCGGCATTGTCTCTAACAGTCCGGTCTCTACGAAAGAGGTCGCTCTTGGCGATACCGTAGTGATTGATAACCAAAAAATATCAGATTGGATGTATTTAGAGAAGGGAGTATTACGAGGAGGTTATACGATCCGTGCCATGCGTGATCAACTGTCAGGATCAGAAAAGGAAGAATTTAATAAATCGATCGATTTTGTTATAGAAGACTAGTTTTTTTTACTACATAACAAATAAAGTCCCATACTGTGCAGAAGCATACATAGCAGATATATGAAGTGAAAGTGACTGTTTTTTTTTGCTAAGTTAGCTGCCGTGAGATTTTATGAAAAGAGGAATCACACAAATGTTAAAGAGTAAGTCCAGTTTTTTTAAGTATTGCTTTTCTTGCATCCTTTATTGCCTACTTGCCTTATTTCTTGTTAGCTTTATGGGAGGTATAATTGCCATTTTGCTAATTTGTTCGTAGTAAGAAAGCAAATTCAGACTTTCGATTGCCGTCATCTGAAATATCTTTCGTTAATTATTGAATTAAAAAAGATAAAGAACTTCGTGAATAAATTTTGATGCTCTCGCTACAAGTCAATAATTGAAGTATGCACTTGAAATATATAAATGATACCAAAAAAAGAAACAATCGCAACACTCAGTAAGAAGTTATCGTTGCCTTATACAGGTACGGAGCAGGACTGGGATATTGAGATGGCAGACTCCAATCGCATCAATGAATTTATCGATTGGTATCATCAATATGATTTACCTTTTGAGGAAAAAGTGGCATTAATGTCTCTGATCATTGCATCTTACGATGATTTTCTAAATGAGAATAATGTAGAGATAGATTACAGATGGGATATCATTAAGGCGATGTTAGCAAAGGATAGAATTCACTTTGTGGAGTTGATAAATTATTGGTCACTGCGTAATCAAACGGATATTTTCAGGATAACACCTCTTATGAGGACCATATAATGTGAATAGCTATAAATAAGCCATCTGGGTAGTTGGTTGTCAGCTAAATCAGGATGACGCCATTCATCCAGTTCTAAGAATGTCGGTAAATCTGATGTGATGTTAAGTGAGATTTCGGTACTAGTTGGCCAAATATGGGGAGTGTAACACCAACTGTGTCATTGGATTAAAAACTTAAAAACCTCTTTCGAGTTTGAGTCTATCCCCAAATCTAATATATAGTTGGGATATAGTCAAGCCCCAGTTATGTATTGGCATCGTCCATTTTTTAGAAATGTCCTTAATAATCAGATACATCAGCTTCAATAAAGCCTGTTCAGAGCTAAACGCTCCCTTGGACTTAGTAATCTTTCGTATCTGACGGTGTATTCCCTCAATCGGATTTGTGGTGTATATAATCTTGCGAACCTGTTCTTCGTACTCAAAGAAAGTGGAAAGATTAGTCCAATTATCGATCCAGGATTTGGCGGCAAGAGGGTATTTCTTACCCCATTTTTCTTCGAAAGACAGTAGGTTTTCATATCCCATTTCTTCGTTCACGGCCTTATAGATTGGCTTTAGATCCTCCATTACTACCTTCTTATCTTTTTCGGTTACATAGCGCATGCTTGTTCTGATCTGATGAACAATACACAGTTGGATCTTTGTTTTTGGAAAAATAGCTTCTATGGCCTCGGGAAACCCTTTTAGACCATCAATACAAGCTATAAGGATGTCTTCAACACCACGTTGCTTTAGATCCGTAAGAACTGAAAGCCAGAACTTAGCTCCCTCATTTTCTGAGCTATAAAGACCGATCAGATCTTTTCTACCATCCATGCCAACTCCCAGTATGTTATAAATAGCTCTTGATTCAACAGTTCCATTCTGGCGAACTTTAATGTGCATGCAATCCAGGAAAACAAAGGGATAAACAGCTTCAAGAGGCCTGCTACGCCACTCATTTACCGCTGGAAGTACACTTTCGGTAATACGTGATATTTCTGTGGCAGAGATCTCCATTGCATACATTTCGCGGATAAACTCACTTATCGCCCGTGTGCTCATTCCTTTGGCATACATGCTCAATACGTGTCCCTCAAGCTGTTCAGTAATGATTAATTGTCTTTTAGGTACTACTTTCGGCTCAAACGTGCCGGATCTATCACGACCTGTTTCCAGTTCAAATGTCCCAGTATTAAGGCCTCGGACAGTCTTTTTTGTCTTACCATTTCGCCGGTTACTATTGCCCGACGCTTTCTCTTCGTTCAAATGGTTTTCCAGTTCTCCATCCATCATTGATTCCAACAGATGCTTCATTAACGGCGCTAGGACGCCATCGTTGGGAGACAAACTTTTACCTTCGTAAAGACCTTGCATGGCTTCTGTCTTGAAGCGTTCAAAGTCGAATGGGTCTTTTTCTTTCATGACCATGTCGTTTGAATAATTGAATATAAATAATCTTATTGAATTATTCCATTGACACAGTTCATGTTACAGTCTCCAAATATGATCCGAATATTCATGCTCGAAGCTTCTCATTAAATGATCAAATAGACTAAGTATTTCTTCTCTTGATCTCATTTATTTAAATTTCTTCAATTCTTCCAGCAATTTATTCTGCCTGATAATAAAAGTATTCAGGCTATCAGTTTTTAGGGGATGTGCATTTTGATACTTTTCAATTTCAGGTAGCGTTTTTCTGATTTTAAAAGCAGTGTACATGCTAACCAGCTTTTCATTATTTTTAGTTATTTGACTGATATGATCTGTTATATTTTTTACTTTAAGATCGTATCGATCAGAACTGGCGCTAATTTCTTTTTGTACCTGTTGTTTTACAAGTGAAGCTGTAATGTCTTTCGTTTGATCATCGGCATCCTGGTAATAAGATTTAGTGGTGTTCAATACATTGTTATATACCGCTAAAACTTTTTCTGTTTCCTCCAATGTCTTCACAATCCTGGAATTGAGTGCTGTAAGATTTTTATCATCTTTAATTAATTCGGAATAGATATTGTTTACAGTTATGTTATTTCCACGATAACTTTTAAAAGAACCTGAAACAGCAGATTCAGCATTGTCCACTGCATTTTCTACAATAGGTAAATTCTGTTGCTTATTTTCTTGGCAGGAAAGTATAGACAGAGCCAGCGTGGAAGCGAAAAGAACATTTTTCATAATAGTTTTGCTAAATGGCGTAATATTGTAACCATCCTATATGGCTCCATAAATAAATATACACATTTAACTCCCATTTTGCCAATTATCTTAGACATTGCCTAATGTCTTATCGCACTAGTGGGGAGCAGGTTTAGAATAAAGATTATAGATATACAATTGTAATAATGATGAAAGACCAAGATTTATTTATTAAAGAGTTGATTCAATTGTTTCCGAGTTTGAAAGAAGAGTTTTTAGATGAAGATTACAGAGATTCTATTACCTTTCAAATGGGCAGTTTTAAACGATTTATACAGCAAGCTATAGCTAAAAATGACGGGGATAAGTTTGATGCAATGGTAGTTTTTTTAAACAAGAATTTGCCTTTAGTTGATAAACGAGTTCAAAATGCCGTTTATCTAAGTTTTTTGGGTAAATTGGATTTTTCCAAAAATCCTGATTTTAAAAAACGCTTAGGACAGCATTTGGGTGAGGCTTATACTGATATAGAGAATTATAATAATTCTCCAAGAAACAATCGCGGCATCAAGTAAAAAATCAAATATGCAAGATTCAATTATGATAAAAGACGCACTTTGGAGCCAGTTTGGAGCTAGTTTAGACATGCTCGAAAACGCAATCCATATGTGCCCCGATGAACATTGGGACACCGCATTAGATTTTTGGTACCTGTCTTTCCACTGTCTCTTTTGGACAGATTATTATTTATCTGTAGAACCCAATAAATTTGAGCCACCAAAACCATTTACATTTTCAGAATTTGATCCGACGGGCAAAAAACCGGACGGAGTATATACCAGGTCGGAAATTCTTGCGTATTTGGAGCACTGTAGACAGAAAGCTAGAAAGCATATAGAAGAACTCACACCGAGCAGAATGAATGCCCTTTGGATCAACGAATCTAAAAACTTTTCTTTCCTTGAGATTCTATTGTATAATATGCGGCATATTCAGCATCATGTTGCACAATTGAATTTATACCTTAGACAGACTATTGATCGTGCTCCGAAATGGGTATCTCAGGTGAAAAAATAAACTAGTGCTAAGGCCGAGTCGAGACGCTTTTTTTTAACGCCTGTCTCTACAACAATGTCGCAGAAGACAAATTTACTATTCGTTATCACTAAAAACAATGACCAATTGAAATTATAGACCTGTTTTTGATGATGGGATATGTAATGATTAGGATCAAGTTTTCTTGTAAAATGTATTGACATGGACGGGATCAAGATTTTAAGTACTACTGTAGCAGATTATCAAACTCACTCGTATTGTTGATATATCAATAATAAATAACCAAGAAGTTATGAAAAGAAATTACAGAATCCTACTTCCAGCCATCATTATTGTCTTTCTTAGCTCTTGCAAAAAAGATGAAAAGATAGCCATTGATAACCTTATCGGTAAATGGACCGTGGCAAATGATGATCCTAAAATGGCCGTAGATGGTTCCGTTACATACAAATTCAACTCAGATATGACCTGTATTAAGAATATCTACGATGCGCTTTCAAATCGAGATACTACAATTTACAGAACCTATGTATTAAGTAATGATAAGACTTTGGTTACGCTCTTCGATGAACGCAAGGTATATACAGAACAGTATCTGATAAAAAAATTGAATACGAAGGAAATGAAATGGGAGAACGCTTCCCCAAATGACGGTAACGAGAATAAGAGGTTAGTTCGATCTAACGATCAATAGATTTCATTAACTTTTCAGATGAATGCGGGGCAGGAGTCAAGAAGATAATGGCAAATATTGGCATCGGATCTTCAGTCGCAATCATGACAATACGAACGGATATACAATTAAATAAAAGTAAATTTTACCTTAAAGGCCGGTATTTATATAACATTCACCTTTTATTTAGATTTGAGAAATAACTGGTACAATAACTGCTTAATTACATAAATGACTTTTAGAACCGTTTCGGAATGGTATTGGGAAAGGGAATCCATCTCAAAAAATCATTCAAAGAAATGTTCAGAAATAAGACCGCAAACTGTAATTCATAGATCGAAATGAGAAAGATTATCTGGAGAGGCTTGGTTTATAAATCCTGGGAAGATTGCACGATAGAACTGAAAAATGATGCCTATTATGTAAAATCGTCTATCATTGGCAACTATTTAAACCGTATTTATAATGTAGATTATGTTTTAAAAATAGACAGAAATTGGTGCATACAGGAATTTGAAATAAAAACAGAAATTGAAGGGCACAAAAATTTAATTACCGGTACAAACGCTGCAGGTTTATGGTCGATTAATGGAATTCCTAGACCGGAGTTCAATGAATTTCTCTTTATCGATATTTCGGTTACACCTTTTACAAATACATTGCCAATCAATAATCTGTCACTGGATATAGGGCAATCAAAGTCTATTGATGTCATATACATCAACATTCTTGAAAATGAAATAAAGCCAGTCAAACAGCTTTATAGCAGAAAGAAGAAGGATGAATATCTGTATGACAATCTTGATACCGTATTTTCCTCGTCGATCAAAGTCGATCAGAAAGGCATTGTAAAGAGCTATCCAGGTCTATTTGAGTTAGTTTTGGAAGATTAGGGAAGATAAAACAACCCCTATTCATATGGGATTTAAGAATCAAGCAATAGCTTCAGATCTTCAATCACTTTTGACCAATATGCTCTCGTCACTTCACGCTGGCTTTCATTTTTTAATTTATCAACATGAAATGAAATTGTTGTTTTATCTTGATTTTTCGAAGGAATAAATCTGATCTGTAAATTGGCGTCTTCTGTGAAATCTTTGTGCCTCCACTTTGTTCGGATATGGGAATATTTATTAAAAGTTGAAAAACCCTGGTCTACACCTTCAGACCAATAACTTAATCCCCTGTCTGAAAAAAAGACATTCCACAATGTTTCCAGGTTTGCTGGCATAGTTTTTCTGATTCCGAACTGCCAGCCTGCATCTTTTGTTAATCCTACGTTATTTTTCATGTAATTGTGTTTCTTGTTAAAGGTGATTTCGTATTTGAATATAATTATTTCTTTTCAACAGAAGCAAATGCCCTGACCGGAAAAGTCCCCACACCTTTAAATTTTGGTGGAGCGGCTGTAAACGTAAAATTCTCAGCAGGTAATTTATTCAAATTGCAGAGATGTTCAACGATTAAAATCCCGGCACCCAATAGCACCGTATGAACAGGTCTTGTTCTGCCATCCGTGTCATCTATATTATGGGAATCAATACCTACAAGTTTAACTTTACAGTCCCGAAGATATATTGCCGCCTGTTCGGTAAGAAACGGATGGTTCTGATAATATAGCTCCGTATTCCAATGTTTATCCCAGCCGGTCTGTATTAATACAGCCTTATTCCTGATTTCTCTATTTTTAAGATGATCTTCTGTAATTTTCAGGGTTTCTGTAAATGGTATATGGATCATCACAGCATCCAGCTGTGCAAAATCTTTCAATACTGTTTGAGCTGTGTCTTTGCCATCCGCAAATCTATGAAATGGACAATCGATATAAGTTCCGGTGTTAGTGACCATCTCTATTTTTCCAATCTGAAAAGATGTATCGCTATCATAGTTCTGTTTTGATTGTTCCCTGGAGAGATAGTCGCAAATAATCGGTGCGGGTAGCCCCTTGTAAGTGATCAGGCCATCCTCTATTGTATGACTTAAATCTATTAAGAAATCTTCCGCCACACTTTCATCAATTGGTTTACGTTTATGGGGCTCAATGAGGATTTCTTTGTTAAGGATATTAACTTTTCCTACCATGAGCAACTGCATATCTTCAACGATGTAGTCCGCCAGGGCACTGTCAATGATATCGTCTCCAGATATATCTAATCTGAAATCTTCCCCTTTGATACTACCGCCGTTCGTAAAGAATATCTCGAAGTCAAATTTTACTCTTTTTTCCATAAATGATTTCAATTTTACTATGACAAAAGTGTGGAAATCTAAATATTGTTTACTTGACTTAGATCAATTTGGTTGATTTTTTTACTCCTGATCCTACTGAGTGTTTCAGGACTCATCCCAAGGTATGAAGCAATATGGAAAAGCGGTATCCGATTATCTGCATCCGGGAATTGTTTTAGAAAATAGTGATATCGTTCATTGGCATCCAAAAGCAGAAAGGAACTTTCCCTGCGGCATTTTTTGATATATTCATTGGCTAAAATATTATTCAATAAAATATTCCATTTGGTATCCTTCCGGAGCAATTTATCTATGAGATCCTTTGGTATGCTTATTAAATCACAATGTTCAATGCATTGAAAATGCAAGTTCGTTTTTTCCTGGGTAAGAAAACTTGTAAACGCAGTAAAAAAATCATTTTCAAAAAAGAATTCGGTATTGATTTCTTTATAATCTTTCTGATAAAAACTTCTAACAGTTCCCTTTTCTAGGAAAAAAAGCCGATCGGCAACATGCAGCGGTCTGATCAGGTTATTTTCCTTTTCTGCGGAAAAAATACTGATACTATCCGTCAAGAGTAGAACCTCCTTATCATTCAAAGGGAACAACTGCCTAATAATTTTAATTAAATGATGTAATCGATTATCTTCCAAATTTTATATTTTAAAAATTCAATAATTGATGCATATTCTTGACAATGTAGATAAAATCTTATTAATGAAAATAGTAAAGATTCTTCAATTGGATATATTAAATTTGTTAAACATACCCGAAATACACAAAAATGAAAATTAAACCAAATTATAGATTTTACAGTCTCCTGGTTTTATTGCTGTTCTCGGTACGGTACTTACCTGCCCAGACTACTCGTGCCGATTACAATTATTTTATGGAGGAGTTTCAAAGACTTTTTAATGAAAAAAAATCAGACGTGATTTACGGGCAATCGTCCGCCACTTATCAATCTAAAATTTCAAAAGAAAAGTTTTCGTTGGGAATGCGGAAGTTTGTGGCAAATGTGGGCCTGATGCAATATTTTTCTTTTGTTGATTCTACTAAAAACGGGTATAATTATACCATTCAATTTGAAAACTCCGAACAATTATTTTCTGTTCTGCTTGACAATGAGAAACAGGTTCTAAGGATGAATTTTAAGGAACTGCCATTTTTCATAGAAGATAAGAATTTCAAAGCAGAAAGTAATAATCCGTTAAAAGACTCCATAGATTTGCTGGTGGAAAAAATCGTCAGGCCTTATATTCAAAAGGGTGCTGCCACAGGTATTATGTTAGCGGTAATTGATGGAAAGCGACAAAGAAAATATAGTTATGGAGCTATTGCTAAGACAAGTAAACAACTTCCAGATGCTTCCAAAAGTATTTTTGAGATTGGTTCAGTTACAAAAATTTTCACCTCACTTTTATTGGCAAAAGAAGTCGTTGATGGCAATATGCGATTAGAGGATCCGATCAGTAAATACCTGCCCGATTCCATTCCTCGTTTAGCATGGCATGGTCATCCGATCACACTTGTTCAATTATCAAATCATACCGCTGGATTTCCTCGGCTCCCGGATAATATTTTTACGACTAATGCCGTTCCGGCAGATCCTTATAGTCATTATAAGGTTGATTCACTCTTCCATTTCCTTAAAAATTATCATGTTTCGTCTCAGACCGGAGTCAGATTTTCTTATTCAAATTTAGGCGCTGGGGTTTTAGGTGTAGCATTAGAACGTCATAGTAACAAAAGTTTTGGACAATTGGTCATTGATAATATTTGTTTGCCCTTGGGAATGAAAAATACATCGCTAGGGGATACCGACGTGGTACAAGGATACGATGAAAAAGGTAGGCCAACGTCGTATTGGCACTTGGAATCTTTGGCGGGGTCTGGTGCCATAAGATCTACATTGGACGATATGATTATTTTTATGAAGGCACAGTTAGGCTTCAAAAATAAACTGACAAAGGCCATTCATTTGACACATCAGCTGACTTTTGCAGATAAGGATCAAACTATGGCATTGGGTTGGCGTGTTAAAAAAGCTGGAAGTAAGGCGATATTTCATCATTCTGGAGGTACAGGTGGATTTAGGTCTTTTGTGGCATTTGATGATAAATCTCAAAAAGCAATTATTATTCTGTCCAATGTTGCCTTGGATGTTACTGCTGTCGGATTTTCGATATTTGAAAATTACCTAGACCAATCTCCTATTGAAAGATAATGGCTTGCGCAATAATCAGAGACGCATTTTCAAATTTTTAAGAAGGCCTCGGTCTATGATTGAAACCTAGCGGCCATTGCTGCGTTGCCGGTACGTTTATTTTTTCGAGTTTACACCAGTGTTTGAATATGGACTTTGTCGTTACCTAGTTTTAGAAATCCGCAATAATAATCTTTTTCATTCCCATCATTTTTTTGAACGCGCCTGGTCTTTTGTTGAGTTCCTCCCAATTTCCAGGACAAACCTGCCAGCTTAATCCGTATTTGTCTTTGAGCCACCCGCAAACGCTCTCCTGTCCTCCATCCGATGTAAGTGCTTCCCAATAGTAGTCTATTTCAGTTTGGTCTTTGCAGGGGATCATCAGCGAGATAGCCTCGTTAAATTTGAATATCGGTCCGGCATTGATCCCGATAATACGCATTCCCAGAATCTCAAATTCCACGGTTAGTACCTTTCCGGCGAAATCCTTTTGGAAATCAGCCAGTCCTTCGGCTTCTGAATTCGGGTAATAGGTAGTATTGATTATTTTTCCATCTTTGAAAACCGATAGGTAATATGCCGCGGCTTCCTGTGCGTTGCTGTCAAACCAAAGGTTTGGAATTATCTTTTGCATAGCTTTATATTTTTTGGTTATTGTTACCCTATTTGAATTTTGATTATTTACAGTCTTATAAATTTAAAAGATTTGTTCTTCGATCGACTTGGCATAGGGTAAGAAATAGAACTGTCGATATACAGTTTGCTGAAGAACATTAATTATATTTATTCATCAAATTATCGTTAAGCGAGTTTAGGATGAAGGAATTATTAATTATAGATATGCAATTATAAGAATGATGCAAGATTCGATTATGATAAACGATGTACTGTAGAGCCAGTTTGGAGCTAGTTAAGACATGCTCGAAAACGCGATTTATATGTTTTCCGATGAACATTGGGACACCGCATTAGATTTTTGGTATCTGTCTTTCCGCTGTCTCTTTTGGCCAGATTATTATTTATCTGTAGAACCCAGAAAATTTGAACCACCAAAACCGTTTACATTTTCAGAATTTGATCGGACAGGCAAAAAGCCGGACAGGACATATACCAGGTCGGAAATTCTTACGTGTTTAGAGCACTGTAGACAGAAAGCTAGAAAGCATATAGAAGAGTTCACACCGAGCAGAATGAATGCCCGTTGGAACAACGAATCTAAAAACTTTTCTTTCCTTGAGATTCTCTTGTATAATATGCGGCATATTCAGCATCATGTTGCACAATTGAATTTATACCTTAGACAGACTATTGATCGTGCTCCCAAATGGGTATCTCAGGTGAAAGAATAAACTAGTGCTAAGGCCGAGCCGAGACGCTTTTTTTTAACTCCTGTATCTCCAAAGGTCGCAGCGCTATACCCCTTTTAAGCCGTGTATATGGAATCTTTGATAAACATGGATTCGATATACGTATTAGGTTCTTCAGATTTGATTGTTCCATTAATAACCTTCGGGAATACTGACTACTTAAGTGGAAATAAATGTAAGTAGATTCCGATTCTTCCAAAATTTTCCTAACATTTGTATATATTTAAGAAATACCAGCTATAATATGAATTCTAAATCAAAATTGATATTTTTTGTTTTATTTTTATTAACTCTAATCTTAATAGTAGTGGCGTTTTACCTCACTTTTTCCAATGTAGTCGTTCCACGCTGGAATACATTAATCATCCCTGGGCATATAGTTAAGATCTCCGTCATGACAATACTATCGATTTGGTCAATATGGTTGGGAATAGTTTTCTTGTCAAACATAACCAAATCTCGAATCCGATAGTATATAAATTTATTGTTGATTAGTTGGCCAATGGATAAACGAAAGAATATGATTAACATCTTATATTTGAAGCGATTTTTATTTTTAGCTTTTTGTCTTTTTAGTCTGCAGTTAACTGCTCAGGATCTTTTGGGGTATGAAGCGATTCTGAGTGGCTCTTCAAACAGTGTAAGTTCTATAAACCATCATCATCCTAACGATCGAATCTCTTTTGTTGAGCTGAGTACCAAAGATATTCCTCTTTTAAAAGATTGTTCTGATAGCCTATATAAGGTTCGCTATTTAGGGCTAAAATTTGAAAATCAGTCCCAATTAGATAGTCTTTGTCAATCATTATATTTATTCCCCCATGTGGAGGCTCTTGTCTTTAAGGAATTTAGAATTAGAAATGATACTTTGCAGCCTGTAGGTATATTACATCTTGACGATACTTTTTATAAACAAAATCAGTTGAGGGCAATAGCATTTGAGGGCAACTCTAAAATAAACTTGGCTGGCGAAATTTCAAACCTGAATAAGTTGCCCATGCTACACTATTTAATTTTCAAAGCTTTTCCGGTGCAGTATATCCCGAAAGGTTTAAAAGAAAATTATCAATTGAAAGGCATTTCGCTTAATTATAAACCTTTATTGGATCAATTTGAATTTCCGTCCCAATTAATCGAAATAGCTATTAGCGCTACTTCGCCAAGTGACCGCGTTGATCATGTATTGGATATACTTCCCAATAAAGAGCGAATTGAAACACTTAGTTTAAGCTACTTTACGGTTAAAGACACAGCAATATATTCAGACCGAGGATTCAGGTCCCTCAAAACGTTAGTATTAAATTTTAACGATATCGATGACCTAGGACGATTTACGAATAATTTCAGCAGCAGCACTCAATTGAAATATCTGAACTATTCAAACGGACCTCTAAAACAGATTTCTTCCTCTTTATTTCAATTCAAAGAATTGCGGGAATTGCAGATTAAAAATACAAAGTCTGCATTTTATCTTCCCAAAGAGTTAGCCCAGTTAAAAAAACTTCGTCTACTCGACCTATCTGACAATGCAATTGATAGCCTGCCGGATGTCTTGTTTCAGTTAACTGCATTAAAAAATCTAAACCTATCCTATAATAAGCTTGGGTTTCTTTCAAATGATGTGGGGAAATTGACAAGTATAAATACCTTACAGCTTCAAGGAAATAAGTTACAGTATATTCCGGTTACGATCAATGGTCTTCATAGATTACACGAGTTAAATGTGCAAGCTAATCCGATAGCTACACTACCGTCATTTGCTGGATTGAAAAACCTCGAAATATTAAATTTATCGTATTGCAATTTAAGTCGGTTGCCCGAAGACATCGGTACATTGTTGAGTTTAAAGAATTTTGATGTAAGCGATAATTTTCTAAAAGCATTACCAGAAAGTATTGCAAAGCTAGCGAAGCTCGAAAAATTAAGAGTCTCTACGAACTTACTGGAAAAACTACCCTTTCATATGGAGGGGCTGGCCAATCTCCGGGAGCTATATGCCGATATCAATCACCTGAGTGAATTACCCGTTTCTATCGGTGATATGAAACAGTTGAGGATTTTAAATATAAGTCACAATGATATAACTGTGCTCCCTGAATCGCTAGGTCAACTTGTTAATTTACATGCGTTTTATGCGATCAATAGCCGACCTTCACATTATAATGTATATGATTCATCGAGAGAAATTTATCGCAAAGACGACCCCAAAACCAACCGTCAGCTTGCCAGTACAGCTCTTCGTAGTTTTCCAAATGATCTGAAAAACTGGAAGAGTATTAACACTATTCTAATATCCAATAATGATTTCTCGTCTTTTGAAATAGTAAAGTCATTATTCACTATTCCATCGACTTCATATGCTGTAGATCTCTCTCATTGTAAAATTTCCACTTTACCTTTAGCAGGATGGGAAAAATTTCTTGGTAAGGAGCTACTTTTGATGGACAATAATATAAAAGAGGTTCCAAAAGAAATGGTCGTAGCACCACTATTGGAGAGCTTGAGTTTCCGACGAAATAAACTACCAGAATCGCCCAAAAATCAAAACTCCTATGCAGAAAAGCGTAGCGGTGTAAT
Source organism: Sphingobacterium siyangense (assembly GCF_023277505.1). NCBI lineage: Bacteria > Pseudomonadati > Bacteroidota > Sphingobacteriia > Sphingobacteriales > Sphingobacteriaceae > Sphingobacterium > Sphingobacterium siyangense. The sequence continues at coordinate 4,879,018 of NZ_CP080574.1, read as the reverse complement.
GTTGTACTTCCAACAGATTGGTCTAATAGATATGGATGATCTGCCGAATGATAATAATATGGTCAATGCGCTTGTGGAGCGGAGTAGCCAATCCTCTATTTTCGACAAGGATTATAAGACAGCTGTTGAATTGGCAGATAAGGCCATTGAACTTAATCCAGATCTAGCTATAAAAACGCTCAATTTTAGAAATATTGGTGAGGCACGATTCAGATGGGGTGATTATAATGGAGCAATATCCGATCTGACGAGAGCTATTCAGCGCGACACCCTAGGTCCGATCCGCATAATAAATTTTGTTGTCCCCGAATTTGAAAATAGAGCCAGAAGTTATCTCGCCGTCAAGGATACCCTAGCGGCAATACAAGACTATCTCACCTTGTCGAAGCAGTTTAGAATTGAAAGCTGGGTCGACGTGGGCCTCTTGTATCAGAAGACTAACCAGAAAGAAAAGTCTCGGGAGGCATTTCAGAAAATAATAGATTATTACCGCAAGCGGATTGCAAATGAAAAGGAAATTCAAGCGAATAAAGAATTGTATCGGCTATGTATTCTGGAAATCTATATCGTATCCAATCAACAACAAAAAGCTAAAGAATATGCTGCAGAGATAGGTTACGACATAAAAGAAAAAGATCTAACACCTGTTTATCTTTATTTAAATTCAGTGATAGACATAGCTGAAAAGAAAAAACCTCGTTTCGATCCATCATTATTTAAAAATAAGGTAAGTAGAAGCTGGGGTTACGATTTGTTACTACAATGGACTGATGGTGCTATTATTAATAATGAGCAAAAAATACAGATACGTGATTTGACCTTTGCTATGGAAAAGCTGCGGTGAATCATTTCGAATTAAAACGTGTAATATGGACCTTAGTGGAGATTTTGGGGATAGAGACCATGATATTTCGAGGTGAATTGACCACTTTAAATAAACCATAAAAGTAAGTGAAAATGGTTTTGAGACTTTTCAGCGAAAAATTCAAACGGTTAAAATTGTGCGGATTAACTAGTCATCGGTTTTCGAACCTGGATGGTCAACGGTCCTGAAATCTCCAGCTTGGCTAGAGGAAGGCGAATGCTCGCTTTTCAGAAGTAGAAATATTGAATCTATGTTGATTGAAAAAAATTGCTAGATTTGAATGTAAATTTTATCTACTTAAACTGAAAAGCAAGAAGTCGCGCATTAGTTAATGAACTCCGATCAACAGATTTGGCAAATGTTTCAAGTTGGACATGAACCATCGTTCAAAATACTTTTTGAACGATACAACCAACTGTTGTTCAATTATGGATTCAAGTTTACACAAGATGAGGCGATTATCGAGGACAGTATTCAAGAGCTATTTGTTAAGTTATGGTGCAACAGGGAGAACTTAAGTACAGATGTTGCGGTCAAAAACTACCTATATAAGGCTTTCCGTCGTACGTTGGTAAAGAAAATTGAGCAATCACTTCGGCGGACAGAAGTGATAAATTCTTCCGTTGATTATTTGCCATTTACCATTGAGCTTCCACATGATCTTACTATAATCCGTCAGGAACGTGCTACTAAGGTCCGGGATAGACTCGATCAAGCACTGCAAAAGATGACCGCTCGTCAGCGCGAAATTATTCATCTCCGCTTTTTTGAAGAATTGCCCTATACAGACATAGCCGAAATAATGGGGCTTTCGACCAAAGACACCTATAAACTGTATTACCGTGCGCTAGACAGTTTGAAAAAACACTTTGGCAGGTTTGGTCTTTTGGTACTGCTCTATTTGCTCAACCAGCTACGATATCAATAAATCTTACATCTAACTGTAAGTTTTTCCACAATATATAAAATAACCAGTATTAAATTATCCTGAATGGCGTTTGTGCCTTTTGGGTTGATTTGACTGGCATTGCTATTTTTAAAAAAAATAAAATTTATTGGGGTAAAATTTTTGTGAAGGGTGTAACCTATATAAAACAGTATGAATTCTAGGTTAGCAAAATATAAAGATTATACGGCGACGGACTTTTTTTCGGATGAGGACTTTGTGCAGTCTACGTTTCAGAATGAAGCTGCGCAACAGGATTTTTGGCAGGAACTGGGCAGTCATTATCCAAATTTGGCCGCCGAAATGGATATTGCAAGATCGTGGATGCTGTTAATTAAAGCACAGAAACCTGTTCAAAGCAGCTTAAATAGTCATCAGCGTTGGACGAACATCCAAAGTCAGATTCCAGTTTATGAGAGGAAACAAGTGCAAAAATCGATTATTAGAACAATTCTTCGATGGACAGCTTCAGCGGCGGCACTATTGCTTCTTGGAATATTGAGTTATGAAATTAGCCAATTTGGTACAAAAGCAGCGAATACCGCATTTGGTGAACAACGTGAATTGGCTCTTCCAGATTCTTCTATTATCAAATTAAATAGTAATTCCCGCATTTCCTATGTACGCAGTTGGAAAACCGATAAACCGCGTGAAGTCTGGTTAGAAGGGGAAGGTATGTTTGAGGTAAAACATACAGCAATTAAAAATCGCCTCCGCGAAAACGATCTCTTTGTCGTGCATGTGGGCAAACTTTCATTGACGGTGTTGGGGACAAAGTTCAATGTGAAGGATCGCCGTGGACGCATTGAAGTGACCTTGTTTGAAGGAAGCGTACGCGTTCAGGGGCAAAATGGAGAGGATCGTGTACTGGCACCAGGGGAGATGTTCATCTACGACGAAAATTTAAAAACTAATGAGATCGTTTATAACGATGCCAACAAAGTGCTATCCTGGACTCGGGGCGAATTGAGCATTGAGCACAGTAACTTAGCCAATATAGTAAGTGTGTTGGAAGATAACTATGGCTACCAAGTGGTGGTTGAAGACCCAGCATTGCTCAATAAGCGGTTTACCGGTGTCATTCCAGTAAAAAAGATTGATGACATTCTCTTTGTTATCAAACATACGATGAATGTAAACATTGAAGTGAAAAACAAACAGATTGTAATAAAACCTAACTAAAACAACTATTAATCAATCAAAATTTATGAAAACTAAACTTCTTGTGCCTATAGTCTGCCTGATGAGTACCACAGGTAGCTTTGCACAAAAAAGAGCTAGTCTCGGGCAGGCTCTTAGCGAGGTAACTCGCATTTACGGAACGAAATTTTCTTATGAAGAGGGACTAATCCGCGATTCTTTTGTTAACAGTGATCTGATCCCGAGAAATAAGAGAATTCCTGTGGAGACTGTATTGAAAGAACTTCTCTATCCAAACAATTATCTCTTTCTCTACGTTCAAAATAATTATTTTACCATTATTCGGGACAATAGAGATAAGAGAAGTAAAGATGATGATGGGCTGTATTGGAAGACTATCACAGGTTTTGTAAAAGATAATAAAGGTACGCCCTTGGTTGGTGTAACTGTCATGTCCGATGGACATGCTGTGCGTACAGGGGTGACCTCAAGTAGTGATGGTGGCTACACACTTCGCCTCACTGAACCAGCTGATGCACTGATTTTTTCCTACATGGGGATGGAGCCGCAGCGTAGGGTAATCGGCAGTAGTAATCAGATTAATGTGACGATGGAACAGGTCGTCAGTGTATTGGATGATGTTGAAGTGGTGTCTATGGGTTACACTAAAATCCCCAAAGAGACAGCTACCGGTTCATTTGGAAACGTGACGGCCAAACAATTACAGGAAACACCAGCAATCAATATCCTTGAACGAATACAGGGGCTCGTACCGGGGATGTATGTAGATCCACGAACAAATAACATACAGATACGCGGTATAAATAGTTTTGGTACCGGAGGAACTCCAAAAGAACCATTGATCGTAGTTGATGGATTCCCGATGGCGGAAACCGTTGATGCCCAATTTTCGCTTACAAATAAAGGCAATACACAGAGCTCTGGTGGTGCGGTATTAAGCCGAATAAATCCGAACGATATCGAAAGCATAACTGTATTGAAGGATGCTGCGGCATCATCAATTTGGGGGGCCAAAGCCGCAAATGGGGTAATCGTTATTGAAACTAAAAAAGGAAGAGTTACCCCAACATCAATCAATTTCGGTACTTCCTTAAGTATCGCCTCTCCAGCTGATCTGAATAAAATGGACAGGATGACTTCGTCGCAATATATTGACCTTGAAAAACAATTGGTCGAGGAAGGCTTTATAGCAGACAATATCGAAAAAAATAGCTGGGACGCATTTAATAGTAGCAAACCTCACTCTGAATCACTCGAATGGATTTTTCGTGCAATACGGGGGACAGCAACAGAGCAGGAACGCGATGCAGCACTCTCAAGACTTGCATCTACTGATAATCGTAATCAAATCAAAGACTATCTATTGCAGAAAGCGACTTCCCAACAGTATAATCTTTCGATCTCGGGAGGAGCCAATAAAAGCACCTACTTTGTCTCCACCAATTATACAAAAGATGTCCCCGTATTTCGCGCAAATAAAGCAGAAAGCTTCAATACAACGGCTAATCTTACCAATATGCTTTTCAACGATCGGGTTAAGCTAGCTACTGGTATTACGTATAATTATGGAAATTCCATTGGTAATTCGGCCGTAATCAATGCACTATCATCAAATATTAGTTCAGGCGGTCTTCTCCCTTATGATCTGTTGAAAGATGAAAGCGGAAATAACATACGACGTTATATTCAATTTAGACCTGAGGTCTCGCAGGATTTTGAGAACAAAGGTTATATGGATTGGGCTTATAATCCAATAGAAGAGCTTACCGCTGCAAATTATAATAATCAAAATCATGGGTTGCGGATGCATATGGATATCAATACCAAACTGACCAGTTGGGCAGATCTCTCGGTAATGGGGCAATGGCAGCGGCAGCTGAACAACACGGAAAATGTTGACGGGGTAAATAGTTATAGCCAGAGAAATCAGATCAATATCGGTACTACGTTCAATGCTAATGGAAATTATGTATACGGCTATCCGATGGGAGGTCGATTGGGCATTCAAAATTACAATGGCTCCCAGTACGTTTTCCGTTCGCAGCTGAATATCAACAAAGCTTTTGGCAGGTCTATGGAGCATAATTTGAATTTTCTCGCCGGTGCCGAATGGAAACAGAATAATTACCGGTCATCCGGAGATAACTATTTAGGATTCAACGCTGATACCTATTCATTTGCCGTTATAAATCCAAGAGGAAGTTACCCGACGATTTATGGTTGGGATAATTATTTCAGTTCCAATGCTGCCATTGCAAAGAATAGAAACCGAGCGTTATCTTACTATTCCAATGGCGCTTTTTCGGCCTTTAACGGTAAATATGTACTTTCTGGAAGTATTCGATTTGATGATTTTACGCTAGTTGGTGCTTCTAAGAGTGAGCGCGGTAAGCCACTTTGGTCTGTAGGTGGAAAATGGGATGTTAAAAAAGAAAACTTCTTAAAAGAATCGACATGGGTAGATGCTTTGGGGATTCGTATGACCTACGGAGTCAACGGTATTTTGCCAACAGGTGTAAATAGGGTTGTTGTGATCAATACTAGTAATGATAACATTACAAATGAAGTAACGGCAGAAATTGTATCTCCTGCTAATAGTCAGATTAGCTGGGAAAAAGTCCATACACTAAATATTGGAGTAGATTACGGCATCTGGCACAACAGACTACAGCTTAATGTAGATTATTATACGAAGAAATCTTCTGATATTATTTATGATTTTCCGTTCAACCCAACCTATGGCTGGACGCGTCTGAAATTTAATAGCTCGACAATGTCGGGACAAGGTGTTGATTTAGGCTTAAGGGCTGTTTGGTTGCAATCTAAGGTGAAATGGAATACATTATTCAATTTTGGTTATAATACCAATAAAGTCACAGATTCGCGTTTCAGCAATCCGACTCGGGTGCTTGATTATATCAATGGAACTATTCCGATTGTCGGAAATTCAATAGATTATGTCTATGCCTACCGATGGGCAGGATTAGATAATCAAGGACGTTCGCAGGTATACAAACAAAATGGAGAAATTGTCAATGCTGATGCACCTGCTACAGCTCTTTCACCCGAAGACCTCGTGAAAGTGGGGCGTACCACACCGCCCTATTTTGGTGGACTATTCAATACATTCTCCTATCGTAATTTTACCTTGGGAGTTCGTATAACCTACGAATTGGGACATGTATTTAGACGACTTTCCGTACAAAACTATCCAGATTATGCTCCCTATTCTGGAGTGATCGGTCTTCAGTCTGATTTAGCAAAGAGATGGCGTCAACCTGGAGATGAAGCTTTCACAAACGTACCAGGACTGAGTAAGCAAGGTTACCAATACAATAGTTTGTCCCGTTATGCCAATTCGGATGCGTTGGTAATCAGTGGCAGTAATGTTCGCTTGCAGCAGATTGATCTAGGTTATAGTTTTCCGTTCAAAACCTTGGAACATACACCGTTTAAATCTGTAAACGTAAATGCGAGTGTTCGCAATCTGGGCTTACTATGGCGAAAAAATAAAGATGGAATTGATCCAAGTTATCGGACATTGAATAGTTATTCAAATCTTCCACCCTCACCAACGTATTTTATGAGTCTAAACCTATCTTTTTAAACCTGAAATCATGAAAATCAAAAATATTATCCTCTATAGCCTACTATCCTCGAGCGTATTATTGGCAGCTTCATGTCGGAAATTTGTAGAAGTAGATCAGTATGATAAACGTACCCTGAAGACAACCGACGATTTTCGTTATCTTCTCAACAACAAGGGTAACTTTGAAAGTTCGTATGTACTGCCACTTATCACAAGTGATAATATCGCTACGGAAGTTCCCTTAACAGCTTCATTGTCCTGGGGCGAGAATTACCAAAGAGCCTATATCTGGAATGACTATTTCTATGTAGACAATCAGCAAGACGTAGCCTGGAATAATCTGTATAAACAGATTTACATTGCCAATGAAATTCTTGACGGGGTGATGGAAAGCCAAAATGGCACAACGGCACAAAAGCTTGCTGTCGCTGCTGAAGCTCGTGTTCATCGTGCGTTTGCCTATTTTTCTTTAGCCAATCAGTATGCCCAAGTATATGATCCCACAAAGGCCGAAAGTCAACCCGGATTACCATTATTGCTGAAAGCAAATCTTTTTGAAAACCTAAGTCGTGTGTCGCTAGCTCGGATTTATGAACAGATGATCACAGATTTAAGTTTGGCTACGGAAAATCTACCTAATTATCCGACTTTTAATTACCATCCTTCCAAAATCGCCGCTTATGCCTTGTTATCAAGAGTATACTTGACAATGCGTAATTTTGAAGAAGCTGGTAGATATGCCGACTTGGCCTTAGCTTTAGATCCTACAGTGTATAATCTGGAGGACTACGTTTCAAGCTCCTATCCTCGGTTGATTGATGATAAGGAAGTACTCTTGTCAAAGTTAAGCTCAGGATTTATACGCGGTCCGATAAATCCTGAACTTATCGCACTGTACAAAGCTGATGATCTTCGGCTGAAATTATTCATTGGTACCGATGTCAATACCTACAAAGGATCGGTATACATCAAACCTTTATTTAATAACCCTTATTATTACAACTCTTATGTAGGTTTGAATAGCCCTGAAATAATTCTTAATCGCGCAGAGGTATACGCTCGTCAAAATAATGTGGCCAAAGTAGTCGAATTGCTAAATCTATTGCGTAAGAAGCGTTTTGCAGCCAGTAAATACATCGCACTTTCACCAACAGATATCAGTGGTGACTTACTACAGTCGGTCGTCGACGAGCGCCGTCGCGAATTTGTTGGAACGGATCTACGTTGGTACGACATGCGCCGCCTTACGTTGGATGGTAATTATTTTAAACCTGTTAGCCGTACGTTAAACGGACAGACTTATACCTTGACCGCTTCAAGCCCACGTTTAATATACCCCATTAACCAGGAAGTGTTGACTCTTAATCCTGAAATTGGCCAAAACCCCAGATAATTTATATAAGATGAAAAAAAAGATGATCTTTTTAGTACTGATGTTTGTCCAGGCTGTGTTATATGCGCAGCCTCGATTTGACAGCAGCGTTTTCAAACCGGCAAAACCCCAAACGACAGCGCCTGTTCAGGTGGTCTACAGCGCCAAAGACAAGGATCTTGAATTTAGTGATGCAATACATGCGACATTCTTTTTGTTTGAAGACTTTGACTGGAAGCAGATAAGCGTTTCCATGCAGAAAAATGCGACAGGGCTATGGACAGTAGCGGTACCGGTTAAACCGACGACGGCTTTTATAGCGGTAAAATTCTATCAGGGAGAAGCTGATCGTCCCGATGCAATTGACAACAATCAGGATCGTGGCTATGCTATTGCTCTAGCTGATGGAAAAGGAAATTCCGTAGAGGGGGCATATTTGGGAGAAGCTGCTTTTCAGGTACCTGCAATAGCAGGTGGTGGAATCTTCTCTTATTATAATAGTCAGCCTCCTGCAATGCCAGCTGCCTATCTGAAAGGATTGGCTGAAAAAGAATTTGCTTTGTCGGGAAAACATTACCTCCGCTATTTTCAGCCTTTTATGAACTTACAAAAATTGGCTTTGGAAGGCGCATTTCCGGCATACGCCAAGAAGCTGATTAATGATCAAATTAAACAAAAGGCTATCTCTGATCAAAACCTTAACCAACTCTATAGTTTTGCGAGCGCGCGGCTTCATGATAATGCATTGACTCAATTGATCGAGCAACGTGTAAACACCGACTTTCCAACTGGTGCGACGGCCCGGTTTATTGCTTACAGCAATACCATGGGAAGCAGTCCAAACAAAGCGGAGGTAATTGCTTCGTATGAGAATTTTTTACAACGTTTTCCTGTTAAGCAATGGCGTCAGCATCCCAACGGTCAGGGGTTTATCTATTATGCAGTATACCGTGGACTCGGATCGGCTTACTTCGACTCCAAGCAACTTGACAAGTTTGCGAAACTGTATGACGATATTGATTTCCGTACAGGAAACGAATTGATGCGCTGGAATATCATGCGTGCATATATGTTTAAAATGGTTGGTAAAGATAGCCTTTATCAAGTATCAGAAGCAATTCTACCCAAATTGATCGCGCGTAAAGGAGACAACTCTTATCAGGAAGATTTTGATCGGCAGACACAGGCAGATTCCAATGTCGTTAAAAATTTGGATGACCGTCTTTTTACCCATATTTCTTTGTTAAATGACCTCAAAAAGTATGAAGAAGCCCGAAAATATTTCTTACTGCTTTCCGAAGATGGTAAATACAATAATGCCGAACTCAATGAAATTAACCTTCAGGTGCTGGAGGGTTTAGGCGATGACAAACAAGTCTTACCCTTACTTGAGATGAGTGCAAGATACAATGCAATGACACCGCGTATGTTTGATAAGCTCAAAGCAATTTACTTAAAAGGACATGCTGGCGATGAGGGTGGTTATCAGGCTTACTTGACGGGATTAAAATCCAACGAGGAAAAAGCTGCAATGCAGGCCTATGTGGATCACAATTGGGTCAATCATCCTATGCCTGATTTTCGATTGGAAACCGCCGAAGGTCTATTTATTACGCCAGAAGATTGGAAAGATAAAATTGTTGTCGTGGATTTCTGGGCTACCTGGTGTCGTCCGTGTATCATGGCCTTTCCAGGCATGCAGCTTTTAGTCGATAAATATGCGCAGGATAAACATGTTGCCATCTATATGCTAGGTACCATGCAGACTGGAAATTATAAAGATAAATCAGTAAACTATGTTCGTGGAGAAGGTTTTCGTTTCAATTTGTTGCATGATTCGGTCAATCCACAGACGAATGAGCAGGATTTGGTGTTCAAACAATTGGTTCCTCTGTTCGGCGATTCATCTATTCCGCGAAAAATCATTGTGAAAAATGGTCGGGTGCGTTATTGCTCGGGAGGTTATTCAGGAAGCCCCAGCAAATTGATGGATGAACTTTCCCTGGCTATCGAGATACTTAAAAACGAAAAATAAAATATTAAATATTACGCAATATGAATAGGAAAGCAACGAGTTTACTCGTCGGCATGCTTGGTCTAGGGCTGTCTTTGCAGGCTCAGATGAATCCAAAATATAAATTTGAGGAGGCACTGAAGCTTATTCAGCAGAATTATGTCGACCAGGTCAATGAAGAACATCTGGTGGATGCGGCGATCAAAGCGATGATAGCAGATTTAGATCCCCATTCACACTATACCAGTCGTGAGGAGGCTGAACAGATGCGTGTCGCCATGAGTGGAAGCTTTGCTGGGATAGGCATTCAGTTTCTAAAAATAAAAGAGCAGACTTTTGTCACCAAAGTCAATCCTGATGGACCTGCCATGCGTGCAGGAATACGTGTCGGTGATCAGATCCAAGGGATAGACGGAGAAAGCATCCTTGAGCAAAAATGGGGCAATAAGGAGATTATGGAAAAATTGCGCGGTGAAAAAGACGTGCCAGTACTCCTTACAATTGCGTCGCCGGGAAGTAAGGAAAGCAAGAGTATTAGTATTGTTCGCGAAAATATATTGGAGAAATCGGTTCGAGAAAGTTATATGGTAGATCAGGAGATCGGCTACATCGCGCTTTCAATTTTCAATAGAACTACACGTCAGGAGATTGATGCTGCTCTAAAAAATCTGAAAGAACAAGGAATGAAAAAGCTGATCCTTGATTTGCAGAGCAATGGCGGAGGCTATGTCGAATCTGCTATTGGTGTTGCCGATGAGTTTTTGCCTAAGGAGAAAATTGTTTTTTATTCGGTGCCCAATGAAGGGGGAAAAGACTATTACTTTACGGGCGGATTTGGTCAGTTTTACGAAGGACAGCTCGTAGTCCTAATTGACGAATCAACTGCTTCGTCCAGTGAAATTGTCACAGGAGCACTTCAGGACTGGGATCGTGCTGTAATTATCGGGCGCCGCAGCTTCGGAAAAGGCTTGATGCAGAAACCTGTACCGCTATCGGATGGCTCAGAAATGCAGCTTACCGGTGCGAGATACTACACTCCATCAGGGCGTTCGATCCAAAAACCCTATAATAAAGGGAAGGATGATTATTTCCAGGATTTTAACCGCCGAATGGAATCAAAAGAATTATTGGAAGAAGGGCATATTTCCTTTCCGGACTCTTTAAAATACACGACACTTGGAAATAAAAGGATTGTTTTTGGGGGTGGTGGAATTATGCCAGATCGTTTTGTTCCCATAGATACCAATGAATATAGTACCTGGATGGCACAACTGATGAACAGTGGGCTCGTTGCCAAAGGTGGATTTGAGTTTGTCCAACAAAATCGTGAGGCTCTGCTCAAAGCGTATCCAGACTTCAAAGCATTCAACTTAAGGTTTAAAGTTCCAAAAGAAGTACACCAGCAACTGATCACTGCCGCAAACAAAATTGCTGTAGCAATTCCACCTGTACAACAACTTGACGCGCATGCTACTATTGATGTTGAATTTAAAGCACAAGTAGGTTCATTGTTATATACTGGCGGTGATTACATGGCGCGGATCCGGAACGAATCGAACCAAAGTTTTAAAGAAGCATTGTCTGTACTACGTGATGAAAAACTTTACAAACAATTATTACAGACAGGAACTGTGGGACAGGCTGCTAAAAACAGTCTGACGAAATTAGTGAAATAGATTTTTGAACGAGAAAAACTAAATAATTATGAAAAATATGAAATGGGCGCTAGCTTTAGCTTGCGTATTGCCAGCATTAGGATATGCACAACAAAATTATACACTGCAAGGAGCAGTGGGCAAGTTAGACAAACCTGCGAAGGCATATCTGCGTCTTAATTATGACGGAAAAGAACGCATTGACTCCGTTGAAATAAAAAATGGAAAATTTGAATTTAAGGGAAGCATCCCTTCCCCGATGGAAGCGCATTTACGTATTATTCACGATAATGCTCCTTTTGACCCTGCTAAACCACCGAAACAAGACATTCTTCCTTTTTTTATTGAATCAGCGACGATCAAATTTGTAGCGGCAGATTCAATTAAACATGCAAAAATCTCTGGATCCCCTTTAAATACAGAAAATGAACGGGTAAATACGATGTTGAAACCGATATACGATCAATATGAGGTTTTAAATAACGAATATAAAGCTAAGTCGCTTGCAGATCAGCAAGACCCTAAATATATCAAGTCTTTGGAGGATCGTGCAAATGCTATACAGCAACAGACCATCGATGCGAAATTGGACTATGTGGCCAAAAACCCTAAAAGCTACATGGCTTTAATGGCTTTTAATTCAACGTTACCCCCTGAATTTGATGCACTCCAAGCTGAGAAGATATTCGCTACACTAGATCCTAGCTTGCAGAATTCTATTTTGGGTAAGGACTTGGCCAAACGTATAGCGTTAGTCAAAAAAACAAGCGAGGGGGTAGAAGCCCAGGATTTCACACAGCCTGATGTTGATGGCAAGCCTGTGAAATTATCAGATTATCGTGGCAAGTATGTCCTGATTGACTTTTGGGCATCCTGGTGTGCACCATGTCGACGGGAAAATCCGAATTTGGTAAAATCCTATACTAAATACCAAAAACAAGGATTTGAAATTTTAGGTGTATCCATGGATAAAGCGGCTGATAAGGCGAAATGGTTAAAAGCGATCCAAGATGATGGACTTACATGGAAACAAGTGGGAGATCTCAAAGGATGGGAAAATGAAGCGGGGCTAATGTATGATGTGAAGGCTATTCCCATGAATTTCTTGGTGGACCCTAATGGTAAAATCATTGCGAAATATTTGCGTGGTGAAGAATTGGATAAAAAATTGGCGGAAATTTTTTCCAAATAGTTTTCCAATATGCTGAGTCCTAACCTAGGTTGGCATATGTTTCGTTAGAACGAGAGGCTGTAGTTGAGTACAGCCTTTCTTTTTGATTTTAATGCCGAGATTACACTATGTGGCAAAGTGTCTATAGCTAGCGTTAAAGCTTAAATGTGTCACTATTTGTCTAATTTGTTAGAAAACTTCTGAGGGTTTCTTTATTTATATTTTTAGACAAAGTTTTGATTAATTTTCCTTTGCTATCCAATAATATAAATGCAGGTATATTTTTGGAGCTCAGATAATGCTGCTGAATTTTTTGGCTACGTTGACCTACGGTTATATTGCCCGTGCTGTATTCGTCCTTTTTAAGATTTGGTATTTCATCCATTCTGGTTTTATCATCATTGTACAAAATGACAAATAAGAACTCACGAAGAAGTTTTGCATTAAGTTGCTTATCGTCAAACAAAGGAACTTCGATTTTTCTACTATCTATATGATTCCAGCCCGTAAAATAGATGACAACATTCCTATTGAGGCTGTCAGCTTCCACAAAAATTTCCGCCAACGTCATCGTATTATACTTCCCCCTGAATAGTGCATCTTCAATATTGCGTGGCGAATCGTTTTTATTTTCTTCCATCCCCGTCTCTTTACTCATTTGTTGATGTTTCGGTGCATGACTTTTAAAAATTCCCCAGGCATCAAAATAAGTGTAATCTTTCGAGGGATTGGCCTTTAGGTAGTTGTAAAAGTCTTCAATCTCGTTAGAATCTAGTGGTACTTGCAAGAGCAACTTGCTATCTTCTGACCAATTTTTAAGGTCTACGTTTTTATTTTTAAGCGCTTTGGATGCATCATGAGACTGTTTTAAGAAAGGAAACTCGTCTGAATTTTGAAATTCTATAATTTTGTCAAAGATATGCTGGTAAGTTACATTTGTTTTCTTGCCATAATCCATGAACGGTATAATTAAGGTTGCAAAAAGTGGAGGATCGCTGATTATTTCGAGAGCATTGCTGTCGAGACCGCATGCTTTTAACTGTGCAAAATCTTTAAAAATACGGTCAATTTTGCCACTATCTAAATCGTGCAAGCTTATTTTCTTTTTCAGAAGCTGTTGGCAATTTACCTGCGCATTTACAAAGTTGATGCTGGAGGTTGCTATCAGAATTACTAAGGTAATAATGTGGTACATTTTTTCATTTCTTAAAATAGAGGGCTCTATCAAATATAAGAATTCGGAACAGAAATTACATCCACAGCAAATGAATTTACTTATCCTACAGAAATCATTTGATGGACTTTTGGAGTTGATTAAAAAGGGGGGGAGTGAAAATTCTAATAGTTTTACTGTATGTGTTTGATAATGAGTTTTTTTTTTTTTTTTTTTTTGTTTATTTTTACTGTATTTATTGAGGTTTGATTATGTCCTGTGCTTTTTATAAAAAGAAGAAGCAATAAAGCAAAAACTACGGAATGGAGGTTTATGATCACTACAAAGTTCCACCCTCAGGCCAATATTTCCAGTGTGTGTTTGGTGCAACAGTTGGCTTATATAGTGCTTTATTGCCAGTCGCAAGTGCTTCTGCAATCTGAATAAATGTTTCCATTTCACTCGGTAGTTGATTATCCGCTAAATCAGGATGAAGCCATTCATTCAGCTCTAAGAATATCGGTAAATCTGATGGAATGCTCAGCGATATTTCGGTATTGGTTAGCCAAATATGATCCGAATATTCAGGTACTAAGCTTCTCATTAAATCCCAAGGGGCAATTTTATTCGGCTATTCAAGATCAATTTGTTTCTGTTTAAAAAAGTCGGAATTCGTATTTAACACAATAATTTGATCTCTAATTTTTATGGTTTTAACATTACTATCCAAATATGGAATATAATTTTCGTCGTCATAAAGAAATGACTCCGTATCAGAATCACTTACGAAACAATTGAAACTGACATTATCATAACCGTTAAGTAGGCAATTGCCATAGACATAGGCAATTGTTGTAAAACCATTGACATCATAATCGTGATTGTTAAACGCAAAAATTTCAATTAATATTGCCCATCGACTTTCATCTCGAAAAATTACCATTTTTGATCTCCATGATAGTAATAGCCGTTATCCAACATTGGAAAGGTATAATTTTTAGCCTCTAGGTCAAGTTGACTCAGTATTTCTTCTCTTGCTATCATTTATTTAATTTTTTTTAATTCATCCAGCAATTTATTCTGCTTGATAATGAAAGTATTCAGGCTATCTGTTTCTAGAGGATGCGCATTTTGATATTTTTCAATTTCAGGTAGCGTTTTTCTGATTTTAAAAGCAGTATAGGTGCTAACCAGATTTTCATTATTTTTAGTTATTTGACTGACATGATCTGTTATATTTTTTACTTTAAGATCGTATCGATCAGCACTGGCACTAATTTCCTTTTGTACCTGTTGTTTTACTAGTGAATCTGTAATGGCTTTCGTTCGTTCATTGGCATCCTGATAATAAGAATTAGTGGTTTCGAGTACATTGTTATAAACAGCTAAAACTTTTTCTGTTTCCTCTAATGTTTTCACAATCCTGGAATTGAGAGCTGTAAGGTTTTTGTCTCCTTTTATCAATTCGGAATAGATATTGTCTACAGTTATATTATTTCCTCGATAACTCTTAAAAGAACCTGAAGCAGCCGACTCAGCATTGTCCACTGCATTTTCTACAAGGGGGGAGTTCTGTTGCGTATTTTTTTTGCAGGAAAGTATAGACAGAGCTAGTGTGGAAGCGAAAAAAATATTTTTCATATTTGTTTTGCTAAACGGTATAATATTATAGCTATCATAGATGTCTCCATAATTAAATATAGACATTTAACTTCCATTTTCCAATGATCTTTGACTTGTCCCTTTCTGCATATAAGAAATTACTTAGAACAATCGAATTTGTTCATTGGTGTTTCAGCTGCTCTTACAGCTGTCAACTTAGGTAACGTTGCACAAGAAATGTAATATGCTTTCAAACAGTTATAAGACTTAAGTGATCAATTTAATATTAGTGAATAAGATTATAGAAAATGGCTGGCAGCCTGTTCAATATTGAACGGTTAGTGTTCAATAACGGTCATTATTAAAAAAGGAATTCGCTCGTAGTGTATTGGCAAATAGTGTGTTAAATTTATTGGCAAACTATTTGGAATCCCCATCCAAGTACAAAATAAATAAAAGATGGTAAAACCTATTTCCAATATGTTCGAAAAAACTTCTAAATATGTATTGATTATCCTATTCAGTTTATCATTTATGCTTACCTATGGGCAGCGTAACGAAATTATGGATAAGCCAAAAGTTGATGAGCGTATTGAGATTCTGAGTATTGTATTTAGACTTGCTGGCAATCAAGAGTATAGCTCAGGTATTTTTAAGCGCTATGTTGATCGAATCAATGAACACTATGGTCCTTTTAAAGAACACGAATTGATCACCTTTGTCAAGAAGATTAAAAATGAAAATGGCATAGCGTACGATGCAGTGATGAGTATGGCTATACATCTTGATGATAAGTTCAATCTTAAGCAAAAAAATATCAAGGAAACCCTGGACAAAAGGTGGAGTAGAGCTAATGCTCTTCAATTCGCAACACTGTTAAAGAAGTTTTACAAAGACAGTAATAGCAAAGGATTTTTTCAGGATAACCAGGCACTGTACAATGAGGTACAAAAGCGCTTTCTTCCAATTTATGAACATATTGAATTGGACTGGTACCCTAAATTCTATGGTAAGAAACCATCCGAAAAGTTTTTGATTGTGAATGGTTTGGGGAATGGCGGCGGTAACTATGGGGTAGCCATTAAAAATCCACAGGGTCTTAAGGAAGTCTACGCTATTATGGGGACATGGAGTATGGATAGTCTTGGCATGGCTGAATTTCCTTTACAGAGCTATTTCCCTACATTACTTCACGAGTTTAACCACTCTTTTGTTAATTATTTATTGGAAAAAGACACGACAATTTTTAGAGACAGCGGTGAAAAATTATATAGCGTCGTGAAGGAAAAAATGAACGGGCAGGCATACGGTAGCTGGCAAACGATGTTGAACGAGGCATTGGTTCGAGCTGCGGTTATTAAATATCAAAAAGATCATAATTTCAGCTCCGAAGAAATCTCAAAAGAAACCAATGAACAGCTAGATAGGGGATTTCTTTGGATTGAAAAACTTGTTGATGAACTTGAACACTTTGATCGTCAGCGAGACTTATATCCTACTTTAGAGAGCTATATGCCTGTACTTGCCAAAGCTTATCAATCTTACGCTGCAGATATTTCTTCTTTAGATGCAGCTTTTGAAGAAAGAAGACCAAAAATCATTTCTTTTGAGGGAATTCAGGATGGACAAACCAATGTCAACAACACCTTAAGGGAGCTGAAGATAAATTTCGACAGGCCCTTATTGGGACAGGGACGGTCATTTAGGGGAATCTCCAAAGACAGTTTTCCGGTGATAAAAGGACAGCGCTATTCTTCAGATAAGAAATCCGTGCTTATAGATTGGGAGTTAGAACCAAACAAAACCTATGAGATCATCATTACAGGGAATGCATTCCGGACTGCAGATGGGATACCGATGAAAGACCATTATCTAAAATTCAGTACAAAGTAATTTACTGCTGTCTTGGCCGATAATTGACCATAGACATAATCAAATGTGGCAAAGGTAACTCACATTATTACTGTAGCTGTTAAATAGGTTCATTCCATTGTGGTATACCGATAAACATATCATTTACAAATTTTTCTGTATACCGCTGCATTCCAGTTTCCTCCTTATCAAAGTAGGTCTTTATTTTTGAACAAACTTTAGGATTGTAGCATAACCTGACCCGGAAGTTTTCGATCCATTCGGCCCGTATAACAATGGTAATTAATTTTTTCGTATCTCTGGACAAGCCGATTACGGTAATAGCTTGGCACATCCCAGCATACCAATCGATAATATACACTTTGGTCCCCGGGCTAAACTGTTTCGTGCCATATCGGGTTTGCAGTTTCCCTTGACCATAGCTAATTTCCTGTTTGATGTTAGCTACCAATGTCCATAATGGTATCGATTCTAATTGATCCATACTTATTCAGCGCTATTTTAATTAGTTTATTTCCCATTGTCAAAATCCTCCCAACTGTATACCAGCGAGTCATTTGTCTGAAAATGCAATACGATTAATGAATCTGTTGCCAGTGGTATTGCAATAGCTTTTGCCAATGCCTCGTTTTGATATCCCAGCAAAAGTAATATAACAATACAGACCTGAAATATTTTCACAACTAGCTTCATGATATGGCGTTACTGGTTTTTGAATTTACAAAACAGGATGTGAAAAGGCAAAATAAATAGCTCAATAATTATAATTTCCATCTCCATTTTTTATCTTAGTACTACATAACCCAAGTATATCAAAAGTGAGATTTCAACAGTTGGCAAAAATCTACAAGAAGAGTAATAACGGATGTTAATAGCGGTGTAGTTGTTCAAAAAACCTTAGTTGCTCCCTATAGAAATGATTCAAGAGATCAAAGATGGATTAAAGCAGGGTGCATGTATTATGAAAAGAAGAAATAGGTTAGGTTTTGTTTTATGGGCAATTGTACTTGTTACAGCTGCTTTCGTCATTTATAAAATGGCAACATTCTCACTATTTGAAAGCGAGGTAAAACGTCTAGTAGAGTTTGATGTTCCTGAACAGGATTATAAATTGAGAGTGTATCATGTCCCATCAAATGCTACAATGCTTGACTATATTCAAGTTAGGAAATTTAAAAACAACAAAGAGGATATCCTTGAAAACTACGAAAGGTACGATTCACTAGTATCTTATTTGTTGTCTGATACATCACTGGAGCTAAGGATTATTAATACCGTGCAAATGAAACCTAGAATAGATACACTGATATTAAGATTGAAATAGCTATATAATACAAGGCCAAACTGATGAAAGATTCAAAGAGAATTATTGAACAATGGTACTGCCCGCAAGGAGTGATGAAAGACCAAGATTTGTTCTTCGATCGACTCGGCAAAGGGTAAGAAATAGAACTGCATATATTGCGCATTCCATCTCGTTGGTGGTTCGATATACAGTTTGCTGAAGAACATTAATTATATTTATTCATCAAATTATCGTTAAGCGAGTTTAGGATGAAGGAATTATTAATTATAGATATGCAATTATAAGAATGATGCAAGATTCGATTATGATAAAAGATGTACTGTGGGGCCAGTTTGGAGCTAGTTTAGACATGCTCGAAAACGCGATCCATATGTGCCCCGATGAACATTGGGACACTACATTAGATTTTTGGTACCTGTCTTTCCACTGTCTCTTTTGGACAGATTATTATTTATCTGTAGAACCCAATAAATTTGAGCCACCAAAACCTTTTACATTTTCAGAATTTGATCCGACGGGCAAAAAACCGGACCGGACATACACCAGGTCAGAAATTCTTGCGTATTTGGAGCACTGTAGACAGAAAGCTAGAAAGCATATAGAAGGACTCACACCGAGCAGAATGAATGCCCGTTGGATCAACGAATCTAAAAACTTTTCTTTCCTTGAGATTCTATTGTATAATATGCGGCATATTCAGCATCATGTTGCACAATTGAATTTATACCTTAAACAGACAATTGATCATGTTCCGAAATGGGTATCTCAGGTGAAAGAATAAACTAGTGCTAAGACCGATCCGAGACGCTTTTTTTTAACTCCTGTATCTCCAATAATGTCGCAGAAGACAAACCTACTATTCGTTATCACTAAAAAAAGACCAATTGAAATTATAGACCTGCTTTTGATGATGGAATATGTAGTGATTAGGATCAAGTTGTCTTGTAAAATGTATTTGCATGGACAGGATCGAGATTTTAAGTACTACTGTAGCAGATTAACGAATTCACTCGTATTGTTGATGATCAATAATAAATAATCAAGAAGTTATAAAAAGAAATTACAGAATCCTATTTCCAGCCATCATTATTGTCGTTCTTAGCTCTTGCAAAAAAGATGAAAAGATAGCCATTGATAACCTTATCGGTAAGTGGACCGTGGCAAATGATGATCTTAAAATGACCGTAGATGGTTCCGTTACATACAAATTTAACTCAGATATGACCTGTATTAAGAATATCTACGATGCGCTTTCAGATCGAGATACTGCTATTTACAGAACCTATGTAATAAGTAATGATAAGACTTTGGTGACGCTCTACGATGAACGAAAGATATATACAGAACAGTATCTGATAAAAAAATTGAATACGAAGGAAATGAAATGGGAGAACGCTTCCCCAAATGACGGTAATGAGAATAAGAGGTTAGTTCGCTCTAACGATCAATAGAGTTCATTAACAATAATGTCGTAGCATAAAAACTTGAAGCAGCCAAAAGAAGAATTTGAAGTTGCATTAGAAATCATCCAGTAGGAATATGCGAGGTTTTCTATAGATAATCGCCTATACTGATGTCCTGGATAATTTTATTTCAATATTGAAATTCTCGTGTTTTTCTACCAGGCAATTATCTTACAATAGTTTATAACCAGTGCTGAAATGCCGTCATCTTGGAGCTGCATCCCAATATAGTAGTCCATCCCTCAGTATAAAAAGGAATAGAAAACAGTTATTAAATATCGTGTAAATTTCATCTTAGAAAAGGAATAAGAAGAGGATTGCAAGAGCGGGAATACTAACTATTTCTATCCAGATGAAGTTGTTTTTTATGTACAGGAAAAAATGGAAGATAATATTTTTACAGTCAACAAAGTTTTTGTTTCAACGACATCATGGGCATCATTTTATGGTACAAAGACAAAATGTATCTTTGCGCAGATACACAAATCTTTTGGATTGTAAACTGATCACCGATTTTTCGGTAACTCCCGGTTACCGCTTATATAACCTTTCTTTTTTCAGGGATTATTTCTAAAAACAATATGCTATTGGACGCTGTCCAATAAATGGAACATAAAAAAAGCAAATGAATTTTGATATCATTAAGTGTGAAGACCTGCAGCAGGCTATACACATACCAAATACGACGGAAGACCATAAGGAAGAAACCTGGTTTGTGAAATTTGGTGAAGAAATAATAGGAGTTGGGCTTTTTTCAAAACACAGCGGGCGTTGTGTTTTGGCAATTGTTGGTGATGCTTATGATGATAAGAAAATAATTGGCGATATCAATTCACACGATAAAATTATTATTGAAGGATTGAGTATAGCTTTTGAAGGGTATTTAAGATCCATTCTCGGTGATGTAGTGATTGGCGAAAAGAAAGTGGATGATAAGTAACAATAATGATATATATAGAAACGCCTTCAAAATTTTAGGCTGTTTATAAGATCAAAGTGATTAATTTTAATAATCAGTCGTTCAAATAGAAACTGATACAAAAACCTTTTACTTTTTTTTTCGCAATAAAAATCTTTCATTTGTATAGCAGAGAAAGTTGTGATGATAAGAAAAGATCTTTTGATCGAAATAGCTGAAGAGCTAGAGGATTACTGTACCAATGAATCGGTGAATGGTACGCTTACTGATTTTTTAAAATACATGTATCTCAAAAATTCAATTGGGATGACCCAGACACGTAAAGTTGGGGGAGAGCATGCTATTGTCACGGAAAGAGATGTCCCGGCAGAAGATTTGGGTAAACTTCTTTTAATGATGAATCGTTATGCGAAACATTACATAAAGTTGGCATTCGAAGGAACCCATCTGCAGACTCCGGAAGATTTTACCTTTCTAATGGTGTTATTCTCTTATGATAAGCTACTTCAGACAGAACTGATTAGGAAAAATGCTGTCGAAAAAGCTTCTGGTACAGAAGTCATCCGTCGATTAATGCGACTTGGTTTAATCGAAGAAGCACCCAAAGTCTCCGATAAAAGAGCCAAACCAATCTGTATTTCCAATGCTGGCCGTGCTGAACTGTTTAAGGTGCTGCCTAACATGAAAACGGTAGGTAATATCCTGATCGGCAACCTTTCAAACGAAGAACGCGATTTATTAATAATATTACTTGCTAAGCTCGATCACCATCACCATACCCTGATTGATATGAAAGATGTGACCCATCTTGAACAATATCTCAAAAAGGATTGAGATAAGTTTAACCTATCTCTATTTTAAAAATTATTCTGTATTCATTTATCTATAATGCTGAATATCAATTGTATGATTTTGATATGAAATAGCGTGCATAGAAAATATTTCGTCGTTTTTGTACTACAATTCGGTCATGTCTTTATTATTTTTAAAAAAGTAGTATTATTTAATACTAAATTAGAGTATAAATAAACTATATTTGATTTTGAATTTTTAAAGGTAGCTGTATGTTTGACAAAAATTTCATTTTAACTACACTCATTATGCTAAGTGCTTTATCTGGTTTCGCCCAAAAGAAAGTACTCTCTGGCATTGTGAAAGATGCAAATACAGGTGAGACTCTAATCGGTGCAGTTGTTTCGGAAAAGGATACAGAACGAGCAACGTCAACAAACAAGTATGGGTTCTATTCCCTAGTACTCGAAGCAGGAGAGCGGATCGTGACCTTCAGTTATGTGGGGTACGAAACTCAGACAAAAGCAATCTCCTTAAATGAATCATTAAAGATTGATATCGAGCTCATACCTAACCAGAATGCATTGCAAGAGGTTGTTGTATCGGGCGTTCAACGCAATAAAAATGTGCGTAGTCCACAGATGGGATCATTCAAATTTAGTATGGAAGAGATAAAAAACGTACCTGTACTATTTGGCGAGAAAGATCTGCTCAAGACGATACAGCTGCTGCCCGGTGTGCAGAGTGGAGGCGAGGGAAGCACAAATTTTTTTGTTCGTGGTGGAGGGGGAGATCAGAATCTGATTTTGTTGGATGAAGCAATTGTTTATAATGCCGCTCATCTTTTAGGTTTTTTTTCCACCTTCAATTCTGATGCGGTTAAAGACGTGCAGCTGTACAAAGGTGGGATACCAAGCCAATATGGCGGACGAATATCTTCCGTTTTGGATATTACGATGGTGGATGGAAATCAGAAAGAGTTTTCTGCTGAAGGCGGTGTTGGTCTTATTGCATCGCGCCTAAAGGTATCGGCACCTTTGCCTGATGATCGCGGATCATTCATGCTCAGTGGCCGGCGTACATATGCGGACCTTTTTCTCAAACTTTCAAATGATCAGGATGTGAAGCAGAGTAAATTATATTTTTATGATTTAAATGCTAAACTAAACTATAAGATTGACGAACGAAATAAAGTCTTCCTTTCGGGTTACTTTGGAAAGGATGAACTGGGTTTTTCAGATAAATTTGGTTTTAACTGGGGAAATACAACAGCTACTGTGCGGTGGAATCATATTTTCAATGATCGCTTGTTTAGTAATACCTCCTTAATTTACAGTGATTTTAATTACAATGTTGGCGTCAATGGTAATAGCGGTGACTTTGATATCGCTTCCAAAATTGGGAATTGGAATCTCAAACAGGATTTTTCTTTTTACCCATCCAATAGGTCCACAATCCGATTTGGCGCAAATGCGCTGAACCAAAATATTCGACCTGCAAGTTTAGCTGCTGACAAAGATGCCAATGTCAATTCGATTAGCATTGAAAAGCGTAAGGGCTGGGATGTAAGCGCTTATTTTTCTCATGAATGGAAAGCCAACGATCGCCTTTCCTTACTGTATGGTTTCCGATTGTCGGATTTTATGGTGATGGGGCCAGGTACTTTCTATCGTTTTGATGACGACAGAGATGTTATTGACGAACAGTATTTTGGAAAGGGAAGGGTAGCGAAGCATTACATCAATCTGGAACCCAGGCTATCTGCAAGCCTACTTTTAAATTCCCTGAGCAGTATTAAACTTTCCTATAATCGGATGGCGCAGAATCTGCATCAATTAACCAATTCCACTTCGGCGCTTCCTACAGATCAGTATGTGTTGAGCAGCTTGAATATCAAACCGCAGCTCGCTGATCAGATTGCTTTCGGATACTTTCGAAATTTCAACGGTAGCGCTTATGAATTTTCAGTGGAATCCTATTATAAGGCCATGGCCAATCAGATCGACTTTCGCACCGGCGCTGATCTCCAGGCTAACGAATTGCTTGAAGGAGAACTTCTCTTTGGTAAGGGTCGTGCATATGGTCTTGAATTATTGCTACGGAAAAATAGTGGTAAACTAAGTGGATGGATAGGTTACACTTTATCGAAGAGTGAGCGAAAGTTTAATGGAATTAACCAGGGAGCCTGGTTTAATGCCCGGCAGGATCGTACCCATGATCTTTCCTTGGTGACCATGTATAAGTTGTCGGATAAATGGTCTTTGGGGGCAAATTTTATTTTCAACAGTGGTAATGCAGTTACTTATCCAGCAGGGAAATATGACTTAAACAATACCACATTATTTTATTATACTCAGCGAAATAGCCATAGATCGCCAATTTACCATCGTTTGGATCTGTCTGCAACGTATGAACCTCAAAAATCAAACAAACGTTTTACTTCCAGCTGGACATTTGGGCTATATAATGCCTACAACCGACGCAATGCCTATATTGTGGACTTTAGGGAAAATGAAGACAATCCCAATATAACAGAAGCCTATCAGATTGCATTATTTGGTATTATACCATCAGTTACCTGGAATTTTAAGTTTTAATATTATGAAAAGAAACCTACTTACAATATTGGCGCTTCTGACTGTTTTATTTTCCGCCTGTGAAAAAGTGATCGATCTAGAGCTGGAAAATAGCGAAGCGCGCATTGTGATTGAAGCCAATTTAAATGATTTAAACGTAGATCAGCTCATTAGGGTTACTAAAACTGTCGCTTTCGGTACAGATAGAAAGAGCGACCCTATTTCCGGTGCATCGGTGGTGGTGCGGTCTTCTGCGAATGAGGAAATAGCTTTTTTTTATGAGCGCGATGGTTACTATCGTGCCCAAAACTTCCGCGTCCGTCCAGGAACAAGATATAGCCTTGAAATAGAATTAGAAGGAGAATATTATCGGTCTTCGGTAACTATGCCTACCTACGTGGCCGTTGATTCCCTAGGAATCTCAAAAGAAAAAATCTTTACAGAAGAGCGTTACTATCCAACCTTTAAATTTTACGATCCGGCACAAGTAAACAATTATTATCTGTACGAAATCGCTATCAATAATTCTCCTATACGGTTTGCTTCAACATATAACGATAAGTTCAACGATGGAAAATATGTTACGCATGAAATCTCTGATCGTACAATAGATTTGGAGCTGAATGACGAAGTGAGGATAATTCGGTACTGTATTGATGCCAGTGTTTACAAATTTTGGAATGAGTTTCAATCTGCAAATCCTGGCGGGGCAGCTCCAGGAAATCCAAGCTCAAATATATCTAATGGGGCCTTAGGCTATTTTTCAGTAGCATCTTCAGGGACATATTTGTTTAAAACGCAGGAATATATGGAGAAATTAGAATGAGACGGACTTGGATATATATATTATTTGGTTTAATTTTATACTAAAAATCAGGTGTATTAAAACAAATTTAGGATATTAATGGTATAAATATATACTTTTTTATCTTTTAGACCATCATAAGTGTGCATTTGAAAACTAATTTGAGGAGAAAATTATAGTGTTGCCAGTGATCAAGCTAATGAATAAAGCAGAAAAAATTGAAAAAAGCTGATCATAATTAAATGAATTATTTAACGAAACAAAGATGAATATAGCAATGATGAGTAAAAAAAAGTACATGATCATGTTGTTATGTATGCTGTTTGGATTGACGGCATATAGCCAGAAAAGTAAATATCAATTATCAAGTCACATTCTGGATATTTCAAAGGGAAATCCTGCTCCGGATGTTAAAGTTGATTTGGAGAAATTGATGCCAAACAAGCAATGGGTTACTGTGGCAAGTGAAAAAACGGATAACAGTGGTCGCATCGGTACTTTCCTGGAAACTGGTAAAGTAGACAATAAAGGAGTATATAAACTCAAGTTTTATACGGAAAGCTATTTTCTTAATCAAAAAATCGAAACATTTTACCCATTTATCGAAGTCGTTTTTGAAATCAAAGACGATAAGCATTATCATGTTCCGATCACTGTTAGCCCATTCGGATATGCAACATACAGAGGGAGCTAAGTAAAATGAAATAAACGTAGAATCGGAAGATAATCTATAGGCCTATGAAGAGACTATTTGATGAACTAGCATATGAAGTAAGCAAAAGAACGACCGAAAAATATAGCACAAGTTTTTCGCTCGGTATTTTGGCGCTAAAACCCTGTATTCGTAATAGTATCTATGCAATTTATGGCTATGTGCGACTTGCTGATGAAATTGTTGATAGCTTCCATGGATATGATAGAAAGCGTCTTTTGGGACAATTGTATCTAGATACCAACTGTGCTTTAGAAGAAAGGATTTCTTTAAATCCAATTTTGCAGTCCTTCCAAGAAACTGTGCACAGGTATAAGATCGACGTCGAGCTGATCAGCCAGTTTCTTCATAGCATGGAGATGGATCTGAATAAGGTTGACTACAATTCCGAAAGTTATAAGGAATATATTTATGGTTCAGCAGAGGTGGTAGGACTTATGTGCTTACAAGTATTTACAGAGGGAGATCGAAAGCTGTACGAGGAGCTCAAGCCTTTTGCAATGAAATTGGGATCAGCGTTTCAGAAAATAAATTTTTTACGGGATCTCAAACAGGATTACCATACGCTTGGAAGAACCTACTTCCCCAATCTGGATATGACAGTCTTTGATAATACGGTCAAAAGTCAGATCGAAAATGAAATTCATACAGAATTTAAGGAGGCGCTTTTGGGAATCAAAAAACTCCCAGCTTCAGCAAAGTTTGGGGTTTATCTTGCCTACAAATATTACCTTTCACTTTTCGCGAAGATCCGTAAAAAATCTTCAAAAGAAATTTTAGAACATAGGATTCGCATACCGAACACCCATAAAGCGCTTGTTGCCCTAAAGAGCTATTTGCGTTACAAAATTGCTTATTTATAAAACAGCGCAGCATTCCGCTTCACGATGTTGTAGAAAAGATTAAGAAAGCTTATATATGAAAAAGATTTTAATTGCCGGGGGGACTGGTTTTGTAGGTGGGTATCTTGCTGCACACCTTAAGAAAATTGGTTATGAGTTACACCTCCTTACGCGGACACTTAAAGACCAATCTGCAAGTGGCGTAAAATATTTTGAGTGGGATCTGAAAAAAAGCTTCATAGATATCAATGCCTTCGATGGAGTCGATACCATTATTAACCTCACTGGTGAAAATATAAGTGCAGGTCGATGGACTTCCTCACGTCGCCTTGAGCTTATCGAAAGTCGTGTATTATCATTGAATTTACTATTTGAATACGTCAAACGCCACGAGCTTAATATTGATAAAATCATTTCATCATCTGCAGTAGGTTATTATGGAGCATATACTTCAGATACCATCCTTTCTGAAGATTCTATTAGTGGAAATGACTTTTTGGCTCATACTTGTGAGGTATGGGAAAAGGCCGCATGGCAGTTTGAAAGCTTGGGTGTCAAAACCGTTATTTTACGAAAAGGTATTATTTTAGGTAGAAATGGCGGGATGTACGCCAAGCTTGCTCCTTTGGCAAAACTTGGTATCAATGTTTCTTTAGGTGATGGAAAGCAATATATCCCATGGATAGACATACATGATGTCGTGCGCATGTACGAATTTATTCTTGATCGGACGGATATTCGGGGTGTGTATAATGCCGTTGCTCCTCAACATATCACAATGAACGATTTTGCGTATGTATTGCTTAGGTCATTTGGTAGGAGTAGCGTTTTGCCAAATATACCTGGTTTCGTTATTAAACTATTGTATGGTGATATGGCTGCTATGCTATTAAATGGTTCTCGTATAAGTGCCGAAAAAATTAGAAAAAAAGGATTTAAATTTAATTATGATACCATTTCAAGATCGCTGGAGAATTCCAGTAAGTCAGTTATTAAAAGCTAGTGATTATTATGATGTTTATTTTCCTGAAAAATAGTTTGCTTCTAGATGCAGATAAATGGAAAAAAATATATTGTACCTTTAGTGATGGCTAAAAATAATGTATTTACGTTCAACCAGGTTTTACCTTATCCCACAAGTTGGAGCCTTTTCATTATTATTCCCTGCTTGATATGCTATAGTATTTTATACTATATTTTTTTTAAGGCAATATTCCATCTTTCGCTCATGATGTTTTTCATGCTCATCTACTTTGGTACATGTTATATTATTTTAAAAGCGCTCTCCCTGCGTATGACAATTTGGTTTGATGGAGATTTTATGTATGTACAAAAAGGAAATGGAGCTCCGAAGAGGTTCTTAAAAAATAATATTTATGGATTTTATGCTTACAATTATGAAACCGAATCAGCTACCTTAAAAACCTCAAAGATATATTTCAGGTTCTGTTTGACAGTTGGGAAAGATATTTATTTAAACGATGTCGAATATAAAAACAAATATGATGACATTAAGGGCAGTAATCTGAAGAAATTTCTGAAAACGGCACAAACAGAATTTCACTTTTCGAAAACATCTAAAAACAGCCTTCAAAACATATATTGGTATTCCAATCAAAATTAAAAAGCGTTATTTTGGCTGGAGAAAAATAAAGTATACTAAGTTTAATGAACAAATTACTTATTGTAAACGGATTGGATGGATGGAAAAAATAAAACGAGCAATGTTAATATTGCCCGTTTTATCATTATCGACACCACTTTGATGTAATAAGAAAACATCATTGAATGTATGCTGCCAATAGATAGTTGATTTTATGGCAACAATATTTAGGGCATCAATACAGCATCTATCACATGAATAACTCCATTGGATTGATTGACGTCCGCAACTGTTACTTTTGCGCTATTACCTTTTGCGTCTTTTACATATACATCGTTCCCTTTCATCCAAAAAGTAAGGTTTCCACCTTGGACTGATTTGGTTACATAGGTTCCTTTACCATCCTTAATCGCTTTGGTGATCTGTGCGGCACTCCATTTTCCAGGAATCACGTGGTAGGTCAATATTGATGTTAATTGGGCCTTGTTTTCTGGAAGCATTAAGTTATTTAGGGCCTCTTTGGGTACTTTAGAAAAGGCGTTATTGGTAGGGGCTAAAACAGTAAAAGGACCAGGTCCCTGTAAGGTTTCTACAAGGCCAGCAGCTTTTACTGCAGCAACCAACGTAGTGTGATCCTTGGAATTGACCGCATTTTCAATAATGTTTTTGGAAGGATACATCGGTGCACCACCTACCATAATAGTTTTTTCCTTTGTTTGAGCCTGCCCCATGTAAGTGCTTCCCAATAATGTTGCTGCAGTGGCAGCCGCCCATAAGATTGATTTAATTTTCATGATCTTTATTTTTTATCTGTTATTTAAAATCTTTATATGATCATTTACGATGAAATAGGTTACTTGGATTGCAGAGAAGAACAAAATTTGCTGATCCTGATAAAATAGCGATTAATAAATGAAAAAATTGATAAGAAAATTATAAAGCGGGTTGTATTTGACTTAAGCCACTTTGTCAAATTTATCAATTATATAGCTGTTAATCGGAAAAATGAGCTATGATATTAGATAAAAAATGTACGGAAAACATTTATATTTGCAGCAATTATACAAATGGATGTAAAAAGATTTAAATCGGGCACAATAGCTATTCTTTTGCTATGCTTCATGCTGATGAGCTTCAGCCGGATTTTTATTTTAATAAGTTTTTATGCAAACCGCAGTGAAATTGTCAGCACCTATTGTGTAAATAAAAAAAATATTTCGTTACGCTGCGAGGGGAAATGTTTTTTGATGCATATGTTAAAAAAAGAGGCAGAGCGTGAGAAAGACGTTCACGAATATTTCTCAAAAATTCCAGTTATGCTTTGCCGCCATTATTTCCCAATAAATATCAGTAAAGCAATTGTATCAATACGTATAAATGAAAGGCATAAAGCGCATGATACTTTATTTCGCAAGTTTGATTTTTTTAATAAAATACTTCGGCCGCCCACGGCTTTGGCAGCATAAATCTGCATGATTTGTTTGGTTTTAATTCAAGTTTGACCCAACAAATCCTCTGCCCTATAATCTTCACTTTTTAGTTAGCATTGAACGTATGTTGACATACTGAACCGGTTTATACCACTTTTGCTGTACTTGGTTTAATTCTATTCCGCATTGACTATCAGTCAATTTAATTTATTATACTCTTGAAAACGTTATATTTAAAGTATTTTTTAGTTTTTACGCTTTTATTTACAATTTTTAGCGCCGATGCACAGTCGCAGAATTCTGATACGCTATTGCCAAAGCAGCTAGATTCAGTTTTTATTAAATCCCAGTTTAGGAAAGATAGATCTAGCTATCAGTCTGCACGAATAAACATACGTGATTACGAGAATCCACAGGTTACAACAAGTGTAGGTATCAACCTCACTAAAAATAGAAACTATTATACCCAGACCGCTATGTTGGCAAATGCAGCCGGCGTAACCCCTAGCTGGGCAGGTGTTGCACCGTATTTTACGATTCGTGGATTTCGGACCAGAAGCAATTTTAGAAATGGCCTAAATGCTTACCTACATTACAGCGATGAAAATAGCAACATTCAACAGCTGGATGTCATTAAAGGGCCAAGTGGTACCTTGTTTGGCGGTACAAATATGGCTTTCGGTGGATTGATCAATATTCTCACCTATATTCCCGTGGATAGTATATTTACAAATTTATCGCTCGCTACGGGCAACAATGCACTCAATCGCGCCAATATTGAAATAAATACACCACTGGACTCAGCACATAAATCCCTGTTCAGAATGTTTGGGACATATACCTCCAAAAAGAGTTTTCAGGATCAGGGATTGAATAAAAGCCTATTTCTGGCACCAAGTTTTAGCTACCAGTTAAGTCCTGACCTTAAGATTAGGATGGAGGCAGAATTCTTGCGAAGAAATACCACTAATAATCCATTGTTTACCCCTGGAAACCCACTTATAGGCGATATTGCCACAAACGCACAGCATTCTAATGATCTCAATTTAGACTACTTTAGTTCCTATACGAATAACGGCTTGCTTTGGCGAACTTCTTCACTGAATTTTTATGGAAAAATAAGTTATGCCATTTCGCCGGCTTGGCAGTCTGAAACAAATCTGGCCAGTACAAACAGTACATCAAATGGCGATTATCAAACAAACCTGCTGCTCAACAATAATACTGCGGTAGCAAGGAAAGTATTACACTATGAATCCGAGGATATCAGTAACTATCAGGTCCAACAAAACTTTATCGGTAATTTTAAGATAGGGGGCTGGGAAAATAAATTATTGATCGGTCTTGACTACCAACGCTATAGTTATGGAGCAAACTATAAAAATGCTGGTTACGTGGATACAGTAGCTATTGCTAACCCTTCACCTGCAGCTAATTTATTTCATGCAGATCTGATCCGAAATCTCGTAATTTCCAAGCAGCCCAATAATTCGGTTGCTCCTCAAAATAGCTATTCGGCCTATGTTTCAGATGTCATCAAACCTACCGATGCGTTGACGCTGATGCTCAGTGCCAGGTACGATAGATTAATCAATTTGGGTACAAAAGATGTATTGACTGCCATCACAACTGCGGATTATAAACAGTCGTCCATTACGCCTAAAATAGGGCTGACTTATCAGCTTATTCCAAAAATTATAACAGTTTTTGGGAATTATATGAGCGGATTCCAAAATCTCGCTCCGATGAGTGCAAATGGCATTGTGTATAATTTTAAACCCCAATACGGAAGCCAGCTCGAGACTGGTGTCAAAATAGCGGTTCCCAACAATGCACTTGACCTCACAATGAGTTACTATGATATCAGGGTACGCAATTCGGTGATTACAGATCCAGAAGATGCGACAAAATACTCGCAGGGGGGAAAGCAGTATAGTCGTGGTGTAGAGTTCGATATACAGTCCGAACCTTTGCCCAATTTTTTTATTCATGCTGGTGGAGCTTACAATGCAAGTAAGCTAACGGTTGCTGATGCCTCCCTTCAGGGATTAAGGCCTGTAAACGCTGGTCCTAAATGGTCTTTTACCTGGTATGCTAGCTATGAAATGCCGGTAAATAGTGACAGCAGGTGGAATGCTGGATTTGGAGGGAATTACGCTGGTGAGGATCTGATTATCAACAGTAAAAGCGCTGGGAGTTTTTATACTAATGCATATACACTTTGCAATGGCAATATAGGTTATGATTATAGACAGTTTCAATGTAAATTGACGGCCGAAAATTTATTTAATACACGTTATTATTATGGTGGAAGGGGTTTTATTACACCAGGAAACTTGCGGCAGTGCATTTTTTCTATGACCCTGCATTTTTAATGCTATTATCATATTAAATGAATAGTTGGATTTTTCACCGCTCGTTCTGCAACCTAAAACTGGAAGAATTTATTCTTCTTTTTATAAAATCATACAGCGATAAGATGAGTGGTTATCGTATCTTTAAATAGAAATGTGAAGTCTAAAAGGACTTCACATTTCTATAATTTATATATTTGGTGGTAAAACGCTGTCAATTACCTCTAATCTCGATCTTCTTTGAAAATTCTTGCTCCGTCGCAGAATAATCGTACTTATATAGTCTTGCATCTTTCAATATCCACTTTTATCGCATTTTGACCAAACATTCGTCCTAAAAATGAACGCTTAAACTTTATGGATCATCGGTAATTTTATTCACATAAAAAAGGAGACACTTTCTATCAAGTGTCTCCTTAAGTGGAGTCACGAGAGTTCAATAGAACCTTTAGTGCCTTTATTAGAGTTTATAAAAAGGATAAAAACAGGCAAATAGATTTATATAGGACTAACCTATATAAATCTATTTGCCTGTTTTGTTTATCTAAATTTTAATGTTATGAAAAATGTAATTTTATTTATTATTATCAATATAGTTGTGGTTATAGGATACTTTGCGGCACTCAGTATGAAAAATCCTTTGATTGGATTTACTATAGTAATTGTAGCGTGGATTTGGCTTTTAAATAAGTCTTTTCCGCCATCTTAGGATTTTTTCCACTACTAGGATAACAGAACGGCCAATTTTAAGCAATTTGATTTTCAGGAACAGTTAGTATAAACTCGATAATCCCCTGAGAATACTAAAAACCTTTTTGCTCAATATAGTTCATTGGTCAAGCCAATGAACTATATTGAGCAAAAATTGAGCATTCTGTTTTGCGGCTGGATAGTTCATTCCTCTTTTTTCACTTTTGATGCCATGGAGTTGTGCCGAAAAAGGAGCGCCATCTCCGAATACCACAATCCTGCCTTTCCCAAACCTAAGGTAAGCGCCGTTTGCAAACCCTCTGCCCGACAGTCGGGGAATATCCTCTGGAATAGGTCTTTTTATCTGATTAGCATCATTGGGTAGGTAGATATCATATTCTTCATTTAATAAAGAAATAATATGTGCCTTCGTTGGTACGATAAACCCAGTTCCACCCCAGCACATGATACTGTCTATTTCCTTACCTGATCCAGTGGTTATTTCATTGGATAACAGTGTTTCTCTATCCTTTGAGAAGATCTCGGGACGTCCATTCTTAGGTAAGGCAAAACCGTTCACGATATGAATTCCAAATGCCGCACCAAGCTTTTGTACAGACCCGCCACAGGGCATGTGGTCGGTGACTAGAAATAGGCTTCCACCATCAAATACCCATTGACGGAGAGTTTCTATCTCCTGATCGGTAAAGGCCGAATAGGTGGGTAATTTCCAGTTTTCCGGATTATATAAGGCATTTATGCTGATATAGATTTTTGCTTCTTTTAATTGATCGTAAGAGATTTTTTCTTTAACACTTCGGAGGCGATATCCATCAGTTAGAAGGAGATCTGAAAAAGGAGCGTAGGCTCCTCTCAAAGTAACCGGATTGTTGTGTGCCTCGTCAAATAGGAGTAGAGGTCCATCACCGATCCGGTGGTGCGGATCGGTAATGGGATAATGAAACTGTTCATCTGCTAGCTGTTGGGCGCTAAGCTGAGCTGTACCCAGCAGAAGCAGCAGGAATAAGCAGGCAATAAATCTGTTCATAATATTTTTTTGAATAGGATTATTGGTCCGTCTTTATCCAAACATCATTTTCGAAACACTGCATTTGCTTTACCTTTCCATTGGCAACAGAAAATGTCAATGGGAAGGTACCATCATCATCGAGGAAGAAAAATTCAGAACGAGGGGTAAATGAAATTGTTTTGTTATCCCACAATTGTGTAAGCGTTAAGCCGGTTGAGGAGGCTTCTATTTGAATCTTAAAGTTGTTGTCATTTACCTTTAGATAAGTTCCGGCAAGCTGTTTCAGTTGGGATGCGGTTAGAGTCGCAATTTTATTAGGGTCAAATGAGACGCGCTCACATACAATTCTACCCAGGATCTTGGTTTGGCTAAAATCGCCGGAATCATCCTTTAAAAATTCTATGGCATATCCTTCGTTTTTGGATTCAAAATGCGTATCATCTTTACGGACCAGCTGATATCTTTTTTTCTGATCCCACAGCTGTGTGGCATACAGGTTATTATCGTGCTCCTCGAAAGCAATGTAAGCTACTTTATTGGGTAGCTGGTAGTAGCCTTGAAATGATTTTAGCGGAACCAACTGTTGTTGCTGGGGGCTACCCTTAGGGGAGGACTGGGCAAATGTATCAATCGAAGCAAAAAGACAACATGCTCCCACCAGAAGACCATATGTTGCTTTGGAAAATCGGCGGATCGCTCTCGAGTATCCGCTTAGTTTGGTGTATTGTATCATAATTTTTTTTGTTGATATGATACAAGAGTAGATCTTTTTGATAAGCTAACCGTCCGAATGGATGCAATCGAACAAACTTCATTGTGTCTGGTTATTTTGATTATTTACTATGGACTTTCATATATTCTGTCGGCGTAATGCCTGTTGTTTTTTTGAAGCAGGAATAAAAGGTCGTTCTTGAATTGAAGCCTGCCCTTATTGCTATTCCAAACATATCAAGTTGCTTGGCTTCGTCGGATAATAAAAGTTTTTTCGCTTCCTCTGTGCGAAGTTCGTTGATAAACTGATAAAAATTTTTCTCCAGTCCATTGTTTATGATGTAGGACAGATCATGCGGATTGATTCCGATATGCTCCGCAAGGGATGATAGTGTTAAACCCGGGTCGAGATACAGCTTTTCAGCTGTTGTTTTTTGTAATAATTTTTCTTTCAATGTGTCTACCTGTTGCGCTGTCAGCCGCTCTTCGGCCTTAACCTTTTGATGCTCCGCTTCGTTGATGAGGTTTTCTGTAGACTCAATAGTGTAAATTGACCGTTGTGTTAGCGTTGCGTACCCAAGTGCCACTGTGCCCATAAAATATAAAATTGGGGCGACTGCACTAAATACTAAATGAACCATAGCCAGCAGGCGGACAACAATCATCAATAATAGCGCAATCAAAAGATACTTCAACCAGGCCATGTTTATCTTTTCCGTATAGGAAGATAGCTGGCGAATGTTTTTCTGGTGTATTTTGAAGAGGCTATAACAGGCAATCCAATAAAAAATACATTGTGCAAAAAAGAAATATTTAATAGCAAAGATAATCCATTGCGGTAATTGAGGCGGATGGATGTGACTATTAAAAAGTCCGGGTATTAAATAGATGATCGAGA
Organism: Sphingobacterium siyangense; assembly: GCF_023277505.1. NCBI lineage: Bacteria > Pseudomonadati > Bacteroidota > Sphingobacteriia > Sphingobacteriales > Sphingobacteriaceae > Sphingobacterium > Sphingobacterium siyangense. Next base: position 4,843,487 of record NZ_CP080574.1, on the reverse strand, counting down.
AGAAAACGAAAGCGAGGAAAGGAACAAAATGTAGTCCCCAATACCGAATTGTTGCTGTTGGTTTGACCATGTAGTGAACGGCCAGGTAGAAGCAGGGGAGTGTGGCCCACCGAGGGAGTTCCAGCGCATGGATCAATCCTTCGCTCTCGATATGAAAACCTTCTAGAAAAAGCTGGGTAAATAAGCATCCCATCAAATAATACCATGTTCCTAGCCATCGATCCGCCTGGGAACAAGTGTGGTTAATACCCATAAAGATTAAGGTGCCGAGCAACAGAAATGCACCTGCTGAAAAAGCATGAAAGGTATACAGTATATTGATCATGAGCAGTAACAAGTTATCATTATAACGTGAATTTAAACATAATTGATCAAATGGTGCTACATCATCCAAATGGGTACTCCGATCCAACCATTGATGGATAAAAGGGCGACAAGATAGCATAAAAAGAAGTTATTGAAGGCTAAAAACAGACGAAGCCATAATGGGTTCAGTCGAGACCAGCGGCTATAAAGCAACATGCTGCTTACGGCAACCAAAATAGCAAATAAGAGCATGCCCAGAAATATCGAAAAACTTGTTCCATTAAAAGAGACAAATAACTCTTTATGGCTGGCGTCTGTTTGTCCCATGAGACGATAAGCAGCGAGAAAACAGCATGTTCCTACTATTGGCAATAAAGGAATGGCCAGGTCTATAAGTTTCATTTTTCGAAAGAGCGTAAGAAATATTCCGATAAAGCTATAGATGAGATAAATTAAAATAGCCATAAGTCCAAGATAGATAGGCAACTTTTGGATTAAAACAGAAGCCCGAGATACTTTGCGATAGAAACTATTGCCATAACCTTGAAAGAAGGGCTGGCCGTTGGGATCTTTGGCTAACACAAAAGCCGGGAGGATATCATCTTTTAGCCGGAAGATGCCATTGCCCACATGGACAAGAGAATCGAGCTGTCCGTTTTCTTTTCTTACGACGAGTCTATCTTTGCTGACCGCCGTTAGTTCAATACCTCCAAAGATGCGTCTGTAAAATTCCCAGCGTTCATTTTTGGGATTCATAAGTTGATAGTATCCGAGTAGCGGTTTCATTTTCTGTTCATTTATCGGTAGACTGACAGGTTTCGGAACAGAAATGTCCCTTGTCAAAAATTCTTCAATAGCCTGCGAGATTGGCCAAAGATTGACAACACTATTGGCTGATATCGCATAGGCTATACCAGCTTCACGGTTAAAGAATAACCAAGATACAAAGCCTTCCCCTTTACCGTTGTGGCCCCTTAAACTGACCTTTTTATTATTCGGGAATAGATCATTGCCGAGGGCATATCCTGTCTGTAATCCAGCGCGGCTCGCTAAGGTACTGTGAATGGTCTCCATTTCCTTCAGGCCGGCATTGTCCAGTAGGCTACTATCGGTACGATCATTGAGCAGATATATCATGAATTTTGCCATGTCCTCAGCAGTGGATACCAAAGCACTTCCGGCCCCATTTCCGATAGGGCGATAGAATGGAATTGGTCTGTATTCCCCATTTTGAAAGTCATAACCTGTAGCATAGCTGGGTCTCTGAATACCATCAAGATCAAATAAGCTATTGTGCATATTTAATGGCAAAAAAATCTGCTCTTCTAAATACCTATTCCAAGGAATGCCTGAAACTTTTTCAATAATATAGCCGAGTACGTTGTAACCTGGATTGGAATAGGACATCATGGTTCCCGGTCGCCAGCGGACTGTAAGCGAATTGCTAGCAGCCTTGATGGCATCGATACCGGCAAGAGGCTTTTTTTTGCTCAAGTCTACCATGCTGTTGAGTTGAACATCTTCAAAGCCGGCGGTATGTTCGAGCAAGTGAACTACCCGTACCGGATCTGTAGCTTCCCAATGATTTTCAAAGGGTATTTCGGGCGCGATATCACGAATACGGTCATTGAGTCTTAGCTTACCTTTAGCCACTAATTGTTGTATACCCATTGCCACGAAAAATTTGGTGACAGAGGCGAAGTGAAATTGCGTTTGATGTTCTACCTGACGACGTTGTTTAAGATCAGCATAGCCCAGTCCGCCCGAGTACAGTATACTGTCTTTTTTTACAATAGCAACCAGTAGACCGGGTATATGTTCATTCTGAATCACAGTATCTAAACGTCTATACAATTGGCTAATATTGCTGTCAGATATTGTAGCTGTGTTTACCTGTGCTGATGCAGTAAAATAAATTGCCACAATGAACATTGCGAGAGAGAAAGTTTTTAAGTTGCTCATAAGCTTTTCTTTTTTGCAAATTAGCAATGATCTTTACTGGTCTTGTCCGTGTCCATCCAAACGGATAAATCTGTTAAAGTTTTTTGAGTGAATTCAGATTATTACAATCTCGCTAATAGAATTATATAGGATTTTCCTATATAATTCTATTAATAATTTGCTCTATTCCATTCGTAATTACCTTTCGATTTCGAATTGTCCTTATCTTTTCCTTCACTAAATTTTTATACCATAGATAATTCTATTCTCCTCGTATAATAATATTTGTAATGATATTGCGATGTAGCATTAATAAAACTATTACAGGAAGGATTGTAACTTTTAAAAATACCATTAAAATATAGCACAATAGTAGATAATACTGTAAATTGTAATACTGATTCAAGTGTTTGGAATGCCAAATCCCTAAGGAGATATCGAACCCCTGAAAAAAGAGTGCAGAGATGCCATACAACTTGTTTTCCGCCTCTTTGGTAACTAAAGACTAAAAAATTTTGTTAAAATTTTCGAACTCTAAATGACCATGCTTTAACAGATTGGCTCATAGTTTTTTATGGGTATAAAAAAAGGAGACAACCTCTATCAAGTGTCTCCTTAAGTGGAGGTCACGAGAGTTCAATAGAACCTTTAGTGCCTTTATTAGAGTTTATTAAGAAGATAAAAACAAGCAAATAGAATTATATGGGATTAGCCCATGTAGTTCTATTTGCCTTTCGGATAAAACAGTAAAGAAGCAGGTTAGCAATGCCCTTCATATTCTTCGGCAAAGGCTACAATTAGTTATGATATTCTTCGGATTTTAATTTCTCCTATACAGTTGACTATTTGTTATTTCCTGATTTTTTTTAAATTAAAAAAGGGGGAAGCTGAAATTAAGGACAGTAAAATTTGCTATGAGTGCGTTGGAGACGACTATTTGAGCAAAGAGATCAAAAGCAAGGGAGGCGAAGAAAGTGTTCCTGTGAATTTTCATTCAGGATCATTGTACCCGCCTTGTAGTTTTTCTTAATACTGTATTTATAAAGTTTCTCAACCAATAAGGTGATGACTGAAATTCTGTTTTGTCCTAAATTTTCCATTTTGTAAAGTTACAATTTGGTTAGCGTTCTAGCGGTGATCTGCTACAAACTATATTTTATTTACTGCGTTAACATGTAATACCTCAACAGGAATCCAGCCAAAGGTAGCTATTGAGTATATGGTGATGCAATCGTTTCTCGAAGCAATTGATGCTTCAATTTGACGATGTTTGTATTTTACTTACCTTTGAATATGTCTGCTAGCTCGCATTAGGTACATACTAAAAGGTTAGAAATACTGTTAATCAATGGATCTATTTAGTGTAGTAAAGCTCCCTGATTCAAATCCGCAAAGAAGGTTTTTGGAGTATTTTGTTTATCGTTTTAAGATAAATATAGGATTTTCTTTTTGCAAATGTTTATAGCAATTTATGATGTAACATAATGGATTGTATATTACCGAACTATAATATTAATTTTAGAGATGAATTTTCATTGATCACAGGTGAAGAACTAACGCAATTTATGGTGTTAGATTCACGTGCTCATACGCATAATTTTTATATATTAAGCTTCTTGTATGAGGGCCTTGTAAGTCATCTTTCGGACTTCGAAAATAAACAACTCTCAGGTCCAGCTATCCTCATGTTAGATGTTGATCAGGTACACACGCACCCTGACATGAGCAAGTGCAAAATAGTGTCAATCGCATTCTCTAGTCATTTTATTGCCGACCAGACTAATCAATTTCTTCAAAAAGTAAGCCTGTTGTTCTCACGACCGTTCATCCAAATTTCTTTTGAAAAACTTCAAGAATTGGATAATATCATCAAAATTATTTCGACAGAAGTTAATAAAGAAGATCCTGATGAAGAATTAATTAAAGCCCTATTGAATGTTTTGATTATCCAATGTTTTAGGCTTTCGGTAAATCATCCAATTACCGATCAGAATGATCAAGGAATCTACAATAATTTTAAAGTGTTGCTTAAACAAAATTACCAGAAACAACATCAGGTTAAATTTTATGCGGAGCAGCTTCATGTTACGACCCGCACATTAAATCAGTGTGTTAGAAAATCAACCTTTAAAACACCCAAGCAACTTATTGATGAACATTTATTACTGGAGGCTAAGAGACTCTTGTTTTGGCTAAAAGTTCCGGCTAAGGAAGTTGCATGGGAATTGGGATTCGAAACGGATAGTTATTTTAACCGCTTTTTTAAGAAGTATACGGGTGAAACTCCGAAGGAGTTCCAAAGAAAGCAGTTTCACTAAAATAGAATAACTGCTGACAAGTTTAATTTGCCAGCAGTTACTACATTTGTTGTTTTAGCGTTACTTTTTAGGTAAAAATTCCATTGTATTATAACGGTCGTAAACCATTCCGAGTGCGATATCGTCAGCAATATCTTTACCGTTGATCAATTCAATAGCTTGGAGCGCGACGTCCATACCTGAAGTGACACCGGCGCCTGTTAAAAACTTGCCATCCACTACAAATCGAGTTTTTTCCTGCACTTTTATTTTAGGGTGTGATCTAAGTTCGTCAATTGACCAGTGATGCGTAGTGGCTGAGCGGCCATCAAGCAGGCCAGTATTTGCCAATATAAGCCCACCGGTACAGACTGACATTGTCATTTGCGTTTTTTCATTCTGTGAGACAATCCAATTCATCATTTTTTTATCTGAAGAAATCGTTTTGACAATCTCAGGAGATGTTCCTGGAATGACCAATATATCTGATTGTGGGGCATCGTATATGCTATATTTAGATACTAGATTTACTGTTCCACCATCCATGATTATATTTTTATTGGCTGTGGCTGATACGGTGTAAATATTGTATTTGCCATTCCAGTTATTTGCCTTTACAAAAACATCAATAGGTCCACCAGTATCGACAATCTCTACACCATCATAAACTAAAACTCCGATATTGATCTTGCGATCAGTAGGAAAATTGAACTTGGTTTTTGCGCTTTCCTGTGCATTACTATTTAATGAACACACTAAAAGAGGAAGAGTCAACAAAGAAAATTTCATGAATTTCATCTGAAAAAAATTATGTTAAAATTATGTGTTATAGGTGCTATATCTTATGCCGGCTAAGCTATCTTGACACCGATACAAATGTAGTTATGGATATATCAATAAAAATTACACTTTTGAGCTCTTTAATTATACTTTAAGATCCTGTTTGTACAAAACATTTTGTTTGTATCAATAAAAAAAGAGGCTGCCTCAATTATTTTTGAGATAGCCTCTTAAATCTAGCGGTGTCTTATGGCAACCGGGCTGTGTAGTGTCGCAAAGCTTAAAACTCACAACAGCTGTTTTGGTCTTTAAAATTTTTTCCATTTCATATACTACACACCCACCTCGACATCCGTCTTATAGTAAAATGCCCATAGAGATGGATAAAGAACAGGCGGAAGCTTTAATAAAGAAATACCTAGCAGGGCAATGTAGTCCTGAAGAAGAATCCCTTGTGGAGGATTGGTACAGTCATCTGTCGGAGACGGAGGAAACTCCATCGGTGTCAATTGACTATGAAATGTTGGAACAGCGGATTTATTCACAGGTCTTAAAAGAGGCAGAACCTCCGGTAAAACTACAATGGTGGCAAAAGACCACTATTAGGTGGGCAGCTGCAATCGGCGTATTAACAATATCACTTATCATTTATCTGTTACTACAGTCAGACCAATATTCAGGTGCCGATTATGCTACTTTTAATCAACTGGGGGCACCCGGCGGCAATCATGCCAGGCTCACTTTGAGCGACGGAAGCCTCATTGATCTGGATACCTTACAAAATGGCAGCCTTGTGCAGATGAATGACATGGTTATAAAGAAAACCGAGGCGGGGGAACTGGTTTACGAAAGCAATCCAAAAGCGTCTGCCGACGCAACCAAGCTCCATAAGATCGAGACACCTAAAGGCGGGCAGTTTATGGTAAACCTGCCGGACGGTAGCAAGGTATGGCTAAATGCAGCATCTTCCCTGACCTATTCGCTAAACTTGGGGACTACCGCAAGAGAGGTAACACTGACCGGTGAAGCCTATTTTGAAGTAGCAACTGACAGAAAACGCCCTTTTATTGTACACAGCAATACTCAGGATGTAAAGGTGCTTGGTACCGCTTTCAATATCAGTACCTATGATGATGAGCATAGTGCTGTCACAACAGTTGTAGAAGGAAGCGTACTCGTAGCAGCTCCAGAAATTGGAAAGGCCATTACATTAAAACCTAACACCCAATCCGTACTGCATAATGGTCTGTTAAGCCAGCAGAATGTAGAGGCGGGCGATTTTACCTCTTGGCACGATGGTGTTATTGTGCTCCAAAATGCCGATTTGCCAACCATACTTCGGCAAGTAAGCAGGTGGTACGACGTAACGTTTGAGATTCCCGATCTGGGAAAGACAGAAGCAGTCTACGGAGAGCTAAAGCGCACATTGCCACTATCCGAACTACTCGAAAGCCTATCGGCCAACTATCATATCAAGTTCAGAAAAGAAGAAAGGAGGATTGTAGTTTACAGATAAGACATCAAAACTAATTGTAAATGTATCTGTTCTACCTTTACCGTGGATGATGTAATAATACCTCCTATGTTTGGAGACGAAACAAAAACCGAACGCTATCAATACCTAACGGCGCCGGTGGGGATAATTACCAAATTATGATAAAAGGTAGCGATGGTAATTGTTTTCATGGTTCACTATGTAAATATAATGGTGATTGGGTTGGATAGCTAACCCCAAAGAGCGAATTAACCAGCGATGATATTTACATCATGGGCGAGATAATAGATTCTAAAACAAAGCCTCTTAGAAATGGACAGGAAGTGAATTGATGGTCAGCCATCATTATGTTGCTATATAGTTTACCGATAGATCTGACCCACAATATAGTATTGATGAAGTTACTATGAAATCAACTATTAAGGTTGTATGGGGCACTTCTAGCCTTGCTTTTTATAAGTAGCAATTTTTTTTAACATCAAACATTCTCTATATTTACTACTTATACGGTCCATCTAGTGAAACACAGAGAAGAAATGTCGGATGAGGAACTATTCATCATGTTTCAGCATGATGATCCTCTAGCGTTTTCAATACTTTATGATCGACATTGGGCCAACCTGATAAAAAAAGCCTTACATAAACTTTCAGACCAAGTTGCTGCAGAGGAAGTCGTGCAAAATGTCTTTGTCAATCTCTGGAAGTGGAAGGAGAATATCGTATTAAAAGGCGAACTCAGATATTACGTTTATACGATGTTGCGCAATGAAATATTTCGATATTTGGAGGATCGTTTTAAGCATTCAACAACTATTCCCATAGATGAAATAGCTTCTTCGGGCTTCGTTTCCCTGGATAACGATGGACATGAACGTATTGAATATCTTGAACTTCAAGATAAAATCACCCGTATCGTCGATGGCCTTCCTGATAAATGCCGACTGATCTTTCAGATGAGCCGAGATGAAGGAATGACTGCCAAACAAATCGCTGGCCAGCTTAATATTTCCCACCGTACCGTTGAAACTCAATTGAGCAAAGCTATTCGTACGCTTAAAAATGCAATCCGTAAGGTGCACATATTGTTATATTCCTAACAAATAAATCAATTTGTTGAGCAATTTTTGTTTAACGTCAAAAAAAAATAAAAAAAATGTTTTTTGGCGTACGTAGCTTAACAATTTCTTTACTCTATCATAATAGACGACTTGAAAAGCCGACATGATAAATGGAACATATTCCCGAAAATATTAAATTTTTAATTCTAAAATTTCAGAACGGATCGATCACAGACCAGGAAAAAAGAATTCTGGATAGCTGGTATAACGAAGAGCTTCCAAACGAACTCTATTGGTATGGTGATACGGAATCGGAATTAAAAAACCGGATAGAAACTAACGTGAGATTCCGCACAGCAGTTGAAGATAGGGCAGTCTCAGGAGGTCTGTCATTTCTCCCCAAAGCTCTTGTTGCTTCCATTGCAGCATTTTTTTTACTGTGTTTTGCCGTATGGTTCTACAAATGGCAGGGGCAGGGAGATTTGATCGAGGCTGTTTCGGTGCAGTCAAAGAATGCCGGGATTACTAAAGTAATTCTATCGGATCAAACTATTGTATGGTTAAAAGGCAACAGTAAGCTAAATTATCCCAAACATTTTACCGACAAGATCCGGGAAGTAGAGCTAGTAGGAGAGGCTCTATTTGAAGTAACAAAGGATAAATCAAGACCATTTGTGATTCACGCAGGAGAATATACTACCCGGGTGCTCGGAACGAGCTTTAACCTCAAAGTTATTCCTGAGCGCGGATTGCTGAATCTGGATGTGCTGACAGGAAAAGTTGAGGTGACAAAAAAAAGTAAGGGTTTAACGGTGGAAAAGAAATATACGGTAGTAGCTAATGAAAGTTTGCATACTGCAGATGCGGCTTCGGATATGCCAACAAAGATCATGAGTCACAAAGATAAAGAGATCCTGGCCAGAGGCACGCAATACGATATGAATTTTGTTTCAGCTCCGATGGAAGATATCATGAAACGATTTGAACAAAAATTCGATGTCACTTTTACCGGTTATACGGGCGAGTATAGTTCCTGTAAGGTAACCGCTAACCTGACTGACCAATCATTGGAGACCTCATTAAAAATAGTTAGTATGTCTATCAATGCGGATTATAAAATAAATAAGAAAGAGATCATATTGACAGGAGGAGGCTGTTTTTAATGAAATAAAACTAACCAAAAAATACAGAAAACAAACCCGAAGATTAGGATATGCGGAGATGCGGCTACATCCCCGCAAAAGTCTTAATTCAATTAATTTCAATCAACAAAATTAACCTATCAAATGTATAAAAAAAATTTGACACGGGAATGCTATGTTTTATCGAAACATAAGAAGTGCTTCCTTTTATTTTTACTCTTTTTCTGTCTCTTTTCGTTTTCTTATGGGCAGGTATTAAGGGAACAGATCAATCTCAAGTTTTCCAATATAGCCCTCGAAAAAGCTTTAAAGACCATTGAAACCAAAGCAAAAATACGTTTTGTCTTTAACGATAGTCATGTAAAGTCTACGATGAAAGTGAATGGAGTGTACAGTGGTACTTTGGAAAACGTTATAAATCAATTGTTGGGTCCTTATAGTCTCGAATTTGATTTTATTGATAATCAGTATGTTGTTTTACAGCACAGTCGTGGTACCAAAAATATTTCAGATCAGGTTCCTTCAGGTGTCAATCAAAATGGTTTTGTGCAGTCCGGTATTGTTACTGATGAAAACGGAAAACCCTTGGCAGGTGTCGTAGTGTCAGTTCCCAGAGCTGGAAATGTTGTACAGACCGATGAAGGTGGACGTTTTATGATTGGCATAATTGATGATCCCTACTCGTTGGAATTCCGTTACTTAGGTTACAAGACGCTTAACGAAAAGAGCGCGCGCAATAAAGCTCTTCAAATTTCCCTGGTGCCCGATCAATCCAATTTAGATGAAGTTGTGGTGATTGGTTATGGTACGACAACACGAAGAAACAATACCGGATCTTCAGTTACGATCAAATCTGAGGAGATTTTAAATACGCCATCGGCAAACTTCTTAAACGCACTGCAGGGCCGAGCACCCGGGGTACAGATTGTTCAGAGTAATGGCCTTCCCGGCAGTCCAATGAAAATAACCATCAGGGGCCAAAATTCGCTGATTACTTCCGGAAGTACCATAGACCGCAATGCACCATTGGTTGTTGTGGACGGTGTGCCCTATTTGACAGATGCCATCAACGAGACCGTGGGCAATGGTCTAAATGGTGCCAATGCACCTTTGGGTGGAGCAAGCCCGCTTAATTTGATCAATCCCATGGATATTGAAAGCGTAGATATCTTAAAAGATGCAGATGCGACAGCCATTTATGGATCTCGTGCTGCGAATGGTGTTATCCTGATCACAACTAAGAAAGGGAAAGTGGGTCGGACGCAGGTCGATGGCCTCTTTAGACATGGGGTGGCAAAGGTAAGCCACTTTGTATCCACACTTAACACCGATCAGTATCTGGCGATGCGCAGGACTGCATTTAAAAATGCGGCAAGTCCATATACTACACCCGAATTATCCAACGCTTTTGACTTGACAACATGGGATCAGACAGCCTATACAGACTTTCAGAAATTGCTCATTGGTAACACCGCACAATCCTCTGATGCAAACCTTTCCATAAGTGGTGGAGACCAACGGACAAACTTTAGGATAAGTGGCACATTTCATAAAGAAGGTAATGTTTTTATTGGCGATCAAGGCTATGATCGTTCAGCGGTTAATTTTAACCTACAGCACAAATCTGCCAACGAGCGTTTTAACTTGGGCTTTTCAGCAATCTATGCTGCTGACAATAACGATGTATCTGTCTTGGACCAGACCTCGATTGCTTATAATTTGCCGCCAAATTATCCTTTGTACAAAGAGGACGGAAGTCTTTATTGGAGTGGTATCAATTATGGGGTACCGGCCAATCCACTGGCACAACTTAACCAGCTTGTCAGTAATAAAGGGAGCAACCTCATTGGTAATTTAAATTTAAGTTACCAGATTTGGAAGGGATTGAGTTTCAAGACCAATTTTGGGTATGGGAAGTCAGATATGGATCAAAAACGTCTGACTCCGAAAACCGCCCTGGATCCAGGATTGGCAACGAGCTTGTCCAACAGTTTATTCGCTTATAACGTTAACAATACCTATTCGATTGAACCGCAGTTAGACTATAGCACAGATATTTATAAAGGTACACTTTCAGCAATGATCGGATCTACATGGCAACACAGTGTTTCCAAACAACCCTCTTATATCAGTGCAAGCGATTTCCCCTCTGATGAATTTCTGGAGAATGTCGCCAGTGCCCAAACTGTCAGCATTTCCAGGAGCAGCAGTGAATATAAGTATTCTTCCATTTTTGGTCGTTTGAATTATAACTGGGCTGGAAAATATATTCTAAATGGAAGTTTCCGTCGCGATGGTTCTTCGCGGTTTGCTCAAAATGCGCGTTTTGGAAACTTTGGATCCATTGGTGCTGCATGGATTATTTCAGATGAGCCGTTTTTAAAATCAATTCCCTTGATAAGCTTTGCTAAACTGCGTTCCAGCTATGGATGGGTAGGAAATGATAAAATTGCCGATTATGGGTATTTTGATTCGTACAGCTCGAATTCTTATATCTATAATGGTATCCCAAGTCTGGTTCCTTCACGTCTGGCAAATAATCTTTTCCGTTGGGAGAGCACGGCAAAATTTGAGGCGGCATTGGAGCTCGGTTTACTGGACGACCGTATTTCGTTGATTACAGCATTCTACCGGAATCGTTCGGGCAACCAGTTGGTCAGCCAAAAAGTAAGTTCGCAGACTGGCTGGGACAGCTATCAGGCCAATTTTCCAGCCGTAGTAGAGAATAAAGGCTGGGAATTTACGCTAAGTACAAAAAATATACAGCGAAATAATTTCCGTTGGCGCTCAGATTTCAATATTTCGCTCAATAGAAATAAGTTGTTGGAGTTTCCCGGTATCAGATCTTCTGCCTATGCCTCCACGTTGGTCGTGGGGCATCCCATGAATCCCTTGTATACATACGAATATACTGGATTTGATCAAACGACAGGACTTCCTGCTTTCAACGATTTTAATGGGGATGGCAAAATCAGTACAGGACTGGTGGATTACGAATTGGGAGACCGTTATTTGGCAGGCACTACTTTGCCAAAATATTTCGGCGGTATTACTAATACGATAAGTTATAAAAATTTTACGCTGGACTTTTTGTTTCAATTTGTCAAACAAAAAGGCAGAGGTATACTGGCTGCTTCATGGAGTCCGCCTGGATATGGTATGACAAACTTTGCAGCTGCACCCTTGCTTGATTATATCAATCAGGGAAAATCCGAGCAGTTGCAGGTAGCGGCTGATTTTACCGATGCCTATACCGCATGGTCGGATTATACCTATTCGAGTGCACAGATCGTTGATGCTTCATTTATCCGATTGAAAAATGTGAGTCTGTCTTACGATATCAAAGGAGCACTGGTCGAGCGTCTGAAATTTAGAAATTTACGCTTACAGGTTCAGGCGCACAACCTATTTACGGTTACAGATTATTTAGGTTTTGATCCGGAATCACAGGGGCTGTCCCTACCACCACTCCGGACTGTTGTCGGAACTTTACAATTCACATTCTAAGCTTTTTATCATGAAATTTAAATCAACGCTATCTATCGTTTTACTTTTGGGAGCAATTTCTTTAAGCAGTTGTGAAAAGCTCATAGAAATTGATGACCCGACAAATGAATTACCCTCTGAGGTCATCTTCAAATCGGAGACAACGGCAAAATCAGCCCTGGCTGGGGCATACGCTGCGATGACATCTTCAAGTGTCTTTAATGTAAACATCACGCAATTTAACGGCATGTCTGCTGGTGAAATGGATTTTGTGGGCTCCACTGTCTTCCTGGATTTTATGCAGAATAGCTATGATCCTGTTGTGACGACACGGATCAACAATATATGGTCAGAAACGTATAATGTGATCTATCTTTTCAATAGTGTTATTGCTGGCCTTTCAGATAATAAGGCCATTTCAGCATCTGCTGCACAGCAGATGATTGGCGAGGCCAGGGTGATGCGTGCGTTTTGCTATTTCCACTTGATGAACATGTTCGGCGAGGTACCTTTGGTAACGATAACTGATGTGAATAAAACCAACATATTGCCCCGGATACCAGTGTCGGAAATATACGACTGGCTGACGATAGAGCTGGAAGAAGCCAAAAATCTGGTTGGCGATGCTTATCCGGGTGCTGTAGGAATGAACAGCAGAGCACAGGTCAATAAATCAGCCGCGAAGGCGCTGCTTGCACGCATTTACTTGTTTCAGAAAAATTATACCAAGGCCGAACAGTATGCAACGGAAGTTATTAATAAAACAGACCTGTATACTTTGCTGTCAAAAGCTGATTTAGGAAAAGTCTTTTTAAAAGATTCCAAAGAAGCCATCCTCCAACTTGGCCCTGCCGTGTTTAATACAAATGGTTATACTGTTGAGGGGTCTACTTTTTTACCTAACGATTTTTCAGAGGTAGCGAATTATGAACTTAGTCAAGATCTTTTGGAAGGCTTTGCGGACGGTGACGCCCGTCGTACTGTTTGGGTCAAAGAAAGTAATTATTCTGGAAAGAAGACTTTTCAACCGTTTAAATACCAAAATTATGATCAGTCTTCTGCGGAATCTTCCGGGCGTACCGAAGTTCCCATGCTTTTACGGCTGGCCGAACAATACCTGATTCGGGCCGAAGCGCGTTCACATTCCAACAATAGTGCAAGAGCGCGTGAGGATCTCAATGTGTTACGCCGTCGTGCGGGCCTACAGGATTTAGCCACAAATGTCAATCTAGATGAAGCAATCTTAAAGGAGCGACAAGTGGAATACTTTTGTGAGCTCGGAGATCGTTGGTATACCATTAAGCGGATGGGTAAAGTAGATGCGATTATGCAGCAATTAAGGCCTACCTTCTGGAAACCTTATGCACAGCTTTATCCGATACCACAGCCCGCACGGGATACAAATCCATTTTTGACCCAAAATGACGGTTATAGATAATATCAACTGATTTTCAAAACTTTATAATGGGAGTAATGTTCACGCTCCCATTCCTTCTAAATTTTATATAAATGGATAATACAATCGTAAAAATATCCCATTTATGGCATCGCTATGGATCTGCATGGGCCATTCAGGATATTGATTTTGAGATTAATGAGTTCGGGGTATTGGGTCTTTTGGGATCTAATGGTGCAGGGAAATCCACGACCATGAATATTATGTGTGGCGTACTCAATCAGGTGAAAGGAGAGGTGACCGTTGGTGGGCATGATATGCGCAAGAATCCTATCGAAGCAAAGCGATTAATTGGGTTTCTGCCACAGAATGCACCATTGTATCTGGACTTGACTGTTCACGAATATCTTACACAGTGTGCCCATTTAAGGCTCATTCCTAAAAAAGATATTGATAAAGCCGTTGATCGTGCTATGACCAAGTGTGGGGTTAGTCATTTTCGAAACCGCTTGATCTCTAATCTTTCTGGTGGGTATAAGCAACGAGTTGGGATTGCGCAGGCCATCATACACGAGCCCAAGCTTGTCGTATTGGATGAACCAACCAATGGACTCGATCCCAATCAGATTTTGGAGGTGCGCAAATTGATCAAGGAGATCGGTGAAGAGAAATCGGTGATTTTTTCTTCCCACATCTTATCTGAGGTTCAGGCCACCTGCGAACAAGTAAAGATGATTGAAAATGGACGCATGGTATTCGAGGATAGTATGGACGCATTTAACAATTACATTGAGCCAGATAGTCTAATCATGCGGATGGAAAATCCACCGCTTCCTGAATTGCTTGAATCTATTGATGGCGTGACCCAAGTTGAAGTCATGTCTGCTAAGCAGTTCCGTATCCGATTTGCCGATGTGCCACATATTAGTGAGCGACTCATAGAAGCGAGTGTCTCTTCAGGATGGCGGTTGCAGGAGCTTAATTTGGAGAAAAGCTCTTTGGATCAGATTTTCGCGCAGTTATCAAATAAAATTCCCAATAAGAAAATATGAAAACGACATTAAGAATTGCAAAGATAGAATTAAGCCAGCTTTTTTATTCTCCAGTGGCGTGGATTGTGCTCATCGTTCTTATTGTACAATCCGGCTGGCAATATCATGCGATGTTGGAGCGCATGTATCAGGCCAATGAGATGGGGCAAGGAATACCCGGCGTGACCGGCAGAATATTTGCGGGATTTCGTTCCCTGTTCCCACAGATGCAGGAGTACCTCTATTTATATATTCCTTTGTTGACCATGGGGCTGATCAGCCGGGAGACCAGCAGTGGGTCTATAAAACTACTATACTCATCCCCGATAAAAGTCGGAGAAATCATATTGGGTAAGTACTTGGCCATTATGGGGTATTGTCTCCTGCTGATTTCAGTACTCTTAGGACTTGGTATATTAACATTATTTACAGTGAAAAATGCGGAGTTTTCCCTTATTCTTAGCGGAATTATAGGGCTCTATTTGCTGATATGCGCTTATGCAGCTATAGGTCTGTTTATGTCCAGTCTGACAACATATCAGGTGGTAGCCGCAATCAGCACCCTTGTGGTATTAGCTGCGTTAAATTTCATTGGCGGTCTATGGCAGGATGTAACTTTTGTCCGCGATATCACCTACTTCCTCTCCATGTCAGGCCGTGTTGAAGAGTCGATCAATGGTTTGTTGAGCAGCAGCGATATTTTTTATTTTATTATCGTAATTGTGTTGTTCCTTGGATTGACCTATTTAAAACTACAATTCGAGCGGGAGACCTTGTCCAAGGCTAACAAAGCACTGCGCTATGCAGGTTTTATCACAGTGATGCTTCTGATCGGATACATCAGTGCGTTGCCACAATTTACCTTCTACAGGGATATGACCGCGAATAAAGGTCGTACGCTTACTAAGGCCAGCCAAAAGATCATCACCCAGTTTGAGGAGCCGGTTCATATCACAACCTACGTCAACCTGTTGGACGATAATTACTATTCGGGTCTACCAGAGGGACATAACAATGACAAGAAGCGTTTTGATATGTATATGCGTTACATGCCCTATCTTAAAATGGATTATGTATACTATTGGGACCACGTAGCCAACGAGCGAATCTATAAAGAAAACCCAGGACTCAATGACGAGCAGATTGCCCGTAAGATGGCCAAAATCAATAAACTACCTTTTGAGCTATTTCTCACGCCAGAACAGATCAGGGAGAAAATAGATCTCAGCAGCGAGCGAAATCGTTTTTTGCGGGTATTATCCTATAAAAACAAATCCACATACCTGCGTGTATATGATGACTTATTTAGACACCCTAACGAGAAGGAGACTTCCGCAGCATTTAAGCGCTTACTTGTGGCGGCACCAAAAGTAGGATTTGTGACCGGCCATAACGAGCGTAGTATTCAACGTTCGGGAGACCGTGACTACCAAGTAGCAACCACCGAAATTGCATTTCGTTATGCCTTGGTCAATCAAGGATTCGATGTTGCATCAGTTGATTTAAAACAGCCACTTGGCCCTAAGGGTGTCGATATTCTTGTTATTGCCGATCCGATGGTTAACTATAGTACAGTTGAATTGCAGCATCTGCAACAATTTATTGAGCATGGTGGTAACCTGATGATTTTGGGCGAGCCGGAAAATAAAGATCAGATCAATCCGATTTTAAGTCTCTTAAATATCGAAATGGATAATGGCCTACTTGTTCAGCAGAGTAAAAACTATGAACGAGATTTTATCCTTGCCAATGTGTCGAAGGCCAATTGGTTAAAGACCGTCGGAGAAAGCAACTTTATTGGGAAAGACAGTGTGTTGGTTTCTATGCCTTCCTCAGCTTCATTGAGTGTCTTACCCAATTCTCCTTTTGAAGCAAAGCCTTTACTGGTAACGCAAGCGGCAAATACATGGTTGCAGAGAAGCTTTAAGTTTGATCGGACCCAAGCTTTAATCGATCCCAGAAGCAATGATGAAAAGAAATCTTTTCCAATAGCGATGACCTTGACACGTGATGTAAAAAACAAACAACAGCGCATATTGGTGGTTGCGGATGCTGATTTCATCAATAACGCCGAACTCATCCGTCAATCGCCCCGTACAAGTAATTTTTCGATCATGACCGACCTGTTTAGATGGTTTAGCAACGATGAGTTTCCGATTGATATCAATAGAGCGGAGCCGACTGATGTAGTAAAAGTTACCGCAGATCAGCTTAACTATATCAAATATGGCTGGTTGGTGCTGTTGCCGGTAGGCATTGCAGGAGCCGTGGCAACATTCCTGATAAGAAGAAAAAGAAGATAATTTACCGGTCGTTTTTAGTTGGCAAGTTCAGCTGAAAACTACCGGTAAAAAGAAGGATATCCTTTTATAGAAGCAGTAAAATCATGAAAATAAAAAGAATACTATTTGCCTTTTGCGTTTATTTGGTCAGTACGGGCCTTGCTGTCGGACAAAAACTTCCATTGGATCCGACCGTACGGATGGGAACCTTGTCCAATGGCTTTCGTTACATCTTAAAGGCAAACCGTTTTCCAGAAAACCGGGCAGTACTTTATCTGGCCAATAAAGTTGGATCTATTCTGGAAGAAGAGCCTGAACGCGGTTTGGCCCATTTTATGGAGCACATGAATTTCAAAGGGACTACATATTTTCCCAAAAATGCCCTCATAGACTATTTGGAAAAGGCGGGGGTGAAGTTTGGTGCCGATCTCAATGCCTATACATCTTATGATGAAACTGTCTATCAGTTGCCATTGCCTACAGACAATAAAGAGCTTTGGAAAAATGGAATGCAGATCATGCGCGACTGGGCCGCTGAAGCCACATTGGATAAAGATGAGTTCGAAAAAGAACGTGGGGTAATCCTGGAAGAGAAGCGATTGCAACAGACAGCTTCCGGACGTATGCGCGAACAATATATGCCTACGCTATACAATTTTTCCAGATATGCGGAAAGGTTGCCCATAGGCCTGGATGAAGTGATCGGAAAAGTGGATATCGAGGTGCTCAGATCTTTTTATAAACAGTGGTACCGTCCTGATCTACAGGCCCTCATTATAGTCGGTGATATCGATGTTGACCAAGTTGAATCCCAGATTAAAAAACTGTTTTCCGATTTAAAAGTTCATGAAAACCGTTTGGAGCGTAAGCGGTACACGATTCCTTTAATAGATACGCTCCGCTTTGTTGAAGCGAAGGATAAAGAATATTCCAACATCAATATAGAGATTATCTTTAAGCGAAGGGCTGAGGCGGTAATTGATGAAGCAGGTTTTAGGGATAATTTGGTGCGAGATATGGCCAATAGTTTGATTGCTTCGCGTATTCAGGAAATCATGCGGCGGGGAAGCAAACCTTTTGCTGGTTTAAGTATGGGCGCATCTCCTTTTATAGCAAATTTGGAATCTTTCAATATTCGGGTTTCTCTGCTACCAAATAAGATGGAGGAAGGATTCAGGGATGGATGGACCGAAGTGCAGCGTATCAATCGTTATGGATTCAGTTCAGAAGAACTGAAGGATGTCAAGGATAAGCTGGCCGCCCGCATCAAGATTCAGGAGAGTGAAAAGGATAAAATTTCATCGAGCAATCTATTGGAAGATTATTTGAATTTTTTTCTTACAGGCGATGCCTTTCTTTCTATTGATCAAAAAATTAAGCTGACTAGGGATTTTCTGGATCAGATTAATGTAGCCGATGTCAATCAATACATCAGCGATTATTTAGCGGAAAAGGATCAGGTGATCCTGGTTTTAGGTACGGACAAAGAAGGACTGAACCTACCGGATAAATCAGCAGTTCTGAGTTGGATAACTGAAGCGTCAACAGTTGACATAGCTCCCTACACGCAAGATAGGACGTCAGTTCAATTATTTGACAAAATGCCGTTACTTGGAAAGATCATCCATGAACAAAATTTGCCAGCGGTAGAGATACATCACTGGACACTTTCCAATGGCGTAAAGGTTTATGCCAAACCGACTACATTCAAAAATGATGAAATCCTATTTACTGCATTTAGTCCTGGGGGAAGTTCTTTATATTCCGATGCTGATTATTACTCGAGCGCCAATGCTACAGCTTTCGTTGTTAACAGCGGGCTAGGAAAAATGAATTCCTCACAGCTGAGCCAATTTCTAAATGCAAAAGCCGTTCAGGTGATGCCTTATATTGGTGAGCGGGAGGAGGGGGTTAATGGAGCCAGTATTGGAAAGGATTTTGGTACAGGACTCGGTTTGCTCCATCTTTACATGAGCGGCTCAAATTTGGATACAGCTCGTTTCCGTGTTATTATGGACAGGTCCAAAGAAGCGATGAAAAATAGGGCAGAAGATCCCCAGCGAGCATTTGCAGATACCGTTGGAAATATCTTGGGAAGTTATCACTTCCGTAGACAACCGGGTTCTTTAGCAACTATTGAACAGATTAAAATTGATCGGGTTCATACAATTTTTAAAGAACGTTTTGCCAATGCGGCCGATTTTACCTTTGTATTTGTTGGGAATTTTAATGTCGACTCCCTGAAATTGTTGACGGAACAATACCTGGGAAATCTTCCTTCATCCAATATAGTCGAAAAAGCAAAAGATTTGGGGATTCGAGTACCAGAAGGAAAAATTAGACGGGATTTACATGCAGGTAAGGGCGACAAAGGAATTGTACAGCTGGTTTACAGTGGAAAGTATAACTTTAATGCGCAAAATAATCTATATCTGGATGCACTAAAATCTTGTATAGACTTTCGATTGATCGAACGTTTACGTAAACAAGAAAGCGGTGTCTATTCACCACAAGTACAATTGACGAAGACAAAGCAGCCATTGGGCTTCTATGCTATCGTTATCAATTTTGAATGTGATCCTAATCGCAAAGATGAACTGATCAAAGCGGTGGAGGAAGAACTGTTAAAAATTAAAAAAGATGGGCTAAGGCAAGAAGAGCTGGATAAGTTTGTCGCGGAGGAGATTCGTAGTTACGAATTGAGATCAAAATCCAATCAATTCTGGCTGAATTATGTGAAAGGACAATTGGACAATAAAGAGCCACTACAATCTTTCCTGAGTTACCCCGAGCGTTTAAAAAAACAAAAGCTGCCAGCAGTGAATACTGCGGTGTGTAAACTCATCAATATGAATAACGAAATTATAGTTACACTCAGTCCCGATCAAAATTAGATTCTTATTCAGACCAATCCCGGTAATATCTTATATAGTTAGTTTAAAAGACTGCCTCGCCGGAGCGCAGTCTTTTACTGTTTATCCATAGTGCCGCTATGAAACGGGATCAAATGATTTGGGCCTGCTAAGCTAAACGTTAAAAGGTTGACAAACAATCAACCTTTTAATTCCAAAGTGTTATTTTTTCTTTTTGGCCGGCTTATGTACCACATCTTTCAAAGCCTTTCCGGCGGAAAACTTAGGCAGCTTTTTGGCGTCAATTTTCAGTGTAGCCCCTGTCTGGGGATTGCGTCCGGTACGGGCCGAGCGCTCTGCAACAGAAAAGGTTCCGAAACCGATGAGTGTTACTGGCTCACCGTTCGACAATGATTTGGAAACAGCGCTTGTAAAGCTGTTAATAGCGCTTTCTGCTTGGGACTTGGTCAGCCCGGTTTCCGAAGCGATGTGGTTGATCAGATCTGCTTTGTTCATAACGAATTATATTTTGATTTAACAATAATTTAAAGATAATAAAACACGATGAGCTATTAAAATCCTTGCATTCAATCAGTGATACCGCTTTGGATTGTGATCGAAGAAGATGAGGGGGATCTATTTTGAGGAGTTGCCATATACTATCACTGTGATTAGATTATGGTTAATAAATCAAATTAATTAACTAAATCTTTTCATCATGAAAAATCAATTTAAAATTCCACAAACGCACCTACTTGCACACGTAACTGAGTTAATCAATAGTATTCCTAATTGCTCACGTGGTGCTGATGTTTTACCATTTTCAATTGGGGGTATTCATAACCTTTACTTTTACAGAGATAATCAGGGGAACAAATATTCTCCTGAAATAATGGATCTGCGATTGCAGCAACTTGAAACAGAATTGGATCGACTTAACATGATGCTTGACCTCCAACCTGATAACGAAGAGCTTTTATACCGCGCTTTCTGTCTGGAAATGGAGATCCGTGAACAGCATCTATTGGAATATGAAATAGAAGATATTAAAGAATGGTGGCTGGTAAGCAATGATTTTGGAAAGTACTTTCTTTTATTAAAGCAGCCTATATTAGTGTATGAAGGGAACTATGTCTGGGGAATTACGGTGGAATAACCAATCAATGTAGATGAAAAAGCCCTCATTGACATGTATGGGACGTACTGAGGGCTTCAAACCTAAACCTATAATGCAAATTCACAAAAAACAGTATTTATCGATCAAGTTGCAAAGAATAAAAGTCACCCGGTAAGTTGATAGCTTAAGAAGGCTGATATAACATGTTCTGTTCTCAGTTACGGGATTCAAAATAGTATCTTTTCAATACATCTTCTTGTATGTTATGCATAACACCAGCTACTCGGCAAATCAATGATAGTATTCTTAGCAACCACTATCTTTTGAGTTTTACCAATTAATCTTAATACAGACCCCGAATAAACTCATACTTTTTGTTTCTATCGTTTTCTTTATAACCAACTTCAGGCTTTTTTGCAGCAAAAATCATTATAAAAATTAGGTTGAGACACTGCGCCACAATTGCAACTACGCCAAATGTAAGCCCAATAAAAAGAATCCATGTGGTCGGTTGTTTTTCAATGTACCAAAGCACAGCAAATGTCAGCTCCGTAAGTATTGTCAGGATAAGTAAAGACGTTGTTTTAATTTTAGGTATGTTACGTATCATAGTGTTTTAAAAAATATGAAATAATATATAAGCGATTTTTAATACCATACAGCTAATCAGGATACCATCCACAATCCTTGTCTGCATGTTTCTATCATAACCGTCCATAGTGTTACATCTTGATGTCATTCAACAGAGAGAATGTACTTTGCAATTTCTTTTAAATCTTCATCCGGTATCTGTGGGAAACCAGGCATCTGCATCAGTTCCATGCGCTTCCTCCCCGGTGCTTTTATCCAAGCAATCAATTTTGCCTCATCTTTTTCATAAATCTGTTTCATCTCTTTGATCGGGGGACCAACCAACTGCTGGTCCAATTGATGGCATCCTGAGCAATTTGCTTGAAATAGAGCCGTTCCTTTAGCTAAGTCTCCAAGAGACTCGTCAATCTCCAGTATGACTTCATCTTCAACAGGATTTTCACGAGCTTCCTTACTGGCCGCAAGGAAAGAGTTTGTATGTGCAGCCATCATCTGTTGGTGTTTGTCTAAAGCATTGTGTCGATACATCTGACGGCTTCCGCCATAACATATCATGAATACCAATATGGCAAACGTTATTTTCCAAAAATGCCTGTTCAGGTGTTCATCGGTATTTTTTATGGTTTGCCATATCCACCATAATGCCAAAACGAGCAATACGCCCGCTACCCCCATAATTTCGACAACCTCAAAACTCACTCCTTTTGCTGGTAGAGTGAACAAGACGATAACTCCAAAAACAATCTGAACAGATAATCCAATCAATGCTATATGATAACCGATGCGCTTGACCTGGGCTCTGGTGAAGTTGTGATAGATTTCTTCAAACGGATAATTTTCACGCCTGTTGTACCAGACAATGAATATCCCAGTTACCGAAACACAAGCTCCTAAAAACTCAAAATATCTCGGAAAAACGTTAGGTAAAATCAATGCACTGAGGAATCCTTTGATAGCTCCCCACTTTTCGGGAAACATCATCAAGTTGACATTAGTAAGAAATATAAGGGGAATAAAAAGAAATATTAAGACAGATAACGCCATGATGCCGATGTGTATGCTTCTATGATTTCGCATGGCTTCCCACGTATATTTATGCAGATAGGTCAATAAAAATGCGATGGTAACCAACGGGATAATCATGATCCATGCAAATCCAGTTAGTGCATTTGCAGAATAAAAGTAAACCGTATAGAGCGTATTGATACTTAGTAAAGGAGCTACTCCCAATACAACGGCAATACTTTTATTGACAGTGATAGTCTTCGCTATCTCATAGGCAAACACATCATACTGTTTATCTTTTAAGCCCTTAACCTGCGCCCAAAGGGTGACGATACTACCACCAATCATCAAATTGATAAAGACAATATGAAATAGAAAGGAAACTATCAATAATGTGACCAGTAGCCATTCAGGCAGTGGTAGATCTAATGGAATATCTTTAGGTACTGGTGTGTTTATTTGTAATAACATATGTGTACAATCTTAATTGTCATTGTCTTTTTGTTCTTTTTGAGCTAAATCGGCTTCTATTCGTTTTGCCACCTCATCTACAGCATTTCTGGGATTAACAACAACACCTTCGGTCTGCGCACCATGCAGAGACTCTCCCGAGCTTTGCAGTTGTTTGATATATGCTACTAATGCCTCGAGCTCTTTTTTATTTCCAGGAAATGGAGGCATAAATGCCCTGCCTTGATGCATGTTCGGGATGTAGCTCGCCATAGCTTGTTCGTTCAACGGTTTATCTTTACCATACATGTTTTCAAAAACATCTACAATGGAATTAATACCATTACTCGTGTGGCAACGACTACAACTAATCATAAACACATCTCGGCCGGCGAGAACTTTATTTTCGGGAGTAATTTCACTGACGGTGGCATAAGTTGCATGCTTTAGCACACCATCTTTCTTATACAAGGGATAATCTTCTTCGCGGAGGAGATTGGAATACATGTAATTTCCGATGACATAAGGTTTACGTACGAATTCGCGTACTCGCTCGAATATGCCCAGAAATCCGAAAATGAACAAACACGGTACAACGACAAGTGCAAAATTTACTTTCTTGGGTCTGAAAACGGCCCATAAGGCAAGTACGATTGACAGGGATGCAGCTCCTATGATAAAGTATTTCAGCAAGTCATAATATTCTTCGAAATCCATAGAACCTACCGCTGTACTCATATTAGCCTTCATCGCGTCGGGCATCACATTCCAATAATAAATTGCTCCCGCGATGGCAAATGGCGTCCAAAACATGACCCATCTACCGGCGTATCTGATAGCCCGAGTACGTATTTCCGATCCTTTTTTTGAAAATATAGTCGTCAACAGCATCCCGAATATTCCACCGATCAACATGGCTACCGGCGTGCGGAATGCCAGTTGAGGAATATAGATAGGATTAGTAAATCCATTAAGCAAACTCTTGTCCGCATTCCAGTTTCCAGGATCCATCATAAATCCTAAAATAGATACGATAATCACCATCGTAATCCAAGAAGCTACACTCAAAAAAGCGCCAAATCGTATGTGTTTCAATTTTGCGTTCAACGATTTGTTGGCGTTCTTCCATGTAAGGTAATAGATCATGATGAGGACAACTTCGGTTACAAAAACGATCCATTCCGTAAACCATGCCCAATAGAACACACGTATCAAACTCCCAATCGAACTCGGACTGACCAAAGCGACAGAAAACCAGATACCGACGCCAGTCATCGCACCGATTGTTGTTGTGATGATGAAAGCAACCTTCATCTTATTATAAATAAGCTCGTCCCACTTGCTATCAGTTATTTGGTCTGGAGGGGCATTCTTGACGCCTTTGTATTCCAACCAAGTAATGTATGGAATGAAACCTACGGCCAAACCGTGGTTAATCATAACGTGGATGATGGCAATGACGGCTATTAAAAAGCGGTCATTCAACCAATCCAAATGAAACATAGGAAAATCCATAAATCTCTCTCTTTTGCTTTTTGACAAAGTTCCTGCTTTGTTTGCAAGTATTGACGAAATAGAGATGCAGATGATTTTTGTTTTTGGAACAGCAAGTTGCTGTTTATGGTTTAATGGTTTAGGTATTCGTAACAGCCTGTAATAAGCAAAAACAAGACTATTCCGTATAGCATAAAAAAGCAGCCCTATCGAAATAGAACTGCTTATGCTATGTCGACTAAAGCTTTGAGTTTATCTTTGCATTTTGCGGAATTCCTCTGGACTGATTCCATGTTTCTTTTTAAAAAAAGTGATGAAGTACGAAGAACTGTCAAATCCCAGTTCAAATGAAATTTCGGACACGGTCTTGAAGGTGTGATACAGCAATCGCTCTGCTTCCATTAGAATTCTGCCCCGTATCAATTCACCCACACTTTTATTGCGTCGTTCCCTACAGATGCGATTCAGGTAATTGCTTGATATGTTCAGTTTCTCTGCATAGAATGAAGGAAAGCGCTCACTTTTGTAATATTGTTCGAGCAATTGTTCGAATGCCCGAACCCTATTTTCTCTTTCCTTATTATAAGGCGTAGCCAACCGTATACCACTACAACGTTCCAGCATACCGAGTACAATATTCAAATAAGACCTCAGAATCGTTTTAGAATCTTTATCCGCCAGCTTGAGCTCATCATACATCGAATCCATCATCATGTGCAACTTGGAAATGTCTATGTTATTTTCCAATTGCTTATATACTGCATTATTCTTTAAGAAAGAGAAATCATGCAAGACGTTATCGTTGTAACGTTTTGTAAAAAAAGCATCCGTAAAAAGCAAAATCCAACCTTTCGCTTCTTTATTTATTTCAAATGTGCAGACACTGGATGGTACAATGCTCAGTGCTTCTCCCTTTTGAACCTGTACGACCGACTGATCGATGGCAAATCTCCCGCCTTCTTCCTCAAAATAGATGATCGTATAGAACATTCTTTGATTGGGTACGGACAGAAAACTATATTGCTGGTTAAAGGTGTAGAGCGGATTGATGATAAAACCTATATTAGGGCTTTCCATATCTTCCAGTGTCAAAACCTTTATTTCTTCTGTTCTGACAACCATAATAATATTTCCTTAACTTATAATAACCGATAGATTAATTAGCCAAGAAATACAGGTGGTTTGAAGATACTTAAGCAAAATCCATTGGACAACGGTCCGATAGAAACCGGCGTAAAAGCAATATCTTTAATGGGTTGTTGAATAGGATTTTTGTGGTTATCCTCGTGAATAGGTAAAACCATAGCAACCTCAAGCAACTTAACTTTTATCTGTGCATCGTTGTTACTTTTTTCCTCTTTGATCCTTTCTTCCAGATAACAGGATCCTTTACATACAGGAATGGTTTCAAATCGATTGATACATAGCTGGCTTACAATGTAATCGCGGTTGAGCTGAAAGCCCAGATAAATCCATATACTGCCTGTGGACTGCATGATAATAGCCAAAAGCAACGATATGTACATGAATTTTTTCAAAACTGTGCGAATCTAATAAAATTTACTTTTCTTTCCTTAATATAGCGATGTCTTTCAACAGCCTTTTTGTTTCTTCGTTTGATGTACCATCGTACACACCCCTGATATGAAGTTCTTTGTCGACCAAAAGGAGACCTCCACTGTGCGTAAAACCTCCCGGAGCCAGACTATCAGGATATGCAATCGCATAATAGGATTTCTCCGCCAAGCGCATTACCTCTTCTTGGTCCCCATACAGAAAATGCCATTTATTATCTTTAGCCCCCATTTTATCAGCGTATGCCTTTAGGGCAGGTATGGTATCCCGTTTTGGATCTATGCTATATGACAGCAGAAGCACATCATCCATACTCTGGGTTTTCTCCTGCACCTCTTTCATTTGAACGATCATCTGGGGACAAATGGTCGGACAGGAAAGAAAAATAAACGATGCCACATGTATCTTGTTCTTCAAACTATTCGAGGACACTTCCATACTGTCTTGATTAAGCATCGTTAACGGGTCAATTGTCGGATAAACCGTAGTATCCCCTTGTGTTATTGGAGTACCAAGATAGGGTAATCTGGTCTCCTGACAAGAGGCAAAACCAAATGCTATTAATAGCAACACAAAGACTCTATTCATAAAGTGCTGACAAATATTAGAATTTCATATCCAAATATACGTTTTCTCACCTTAGATCTCTTGTGTATGCTCTCAAGTTCTTCTATAGAATTACTTTGTGCACGAAAACCTAAATCAATTGCACGTTTATGTAAATATAGAGTGGTGAGTTTGTATGAAATTTAGGTATGATCCTATATGAAGTGAATAGGATGATAGTAAAGTTCGAAAAGGAAAATTTAGTGAAATTATAATAACGGTTTTCTTCCCATATAAGTACTATCCGTTATTCTCAATGAATAGCGGATAGATTTTATAATAATAGTTTATAGTTTCAAAACTGTATTTCAAACTTTAAAACTCATAGTGCTGTCCGTCATCAGGAACAAGTACTTTATCCGAAATATTCTCGTCTGCTAGAAACTGCTTTAATTCTTTTCTGGATAAGGTATTATGGTTTACACCCTCCATATGGCTTACCACCAACGTTGCATCCGGAGCAGTCTGATGTACTTTCTTAATATCTTCCTTGCCCATAATCAGCGGGCCGCCGCCGACGAATTGATTGTCACCGCCGTTCACAACTACAATGTCAGGAGAGTGTCTTTCGAGTTCCTGCTGCACGCCTTCATACCATACTGAATCGGTAACAAAGTATATTGTTTTTTCTGAGCCATGCTTCATAACAAATCCATGAACATTTCCTGCTAATTTTAATGTTTCGCCAAATCCGTGCTGTGCCCGGGTCTTAAACAGTTGAATTCCGTCAATCTCAATACCATCGATAAGGACTTCAACATTTGTAAATCCAGCAGATTCCACTTCTTTTTTATCTGTATTATCCTGGACATAAATTTTTATATGTTTGGGCAGGAATTTCTTTGCCGCGTCATCGTAATGGTCATAATGCAGGTGACTTAAAAAAACTGCATCCAGATCTTTAACCAGTTCATCTATTGATACTGGAAGTTCTACTAAAGGGTTATCACGCTCATCACCACTTGCCGGATGTGGAAATGCAGGTAATGTGCCTTTATCGGCTAGCATAGGGTCAATTAAAAATTTCTTACCTCCATAATTGACAACCATCGTTGCATTCCTGATTTGTTGTAGTTTCATATCAATTTATTTAAATGTGTTTTACTAAATTATTTCTATTTAAGTGAATATAACCCAATCGTGTTATTTTCGCTGTCTTTCAGGAGCGCTGAAAAGCCGAAGTGGGGAAGTTGTGTTTTAGAAGCTAAAATCTCCACACCCTTTTCACGGGCTTTGGCTTCTTGTACAGCACAGTCGTCACAGTTAAAGTAGATAATAGTTCCAGTTGGTGAAGGTTTATTGAACTGCATCTTTACCAATGCCCCGCCTGCTCCGGGGAAGTGATCTTCCCATTCAAACATCTGCATCTTATTGTCGCCTTTTGAAAGGTCAATGAAGTTTACATCATCGAAAACATACAGGTAAAAATCCATGGCACGCTGCATATCTTCTACATAAATCTCAAACCAGCCGGCAATATTTCTTTTTGTTTTCATTATGCTGCTTATAAAATGTAAGGTTCAGTCTATTTCTTACTTAATATTTCTTTTAAGATCTGTTTTTCTTAAAACCGGTGTTCTTTTTAATCCGCATTACCTGAAATAAAAGTCGATTCCGGTCATTCAAATGATATCCAAATAGCATAAAATTTAATTCTACCTAATTTACTAACGAATTGGATTAATATTACTTGACCTAAATCAATATTTAATATTGATCCTGGTTAATATTAGATACATTCATCTCGGTTTAGCTATTGGAAATTAAACGAAATCTGCAGCTCTTCTTCTTTATTTTCAACCCGATCATTAAAGGGTAATTTCTGTCGCATGTAATCTGGATTTACAATAGGTGCGAGACTGTCTTTCATAAACACTGAAACATTTTGCTGATCGACCTGTCTCATAATGTTGTCTACCCATTCTTTTTTAACCGTAATCTTACCTTTCCTGTTCCCGGTTTCAGGCCCGATAACAATCCATTTGATATCGTGCAGGTCAAGCTCTCCAAGATCATTTAGCAATGGCTCGAATGTGAGAAAATAATTTTTTGATTTGATATTGCTTCTCAATGAATCAATGCTGCGTTTTTCATTCTTTGCCGTAATAGTAGCACCGATCCATACATTTTGAAGGTCGGTCTGGAAATGAATCCGCTCTGGGAATTTTGTAAGAAATATAAAATCGTGCTGTGGAGAATCTTTGATGTAATCAAAAACAATTGTTCTCCACTCTTCCTGCCAATCGGAGAAATCGCTCATACTTGTCATGAAGTAGATTTGTGATTTTGTGGTTTGCCAGATCTGTTTTAAACGAAGCGGGCTGAACTCAGGGATTTCAAAATCAGCGGTGATTTTAAACCTGTTGTTAATTTTTCGTGCATAGCAATATACGCACCCCGCAGTACATCCATTTACGGGATTCAGGGTTTTTATCAGCTTACTTATATTAACAATTTCCATAATAAAATTATCTTTACTTTACTATGCAAATTTACGGACACAAGTAATCATCCTTCGCAGAACCAGATCAAGAAATAATGTTGATTTACGTCAATTTCCCATTAAAGGATTTCTAGCCCTTCGGCTCCTTAAACGACTGATAAACTCCGCTGAGACACCGAGATAGGATGCTATATGTACCTGAGGTATTCTATTGATAAGGTCTGGATGATTGGAAAGAAAATTGTAATAACGGTCCTCAGCCGACAAACTGATATTTTCCAACATTCGGTTTTGTAGGAGAACGAGGTTTTTCTCGGTGAGAATTCTAAAAATCCTGTCAAATTTTGGTGCGTTGAGATACAGCTTTACAATGTCCTCGCGACTGATTTGGAGTAATTCTGCATTTTCCAAAACATCAATGTTCAGCAACGATTTTTTTTCTTGGTAATAACTGTCCAGATCATTGATCCATGAACCTTCGGTAGCAAAAAGCAGGATATGCGGACTGCCATTTTCATCATCTTTATACATACGGAGACAACCGGAAAGTACAAAATTGAGATGCTGGCACACATCTCCTTCCTGAAGTACAAACATACGTTTCTTATAGGAACGCAAATGGAAGTATTGGCGGATCAATTCCTTTTCCTCTTGCTTTAAGGGAATGATTGAATTAAAAAAATCAATCATTATTGTAAATCTATCTTGCGTTTCCTGATACATAGGCTAAAAACTCTAACGGGTTAAACTTACATAAATGTACAAAATAATGGGGGATAATGTAATTCATGATATGAGGCATGTTAATTACCCTAAAAGGCATTTAAAAAACTGCCATCGTAAAAAGGCAGACTCTTGATAAGTACGATAAGAGATCATTTCTTTACAGAAAAAATGCCAAATTGATGACCTGAATTGTCTTATGAACGCGCAAAAGTAATGTTAGAGTCATCAGTCACAGGTCCCCTGACAAGTGCGTCGCCATTTTCTAGCGCTATTTTTATTTCTTTCTCAGCATCATCAACAAATACCTAAAAAACAGCATATTCCGGCTTTTTACCAGCGGTATGCATCACTCCTCCAGTAGGTATTTCATTTCCCGATTCAAGAATACCATCATTATTGATATCCCTGGCTTTCCAGATCAGGATTTGTTTTGAAATCCCGACCAAACAAGCACTATAGCTTCTCAAGATATCATCTAGAAATCACAATGTGCACGAAAACCTAAATCAATAGCACGCTTATGTAGCTATCAGAAATATATAGAGTGGTAACTTTGTAAGAAATTTTGGTACGACCCAATAGGAGGTAGGAATATAATTATAAATTGAATTTCAGATCGCCGTAAGTTGCTTTAGTTGAAGTGAACTTCTTAAAAAAATCCAAACAAGTAAATTTCTGAACAATGAAGTTCTTAACAAAAATTAGTTATGTTTTTATAGTACTGCTTTTGGTCATAAGTGGAAATACCTTTTCGCAAGAAAAAGCAGAAATTCCAGCAATAAACCCTCCAATTAATACAGAGTTATTGGGCAGCAACAGAGGACTGGCTTTTCAAATGATCATTGATAAAAAATTTAAGAGTATTCCTAAATTGGGAATTTTCAGCGTAACGTCCTTGGTGGGGGAATGGGATAATGATCAAATCAACGACTACATGACACAAGCCAGCCTGACTTATGAAGTTTTGAAAGGCTTAAAACTTGCCGGAGGTTTTCATGTAACGCCTGTGAAAGGTATGCGCCCCATAACCGGCATAATTTATACGGTAGCCAACCCGACTTGGTTGTTTGTTGCTAATTCGAGAATAGATTTTTCTAAAGACACCAATGTAGAAGGCCTGGTTTTAGTTGAATATAAGCCAAAGATTAATGACAAATGGCGTTTCTATTCACGACTTCAGGCTTTATATGAATACAATACCATCATCGACATGCAGACCAGAAGTTATTTGATGGCTCGTGCTGGGTTAAGTTATAACGAATTTTCTTTTGGATTGGGTTCTAATATAGATTATTATGGTCCAGAGAAACATAATGAAAACAGCTTTGGCGGTTTCGTTAGCTTTTTGCTTTTCTAACGGCGATAGATAACAATCACAATAATTTACAATTAATAAAAAATGAAAAAAATCACTTTTGCCTTTGTGTTATCGCTGTTTAATGTTTTTAGTCACGCACAAGACTTTAAATCGGATAATGTTCGCTATCAAACCATTTCGTGGAGCAATTTTTTTAAACGGCTGGAACTTAATCCGAAGCTTGTTTATTTCGATATAAGATCTGACGGCGAAAGAACCGATAACGGAAAATTACCAGCATTTAATCAAGGAAAAATAAAAGGTGCAATAGAAACCGATTTTGGTGATTTTGATAAATATTACCCCGAATATCTGAAGCATAAAAATGATACGCTTTATCTTTATTGCAGTCATAGCAAAAGGTCGAGGTACTTAGCCAAGCGACTGGCAGATAGCTCTTTTGTGAATGTGGTTAATATTAATGGAGGCTTATCATATTTTAATTCTCTTTCTGAAAGCGAAATGCCTTATAGAAGGAAATATTATACGAGTAACCTTAAATATGGGTTGGTTCCTCCAGCCGTATTTGCCAAAGCCTTCAACAACGAGAAATTCCAGATAATCGACATCAGACCCGATAGCTTGTACTTAGGAATGGCCAAAGCGGAGCGTGAAAACTCATTTGGAAAAATCAAATCAGCGCTTCATATTCCTTACGATAAGCTAAAAGACAATTTGAAATTATTGGACAAAAGCAAAACCATTTTGCTGTTCGATAATGATGGAAATCAAAGTCCTATTGCGGCAAATTATTTAATTGAGCAAGGCTACCAAACAACTGTTCTGATTTTTGGGCTTCAAAATATCATTAGTACTTATGCCAGCATAGAAAGAACGTTCTTGGAAACAAAATATCGAATGATTTTGTCTGAAGAATTACTAAAATTGTCCAATCAGAACAGCAATACAATTATCATTGATGTTAGGCCTGAAACGGAATTTGAGGGCACGGATAAGGTATTTTATAAAAATGTAGGACACCTGAGAAACGCCATAAATATGCCATTGGCTACTCTGAATAAGGAAAAAATAGCCAAATATGTGGGCAAGACTATTATCCTTTATGACAGGATGATGGAAGAAGAATTGTTTGCGTTTGCCAAGCGTTGCAAGGAGTATGGTGTAAAAGATTTGTATTTATTGACCGGTGGTATTTTCCAGTTTCAAGAGAACATTTACGACCATCAAAAATTGGAATTGAAAAATCTGCTAGATCAATAAAACCCGCCAAAGCTCCAAGATCAATATCTAAAATAAGGATGAAGTATTTTTTTACCGTATTTCTTCATAAGTTCTTTCTCCTAGTTTTTTTGTTCTTCTTGAAATAGGGGTATTGCAGCCTGACACACCACAGCAACCGGCATTCATCAAGGGCATCAATGAAAACAGACTGCCCAAACCCAAGAGCAACCATTCTTTTTGCATAATGCCCTGCACAATAATAAAAATGCCCAATGCTAACCGCAGCACCCGCATTAAATTCCAATTTCTTAAATATCTATTCATCTTCTTAAGCGTTTTGATTAGCTGCTTTAATTTAAGTTCTGACATGTAACAGCTTTGATGGTCAGATGAAAAGCGTTATGTGCTAAAATGCTCTTGCTCTTCTGCTTTGATTTTTAAACAGATATCTCCGGGATTTCCGCTACTATGCGAATTCCTATTGCGGATTCCAATAGTGTAAAATCCACGTATCCAGCTCTTTCGAAAAGTTTTTCCCAGCCATGTTTGCTACCTCCAGAATGTGGTGTGAAAGAACAGACCAACTTTGATCCCGGCAGCAGTACACGTCTGAGCTCGATTAATCCGTTCAACGGTTCGCTCCAAAAATGCATATTGTCCATCGCGATTGCACCATTAAAATAGTCATCATCAAAAGGTAGATTTGCTACAGTTCCTTTTAAAAGAGTGATTTTTCCTGAAACTATAGAATCTTTGTTACGCTCACTGGCAAGCCGATGCATTAACTCTGAAGGATCAATTCCTACAATGCTACCTTGTGATACCATTTTTGCCAAAGTTTCCAGACCTATTCCCGGTCCAAATCCTATTTCAATTACACGGTCTTCCTGCCCAAGGCCAAGAAGTGCGATAGCTTCACGAGCCATTGCATCACCTAAATCTACCATCATGTTGGCTCCTTTTTCGCCCGACTTGCCTTCTGGAACAACAAACATTCGGTACATATCTAACATCGTTTTGTTGATTTTTAGAAAGAAGAGTATTTGTGACTTATAAAGTTAATCACACTTACCATTAACCGTACAACTTTTTCCTTCTGTAATTTCTAACACAGATTCAGGATTGGATTTTCTCCATTCGGTAAAAGACTTGTTCAAAGTTTCTAAAAACGCCTCTGCTGGTTGTGCCCCGGAAACAGCATATTTTCTGTCGAACACAAAGAATGGAACACCCGTAACTCCTATATTTTGGGATTCCTGGATATCCTGAGCTGTTTCATGCTTGTATTTTTCGTCCTCTAAATTGGCTTTGATTTCGCTTTCGTCCAAACCGAAATCTTTACCCAATTGTGCTAAGGTCTCTGTATCAGCAATATTTTTTCCTTCAATAAAAAATGCTTTGAACAAACGTTCTTCAGCTTCGTTACCCAGATTTTTTGATTTTGCAAATTGTATCAACTGATGGGCTTTTAGCGAATTAACAATTACGGATTGATCTAAATGATAATCTAGTCCTACCTGCGTTGCCATTTGTGTTACATTAGCCAACATTCCCTGGACTTGCTCTACAGCCATTCCTTTTCGTTTTACCAAATAATCGGCATAGCTTTCCGTAGCAACGTTTGGAATTGTAGGATCCAATTGGAAACTTTTCCAGATTACTTCAATGTTTTTCTTATCTGCAAATTGTTCTAAAGCCGCTTCAAAATTTCTTTTTCCGATGTAACAGAACGGACAAATTACATCACTCCAGATTTCTATTTTCATTTAAGGGATTTTTTGTTTATTTCACCGTAACAAGTTAAACTTTTGGTTATAACTGTTTTTATGATACCAAAGTAGCTTCTAAACTAATTTCAACATTCAGAATCAGTCACATTAAACTGTCCTTTTCCTTCTTTAAAACTTCCTTGCCAAACGGCTTTAATCATTGTTTCCATAAACTTAATTTTACTAATATTTTATAGTACAAAGTTACCGGCTCTTAAAATTTCACACAATGGATATAGAACTCATTGTATAGGACATTTTACCCAACATTTAATCTTGGTTTGTTGTTATTGGGTGTTCTTCTTATCGGTGAACCTTCAAGTTCCTCGCATTAGAAACCATTGTCTCTCAAAATTTTAACAGTACATTCAGTGATTTTGTTTATACTATCTATACGCAAAATATTGTCGCAGTCTTCAAGGTCAAAATTCCATTTTGCAATTTCGAGATGTGTGTCAAGAAGTGGTTTAAGCGTTTCTATTTCTTTCCTGTTTGTCACATTTGTTTTAAATACCGAAATCATCTTTTGCCTTTTTGTTCGATTACAATTTTTTCAAGATCAGACCAAGCTCCGCCATTAAAAACATTTTTATATCCCTTTTCCTTTAAAATCGTTTCAACTTTTACACTTCTCAAACCGTGAGAACAAGTAGTGATGTAGGTTTTACTGGTGTCAAGTTCAATGTATCTTTCTCGAATTGTTCCTAATGGGATATTTATCGAACCATCAATATGACCTGTTTTATACTCATTTTCGGTTCGGACATCTAAAATTATTGCGCCATTTTCTATCTTTTCGGAAAGTCCGTTGTCAAGTTTTGCAAAGCGATAGGTGCGGTAAGAAATATAGATTAAAAGAATTGCACCCGCAATAATGTATATCGTTTTCATAGTTTGCTTAAAATTTTATGGTCAATGTAAAACGTTCCGAATGGAATAAAACAAGCCAAAATAATTTTCCAGGTCGTGGTTTTAAATTTCCAATTCTGCTCTACAGCTACACTTAAAGTATTGAAGAGGAATAGTAAGAATATAGCTCCGTGAATTGGTCCAAGAATCTTTGAAAAAGCTGGATTGTCAAAATAATGTTTCATCGGTGACGCAATAAAAATGAGCACCAGTAAGGAAACTCCTTCAAGAAAACCAATAATGCGTAATCTTCCGATTTTTGTTTTGAATAAATGTATCATACTATCTAAAATAAGGTCTGTTTGCTAAGGGTGAAAATGGCCACGGAATGGCGATGAAAATGATGATGAGGGAAACCGAAAACCAAACCAACATTGTTTTGAATTTATCGTTGTCAGTTGTTTTTCTTTTTGATAATGCAGAACCAATGGTAATTAAAATGATTGCGGTTAGCATTAAAATTAGGTGAAGTAGGCCAAAAAATGTAAGGTCTAAATTTTGGATGGCTTCATTGAAGTTTTGCCAAAAGTATTTGATTATCGGACTTTGGGTGTACAATATAATCCCAATTAGAAGCTGAATGTGTGCAATTGTAGCTGTCCAATGCCGAACGGCATTATCTGTTTTGGAAAATTGGGCGTTCGAAGAATAACCTCTGTATGCACGATAAATTGCGTAAACTATACTTGCTAAAACAAGCCAACGCATGATGGAATGGTAAAAGGTAAGTGTTTGAAACATCGTAAATTTTATTTAACGATGCAAAGATATTAAAAACATACTACTTAGTATGTTTTTATGTAAAATATTTTATCCTAAGCTATTTAGATAAATTTTTAGCTCTTTTAGATAGGAATGATAGCAGTCAGTATTATTATAAACCTTACCAAAATTTCTGATTCCCCAATATCCCGACATAATAAAATAGGCTACCTGCTGCGGATCTACACTACCTCTTACCTTACCATTTTCTTTGGCAATTTTGATACTATTTTCTATTGTTTGTTGCCATTCTAATGTAAGCTCTGCTAAAGCTTTTCCAAATTCTACATTCCAGGGTGTCATTTCCTGTGTTAAGTTTCCTGCCGGACAACCGTATTCTAATTTTAAAAACGGATTTTCAAGAAGTAATGCTTTCGTCATATCGTAAATTTCCCTGATTGGATTTTTAGCATTTTGCAATGGTTTAATGAAATCATTTTTCATTGTTGGTTTCAAAATTTCATTAATTATTGCCAAACCCATTTCATCTTTGGTTTTGAAATGATAGTAAAACGCACCTTTTGTAACTTTCGTCGTAGCAATAATTTCATCAATGCTTGTGGTTTGATATCCTTTGCTATAGATAATTTCAAACGCTTTTTGGAGAATGGTATGCCGTGTTGCCGATGCTTTTTTCATAAAAGATACTAGATAGTATGAATTACAAAGAACGTAAAAGTTTGCTAGGTCGGCAAATTGTCTTTATGAATACCCACTATTTGGATTGGATTTTATTTTGTCTTTCCAAAAATAAAATCCATTCTAGATACGTACTGATATAGCAATATTTGATTATTGTTGGATATCGATAAAGAATTCCCTCAGATAGAAAAAACATGCAGGAGTTTTTATCAAGGCTTTAATTATCATTTATTGTTTTTCTAAATTCAACCGGAGATTTTCCAGTCTGTATTTTAAAAAACCGCACAAAATAAGATTGGTCTTCATATCCGAGCTGGACAGCAATTTCCTTGATAGTGAGGTCGGTATTGACAAGCAATCTCTTTGCCTGCAGTATAATCCTGTTTTTGATAATGGTATTAGGCGATGTTCCTTTTTCATCTACAACTTTTCTGTACAAAGTTTTGGGACTGATATAAAGTAGTTCAGCATATTGTGCAACACTATGATGTCGATAATAATTTTCCTCAACCAAATGACTAAATCTTCTAGTTATCGCATCCTCTACTGTTCCCAATCCTTTTTGTTCAGGTGACCTAGTAAGCCACGCTCTACTTGCTGTGATGATCAACTCCTTCAATTTTGTTCTTGTCATTTCTTCTGTCCAGTAATCATCCTTATTCAATTCCTGCTTGATCTCGTCAGCAATCCTGCTGAATGATCTATTTTCGTCATCAGTTAATGTAATGTACGGTGTTTCAAAAACATTGTTGAACAGAATTCCGTCACAGGTCAGCTCTTTGTCGTGGAAGGCAATACAATAAAACTCGGGATTGAAATAAATCAGTGCTCCTTTACTATTATCCTCAATTTGGAAATGTTGTCCGACACTGAAAAAAAATAAGGTATCCTGCTCTGTTTTATACTCAACAAAATCAGTAATTACGGAACTTCCTGCTTGTGTGTAAAGAATGATGTAGCAGTCGTTCGATTTTCGGCACGGCAGCGAAAAACCATCCATTGGACTAGTGGTGTCAAAATCTAAATAACCGATTTTCTTGTTTCCAAATGACTTTAAAATTTCCATAAACAGATCGCTATTGTCGATGGAACTACGTAAAATTCTCCATTTACAATTAATTACTCGCTTTAAATATAAAAATAAAGGACGATAGAGCATTAATACTACCGTCCTAGTGCATTAAATTATTATAAGTTTACTTACCAAAAAACTCATCATCTACCGACTGGTCATCTGAGAATGTCCAAACCTGAACGATTTTTCCATCTTTTACTTCGAAAAGATCAAGACCGCCCAGATCCATAATTTTAGTTTCTGTTTTAGCGGTAAACCAAACCGGAACTGCTACCAGATTTCCACTTTCCAACATTGTTCCGTTTGGTCTAACATGCATATTTCCTGATGTATGGTTCATTATACCTTGAAACATTTGGATAATTTCATTGAGATTATTCTTCAATCCGGCAAACTGATTATCACCCGGTTGACACCACTTGGTTTCTGGAGTAAATGATGAAAGTGCTTTTTCTAATTCTCCTTTGCCCAATGCCTCAAAGTATGAGGCAACAACTTCTTTCGCTTTCATATATAGTTTGTTTATTTGATGAAATAATTTTTATTCTCGTTTGCCCATTCTGCTAACAAAGTCATTTTTACAGGAAGCTTTTCCAGTATTTTGTTCATTTGAGGATTAAATTTTGAAGGATATTCTGTTGAATTCTGTAGCATTTCATAAAATGCTGCAACACTGTTTGCGCCAGCTTCTCCTACGAATGGCTTCAATATATCACCAAATTCTTGAGGTTTCTGTGCATAATAAACAATTTCTTCCCCTACACCTTCAGAAAACTTTGATGCTAATTCATCCCCTTTTAGATTTTCTAACCCACTGACTTTAAAACTATCTGCTTTTAAATCTTCATTGTAAATAGCTTCAACCACAAAGGCACTCACATCTCTCGATGCAATCCATCCAATCGGCATTGCCTCAGGTGTAGGATAAGCTAATTTCTTTTCATTTTTTATAAAAGGGGCACAGAATGCTCCCATCATATTTTCCATATAGATGGTAGGTTCGATGATCACGTAATCTAATCCACTATTTTTTAAATAATCCTGAACATCCAATTTTACATCGTCTACAGGAGAACCAATTTTTTGAGCCTCTATCCAGCCGCTTGTATTCCAAACGATTTTCTTTACTCCATTTGCTTTTGCCGCATTGATTACATTTTTTGAATATTCCAATCCGTCAAAAGGGTTTGGCAGGGATACAGGAATCATATAAGCAATTGCATCGATGCCTTTGGTAATTTCATTAATTTTATCAGCATCAGCTAAATTTGCCAAAACCGGAGTAGCTCCTGCTTGAGCTAATTTTTCAAAACTCTTTTCTGAGCTAGTAGCAGCAATTACTTCTGCACCTTTTTTCTTTGCTTCGCCTATCACGTTGAATTGTTGTGAGCCTGTAGCTCCAAATACTAATATTCTCATTTTCTGTTTATTTTTATGATAACTTCTACGAAAATAAACTATTACTTACCTTTGCACAAGTACTTACCTATGCGTTTGGTACTTACTAAATGGTTAGAATTATTGATTATCAATGGAAAAAAACTTAAGAATAAATCCACCTTGCGACGATAACTGCCCTGTTAGAGCGTCTTTAACTTTACTTGGTGGTAAATGGACATTAATGATATTGTTCCAAATCAACGAAGGTGTAATGCGGTATGGGGAATTGAAAAGGGCTGTTACTGGTATTAGTGAAAAAATGTTGATTCAGGAATTGAATATGCTGGTTGAGAATAAATTAGTCATCAAAAAGGTCTATCCCCAGATTCCTCCTAAAGTAGAATATCAGTTGACGGAATTGGGATTAAAAACTTTACCAATCGTAGATAAGCTGGCAGAATTTGGATTGGAGAACTTGGTTTGACGAAGCCCTCTCATACACTGATTTGTAATATAGACCGACTTCCATTCCGGACTGGCTACATTTGGATACCCTGTGTATCGCTAAATGAGAAATAGAGTAAATTCTTATTATTAACTTTTAAACTTATTTTAAATGATACAATTACAAATGATTAACAAAGCTAAATCAATAGCTCAACAAGACGAAAATGTTTCCGCAGTTTTAATGTATGGTTCGTTTACGAAAAATGAGGGCGACCAATATTCTGACATCGAGTTTTATATCTTTCTAAAAAGCAAAGAAAATTTTTTTGCCGAAAAGTGGGTAAATCAGATTTATCCGACAGCGTTATATTTTACGAATGAATATGGCAGTGAAGTTGCAATTTTTGAGAACTTGATTAGAGGCGAATTTCATTTTTTAACAGTAA
Source organism: Sphingobacterium siyangense (assembly GCF_023277505.1). Lineage (NCBI taxonomy): Bacteria > Pseudomonadati > Bacteroidota > Sphingobacteriia > Sphingobacteriales > Sphingobacteriaceae > Sphingobacterium > Sphingobacterium siyangense. Next base: position 4,803,445 of record NZ_CP080574.1, on the reverse strand, counting down.
ATGATATTGACGTAATAAAATCTTGGGAGGGCGTTGTAGCGTTCAGTGATTTTGACCAAATGAACTTGATTGACAAAGACGGTTTTTTGATTGAAACACTTAATCAAATAAAAACAAAATTGCCTAACCGAATTACAAATGAGAATATCTTATTTTTAAGTCAATCATTACTAAACGTATTATTGACAACAAATAATTTGATTAAAAGACAGGAATACGCTCACGCTTTCCAAAGTCTGTCAAATATACAAAAGTATTTACTCTGGCTTATCAGGATAGCAACCAAGCAAACCCAACATTGGGAAAGCCCGACAAAGAGCTTAGAGAAAGATATTGACAAAGAATGGTATTCAGAATTTAGATTGACAACATCTGATTTGGATACTGACAATTTAATAACAGCGTTTCAAAATTCATTAAGCTTATCAAAAAAACTGTTTGATGAGTTAAGTGTTGCAAAAAACTTAAAACGGTTGCTAAATAGAATTGGATAAAATCCCATTCTCAAAACAAAGGTTTTCAGTAAGTTGTCGAAATCTTTGTTATTGATTTTGTGGGAGACAAAGTAATGAGATACTATTTTTAGGTTTTTCCATTTGCATTTAATTAAAAACAAGTAATTACCAAATTGAAGCCATCTAAATGACAACATTTTCAACAAGTGGTTCATCGGGCGGTTTTGGATTGCCAAATACAAGAACATTCGTAATTGCTTCCCACCCTTTCCCCAATCAATCTGTTGTAAACAGAGCATTACAGCAGACCTCCCAAGTTATAAACAGCGTACAATATCGGAATTTAGAAACATTATACGGCAATGATATAACCAGAGTGATAAAAATCTTTGTATGGATTTGAGAGAAATAAATATTGTATAATTACTATGAGCTAACGGAATCTCGTTGAAATACAAAGCAATAAGCACGTTGTCAAATCGTTACCTGACTTTTTTGATAATCTCTATAAAAGCCTTGTATTCAGTTGATCCAGCTTTTCCTGAAAACTTTAAAATATAAATTCTCTTTAAAGCGATTATGAATACAACCGTATCTCCCTAATATAGATTCGTTAACGCTACTTATGCACGAAAACCTAAATCAATGGCACGCTTATGTTTATGCTCGGGAATATATAGAGTGGTAACTTTGTGTGCAATTATTGGTATAATCTGATATAAGGAAAAAATATATGCAGTCTTTCAAATTTCTTAAAGCAGCGCTTTTGCTTTTTAGTATTTCTGTCTTTCATTCTTGCATTAACCAAAACAAGGACAAAGATGATCTTCCTATTATGGGTGAGAAGGAAATTGTTTTGGTGGAAAAAGATGGTAAAAAAGCTAACGACACAATATATCACACTATACCTGCATTCCGTTTTGTGGATCAGGACAGCGTGTGGGTTTCCAATGAGGATGTTGCTGATAAAATATATCTGGCAGATTTTTTCTTTACCCGTTGTCCAACGATATGCCCATTGCTCGCCAAAAACATGCTCATTATAGCAAAAGAATTTGAGCATGAAAAACGGTTCGTTATTTTATCCCATACCATTGACGATAAACATGATACGCCAACTGTTCTTCGGGATTATGCAAAAAAAGTTGGAGCGCCATTAAATTGGAGGTTCTTAAATGGCCCTCAGAATGCCGTTTATAAGATTGCAGGTAAAGAAGGTTATTTTTCTTATGCAGAGGAGAACCCCGATGTCCCTGGAGGATTTGACCATAGCGGCGCATTTACATTGGTAGATACCAAAGGCCATGTTAGGGGTGTTTACGACGGTACGAATGAAGAAGATGCAAAAAAAGCAATAGTAGATATCCGGAAATTATTGACACAACTGTAAACGTTTAAACCAAATTGAAAAAGATCGTATCTTTCTTACTCCTTATTGTGCTTGCCTACCAATGCCTGGGAAGCATGGGTGTATTTGTGTGGTTTGAAAGTAACCGATCTTTTATTGCAGCAAATCTTTGCGAAAATAGAGCCCGACCTGAAATGCATTGCAATGGTCAATGTGTGCTCATGAAAAAGCTCAAAGCACTCGACGAGAAATCTTCTGAAAAAGACCTTCCACAAAATGTAAAATATGAGACTTTCATATGCCTGATGCAGGATTTCATTATAATGCCGGAGCAAATGTCGATCTGCGTGAAAAACACCTATGTAACTTATTATAACGCTTACTACAGCTTTATACATTTTAAAAACAACTTCCGCCCACCTCGATTCAAAGCCTAGTTGATTCACATAAAATTACTTGTGCTATGTTGACCTAAGGTGCATTATCCTGATGGCTGTCAACATAGCGATTTTGGCATTGAATAAAATCGAGAATGAAATCAGTTTACTTTGTAAAAGTATCCATGCTATTAGGCATTGCGTCTATGGCTTTGGTATACAGTTTAACCGGGTGCGGAAATAACACGCAAACCGACGAAAAAAATCCTGTCGACACGGCAGGTGCCATGGTGGACGTAACCACCTTGACTAAGATTGCGGATACGACCTTAGCGCAGAACAAGGTTAGCGTATTTGTGCAAGATAGCCTAACGAGCAAAAACGAAACAATTTATATTCAGGTCACCGACCTCGATGGAGATCCCACGACGGACGCCCATCTTGACTACGATGTCGTCATGGACATGGGAATGGTGTCGCATGGTGGGCCATATTACCCACCAGTCGATCTGGGTAATGGATTATACAAAGCCGAAGTTGTCTTTATTATGGCCAACATGAATGATATGGGTAAAGGCTGGATGTTGAATGCCGTACTTAATAAAAAAGATACGCTCTCTTTTCTCTTGCCCGTCTCAGAGGCGACGCCTGCACGGACTATTCCCGTAGGCACTAAAGATGACGGTCGTGTGTTCGTTAGTCTATTGTTGCCTGATGAGGCAAAGACAGGTACCCAACCTATTGACTTCACGCTTCACAAGATGGATCACAACCATTTTCCGCCATTGGATAATTATACGGTCGAGATAGAACCTCTTATGCCCGATATGGGCCATGGTTCTCCGAACAATAAAGCTGCCACAAGCAAAGGTGATGGACGCTATAGCGGAATGATCAATTTTACGATGAAAGGTCATTGGAAGATTAAAGTGAATCTATTAAAAGGTGGAGAAAAAGTATCACAGGAGGAGTTGGTATTTCCTGTTGAGGTCAGATAAAAAACGAATCAATTACTACAATAATTAGAAAAATGAATAAGCAAAACCTATTTTTTGCAGCTGCAGCTGTGGCTGCACTGGTGTTCACATCCTGTGAAAAAACTGAAATTAAAGAAGTTGAAAAAATTGTCTACGCGGATCAGGCAGGATCTTTGGCCCTGACCTTTGATGCCCGGTACGGTGAGTCAGATTTTGAACTGAATAAAAGATATCCCTATCAACTCGTCAACGCCAGTGGGACTTATGATCTAGATTTCGAGTTTAACC